>NZ_BAAHXO010000004.1:0-1790576 GCF_054656775.1 Desulfurobacterium crinifex
TGGGGTGTTGAGCCATTCCTGACACTTCCAGCCCAGTCAACGGACAGGATTATTGAAGAATCTCTAAAAGTGGCAAAAGAGAAAAAACTTGCAAAGAAAGGAGATAGGATAATAGTTCTTGCTGGAGCTCCAACAGGAATTCCGGGAACGACAAACCTTTTGAGGGTTGTAACGGTGAGATAGGGGGATTGAAATGAGACGTTCTGCAATTTTGATTTTTGCTCTCTTTCTGTTAGCCATGATTCTCCTGATTCCATCAATTCCTCTTGAAATAAGAAAAGGGCTTGCAGTCCTAACATTTGCAGCGGTTCTCTGGATAACCGAGGCGATCCCTTTAGCGATTACTTCCCTCTCAATTCCTGTTCTGGCAGTTCTTCTTGGGATTTTAGACGTTAAGGCTGCCTTTTCCTCTTTTGCCCATCCAATTATTTTCCTTTTCTTTGGTGGATTTGCACTTGCAACGGCTCTTACGAAGTACGGGTTAGATAAATTCCTTGCTTTCAAGATAGTTTCAGTCTCAAAAGGTTCTCTTTTTGGAACGGCAATTCTTCTCTTTGCTGCAACTGCTTTCATCTCCATGTGGATTAGTAATACATCCACAACGGCAATGATGCTTCCACTTGCTCTTGGAATAGCTGTAACAGTTTCTGCAGATAGTAGACTCAAAACTTTTCTCCTTTTAGGAATTGCTTACTCTGCAAGCGTTGGGGGAATAGGAACTCTTGTTGGAAGTCCCCCAAACGGAATAACTGCTGCAAATCTTGGAATGGAATTTACTGACTGGTTAAAGGCGGGCTTACCAGCAGTTTTTATCCTTTTCCCTCTTCTATTTCTCATTCTCTATCTCTACTTCAGACCTGATCTGAAAAGGAAAGTAACGATTGAGAACTTTACCCTTGAGATGACAAAGGAAAGAATAGGAGTTTTACTGGTTTTCCTTATTACTGTTACTCTGTGGCTCTTCAGCAAGAAGGTTGCTGCTTTCATAGGAGTTCACAAGTACTTTGATGCGGTTATAGCTGCCTTTGCTGTTATTCTTCTCTTTGCTTTCAGACTTGTAAACTGGGAGGAAATTGACAAAGGCACTGACTGGGGAACCCTCTATCTATTTGGTGGCGGTCTTGCACTATCTCACGTTTTGAAAGTCACAGGAACGAGCAAGTTTATAGCGAGGATTTTGACAGAGAATGTTGGTGGTCTGCCCCAGATTCTGGTTGTTCTTTCAGTTACCATTTTTATGATCTTCCTGACCGAGCTTATGAGCAACACTGCAACGGCTGCAATCTTTGTTCCGATTCTCATAACTGCTGCTTCACAGATGAATTTACCACCTCAGGAGCTTGCTCTACCTGCCGGAATTGCAGCTTCCTGTGCATTTATGCTTCCAGTTGCAACTCCTCCAAATGCGATAGTCTATGGAACTGGAGTGGTTAGACAGAGGGATATGATAAGGGTAGGGTTTATTCTGAATGTAGCCTTTGCCGTTGTTATCTCTCTACTTGCAGTTCTTATTCTCAACTAATTACTATAAAAAAAGTGAGAATTCCAGCTATGAAGAAAAGATAGCCAATTACGTGAAACTTGATAAGAAGTTTTCTGCTGTTTTCAAACCTTTCAACGTAAAGTTTATAGGCAATTAGATTTGCAAGAGAGCCTATCAAATTTCCAAATCCCCCAACGTTTGCTCCCCAGAGGAGAGGTTTCCACTGGTTTGTGAAGTCTGCAAAGAAAAGAGTTGCTGGAACGTTGCTCATTATCTGGCTTCCAATAGCTGAGTAGAGGAAGACTTCTGTTGGGTTCTCAAATTTTACGTTCAGAATATGGACTAAGTTGTCGGTGAGTCCAAAGAAGAAAAAGAAAGTGAGAAGGAGAAAGTAGTCAATCTTCAAGATTTTTCTATTGAAAAAGAGTGCATAAATGATGGGTGGAGCACCAGCCCACAATGGGATGAAATTTAAAACGCTTAAGATGAAGATTACGAAGAAAAGCAGTAGTAAATAAGATTCCCGTGAGTACTTAACCTCTTCTTCCACAGTTTTTACTTTTTCTTTTCCTTTTGGTGTCAGGAATATGAGTAGGATAAGTGAAACAAGAACGAGAGGAAATATCGCTTCAACGAATTCTTTGAAGTGAAGGTTGTAGTGGTAGTAGATAAAGATATTTTGTGGATTTCCAAAGGGACTCAGTGCTGAGCCGCCATTTGCAGCCATTGCTTCAAGAACAACGAGGAGTTCTACTTTTGGTATCTTCATTAAGAGCGTAAGAGGGACGACGATTATCAGTGCAACATCGTTTGTAATAAAGGCAGAGATGAAAGCTGTAAAGAGAACAAGCTTTAGAGGAACAAACCTGCCTCTTTCAACTTTTATTGCAAGATATTTCAGTAGATTACTTTTCTCAAGTCCTTTGGTAAGGATAAGAAAGACAAATAGTGTAAATAGAACCTTAAAATCATCAGTTGAGTAGTGAGGAATTCTGAAAAAGCAGAGACTCGTCAGGAAAAAGCTTAGAAATGATAGTGAGAAGAGCCATTCCTTTATTAGGAACTCTCTAATCTTTTTCATTGCGATGCGAAGTATAATAAACTTGAGATAGAATTGAATCTCCCTAATCCTATTTAGAAAGGGAGAATTTGATTACAAAGGGAGGTAGGTCTTGGAAACACTCTACAAGATAGCGGCAATTTTCTTTGACATTATCTTTGTTCTCTTTGTTGCTTACATCGTTTTCATTTTTGGTTTGAGAATTTACTGGAAGTTTAAGTCAAAAAAGATGAAGGGACAGGAGCTTCCTGTTTTGGAGGGAGAGTTTTCAAGACTTAAGAAAGGGAAAGGAGTAATTTATTTCCACGCTCCAAACTGCCGTCCATGTAAGATGGTTGATCCTGTGATAAAGAAGCTCTCAAAAGAGTTGAAGAAGGTTTCCTTTGTCAAAGTTAACATAGCAGAAACCCCGGAGCTTGCAAGAAAATTTGGAATCCTTGCAACACCATCAATTATCATCACGAAAGATGGCCATATAGAGGAAGTCCTGATGGGACCTGTTACTGAAGGGACTTTGAGGGAGAAATTGAAGTGAGAATAACCTTTAACGGTGCTGCACAGGTTGTTACTGGAAGTTGTCATCTGATAGAGACCGGGAGAACGAAGTTTCTCCTTGATTGCGGTATGTTTCAGGGTAAAGAGGAGCTTGAAGATCTAAATCCAAAATTTACCTTTGACCCACGAGAAATAGACTTTGTAATTCTTTCCCACGGCCATCTTGACCATTGTGGAAGGCTTCCGTATCTCGTAAAGAGAGGTTTTAGAGGAAAGATATTTGCCACTTCTGGAACGATAGACATTTCAAGGCTCATTCTGATGGATTCTGCTCAGGTTCAAGAGGAGCATTTAAGAACAGAGAACAGGAAAAGATTGAGGGAAGGGAAGGAGTTAAAAGAACTTCTCTATACCCTTGATGACGTCTTTGATACCTTTGACCACTTCAGACCTGTTGGATATTACCAGTGGTATGAGGTTGACGGAATCAGGTTCAAATTCTATGACGCTGGACACATCCTTTGCTCTGAATTTGTTGAGCTGGAGATTGAAGGAAAAAGATTGATTTTCAGTGGAGACATTGGAAACCACGACAAACCGTTGATTAGAGATCCTGAGAAACCACCAAAAGGGGATATTGTCCTTATTGAAACAACTTACGCAAACAGAAGACACAGGAGTTTTGAGGATTCTGTTAGAGAGTTTAAGGAAGCCATTTTAAAAACCTTTGAAAGAAGAGGGGTTGTCCTCATTCCAACCTTTGCCCTCGAGAGAGCTCAGGACATTCTCTATATCCTTAAAAAGATGTATGATGATGGGGAACTCCCAGAGTGTAAAGTCTTTTTAGATTCTCCTTTAGCAATTTCTATAACGCAAACTTTTAGAAGACATCCAGAATGTCTTGAAGAAGAAGTACTGAAAGAGTTTAAAAGAAGAGATCTCTTTTCTTTTCCCTATTTGAAGTTTACAAGGACTGTCAGAGAGTCGATGAAAATTAACGACGTAAAAGAAAGGGCAATAATCATTGCTGGAAATGGAATGTGTACGGGTGGAAGGATTCTACACCACCTGAAACATAGGCTATGGGATGAAAAGAACACAATAATCTTTGTTGGCTTTCAGGCCGAAGGGACGACAGGAAGGAAGATAATAGAAGGAGCTAAAAAAGTAAAGGTTTTCAATGAGCTAATAGCAGTAAAATCTGAGGTTTATACAATAAATGGCTTTTCATCTCATGCAGATCAACTGCAAATTGTTGAATGGCTTGAAGGGGCGCTAAAACCCGATTCAAAACTTGTTTTTGTTCACGGCGAAGCTCCAGTTATGAAAAAGTTCAAGCCAATTGTAGAGGAAAATTTTGGAGTGGAGCCGATAATTCCAGAGCTCTACCAGACTGTTGAGTTCCATTAAAGTATAATTTGGCTTCCAAACTGACTCTGGAGGCTGAAGATGAAAGTAGCCCTTGCTTGTGACCACGGTGGTTTTCGTTTAAAGGAAGTTATTAAGGCTTACCTCGAAGAGCTTGGTATAGAGTATATCGACTATGGAACCTATTCAGAGGAATCTGTTGATTATCCGGACTTTGCATACAAAGCAGCTAAAGGGATAGTAAACGGTGAAGCGGATAGAGGAATCTTCATCTGTGGAACAGGAATTGGAATCTCAATTGCAGCAAATAAAGTTAAAGGTATAAGAGCTGCACTTTGCTACAACATCTTTGCTGCTGAGATGAGCAGGAGACACAACGATGCAAATGTTCTGTGTTTCGGAGGAAGGGTTTTGGGAGAGGAACTGGCAAAGGCTATCGTAAAAGTATGGCTTGAGACTCCTTTTGATGGTGGAAGACACGAAAGAAGGGTAAACAAGATTTCTGAAATTGAAGAAAACGAATTTGGAGGTAATAGATGAAACACCTTAGAGGAGTTGACCCAGAAGTTTTTGAAGCACTAAAGTGTGAGTACAAGAGACAGAACGAACACCTTGAGCTTATTGCTTCTGAGAACTTTACAAGCGAAGCTGTGATGGAGGCTCAAGGATCTGTTCTCACAAACAAGTACGCCGAAGGTTACCCTGGAAAGAGGTACTACGGTGGTTGTGAGTGTGTTGACATTGTTGAGAGGCTTGCAATTGAGAGGTGTAAAGAACTCTTTGGAGCTGAGCACGTAAACGTTCAGCCTCACTCTGGTTCTCAGGCTAACCAGGCAGTTTACCTTGCAGTATTAAAACCTGGAGACACGATTCTCTCAATGAACCTTTCCCACGGTGGACACCTCTCCCACGGTTCTCCTGTCAACATGACAGGTAAGTACTTTAATGTCGTTCAATATGGTGTAAGAAAAGACACAGAGACAATAGACTTTGATCAGGTTTACCAGCTTGCAAAAGAGCACAAGCCAAAGCTCATAATCTGTGGTGCTTCTGCTTATCCAAGGGTTATTGACTTTGATAAGTTTAGAGAGATAGCAGACGAAGTTGGAGCTCTGCTCTTAGCTGACATTGCCCACATTGCAGGGCTTGTAGTAGCTGGACTCCATCCATCTCCAGTTGAAGCCTGCCATTTTGTTACCACAACAACCCATAAGACTCTGAGAGGTCCTCGTGGCGGTGTAACAATGTGTAAAGCTGAGTTTGCTAAGGAGATAGACAAAGCTGTATTCCCAGGACTTCAGGGTGGACCTCTAATGCACGTTATTGCAGCAAAGGCTGTAGCATTTAAAGAAGCTCAAACAGAAGAATTTAGAAAGTATCAGGAACAGATAGTGAAGAACGCCAAAGTAATGGCTGAGGAGCTCCAGAGGCAAGGCTTTAGACTTGTGTCTGGAGGAACTGACAACCACCTCATGCTTGTTGACCTCACAGACAAGGGAATTACTGGAAAAGAGGCTGAAGCTGCACTTGGAAAAGCAAACATTACAGTGAACAAGAACACAATCCCATTTGACACAAGAAGTCCATTTGTAACAAGCGGTATCAGAATCGGAACTCCAGCGATAACAACAAGGGGAATAAAAGAGGACGAAGCAAGGAGAATTGCTCAGCTCATAGCTGAAGTTCTGAAGAATATCAATGATGACTCAGTAATTGGAAAGGTTAAGGCAGAAGTTCTCGAAATCTGTGGCAAGCATCCACTTTACAATGAAATTGCAGAGCTTTATTCTTAATTCTTAAATGGGTGGGTAAAGCCCACCCTACCTTGCCTTTTGTGCCCCGTTATACCTATTTGAAATCAAAACTTCAATGACTGATGTTAGTCTCCGAGGGTGTTTAAAAATTGCCAAAAGCAATGAAAAAGCCTATCCTCTCCTTCTATGAAAGCCAAAAACTCGACTTCAAGAGGATCCTAAAACTGGTCAAAGACTACATGCAGAAAAGAGGACAGGCACTATTAATTCTAGAGGCTGTTTGAAAATTGCCAAATGAAATAAAAAGGCCTATCCTCTCTCCTCATGAGATCGAAAAAGCTAAACCCCAAGAAGATATAAAAGAGTACTTCAAGGAAAGAGAACAGGCGCTAATAAATTTATGTTCACCAATAAAAAGAG
The DNA here is from genome assembly GCF_054656775.1 of Desulfurobacterium crinifex. Classification (NCBI taxonomy): domain Bacteria; kingdom Pseudomonadati; phylum Aquificota; class Aquificia; order Desulfurobacteriales; family Desulfurobacteriaceae; genus Desulfurobacterium; species Desulfurobacterium crinifex. The sequence continues at coordinate 6,581 of NZ_BAAHXO010000004.1, forward strand.
GAAGATCCAAAGAATATTCCGACTAGATCATCCTTACAATGCTCTTTCTATAGAAAGCCTGGAAACTTTCATTCAGAGAAACTGAAGACTTTGCAAAAGCCATTTTCAATAAGGGAAACATTCCTGATTATTCAACCTATTATTACCGTCTGAAACAACTTCCTCCATTACTCCTTGAAAATTTCATTGACTACCTTTTCTAGATAGAAGTCAAAAAGAAAAAAGATGGAACAGGTTTCAGATATGAAGGGCTTTATCCTCTAAAACTGTTGAGAGGAACAAAGATAAAGAAAGTTCGAGGTCATGTAAAAGTAGTAGTCCTCAGTGTTCATTTCAAAAATGGGGAGAGGCTTGTTGTCAGCGCAACAGCAAGAAAAGGATACTCAAACGAAGTTAAACACGGAGAAAGGATTCTTCATTAGATTGGTTTTGAAGAAGCCTTCAATCAGATTGAAGAGGGTAAAGCTCTTCTGGCTGATAAGGGATATGACAGTGATGAATTTATCTCTCTTGTTGTTGAGACTAAATTAAAAATAAAAGAGTTATTAGAAGTGAATTTAGGAAGTTGGCTTATGAGCTATGAACTTTATAGGCAAAGAGAGAGGATTGAGGGGTTGTTCGGGGAAGTAAAACAGGCTCTTGGTAGTTATGAGAGGACTAAATGTACTGTTTGCACTTGCAAAATTTGCTCTATTCAACTTGCTTTTGTTTTTGTACTCTTGATTTTTCAAACACCCTCACTTCATTTTTCTCACTTACACAAAATACCGTATATTACCCTTTCTGTTCTTTTGTTGGATACAGTTTAACCTTGATTATCCGTCTCATAGGGTTAATTTATTGCTGGACTGTCTTAATATCAAGCAAGACTTTAACCGCATTCCTCGCCCTTCTAAAGAAGGTGACGTCCTGTGGGAGGAATTGTGAAAGTAGAGGATCTTCTTTTTTCTCTTCCCCTTCCCGTTGCAATCACCGATGGGGAAGGGAGGATAACATATACAAATCAGAAGTTTGAATTTCTTCTGAATAAATCTTTTAAATATCTAAAAGGGAAAAAGCTTTCAGAATTCTTCAAAAATAGAGAGGAGATAGAAGAACAGTTAAAGAAATCTTACACTGATCTCCTTGAAATTTTTGGTTTCAGAGATAACAACTATTATTTGAGTTTCTCTCCCCTTTATGTAGCTTCAAAGGTTGAAGGTGTCATTGTTATCGTTCAACCTGCAGAAGATAATCCATTTGATGAGGATATCTTGTTGCTACTCAAAGGTCTTTCTCACGAGATAAGAAATCCTCTTAGCGGAATTAAAGGTGCTGCGAAACTCTTTTCCCAACTAAAGGAGTATGATGAAGAGCTGGTTACGGTTCTCCTTGAAGAAACTGAAAGGATAGAGCGTTTGCTGGACAACGTTACAAAGAGTTTTGACTTTTCCCTTTTGAACTTTGAGAAAACGAATATACACAGGATTCTTCAGAGTGTGGTCAAGCTTTTTGAATCAGAAATAAGGGAAAAAGAGATATTGATTGTCTATGACTTTGATCCCTCTTTACCTGAAATTCCCCTTGATTCAGATAGAATGACACAGGCTATTATGAATATTCTTAGAAATGCAATGGAGGCTTTCTCAGATTCCGGTGAAAAGGTCATCAAGATAGAGACTGGGTATGCTATTCAGCCTTCTGGCTTTATATTTCTTCGGATAAAAGATTCTGGTGCAGGAATGGATGAGGAGGAACTCAAAAAATTCTTACTTCCATTTTTCTCAACGAAAGAGAAAGGAATGGGACTTGGTACATTCATAGCTGCTGAGATAGTGAAGAGACACGGTGGAGAGTTAAAGGTAAAAAGCAGGAAGGGATATGGAACAGAGGTAACAGTACTTCTTCCAATGAAGAGGAGCGATGGCAAAGGTTCTGATAGCTGATGACGAGAAAAGCATAAGGGTTGTTCTCAGGAAGTATCTCTCTTCCTTAGGACATGAAGTTATCGAAGCTTCAGATGGGATAGAGGCTATTGGTGTTCTAAAAGAGAAGGGAGTTGATATTGCCTTTGTTGACATAAAAATGCCGGGAAAAACGGGGCTTGAGATATTAGATGAAGTGAAAAATGTACCAATTGTTATTTTAACTGCTTACGGTACGATGGATTACACAGTAAAGGCTATGGAAAAAGGGGCTGTTGAATACATAACCAAACCTTTCTCGTTTGAAGAAATAAAATCAATCCTTGACAAAGTTTTGATTTCTCATGAGAGAGAAGAAGAGGATATTCTTCCAGTGGAAGATGAGATTGTTGGAACAAGCAGAAAAATGCAAGAAGTTTTCAAGCTTATAGGGAGAGTTGCAAAGAGTGATGTTACGGTGCTGATAACGGGAGAGAGTGGTACAGGAAAAGAGCTCATTGCAAAAGCGATTCATAGATACTCTCATAGAAGAAATAAGCCATTCTTAGCAATTAACTGTGCAGCACTTCCTCCAAATCTCCTTGAAGCAGAGCTTTTTGGATATGAAAAGGGAGCTTTTACTGGGGCAGTTTCCAGCAAGAAAGGGATCTTTGAACAGGCAAACGGTGGGACGATTTTTCTGGATGAGATTGGGGAACTTGAGCTCTCTCTGCAGTCGAAGCTTTTGAGAGTTTTGCAGGAGAAAGAAATTAGGAGGATTGGAGGCAATAAAACCATCAAGGTGGATGTCAGAATTGTTGCTGCAACGAACAGAAACTTAGAGCAAGAAGTTAAAAAGGGAAACTTTCGGGAAGATCTGTTTTTCCGTCTCAACGTTGTAAATGTAGAGATTCCTCCACTGAGGGAAAGAAGAGAAGACATAATTCCCTTAGCTGTCTATTTCATCAAGAAGTTTTCAAGGGAGTTTAAACTACCAGTGAAAGAACTTTCAGAAAGTGCTGTTGAATGGTTACTTGGTTACGATTTTCCTGGGAATGTAAGAGAGCTGGAAAACATGATTTTGAGAGCAATGCTCCTTTCGCCCGTTGATGTCATAGATGTAAAGGATTTAAAGCCAACTGCTGCTACTACTAAAGAACCTTCCTTTGAAGAAGCGATAAGAAACTTTGTAGTTGAGGTTTTCACGGTTGAGCAAAAGGAAAAGAACAACCTTTATGATCTGGTTGTAAAGAGTGCTGAGAGAATCCTCATTTCGGAGGTTTTGAGATACTGCAATTACAATCAGGTTAAAGCTGCAAAAGTCCTCGGAATTCACAGAAACACTCTCAGAAGAAAAATAAGAGAGCTGAATATAGAAACTTCCAGTTAGACTATTCCAATTGATTTGTCTCAATTGCTTTTCATTTGATTATGCCTATAATGTAACATTACAGATGCTCTATAGATAAAGGTTGATAATTTACTCTATATTAGGTAGGTCAAATGATGAGACAGAGAGTTTCTGATAGAGTGAGAAATCAGATAATCCTGTGTCAGGATGGTTCTCCTTTTGTTCCTCAATATCCCGGGGGTATAAATTTTTTTAAGTGTACAGGCTGTGGAAAGTGTGTTAAAGTCTGCCCTCAGGGGTGTATCGAACTTCAGGAGATAGATGGAAAGTTGGTTGCTGTTCTCACTAAAGTGGAGTTCTGCATTGGCGATGGAATGTGTAAAATCGTTTGTCCTGAAGATGCTTTTTTATGAGGCATCAGTTGTTCCTCCAGTGTGGAGGATATTGAAGTTAATGAGAAAGATCTTCTGTCTGATGAAAAAGGTAACTATGCCTATCTGACTTTTGGCGGTTATCTCTATACTCCAAGTTTTTTTGAAACCATAGACAGGAACATTTGTCAAAACTGTGAGAAATGTCTCGAAATGTGTGAGACAAGGGATATTGATGAAGAAGGAAATGTCATTCCAGCATTTCCAGGATTATGCAACGGTTGTGGTCACTGCGTCAATATATGTCCATCAAAGGGTATAAAAGCTACTCCTATTCCGTTGGAAGAGATGATAAGAAGAGTCAGAGAGAGAAAAAAAGAGCAGGGCAGAGCGTTTTAATCACATGTTTTTAGACTCAGACCTGCTGTTTTAATAATTTGAGATATATTAGGATTGTCCTTCAAAAGGCGTTTTACCTCTCTAAGAGAGATAGGTTGGGTTGGTTTTAGAGTTATTTCTAAGCATGAAGGATTTTTTGTAAAGCTTATGAGTGGATATGCTATTTTCTCTCTGACCACCTGGTTGTTTTGAACATTTCTTTCAATAGTTTGGATGAGCCTCCTTTTCAATTCTTCTACAGAGATTCCTTCCTGTTTTGCTTCTTGATTGAAGAAGTTTTGAAGAAGTCCGCGGTCTCTATATCTGATGTTGAGATATGCTAATGCTATTCTTTTCAATGTGTCTTTTTCATCTGCAATGCCATTAAGTGCCATTTGAAGTTTTTCCTTTGTGATGTTTGTGAAATAGGAGGAGATCACCAAATCTCCGAGGGCTGGGGATGAGGTAGCTAAGTAGGTTGAGAGAACATTGCCGTCAAAAGAATACTCTGTATTTAAGTTTAATATCAGTTTTTCACCATTTAATCCAATGATCTTAAAGAAGTTTTTAATGAACGGTAAATTGGTTGGTATTGAAAGTCCTTCCATTTTGAGCTGAAGGCTTTCTGGTAGTTCCTTCTTTCTTGCAGTAATGGGAAGGTCAACAGTAATTTTTTCTGTAGAAATGCTGTATCCCAGTTCGGATGCTTTGAGGTTTTCAATCGTTATCCTGTTTTCCAGAAGCTGGTATTTTAGATCTGAATAGGAAACGTTGATGGGTAGTGAAGTTATTTTCCTATCAAGTTTCTCTCTCAGTTTTGCTTCTGCATAACTTTCAAGTGCAAAATAGGAAGAGACAACAGCAGCAACAAAAAGAATGAGTGTGAGAAACCACCTTAACTTCATCGTTCTATTCTCTCAGCTCCCTGCTTATTCTGTGAACCGTATCAACTAAAAACTTTGCCTTCTTAGGATCTGTTGGTGGCAAGATTCCGTGCCCAAGATTAAAGATGTGCCCTCTTGCTTTAATTCCTTCTGTGAGGATCTTTCTTACCTTTTCTTCTATTGTTTTTTCGTCAGCAAAGAGAGCTACAGGATCGAGGTTACCCTGAATTGATTTGTCTATTCTTTCAAGGGCAAAGGGAATCTCTGTTTTCCAGTCAAGACCAATGACATCAACGTTCAGCCTGTTATTAACTTCAAGGAGGTGGCTTGCATTGACTCCAAAGTGGATTATCGGAGTTTCAGGATGCCTTTTCTTTAACTCATTGACAATTTTTTCTGTGTATGGGAAGACAAATCTTTCATAATCGTCTTTTGCAAGAACTCCCATCCATGAGTCAAAGATCTGAACAAGATCAACACCTGCTTTTATCTGGGATGAAAGGTATTCTGTAACCGTTTCTGTAAGCTTTGACATAAGAGCATCCCAGAGCTCCAGATTGTTCCACATTGTTGACTTTGCAGCTATGTAGTTTTTAGAGCTCCCACCCTCTAACATATAGCTCGCTAAGGTGAATGGAGCTCCAGAAAACCCAATTAGAGGTCTATCTGTAAGTCTTTTCTTTATTAGTTGGATTGTTTCAAGGACGTAGGGAAGATCTTTTTCAGGCTCTGGAACTCTCAGCTTTTCAATGTCTTCGAGCTTTTCAATCTTTGGTTCAAGGACAGGTCCTTTTCCTTCAACAAAGCTAACATTTATTCCCATTTTCTCAACGGGAACTAAGATATCTGAAAAGAGAATTGCTGCATCAACGCCAATTTCTTCAATTGGGATAAGAGTAACCTCTGCTGCAAGCTCAGGATTCCTGCATAGATCCATAAAACTGCCAGCTTGCTCTCTTATCTTTCTGTAACGCTCAGAATACCTTCCAGCCTGTCGCATAATCCAGATAGGAGTGTAGTTGGTCTTTTCTCCTCTTGCCGCTTTTAAAATCGGATGGTTTTTCATCTTAAGCTCCTTTTTCTGGCGTCTTATTAAGAAGTCCTTTGTGCTTAACTCCGACCTTCATTCTCACAGGTATGTACTTACAGATTGGGTCTTCATGCATGTAATCGTTATGCTCCCAGTAAGCCCTTACTCTACAGCCATTACAGATTTTAACGTATTCGCAAACACCACACCTTCCTTTGTACTCCTCAATCTTCCTCATGTCCTGCATGATCTTTGATTCAAACCAGGCACGGTCAAAAGGTACATCAAACACGTTTATGTCAGAGATTGGAAAGTAGCTGCAAGGTCTGAGCCATCCGTGACAGTCAATATAGGCGATTGACTGACCTGCAACGCAACCCTTTCCACCACCTGTTCCAAATACGAGGTTACGCCTTTTAAGGTCAAGACCGTCTCTTTTAGCGTTCTGATAGAAAATTCTGTAGTAGTGAGGGGCACAGGTTGGACGAACGAGAATTGTGTTGTCTCCCTTGAGTATTAGCTCTTTTTCCAGTTCGTAGTGCCAGTTGAGCCAGTATTCAGATTCCTCAGCGTTGAGAAGCTCGGCATTTGCTTCTTCACCCCTTCCAACTGGAAGAACCAAGAACATGTACCACGCCTTTGCTCCAATTTCTCTTGCTTTCTTATAGACGTTTGGGATGTCAAAGGCGTTTCTCTTTGTAAAGGAGGAGTTGATGAGGAATGGAATATCGTGTTTCCTAAAAAGTTCTGCAGCTTTCATTACACCTTCATAAGCTCCAGGCTGCTTCCTGAAATCATCGTGGATTTCAGGGGTCGAACCATCAAGAGAAAGGGAAACCATTCTTATTCCAACCCTCTTCATTTCCTTGCAAACTTCATCATCAACGAGGGTTCCATTTGTTGCTATACACATTCTGAAGCCTTTTTCAGTTCCGTAAGCTGCTAAGTCCCAAATGTCGCTTCTGAGCAGTGGTTCACCACCAGTCAGGACAATTGTTGGTTTCGATATCTTTGCTATGTCGTCCATCAACTTCTTTCCGTCTTCAAGGGAAAAGTCTCCCTGTTCTGACTCCATTGTTGAAGCAGAACGGCAGTGAATACAGTTAAGATTACATCTTCTTGTAATTTCCCATGCTATCCACTTTGGAAGGAATTCCTCTTTTACTGCCATAGTAGCCCCTTTAGAATGTTCTGGAAAAGAAAGTTTATCAAAATAGTATTTTAAGTCTGGAATCTAACTCTGGAGTGTGGTGTATTCAAGAAGTTGTGTCAGTTGCTTTGTTGACAGAGTGATGTAAGGAAGATTTTCGGTTTTTGGCGTGTATCGGGAAAGAGGAAATTGATAGATGTTAAGTTGGGATTAAAGTAATGGTAGAAAGGAAATAATGAAGAGGCGTGACAAGCACGCCAGAGGAAAATTACTCCTTTGCAAGAGCTTCAATCTTTTCAGCCTGCTCTGCTGCTGCCAGAGCGTCTATCATCTCGTCGAGCTCACCGTCGAGGAATTCTTCAAGGTTGTAGAGGGTGAGTTTAATCCTGTGATCAGTAACCCTGTTTTCGGGAAAGTTGTAGGTTCTGATTTTCTCACTTCTATCACCGCTTCCAACCTGTGAACGCCTTGCCGAGTCAAGCTGCTCTTTCTGTTGTCTCTCGTAAAACTCTTTGAGCCTTGCTCTCAGTATCTTCATTGCTTTAATACGGTTCTGGATCTGAGAACGTTCGTTGGAGCAGGTTACAACGATTCCAGTAGGAATGTGAGTAATTCTCACGGCAGAGTCTGTTGTGTTTACGTGCTGTCCACCGGCACCAGATGCACGATATGTATCTATCTTCAGGTCTTTTTCATCGATCTGGATGTCAACCTCTTCAGCTTCTGGCAGAATTGCAACAGTTGCAGCGGATGTGTGAATCCTTCCACCGGACTCTGTTACAGGAATCCTCTGAACCCTGTGGACACCGCTTTCATACTTGAGTCTGCTGTAGGCACCTTTTCCAGAGATTGTTGCGATAACTTCCTTGATTCCACCAAGTCCTGTCTCGTTGAGAGAGAGGATTTCAACCTTCCAGCCCTTCTTTTCTGCATACCTTATGTACATCCTGAAGAGATCCTGTGCAAAGAGAGCTGCTTCCTCTCCGCCTGTTCCAGCCCTTATCTCAAGAATAACGTTTTTCTCATCGTTTGGATCTTTTGGAATCAAGAGTTTCTTAAGCTCGGTTTCTAACTGCTCCAGCCTCTCTTCTAATTCCTTCTTCTCTTCTTTTGCAAGTTCAACCAGCTCGGGTTCTTCACCCATGTCTATTATCTCAATGGCTTCCTCTATTCCCTGCTTTGTATTTTTGTACTCCATATATGTTTCATAAATTGGCTGGAGCTCTTTATGTTCTTTTGCCAGAGCCTGAAACTTCTTCTGGTCAGCAATGATCTCTGGTTTTCCCAGGCTCTCTTCTATCTCTTTGAACTTTTCTGCTATCTTTTCAAGTCTTTCGATAATTGCCCTTTCCATAAGAACTACTCCGTACATAAAGTTTAGGGTTTCAGTGATAAGGATAGTCAAAATGGCGATTTTGACAACTTTCACATGTAAGTATTAGAATTGGATCATGGCTGGAAAAAGAGAAATGTTTTTGATCGTTGTTCTGTTTCTGTTTGTTTTTGCGGGCTGTGGAAGTCCGAAGTTTGTAGTCAAGTATAGATACATTCCTCCAGAGAACCATAACGCTCAAAATTGTTTGAGGAGTTGTGAAGAGAAATTCAATAAGTGCCAGATGAATTGCAGAAAGCTCTACAATGAGTGCCTGAAAGGGGCTTATAATAGCGCAACAAAGCTCTATCAGGAGCTCCTCAAGTCATACAACGTGGAACTAAAAGCCTATGCTGAGGAGTGTCGCGTTTACAGTGAAGAACTCTCTTCATGGAACGGCAGATATAGGAAAATCTATCGGGATTATCTCTTCTTTAAAAAGGTCTGTAATAGGGATCACGACAAATATGCCTGTCGCAGAAAAAGGGATTTAGAAAAAGAACTAAATGCTATGGAAAGAGAAAAGCCCCGAAAGCCTGTAAGACCAGTTAAGCCAGATCTTGACAGACTGGTTAACAGATTGTCTTTGAAGTGTCTCAGTAATTGTGGATGTCAGAGGATCTATGATAATTGCTTTGTATCGTGTGGAGGTAAACTTTACCCTGAGAAGTTCTGTGTGGAAAACTGTAAGTAGGAGGTGTGATGGAAATCAAAACCCATGAGAAAATCGATCAGAGGTTGTGTGGAAAACCTGTAAAGCTGGGGGAAAACTACGCTGAGGTGGAGCTTGAGACAACAGAGGAAATGGCAGCAGATGAAAAGGGACTTGTCCACGGTGGTTTCATCTTTGGGCAGGCAGATTATGCGGCAATGTTAGCTGTTAATCATCCTAACGTTGTGCTCGGTGGAGCAAACGTAAGATTCTTAAAGCCTGTAAAAGTTGGAGAAAGAGTTCTGGCCATAGCAAAGGTTATTTCAGAAGAAGGAAAGAAGAGAATAGTTGATGTTGTTGTAAAAAGAGAAGATGAAGAGGTTTTTAAAGGAGAGTTTATCTGCTTTGTTCTTCCAAAGCACGTTCTGGACAGGTGATGGATTTCAAGGTTCCAGAAGAGATACTATCAGAAGCGGAGAGGGAGGGGAGTGCGAGGGAGTTTTTCTTTAAACTTCTCGAGCTTTTATCTGAAAGGAAACTGAAAAGAAGGGAAATCAAGAAAATACCAAAGGAAGAGCAGGAAAGGATAATATACAGAATAGTTAAAGAGAACCAGCTTGATGAATTCTTCTCTCCGGGAGAAGCAAAGAATATCTACAGTGCTCTGAGAAGAGCCTTCAGAAAAAAGAAATTGTCTGAAACTGAAAAGGAGTGGGAAAGGAGACTGTCTGACTGGCGGTCGCAGTTTGAGGATGTCATTAAAAAAGCTTCTGTAAGATATTTGCTGGAAGCGGGAAATAGAGGATTCTTAAAGGAACTCTTTTTGCTTGATTGGATAGTTCCTTCTGACATCGTTCAGGAGTTTCCCGGAGAACCTAAGGAGTTTTCAAGCTGGATATCAAAAAGATCCGATGAAAAATTCTTAACCTCAAGACTTGAAAACTGGCTTAAACTGGAAGCTTTCAGAAAACGGGAAAAAATATTGAGAGACATCCTCAAAGCTTATCAGCTTAACTGCATTGAGCTTGGAATTTACGGTCTGTTTCCACAGACTGAAGGGGTTATATGGGATACGATTGTTAAAGGTAACGTAATTGAAGCAGATCTTGAAAGTTTAATTAGAAAAAGAAACAGGAAGTTTGTAACGATTCAATATGCAATGAAACTCATAATTGAAAATATTTTCGGTAAGGGTGAGATCCCCGGATTTCTGGACTGGGTGAGGTTTGTTGACTATAGAGAGGGATCTTTAAACCGCCATGCAATTCAGCACGGTGTGGCGGTTGGGTTTGGAACAAAGGGAAACTTCTTAAAACTCTTTCTCTTCCTTGATTTTTTGGCGGAGATAATCTCCTATATCAAATGTTCAGAGCCTTCTTGATTATTGAGAGTCTATCTTCCATCTTCTTTTTGTCTTTCTCTTCGTCAAAAAACTCCAGAATATCATCGTCATTAAATTTTAAGTTATCTACCTTTTGACCTTTTAGCTTTTCGGCTACAAGGTCTGCGATTGCTAACAGTTTTTTACACCTCTTTGAAGAGTTGTACTTAACGTCTTTGAGAATATCATTTTCAACCCTTCCGTAGAATTCTACTCTGTGGCATCCTTCCTTCGCGCTACCAAGGTTTTCATACGTTGGCGGTATTTCTTCCACAAAGTTTTTCAATCCTGATTTCACATATTCACCTGCTTTCATCTATCCCTCCTTCAAAATCACCAGATCATCCCTGTGAACACATGTTTTTCTAAAAGAACCAATCTCATCTGAACTGCACCTTACTATTCCTTTTCCAATGAGATTACCGTAGGTGTCAAAGATTTCTACAGCATCTCCTTTTCTGAAATTTCCTTCCACTCTTTTTACTCCCCTTGGAAGGAGGCTTTTACCGTTTTCAACTATTGCCTTAACAGCTCCTTCGTCTATGTAGAGTTTACCTGTTGGTTTCATCAGGTATAGGATTCTGTAGCTCTTTGCCCTTAACTTCTTTGCAGGCATGAAGAAGGTTCCGATTTTTTCTCCTTTGAGAATCCTCAAGATGGCGTCTTTCTCCTTACCGCCGGCTATTATGACTGGAATTCCTTTTTTAGAAGCCTTGGCTGCTGCTTCAACCTTTGTCCACATTCCACCTGTACCAAAACTGGTCTTTCCCGTGAAATCACAGATTTTTTTAAGCTCTTCCAGATTTTCAACAACAGGAATCAGTTTTGCATCGGGATATTTATTTGGATCTTTGTCGTAAAGACCGTTTGTTACAGTGAGCATTATTAGAAGATCTGCGTCGAAAACAACAGAAACGTGAGCAGAGAGATTGTCGTTGTCTCCGATCTTTATCTCCTCTACAGAAACGGTGTCATTTTCGTTGACTATCGGAAGAGCTCCAAATTTCATAAGGGCATTTAACGTGTTTTTAGCGTTTATAAATCGCTCTTTTGACCTCAGATCTTCTGCTGTTAGGAGCACTTGGGCAATTTCAATTCCATGATCTTTGAAAGCTTCCCTGTATTCAGCCATCAAGTAGGGTTGTCCAATGGCTGAGAGAGCCTGTTTTTCCTGAAGAGAAAAGGGCTTTCTGTTAAGTTTCAATGCCTTTATTCCTGCAAGGACAGCACCGGAGCTTACCAGGACAACTTCTTTTCCGCTTTTAGTGAGGGTTGAAATTTGTCTGGCAAGCTCTTTAATGAAATTCCTGTCTATCCCTTCTTTTCCTGAAAGGAGTTGTGAACCGACCTTTACTACAATTCTTTTAACACTACTCAACATCTTCAACTTCCAGTTCCTTTAGCTTTTTTGCAACAAACCACATGAGTTCATCCATTCCTTCACCGGTTACTGCTGAAACTGCAAAGAAAGGATAACCTTTCTCCTCAAAGTACTTCTTCAGCTCTTCTATTTTACTCCTATCTACAAGGGCGTCGATTTTCGTTCCTACAACTATCTGGGGCTTCTTTGCAAGTTCAGGAGAGTAGAGCTCCAGTTCCTTATTAATCTTCTCAAAGGCTTCTTTTGGATCTCTTGTTAGATCTGTAAGGTCTATAAGATGGAGGAGAAGCTTTGTTCTTTCAACGTGTCTCAAAAACTCATGCCCCAGACCCTTTCCTGCGTGAGCTCCCTCTATCAGTCCTGGAATGTCTGCAATAACAAAAGAGAAATCTCCAACCTTAGCAACGCCGAGGATTGGTCTGAGAGTTGTAAATGGGTAGTCTGCAATTTCCGGTCTTGCCGCCGTAACTCTTGAAAGGAATGTTGATTTTCCTGCATTTGGAAATCCAACAAGTCCAACATCTGCAAGGAGTTTTAGTTCAAGCTCAATCCACCTCTCTTCTCCAGGTTCGCCGGGCTCTGCAAAGTCGGGAGCTCTTCTTGTTGGAGTTGCAAATTCTGCATTTCCTCTTCCACCTCTTCCACCTTTTGCAACTACAAGCCTTTGTCCATGCTCAGTCAGATCACCAAGAACCTCTCCTGTCTCAACATCCCTGATAACTGTTCCAACAGGAACTTTTATTATCAAATCATCCCCGCTTCTTCCTGTTCGCTTGTTCCCCTCTCCGTGTCTTCCTCTTTCGGCTTTGTAGTGACGCTTGTATTTGAAGTCAAGAAGTGTGTGAACATTCCTGTCTGCTTCTAAAATAACATCTCCTCCTTTTCCACCGTTTCCGCCGGAAGGACCCCCTTTGGGAACAAACTTTTCTCTTCTAAATGCAACACAGCCATTCCCACCGTGTCCACCCTGAACAAATATCTTTGCTCTATCTATAAACTGTGCCATAATTTCCTCCTGAAATGTTTAGGACATTATGGAAAGTTAGAGATTTACCACTATGAAATCAACAGGTCTAAAGGATGGAAAGTGAAATAAAATTTTAGTTAGCTACTATTTAATAGGGGAGGAAATGGTGGATTTCGAGAAGGAAAAGCTCTTTGAGGAGAGATATCCTTCTTTCTATTCTCTACTTTCTTCCTTGGCTTATGGTGTGGAGGAAGGAAGATCTGAATGGGATGTGGTGAGAGAGGAGATCACTGATTGCGAAAACGCAAAGGCACTTCTTTTAGAGATAGAAGACTTCCTGAAGAATAGACCAGCCGACTTTGAGCATGTTGTTGGAGACGTTGCAAACTATTACTTTGACGATACCGATGATTTTCTGAGATGGATAGAGCAGATTAAGAGATACATTCTTTCTTTAAAGAATAAGCTGTGTGGCTGAGGAAGAAAAGAAGGTGATTGATAAGGAGCTTTATGACGTTTCAACTTTCTTAAACGAACAAACTTGCTTTATTCAACGAAAAGACGGTTTTCGTTTTGGAACGGATACGTTTTTGCTTGCGGATTTTGTTAAACTGAAGGGCAGCGAAAGAATAATAGACTTAGGAACAGGGTGTGGTGTAATTCCTATTCTTCTCCTGAAGAAGTATTCGAGGATCAAAGCTTACGCTATAGATGTACTTGAAGAGAACATAGAGATTTCAGAGAAAAACGCCGAAATTAATGGAGTTTCTGAAAGGTTTTCTGCTCTGCACCTAAATGTAAAAGAAGTAAAAAAGGTTTTCAAATCGGGAGAGTTTGACGTTGTTATAACAAATCCTCCCTTTATTGAGGTAGGAAGAGGAGATATTGCCGAGAAGGACCATAGAGCAATAGCAAGACAGGAAATAACTGCTAAGTTAGAGGATTTCATTGAGGCAGCATCTTATCTACTGAAAAATAAAGGCAGGTTCTACATAATTCTTCCTGTTCAGAGATTTGTTGATGCAATCTCTCTGATGAGGGAGAAAAAACTTGAACCAAAGAGATTGAGATTTATCCATCCTGAACCTGGCAAAGAGGCGAACCTTTTTCTTTTAGAGGGAAGGAAGAATAGTGGAAAGGGAATTGTTGTGGAATCCCCTCTTGTTGTTTACAAAGACGCAAAAAAGAGGATTTATACCGAAGAAGTGGATAAAAAGTATAGTTCTTTTCTGGATTGAAAACCTTCCATCCCTTCAGCTCATCTCTTTCACTTTTTAGGGCAGACAACCGTGAGGGGGGAACAGACTTCCCCCCTCAGACTCCCCCCTGAAAAAGGAAGAGAATCCCTCTCACTTTTCAGGGTATTTCAACGCGGTCAACAAGGTTATAAAAAAGAATCCTATTTTTGTGTTGCAATCCCTATCATTTTTTTAGGGCATTTCAACTAGAACCGGGATAGCAATTGAATTTCCAGTTATGTGGGGCGGGTCGCAATCCCTTTCACTTTTTAGGGCATTTCAACAGGTGCAAAAATGAAGTATTGTGTTTCAATCGCTCTGAAAGTTGAGTTTTGTGTATAAATCTAATAAACCTTGAAACAAGTTTGTTTCGTCAATACAGGCTTTAAACCTTTGAAACACAATACGCTGTTCATCGGTTATTCAAAATAAACTAATATAACTTCTTACACAAAACATTCGGAAACTGTATTCACTTTTCAAAGAGCAATTATGTATTGATTATATCATTACACAAAGTGAAATTAGTTTCTTCTTTTTATCGTCTTTGCGAGTTCTTTTAGCCTGGATAAGATCATAAGAGCTTCTAAGGGTGTGGTTGTTGAGATTTCTATTGATTCAAGTTCTTCTATCAGTTTTTCTTCAAGTTCTGAATTCCAGGTGATTTCTTTTTTCTCTGCAAGCTTGAGGAGAGGGAGCTCTTCGACCGGTTTTTCTATTTTTTTCGTTTCATTCCTTCCTTCAAGCTGGTGAAGAATCTCTTTTGCCCTGTTTATGACATCTTTCGGGATACCTGCAAGTTCTGCAACATGGATTCCGTAGGATTTTTCAGAGGCTCCAGGATAGACTTTATGCGTAAAGATGATTTTTCCATCAATTTCTTCAACTGTAACGTGTAAGTTCTTCACTCCTTTGACCTTTCCTTCCAGCTCTGTTAACTCGTGGTAGTGAGTTGCAAAGAGGGTTTTAGCACCGATTCTCCTTGAGATGTACTCAACAACAGCTTTCGCTATGCTCATTCCATCGTAGGTGCTTGTTCCTCTGCCTATTTCGTCAAGGATAACAAGGCTTTTTCTGCCTGCATTGTGAAGGATGTTGGCAGTTTCTACCATCTCCATCATAAAGGTGGAGAGTCCCTTGCTCAGATTATCGGCTGCACCGACTCTAGAGAAGATTCTGTCAACTATCCCGATTTCCGCTTCTTCTGCTGGAACAAAAGAACCTATCTGAGCCATAACAGTTATCAGTGCAGTCTGACGCAAGAATACGGACTTTCCGCCCATGTTTGGTCCTGTGACTATGAGGATGAAGTTCTCTTCTGTTAATTCTGTGTCGTTTGGAATGAAATCTTCTTCTAAGAACTTTTCCAGAACCGGATGTTTTCCATTTTTGATTCTTATAGAATAGTTGTTCGTTATCTTTGGCTTTGTATATCCTCTTTCGTTTGCTACTTTCGAGAAAGAGAGAAGAACGTCAATTGTGGCGATCTTTTCCGCGGTTTCTGAGATTCTCTCTGCATTCCTAGAAACGAATTTCCGAAGTTCAACAAACAGCTGGTATTCTATTTTCTCTATCCTTTCCTGTGCTGAGAGGATCTTTTCTTCGAACTCTTTGAGCTCCGGAGTTATAAACCTTTCTGCATTTACAAGGGTCTGTCTCCTGATGTAGTCTTCCGGAACAAGGTGGAGGTTGGGTTTTGATACTTCTATGTAATAACCGAAGACGTTGTTGAATCCCACTTTTAGACTTGTAATGCCTGTTCTCTTCCGCTCTCTCTCTTCAATCTCTTTAAGAATTTTTTCAGCTTCACTCTTTATCTTCCTCAGTTCATCAAGCTCTTGGTTTACTCCTTCTTTGATTAATCCTCCCTCTCGGGATGTGTATGGTGGATTTTCAACGAGAACCCTTTCAAGCTCGCAGTAGATGTCGTATAGGTCATCAAAGTTTTTGTAAATCCGTGAAAGAAGTTGGGATTTAAAGTCTGATAATAGTTTTTTCAGGTCAGGTAATACTTTCAGCGAGTTCCTTAGAGATGCCAGATCTTTCGGGCTGGCGATTCCAGAAGTTATCTTGGAGAGGAGCCTTTCTATGTCGTAAACCTTAGAAAGAAGTTCAGAAATCTCATCTGCCACAAGGAAACTGTTTTTCAGCTCTTCTACAGCATCAAGTCTCTGTTCAATTTCTCTTTTCTCTTTCAATGGATGGAGAATCCAGAACTTTAAAAGTCTTCTTCCCATTCCAGTTTTTGTTTTGTTCAGAACGCCAAAGAGGGAGGCATTCTCCAGTTTTCCATTTATTGGCTCAACCAGTTCAAGGTTTTTCTGGGTCTGGGGATCAAGGTAGATGTACTTTTCGCCGGTGTACCTTTTCGGGTGTTTAATTTTTGGCGTGAATTCGAGCTGGGTCTCTTCAATGAACTCAAGAAGCCCTGAAAGTGCCTTCTTCTCGGTTTCGTTCTCTATTTCAGGGGAAGTTACCTCTTTTATTTCAAAATATTCTCTTTCCTTTTCCTGGATTAAACTTTCGAGGATAACTTCTTTTATCAAGTTGTAGTTTGAAAAGCCCGCAGGGACGATAATTTCCCTTGGCTTAAACTTTGAAAGTATCGATTTGAAACCTTCTGAATCCACCGTTGTAAAGTAGAGGTCTCCTGTTGAGAGCTCTGTCCAGGCAATACTGAACTTCTCTCTGAAAGGATAGACAGAGAGGAGAAATCTGTCTTCACTCTCATCCTCAAAGTAGGTTCCGGGAGTTATAACCCTTACAACGCCTCTATCAACGACTTTTTTTCCAGGTTTCGGTTCTTCTAACTGTTCACAGATTGCAACTTTGTAGCCTTTTCTGACCAGCTTTCCTATGTAGCTCTCAACTGCATGGTATGGAACTCCACACATGGGAGCTCTTTCTGATGATTTTCCGAAGGCTCTTGATGTGAGGGCGATTTCCAGCTCTCTTGCAGCAATCTCTGCATCTTCAAAAAACATCTCGTAGAAATCGCCCATTCTGAACATAAGGATGGCATCTTTGTACTTTTCTTTTAGTTCCAGATATTGTTTAAGGGCGGGAGTCAGTTTCTTCTTCAACTACAGGCTCCTCCGAAACAAGAGCATATTCTTCGTTAAGCCACTTTGAGAGGTCTGCCAGCTTACACTTTTCGCTACAGAAAGGTCTAAATGGGTTGTTTTCCCAGGTAGTTTCTTTTCCGCAGTTTGGACATTTAACCTTTTTCAAGGAGTACTCCTCTAATTGATTTAGACTAAATATAGCTTCTAAAAGCCTAAATTAAAGACTTCAAAACCTCTGAAGGAGAAGTTATGCCGGAAATTGTAGTTGATAGTGAAAAGAAAGGAACGAGGCTTGACCAGTTTATAGCTTCTGTTGCCGATATTTCACGTTCTCAAGCAAAGAACCTCATAGAAGACGGTGAAGTCAGTATTGATGGGAAAATCGTTAAGAAACCTTCTTACAAAGTTAAAGAAGGAGAAACTGTCTCCTTTGAAATCCCGGAACCTGTTCCTTTAGACTTGCAACCTGAAGATATTCCTCTTGATGTAGTTTATGAAGATAAGGACGTAATAGTTATAAATAAACCTGCAGGGCTTGTGGTTCATCCGGCTCCCGGCCACTACTCAGGAACTCTTGTAAATGCTCTTCTCTATCACGTTAAAGATTTTCAAGGAATTAACGGAACGCTGAGACCAGGAATTGTCCATAGACTTGATAAAGACACAGCAGGTCTTTTAGTTGTTGCAAAAAACGATGTGGCGCAGCAATCATTGATTGAACAGTTTAAAAATAGAACCGTTGGAAGGTTTTACAGGGCTTTAATTCTTGGTATTCCAGAGAGAGACCATGATCGAATAGTTGTTCCGATAGGAAGGGACAAGTTTGACAGGAAGAAATTTTCACCAAACACAACATCTCCAAAGGAGGCAATAACCAACTACTGGGTTTTAGAGAAATTTCCTGAACACAACGTTTCAGATATCAAGTGTAAACTTGAAACTGGCAGAACCCATCAGATCAGAGTTCACATGTCCCATATAGGTCATCCATTGCTCGGTGATAGAACCTATGGTTATAAACCTTCTCGTATAAAAGATGAAACCTTGAGAGAACTTATTGAAGAAATGGGGATGCATGCCCTCTGTGCATACTACCTTGGTTTTAAGCATCCTACAACTGGAGAGTGGATGGAGTTTGAGATTCCACTACCTGAAGGTATGAAGAAAGTTCTGGATTATTTAAAAGGTGGAGGATAAAAACCTTTATCCTCCTATGGAGTACTTAGAGAAAAATTCTTTTTTAAATTCTTGGAATTTACCGTTTTTTATTGCTTCCCTTATTCTCTTCATTAGGTTGTTGTAGAAGTGGAGATTGTGAATTGTATTTAAAATGGCAGAGTTTATTTCCTTTGAGATGTAAAGGTGTCTCAGATAGGCTTTTGTAAAGTTTCTGCAAGTGTAACAGTCGCACTCTGGATCGAGTGGAGAAAAATCATTTTTGTACTTTGCACTCTTAATGTTTATCTTTCCTCTTGAAGTGAAGAGAGTTCCGTTTCTTGCGTTTCTTGTTGGGATTACGCAGTCGAACATGTCAACACCGGCTTCAACAGCCTTTATGATGTCTTCTGGTTTTCCAACACCCATCAGATATCTTGGTTTTTCCTCTGGAAGGAGAGGAGCTACAAGTTCTGTAATTCTGTACATTTCCTCCTTTGGTTCTCCAACACTTAATCCACCTATTGCAAAGCCTTCAAATGGAAGATCTTTCAGGAGTTCTACACACTTTATCCTCAAATCATCATAGACGCCACCCTGAACAATTCCAAAAATGGCAGTTTTATCTGTTGTCCTTGCCCTGACACTTCGTAATGCCCACCTTACAGTTCTTTCCATCGAGTGTTTTGCATATTCGTAAGTTGCAGGATAAGGTGTGCATTCATCAAGAACCATACCGATATCGACTCCCATCCTCTCTTCAAACTGAACAACCAGTTCAGGAGAGAAGAAGTGTTCAGAGCCGTCGATGTGAGATTTGAAGTAAATACCATCCTCTGTAATTTTCATCAGCTTTCCTAAGCTAAAAACCTGGAAGCCGCCGCTATCTGTTAGTATTAGACCATTCCAATTTACGAACCTGTGAAGTCCTCCAGCCTTCTCAACAAGATCTATTCCAGGTCTCAGGTAAAGGTGATAAACGTTGGATAAAACAAGAGAGTATCCCATTTCAGATATTCTGTTCCATGTAACACCTTTAACCGCTCCCAGTGTGCCAACTGGCATAAAACAGGGAGTTTCGGTTTCTCCATGTGTTCCCTTGAGTTTTCCATATCTTGCTCTACCGTCTGTAGCCAGAACTTGAAACTCCATTCTCTCTCCAGAAAGGCTATAATTTTGAATGACATGAAAAGTGTATGGGTAATTATACTTTTGCTAATTTCTGTATCTAACGCTTTTGCCCTCTCTAAGGGAAAGGCAGAGGAATTTCTCAACTTTCTTGGTAATCCTGATAAAATCTGTTCCCTACACTTCTATGAAAGTTTTAAGGACACCGAGCTGAAAAAACTGGCAGTTCTCCTGTTTGTGGATTCCTGTTTTGAAAAAGGGGAATTTGAAAAAATTACCAAGATAAAAGAAATCCCTGAAAACGTTTTTGCTGCAATTGAAAAAGCAATTGCTTATCAGAAAACAGGAAATGAAGAAGAGGCGAAAAAGATTTTCAAATCTGTCTTTTCAAAAACAAATCGGCTTGATGAGTGGATACTGACACTGAATGCAGGAAGAACAGGCTATCTCTTCACACCGAAAATTCTAAGAAAGAAAGTCCGGACTGCTCTTAAGGAGAGGGATTTTGAAATTGCAGAAATCTACCTTGAATATCTTGAAGGAGATGAGTTTTACCATCTTTTGAAGGGAATTTTCTTTATGAAACAGAGAAAGAATAATCTTGCAAAAAAAGAATTTGAGGCTTCACTGCGACCTGAAAGATTCTTTTATTTAACTTACCTTTCAAGATCTCCTGTAGAGAAGTTTTACTACTTTGAAAAAGCTATTAACTCTAATATTTCTCCAGGTTTAAAAAGGAGAATTTCTGTTTATATTCTCGATAAATTTCTCTACACTGATCAGGGATTTTTTAGAAAGGCTTTAAATGTTGTAAAAAAGTTTGATAAAAAACTCTTTAAAGAGTATAGGGTTAAGTACTACGTTTTAAATGGCAATATTAATAGAGCTCTTAAAGAGCTCTCCACTCTTAGAGGAGAGAAGTACAGAGCATGGGAGGTAGCTCTCTCAAGAAAGTTTTTCGGAAAGCAGAAAAGGTTCAAATACACCAAGCCTGATTTCTACTCATTACTTCTCAATTCGAAAGGAATAAAACTTCTTCCTTCTTCTCCTCCAGACAAAAAGGACATTGCCGATGAAGGAATCAGATATCTCTATGAAGAGAACAGATGCGACATAATAGACTTTATTGGCAGGAAATCACCATCTGTCGCGCTTGCTCATTATTTCTGTGGCGATTATAGAAGAGCTATAAAGGAGGCGTATTCTCGTAGAAAAAAGCTGGAGAAGTACCCTTATCTTCTCTATGTTCTCTATCCAAAACATCCAGTTTTTAGGGATGATGTTATCTCTCTTTCCCTTGCAAGGCAGGAAAGCCTTTTTGACCAGTTTGCCCTTTCAAGATCTGGAGCCATAGGATTGATGCAGATAATGCCTTTTACCGGAGAGTACATAGCTAAGAAGCTAAATGTTGAAGATTTTAAGGTAGATTATCTGTTTGATGCAGAAACAAACTATAGGTTTGGTTCTTTTTATATCCGAGAATTAATAGATCAGTTTGAGTTGTTTCCTCTTGCAGCAGCATCCTACAACGCTGGACCTACAAGGATTAAGAGAGCCTTAAAGAAGTTTGGAACTGTGAAGACACCTTACGATTTGATTATTTTCACCGACTTTTATATTCCCTTTGAGGAAACCAGAGGTTATGTTAAGAAGGTTCTAACAAATTATTTCTTCTACAACTATCTCTACGGAACAGGTGAAGAATGGAACGTTTTCTCCAGAGACTCAAAGATGAAGGTTACTCGGAAAACACGATCCAGACTTACAGACGGGTAATTGGATATTTCCAGAGATTTCTGGAGTTCTACGGTTTTTCTGAAGAGAACTTTGATCAGAATAAGTTGCAGTCTTTCCTTTCTACCCGATATAGAACTAAGAGAAGTTTCAGAACGGCAGTTTCAGCCATTCAACGTTTTCTGAAGTTTCGGAATGTAAGATTGGATTTAAAGATTGAGTTTCCTCTATCTGGTGAATTTAGAGAATTTAGAGAAATAGGAGAGGAGACGATAAACAATATTGAAAATGAGGTGAAAACTCTAAGGTCTGATGAGTTAAAACTTTCTTTACTTCTCATTATTCATCTCGGTTTGGCTCCCTCAGAAATTTCACTTCTTAAAGTATCATCCTACGGCTCTTTTTTAGGAGTTCCTATCCTTGAAGAGGGGAGGGTGAAAAGATTTGTTCTGGAGGAGAAAATCAACAAGAAGCTGAAGGAGTTGAAGGGAAGAAAACTGCCTGAAGATAAACTTTTAGGTGTTTCACCAGGGACTGTGAAGGTTACTTTTCATCGAATAATGAAGAAACTGGGATTGAATTTAAAAGTGTCAGATTTCAGGGATAACTATGTTGCAGAACTTTTGAGGAAGGAACTTCCGCAGGATATTGTGGTTGAGTATTCAGGATGTAGTCTTGATAGAGTTGCCTACATAGGTAGAGTTCTCTTCTTGCGGAGCAAGGCGGATATTATTGAGGCTAATCTTAAAGAGTCTTGAGATGAATATCTCTTCACCATCTGTGAAGGTTGAGATTTCTCCAAGCTTTGATAGTTCTAAAATTGCAAGGAAGTAAGTAATTAGCTCGAGCTTACAGGAGCTTTTCTTTACAAAATCTGAGAAAGGAATCAGGTATTTTTCTTTCATCAAGGATCGGATTTCTTCTATCTTTACTGAAACTTTGAAGGCTTCGCTGGATATGTTTATTCCAACTTTGATCTGTGGCTGAAACTTCTCTGTCAGGATGTTTTCAAAAGCTCTTCTTAGGTCTTCTACCGTATTGGCTATCTTTATTTTGTCCTGAAACTGAAATATCAAGTCTGAAGGGTCGTTTGTAAAGTATTTCGATGCTTTTTCTTCTAACCTTTCCAGTTCCTTAGCAGCCCGTTTAGATTTGAGGTACTCCTCTATTATCTGAACAATTGTTTCTCTTGGGTCCTCATCGTCTTCTCGTGGAATCAGGAGCTCCGACTTTATCTTCGCTAAGGTTGCAGCCATTACAAGAAACTCAGAGGCAAGAGGAATGTTTAGCTCCTGCATGCTGTATATGTAGTTGAGAAACTCTTCGGTAATCTCTGCAATAGGGATGTCGTAGATGCTGACTTCCCGTTTCTTTATCAGATAAACCAGCAGATCTAATGGTCCTTCAAATACCTCTGTTTCAACTTTTATGTTCATCTACAGCTTCTATCCCCTTATGGCTACTATGAGATTTGCAAATTCAGTTGTGAGAAGTTCAAGTATGTCGTCAATAGAAATTAGACCTACAAGCTTTCCATCCTTATCTACAACAATCAGCCTTCTAACTGCTGCCTCTCTAAAGGCTTTTGTAAGATCAAAGAAGCTTGCATCATCCCTTATGGTTATTGGATCTCTTGTCATTACTTCTCTAACAGGGGTGGTCGGATCCTTACCTGCTCCTACAACCCTTATCGCTATGTCCCTGTCGGTTATTATTCCTGCTGGTTTGTCTCCGTCCAGGACAACAAGACTTCCGACCATTTTGTCCTTCATTCTTTGAGCGGCAAGCATTACGGTGTCGTCGGGTTCAATTGTAACAACTTTTCTCTGAATTAGGTCTTTAACAGGCATGGCTCCCTCCTTTCCTTGTTTCTAAGCTTAAATTTAAAGCCTTTCCTTTCAAATAGAAAGGAGGGAGCTGAAAAAGTGATTAATTCTTTGATATACCTGCGAGTCTCAACTCATACTTTGGGTGGTTAATGTTGTACATTGTTGGAAATTTCTGGTAGATAGGACCTGCGTATATAACCTTTCCATTTGACTTAACTTCGATGAGTATGGCAGGGTTATTCGGTTCGTTCGAACCAGAAGTGTATCCCTGATCAAGAACAAGGTGCGGAACGATATAGAGAACCTTGATGTCGAGACCGTCGTACTTTATTTCTGCTCCTTTTGTGACTTTTTCTGTTTTTACTGCTTTTCCTGTTGTCTTGTCGACGATCTTAACTGTTGCGTATTTCCAGGTTTTAACAACTTCTTCAGGAATGTTAATTGGTCTGTCAAACTTAGTAAGGTGTTTTCCTGAATGCATTGCTGCAAGCTCTTTTTCAGCTCCCATAGGAGGATGGCCTGGTGGCATTTGATTGTTCATAGGTGGATGACCGGGAGGTAGTTGGTTGTTTATTGGAGGATGTCCTTCAGGCAGCTTGTTCATAGATGGGTGATGTTCATGATCTCCCATGTTTTCGTGGGCAAGCTCTGTAATTGGCTTTGGAGCTTTGCTTTCAACTTCACTTTTGGTTTCCTCTTTTTTACCACAACCTGACAGAGCTACAGTTGCGGAGAGGAGGAAAGTTAAGAGAACCAAGCCTTTTTTCATCGCACTCTCCTTTGTTTTTCGGGGATTTCTTCAATTTTATCAAATGGTGTTCAGAAAATACGCGATGAGAGATGTATATCGTTTTTTTCAATTTAAAGCCACAATACAATAGAAAAATACTATTTGTTTGATAGTTAAAATCTTGTTAAGATTAAGAAAAAAAAGCCGGAAGAGGTTAAATCTATGAAGAGGAGAGAGTTCCTGAAGATTGCCGGTCTTACAGTTCTGTTTAGTGGAACGTTCAAAATTAAAACCTCAAGGGGAGAAGAGTTTTTTAAGCCTGTTCTCATATTTGATCAGACAAAGTGTATGAGCTGTAAAGCCTGTATGGCAGCTTGTCAACTTGAACACGGACTTGAAACAGAACCTGAAGTAAATCTCTTCTGGATAAAGGAAAAGGAAATAGGTAGATATCCAAAGGTAAAATTAACGTTCTATCAGGAGAACATCTGTAAGGAATGTATTGATCATCCCTGTGTTTCAGCCTGTCCGTTTGATGCGATTTCCGTTAAGAAAGGTGGGATTGTTTACATAGAAGAAGAGAAATGTACGGGGTGCAAAAATTGTGTAGATGTTTGCCCTTACGACGCTATAACCTTTGATGAAAATGATAAAGCTAAGAAGTGTGACCTTTGTTTTGAAAGGATTTTGAAAAAAGGAGATGTTCCAAGGTGTGTTTCTGTTTGTCCAAGTGGAGCTCTTGTATTTGGAAACATCTTAAAGCCAGAAGGACAACTTGCAGAACTTCTTGAATCAAGACCTGAAGCGAGGAAACTACTTCTCAAACACCTTCAGGCAGAGCTTGTCTTTAGACCTAAGGAGGCGAACGTTTTTGTTTTCCCTGAAACAAGAAAACCTGAAGGGGGAAGAGTTGTTAACACAGTTTGTCTTGCCTGCAACGCAAGGTGTGGACTGAGAGTGACGGTCAAGGGAGATAGGCTTGTTCAGATTGATGGAAATCCATATCACCCTTACAACAGGGCGGGGAAAGAGATTCCTTATGATACCTCAGTTGAAAAGAGTTTTAACTCTGTTGCAACAACGTGTGCAAAACCACAGATGGATAACGACTATCTCCACAACCCTTATAGGATAACCCAGCCTCTCAAGAGAGTAGGTCCAAGGGGTTCTGGAAAGTTCAAACCGATAAGCTGGGAGCAGTTGATAAGGGAAGTCAGCGAAGGAGGATACCTCTTTAAGGAGATTGGCGATAACAGGTACTATCCCGGTATAAAAGACGTCCTTTCAGATGATCTGATCAATCCAGAAGCACCAGAGCTTGGTCCAAAGAGGAATCAGATTGTCTGGTTTACAGGAAGGTCTCAAGGAGGAAGGAGTCACTTCATAAAGAGGTGGTTGTTTAAATCTATTGGCTCAAAGAATTACATAGGCCATACAGACATCTGTGGAATTGGGTTTAGAATGGGCAACTACGCCCTTACAGATGGAAAAGAGGTTGAGCTAAAGGCAGACTTCTGGAACTGCAAGTATATGCTGATATTTGGAGCCAACATTTATTCAGCACTTCAGCCGGGTGTAAACACATCAGGTTCAATAATTGCAAGGAGAATTGCATCTAAGGATTTGAAAATTGTTCTCATAGATCCAAGAGCTCCAAAAGCAGTTGCTCATGCCCACGACTGGCTTCCTGTAAAACCGACAAAAGACGGAAGCTTAGCCCTTGGACTACTAAGAGTAATGCTTGAAAACGGCTGGTACGATAAGGATTTCCTCTCCATTCCATCAATGAAGGCAGCAAAGAAAGCAAAGAGAAATGTCTATACAAACGCCACACATCTTGTAATCGTTGATGAAAAACATCCTGAAGCTGGGAGAATGCTAAGAGTTAAGGACGTTAAGGGCTTGAAAGGAAAGCCTGATACAGAAATCGTTATAGACCCGGAAACCCTAAGACCGGTTCCTACAGACACTACCAGTAGAGCTCTTCTCGAGTGGGAAGGGGAGGTTAACGGAATTAAGGTCAAGACAGCCTTTAAGCTGATGAAAGAGAGCGTATTTACACACTCTCTTGATTTCTACTCAAGAGAGTGTGGAATTCCTGCCGAAAAGATTAAAAAGATTGCTAAGGAGTTCTGGGAACATGCCCCATACGCTGCAGCCTTTGCCTACCACGGTGGTGGAAACTACGTTGGAGGAACGTATGCAAGTTACTCCCTTTCGATGCTAAACGTCTTAGTCGGTAACATAAACAGGAAAGGTGGTTATCTTGGTAAAGGTAAAGGAGCTGCAAACTGGCAAAAAGGACTTTACGACCTCAAGAGCTTCCCCGGTGCAAGAAAACCTATGGGTGTTAAGATTTCAAGGGAAAGGGCAAAGTATGAAAAGTCAACTGAGTTTAAGAAGAAAGGTTATCCTTCAAAACTTCCTTGGTTCAGTTTCACAAAAGGTGGCCTCTCTGTTTCCGCAATCTCCGGAATCGACCAGAAGTACCCATATCCAATAAAGGTTCTCATAACCTACTTCTCTAACATTGTCTACAGCATGCCGGGTGGAAGAAGGTTTATTGAAACCCTGAAAGACCACGATAAAGTTCCACTCCACATTTCAATAGATACAACCATAAACGAGTCTAACATCTATGCCGATTACATCGTTCCAGACATTACATACCTTGAGGGACACTACGGATTTCTTACTCCCCATGCTCCAGGCTGCTGGTTCACAGCGGTTAGGACTCCAATCTTAGAACCAATGACTGGAAGGACGGAAGATGGAAGACCTTTCTGCATGGAGACTTTCCTCATCGACGTTGCAAGATACCTCAATCTTCCAGGCTATGGAGAGAAAGCTATTCCCGGAAAAGATGGAAAGCTCTATCCTCTTATAAAGCCGGAGGACTATTACCTGAGAGGCATTGCAAATCTTGCCTCTAACGCTAAAGTAAAGGATGCTCCAGAGGAAGAGATAGAGTACATTGAGAGAAACTATCCTGTTTCAAAGCACAAAGACATCTTATCTGAAAAAGAGTGGAGAAAAGTCTGTACAGTTCTTGCAAGAGGAGGTGTATTTAAGCCAACAGATAAGGTCTTTGATGAAAATGGGAACTTCATCTTCGGCATTCCAAGGATCTGCATCTGGAATGAAAAGCTTGGAACAAGCAAGAACAGTCTGACGGGAGAGAGATTCTGGGGAACTGTTAAATATCAACCATCTACCGACTACTTCGGAATACCGATAGAGGAACTGGATAGGAACTATCCATTTACAATAATTACCTACAAATCGGCACTTCACACCCAGTCAAGAACCATCTGTTACAAGCAGGCTCTCATCTATGAATCGGATTTCAGCCTAAAGGTGAACCCTGAAGATGCCGAGAGGTTTGGACTCAAAGACGGTGATAGAGTGAAAATCTACTCAAGGTCATATCCGGAGGGTCTTATCACAACTGTGAAAGTTACAAACCTCGTTCGTCCCGGGACAGTTGCTTATTCCCACCACTTTGGCCACTGGCAGCACGGGGCATCTCCAATTTCTGTAGTTGATGGTGAGGATGTCTTTCTTGGTGGCAGGAAAGTGGTTAAAGGGGACAGAATCATTCCGGATCCAAAAAGAGGTATTGGAATCACTCCAAACAAACTGACAAGGTTGGATGAAAAGATGCACAATCTGCCTTTAGTAGAGCCTCTTGGAGGAATTCCTGACTTCAGCAGTACAAGGGTTAGAATAGAAAAGGTTTAGGAGGAATAGAATTATGAGGAAACTTTTAATTGCTATTTTTGTTCTGCTTGCTTCTCAGAGTTTTGGAGCAACCTATGAACTCACAGAGAGGGTAGTCTTAAAGCCTCAGCTAGATGCAAAGCTTGTTGAAGTCTGGATTCCCGTTCCCTATGAGAATGAGTGGCAGAAGGTAAGAGATTTAAAGGTGGAATCACCATTTACGTATCTTCTTTACAGGGATGACGAATACGGAAACAGATTTATCTACATTAGAAAAGAGGGAGGACTGAAAGAGCCGGTTGAGATAAAGATCACGGCTGTAGTAGAAAGAGAAGAGGTAAAACCTAAGGAAATGGAATACCCTGTTCCTCTCAGATACTACCTTTCAGATAGATTGGTTCCGGTTTCAAAGTTTAAGAAGATGGCATTTTCAATAACTAAGGGAGAGAAGACAGACCTCAAAAAAGTAAAAGCAATTTACAACTATGTTGTCTCCAACATGAAGTACGACAAGTCTGGAAAGGGCTGGGGAAGGGGAGACGCCATCTGGGCTTGCGATGCTAAGAGAGGAAACTGTACAGACTTTCACTCACTCTTCATTGCCCTTTCAAGGGCTGTTAATGTTCCGGCGGTTTTTGAGATAGGACTTCCGGTAAATAAAGATGGAGAGATAAAAGGTTACCACTGCTGGGTGCTTGCATTTCCAAAAGGTTACACCTATGGGATAGACGCATCGGAAGCTGCCAAGCATCCAGAAAAGAAAGAGTACTTCTTTGGACATCTTGACGACCGCAGGATAGGAATAACGAGGGGAAGGGACATCCTGCTTTCTCCACCACAGCATGGAGAGCGACTTAACTACATCTACAAAGCCTATGAAGAGGTTGATTTAGAGCCGTCCAATGGAGTTGAGACCTACTACTTTGTCAGAAAGTTGAAATGATATTCTGGGGGGTGTTTGAAGATTCCTCCTTAATTTTTTGGACCTCCTTCCTCTCCCCCTGAGAGGGGGAGGGTTCAAACTTTTTCCTTTGTAATCGGGATTCAGTGCAATAGATGCTAAAATGATTTAGCCAAGAGAGGAAAGAAAGGAAGACCGAGAGAGTACAGACACGACATTAGATGTCCAGATTCGGATCTAATTGGTGCAAGAAAAACGGTCATCAAAAGGGCAAGCAAAGATACCGTTGTAATGATTGTGGAAGAACCTTCACACCAAACGCAGAAAGAAAATACTATCCTCCAGAAACCAAACTGCTGGCATTAAAGATGCTTGCCGAGGGAATGAGTATAAGTACAGTAGCAAGGACGCTGAATATTCCAGAAGGAACTATATCCTGTTGGCTTCACAGAAAAGGAGAGAGATTGAAAAATTTAAATGAAAAGAGGTTTAGTGCAGTAGGGGAAAGGAAAGGTTTTAAAGGTGTAGAGAGTATCTCTTTTGATAAGATGTGGACGTATGTAGGAGTTCGAAGAGGAGAGAAAAGAAATTCGAAGTACATTTGGACTGCAGTTATAAGAGATGGAGACCAAGAGATAGTTACGTATGAAATTGGAGACAGGGATGAAGTAACTTTTTTAAAAGTTATGGAAAAAGATACCTTCTGCTGAGAAGTACTATTGTGATGGGTACAAAGTGTACGTAGAGAACTTACCTGAGGCGAGGATAGAAAGGGAAAAAGGTGGGAGAGTGAACAAAAACGAGAGTTTACATGCGGTTTTAAGGGACAGGGTTTTAAAAAGGAGAACAAGGAATTACAGTAAGAGCGAAAAGGCGTTAAGCTGCCACATAGCTATAGCCTTAACGTAGGGAGGAAGAAACTATGCATGTTATAGCATCTTTTGAACAGAATTTGTTGTAATCTTCCAGACTTTGCGAGGCGAAAAGAATGTTTATAATTATGCATATAAGCTACCTCGATTACTTTTAAACTTAAGTGTATCTAGAAAAATGATTAAGTTTTATTATGAATTTACGTTTTTTCCGGGAGGGGTAAATAATGGAGAAACCTATAGCTAATCCTGATGTTTTGCTAAGGGAAGAGTTTGACGATTGGGCACTTCTTTTTAATCCTAATACCGGAAAAGGATTCGGCATTAATCCTGTAGGAGTTTTTGTATGGAAACTACTGGATGGAAAGCACAGTGTAAATGATATTGTTGAAGAAGTTAGGAAAAATTTCAGAAATGTACCTGACAATGTAGATGAAGAGGTAAAAAGATTTATAGCAGCTCTTTCTGAAAATGGATTAGTGGTTTATGAACTGTCAGGAGAAGATTAGTAATGATACGCCTTATGTCTACACCAAGAGAAGTGGAAATTGCTATAACAAGCAGCTGTAATTTAAGGTGTAAATATTGCTCTCACTTTACAAGTTATTCTGATGTAGACACAGATCTTCCAGCAGAAGAATGGCTAATTTTCTTCAAAGAGTTAAATAAATATACTGTTTTAAGTGTAACTCTTGGAGGTGGTGAACCTTTTTTAAGAAAAGATATAAGAGAGATATTAGAAGGTATTATTAAAAACAATATGCGGTTCAGTATATTAACGAATGGAACCCTAATTAAAGAAGATATATCCATCTTCCTTGGTTCCACCAATCGTTTAAATTTTGTTCAAGTTTCTATAGATGGTTCTACCTCTGAAATGCATGATAAAGTACGAGGAAAGGGTACTTTTAAATCTGCCATAGAAGGTATCAAATTACTTTCAAAATATAATGTTCCAGTAACAGTTAGAGTAACTATTAATAAATACAATCTTAATAATCTTGAAGCTATTTCTGAACTGCTTTTATCTAAACTCAGGTTAAAAAATTTTTCAACCAATGCTGCCTCTTATATGGGAATGTGTCGCCAGAATGCCGAGGAAATTCAATTAGATACTGACGATAGAACTAAGGCTATGGAAACCCTTCTAAGACTTCACAAAAAGTATAATGGAAGAATAAAAGCACTGGCTGGTCCTTTAGCCGAAGCCATTCAGTGGTTACGAATGGAAGAGGCAAGAAAGAAAGGATTAAAAAATTTTCCTAATGGTGGTTGTCTTACCGGTTGTGGTGGCGTATTCAAAAGCATAGCAGTTCGTTCCGATGGAGTAATTATCCCGTGTACTCAGCTGGCTCACATTGAACTTGGGAAAATCAATCAGGATGACCTTAAAGAAATTTGGAATGAACACCCATTGCTTAAAGAACTAAGAGAAAGGATTAATATTTCCCTTAGGGAATTTGATTTTTGCAAGGACTGTCCTTATATAGATTACTGTACAGGTGGGTGTCCGGCTACTGCTTTTAACCTGACAGGTAGTGTTTTTCATCCAGATCCAAGCTCTTGTCTGAGACTTTTTCTTGAAAATGGTGGGAGGCTACCAGAGATATGTTAAGAGAAAGATCTTATCCCCTTAGAACAATTTACTTTTATGTTACATCAGGTTGTAATTTGAACTGTATTCATTGCTGGATTTCAGCTAATAGAGAAAAAGATAATCCACTTTTTCTCGATTTTGAACTTTTTAAATCCATCATAGAACAGGCAATTCCTCTCGGTCTTTCATCTGTAAAGCTTACTGGTGGAGAACCTCTATTACATCCTTCAATTGAGGATATGATCGTTTTTATCAAAAATAGAAATCTCTCCCTATTTCTTGAAACAAATGGTACTCTTATATCGTCTGAAATTGTGGAATTGCTTGCCAACTTCCCAGGTGTACGGGTTTCTGTAAGTCTCGATAGTGCAACTTCAGAAGTTCATGAAAAAATCAGAGGCAAAAAAGAAATCTTTCAGACTATAGTTGAAAATGTTACTAAATTGATAGAAGCTGGAATAAAAGTTCAAATTATTATGACCGTTATGAAAAAAAACAGAGATCAAATTGAACCTCTGATAAATCTGTCAGAAACACTCGGAGTAGCTACTCTTAAATTTAACATACTTCAACCTGTAGGATCTGCAAGTGATTCTTCTCAAAGTTTATCAATAGAAGAATTGATATCTATTGGAAGATGGATTGAAAATGAACTTTCGCATTCTGTTAAAAAAGTAAAACTCTATTATGATTATCCTTTAGCTTTCAAACCTCTCAGTTCAATTTTCAAAAGAAAAAATATTGGTATCTGCAAGATAAAAAACATTATTGGAGTTTTAGCAGATGGTTCATACAGTATCTGTGGTATAGGAAAAATCTTACCTGAACTTAATTTCGGACATGCTTCCAAAGATAGGCTAAAAGATGTCTGGTTAAACTCCGAATTTTTAAACCAGATTCGTACAGGACTCCCGTCTCAATTAAAAGGTGTCTGTAGCGGCTGTATTATGAAATCTATTTGTCTTGGTACCTGTATCGCAGCAAATTATCATCATGGAAAAGATATATTTTCTCCATTCTGGTTTTGTGAAGAAGCATATAAAAAAGGCTTGTTTCCAGAAACAAGATTAATATATTAAATATTAAGAATACAGGAATGAGGAAAGCCATGAAAAAAGAGCAACAAAAACCTGTCTATGAACCACCAAAACTTTTCGAAATAGATAATGAGGAAGAAGCAGTAGGCACGTGCACAAGTGGACTTTCTGATGCACTTCAATGTCTCTCTGGTGGAATAGCTACAAAAACATGTGTTAGTGGAGTTAGTGATACTTAGGAGAAAATAGAAGGTTTCTTATATAGACTTCAAACTCAAACGACTGCCAGGAATGAAACCATCCAAAAGACTGTAAAACATCAGTAGAAGAAGCAGAAATAGACCCACCAGGAACAAAAAATGGAAATCTGAACCTCAAATAGTTAAGAAATGTTAGACTTCCTTGAAAACAAAACAGTAACTCTGTATTCAAAGGGAATTACAACAAGGGACATTCAAAAACTTTATATTTACCAGTAGAAAAACATGGGATGGAAAAAGATAGATAATCCGCTAAAAGAAGTCCTCCAAGATTAATTCTCATTTTTTAGGCCGTTCTTTAAAGGAATTTCTATGTATTTGATAGATGTAGTTGGAATTATCAGTTTTTTATCCCTTGTGTAGCAGGTAATAGATTGTGAGGGTATAGAATGTTCTATCTTGTTACATGTGGTAAGTAATGTTCCATCATTGAAGAAAATACGGATATGAGCAATGTTTAGTTGTTTGCCCTGCTTAATACCCTTTCCGTAAGCAAAAGGAAGAATAGAAAAGGATGTCAATGTTATTAGTCCAAGTATTAGCAATTTTCTCATACTACACCTCCATTTAGTAAGGTCTTAATTATCCACAATTTTTCCACATACCTTAGGATAGTGTACGATATTTTGTGTAAGCTAAAAAATTGGGATAACCTCCTGGGAAACAACACTAAAGAAATTCAATCCCCAGAAGATGAGAGTTGGAATTACAGAAGATTTTACCAGACCTGACCAAAGAAGTAGTAAAACAAACACTGGAAACTGTAATGATTGCTGAAAGAAAACGGCGGAGCAAAGAACGGCTTTTATAAAAGGAATATTGATATAGCCCTTGGAAAGCTTGAGAATCTGAAGATTCCAAGAGATAGAGAAGGAAACTTTAGAACGAAACTGATACCTACAAAACGAAAGACATAAACATTGAAGACTTAGTCCTTGGAATTTTACCTCCGGCATGAGTGTAAGATCTGTTGCACAAGCCCTTGAATCTGTGTTTGAACTTAATAGAGGAAATAAACAAATGGAAACAGAGGATACTCAAGAAGAGATACTCAGTCATAATTCTTGATGGATGCATCTTTTAGTGAGAAGAAACACAGTTGAAAAAGAAGTTGTCCTTTTTGCCCTTGGTATAGATGAAGACAGATACAGAGAAATCCTTGATTTTGAAGTTAACCCTAGAGAAGGGGCGAAGAGCTGGGAAGAGGTGGTAAAGAAGCTCTACGAAAGGAGAGTATTTGTAGCTGATGAAGTACCCGGACTTGAGGATAAGATAAAGGATTACTTTCCCAAAACTGATTTTTAGTCATGTGTAGTTCATAAAGTGAGGAACACCCTTAACAAAGTAAGGGCAAAGAATAAGAAGAAAATAGCCAAGGACTTGAAAAGGATATATCAGTCCATTTCAGAAGAAAAAGCTTTGAGTGCTTTCAATTAGTTCAAGTGGAAAGGCAAGTACCCAAAGGTGGTAAAGTCTGGGAACATGCGTTTTATAAGCTTTTAACATTTCTCAAATATCCTGAGTCCGTTACTAATCTGATAAAGAGGACAATAAAGGAAATCAGGAAAAAGGTGAAGGCAATAGGTGCCTTACCTTCACGTTGAGAAGTTTGTTTACCTAAAAGTAGCAATGTTAAATGACAGATTGTCTAACAAGGTAGTAAATGGGTTTCTGGAAACTAAGGAAAATGTTTGACTTACACAAAATCATTGACACAACAAATCTTCCTCTTTCCCATTATAGCCTCCTTTGAAGATTGTCTTAAGTTTAATCAATATCGTCCAATGATTTAGTGTGCTATAACAGAATTGATGTAAAATTTGCCTTATAGAGGAGGATACGTTGTCTAATTTAATCATTCTCTGTAAAGAACCTAAGGAATGGGCAAACGAATTTTTACACTTACTTGGGCACAGCAAAGAGCAATATAAATTCTCAAAAATAGATTTTAGTTTACAAGAAAAGTTCCATGCTAATTCTGACTGGTCAGAGAGAAAATTCAAAACCTTAAAAGCCTGGATCAATAAAAAAAATAAAGATATTGTCTTTCAGGTGCAAGGGATAGAAGATATTTATAAACGTACATCCATCTTCCTGGCAGCACTTATTCTTTATGAAAAACTAATATCGGAAGGAGCTTTACTTGTGCATTCTGCCTTAATCAAGAAAAGTGATCAGGGATTTTTGCTTGCTGGAAGAAGTGGTATAGGAAAATCGACGGCCTGCAGAAGAATACCCCATCCGTGGCAGGCTTTAAGCGATGATTTAACCTTGGTGGTACCGTTTAAAGGATATAAAGCCTATCCCGTTGCAAATATGGGAGAGTATCTTCTATATGGAAGAATCTCTAAATTACAGAAACCTGTTTCATTAAAGGCTGTTTTCTTCCTTGAACAATCAAAAGAAGATAGAGTTTTACCTATAATGAATGGAAAATCAGCACTTTTGCTATACACCCGTACATTAGAAGCATTCAAGGTAATAATAGACAGCATACCAAAAGAAGAAAAAAGAAATCTCTACCAAGAAATTTTCAATAATGTTTGTCAGTTGAGTCTAAGGATTCCTGCTTTTAAACTTTTTATTTCCCTTGAAGGTAAATTCTGGAAAGAAATAGATAAGGTTATTACGTTATGAGTGAAAAAGACTTTTTAAGCTATGTTTATAAAGGAAAGAGTATGTATCCTGCCCTTAAGGAAGGAGACAGATTAATAGTTACTCCCTACAATGGTAAAAAACCTCAGATAGGAGATATCGTTATTTTTTCTATTCCTGATAAGAACTTCTATATCGTTCACAGAATAGTTGGTATTAAAAAAGATAAATTTATCACTATGGGTGACAACAACGTTTCTCCTGATCCCTGGCTCATATCCTGCGAGATGATAAAAGGTAAAATAGTAAAAACAGGCAGCAGAAAAATAGCCTGTGGTATTAAAGGAAGAATCCATAGAAGAATTTTCAGGATACAACGTTTTATGAAAAGAATGTTTTATCTACTTTTCCGTCCTATCTACAGTTTTTTTTCAAAGATCCGTATTGGACATTTACTCTCTATCCACAAAAGAATCAAAATATTTGCTGTAGGGAAACAACACACAGAAAGGTTCCACATTGTTCTTTTTTACAAAAAGTGGAAGGTAGCCACTTATTATCCTGATAAAAATTTCTGGAAAATATACCCACCCTTTAAACTCTTCGTAGATAAAAACGTCCTTAAAAAAATAACTGCTGCTTTAGATAAAAATTTGAAAAAGGAAGGTAATAATGGGTCAGGAGTATCCGTATCCAGAAATCGCATTTGCTAATAATATATCTGAAAATACTATTAAAGATATCATTGCTTCTTTACAAAGTGAAACTGAATGGTCTATTGAAAATTGGGGAGTTCTAACAAAAATTTTTAAATCCCACTGGATATCTCCGTTAGTCTACTTTAAACTTAAAAACTCAGGAAAGATAAAAAATCTACAGCCAGAAGTAATTGAACAACTGAAAAAAACTTTTCTAATGAGCAAGATCAATATACTCATTGCAGAACAACAACTGAAAGAGATTCTCTACTCTTTTAAAAACTCAGGAATAGATGTCTTAGTTTTAAAGGGAGTACATCTTGCATTTACCTATTATCCCCATCCTGCTACAAGGCCTTTTTCAGACATCGACCTTCTATTAAGGCCTGAAGACATTCCCAAAGCAAGAAGAATAATGGAGAAGCTTGGTTATGTGGGACTTGATAAAAGATATTCTCTTTGTAGAGATTTCTCAAAAGATGAAGTATTTCTACATAAAACCAGAAAATATTTTAAGGTAGAATTTCACTGGCATTTACATTATTTCTCATTCGTAAAGGAAAGTATAAATATAGATGATTTATTTGAATCTGCAACTGATGTAAAAACAGGATTAATTGAATTCAAAGCATTTTCTTCAATAGATGCTCTAATCCATAGAGCACTAAGTATCTATTTAAACGATAACCAATCACTACGAATTATATGGCTGTATGACCTATTTCTACTAACAAAAGCTCTCAAAACATCTGAGGACTGGAATAGGCTATGGAATAGATGTATACAACAGAAAACGTTAATTCCTGTTATAAGTTCTTTACATATACTCAGCAAGTTCTTTAGTCTGGAACTCTCAGAAATGCATAAAAATATTTTTTCATATCCTAAACCATCAGAAGAAGAATTCCTTTTTTATAAAAATTTACCGAATGATTATAAAAATCTTTTAAAATTCGTTAAACTTCATTTTTCTAAATCCACTCCATGGCATAAAAAATTGATCTATTTTTTCCATCTACTCTTTCCCCATCCAAATTACATAAAGCATGCGTATCCTCCTGCAGATGGGTTTCGTCTTCCATTTGCCTATCTTCGACGTATAAAAAATAGAGTACTTAATCCTTCTGGAAAGGTAAAAAATGCGTAAGTAGCTCCTTAATTGTGTCAAGAATTTTGTTTCTGATACTGCGCTGAAAACGGTGTAGTAAATACCTCTCCCTCTACCGTTACAAGTGGGTAAGAGGGAGAGTCAATGATCGGGTACCTGTTGAACCAGCTTGTAGTTCTTCCATGAGGACTACAAGATTCCTCTTATCTTAATTGGGGATAGCTTAGGTGATAGAAAAACCTCCTTTGCCATCCTTTGGAAATTCCTTGATCTTTGACAGGTCAAAGCCAGTGCTTGGAAGTTCTATTCCTGCTGCAGCAGCCTTAAACTGCTGATGAAACTCTTTAAGCCTTGACTTATCTCCTACAGGAACAACTGCTACTACTTGAGCTTTCATGATAAAAGCTTCCACAGGCTCGTTTGCAGTTGGATCGAGTGGCATGATAGTCGCTTGAGCTCCTTTCGTTGTAGGAACAAGTGCAAAAATTCCTGCATCTTTAACCTTTAGATACTTTTCACCAATTTCTTCAAGAACTCCTATAATCCCTGAAGAGGGTATTATGCTCTCTCCTCCTGCTGTTTGAATGAAAACAAGCTTACCTTTAAGGTTCTCCATTCTTCCTCCCTACTTGCTCTGTTGTTGAGATACTAAATATAGTCCGATCGCAACTGCGTTTGAAACGTTCAAAGAGTTAACGTGTCCTCTCATTGGAATCGTAACGATATCATCAAGCTGCTTGATTGTGGTCCTGGATAATCCTTTTCCTTCTGAACCAGCAACAAGTCCTAAGGGAAATGGAAAAGAATATCTGCTTATATCTTTTCCCCCAGATTCAAGTCCAACAAGCCAGCCTCCTGCTTCTTTAAACTTCTTGAGAGCTGTTGAAAAGCTTGGAACAATTGCAAAAGGAACGTAAAAAACAGCTCCTGTAGAGGCTTTAACAACTGTATCATTTACCGTGACACTTCTATCCTTTGGAAGAACAATTCCGGCAACTCCAAACGCATCCGCCGACCTGAAGATTGCGCCGAGATTGTGAGGATCTTCTATTCTGTCAAGGAAAAGGAGACAGCCATTGGTTTCGATAGTTCTCTGAACCAGCTCTTCAAACTCCTTAGGTTCAACAGGT
Organism: Desulfurobacterium crinifex; assembly: GCF_054656775.1. Lineage (NCBI taxonomy): Bacteria > Pseudomonadati > Aquificota > Aquificia > Desulfurobacteriales > Desulfurobacteriaceae > Desulfurobacterium > Desulfurobacterium crinifex. Next base: position 44,178 of record NZ_BAAHXO010000004.1, read on the forward strand.
GAAATAACAGCAACTATACCCTGATGTTTCTCTGTTTTTGCAATCTCCGAAAGCTTTTTCTTATGAGCTTTTACTACTTTGATTCCCTTTCTTCTTGCAACAGGAAGTATCCTCTCTCTGTCTCTGAAGTTCTCCTCAACGTATATCTTCAGAACAGGATATCCAGCCCTTAAAGCTTCAGCTACAGGATTGATCCCATAAACAACCATCAGCCGTTAACCTTCAGGTCGTCTTCTGTTCCTTCTTCACCGTCAGGACCAGGAGATATAAGATTAAACTGTTTACCGTCAGAAATATAAATAAAGTCATTTTCCCAAGCATCCTTAGGAATTTTCTCTATGTAAGGTCCTTTCCAGTTCTTAGGAACAGGATCTTCCTCGGGTTTTTCTACAAGCGCCTTTAGACCTTGCTCTGTAGTTGGATAGAAAGAGTTGTGAAGTTTATAAAGTTTTAAAGCCTGTTCGATATTTTTCATCTGAACTTCTGTTGTTGTGACCTTCGCCTCTTCTCCCCTTTTCAAAAACTTGGGAGCAACAAGCGCTACAAGAAGACCAAGAATTACAATTACCACCATAAGCTCAATAAGGGTAAAACCTCTTCTGCGCCTTTCCATACTTAAGCCTCCTAATCTCTCTCTACAAATCTATAGAAGTTCTCCAAGACCTTCAAACCCGCCTTCTGACTCTTTTCCGGATGAAACTGGGTAGCAAAAATGTTCTCCTTCTCGATTGAAGAGGTAAAACAGATTCCGTAATCGGTCTCTGTCAGCTTCACTTTTTCGCTTTCCGGCTTTACGTAGTAGGAGTGAACAAAGTAAAAAAACTCTCCTTCTTTTATCCCTTCAAGAAGCACAGAATCTTTTTTCTTGTAGATTTGATTCCACCCCATATGAGGAATTTTGTACTCTTCAGAAAGCTCAAACTTTACAACCTCCCCTTTGATGAATCCAAACCCTTCAGCTTCTCCAAACTCGTAGCTCTTCTCAAAGAGGAGCTGAAGTCCAAGGCATATACCCAAAAACGGCTTTCCTTTATGAACTTCTTCAACTATGGCTTCCCATAAACCTTTCTCTTTAAGGTTTCTCACAGCATCTCTAAAAGCACCAACTCCGGGAAGAACCAATCCTTTTGCACTCTTTATCTTCTGTGGATCATCTGTTACAACAACGTCTGCTCCAACGTGCTCTAAAGCCTTACTAACACTTCTAAGGTTTCCCATTCCGTAATCGATTACAGCAATCACCTTATACCTCCTGGAATAGAACCGAGCAGATACTTAAGATCATCATCACCGAACAGAACACCTGTACCAAAGAAAAATCCTCTATATTTGTGATAGAAAAGTTCATCTCCACCAAAATAAACGTACCAGTTCTTATTTAAATTGTATCTCAGACCTATCCTGAGGTGTGGTGGAATGTTATCTCCATCAGCTTCTTCCCTTCCTGTATCCCACAGATCAGAGAAGAACATGTACTTATCGTTATAGATATAGTCTAAACCAATCCCACCGGTACTCTCTTTGAGTCCTCCTCTCAAAACAAACTTGCTCCCGGGATGTATCCAGTTGTCATCAAAGACCCTTGCATATTGAAGAGTAAACTCAGTTTTGTAGCTCCTTTCCATCTCTTCTTTTCTTTCAGTTGTACCATCATAGGTTATGTAGTAGTCTTTCTTATCCATTCTTCCCTGAGAGTCTCCAACAACTTCAAAAAGATAATAGTGATCCCCTGAAGGAACAATTTTAAAGGAGAGAACCCCTCTTGTATCTCCAGTTCTGGTATTTACATCTCCGCTAAATCCTATGAAAGTTTTCGTTTTTTCAAATTTGCCTGCCAGTTTGCCAAGCGTTTCCGTTGTCTTTGAAAGGTTCTCGTACAGCTTTTCATCGTTAAAGAGCTTACCAATTGTTCCTTTACCTTCATTCACTTTGGCGAGGAGTGTTCTTAGTTCTCCTGTTGACGCTTTGATGTTTTCTGTGATTTCCTCTATATTTTCAATGTTATCTTCACTGAGGATTTTCTGTAGCTGGACTGTCAACTTATTTATTCTCTTTGCAATTTCCGGTACCTTCTCTGAAGCCCTTTTCAAACTAACAATCGTTTCCCTGATATCCTGTCTGTTTTCAACAGTCATCTCAGAAAGCTGGGTGGTGAGAGAGTTTATGTTGTCCATAATCTGTGGTAATTCTTCCTTTAAAGTTGTTGAGAGGGCAAGTGCATTCTCAAGCACTTCTTTAATTGTCTTTCTATTCTCCTCCATTATGCTGTTTAGCGTATTTACCGTTTTATCAATACTTGAGGTAAGATGGGAAACTTTATCCATGATAATTGAAAGCCTGTTCTTACCATCGGGAGTTATCAGTGCGTTGTTAAACTTCTCAACAGTCTCATAGAGAACACTCATCAATTCGTCCATGGAAGCAGTGCCCTTTGTGTTTTCTATAGTTGTTCCAGGTGGGAGAGGAGGAGCTGGAGGAAATCCAGGATTAAGCTCAATATACTTTTCTCCCATCAATCCCATTGTTTCTATTCTTGCCGTGGCGTTTTTATAGAGTTTGACAGGTTTCAGAAAAAGGATTTCAACTATTGCTACATTTCCTTTTACTTTAACATCTACTACCCTTCCAACTGTAACACCAGCAACTCTGACCGGCGCATCTTTCTCAAGCCCAGCTACATTTTTAAACTGAAGATAGTAGCGATCTTTTGAAATCTCTCTTTTGAACTTTAAAGGTTCTAAGGTCGTAGCAATCACTCCGAGTCCCACTAAGCTCAGGACTACAAATGCTCCCACTTTCGCTTCAAAGCTAAACTTCCCCATGATTCTGCTCCATCATTGCTGTTATGGGACCTTCCGGCTCTCCATTGATAAACTGTTTAACAACTGGATTTTCAGAAGTTCTTATCTCTTCAGGTGTTCCAATCTGAACTATCTTTCCGTTCCAGAGAATAGCAATTCTATCTGCAATCCTGAAAGCGCTATTTATGTCATGACTGACAACAACACACGTTTTCTTAAATTCATTCTTTAACCTCAAAATCAACCTGTCAAAAACCACCGTCATAATGGGATCAAGACCTGAGGTTGGCTCGTCAAAGAGGATACACTTTGGATTCATACAGAGCGCCCTTGCAAGTGCTACTCTTTTTCTCATACCTCCTGAGAGTTCAGATGGATAGAGATCCTCTGTTCCAGAGAGTCCCAGAAGAGAAAGATAGTGTCTCGCTTTTTCCCTTGCCTCTTTTTCCTTAACTCCCTTCTTTTCAACCAAGTAAAAAGCAACGTTGTACCAGACCGGAAGTGAGTCAAAGAGAGCACCATTCTGGAAAACGTAAGTTAGAGTTTCCCGAAATTTGACAAGTTCATTTCCGTCAAGGTTTAAGATGTCCATTCCATATACAACGATTTTTCCACTGTCCGGTTTCATAAGTCCTGCAATCTGCTTTAGTAAGACACTCTTTCCTGTTCCAGATGGACCCATTACTACAAAGATTTCACCGTCATAAACGGTAAATGAAACACCGTCGTGAACAACGTTTGTTCCAAAGGATTTCCTTAAATTTTCAACAACAATTACCTCTTTCATAGATCGAACAACCTCAGGATAAAGGTTATCAGGTAGTCAAATATGAGAATTGCTATGGAAGAAACGACGACTGCTTTTGTTGTAGACTCCCCTACTCCTTTTGCACCACCTCGAGTAGAGTATCCGTAGAGACAGCTTATTGTTGCAATGAGAAATCCAAAAACAGCAGCTTTGATAAGCCCATGGTAAACATCATTCATCTCTGCAAGATTTTGGGTATACCTCATGTAAAGGGTTTTGTTGATGTCAAAAACAAATACGCTGACAATATAACCGCCGATGTAACCTACAATATCGGAAACGATCGTTAGAAGTGTAACAGCAATAACCGATGTATAAACTCTTGGAGTGATTAAGTATTTGATTGGATTCACTGCCATCATCTGAAGTGCATCTATTTGTTCTGTAACCTTCATAGTTCCGATTTCTGCGGCCATTGCAGAACCTGACCTTGCGGTAACAAGGAGTGCCGATAAAACAGGTCCCATCTCCCTTGCCATAGATATTGCCACAACCCCTCCAATCATGTATTCGGCGTTAAACCTGTGGAAAGCTTCGTACGTTTCAAGGGCGATAACGCCTCCAGTGAAAAGAGAGGTAATTGCAATTACAGGAAGGGAACCTGTTCCAATGGTAGCAAGATGATATACGTAGTGTTGAAATCTTATAGGTTTCCTGAAGGCAAGCATTATTGCCTTTACTGAGATAATCAGCCAATTACCCCAGAATTCAAGGAAGTTGATCGTTGCTCGACCGATAGCTTCCAAAAGCTTAAACAATTTTAAACTCCACCATATATTTAATTTTCAATGAACTTTTGTGAAATTATACTTCTTTGAGTCTAAAAATTGAGCATTGAGGAAATTTTTTCGTAAACTTTGGCTGAACAAAATGGACGTATAAGGAGAGAGGAATGGCAGAGGAAAAAAGCTTAGAACAGAAAATAGTAGAACAGAGAAAAGAAAAAGCTGAAAAACTGAAAGAGTTTGGCTACGAGCCTTACGCCTATAAGTATAAAGTAACTACAACTGCAAAAGAGCTCATTGACAGGTTTGGAAGACACAAAGAGGGAGAAGAGAGAGAAAAGGAAGAGCTCCCTGCTGAGGAGTTTTCCCTCGCTGGAAGAATCATGTCAATAAGAATCATGGGCAAAGCTGCCTTTTTCCACCTCCAGGATGGCACAGAGAGAATCCAGTGTTACATCAGAAGAGACACTGTTGGAGAAGAGTTCTACAACAAGGTATTCAAAAAGCTCATAGACATTGGAGACATCGTTGGAATTAAGGGAAAACTCTTCAGAACAAAAACTGGAGAACTGACAGTTGAAGTCTCTGAAATGACACCTCTAACAAAATCCCTCAGACCTCTTCCAGAGAAGTGGCACGGATTAAAGGACGTTGAGAAAAGGTATAGACAGAGATACCTCGACCTCATAGTTAACCCTGAAGTAAGAGAAATCTTCAGAACGAGAACAAAGATAATAAAGAAACTGAGGGAATTTTTAGACAGCAAAGGCTTTATGGAAGTTGAAACTCCTGTTCTGCAGCCGATAGCATCCGGTGCTGCTGCCAAGCCGTTTATCACACACTACAACGCCCTCGATATAGACGTTTACTTGAGGATTGCTCCGGAGCTCTACCTCAAAAGGCTCCTTGTCGGTGGATTTGAAAGGGTTTATGAGCTCGGCAAGAACTTCAGAAACGAGGGAATCAGCACCAGACACAACCCTGAATTCACAATGGTTGAGTTCTACATGGCTTATGCGGATTACAACGACCTGATGGAACTCACTGAGGAGCTTTTTGAATACCTCCTTGACGAGATATTCGGAAAAGGAGTTAGAGAGATAGAGTACCAGGGAACAAAGATTTCATTTGAAAGACCTTTCAGGAGGATCTCTTACCTTGGAGAGCTCTCAAAGAAGACAGGGCTGACAGAAGAGGAACTTCTCCACGATGAGGAAAAAGTACTTCAGAAGGCAAAAGAAATTGGGATAGAAAATGTTGAAAAACTCTCCCACTTTAAGAGAGTTCAGGAGCTCTTCGAAGCCTTAGTTGAACCCGAGCTCATTCAACCAACGTTCGTTATTGACTTTCCAAAGGCCATCTCACCTCTTGCAAAGGAAAAAAGAGGAAATCCAGAACTTGTTGAGAGATTTGAACTCTTCATCTTTGGTAGGGAAATTGCCAATGCTTACAGTGAGCTCAACAATCCTGCAGAGCAAGAAGCAAGGTTCAAACAGCAGCTTGAAGAGAAAGCAAAGGGTGACGACGAAGCAATGGAATACGATGCTGACTTCATCACAGCTCTTGAATACGGAATGCCTCCAACTGCTGGAGAAGGAATCGGAATTGACAGACTTGTAATGCTCTTCACAGACAAAGATTCAATCAGAGAAGTTCTCCTCTTCCCACAATTGAGACCTGAGAAGAAGTGTGGAGAAGAAATCTGCGAAACCGAGTAAATAAAGTATTAAAATCCCCCTATCCCCCTTTAAAAAAGGGGGAACTTTATTCATTTCCCCCCCTTGCAAAGGGGGGATTAAGGGGGCTTCCAGAATATGAACACTCTCATAAAATGGCTTGTCCTTAGAGGACTCAAACCCAGGAAAGGTTATCTCTCCTTTGCCCTTTTCATTGCAGTTCTGGGAGTTGTTGTCGGCGTTGCAGCACTGATAATAGTCAACGCTGTCATGACAGGATTTCAGGATGCAATAAAAGAAAGGCTTCTCTCAAGCAATGCCGACATCATAGTCATGAAAAGAAGTGGTGCTTTTTACCAGTACGACTACGCTGAAAGAAAGATAAGAAAGCTACCCCACGTCAAAGGGACAGAACCTTTTATCTACATTCCTGTTATGGCAACATCAACAGGGTTTTCTTCAGCGTCAAGTGCATCCCTTAGAGGCTGTGATCCAGATAAAGAACCAGAAGTTACAGACATTCCAAAGAAGCTACTCATTGGCGATTGGCAGCTCTTCAAAAATGCAAAAGACGGAGTCGTTATTGGAAGAATCTTGGCAGACAACCTGGGAGTAACCATAGGAGACAGGATAACCCTACTCTCTCCAATGGGAAGAAAGACACCATTTGGAATCATTCCAAGGAGTGTCTCATTCAGAGTTGTTGGAATCTTTGAAGTTGGAATGTATCAGTTTGATTCTGGACTAATTCTTGCTCACATAGATGAAGTAAGGAAAAAGTTTGGACTTGGAGACATTGTAACCGGAATAATGGTGAGATTGGATGACCCGGAAAATGCAAAGCTTGTAGAGGCAAAAATAGAAGAAGTCCTTGGCAAAGATTTTATAGCTCAGGACTGGATAAGTCTAAACAAGAGCCTCTTTTCTGCTCTAAAGCTTGAAAAACTCGCAATGTTTCTGATTTTAACACTTATTGTTATAGTTGCCTCCTTCAATATCTCAAGCCTTTTAATGATGAACGTAAACGCAAGGGCAAGGGATATAGCAATACTGAAAACAGTTGGAGCTTTTGATAGCTTTATCTTGAAACTTTTTATATTTCAGGGATTGATGATTGGTATCGTTGGAACAGTTATTGGTGAAGCAATAGGACTTGGAATCTCCATTTTGGGAGAAAAGTACAAACTCATTCCTCTTCCTCCTGACGTTTATTACATTGACCATCTCCCATTTAAACTCCATATTTCAGACTGCATAGTTGCAGCGGTAGCAGCCATAATCATCAGTGTTCTTGCTACCATTTACCCTGCAAGGAAAGCAGCAAGGACAGAGCCTGTAAAAGTTCTCAGAATGGGAGAGAGCTAAGATTGGAAAAGGTAACGGAGCTCACAGGTACACTTAGAAAGGCAAAGATGAAAGATGCTGAGAGAATCCAGTTTCTCATAAACGAGTACGCAAAGCAGGGGCTTATGCTTCCAAGATCAATAAATAGTATCTATGAACACATAAGGGATTTCTGGGTCTATGAGGAAAGTGGGGAAGTCCTTGGTACTTGTGCTCTTACAGTTTTCTGGAACGACCTTGCAGAAGTTCGCTCTCTTGCAGTTGATCCAGGACATCTAAGAAGAGGGATAGGAACAGCACTTGTTAAAAAAGCCTTAGATGAAGCAAAAGAGTTTGGAATAAACAGAGTTTTTACACTCACTTATCAGGTAAAGTTTTTCGAAAAGTTAGGGTTCAGGGTTATAGATAAAAACTCGCTTCCACATAAGATCTGGAGAGATTGCATAAACTGTGTTAAGTTTCCAAACTGTGATGAAACAGCAATGGAAATCCTTTTGGAAGAGAGGGAAAGATGACACCAGAGGAACAGCTTAAAGTCATAAAGAGAGGAACAGCAGAAATAATCGGAGAAGAGGAACTCCTTGAGAAACTCAAGAAAAAGGAAGTTCTCCACGTAAAGGCAGGCTTCGACCCTACAGCTCCGGATCTCCACCTTGGACATACAGTTCTTCTCTGGAAGTTGAGAGACTTTCAGGAGCTTGGACACAAGGTTTACTTTCTAATTGGTGACTTCACTGCAATGATTGGAGACCCAACAGGAAAGTCTGAAACAAGACCTCCTCTTACAAGAGAAGAAGTCCTAAAAAACGCTGAAACTTACGCCCAGCAGGTTTTCAAAATACTCGATCCAGAAAAAACAGTAGTTGTTTTTAACAGTGAATGGCTCGGCGAAATGTCAGCTGCAGACCTCATAAAGCTTGCTTCAAAATACACAGTGGCAAGAATGCTCGAAAGGGACGACTTTGCCAAAAGGTTCAAAGAACAAAGACCTATTCACATTCACGAGTTCATTTACCCACTTCTTCAAGGATATGACTCTGTAGTCCTAAAGGCAGACGTTGAGCTCGGTGGAACAGACCAGAAATTTAACCTCCTCATAGGAAGACATCTACAGAGGGAATATGGCCAGGAAGAGCAGGTTTGCATAATGATGCCCATCCTTGAAGGGCTTGATGGTGTTCAGAAGATGAGTAAATCCCTTGGAAACTACATCGGTATCCTTGAGCCTCCGGAGGAGCAGTTTGGCAAAGTTATGAGAATCTCAGACGAACTCATGTGGCGTTACTACAGACTCGTTACGAGGATTCCAGAGGAAGAAATAGAAGAAATGGAGAAAGCCGTAAAAGAAGGAAAACTCCACCCAATGGAGGTAAAGAAGAGACTTGCAGAAACAATCGTCAAGACCTTCCACGGCGAAGAGGCCGCCAAAAAGGCAAGAGAACACTTCGAAAGGGTCTTTTCAAAGAGAGAACTACCTGAGGAAATTCCAGAACCGGAAGTTACAGTTCCAGAAAACCCTGTATGGCTCCCAAGACTTTTAAAAGAGGCTGGTCTTGTCAACTCAACATCGGAAGGAAGAAGGCAGATTAAGGGCGGTGGTGTAAGGATAAACGGGGAGAAGGTTCTGGATGAAAATACAAAAATTGATGTTTTAAAGGATGAAGTTATCCTCCAGGTAGGAAAGCGTAGATTTGCCAGAATAAAACCAGAAAACGTAAAAGTTCCTTAGTTTTAAATCTAACGGGGCATGGCGCAGCTTGGTTAGCGCGCTTGCTTCGGGAGCAAGAGGTCGGGGGTTCAAATCCCCCTGCCCCGACCACTTTAAAAGAGGCGAAGTTGAGGAAGATTCTCATTTTTCAGACAGCTTTTTTAGGTGACCTAATACTTACATCTCCCCTCATAAAGTCTGTAAAGAAGAGTTTTCCAGAATCGGAAGTCTCTCTGGTTGTTAGAAAAGGTTTTGAGTCAGTTTTTAGGGGATTTCCTTATGTTTCAGAGATAATTCCCTATAACAAGAAAAAAATTCTGGAGTTTTCAAAGATTTTGAAAGAAAAAAACTTTGACCTTGTGATCTCTCCCCATCGTTCCCATAGGACGTCCTTAGTTCTCTTCCTGTCCAGAATAAAGAGAAGGATAGGCTTTAACATTTCAGGATTCAGCTTCCTCTACACCGATAGAGTTAAATACAGACAGAGAAAAGGAATTCACGAAGTTGATAGAAATCTCGACCTGTTATTGCCTTTAAAAGATGAATTTTCAATTGTTATAGATAGAGAACCGGAGCTCCCAATATCCGACATCGAATCAAAATCTGCTCTCGAAAAGTTCAATTTGAAAAAAGGCTACGTAGTCCTTGCCCCGGGCTCAGTATGGAAAACCAAAATGTGGATTCCCGAATATTACGGTGACGTTGCTAGATACTTCCTGAGAAAAGGCAAAACTGTGGTTCTGGTCGGTTCAAAAGGGGATCTCGAAGCCTGCCAGAAGGTTCACGAAATAGCAGAGAAGAGAACAATCAACCTCTGCGGAAAAACTACATTGAGAGAGTTCTTTTCAGTCATAAAAGAATCAGAACTTCTCATCTCTAACGACTCATCCCCTGTTCACGTGGCAACCAGCTTTAAAACACCTGTTGTTGCCATTTTTGGAGCAACCGTTCCAGAGTTCGGTTTTTACCCTTACAGAAATGGAGTTGTCACTGAAGTCGAAAACCTTTACTGTCGTCCCTGTGGAATTCACGGCGGTAAAAAGTGTCCGGAAGGACACTTCAGATGTATGAGAGATCTGAAACCGGAAATTGTTATAGAAAAAGCTGAAAAGCTCCTTAACGGATAATTCTCAAAGATGTTTTACTAATCGCTTTGCTCCCACAATCCCTTTCGTATTGAAATGCAAAAATCGTTAAAACAATCCCGAAAAGAAACCTGCCGAAGTTGTTCTTTTTCCAAGCAAAACATTTTCTCAAATTGAAAATTTGATGATATATTTCTCTATCCCAAATCAATTTGTAGGAGGCAGTTAAATGAACATAAGGGTTACTCCTCTCGACACCCAGCCCGTCTACGAGGCTGAAATTGAAATTGTTGAAAGAAAAGGAGTTGGACATCCTGACACAATATGCGATGCGCTGGCAGAAAAACTATCAGCAGAACTCTGTAAATTCTACTATGAAAAATTTGGATTCGTTCTTCACCACAACGTTGATAAAAACCTCCTTGTTGGTGGAAGTGCTATACCAGCATTTGGTGGAGGAGAAGTAAAAGAACCTATAGAAATCTTTCTTTCTGGTAGAGCAATCAAGGAATACAAAGGAATAAAAGTCCCTGTAGATGAACTTGCTGTTGAAAGTGCAAAAGAGTGGCTAAAGGAAAACATTCATGCTATAGATCCTGAAAAAGATGTGAGAATTCACACCTACATTAGACCCGGTTCTGTTGACCTTGTAGACATCTACATGAGACAGCTAAAAGAGGGAGTACCTCTTTCTAACGATACATCTTTTGGGGTTGGATTTGCTCCATTTGATGATGTTGAAAACGTTGTCTATCACATCGAGAAAAAGTTGAACAGCAAGGAACTCAAAAAAGTCCATCCTGAAATCGGAGAAGATATTAAGGTAATGGGTGTAAGAATCGGCGAGAAGATGGAAATAACAATTGCCTGCGCGTTCGTTGACAGATACGTAAAGGATATAGACGATTACGTAGAAAAGAGAGAAAACGTTAGAAAGATTGCCTATGATGTAGCAAAGAAATTCACAGACAGAGAAGTGGAAATCCACATAAACACAGGTGATGACATTGAGAATCAAAATGTTTACATAACAGTTACTGGAACTTCAGCAGAAGCAGGAGACGATGGAGAGGTTGGAAGAGGTAACAGAGCAAATGGTCTCATCACTCCTTACAGACCGATGAGCCTTGAAGCAGCAGCCGGCAAAAACCCAATCACTCACGTCGGAAAGCTCTACAATATCACGGCGAACGAAATAGCTAAAGCTGTCGTTGAAAACATACCAGAGATAGAAGAAGCATACTGCTATATGGTTAGCCAGATTGGTAAACCTGTTAACGAACCACTTGCTGTTGATGTTAAAGTAAGGACTTCAGAAAAACCTGAAGCCTTCCAGCCTACAATAGAAAAAATTGTTAGAGACTGCCTCTCTGATATGAAAAACACATGGAAAAAACTCGTTGAAGGAGAAATAACAGTTTATTAATCCCTTCCTCTTTTGATTTCCCAACCTTCCTCAATCCCCCCTTGTGGGGGGATTTTTATTTTGCAAACTTGCAATTAACGCCTATATTTAATCTTCGGACAGTAGAATATGGGGGTGACTGGTTTCGACGGGGATGCAGAGGTTCAGGTAGTGGCACGCCGAGGAGCCAACCTCGTAAAAAAGGCACCCAAGATAGTTGCCAACGAAGAACTTGCTCTCGCTGCCTAATTAACGCAGCGACGTCCCCCGGAGCTCCGCCCATCGGCTCCGGGTAGGGCGCCAGAGAGATGGGCTGGGTTATCACCCTCGCCCTCGGGGCGGTAACCGAGAAAAGAGAGGGCTGGCTCCAGGGCGCCTGCCCGTGGGCTAACCCTGGAGCGAGAGGATAAAGCACGGGCTAAGCGTGTAGAAGCTACCTGAGCCGCATCTCCGGACGCGGGTTCGAATCCCGCCACCTCCACCAATAAAAATCACTCTGCTGATTCAAGCGTATTTTCAAAATCATCAATACCAACTGCTACTTTCCTATCTGGAAAAACAAAAACAGGAGTTCCTGTTATTCCATACTTTTTCAGAGTATCTGAAACAGTCCAAACTTTAAGTTTTCCTGAATCACATATCTCAAGAGACTTTTCGGTATCAAACAGATTGGAAAAATTCTTCTTCCTGCAAACTGCATCAACAGCAGCGTTTATTTCTTCTCTATTAAACCCTGCCATTACAAAGCTAACTTTGAATTTCTTTGTCAATTGTTTAATTTTTTTCCTATGTTCTCGACAAGCCCTGCAAAGTGGGTTTGTAACAACGATTATTTCAGTTCCTTCCCCAACGGAAGACAAGATATTCTTTTTCAGAATTTGATAGTCTCCACTGGAAAGAACAAGAGGTGGAACTTCTATCAAAATTCCTTCAATAAGATGTTTTCTATTCATGGATAAGAAAAAAGTTTCTCCTTCCTGAGTTGTTACCTTGCAGACAGGAAAATCCTTAATCTCCTCAACAGCTCTAACGGACAAGTGTGCTTTTAAACACCTATTAAGTATAGCCTGCGCCTCAGGAATACCAGGACATTCTCCTGCTACCGCATTTGAAGCTAACCAACCAAATAATAAACATACTAACATAGCTCTCATAGCTTAGAGCTCCGTGTCCCCAAGTTCAAGAAAATCATCCAGTTCTTCTCCTGAAATTAGAGTATCTTCCTTATACTTTTTCCATTCATCAACAGCACTAATGTCATTTCCACTTCTTTTTGCCTTTGCAAGTTTAATCTTTACAAGTGCAGGAACGGGAATCATTTTTCCCATGATGAGAGCTTCTCCAACATTAAGAGATGGAAGCTGTTCTACAAGGTCTGAGCTCAAAGACTCTGAAGCCTGCTGAACATGTCTTTGATCTCCGGGCTCAACCAGCCTAAGGATTATCATGTTGTTAGCCTGAGAAAGGGCGTTTGAATCAAGGGCCTTGGGTCTTTGAGTAACTAAACAGAGTCCCAGGCCAAACTTCCTTCCTTCCCTTGCGATTCTCGAAATCCAGTATCTCGATTTTGTGTTAATTGTGGATGATGCAAGTATGTGGGCCTCTTCTAAAATCATGAAAACGGGAAATTCAAGTCCTCCGGGTTCTTCTCTGACATGAGCTTTCCTCTTTTCCAGAATATTCCTTAAAACGTGGCTTACAACGATATCGGCTATTTTCTCGTCAACGTGGGAAAGGTCAATGACATTAAGCCTTCCAAACTCGATCTGATCGACTATTGGGGTCTGGAGAAGATTAAAGAGACCTCCATAAAACTCCTGCATGTCTTCAACTTTGTTTATTACACCTGTTATTGATTTCCAGTCCTCTTTGTAGGCTTCGTCAGTTCTGTATTTCTGGAGCTCTCCCAAGAGTCTTCCCCAGAAATCGGAGGCTGAAATCTGACCGCTCTGAATCTCTTCAACAGCTACTTTAAATGCCCTTCTCAGATACCTGTCCTGGATGTAAGCGCTATCATCAACGTTGGCAAAAAGCCTGAACTCATGATAACTGAGTCTTGTTGGATTTAGCTCAAGGTCTATTTTTCTCACACAGCTATTACCATTTCTGGTGTAGTCAAAGTTGATATATTCTCCGTGCATATCAAAGACGAGGATTGTGCCATACTTGTCAAGCATTCCCTCGAGGATTACTGAAACTGTGTTCGATTTACCCCCACCTGTAACTGCAAGAATTGCAAGGTGTCTGCTCACTATACTGTCTATGTCAATAAAGACATCTACATCCTCTCTTGTAAGCAGATGTCCTATATGAATTTTTTTTCCATCATCTTTTCCAAAAACCTTTTGGAGAGTCTTTCCAGAAGCTAAGAAAATGTCAGTTCCCGGTTCAGGAGGAACCCTTGGAATAAACATTCCTCTATCAACGTCGCCGAGAATGGATATTTTCCCTTTGAAGTAGGAGTTCTTATCCGTTAGTTTCCGTAAGTGTTCGACATCTTCAGGTTCTAAATCCTCCGTTAGAGATCTGTTGATTCTCCTTATTTCTTTCACAAATCCAAGGACTCTATAACCCTCGTATTCCAGCTCAACGTAGTCTCCTAACTGAACGGCACCTGAACTTATAAATTCAACTTCTCTGGTAGAGGGTTCTCCTATGCATACTCCTATTGGCTTAACCATAAAAGCCTCCTGTGCAAGTGACAAGTAACGAGTAATAAGTGACAAGTTATAGAAAAATTAGATGATAGAATAGTTAAAGTCAAACAAAATTTTTACGGAGGGAGAATATGTCTGTACTTGTAGAGTTTTCCATGTTTCCGACAGATAAGGGAGAAAGTGTAAGCTCATACGTCACAAGAATTATAAAAATGATAGACGAGAGTGGAATCCCTTATAAGCTTACTTCTATGGGAACAGTTTTTGAAACTGAGACCATGGATGAAGCCCTTGAACTAATAAAGAAGGCGTATCAACAGTTGGAACCGGACTGCAACAGAGTTTACTCTGTTGTAAAGTTCGACATCAGAAAGGGTAAAAGCAACAGGATGGCTCAGAAGATAAAGTCTGTTGAGAGTAAGCTGGAAAGGGAAGTTAGCAAATAATATGGAATAGACTAAATTTATAATGGAGCAGGCTGTGGGGTCGCTCTCCGTAAGGAGAGAGGAAAGTCCGGGCTCCACAGGGCAGGGAGCTGGCGTTAAGCCAGGCAGGGGTGACCCTGCGGATAGGGCCACAGAAAAGAGACCGCCACCTATAAGGTGGTAAGGGTGAAACGGTGGTGTAAGAGACCACCGCCTCTTTCCGCGAGGAGAGAGGGCACGGTAACCCCCTCCCGGAGCAAGGCCAAATAGGCTGGCGCTTGAGGGTTGCCCGCCCGATGCCAGCGGGTAAGCCGCATAGATAAATGACCCCTTCAAACAGAACCCGGCTTACACGCCTGCTCCGTTATCCTTCTATTATTTTCACATAGACCTTTCGTGTTCTTGGTCCATCAAACTCACAGAAGTAGATTCCTTGCCATGTTCCAAGCAGAAGTCTTCCATCTTGAATGATGACAGTTTGACTGCAACCTACAATCGAGGATTTTATATGAGCAGCAGAGTTTCCTTCAGCGTGTTCGTAGAAAGGCTCTCTCCAGGGAATTAGTTTATCGAGCATGGTTTTTATATCTTTCTTTACAGAAGGATCTGCATTTTCGTTTATTGTAACGCCGGCAGTTGTATGGGGTACATAGATTACGCAGATTCCTTTTGTGACTCCAGACTGCAAAACAATTGATTCAACCTGGCGGGTTATATCAACAAATTGTGTTCTACCTGTGGTTTTCAGGGAAATTTCGTAGACCATTCTAACCTCCTCTAAAAATCTTCTCCCACCACCCAGTTATCAATAAGCCTTGTGTTTCCAACGAAGACTGCCAGGGCTATTAGATCCCCCTCTTTTAAGGATTTTACAGGTTTTAAGAGATTAGCGTCAACAATCTCTATGTAATCAATCTTCTTAACATGGGGATGGGAAAGTATGAACTTCTTCATTTCTGCTTTTATCTTTTCTGGATCTCTTTCACCCTCATCAATCATCTTTTTGGCAAGCTTTAAAGCTCCATAGAGAGAAGTTGCCGATTTTCTCTCTTCAGGTGAGAGGTAGACGTTTCTGGAGCTCTTAGCAAGACCGTCTTCTTCTCTTACTATAGGACAGCCTACAACTTCAACATCAAAGTTGAGGTCTTTTACAAGACGTTCTATAACCTTTAGCTGCTGAAAATCCTTCTTTCCAAAGTAAGCCTTGTGGGGTTGAACAATATTTAAAAGTTTGGTCACGACCGTTGCCACTCCCCTAAAATGTCCAGGTCTTCTTGCTCCGCACAAGCCTTCTGTCAGCCCTTCAACCTCTACATACGTTGAGAACCCTTCCGGATACATATCGGAAGTTTCGGGAACAAAAAGGTAGTTGACTCCTTCCTTTGCAGCTATTTCGGAATCTCTTTTTAGGTCCCGGGGATATCTCTCAAAATCCTCGTTTGGAGCAAACTGGGTAGGATTTACAAAAATACTCATTACAACAACATCGTTTTCTTTTTTAGCACACCTTACAAGGCTGATATGTCCATCGTGAAGGTAACCCATTGTAGGAACAAATCCTATTCTCTTCCCTGTTCTTCTCAGAGCTTTAGAAATAGCCTGCATTTCTTTGATGCTCTTGACTATTCTCATTCCTTTATCTCCTCTTCAAAAGTTAATTTTGCTTTTACTATGCCAACTCCAACCAGCACAACAGTTGCAGAATAGTAGATCCAGATGAGAAAGATAATTACAGCAGCAAAGGAACCGTAGAGAATACTGACTTTCGAAACGTTAAGAATAAACCATACAAAGACCTTTTCAAATATTGTCAACAGAAAGAAAACAAAGGTTGAGGTTTTTAAAATAAACTTCAAAGGGACTTTAATCGGTAATAAAAAGTAGTATATACTAACCAAAATAGTAAACAGCAAAACTGGAACCAGAAGAGATGATGCAATTGAAAACAATGGAAACTGAGGAAGCAGCAGAGCTATTAAATACTTAGCTGAATAAAAGATAAACATCAAAATCCACAGAAAAAAAATCACTAAAATAATAACCAGATGCTTGTAGAAAAAGCCTGCAGTATTTTCAACTCCTAATATTTCGCAAAACGATCTTTCAAAGGATAGAAATATACCTCTGGAAAACCAGAGCATAACTACAGCTGCTGTACCACTTATTAGGCCTGAGTTGTTGATAATCTGTTCAATCTGGAGGAAGATCGGTTTTAATGGAGAGTTAAAAATCTCTTTCGGTACCAAATCCTGGAAATTTATCTGAAAGATGACCATTCCGAGAAAGAATAGGAATATGAAGAGAGGAATAATTGACATTAGAGTGTAGTAGGCAATGGATGCTGCAAAGAAAGGGTAATCACTCTTAATAGCATCACAGAAGGAGAAGATAACGTATCTAAAGAATGATCTATCTTTCAAAAAATTTTTACAAACCATAAATGGAATTATATCTTACCCCGGGTTGTCTACTTTTGAAACAACCCGGAGAAAAGATATCCTACTGGGCGTAACTGTGGAGGCCGGGAATGATTAAGTTAACTCCATAGTAAGTGAAGATAACACTCAGAAAACCTATGATTGTAAAATAAGCTAAAGGCTTGCCAGAAAGTCCCTTGATATATCTCGCATGAAGATAGGCTGCGTAAACGAGCCATGTAATCAGTGACCAGGTCTCTTTTGGATCCCAGGACCAGTATCCGCCCCACGCATACTTTGCCCAAACAGCTCCCAGTATAATTCCAATTGTCAGAAAGACAAAGCCAACGGCTACAGACTGATACATTATCTGTTCCATCGTTTCTATAGAAGGGAAAATCTTTGTAATTCCGTATCTTTTGAGTATGAAAAGAAATCCACAGAAAGTAGCAGCTACTACGGATGAAACTCCAAGAAAGAGAAAAACGTTTTCCCTGTAAGCTGAGTAGATGATAAAGAAGAAAATAAACCAGGTCGTTACGAAGATTACCATCCAGTCTTTTCCTGTTGTATCATCCCGTTTCGCAAAATAGGCATAAGCTACTCCTGCACTTACAGCAGCGGCAGCGTAACCTATGAATGTTGTGACAACGTGGAAGAGAAGCCAGTTACTCTGAAGTGCTGGAACGAGGGGTTGTGCTTCCGGGTTGAAACCTAAAATCTGTGTTGAAAGCTCTCCCATCAGAGCTAAAGGAATAACAAACATACCAAAGGCTTTATTTCTGTACTTCCACTCAAAAAGCAGGTAAAGGAGAACTGCTGTCCAGCCAAAGAGCATGAGAGATTCGTACATGTTTGTGAAAGGAGCATATTTATAAAAGGCAGTCCAATCAGAAACCATATTGACCTTTGCCTTTTCTACTCCCCTCACAATGAACGCTGCTCCTTGAACAACGACTCCAAGCCATGCAAGGTAAGTTCCAAGTTTTCCAGACCAGGAACTCTTTGAAAAGGTATGGATGGTGTAGAAAAGAAATGCTAAGAAAAATGCCACCATTCCTGCATTGAAAAGAGTTACTGAATTAATCATCTCTTTCCTCCTTAGGGGTATTTGGACAGTATGAAGACTTCACTACCCCTAAGACCTCCTCCAGCTCCTTTGCAAGTCCTTCTGTCCCTTTGTTTGTTATTCCACCAATTACAAGAGTAACCTTTCCTTCTTTTCCTTTTTTTATTCTTGCCCAAACTCTCCTGTGGGGAATAAAGAAAGCAACTATAAGTCCAAGGATGAGAATTGTACTTCCAACCCAGACAATCCAAGTTCCAGGGTCTTTAGCAACCTGAAGACCAGTATAAAATACAGGTTTGACATCAACAACTGAGAAAGCAATGTCAGTTCCAGGAATTTTATAGAACATGAATGGCTTTATTATCCCTTCCTCTATTTTCTTATTTTGAATAAACTCAATTCCTATGGTCATCGTTCTTCCGTCAAGGCTGATAATCCTCAGATAAGTATCTTTTCCAAACTTGATAGGTTGTCCAAAGGCAAGTCCAACTGTTTCAGTCTTGTTCCCTTTCTTGATCTGTAAGATTGCTTCTCCCTGCCCGTAGCTTGCCTGGTAGAAATAGACGCCTTTGTATTTCAGAGGGTCGTTAACTTTTATCTCTTTCCTGTAAACCTCTTTTCCGTTTTCAATTACCGAGAGATCAGATATATAAGCCTTAGGCATGCCTGAAGGATAGAAATCTATAGTGAACTTGTTGCACTTTATGTAGAATGGGAGCTCTATGACTTTTGGACCACTGAAGAAACTTACCAGATTACTGCGGGTACCTTCTGAAAGATTCATATAACCTCTGTAACCAAAAATAGCTGTAATCAACCCTCCTATCAGAACAATCAGAACTCCAAAGTGGACTATGTAAACACCAAACCTTGCGAAGACATTTTTATCGGCGAAAATATGAACTTCCTCTGTTTCTTCTTTTGAAACTTCTGATTTATAACGAAGCTTTTTGAGGGTATTCAGAATGGAATCTTTTATATCTTCAACATTGCCAGCAAGAGTTATCCGGTGAACAACTCTCAGAGTTTTCTCATAACCTTCTGGAAGGGTTTTTCGGGGCTCTTTTGCAACCTTCCAAATTTTTGGAAGTCTTTTAATTGAACAAACAATCAGGTTGATTGCCAGAAGTGTTAGGAGCAGGATATACCACCAGGAGTGGTAAACATCTGTGAAACCGAGGAATTTAAAGATCTTGTAAGTTGTTTCTCCATACTCTCTCAGGTACTTATCCGGATCCTGCTGCTGTTCAATGATTGTTCCAATGATGGAGGTAACAGCAAGAGTCAGGAGGAGAAATATGGCGAGCTTTACTGAGCTGAAGAAGTCGTAGATTTTCTTAAGCATTCTTTCTCCTTGCTGTCCATGTTCTCGCAGTCAATTTTCAACTATTAAATCAAACTAAATCTCATAAGTCAAGAATTTCAAACGTTAAGAAGTCTGAAAGGAATAAATCAAAAGGATCTTCCACTTCTTTTTCTGTTTTGCAAAAGGTAAAGCAAGGTTTTTGATGGTAGTTTTCTATTCCAAGTGTTTTAGCACCTCCAGAGGTAATTAGCCTGAATAGTTTTTTAACGGGAATGGTACCTTCAAGTTTGTAGTAAATGGTTTTTATCTCTGAAACTACTGAAAGAGAGACATTTGTGCTTAATCCGTCAGTTCCGATACCAACTTTTTCATAATCTATAAGGTGTTGAATATCTGGAAAGCCTGTTTTGAGATGAATGTTGCTTCGTGGACAGAGAACAATTCCACAACCCGATTTTATAAGAATATCAAGTTCTCTTCTGGATAAGTTCGTACAGTGGACCGCTATCATGTTTTCATTCAGAGCTCCCGCTTTTTCTATGTAGTCTATAAGATCCTTTGAGCAGACTCTCTCATATCTCTTTCTTCCCAGAAAGGGATAGATCAAGCTTTCAAATCTGTTTTCTTTGCACCTTACGAAAGCCTTTTCATCTGCGGTTTCTCCGAGATGGATCTGGAATCTATATCCTCTTTCCTGTGAATCTGTAGCAATCTTTCTGATGAGCTTAAATGAAACTGAATATACTGAATGGATAGAAAGGGGTGGATGTAGAGAGGTAACGTCAAAGTCTTTCCCTATAACTTCCAGATAAGAAAATCCTCTTTTTATAAACTTTTTTGAAACTCCAAAGGAGGAGATATCTCCAACGTAAATCACTCCATGTTTTTCAGACTCTTTTAGCCCTTTGATTACAGCTTTTTCTATCTCTTCAATTGAAAAGGATTGTCTTTTCCCAATTATCCAGAGAAGCCAGTCAAAGAAGGAAGCAAACTTGTCTGGTAAGAAGCTCAAATTTGAAAGCTCTAAGTGTGTATGGGCATTGACAAAAGGAGGGTATAGAACACCTTTTAAATTCAGTTCTTTCTGAAAATTTCCTTCCGGTTTCCTCTTATAGTAGCCGTCTATCCTGCCATCTTTGACTACAGCGTAACCGTCTCTTATCGCTTCTATATCAGGAGTTACAATCCAGTCCGCCTTTATCAGGATTTTCACAGGAGTATCCTCTTACAAAGTTGATTGCATCCTCGATTGTTTTAATTCTGTCGATCGCTTGGAGCTCCAGCATTTTCTTTTTGATTATTCCAACGCATCTATTAGGTTTATCAAAACCCTTGATTTCCATAATCTCTTTTCCAGAGAGAAGAGGCTTCAGATCTTTTAACCTTTCCCTGTAAAACCTCAGTAGAAAATGGATAAAGCCTATGAACTCATCAACTCCTTTCTCCATTTCAGTAGAAGTAGCCATCCAGTCAGCAACGCTATGAAAAAGAGTGTGAAAGCTATATGGCTCTGTGTCCCTGAAGAACCTGTAAATGGCTCTGTCCGAGAGTTGTTCTTTTTTAAAGAGATTGTAAAGGAAGAAAGGTCTTAAATGGTGTCTAATAACTTTAAATCCAAAATTCACAGCTTTTTTCCCAAATCCAAGCCTTATGAAAGCTTTCTTTGCTATCTCAGCTCCTACCTTATCATGGCTGTAAAAAGTCAGTTTGCCATCCTTCTCTTTAACTGTCAGAGGTTTCCCAACATCGTGGTAGAGAGCCACAAGTTTCAGGGAGTGAGAGTCGAAAAATCCTGGAAGAAACTCTTGTTTTCCAATTTCTTCAGAGAACTCCAGAAGTATTTCCTCTTTTTTCTCAAGACAGTAGTTTTCGAGGAACTCAACTGTTCGGAATGTGTGCTCTTTAAGGTTGTACTGATGGAGTCCGGAAGGAGGAATTTTTTCAAGGTCTGATAGTTCAGGGAAAATGTGAACAAAAGCATCTAAATAATCAAGATCTCTGAAGGCCCCTGCTGACCGATTGATTTTGAGAATCTTTATAAGTTCCTCCTTCATTCTCTCAACAGCACTTTCTTTCAACTTTTCCGAATTTGCCCTTGACTGTTCGAGAAAAGAGGAATGGTATTCAAAGTCAAGAAGAACTTTTAACCGAACACCACGAACAATCCTGACCGGGTCATCCGTTATGGATGTCGCAGTAATCGGTCTTATCAATCCTTTCTGAAGATCCTCAAATCCGTTAGAAGGATCAATCAGGAGAACATCATCGTTAAATGGGAGAAAGAGCTCCGAAATATCGACAGCAATTGCGTTTATTGTAAAATCCCTTTTAAGGAGATCTTTTTCTACGGTTTCTCCGTAAAGGTTGCTGATATCAATGCGGAAGTCATTGCCTATGAATGTAACAACAGTTTTCTCTTTTTCAAATGTGAATGAGGAGATATTTAAGGCTCTGGAAACACAATTTTTGACTTTTGAAAGATCATCAGGAGTCGAGATGTCTATATCTATGGATTCCTTTAGAATTCTTAAAAGCCTATCCCTAACGAAGCCGCCGACAAGGTATGCCTTTTCAAAACAGGCTGCTATCTTCTCAACTACGGGATGGTAGAAGGTAAGTTTATGTACTCTCTTTTCCATAAAGGAGATTATATAGGATGGAAACTGTAATCGAGGCGGTTAATCTCTGGAAGGTTTACGAGACAGAGACAGATCGAGTTGAAGCGCTAAGAGGAGTAAACTTAAAGTTGAAAAAGGGAGAGTTTTCTCTCCTGATGGGAGCTTCTGGTTCCGGGAAATCGACCCTTCTTCATATTCTTGGAACCCTCGATAAACCTACAAAAGGCGAAGTTCTTTACAAAGGAAAGAATCTCTTTCAACGCAAGCGTAGGGAACTTGCCATTTTCAGAAACAGGAAAATAGGCTTTGTTTTTCAGTTTCATTATCTTATCAATGAATTGACAATCCTTGAAAATGTAATGGTTCCTTTACTTCTCTCAGGGATAGGTAAGTTAGAAGCAAAAGAACGAGCGATGGAGTTATTGCACGTTATAGGACTTGGGCATAGATTATCTCACAGACCATTTGAGATTTCTGGTGGAGAAAAGCAGAGAGTTGCCATTGCACGGGCCCTCGTAAACTCTCCCGAAGTTGTCTTAGCGGATGAACCTACTGGAAACCTTGATACCGAAACCGCAACCTCCGTTGTTACCCTCATGCAGAAGCTCAACCGAAAGTTTGGCATTACCTTTTTAATAGCAACCCACAATAGAGAACTGGAAAAGTTTGCTGATAACGTATACTTTATAAAGGACGGCGTTTTAACTAATAAAACCTATTGAAGGAGTGTGTATGTTTGAAAGATTTACAGCAAAGGCAAGACAGATAATTATCAAATCAAAAGAGCAGGCTGTCGTCCTGAGGTGTGAGAAACTGGGAACTGAGCATATCCTTCTAACTCTTCTCAAAGAAGATGAGATAACAAATCAAATATTGGCGAAGTATAACATTTCAAAGGCGAGAATTCAGGAAATTATCATATCTCAGATTCAGCCTGTAAGCTACGAGGTTGATGTTAATACTATTACATTCTCAACAGAGGCAAGGAGAGTTCTTGAGCATGCTCTCGAGGAGTCCAAAATCTTAGGACATGCTTACGTTGGGCCGGAGCATCTCTTCATAGCCCTTGCCAAAGAAAGGCTTGGACTTGCCGGAAGGATACTCAGAAGCTATGGCCTTGATCACTACACTCTTAGAAGAGAAGTTTCCAATCTCCTGAAGGGAATTGCAAGGGAGAGGAAAACTACAAAAAGAACATCTACGCCAAACCTTGATAAGTTTGGAAGGGATCTTACAAAGCTTGCAGAGGAAGGTAAGCTCGATCCGGTGATAGGAAGAGAGAAGGAAATTGAAAGGGTCACCCATATTCTTGCAAGGCGCAGGAAAAACAACCCTGTTCTCATTGGTGAGCCCGGCGTTGGTAAAACTGCAATTGTTGAAGGACTTGCTCTGAAGATTGCAAAGGGTGATGTGCCTGAGAAACTTAAAGACAAAAGGATAGTATCTCTTGATATGGCCTCTCTCATCGCAGGAACTAAGTATAGAGGTCAGTTTGAAGAGAGACTGAAAGCTATTGTTAAGGAACTTGAAAATAACAAAGACATAATCCTTTTTATTGATGAAATTCATACTCTTGTTGGGGCTGGTGCTGCAGAAGGCTCAATGGACGCTTCAAACATATTGAAGCCTTCTCTCTCGAGAGGTGAGATTCAGGTAATTGGTGCAACAACGATTGACGAGTACAGGAAGTACATAGAGAAGGATGGAGCTCTTGAAAGGAGATTCCAGCCTGTAATGGTTGAGGAACCTTCCATCGAGGATACGATTGAAATTCTCAAAGGACTCAAGCCAAAATTTGAAGAGTTCCACAACGTTAAGATAACAGATGGAGCTATCGAAAGGGCAGTTAAGCTTGCTGTGAGGTATATAAACGACAGGAAACTGCCTGATAAGGCAATAGACATCATTGATGAGGCTGGAGCAAAGGCTCAGCTTCAGGCAAGTCGGAAAGATAGTAGGGTTGAGGTGCTCGAAAAGGAAATTGAAAAGGTTAAATCTCTAAAAGAAGAAGCTCTTGCAATGGCAGAGTATGAGAAAGCCCATTACTACAAGCAGCAGGAGCTTTCCCTCCTTGCAGAACTTGAGGAGCTGAAAAGAGAGCTTAAACAGAAACAGAAGGAAGAGAAGATAGTTATAGACGAATCGAAAGTTGAAGAAATTGTTGCGCTCTGGACTGGAATACCTGTACAGCAGCTTCAGGAGAAAGAGGCTGAGAAACTGCTTAAACTTGAAACCGAGCTCCACAAGAGGGTTGTAGGTCAGGAAGAGGCAGTCAGAGCAGTTGCAAAGGCTATCAAACGTTCAAGGCTTGGTATAAGAAGCAACTCACAGAGACCCATTGGTTCTTTCCTCTTCCTTGGACCAACAGGTGTTGGTAAAACTGAGCTTGCAAAAGCCCTTGCCGAGACGCTCTTTGGTGATGAGAAAGCAATGGTCAGAATCGACATGTCTGAATACATGGAGAAACACACAGTATCAAGGCTTATCGGTGCGCCTCCAGGATACGTTGGATACGAAGAAGGTGGTCAGCTCACAGAAGCTGTTAGAAGAAAACCCTACACTGTAATTCTTCTCGATGAGATAGAGAAAGCCCATCCTGACGTTCTAAATATCCTTCTCCAGATAATGGAAGATGGAAGACTCACGGATGGACTTGGAAGGACGGTTTCGTTTACAAACACGATACTCATCATGACTTCAAACCTTGGAGCTAAACACCTTATTTCTTCCCAGAAAGGAATGGGATTTGAGATAGCTGATGGAAAGGAAGAGGAACGTTCCTTTGAGAGAATGAAATCCTTTGTTCTGGATGAGGTTAAGCGTTACTTCAAGCCTGAATTTATCAACAGGCTTGACGGAATAATCGTCTTCCATCCTCTCACAAAAGAAGATGTCAAGGAGATTGTAAGAAAACAGGTGGAAAGACTCAACGAAGAGCTCAAAGAGAGAAACCTCCAGGTTCACGTTACAAACAGGTTTATAGAATACGTTGTCAACAGAGAGTTTAGAAAAGAGTATGGTGCAAGGACAATAAGACGTGCTCTCCAGACTCTTATTGAAGACAGACTTACAGATGAAATACTGATGGGAAGGTTTACAGAGGGTGGAAACGTTATCTTTGACGTAACACCAAAAGGTAAAATCTCTGTAAGAGAGAAAAAGGAGAGAAAGAAGAAAGAGACAACAGGAGTATAAAGAATGCGACGGTTTAAAGTCGATAAAGTCAGCGGTGGTGTGGCTTACCTGCGGGGACAGGAAGCCCGCCACGTTTTAAAAGTTTTAAGGCTAAGAAAAGGTGATGAAATAATAATCTTCGATGGAGAAGGGAAGGAATACTTAGCGGAAATTGAAGCTGCCTCCCCAACTTCAGTTAGACTTAAAGTCCTTGAAGAGATAAACATAAACAGAGACAGCCATTTAAGGTCTACTCTTTACATGGGATTGACAAATAAACTTCAGAAGTTTGAACTGGCAATTCAGAAGGCAACAGAGTTGGGTGTAACAGAAATTGTGCCTGTAATCTGTAAACGGTCATCAAATGCCCAGAATGTTAAAAACTGGGAAAACAAACTGAGAAGGTGGGAAGAGATAGTAATAAATGCAGCAAAGCAGTGTGGAAGAAACATCCTTCCTGTAATACATCAACCGGTGAGACTTCCAGAGATAGAAGATAACTCAGAGCTTGCTTTTGTTCTATGGGAAAAAGGTGGAAAAAGCCTAAAGGATTATGAATCATTTAGTGCTTCTTCTGTTTCATTTATAGTTGGTCCAGAAGGTGGACTCGATAAAGAGGAAATAGAAATTTTAAAGGAAAAAGGATTTAAACCCATCTACCTTGGAAAGAGAATCTTAAGGGCAGAAACAGCTGCAATAGCAGGAATGACTCTTGTCCAGTATACATGGGGTGATCTTGGATAAGTACTATCGAGGGGTAGGGATGGAAACGCTCCTTGAGAAAGATTATAAGGGAGTAACCCTCAGGGTAATTCACGGAGATATAACAGACGAAGAGACAGAAGCCATTGTAAACGCCGCTAACAGTTCTCTACAGCATGGTGGGGGAGTAGCAGGAGCTATTGTAAAAAAGGGTGGAAAAATCATTCAGGAGGAAAGTGACAGGATAGGTTACGTTCCTGTTGGAAGGGCTACATATACCTCTGCAGGAAAACTAAAAGCAAAGTACGTTATACATACGGTTGGACCTGTTTGGGGTGAGGGAAACGAAGAAGAAAAATTAAGAAGTGCCATAAGGTCTGCCCTTGAAGTTGCAGAAGAGTTAGAAGTTAAGTCTGTAGCACTTCCTGCTGTAAGCACAGGAATTTTTGGTTATCCAAAGGAACTGGGAGTAAAAGTTATTGTTGACGAAGTTCTAAAATATATAGATAACAATCCAGACACTATCATAAAGGAAATTCACTTTACAAACATTGATATGCTTACGGCAGAACTTTTCTACAAAGAAGTAAAAATAGTTGAGTAGACGAGTGGTTGATGGATAAGACCTGCTAAAGCAGATTCAGAATAGTAGTAAAAACACCTGGTATTTTAAAGATGCTAAAACGATTCTCTCTTTGCCAAAGGAGGTTAAGGTAAACCGTAAGAAAGTTTTAAGTGCTTGTTGTTCTTCATTAAAAAATAGAAAATCAACTCTACAACTGCCTGCTTTTAAAGGTAATGACGAGATCCAGAGAGTCTGTAGAACTGGATGGGTTGCTGAAAGACCGCAAGAACAGGTAAATGGCGGAGAGGGCGGGATTCGAACCCGCGGTACCCCTTTTGGGGGTACACTCGCTTAGCAGGCGAGCGCCTTCAGCCAGCTCGGCCACCTCTCCATCGAATGGTGAGCCGCCCAGGACTCGAACCTGGGACCTACGGATTAAAAGTCCGTTGCTCTACCAACTGAGCTAGCGGCCCACTTATGGCGGAGGGGGAGGGATTTGAACCCCCGGAGGGCTGGTTAGGCCCTCAGGTGATTTCAAGTCACCCGCCTTCAGCCAGACTCGGCCACCCCTCCGATTGCGTAAGTGAAAAATATACCTTATGTTTTAGTGTGTCAAGATTCCACCACGGAGGCTGGTATGCTACCGGAAGAGCTCCTTAAAATCCTTGCCTGTCCAAAATGTAAAGGAGATCTTGAATACAGAGAAAAAGAGAACAGATTAATATGCCACAAGTGTAAACTGGCATATCCAATAGTTGATGATATTCCCGTAATGCTCATTGAAGAAGCTGAGGAAGTCGATGAGTAAACTTAGTTTTCTCCTATCTCTCATTTTGACAGTTGCCTTTTTAGGTTCCACTATCTATGGAATTGTGAAAACTGTTAAAAGAAAAAGATAAACCACCACATAATATTAACCCGATTGAGGAACAAAGATGGTCAAGATAAAAAATCTAAACTTCGAAGAACTCCAGAATTTTGTCCAGAATCTTGGACTTGAGAAGTATAGAGCTAAACAGATAGCTCAGTGGCTCTACAAGAAGAGGGTTAAATCCTTTGACGAGATGACAAACATTTCCAAATCTGCAAGGAAGCTCCTTTCTGAAAATGCGAAAATAGACGTCTTGAAGCTTGTGAAGGTTGAAGAGTCTGCCGATGGAACCAGAAAGTACCTCTTTGAGCTTGAAGATGGAAATAGGATTGAGTCCGTATTTATTCCTGAAAAAGACTGGAACACCCTTTGTGTTTCCACTCAGGTTGGCTGTCCTGCTCAGTGTAAGTTCTGTCTTACTGCAAAGGATGGTTTTACAAGGAATCTTACGGCAGCAGAGATAGTTGATCAGTACATTCATGTTCAAAGAGATGTAGGGGAAGACAGAAGAATCTCAAACGTTGTCTTTATGGGAATGGGAGAGCCTCTTCTCAACTTTGACAATGTCAAGAAAGCTGTTGAGATAATGACAGATAGAAATATGCTTGACCTCTCAACAAGGAAGATAACAATCTCAACTGTTGGAATAGTTCCCGGTATTGACAGAATGGCTAAGGAAATGAACAAAGTTAAACTTGCAGTTTCACTCCATGCAACAACCGATAAGACCAGAGAAGAAATTGTTCCACTCAACAGAAGGTATCCAATCTCTGAAATCATGGCAGCTCTGAGAAGGTATCCAGCCGACAATATAAGACGAATAATGATTGAGTACGTGATGCTCAAAGGTGTGAACGATTCAATAGACGACGCTAAAAGACTTGTAAAGCTAATTAGAGGAATCCCTGTAAAGGTCAATCTGATTCCTTTTAATCCTTATCCGGGAGCTCCTTTTGAACCTTCACCGAGAGAGCAAATAGAAAAGTTCCAGAAAGTTCTCTGGGATTACAACATTGCAGCTTTCATAAGAGATTCAAGAGGACAGGATATCTCTGCTGCCTGCGGGATGCTGAGAACAAAAGAGAAACTGAAAGGATGTTAAAATTTTGTAAAATTTTTGTAAAATTCACCTTCAAATATTTCCTTGAAGGAGAGAGAGATGTACAAAATAGTTAGCAAGAGAGAGCTGGCAGAAAACGTTGACGAGTTTGTGATTGAAGCTCCACAGATAGCACGAAAGGCAGAACCAGGACAGTTTGTAATCGTTAGAGCAACAGCTAAGGGGGAGAGAATTCCGCTAACAATAGCGGAGAAAGACCCTGAAGCAGGAACAATAACCTTAATGGTACAAAGGGTAGGAAAGTCCACTTTCCATCTCTCCTGCTTTGAAGAAGGTAACTCATTAAAAGATGTGGTAGGTCCCCTTGGAAAACCTACCCACATAGAGAACTGGGGGAATGTAGTTGCCATAGGTGGTGGACTTGGACTTGCTCCAATACACCACATCTGCCAGGGAGTAAAAGAAGCAGGGAATAACCTCACTGTGATAATGGGATTCAGAAGTAAGGATTTAATCTTCTGGGAAGATAAAATGAAAATTCTTGCAGATAAGGTAATAATAACAACCAACGATGGTTCTTATGGAATGAAAGGACTTGTTACAGATGCCCTTCAAAAACTTATAGATGAAGGTGAAAAAATAGATATGGTTATTTGTGCGGGTCCTGTTCCAATGATGAAAGCAGTTGCAGAGGTTACAAGACCCCACAAGATACCAACAATAGCGTCATTGAACCCAATAATGGTTGATGGTACCGGAATGTGCGGTGCCTGTAGAGTGACAGTTGGAGGAGAAGTAAAGTTTGCATGTGTTGATGGTCCTGAATTCAACGCTCATGAAGTTGACTTTGATGAACTAATGAACAGGCTCTGCATGTTC
Source organism: Desulfurobacterium crinifex (assembly GCF_054656775.1). NCBI lineage: Bacteria > Pseudomonadati > Aquificota > Aquificia > Desulfurobacteriales > Desulfurobacteriaceae > Desulfurobacterium > Desulfurobacterium crinifex. Next base: position 73,473 of record NZ_BAAHXO010000004.1, read on the forward strand.
AAGTCACTTGAGAAAGTTGCTATGGAAAGATTTCAAGAAAAACACTGCGGTTGTAAGAGGGGTTAATAATGGCTAAGAGGGAAATTATAAAGAAGAGAGTACCAGTTCCAGAAAGAGATCCACAGGAAAGAATAAAGGATTTCAAAGAAGTAAAGCTTGGGTACACTCCCCAACTTGCAATGGAAGAGGCAAAAAGATGCCTCCAGTGTCCTACAGCTCCTTGTGTAAAGGCTTGTCCTGTAAGCGTTCCAATTCCTCAATTTCTAAAGCTCATTGAAGAAGGAAAATTTGTAGAAGCAGCAAGGAAGATTAAGGAAGAAAACATAATGCCATCTGTTTGTGGAAGGGTTTGTCCACAAGAGATTCAATGTGAAGGTGCTTGTGTAGTTGGAAAAGTAGGAGACCCTGTAGCTATTGGAGCTCTTGAGGCTTTTGCAGGAGATTACGAAGCTTCTGTTGGCTATGAGAAGTTTGAGATAAAAGAGAAGACTGGTAAGAAAATAGCAATAGTTGGTTCTGGTCCTGCTGGAATCGCCTGTGCAGCAGACCTCGTAAAGTTGGGACATGATGTAACCATATTTGAAGCCCTTCATGAACCAGGTGGAGTTCTTGTTTACGGAGTTCCAGAGTTTAGATTACCAAACGAAACAGTAAAAAGGGAAATCGATTTCCTTCTCAACATGGGAGTAAAGCTGGAACTCAACTTTATTGTAGGTAAAACAAAAACTATCTATGAGCTTCTCGAAGAGTTTGATGCTGTTTTCATAGGTTCCGGAGCAGGACTTCCTTACATGTTAAACATTGAAGGTCTTAACCTTAACGGTGTTTACTCAGCAAACGAATTCCTAACAAGAATCATCTTTATGGGAGCTAACAAATTCCCAGAATATGATACACCTGTATTCACAGGTAAGAGAGTAGCTGTTATAGGTGGTGGTAACACTGCAATGGACGTTGCAAGAACAGCCAAAAGACTAAAAGAAGTCGAAGAGGTTTACGTTATCTATAGACGTTCTGAAGCAGAAATGCCAGCAAGGGTAGAAGAAGTTCACCACGCAAAAGAAGAAGGTGTTATCTTCAAGACCCTTACAAACCCTGTAAGATTTGTTGGAGAAAATGGATGGCTTAAAGCTGTAGAGTGTGTAAAAATGGAACTTTCTGAACCTGATGAATCAGGAAGAAGAAGACCTATACCTATTCCAGGTTCAGAGTTCCTACTGGAAGTAGATACAGTAGTAATGGCAATTGGACAGGGACCAAACCCTGTTGTTGTAGAAGGGGTTAAGGAAATAAGAAGAGGTAAAAAAGGAGAAATCTTAGTAGATCCTGAAACTTTAATGACAGACCTTCCTGGTGTCTTTGCCGGTGGTGACGTTATCCACGGTGGTTCAACTGTAATTATTGCAATGGGAGACGGAAGAAAGGCTGCAAAGGCTATTCATGAATATGTAATGAGTAAGTAAAGTTGATCTGTTGTCAGTTCCCTCGGTAGTTTATCCTATAGATGTTAAAATCCCCCAGTCCCCTCCTTGAAGGGGGGGACTCTAATTAGAATGTTTGAAATTTTCCCTTTTCTAAGGGGATATAGGAGATACAAATTTTTTAAAACCCCTTTCACCTCCCCTCCACAAGGGAGAGAGTTCAATCTTTTGCTTTATTTATTTACAATACAGGGAGAAATTTGTATTTCTTAAATACTCTCTAAGGAGATGGACATGCCGAAGATTATCCTTGTTAGACATGGAAAAACTGTCTGGAATGCAGAAGGTAGATATCAGGGAAAGATGGATATACCTCTCAATGAAGAGGGAAAAGAGCAGGCAAGGAGAGTGGGAGAGGCACTAAAGTATTTTCCAGTTAAGGCTGTTTATTCAAGCCCTCTCTCAAGATGTAAGGATACTGCTCTGGAAATAGCAAAACACCACAACCTTCCTGTAGAAGAGAGAGAAGGTTTTAAAGAGATTGACCACGGTGAGTGGGAAGGAATGCTTGCATCTGAAGTTGAGAAAAAGTATCCAGAGCTCCTGAAACTATGGAGAGAAAGACCGGCAGAAGTAAAGATGCCTGGAGAGGGTGGAGAGACTCTTAAAGATGTTTACGATAGGGCAGTTAGAGCTTTTGAAGAGGTTGTTAGCAAGCATGATGATGATGATTTGATTGTTATTGTTGGACATGATGCAACAAACAAAGTCATAATGTGTTACCTCCTTGGAGTTGATCTCAATAAGTTCTGGGCTTTCAAGCAGGCAAACTGTGGAATTACAGTTCTTGAGTACTATCCAGAAACAAAGAAGGTTATTGTTCACGTTGCAAATGCCACAGGACACCTTGGAAAAGAGATAGACTTTGAAGTTCAGAAATCACTGTAATGGAGAAGATTTTAAATGTTAAGGAGCTCCTGGGTGATCTCACCCAGGGGCTTTTTATTGAAAGACCCAACAGATTTGTAGGGCTTATCTCTGTAGATAGAGAAATCTTTAAAGCTCACATCTCCGACACTGGAAGACTTAAAGAACTTCTTGTTCCCGGGGCAAGAACTCTTCTGGCAGGAAATCCAAAAGGTAGGCTTGACTATAAGCTAATTGCTGTTGAAAAAGACGACGAATGGGTTTTTCTCAATACATCCCTCCACTCAAAAATTGCAGAAGAGGTAATCAGGAAAGGCTTTTTAGGTTTTATTCCTTCAAAGATTGAGAAAGAGGTAAGGTGGGGAAAGAGTAGAATCGATTTTCGAGTTAACAGTAACTTCTATATTGAAATTAAAGGCTGTAATTTATCCGAAAATGATATCTGCCTCTTTCCTGATGCTCCGACAGAAAGGGGAAGAAAACATTTAGTGGAGCTTATAGAGCTTAAACAAAGAGGCTTTAGAACTGCTGTAATGTTTCTTGTTTTTAGAAAGTGCCGTTGTTTTAGACCTAACAAACTTGAAGACCCAGCGTTTTCAAAAACTTTTGAAAAAGCTCTTCAAATAGGAGTTAAGTTTTTTGCTTTTAAACTTTCTTTCTGTCCTGAAAACGGCTGGATTTATCTGAAAGAAAGGATAAAGCTCTGTTAGAGAAAAATAGAAAAAGCCTGCCCGCAAAGGACAAGCTTTTTAAACTAATTTTTTTAGAGCTTCAATAACTTCATCGTAGTTTGGTTCTTGGGTAATTTCAGGAACAAGTTGCTTGTAAGCGATTTTTCCGTCCTTATCAACAATGAAAACAGATCTTGCAAGAAGTCCTTTTAAAGCTCCTTCAGCAATAAGAACGCCAAACTTTTCCATATCTCTGTATCTAAAGTCAGAAGCTACATCAATATTCTCAACGTTGAAGCTTTCACAAAATCTTTTTTCTGCAAAAGGTAAGTCCATAGAAACTACTGTAACATCAACGTTCTCAAAGTCCTTAAGAAGATTATTGAACTTCTGAGTTTCCATCTCACAAACAGGAGTGTCAAGGGATGGAACTGTGATAATTAGCTGAACTTTATCCTTCTTTCCACCAATAGCTTTCTCAGAAAGGTCCTTCTTTACTACGCAAGCAACAGGAGCATCGTCTCCAACGTTAAGAGTTGGACCTGCAAGAACAACAGGATTTCCTTTAAGTGTAACTGTTTCAGCCATACTTACCTCCATTAGAAAGCTTGCATCTTATTATACAGAATTATTGACTAAATTTAAACTTTATTGAGAGTCTAAAAATTCAACTACGATAATCTTCTGAAAATTTGGATAGTTTGACTGTTGGATAGTTTACTTTGACCACAGAGCAGACCCTTACGCAGTTGAGACACCTTAAACAGGCTGGAGAGTTTGAATCTTCATAAATTGGATAGTTGACGGGACAGGATTTCTTACAGAGGTTACACTCTATGCAGTCTTCTTTCTCCACCTTTAAATCAACTATGCTCAGCTTGTTAAAAATAGAGAAAAAGGCACCAAGTGGGCAGATGTATCTACAGAAAGGTCTCTTTATGAAGATAGAACCATAGAGGAACATTGAACCGAAGGCGAGTTTAAAGAGAAAAAACGGTCCAGCCATGTTGAGAATCATTGAGCTGGCAGCTACCCAGTAGATTCCTGCCTCTATCGTTCCAGTTGGACATACCATACAGAAGTAATGTTCTTTGAAAAGGAAGGGAAGTAGGATTACACCAAAGATTAGCATTAGATACTTTACGTAAACAAAGGGTCTGGGAAGATCAAACTTCATTGATGGAATCTTGTGAAGGAGATCCTGAATTAAGCCAAATGGACAGATCCATCCACAGATCCACCTTCCAAATGTGGAAGAGACTGCAGCGATTACTCCAACTGTTAGGAGTGGAATCTTTGAGATGACAAGAAAGTGGGAAAGTGTTCCAATTGGACAGGAATAGACCGACGCTGGGCAGGCGTAACAGTTCATTATCGGAAAGGGAATGGACTTTAATTTTCCGGTGTAAAGGCGAGCTGTGATGAAGTTGAAAATTTGAAAATTTGCCATAAATCCTGTTAGAAATTGAAAGAGCCTTCTATTTTTTAAGAAAGGGACCTTCAGCATCACTTAATCCCTATGCAGGTGAGACAGAGTATTTTTCCGTTGTTCCAGATGATTCTCAATTCATTCTGAAAGATTCCGGCGATGATTAGAAGTAAAGACAGGAGCAAGAGAGCTCCTGCCGCTATCTTCTTCCTGTCCATTTTCAATTCCCGATTCATTCAACCTTTGCAACTTCGCCAACTTCTTCTAAGAGCTTGTCAACAACCTCTCTAAAGCTTCTTGCTGACCTGCTTTCAGGATGGGACATGACAATTGGAACACCTTCATCGCCAGCTTCCACAACTACCGGTTCTATCGGAATCCTACCAAGGAATGGAATTCCAAGTTCCTTAGCTGCGTTCTCTCCACCGCCCCTTTTGAAAATATCTATCTCTTTGCCACAGTGGGGACATATGAGACCGCTCATGTTCTCTATGATTCCAAGAACTGGAACGTCCATCATTTTTGCAAAGCTGATCGATTTCTTTGTGTCAAGAAGTGAAACTTCCTGTGGAGTCGTAACAATTACAAAGCCATCCATTGGTTTTATAAGCTGGGCAACGCTAAGGGCTTCGTCTCCAGTTCCTGGTGGAAGGTCAACGAGGAGGAAATCCAATTCTCCCCAGTCGATTTCTGCAAGGAACTGCTTTATTGCTTGATGCTTTAGAGGTCCTCTCCAGATAACCGGTTGGTCAGGGTTTTCTAAAAGGAAAGCCATTGAAACAACTTTGAGATTTGGCATTCCAAGGGGGATGAATGGCTTTATCGTTTGAGTTTCAGGATCTGCAAAAAGCCTTTGTCCTTCCGCTCCAAGCATTTTTGCTACGTTTGGACCGTGAAGGTCGGCATCTAAGAGCCCTACATTAAACCCTCTCTTTGCCAACTCTGTTGCAAGGTTTGTTGCGACTGTTGTTTTTCCAACACCACCTTTACCGCTTAAAACACCAATTTTGTGTTTTATCTTTGAAAGGTTGCATGTCAGTTTAACGTCCATTGGATCCTGAGCAGCTTGGCAAGTGCTTTTGTGAGCACAACCTTCGCATTTTTTTTCATCAAATGCCATTTTTAACCTCCTAAATGTCTATGAACTATTTCAAAAAGTTTGTCATAAGTATTTTTAGAAGCTCCTATAATGTTTCCACTTTTAAGATATTCTTTCTTACCATCGAAATCACTTACCTTTCCTCCTGCTTCTTCTATAAGGAGAACACCGGCAGCTATATCCCAGGGATGAAGGGACATCTCCCAGAATCCATCAAACACACCTTTTGCAGTGTAGGCAAGGTCAAGAGCTGCTGAACCGCACCTCCTGACGCCCGAAACTTTCAAGAAAACTTCCCGAAAGCAGAGAAGATATTTGTCCAGCAGGTCTTTTCCTCTGAAAGGGAAACCTGTCGCAACTAAAGCCTCTTCAAACTGTCTATCACTCACCTTTATCCTCTTGCTGTTACAGTAAGCACCGCTGCCCTTTTCTGCTGTAAAGAGTTCTCCAAGAGCAGGAGCATTTATAACTGCTGCAACCAACTCTCCTCTATACTCAACTCCTATTGATATGCAGAAAATCGGTAACCCGTGAATGAAGTTCTTTGTTCCATCCAACGGGTCTATGTACCACTTCCACTCGTTCCCTGAGTGGAGACCACTTTCCTCTGCAACGATAGAATGTTGAGGGAACGATTCCTGTATAGTCTTAATAATAATCATTTCTGATTTTCTGTCAGCCTCTGTTACGTAGTCGTTCTTTGCTTTCAGTTCTATTTCTATGTCTTTAAGCCTTGTGTAATAGTGTGTCAGGACTTCTGCTGCTCTCTTTGAAGCTTCTATAGCTGTTTCAAGGACTTTACTCATAGAACTCTCCAAGACGTGGTCTATATGCTATTGATATTAAGTTGCCATTTTCCAGAAGGTATTCGACCTTGAAAGTATGGTGGAATGAGACGTAGGACATGGATCTGGTCGATAACAGACTCTGTGTATGAAAAATTGCTTCATCCCATGTCTCTATGTCTGAAAACTCTACTGCAAGATCGAATCCTTCCATGGTGAATGCTTTTTCAACAGCTGCTATGAACTCTTCAGATAACATTGTTTTCTCCCTGTCAAAGGTAGGAGATATTTTATACCAGCTTTTTTCTATTCTAATGCCTGTGATATAGTATGGGAAGTTCTAATTGAACTGAGGAAAAGTGTGGTTACAAGAATTGCAGTTGTTGAGGATGATATCTCCATTGGGAATCTGTTGAAGAAGATCCTTTCAAAAGAGGGGTTTGAGGTTAAGGTTTACTCCACCGGTGAATTGCTTGTTAATGAACTCTGTGAATACGGTAAGGAGTATGACCTAATTATTCTTGACGTAATGCTTCCGGGTATGAGTGGAGTTGAAACCTGTAAGTTTTTGAGGGAAAGAGGAATAAATATCCCGATTCTGATGCTTACTGCCCTTTCTGCAGAGGATAATAAAGTTGCAGGTCTTGATAGTGGAGCTGACGATTATGTGACAAAACCTTTTGGAATCAGAGAGCTTCTTGCAAGGATTAGAGCTCTACTCAGGAGACGGGAAACTGGTTTTTCCAAGCCTTTCATAGGAAGTTTTATCTTCAAAAAAGATTCTGTGATTATAGAAGGAGAAAGTATAAAGTTAACAAGGAAAGAGCTGGGGCTTTTAAGAATTCTGGTTGAAAATAGGGGAGAAACCGTACCGAAGGAACTTTTGCTCTTGAAAGTCTGGAACAGCTCTGCCGTTTCAAAGAGAACAGTTGATGTTCATATAAAGCATCTGAGGGATAAATTGGGAAAGTATGGGGATAGAATTAAAACCGTGTGGGGAGTAGGATATAGGTTTGAGTAAAAAACTTCTTGAAAAGATTCAGAAAACAGCAGAGGACATTTATTTCCTTAATAGAAAAGGCTTTCTGATAGGCAGTCAGAAGAAAATCTGGGACATTTTTCCATACGCTGAAACAATTCAGGGGTTTAGGGAGGCTCAAGACTCAGGATTTTCGATGTTTCAGATAGAGGAAAAAGAGAATCACTATCTGTTTAAAATATTCAGGATTGAAGATGACCTTTTTCTGATGCAGAGGATCGATATTACATGCGAGAAAAAACTTGGAAAGATTAAAAAGGATCTGGTAACAACTCTGTCCCATGAGCTCAGAACGCCAATTACTGTAATAAGAGGAAATGTGGAGTACCTGCTCTCTTACATGGATTGCGAAGAAAGAGAAGTTCTGGAAGAGATACACGAGAAAACTTTGAAAATGATAGAAATTCTTTCAGGATTGGAAAAACTTGTTTCAAAGGAAAAGGAGCTTAGAGAGTGCCATTTAAAAGAGGTTATCCTGAGTGCTCTAAAGGGTTTTCATGAAAAAGCCAGAAAAAAAGAAATAGAGCTAAAGACTTCTCTTGAGGAGATTTCTGTTCCCTGTGAAAGAATTTTAGTTGAACAACTTATTAGAAACCTCATTGACAACGCTATAAAGTTTACGAAAAAGGGTGAAGTGGAAGTTGTTCTAAAAGCTACCGGAAAAGCAGTTTTGCTGATTGTCAGAGATACAGGCATTGGAATAAAAGAGGAGTTCAAGAATCAGATATTCCAGAAATACTTCAAATCTCCTGAAAGTGATGGCCATGGAATAGGACTTTCAGTTGTAAAAGAGATAGTCAAGTACCACGGTTGGGAAATTGAAGTTGAATCTGAAGAGGGAGAGGGGACGACATTTACTATCAGAATATCTCTTTGAACAGGAATCCTTAACACTTTCTTAACACTTTCCAAATTAAACTTTTCTCAAACAATTAATGAGGAGGATAGTAATGAGAAAAGCACTATTTTTAGCTTCTGCTCTTCTTTTAATTGGAATGGCAGTTCCATCCAATGCTGAAGAAGCCACAGTTTTAATTGGTGGAGTACCTGTAAAGCAACTTTATGTTGACGAAGATGGAAGACTTTACCTTACTCCCGGTCCTGGAAGGAAAGCTGTGAAAATTGAAGTTCCAGCAGCAAAAGGAACTCCTGTTGTTTCAAAAGATAAAAAGATAAAGATTGAAGGAAAGGCCTACATCCACTGGGATTATGATATGCAGAATAAAAGTGAACACAACGCATTCAAAATTACGAGAAACTATCTCGAAGTTCGCGGATACTTTAACGACAAAGATTACTTTAGAACAACCTTAGACGTTAAGCAAGATTCCGATGTGGATAAAGGTTCTTACGTTGCAAGACTTAAATACGCTTATGTTTACCTTCATGATGTTCTTCCCCACACAGGGGTAGAACTTGGTATGGCTCACAGACCTTGGATTGACTGGGAAGAGCACCACGGTTGGCTTCATAGAGACCTTGAAAAAACTTTTATAGAAAGTAGTGGTGGAGCTCATCTCATAAACTCTGCAGATATTGGAGCTAACTTTAAAGGTAAATACGGAATAGCTTCATGGGAAGTAGGTGTCTTCAACGGCGAAGGTTATCACGAAGAGGAGAACAGTGAACACTTTGGTAAATCCCTTGAAGGAAGGCTCTCTTTAAATCTCTTTGATGGATTTACAATCTCAGGACACACAGTCCACTCTTTTGACCATAAAGATGAAAATTACGATAGACACATTTACCAGGTTCATGCTGTTTACAACAATCCCTATTTCTTAGTCGCTGCTCAGTACATCTGGAATAATCTTGACAACTATGAAGGAGATGACACTGACCAAAAAGGTTACTCAATCAACGGAGACTTGAAGTTGAAGCCTTTCATAGGATATCCGCTCGGTATTCTTGCGAGGTACGACCACTGGGATCCTGACGATGATAAATCAAATGACGAAAGAGATCAATTCATTTACGGTGCATTTTATAGGCTAAATAGCCATCTGAAATTTACTCTCGCCCACGAGAGAGTTATAGACGACGCAGGAAGCGACAAGAGTACACTTATGGCGGTGGCAGAGGTCAAGTGGTAAATTAAAAGTGAACCGAAAATTTAGATTTAGGAGGAGTTAGAAATGTTAAATGAAAAAGGAAGGAAACTCTTAGCAGTTGCACTTCCAGCTCTTATTCTTTCAGGCTGTTTTGGAGGGGGACAAAAAGAGGAAAGTAGAACAGAAAAAAGAGCAGCTAAAAAAATCGCAATTAACGGAGCTGGAGCAACATTCCCTTATCCTGTTTATGTAAACTGGGCAAAGGACTATGAAAAGGCTACAGGAGTAAAAGTTAACTATCAAGGAATTGGTTCTGGTGGCGGTATTAGACAGGTGACAGAAAGGACTATTGACTTTGGTGGTTCAGACAAGATGCTCCCACCAGAAGAGTTGGACAAGAGAAAGCTCTACCAGTTTCCAGCAATTATCGGTTCTATCGTAGTCGTTTACAACCTGCCTGGTGTTGGAGACACAGAGCTCAAACTCTCAAACAGAGCAGTTTGTGATCTCTTCATGGGTAAAATCAAGTACTGGGACAATGAAGAGATTAAGAAAGACAACCCGAACATCAAACTACCTCACCAAAGGGTTACTGTGGTACACAGGTCTGAAGGTTCAGGAACAACCTGGAACTTTTCCTACTGGCTGAGCAACATCTGTCCAGAGTGGAAGGATAAGGTTGGGTACGGAAAGGTCGTGAACTGGCCTACAGGAATTGGGGCTAAAGGTAACGCTGGTGTGACAAACTACGTTAAACAGACTCCGGGTGCTATTGGCTACGTTGAGTATGCCTACAAGCTTCAGAACAAACTATCTGCCGCTCAGCTCCAGACAAAGGGAGGGAACTTTGTTAAGCCAACAGAAGAAGCATTCAAAGCTGCTGCTTCACATGCTAACTGGAATATGAAAAGCCACTTTTATCTCGAAGGTAATCTCCTGCTTCAACCCGGAAAAGACAGCTGGCCACTTACAGCTACAAGTGTAATTCTCCTTCCAAAAGAGAAGAAAGAGAAAAACAAACTTGTAATTGATTTCTTTGATTGGACATTTACAAATGGAGATAACACAGCTATTAAGCTTGGATACGTTCCACTTCCAGAAAACGTGAAAACAGAAATTAGAAATTACTGGAAAGAAGTTGTATTGAAGTAAGAACGGGGGCTTCCGCCCCCTTTGATCTAATGTCTAAAATGTCTGATTCCTGTAAATACCATTGCCATTCCGTGTTCGTTTGCAGCTTCAATTACTTCGTTATCCCTTATTGAACCACCAGGTTGAATTATTGCAGTTACTCCAACCTTTGCAGCTTCATCAACGCTGTCTCTGAATGGGAAGAAAGCTTCAGAAGCAAGGACAGAACCACTAATGTCAAGTCCCATTAGCTTTGCCTTCTCCGCCGCACAGCGGGCAGAATCTACCCTTGATGTTTGACCCACGCCGATTCCAACTGCAACACCATCTTTTGCATAAACTACAGAATTTGACTTAACCCACTTTACAACCTTAAAGGCGAAAAGAAGATCTTTCCATTCTTTCTCTGTTGGCTCTCTATCTGTGACAACTTTCAGTTTTTCAGGATCAACGGTTATCAAGTCTCTGTCTTGAACTAAGAGCCCACCAACGACTCTTCTGTACTCAAATGGAGAGTCAATACCCTTCCTTTCCAGACCTTCAAGCCCTTTTGTTGTCAGAACTCTTAAGTTTCTCTTTGTCTTCAGAATTTCAAGAGCTTCCTCGTCGTAGTCTGGAGCTATTATGCACTCATAGAACCTTTCAGTTATAAGTTTTGCAGCTTCTGGAGTTACTTTTGTGTTGAAAGCTATGATTCCACCAAAGGCAGAGAGTGGGTCAACTTTTAAAGCTTTTTCGTAAGCTTCTTCTACGCTTTTCCCAAGTGCCATTCCGCACGGGTTAGCGTGTTTGATGATTGCACAGGCTATACCATCCTCCTCAGGATCAAACTCAAGGACAAGGTTTAAAGCACCATCGAGGTCGTAAATATTGTTAAAGGAAAGCTCCTTCTCTCCATGGAGCTTCTCAGCCCTTGTTACACAAGGTTCTTTAACAAAAACTTCTCTGTAAAAAGCTCCTCTCTGGTGTGGATTTTCACCGTATCTCAGATCCTGAACTTTTTCAAAGGTAATTGTTAGAGGATTTCTCAGCTCTCTGCAGTGGATTTCATTTCCATTTTCGTCAATCGAGTAGAGGAAGTCCGAAATCAGTGCATCGTAGTGAGCAGTCAGGTTAAAAGCCTTCCTTGCGAGGTTGAAACGGGTTTTGAGAGAAATCTCTCCAGTTTCCTTGAGCTCCTTTATTATCTCTGGATAGTCTTTTGGGTCTGTAACGATAGCAACGTATTTATAGTTTTTAGCAGCAGCCCTTACCATTGTTGGACCGCCAATATCTATGTTTTCAATTATTTCCTCAAGATCTGCACCCTTTGCAACTGTCTCTTTGAAGGGATACAAGTTTACAACCACCATATCGATTCTCTCAATTCCCAACTCTTCCATTGCCTTTATGTGCTCTTCATTGTCCCTCTTCGCAAGGATTCCGCCGTGAACCTTTGGATGGAGTGTCTTGACTCTTCCTTCCATTATCTCTGGAAATCCTGTCAGGTCAGAGATCTCCTTAACTGGGATTCCTGCCTCTTTTAAGAGCTTTGCAGTTCCACCGGTTGAGATAATTTCAACACCAAGACTTGAAAGCTCCTTTGCAAATTCCACAACTCCTGTCTTATCAGAAACAGAAATAATCGCCCTTACAGGTTTCACTCCAACCTCCTTTTAAGCAATTTGCTGGTAAATGATAACAGAGGGTGATAGAATTAGTGAAATTTTCTTTAGAGCAATTTCTGGATTCAACCGCGAAGGAAAAAAATGCTTAGATGGGCAGAAGTTCACCTTGATAGGCTTCTTCACAACTACAGGGAGATAAAAAAACTTGCTAAGAAAAAAAAGATTTTTGCCGTTGTTAAAGCCAACGCTTATGGTCATGGAAGCGTAGAGGTTTCAAAGTTTCTGGAAAAGAACAGCGACGTTTACGGTTTTGCGGTTGCAACCTTTGAAGAAGGAGCAGAGCTCAGGGAAGCAGGAATAGGAAGAGAAATCCTTGTTATGGCTTCCCACCTTGAAGAGGGATACAGAGAAGCTGTTAATTACAATCTGATTCCCGTCATTTTTGACTTTGAGGATTTAAAACTTGTCAAAGAGCTTGGAATTCCTTTCCACATAAAAGTTGATACAGGAATGGGAAGACTTGGCTTTTTAGAGGATGACTGGAAGAGGTTAATTCTGGAGCTTGATGGTTCAAATGTTGAAGGTGTTATGAGCCACTTCTCTTCAGCTGATGAGGATAAAGAGTTTACTCAGAAACAGTTTGAGAAATTCCTCTCCTTTGCGCGTAGACTATCGCAATTGAAACCAGACATAAAAGTCCACATAGACAACAGCGCAGCTGTTCCAGAGAAGTTTGACTCCATTCTTACCCATTGCAGAGTTGGACTTGCTCTGTACGGTTCAAAACCTTATGAGGGCTATTCAGCCGATTTAAGGCAGGTAATGGAAGTAAAGGCTAAAGTCATAAGTGTAAAGGAGCTCCCTGCAGACTTTCCCGTTTCCTATTCTAAAACCTACAGGACTTCAGAAAGGGAAAAAATTGCAGTGATCAGTTTCGGTTATGCCGACGGTTTACTGAGAACTCTCTCCAATCGTGGTGAAGTTCTCATAAACGGCATAAGGTGTCCAATAAGGGGAAGAGTCTGCATGGATATGACGGTTGTTTCCGTTGAAAAAGTGGACGTCAAAAAGGGTGATACTGCACTCATCAGTGGAGAGGAATTAACCTTCAACGAAATTGCAGAAAAAGCTGGAACAATTTCCTATGAAATCATGTGTGATATCAGCCCAAGGGTGAAGAGGATCTACTATGAAGGAGTACAAAGTTTACGAGTTTGAAGTGCCGAGAGAAAAATTTGAAATAGTGGAAGAACAGCTTTTTTCCCTTAAGACTCTCGGAACAGAAATAGTTTCTGAGGGAGATAGAGTCAGATTTAAAGCCTATTTTGAAGAGGAGATTAACCTGCCTGAGGAAATTTCTATATACCTGATTTCTCAATCTTCTTTACAGGAGAGAAACTGGAACGAGGAATGGAAGAAGTACTTTAAGCCTGTTAAGGTTTCCGAGAAAATCTGGGTAGTTCCATCATGGATGAAAGGGGAATTTCAAGTTCCTGAAGACTCGATTCCAATCTACATCTATCCCGGACAGACCTTTGGAACAGGGACTCACGAGACAACCAAACTATCAATGAGGTTTATTGAAAGGGTTCTTAAACCAGGAGATTCCTTTTTAGATGTTGGATGCGGAAGCGGTATCCTTTCAATTCTTGCTAAAAAGCTCGGAACTAAAAAAGTTGTTGGCTGTGATATCCAGAAAGAGGTCGTTGAAGAAGTTGCACTCAACAGTGAACTCAACGAAGTTTCCAATATAGAAGTCGTTATTGGAAGTATTGAGGATGTTGAAGGCAAATTTGACATTGTTGTTGCAAACATTGAGAAACATCTTTTAGAACCTTTAATTCCAGGAATTGTTGAAAAAGCAAAAGGAACTGTTATCTTTTCTGGAATACTGAAAAGCCAGAGAGATGAATTTGTAAGAACCCTTGAGAGAGCAGGACTTGAACTCCTTGAAGAAGCAGGAGAAAGAGAATGGATAGCTTTCCTCTGCAGAAAGTAGATCTCCACAGCCATTCCACAGCTTCTGATGGATCTTTAGCTCCACGGGAAGTGGTAAGAAAGTCAAAGGAAAAAGGAATTTACATCTTTTCCCTTACAGATCACGATACTGTTTGCGGGGTCAGAGAAGCTATCGAAGAAGGAAAAAGATTGGGCGTAAAAGTCATTCCCGGTATTGAAGTAACGGCGGATACCTCCTTCCTTGGTGAAGGGAGGAGAGAGTTTCATATTTTGGGTTACTACGTTGATATTGACTCTGAACCTTTGAAGGAACTGACTGCCTTTTTTCAGGACTCGAGAAAAAAGAGAAATGAAGAACTCCTATCAAAACTTGAAGATCTGGGATACAACATTAACTACGAAGAAATGGTCTCAAAGTATGGAACAAACTTTGGAAAGCCCAACATAGCAAAAGTCTTGATAGACAGAGGTTACTTTCAGGACAGAGAAGAAGCAATTGATTTCCTTTCTTCTTTAAAAGTCAAGAGAGAAAAACTTGACTACAAGGAAATAACCAGGCTTATAGATGAAGCTGGCGGCATAGCAGTCATTGCTCATCCGGTTTCTCTCAAACTCTCATATAGGGAGCTCTATTGTCTTTTAAAGTGTGCAAAAAATGAAAAAATCTCAGGACTCGAAATATTCCATTACAACCACAAACCCGAAGACGTTTTGACGTTCAGGGAAATGTGCGAAAGTTTAGACCTATACTTCACTGGAGGTTCTGATTTTCACGGCGAGAATAAGCCCTGTATAGAACTTGGATTTATCAATATTACCGTTTCAGATATACATTTCCCCATTTGAATACTTTGTATTACTTATAAGCGTACTAAAATATTGTAAGACAAATTTTTGATTCTTCCTTTCGCAAAGGGAGTTATTAGGGTTTCCTGGTAAGTGACGAGAGACGCGAGATGTGAAACGGGAAATAAGTGCTACGCATTTTGAAGCTCAGAAACAGGAGGAAAACACATGGAGTGCAAAAGGGAAGAGAATCTTAAATCTTGTGCCTGCACCTATGTGTACTGTAATAAACGAGGTATTTGTTGCGACTGCATAAGATCCCACCGTGAAAGAGGAGAAATTCCCGGTTGTTTATTCCCGCCTGAAGCTGAAAAGCAATATAACCGTTCGTTGGAATTTTTCCTTCAAGTTTGGGCAGAAAAACTGGGATATAAATTGGTAAGAAGTTAAAACTAATGGAAAGGGGGAAAGCCCCCTTCTCCTATTTCTTTTGCATGTATTTAATAATCAGATTGGAAACCCTATAGTTCTTAACGTCGTTTGCAAGATCAAGGGGCGTTTTACCTCTGTTGTTCTTAATTGTTGGGTCTGCACCGTTTTCAAGAAGAAGTTTTACAATTCTCGCAGTTCCCCTTGTTGTTGCACAGTAGTGGAGGGGAGTGTTCCCGTAGTTATCCTTTGCGTTTACATCTGCTCCTTTCTCTATGAGGAACTTAGCAACAGAATAGCTGTTGTAGATGGCAGCAAGGTGAAGAGGAGTGTAACCATACTTGTCTTTTGCGTTTACGTCCGCTCCGTGTTCGACAAGAAGTTTGGCAACCTGCAAACTGTTTCTGATTGCTGCTTGGTGAAGAGGTGTAATTTCAAAGTAG
Source organism: Desulfurobacterium crinifex (assembly GCF_054656775.1). Classification (NCBI taxonomy): domain Bacteria; kingdom Pseudomonadati; phylum Aquificota; class Aquificia; order Desulfurobacteriales; family Desulfurobacteriaceae; genus Desulfurobacterium; species Desulfurobacterium crinifex. Next base: position 89,250 of record NZ_BAAHXO010000004.1, read on the forward strand.
TCTTTTACACCAATGTTTGCTCCTTTTTCAAGGAGAAGCTTTGCGAGCTCCACATTGTTTGAGTCTGCTGCGTAGAAAAGAGCTGTCCAGTTAAACTTGTCTCCAATGTCGACAGGAACACCACTGCTCAGAAGTTCTTTTACCTTTTCAACCTTACCTTCTCTAACTGCTCTGAAGAACTCTCTTTTTGTTTTCTTGTCAATCTGAACGGTTTGAGTCTGGGTTTCGCCAAGAGTGATTGCTGGAAATGAAATTAGAATGAGTGCTGCGGTAGAAGCAGCCAGTAGTTTTTTCATTTTTCTACTCCTTTATCTCTTCAAGAATTTTTATTAGCTCGTCCAGATTTTCAGCTTCAGTGTATAGTTTCTTATCAGGAGTAAAAGTAGCACCCTTAGATTTTACAAATTCTACAAGTTTTTCTGGGGAAATGGCAGGAGATTCACCAAAACTCAGTATAATTTTTCCAGAAGGAGTCATTGTAACTTCTTTTATTCCTATTTCTTTTGCCAGTTTCTTTATCTTCATGATTTTGAACATGTTTACGAGGGGATCCGGAATTGCTCCGTGGATTTTCTCTATTTCCCTCAAGACCTCTTCAGGATTTTCACTCTTTGAAAGCTCTCCATAAATTTTAAGTCTTTCTTTTGTGTCCTCTATGTAGTCTTCAGGGATGAATGCTTCTACTGGAATGTTTATCTCGACATCCTCTTCTTCCCTCTCAGTTGTTACCTCTTCAAAGAGTTTGAGATACAAGTCCAGTCCAACAGTATTGACAAATCCGCTCTGTTTTGGACCGAGAAGAGTACCAGCCCCTCTTATCTCTAAATCTTTCATTGCAAGCTGGAAACCACCACCAAGGGGAGAAATCTTCTTCATAGCCTCAAGTCTCTTGACAGCTTCCGGGGTAAGCTTGCTCTTTGGAGAGGTTAAAAGGTAACAGTATCCTTTTTCGATTCCCCTTCCTACTCTTCCTCTAAGTTGATAGAGTTGAGAAAGTCCAAACCTTTCAGCTCCAATGACGATTAGGGTGTTTGCCGACGGAACATCAAGGCCTGACTCAACAATTGAGGTAGAGACGAGAATTTTTATGTCTCCCTCAAAGAAGCTGTGCATTACTCTTTCAATTTTGTCTGCCTTCATCTGGCCGTGAACAATATCAACGGAAATACCTGGGAACATTTCTTCAATTTTCTGCTTTAGAGGTTCTAACTCATCAATATCGTTCTGGACTATGAAAATTTGACCGTTTCTTTCAAGTTCCCTTTCGATTGCTGTTTTCAAAATTTTGTCAGAGTATTTTGAAACGACAACTTTGGTTCCTCTCCTTCCAGCAGGTGGAGTCTCAATAACAGAGATGTCTCGGAAACCAGAGAGGGCAGAGTAGAGGGTTCTTGGAATTGGAGTTGCGGAAAGGTAGAGAACATCAAGGTTCTTTTTAAGTTTTGTCAATTTTTCCTTTGTCTTTACTCCAAAGCGGTGCTCTTCATCTATTATCAAGAGTCCTAAATTCTTGAACTCAACGTCGTCTTGAGTCAGTCTGTGAGTCCCGATAATTATGTCTATTTCTCCCTTTTTAAGTTTTTCGAGTATCTCTTTCTGCTCCTTTTTGCTTCTAAATCTGGAAATCACTTCTATATTGACTGGAAAGCCTTTAAACCTCTTTTTAAAGGTTCTGTAATGCTGGTCTGCAAGAATTGTTGTTGGGGCTATTAAGGCTACCTGTTTTCCAGCTGAGACTGCCTTCATGGCAGCTCTCATTGCAACTTCAGTTTTTCCATAGCCCACATCCCCACAGATAAGTCTGTCCATTGGCTTTTCAGATTCCATATCCCTGTAAACATCTTTGATTGCCTTTAGCTGATCGGGAGTAGGCTTGTAAGGAAAACGTCTCTCGAACTCTCTCAGGAGAGTTTCGTCGCCTACTATCTTTTCACCCTTTGCTGTTTTCCTCTCTTTATAAAGTTCTGCAAGCTCTTTTGCAAACTTTATGAGTGAGGCTTTTATCTTTCTCTCAAGGTTTTTCCAGGAAGTACCTCCAAGCCTATCAAGCTTTGGAGACTTTCCTTTGTAGCCTGAATACCTGTAAATTCTGTCTATCTGGGTAAAAGGAGCATAGAGTTTCTCTCCTCCCGCATACTCTATCTCAATAAAGTCATAAGTCTTACTACCAATCTCTCTGCTCGTTATACCCTGAAAGATGCCAATTCCATAATCCCTGTGAACAACAAGAGTTCCTGGCTCTAATGCTGTGATATCTTCCCTTTTCTTTGTCTCAAAGATAATTTCAGATTCGGTTAGCCACGCTTCTTTTTTCTCATCTAACCTGAAACCACCGGAAGAGATACCTTTTTCCGCTATGAGCTTCAGACCGATTTTCTTTGCGACCTTTTCTGCTTCTATTTTTAAGGTTTCTGAAGTATAGAAGAACCTGATTTTGAAGCCCTCGAGGGATTTCAGAAGTTCCTCGATGTTTTCATCGTTGGCAGATGGAAGTGGTTTAATTCCAAAATCAATGCCGTCTTTAACAGGTTTTTCATATATAGAGATTAGAGGTTTTACATCTGTTTTCCAGATAAATTTTTCAGGTCTTGAGGATGGAATCTCTTCTCTTTTTAAAGTTTCAAAGTTCTCTTCAACTGTTCTGATAAACGTCTCCCCAGCAGTCCTGACTTGGTCGGGTTCAAAAGAGACTATCGGAAGTTCTCCTATGTATTCTAAGATTGGAACAAGGTCAAAAACTTCTGGAAGCAGCTTTTCTGCTCCACTAATCTCGCCCAGGAGGAGATGCCTTTCAACAATTTCTGGGTATATCTCCTCTAGTTTTTTCAATCTCTCTTTGTCCTGAACGAGCTCCAGAACAGGAACTATTTCAAACTTTTCTATCTCTTCACTATTTAGAAGGATTCTCTCAACTGTGTTACCGAAAAGTTCAACGATAAACCTTTCCCCTTTAGGAGTTACGAACTCGAAAGTATCTCCTTTTACAGAGAATTCGCCTTCTTCTGGTTCACTATCAACCCGCCTGTAACCGAGAATAATGAGCTTTTCGGGAAGGGTTGAGTAGTCAATCTCTTTTTCTCTCTCTATTTCTATTACGTACTCAATTAAATCGTCTGGAGAAAGGACTTTTTGAAACAGGGATTGTGGAGTGAGAACCACAACGTCAAAGGGTTCAGAAAGAAGTTTATAGAGAACCTTGAGCCTTCTATACTGGTAGAGAGAGAGAGGAGATGAGATATCAAGAGGTGGGACGTCCCAGGCAGGTACATAGAAAACTCTTAATCCGGCTCTTTTTAGATCTTCTGCTAAGGGTTCTGCTATTGTCTCTGAAGGTACTAAGAACAGGAAAGGAGATATTAAATCCTTGATTTCCTTTAGAATAAGCCCTTTCGACCCCCCAGGAAGGTTATAACACCTGACGGGTTCTCTGCTTTTTATTCTTCCTTTGAGTAACCTCAGATTTCTCTGGAGCATTATCCTTCTATCAGTTTTGCTTCTCTCTGCATTAGCCTGTTAAATAAGGTATCCCAGAAGACAGTTAAATCACCACCTTTTACGTGTTCCTTAAAGAACTTTATTGAATCTTCTATCTCTCCTTCCAGTATTTCAAACAGATTGTCGTTTTTAAGAGCAAGATCTATCTTGTCCTGATTGTAGAGAAAGAAGTCAGCAATAATTGTTCTTGCAAGTCTCTGGATTTTATCAGCTTTAGAAGCCATCTGTTCCTCCAGAATCTATTTGAACTAACTCAGCAATTCAACGAGCTGAGAAAGAGTGCTTTTTAGGTCTTTTCTTTCAACTACCATATCAATAAGTCCATGCTCCAATAGGAATTCTGAACGTTGGAAGCCCTTTGGTAATTTCTGACGAATCGTTTGTTCTATGACCCGGGGGCCGGCGAAACCGATAAGAGCCTTCGGCTCTGCGATTATCACATCCCCAAGGAAAGCAAAGCTCGCCGACACTCCGCCCATTGTAGGATGGGTCAGGACGGAGATGTAAGGAACCCCCCTTTCCTCAAGGAGTGCAAGGGCTGCTGAGGTTTTTGCCATCTGCATCAGAGAGATTACCCCTTCCTGCATCCTTGCTCCACCAGAAGCAGAGATGCAGATAAAGGGAATCTTCTCTTCAGCAGCCCTTTCTATGTTTCTTGTTATCTTCTCGCCGACCACCGAGCCCATGCTACCGCCCATAAAGCGGAAGTCAAAACAGCTTATCAAAACATCTTTACCGTCCAGTTTTCCTTTAGCGTTGATTACTGCATCTTTTAAACCGGTTTTTTCCTGAGCCTCTTTTAACCTTTGAGAATAGGGCTTTCTATCAACAAATTCCAGTATATCCCGTGGTTCCAAGTCTACATCCAGCTCTTCAAAAGTTCCTTTGTCAAAGAGCATATAGAGTCTGTCCTTTGCAGGAACGGGAAAATGGTAACCACACTTTGGACAGACCATTAAATTGCTTTCGAGCTCTCCCCTAAAAAGGAGAGCCTTGCAGCTTTCACACTTAATCCATAACCCTGTTGGAACGGGAGACTGGGGCTTCTGATCTCCGCCCAATTTCTTCCTGAAAAACTTTTTAAGCACGTATCTTAACCTCTAAAACAAGCTATTTGAGGTAGAATGTTCAAAAGTTCTCTAAAAGCATCTGAAGATATAGTGTAATATACTTTATTCCCTTTTCTCGTTTTTGCAACTATCCCCTTGTACCTGAGAGTTCTGAGATGTTGTGATAGAGAAGATTGGGAAATTCCCAGTTCCTGTTCCAGATCTGTAACGCACATGGGTCTTTCTTTCAGTGTGAAAAGGATTTTTAGCCTTACAGGTGAAGCAAGAGCTTTAAGACATTCAGCTCCCTCTTCAATCCTTTCGTCATCTAAAATAATCTCTTCCTTCTTCCTGGCCATACTTCCTCCTAAATTATCCTATTTTATGATAATTATAATTAATCTCTATTCGGAAAACAAATTTCTCAACAATTAACATATTAAATAATCAGAATTCCAGTTTCACTTTTATTGATGGAAAATATAAGATTGCAAGATTATAGTTTCAACCTATTTTTGTTAAAACTTTTTATTAGAACCAAACTTTCAGGAGGAAAGTTAATTATGAAAGTAATAAAAACTAAAAAGGCTCCAGAGCCTGTTGGGCCTTACTCTCAGGGAATTCTTTCCGGCAATCTGGTTTTTACTGCAGGCCAGCTCGGGATAGACCCGACAACCGGAAAACTTGTGAATGGCTTTGAAAATCAGGTTTTACAGGCACTTAGGAATCTTGAGGCTATTTTGAATACAGCAGGAGCAAGTAAGTGTAGTATTTTAAAGATTACAGTTTTCTTGAAAGACATAAATAGATTCGCAGAGTTTAATAAGATTTACAGTGAGTTTTTAAAGGATTGTCCTGTAAAGCCTGCAAGGTCGGTTATTGAGGTCTCAGATTTGCCATTAAATGCTGAAGTGGAGATAGAATGCATAGCCCAGAGAGGTTAGGAAGGCTCTACATTGTTGCAACGCCAATAGGAAATCTTGAAGATATAACCCTAAGGGCTCTGAGAATTTTGAAAGAAGTTGACATAATTGCTTGTGAGGACACAAGGAGAACCTTGAAGCTTTTAAACTACTACGATATCCACGGGAAAAAGCTTATTCCGTACCACGAGCACAATGAAAAGAAGGTTTCGAAGAAACTGGTTGAAGAACTCCTATCAGGAAGAGACATCGCTCTTGTTTCCGATGCGGGGACTCCATGTATTAGTGATCCAGGTTATAGAATTGTAAGACTTGCTAAAGAAGAGGGAATTGAGGTTATTCCAGTACCAGGACCATCTGCAGTAATTGCAGCCGTTTCTGCTTCAGGCTTTCCAACAGATCGGTTTCTATTTGTTGGATTTCTGCCCAGAAAAGAGTCTCAGCTAAGAGAAACTTTGAAAGAAGTTGTTAAATTACCTTATACTGTTGTTTCCTATGAGTCTCCCCATCGCATGGACAGAACCTTGAAAATTTTGAGTGAAATAGCTCCTCAGAAAAGGATTGGTGTTTATAGGGAAATAACAAAAGTAAATGAGGAGTTTTTGGAAGGAACTCCAGAAAAAGTTCTTGAAGAGCTTCTATCAAAAAACAAACTGAAAGGAGAATTTGTTCTTCTATTCTATCCTTCAGATAATCAAGAGAATGAATCAGAAGAAAACCTGGATTCCTTGTTGATTCGTTTAAAAGAAGAAGGAATGTCTTTAAAAGGTGCTGTAAAGGAGGCCTGTCGGAGGACAGGTCTCCCTAAGAACCAAGTATATAAGAGAGCTATTGAACTATTTAGTAGAGATTGAAGGTTCGCACGGCTTAAGTTCGCCGTCCTTGTATTCATAAGCCTTGATTATGCAAGGCCCTCCAATGTACCTTTCAACGTCAACAAAAGATGCGTATTCGACGTTAAACCACTTTATTGTAAGCTCAAAGGCAACCATTGGATCAAAGTCCTTACAGCTGTAAGCGTCAAGGCTGAAGAATTTTTCTTCAGGCCAGGTGTGGATTGTACAGTGGCTTTCAAGCCAGATAGAAACACCAGAAACTCCACTATCTTCAGTAGCTCTTCTTTTGAGGGTTTCTTCCATAAATTCTAAGGTTCTACTCTTTACGTTTTCCTCGGAAAGTTTTTTGACAAACTGTTCAAGCTCAGATTGAGCAAATGGGAATCTTGCAACGATTGGTGGATATACAAGAGTCATGTCCAGCTGTCTTGCCAGCTCTTCCATGTAGTCATAGATGGGCTGGATAGCATTAATCCTTCCAATGTCCTTAACTGTAGCATCCATCATTATGTGTCTTCCTACAAATTCCATGGCAGACCTCCATAATTAAGAAATGCCCCAGGAGGGGCAAAATTTATTTCTTAAGAGGCACTACATCAACAGTTATTGTAGCCTCAATATCCTTGAAGAGGTGAATTTTCACCTCGTAAGAACCAACTTCTCTTATAGGTTTTTCAAGGATAATTTGTCTTTTCTCTACATCCTCAAAACCAGCCTTGTGAAGGGCTTTTTCTATCTGAGAGGTTGTGACTGAACCAAACAGTTTACCTTCTTCACCAGCTTCGTGCTCAATAACAACTCTTGTAGAAGATAGCTGCTCAGCAAGTTCTTTATACCTTTCAATCTGTCTTTGAGCTTTCCTTTGAAGAGCTTTTAGTTCATTTCTCACCCTTGCAATGTTGGATTTTGTTGCAGGGAGAGCGATTCCCTCAGGAATTAAGTAGTTTCGAGCGTAGCCATCCTTTACTCTTACAATTTCGCCAACCTTTCCAAGGTTTTCCATATCTCTAAGCAGAATCACTTCCATTTTTCTTACCTCCCTTTAGTTTTCTGAAATCAAACCAGAAATCGAAGATTCCAGCAAGTACTGCCACTATAACAGCTCCTGCCGGAAAGAAAACAATAGCAAATAGGGTCAAAATTTTTGCTACCAAGGAAAACTTCTCTATGTAATAGGAAAAAATTGCAAATCCCTGGACGATGAAAAGTCCTAAAACTCCAACAAGTATGTTTGCACTGATTACCTGTATCTCCGGTATCCACCTAAGGATGGATAAAAATCCAGCTATAAGAAAGATTGGTACAATCCAGAAATCAAATTTAAGTCTCTTGAATCCGAAATCTTCTTTTGAAACCAGTGCTATCATGCCGACACTAATGGCTGATATTACAACGGATGAAAGAAAGTAGAATCCCCATCTCAATTGAGTAAACCATGGTATCTGTTTAACTTCGGCTGGAAGACCTATAAAGAGATCTTCAAGTATGGTTGTTCCAAAGGATATCAGTGACAGAACAAGAATAATATTCTCTGTTTTTAGTCTCTCTTTTAAGATCCTTGTTGATATACCTAAAAGGGAAAAGGCAGAAATATCAAGAGAGATCTTCCAGCCTTCAGATAGAGAGATAATCCCAATAGAAACTACAGAGAGAAACAAAGCAGCCAATATTCCAAAGTCTCTGGTGACAACATAACACAAAGCCGGAATAAACAGAGAAAGCCCCAGAGCAAGAGGCAAAAGAGCCTCCATGCCCATTAGGGCTCCTGTTGCAACCGTCAGTAAAACATAGAAAACTGGCAGCTTGTAATTTCTCATTAGTCTATCTTCACAAATGGGAGTAATGCAAGGTGTCTTGCTCTTTTAACAGCCCTTGCAAGTTGTCTCTGGTGCTTGGAACATACACCAGAAATTCTTCTTGGGATAATTCTTCCCCTTTCAGAAATAAAAGGCTTGATAAGTTCTACATTTTTATAGTCAATCTTTTCTATCTTCTCAGCACAAAACTTACAGTATTTCCTTCTTCTTACAAATCTTCTCTGTGGAAGTCCGTTGCTCATTGTTTACCTCCTTAAAATTCGATGTCATCAATTTCTTCAATAGATTCATTCTGTTCCCTTCTGGGATCAAGTCCTACAACTCTGTCTGCTCTTACTTCTATTCTTGAACGTCTTTCTCCCTCTTCTGTTTCCCAGCTTGACTGCCTCAGTTTGCCTTCCACAAGAACTCTGGTTCCCTTATTGAATCTGCTGACAGCTCTATCGGCTGCATCTCCCCAGAGAACAACGTCGATGAAAAGAGTTTCATCCTGCCAGTTGCCGTTCCTGTCCCTGTAGGGGTTGTTAACTGCAATTCTGAATCTGGTAAAAGGTGTTCCGGAGTTCGTATGTGAGAGCTGGGGATCAGCAACGAGCCTTCCGATGAGAAACACTCTGTTAAGGTTTGCCATTACTCTTCTCCCTTAGACTCTTCAGCAGGAGCAGCTTCAGCCTTTGCTCCAAGTTTCTCCTTTAACTCCTTCACTTCAGATGGCTTCAGTCTGAATGTAAGGAATCTGATTACATCTTCGTTGATTTTGAAAAAGTTTTCCATATTCCTTACAAAATCTCTATCGTTTGTCCTTATGTACTCAAGGACGTAGTATCCTTTGTCGTAGTCGTTAATTGGGTACGCAAGCTGCCTTCTTCCCCACCTATCAATGTGGAGAACTTCACCGTTGTATCTTTCAACATAAGAGTTAACCTTTTCTATGCCTTTTTCAATCTCTTCATCAGACATTGTTGGTCTCAGTATGTAAACCATCTCGTAGTAGTATTCCCTCATTTTAACCTCCGTTAGTTGCATTTACTCATGATTTTGTTGTCAATCTCGCCCTTCTGGAGAATCTCTTTTAAGCAGTTCACTGCTTTCTCTATAGTCTCCTTCAGAGTTTCAATCTCTTCTTCTCTGAAAGGAGACAGGACGTAGTTGACAACCTCTTCCTTTCTTTCAGGTCTTCCTATTCCCACTCTAAGTCTCGGGAAGTTTCTGCTCCGTAGGTGCTGTTCAACAGAGGCTACTCCTCTGTGTCCTCCGCTGCTTCCCTTCAACCTGAGGCGGAGCTTACCTAAAGGGAGATCAAGATCATCGTAAATAACCAGAATTTCTTCAGGCTTTATCTTGTAAAACCTTGCAATCTCTCCCACACTCTCCCCGCTCAGGTTCATGTAGGTGAGTGGCTTTAAAAGGAAAATCTTTCTACCATCATCAGCTCTGAGCTCTGCGACCTTCCCTTTAAACTTTTCCTTAGAAAAATCGATACCGAGCTCCTCAGCCAGAAGGTCTAAAACCATCCAGCCTACGTTGTGCCTTGTATTCTCATATTCCCTTCCGGGATTACCAAGGCCTACAATGAGCTTTATCATTACTCCTCTGAAGCCTCTTCAGATCCTTCAGTTGTAGCTTCTTCTGGTTCGGTTACTACGACAACTGTTTCTTCTGGGTTGTCAACGATCTTGACACCTTCTGGAACAGGAAGTTCTCCTACATGGAGAGCATCTCCTGCGTGGAGGTTGGAGATGTCAACAACAATCTTTTCAGGAATTGCCCTTGGAAGAGTTTCGATTTCAATTTCCCTTTTCATGATCTCGAGAACACCACCCTCTTCGGATACACCAACAGGTGTTCCTACAAACTCAAGTTCGACTACAGTAGTGATGGTTTCACCAAACTTGACTTCCTGGAAGTCAACGTGGATAGGTACATCCCCCAACCAGTTGTACTGGATATCTTTGAGGATGCATATCCTCTCTTCCCCATCAAGGTCTAACTTGATGAGACCATGATGGTGCTTGATTCTCCTTACTTCGCTAGCAGGAATGGCTATGTGTGTCGCCTCTGGTCTTCCACCACCGTAGATAACGGCTGGCAGAAGGCCTTCCCTGCGTAGTTTTCTTGCTACCCCTTTTCCTGTCTTCTCTCTTCGGGTAGCTTTCAGGTTTACTACCTTCATACTTACCTCCTGTTTTAGTTTTGCGGGAAAGCAGGCAATATTTACATTCGAATTGAAAATTTGTCAAGGGAAAAATATTTCATCTGTAGTCAAAAAAAATCCCCTGAGGAAGGTAGAGGATGGAACGTCAACTTGAAATATATTGTAACACTTTGACTTAATCTTACTCAATCATGTAATTACAGAGATGGTAGAATTTGCCAGAAAATCTTTTAAATAACGCCTTTGATATTTAAGTTTACAGTTCTATTGGGTACGGAGTTTTATATGGTAGAGGAAAAAAAGAAGATAGCTCTCTATTCTGTCTTTCTAAATCTATTTCTATCTCTTTTAAAGATTGGTGCAGGAATAGTTTCCGGTTCTGCAGCTTTAATTGCAGATGGAATTCACTCAATAGCTGACTTTGCTGCTGCTCTATCTGTTTATGCAGGTATAGTCATAGCCAATATGAAGCTGAATAGCTTTCCCTATGGACTCTACAAGGTAGAAAACGTAATCTCATTAGTTAGTGCCTTTGCTATATTCTTCGCAGGTTATGAGATAGCCAGAGATGTTCTCTTCAGCCATAAAGAAATGATAATCGACAATCTTCCTGCAGCTGTTGTGGCTATTATCACTACAATTATCCTTACCTACCTTTTTTCAAAGTATGAGAGGAAGAAGGGTGAAGAGCTCAATTCTCCCAGCCTCATTGCAGATTCTGAACACATAAAAACCGATATGCTTTCTTCTATCATAGTTCTTACTGGTATTCTTGGAAACTACTTTGGTTACCCCATACTTGAAAAGATAGCAGTTCTTATAGTTGTTCTTTTCATCTTCCACTCAGGCTTCGAGATAATGTTAGATTCTCTAAAAGTCATTCTTGATGCTTCTATAGATAGAGAAACCCTTGATAGAATTAAGGAAATAATGCTTTCCTATCCTCTTGTCTCCAGAGTTAAGTCAATAACCGGAAGGAGTTCCGGAAGCTACAAATTCATTGAAGCAGAAGTCTGCGTCTCTACAGATAGCCTTGAAAAAGCCCACAGTCTCATCCATGAAATTGAGGAAAGGATAAAGCGAGACGTCCCCTTTATAGAAAAGATAGTTATTCATTTCGAACCAGAAGAGAGAAGCGATATTATCTATGCTATTCCCATTGAAGAAGATGAAAAAAGAGTTTGTGGGAGGTTTGGAGAATGCCCGAAAATTCTCCTGCTAAAAAAAGAGAAAAACAACTTTGAGGAATTGGCACTTCTGAAAAACCCAGCCTCCAATATGAAATTCGGCAAATGCATTGAGTTGGTAGAGTTTCTCCTTTCAAAGGGTGTTAACTGCATTGCTGTCAATTCATTACCTATTGGAAAAGGTGTAATTTTTGCCCTCTCTAACTATGGAATAGGTATGAAGCTTATACCCGAAGAAGAACTCACCCGCTTTATAGAGAAGTTAAAACAGGATCCTGTCTGTGAACCACCACTTGCTGTCTGGAATAGATTTGCCTGTGATATCTCCCAAGGAGGAGCCGGTGAAAGCACTCGAGCTTATAGAAAGGGATAGGATAGCTTCCCACCTTAGCGTTGCTGTCTTTGTTGACATGCAAAACATTTACTACGGGGCAAAAAATACACTAAAGAAAAAGGTTGATTTTCAAAGGCTGCTTGAGTTGGAGGTAAGAGGAAGAAAACTTTACAGAGCTATAGCCTATTTAGTTAATCTTGACAGGGTAAATCAGGACAGCTTTATCTACGTCTTGAAAAACTTGGGATATGAAGTTAAGCTCAAAGAACCAAAGAAATTTTACAGCTGGGACAAAATAGAATACAAAGCCGACTGGGACATGGGTATAGCCATTGATGCCATTGCAATGGCTGAAAATGGAAAGATTGATGTTGTTGTTTTGATGAGTGGTGATGGCGATTTTGTTGATCTTATAAACTTTTTAAAAGCAAAAGGAATAAAGGTAGAAGTAATCTCTTTTCGAGCTATAACTGCGAAAGAACTCATTCAGGCTGCTAACGAATATATTGACCTTGGAGAAATGGGTGATTACATCGTATTAGAGGAGAAGGAAGATGAAAACCATGGCAATTCCAGCAGGTCCATTTCTGGTTAATACGCTTCTTATCTGGGATGAAAAGACCAAAGAAGCTCTTATCATTGATCCCGGGGATAGGAGATCTCTGGAAGAGATAGAGGACAAAGTTTTCAGAGAAGAACTTCAGATTAAGTATATAATCAATACCCATGAACATCCTGATCACATAGCGGCTAACGCCTGGGCAAAGCTAAAGTTCCCAGAAGCTAAACTCATCATGCACCCGGAAGCAGCAAGAAACCTCTCCTTCTGGATTGAAAGCGAAATTGGAGAGATGGCAGGCGCGGAGTATTCACCACAACCCGATGAAACTGTAGAAGAAGGAAATGAAATAAGATTAGGGAATTGCTCCTTCAAGATTATTCATGCTCCAGGCCATTCTCCCGGTAGTATTGTTCTTTATTCGCCTGAAGTAAACGTGGCAATAGTAGGAGACCTGATATTTAAAGGAAGTATAGGCAGATACGACCTTCCGATGAGCAACTACAATGACCTTCAACGCTCAATAGTAAAAGTTCTGAACCACCTCAACCCAGATACAACTCTTGTTCCAGGACACGGTCCAAGAACTACAGTAAAAGAAGAACTAAGTACCAATCCATTTATAAGAGAGATTCTGGGATGACAGCAGGTACACACATCTTAGGTGGAATCCTTCTTGCAGCACTTTTCCATCTACCTGTAATCCCTGCTGCATTTGGAAGCGTCTTACCCGATATCGATTTAAAAAAAGGCTTACCTAAAAGACAAAATAGAACACTATTCAATTCCCATAGAGGAATAACCCACCATGTTGCTATACCTATAACTTTGGTTCTGCTTTCTCTTTATTTCAGGGATAACTATAGCTATGAACTGGGACGCTACCTGCTCTCTTTTTCTATTGGTTATGTTTCACACATTCTCCTCGATATCTTAAACCCTCTGGGAGTACCTTTTACTCTAAAATATTATCCAAGGCTTTCTTTAAAGTTTGTTCGCTCAGGGAAGTTTGGAGAGATTTTTGTTATACTTACCCTGATTACAATACTCATCTATTTCATTGATTCTGGAGAACTCAGCTATACAAGTTTTATAGATGAGGATATTTTTGAAGTTTTAAAGAAATTAATCGAGGAGGTTAGAGGATGAAGTTCTTCATAGATACTGCTGACATTAACGAAATAAAAGCAGCCATGGAAATGGGAATGGTTGACGGAGTTACCACCAATCCAACTTTGATTTCAAAGACTGGAAGGCCTTTCCTTGAAGTTGCAAAGGAAATCATTGAAACTGTTCCTGGTCCTGTAAGTCTTGAAGTTGTCAGCCTTAATACTCAAGGCATGGTAGATGAAGCAAGACAACTTGCAAAACTTGGAGACAACGTTGTTATAAAAATACCTATGACAACAGAAGGATTGAAAGCAGTCAAAATACTTTCCGAAGAAGGAATAAAAACAAACGTTACTCTTGTTTTTTCACCTCTTCAAGCACTTCTTGCAGCCAAAGCCGGAGCTACTTTCGTTTCTCCTTTTGTTGGAAGGCTTGATGATATTGGTCACGACGGAATGGAATTGATATCTCAAATTGTTCAGATCTACGATAACTACGGTTTTGACACAGAGATAATCGTTGCAAGCATCAGACATCCTCAGCACGTTCTTCAAGCAGCTATCCTTGGAGCAGATATCGCAACAATTCCGTTTAAGGTTATAAAGCAGCTTGCAAAGCATCCTTTAACAGATATTGGAATTGAAAGGTTCTTAGAGGATTGGGCAAAAGTACCTGATAAAGATGCAATCTTTAAATAGCATTCTCTATTTAACCGGGAGGGAGAGGGGAAAATAGCATCAAGAAGATAAAAAAATTGGCGATAAAACTATTAAGAATAAGACTTTCATTTTGAAGGACAAAGTTTAAAAGATTGAATAGTATGCTTTTTACAGTAACAGAAACGTTCTTATCAAATATCAGACGGAATCTATGTTGGTAAGGATAGCAAAGCTGAGGAAGTCCTCGAGAAAATGAAGAGTTTTGAGTAGCGGCAAACCGCTACTCAATTATTTCAAGAACAGCTCTTTTGCCCATTTTTGTTGCAGCAGCAGAAAGTAGAGTTCTTAATGCCTTTGCTGTTCTTCCTTGCCTTCCAATGACTTTTCCAAGATCTTTTGGATCAACTTTAAGCTCAATAACAACTGTTCTTTCTCCCTCTGTTTCTGCAACATAAACAGCGTCAGGATTGTCAACGAGCCTCTTTGCTACGCACTCTACCATCTCTTTTAGAGCAGACATCTTCTACCTCCTTACTGAACTACTCTCTTTAGGAGAGCAGCTACTCTGTCTGTAGGTTGATCTCCCTTTGCAAGCCACTCTTTTACCTTCTCAACATCGATTTGGAGCTCTTTAGACTTTGGGTTATAAGTCCCAAGAATATCCACTGCTCTTCCATCTCTCTTAGACATACTCTCAGCAACTACAATCTTGTAAATAGGAAGCTTCTTTCTTCCCATCCTTTTAAGTCTGATCTTAACCAAGGCACTCCTCCTGCATTATCAGAGTTTTGAGTGGTAATTTTATTCCAAAAGAAATTTAGTTCAAGTTTACATAAAGGGAAAGGGAAACCTTCCACCCTTCTTTGCCATTTTCTTCTGCATCTTCTTCATCTGTTTCATTGCCATCTTCGCCTGAACAAACTGTTTTATAAGCGCATCGACCTCCTTAACAGAAGTTCCACTACCTCTTGCAATTCTTCTCTTCCTGCTGGCATTTATAATTGCGTGGTTTCTTCTCTCCTCTGGAGTCATTGAGTTTATTATCGCTTCAATCCTTTTCAGTTTCTTATCATCTATCGCCTTCTCAAGCTGTTTGAGCATTTTTTGACTTGAGAGTCCAGGAATCATCCTGATTATCTGCTGGAGAGGTCCGAGCCTTTGAATCATTCTTAGCTGCTGTCTGAAGTCTTCTAAGGTAAACTCCCCTGAGAGGAGTTTTTCCTGCATAGAAAGTGCCTCTTTTTCATCTATCACTTCTTGAGCTTTCTCAACCAGAGAGACAATGTCTCCCATTCCCAGAATTCGTGATGCCACTCTGTCAGGATAAAAAGGCTCAAAATCATCAATTTTCTCACCAACACCGGCAAACTTTATGGGCTTTCCTGTAACACCCTTAACAGATAAAGCAACTCCTCCCCTCGCATCTGAATCCATCTTTGTCAGGATAATTCCATTCATTCCAACTCTTTCATCAAAAGCCTTCGCAATGTTTACTGACTCCTGACCGGTCATTGCATCAACAACAAAGAGAGTTTCATCAGGAACAACTCTTTCTTTTATTCTCCTTGCTTCTTCAAGCATCTCCTTATCTATGTGGAGTCTTCCTGCTGTGTCAACAATGAGAACGTCGTATCCTTCTTCTTTCGCTTTTCTTAGGGCATCTTCCGCAATCTTTACAGCATCTTTTTCATTCTCTTCAAGGAAAACAGGCACTCCAATCTGATCTCCAAGTTTTTTGAGCTGGAGCATTGCAGCAGGCCTGTAAACGTCTGCAGAGGTCAAAAGAACCTTTTTTCCCTGCTTTTTCAGGTAGTTTGCAAGTTTTGCTGCTGTTGTTGTCTTTCCAGAACCCTGAAGACCTATTAGAAGAATAACAGACGGTCTTCCCTTTAGGTTGAGTTTTTCAGCTTCTCCACCTAAGGTTTCAACCAGCTCATCGTGAACTATCTTCACAAGCTGCTGGGCAGGGTTTACACCTTTTATTACCTTGGCTCCAAGGGCTTTTTCTTTTATGTCCTTTATAAACTTTGAAACAACTCTGTAGTTTACGTCAGCTTCAAGAAGAGCAAGCTTTATCTCTCTAAGACCCTTTTCAAGGGTTTCTTCATCTATTCTTCCTTTCCTACCAATTTTCTCTATTGCAGATTGAA
This sequence comes from Desulfurobacterium crinifex, assembly GCF_054656775.1. Taxonomy (NCBI): domain Bacteria; kingdom Pseudomonadati; phylum Aquificota; class Aquificia; order Desulfurobacteriales; family Desulfurobacteriaceae; genus Desulfurobacterium; species Desulfurobacterium crinifex. The sequence continues at coordinate 105,524 of NZ_BAAHXO010000004.1, forward strand.
CCTTTTCTGCTAAAGCATCAAACATCAACTACCTCCTATTCGAGCGGAATTTCCACACCGGTTGCTACTTCTACAAATCTATCTTTCCAGATTTCTTTGAAAAGTTCTATTCCTCTCTCTCCTGTACAGTGACATGGAGCAACAAAACGAGTAAACCTTTTAAGTTCTTCAGTCACTTCGATAATCTTCTCATCTGATGATTTATAAAGGTGAAATCCACCGACTATGAGGAACAGTTCCTCTCCACAGATTGTCACAGCTTTCTTAGCTATCTCGACTATTCCAGGATGAGAGCAGCCTGTCAACAGAAGGAACCCTTCCGCCGTACTAACTATCAATGAATGCTCATACGCGGGCTTTTCCATTCCCGTTGTCATCATTCCTGTAGAGATTGCCCTCTCCGATATGTAAGTTGGAGCTGATATTGGAACACAGACAACACTCTCCGGCAGGTTTTCTTCAAACTCCGGGCAGTCAGGCTCAGGAATGAAAAGTTCAAAATTTCCATTCTTCTCCAGAAGGTAAGGCAATCCTCCGGTATGATCCCAGTGATTGTGGGATATAAAAACAGTATCTATTTCTGAAGGGTCTAATCCAAACCTTTCCATATTCTCTGCAAGAACTTCTGGCTTTGCCCCTGTATCAAAAAGTATAGTTTCTTTGGAAAGCTCCACAAGGGCAGAAAATCCCCAGTCTGGAGCAAAGCCATTAACCGCCGTGTTATCGTAAAGAATCTTCAGATTTTCCATTTCTAACCTCATTTGTTATTTTCCCTGCAGTCAATTTATGCAATTCGTCAAAATTTGCCTATATTATAATTCTACCCTTCTTAGGGAGAAGTCCTTCCTCAATTATAAAGCCCGGGTGGCGGAATTGGCAGACGCGCAGGACTCAGGATCCTGTGGACGCAAGTCCGTGCGGGTTCAAATCCCGCCCCGGGCACCATAAAAAGTAAAAAACACTTCACAGTTACCTCGTGATGGAGAACGTAGAAAAACTTATTCAACTTTTCAAGAACTCTCAGTCCGTTGCTGTTCTCACAGGTGCTGGTGTAAGTGCCGAAAGCGGGATTCCTACCTTCAGAGGGAAAGACGGTCTCTGGAACAAATACGACCCCACAGAGCTCGCAACATTTGAAGCTTTTGAAGAAAATCCTTTAATGGTCTGGAAATGGTACCTCTGGAGAATGAGACTTATAGCAAAGGCAAAATCCAACCATGCTCATACCGCCCTTGCCGAAATGGAAAGTCTATTCCCTGATTTTCTTCTCATAACCCAGAACGTTGATGGACTCCATAGAAGAGCAGGCTCAAAAAGGCTTGTAGAGCTCCACGGAAACATCTTTGAAGGAAAATGTCGATACTGTGGCAAAAAGTACAGCGAGGAGGAGTTTTCCAGACTGTTCCCTCTTTCAGATAGAGAATTTCTGAAAAGACTCACAGATGAAGAGTTCAGAGAAAGAGTTTTAGAAGGTCTGAAGGAGGAGGATTTACCAGAGTGTCGTTGGTGTGGAAGTTTCATTGGTCCCGGAGTTGTCTGGTTTGGTGAAAGTCTCCCAGAAGATGCTCTTCAAAGAGCTTTTCAGGCAACAGAGAAAAGTGAAATCTTTTTCTCCGTTGGAACGTCAGCAGTTGTCCAGCCAGTAGCTTCTCTACCAATAGTTGCAAAGAGAAATGGGGCAGTTCTTGTTGAGATAAATCCAGAGGAAACTCCTATATCTTCCTACTGCGACTTTGTTTTCCGGGATTCAGCCTCTAAAGTCCTACCATCTATTGTTTCAATGCTAAAAGAACACAGGTAAAACTTGTGCTTACCAAGAGACAATTCTTTTAAAACATTTCCTTCAGGTTTTTCAGAAAGGAAAAGGGAGTCCTCTGGAGGCTTTGGGGAATAGGGTAACACCTTGTCTCTATACTTTTCAACGTAAAAACAGAGCTGGAGATACTTTGTCTTTGCATAGAGAGAATAGTCTTTCGTCATCTCTCCTATTTCTTTCGCAACTTCTTTGACCGGTGGATATTTGTAATCTGCTACTGATAGATAATATGAGCTGTAAAACCCTCTGAGGAGAACCATCAAAAGTGCAAAGAGGATTACAACTGGGGTAAAGTTAATTCTTGGGAGAAAGAAGAAGTAAAAGAGATAGGCAAAAATCAGAAAAACGATTGTCTGTTTGAGTATGAAGGATGGGTTGTGGGTAGCAACCACTCCAGCAACGATCCCAATTGGGACGAGGAGCTCCATTGTAAACTGAAGAATACTCTTTGCTCTCTTGTGTAAGAAAAACTTCTCCTTCAGATAGACCGCTATTAAAATTGCCAAAAGTGGAAGGATAGGCATTGTGTATCTCATCCTCGAACCAGGAAAGAGCCAGTAGATAAGAGAGTTTCCAGCAAACGTCAAGAGCAGAAAAAGGGTAAGTTTATTATTAAGTAAATCTTTATAACTCTCCCTTTCCTTATACAGGTAGAAAAGCACAATTAGTGACCACGGAAAGGTTGCGAACAAGAATCTAAATGGAAAAGAAACGTACCTTTTGATGGTTTCAAGCAAATTAAATTGAGTGGGAGCCCGAGAAGTAACCTCTGAGAAAAGGGTTTTCAAAGCTTGTTCTGTTGGAACGGCAAGTATCCAGCTAACGAAAGGAACAATCCCTAAAATAAATCCAATTAAATGATTTAAAGAAAAAAGCCCTTTTAAATCTTTCTTTAGGAAAAAGTAAACAAATACAGCTATCAGGAAAAAGTGAAATGCTGGAAAACCTTTTGTAAGGGCTGCAAGGGAGGTAAAAAAGTACCCAAGAAACCAGGCTACTTTCTCTCTTTTCTTTTCCATAAAGTAGTACCAGAAAAGAATAGAGGATGAAACAAGGAAAGTGAAGGGTGTATCCGGTTCACACTTTGTTGAATACCCAAAGAGAACCATGAAAAATGTTGGAAATACAACCGCCGAAAAGAGTGCCACTCTCCTTTCGAAAAACTTGGAGGAAAAGAAGAAGATAAGAATAGTGGTTAGAACAACAGACAGAAGAGAGGGAATCCTCAGTGAGAATTCAGACACCGAACCCGAAACTGTTGAGAAGAGCGCTAAGACCCAGTTGTGAAAAGGAGGCTTCTTAAAATATGGTTCAAGAAGAACAGTTGGCTGAAGGAAGTTGTGAAGCTTCAACATCTCAAAAGTTATTATTCCCCGTCTTGGTTCTTCATGGTGAAGAACTAATGTCCCAATATTTATCAAGAGCGAAAAAACGAGGAAAATCAGAAAAAGTCTGAAGGTTCTATTTACTATCTCCTTTTTCAACAGCTACCTCTTTGAAATGCTCGTCTGGAATATCTGGTTTTTCACCTACAGGATGAAATTCTACCTCAATAGAACCACACTCAGGACATCTGAAATAACTCATCCACATTTCTTCATCTCCAATAATGTCCCTTATATCGCCTTTTCTATTTACGTCCCTTGACCCTATGTACTCAAACTCTCCAACATTTCCACAGGTGCTGCACTTTAAAAGCTTCCTGTACATTATTACCCCTTTAAAAACATTTTCCTACGGACAATAATTTCTCTGTTATACTTCAAATTGCAACTTTAAGAGGAAGAAATGATGAAGGATAAGCGATTCTGGATCTTAGCTTTAATCTCAATCGTTCTCCTTGTTTTGCCTAACGGTCTCTATTCAGCCTTTGATAAGGATGAACCCAAGTATCTTGAAGCAGCCTGGGAAATGGTCAAAACGGGAGATTACATAACTCCCTACTACAACTATGAATACAGATTTGACAAGCCTATTCTCGTTTACTGGCTCATTGCTATAGGCTACAAGATATTTGGAGTCAACGAGTTTGGAGGCAGATTTTTCGTTTCCATCTTTGGAGTTTTGACAGTCCTTCTTCTTTACTGGTGGTTACAAAGGTGGAAAGGAAGGGATTTTGCATTCTGGAGCTCCCTTGTCCTCCTTTCACTTCTCGATTTCATCGTTATGGCATCTGTTGCAATGCCAGATATTGTCCTTACTTTCTTTATGGCTGCTTCACTTATTTTCTTTTTTGAAGGCTACCACAGAAAGAGCGAAAAGTTTTATTTATTAGCCTTTGCTTCTTCTGGATTTGCAACATTAACCAAAGGTCCTGTTGGTCTTGCCCTTCCGGGTCTCATTGCCATTATTTACCTCATCCTCAGAAGAGATCTGCTGAAAACCCTCAAGGCGATTCCCTGGCTGAAAGGCTTCGGTATTTACCTTCTCATCGTAGCTCCATGGTACGTTGCAATATTGAAAAAGCACGGCTATCAGTTCTTTAAAGACTTTATCATCTTCCACAACATTCACAGATTTACCTCAAAAGTTCCAGGTCATCCAACTGAGTGGTGGTACTACTTAGCAAACTACTTCTGGCTCTACCTTCCCTATGCTTTCTTCTTCCCGTTTGCTTTCTACAGGGTGTTTAAAGAAAAAGAATCAATTACAGACAACATTCTCAACTTCTCACTTGTCTGGTTCTTCACAATCTTTGGATTCTTTCAGATTGCCCACACTAAGCTTGCTCACTACCTTCTTCCTTCCTTTCCAGCTTTTGCCGTCATTATTACATGGTATCTATCAAAGTACAAAGACAGAATTCCTGCTTACATTACAGCTTTTGTTCTCATTGTTCTTTCTATTGCAGCAGTTATCTTCTTTAAAATCAAAGGCTGGCCAGCTACAGGACTTGTGGTCATTCTGCCTGCACTGATAGCATCTTTCATCGTATTCCTCAAAAAGGATTACCTCAAAGTTTTCACAGCTGGTTTCATAACAACCCTGCTTCTATTCAAATGGGTAACACTTCCATCCCTCGAACCCTACAGAGCCAAGCCTGCTGCTGGAAAGGAGCTCTACGAAATTGCCCAAAAGTGCAAAGAGTGTAAATTTTTCTTCCTTGACTACACGAGTCCTGAAATTGTCTATTACTTCAGGAAAGGAAAACTGGAAGACATAAATTCCGACAAAGCCCAAAAGTTACTACATTCTGAAACTCCTGTTGTTATTGTAACGAGAGAGAACAGACTGAAAAAAATTAAAGGTGAAAAGTTCCACATCTGGGATAAGAAAAAAGAGCTGATTACAAAACACAGTATTGTGATAATCTCAAACTATCCAAAGGAGAAGATAGATGGGTAGTGTAAAGAAAATCTCGATTGTTATCCCTGTTTACAACGAGGAAGAGAACGTTCCAATTCTGTACGACAAGTTAAAAGAAGTTCTTGAGAAGATACCCTACGACTACGAGATAATATTCGTTGACGATGGAAGCACTGACAGGACAAGGGAAATACTTGAAGAGATTGCTTCTAAGGATAAAAAAGTTAAAGTCATTGAGTTTGCCAGAAACTTTGGACAGACCCCCGCAATGATGGCCGGAATGGACTACGCCACAGGTGATGTAATAGTAACAATGGACGGAGATCTTCAGAACGATCCTGAGGACATTCCAAGACTCCTTGAAAAGATAGAAGAAGGTTACGATGTAGTCAGCGGCTGGAGGAAAAACAGACAGGACGCTGCAATCTCAAGGAAACTACCTTCAAAGATTGCAAACTGGCTAATAGGAAAGATGACAGGAGTAAAAATTCACGACTACGGCTGTACCTTAAAGGCTTACAGGAGCGACGTTATAAAGAAGGTAAGGCTTTATGGGGAGCTCCACAGATTTATTCCAGCTCTTGCATCAACAGTCACTTCTGTAAGCAGGATCATAGAGATACCTGTAAAACACCATCCGAGAATTTATGGAAAGTCAAAGTACGGCATCTCAAGGACTTTTAAGGTTCTTGCAGATCTTTTCTTTATCTGGTTCCTGAAAAAGTTTATGCAGAAGCCAATTCACTTTTTCGGAATACTCGGATTGGTTCTTTTCTTCGCAGGTCTAATTCCATTTCTTTATCTTGTTGGACTTAAACTGACAGGGCACTCAATCGGAGGAAGACCCCTTTTAATTATCTCTGTTCTTCTCATACTTTCCGGAATCCAGATGTTTACAACAGGGATCATCAGCGAAATCCTGATGAGAATTTATTTTGAATCTCAGGACAAGAAACCTTACGTTGTTGGGAGAGTTGTGAACCTTGAAGAAGAATAGTCTCTTCTGGCCTACGTTTATACTGATTGTTTTTGGTTACTTTCTGTATAGATTCGATGTATTCAGTAAGCTGAAAGAAATATTTGAGAATCTTGATCCAGTTTATTTGATTTTCTCTCTTTTCTTCTATCTTTTCACCTACATTTTCAGGGCTAAAAGGTTCAATATTATCTTTTCATCCATTTCCTCTACAGACCTTGCAGCTGTTATGGGAGTTCATACCTTTTTTAACAATGTTCTCCCTTTCAGGTCAGGAGAAGCCTCTTTCCCAATAATTCTTAAAAAACTCTTTGGAGTCGATGCAACAATCTCCTCTGTAGCTCTTCTCTTTGTAAGGATACTGGATCTCATTGTCCTTTCCTTATTCTTTCTCACTTCTGTTCTCTTTGTTGCTATTGGAAATAAAGAGCTTCTCTGGATTCCAATCATCACTATTTCTATAATGATTGTTTTTCTTTACTTAGGACTTAAATTACTTAAAAAGTTTCGTAACCGTTTCTTTATCATTGGAACCGTTTTCTCCTTTGTTCAGAGTTTTATTTCGTTTAAATCTGTTGGAAAAATCTTTTTCTACTCTTTTTTGACATGGCTATTCAAGTTTGTTTCCTTCTTCTTCATTCTCAAAGCAGGAAAAATAGATCTCAATTTCTTTAAAACTGTTTTTGTCTCAACCTTTGGAGAAGTAACAACAATTTTGCCAATTCATAGCTTTGGAGGATTTGGAACTTACGAAGCAGGACTTGTTGGGGGATTCTCACTAATAGGAGTTAAAGTCGATTATGCTTTAACGGTTGCTTTTTATTTCCACATTCTCCTTCTTTTAATGTCCGGTATCTTAGCACTTATTGGATGGTTCTACCTTTCAAGAAGGTTAAAGAGAACATAAATTAAAATACAGGTTAACCTTAGAGGAAAAGAGAAATGAACACTGTTAAAGACTATTTACCCCATTATACTGTCAGAGACTACTTCAAGTGGGAAGGAGACTGGGAACTTATAGAGGGTATTCCGTATGCAATGGCACCTTCTCCGTTCGGAAAGCATCAGAGAATTTCAGGACTGATTTTCAAGCAGATAGAAGAGCAAATAGAAAATTGTCCTCAAGGGTACTTCGTTTATCAGGAACTTGATTGGATAATTGATGAGGATACAGTTGTAAGACCGGATGTTCTTGTTGTGTGTAAAAGAGTTGATGAATACCTTAAGTCAACGCCGGAAGTTGTTTTTGAGATAGTGTCTAAGTCCACAGCATTTAAAGATGAAAATTTGAAGTTTGCACTTTACGAAAGGGAAAAGGTTAAATACTATGCTATTGTGTATCCAGACTTAAAAAAAATGAGAGTATTTAAACTTGAAAAAAACAAATACGAGAAAGTTTTCGACGATGAAACTGGAAGTTTTCTCTTCCAAGTAACGTGTAGTTTTTCAATAGACCTTGAGAAAATCTGGAAAAGAGTTTAGTTTCTTTAGAATTTCATCAATTGTTTCTTCTGGTGTCTGACTATCAGTCCTTACAACAATATCTGCCTTTTCGTAAAAAGGAATTCTCCTTTCAAAGAGCTCTCTTACCTTTTCTTTTCCAGCTGCCACAAGTGGTCTATTACCATCCTTAGAGATTCTTTCCCACAGCTTTTCAAAATCTGCTTTCAAGTAAATAGAGATACTATTCTTGTTTATTAGCTCCATGTTATCTTTGTAAGCAGGAGCTCCTCCTCCGGTTGATACTACCAAGCTTCCAGGCTTTAAAAGTAAACCTGTAAGAGTCTCTCTCTCTATTTCTCTGAACTTTTCCTCTCCTAAGCTTGAAAATATCTCAGGAATAGACAATCCCGTTTTTCGAATAATCTCTTCATCAAGATCAAAAAATGGAACTTCCACCCTTTCTGAAAGTAGCTTTCCTATCGTTGACTTTCCACTTCCCATAAAACCCAATAAAACTATCTTCAATCTCACCTCACAGGAACTGCAAAGATTGGCTTATAATCCTTCTCAGAAAGACTAAATAACACTATCAATATAAGAGAGAAAAGTTTCAGCCGTCTCATAGTTTTTTATTCCTTCTATCTCCCAAGTTCTGTATCCTATTACTTCCTTACCAAGTTTAAGAGCATGTCCTATTTCACTTAAAGTTCCGTAACTTCCACCAACTGCAACGATAATGTCTGAACTTGAAATCACCAGTACATTTCTCGCCTGTCCCATTCCTGTTGGTATCTTTATATCGATATATGGATTTGAAAAGGTTTCATATCCAGGGAGAATACCAACAGTTAGACCTCCTCCCTTCTTAGCACCTTTTGCTCCAGCTTCCATAACTCCAAAGAGTCCACCACAGACAAGAACATAACCTTTTTTAGCTATTAAATAGCCCACTTCTTCCGCAACTTTATAGAGCTCAGAATCCTCCTGAATCTTTCCATCTCCAATCAGGGAAATAGACCTCACTTCTACTTTCTTCCTCCTCTCAAGTATTCAACGAGAGGTTCTTTTATTTCCACAAGTCCCAGTTCTGTAATTTCCATGAGATGTAGTCTTGTATCGTGTCCACAGAGCCTGCAACCATCTATCCTGAAAAGCCTCAGTATATCTCCAAGTTCTTTTTTAAAAGCTCTTGCTCTACTTGGAGAGAGAAGAATTTCCTTTGAAAGAACCATTGTACAGTCAACAATATGTCCTACAGCATATCCACCAGCAGCTTCTGCTGAGAGTTCATCATGGCCACTTCTCTTTTGAGAAACGAAAATTGCAGTCTGGTACCACTTCTTCATAAAGTTGAAGAAAGCCCTCACGATAGAACGAGCAAGCATCTCTTTGGCTTCGTACAGACCGGTAATAGAATCTATCACCGTTCTGTGACAGTGATAGGTCCTATAGACGTAAGCAAGAGTATCAAGCATCGTCGGAATATCATCCCTTAACCTTGAGTTGCTGGCAGCATCTATGAGGATAATGTTGTCTTCAATTTCTTCAAAATCTATTCCCATTGCAGTTGCTCTCTGCTTTAAACCCGCTGCAACAAAAGCTGCAGGACTTTCAACAGTAACAAAACAAACCTTCTGTCCAAGGGAAGCCTGTTTAACTGTAAACTGTTCAGCTATCAAACTTTTACCGGTATCTGGCATTCCTGTAAGGTTTACAACTGCATACTCCGGAATTCCACCAAGAGGTTTCTTTACAGGCTTTCCATCTTCCCATTCAACTTTAAAGAAGAGTTCATCAAGCCCCTTTACTCCCGTTGAAACCCCTTTGAGTTCAGGAGCTTTTTTTATGGCTTCACCAAGAATGTAGACGTTATCTTTCATTACCTGCGGTTGTCTATCCTGAAACTGATAATCTGCCATCTCTCCCTTCCCCAAACGTTTTTTAAGCCCTTAGTAAAGAAGCTCCCCAATTTAGAAGTTCTTCTGTTCTCTTAACCTCAGAAGTCTCTGCATATACTCTGAAAACAGGTTCTGTGCCTGAAGGTCTGAATAGAAGCCAAGAGTCATCTTCAAAAATGATCTTTAGACCATCTATCGTTAAAACTTTCTGAACTTTTAGTTCTTCCCATTTTTCGGGAGGATTCTGCTTAAGCTTTTCCAAGACTTCCCTTTCCTTCTCCGTAACTGGTAGGTCTATTCTCTTGTAATAGGCAGTTCCAAACTCGTTAAAGAGATCATCGACCAGCTCAGAAACTTTTTTTCCTTCTGCTATCATTTTTTCCACAATTAAAAGTCCCATCAGAAGTCCATCTCTTTCAGGAAGGTATTCCATCAAAGCATATCCACCACTTTCTTCTCCCCCAAAGAGAACTTTCCTTTCCATTGCAACTTCGGAAATGTTTTTAAATCCCACAGGTGTTTCTATCAGCTCCAATCCCTCTTTCCTGCATATTCTATCCACCAGATAACCTGTGGAAACCGTCTTCACAACCACGCCATCTCTTTTACCTTTATTCCTAACTATGTGGAGAAGTAGAAGAGCATAAACTATCTGAGAAGTTACAAATCGTCCGTTTTCATCAACTATTCCAACTCTATCTCCATCACCATCGTTGGCTATACCAATGTCTGCCTTTACAGCTCTCACTTTCTCCATAAGACCTGTTATGTTCTTCTCAACAATCGGCTCAGGATGCTTTCCACCAAAAAGAGGATCTCTGTAAGCGTGAATCTCTGTAACATTAACCTTCGTTCCCTCAAGAGCTCTGAACATGAGTCCCTGTTGAGCTCCATACATTGGATCGTGAACAATGGTAATTTCTTTCTCTTTGAAAAGAGATAGCTCCAGCTGGTTCCTCACTCCCTCAACGTAAGGAGTGGTAATGTCTTCCTCTCTATACTCTCCTTTCGGTGCCTCCAGATTCTCTACTTCTGGTAGCTTCTCCTCAATTTTCCTCGTGAATTCCGTTCTTGCTGCACCACCAAAGGACTCTTTTACTTTGTAGCCGTTGTATTTTCCGTAGTTATGGGAAGCAGTTATTACTATTCCATTGTCAAAATTTCCATACTTTGTCATAAACGAAACAGCTGGTGTTGGAGAGAAACCTTTTGAAAGAACAACTTCAAATCCCATTCCTGCCAGAATCTCAGCAACGAACTTTCCATACTCTTCAGAGAGAAATCTCAAATCATAACCAACAACAACTTTTTTAGCTCCTTCTTCTTTCAAAACCTTTCCGTGAGCAAGAGTAACCTTCTTCAAATTGTCAAAAGTAAAATCTTTGGAAATTATGCCCCTCCACCCATCGGTTCCGAACTTAATCATCGACTCCTCCTTGGTTTTAAAATCATAGGTATCTGTTAAGAATTATACGAAACAAATACGGGAAGCGAGTTCTTAGGAGAATTTGAGAAATATCTTCAAGAAATAGGTATCCAACACTACTCGCAGAGGTGGAGAGATTCATTCAAACTACAGAGACAGAACTATGGATGATAGAAGAGACAAAGCCAACAGTAGAAGAGATAAACAGAAAGCTACTTGATTGGATTAGGGTTTACAACTTTATTGTTGAAGTTCAGACAGAAGGTGGACACCCTAAAATAACCTTTGAATACCACGAGGAGGTGTCCACCGATGAAACAATTGAAAAGATTCGAAGGAACATCCCTCCATATATCAAGCATAAATACAGCATTCAAAGAAACCCTGAAAAAAGGAAGAAGAGTAAAAAAGAAACTTAACCTAACAAAAGATCGAAACATCAAAAAAAGACTCAAATGGATCGAATACTACAAGAAAACAAATAACGTCAGAAAAACCTGTAGATACTTCAGAATAAGCCCAACAACTTTCTATAAATGGAAGAAAAGATACGAAAAATACGGCATAGAAGGACTCAAAGACAAAAGCAAAAGACCCCATAGAGTAAGACAACCCCAAATAGAACCCGAAATAGAACACCTCATCATCACAATAAGGGAGAAATATCCAACCTGGAGCAAAGAAAAGATATCAGCCTTCATGGAAAAATACCTGAATGTAAAAGTATCATCCTCCACAGTTTACAGGGTTCTCAAAAGAGAAGGACTAATAGAAAGGACTCGGAAACTGAAAAATAACTACACAAAAAAGAAACAGAAAGGAAAAAAGAACCGCACCAGAAGGGGATTAAAAGCAGACAAACCAGGGACAATCCTAATAGACGTCAAATACATCTACTGGTGCGGTAAAACCTTTTATCAGTTTACAGCAATAGACAAATTCACAAGAATAGGCTTTGCAAGGGTTTATTCTACAAAAAGTAGCATGAACGGAAAGAGGTTTTTCCAGGAAATTGAAGGATACCTTCCCTTTAAGATAGAGAGAGTGCAGACCGATAATGGAAGCGAATTTTTAGGAGAACTGGATGAATACCTTAGAAAAAGAGGGATAGAACACTACTTTAGTTATCCGAAGTCCCCGAAGACTAATGCACACGTAGAAAGGTTTATTCAGACGACAGAGAATGAACTGTGGATGATAGAAGGGACAGAGCCAACACTTGAAGAGATGAATAAGAAACTCTTTGAGTATTTAAAGGTTTACAACTTTCTAAGACCCCATCAGTCTTTGAATTATAAGACTCCTGCTGAGAAGTTTGAGGACTATATTAGAAGTCATCAAGGTGTCCACCATGTATTGAACTCGAACACATACTTGACATCCTCATAAGGATGACTATATTTCTATTGCGCAAAGCGTCCCCATCGTCTAGCCAGGCCTAGGACACCGGCCTTTCACGCCGGCGACGGGGGTTCGAATCCCCCTGGGGACGCCATTATATTTTGTTCGGACAATAGGGGAGGTTTTAGTCTTCATAATCCCCCCTTTTCCCCCTCCCTCCCCTTTATTAGGAGAAAGGTGGCGCTTCGAAGCGCCACCCTTTTTTTTATGAATCATGACTCACTCTTCCAGAGAAAATTTTTCTTAGCTCCTGATATAATTCAAAGAATCTTCTTTTAATGGTGATTCTCATGGAAAGAAAAGACTTTGGAACCGTTTCAAAACTGGGAAAAAAGACAGAGTATATTTTTGATTACTCTTCAGATGTTCTGGAGAAGTTTCCCAACAAGTTTCCCAACAGAATTTACTGGGTTTCCTTTAACTGCCCTGAATTTACCACTCTATGTCCTATCACAGGACAACCGGACTTTGCAACAATTTATATTCAGTACATTCCAGACAAATGGCTCGTTGAGAGTAAATCTTTAAAGCTTTATCTTTTCTCATTTAGAAATGCCAAAGGATTCCACGAGGACACGGTCAACACGATAGCTGACGACCTCTTTAAACTTCTCAATCCTTTCTATATAGAAGTATACGGTGAGTTTAATCCAAGAGGTGGAATCTCCATAGATCCTTACGTCCAGAGATTCCAGAAAATCGACTGGGTGATAGAACTGGCAAAGGAACGTTTTAAGCTTCACAGAATCACACCACCAGAAATAAGGAGAAACCGTGGTTAAGGTTTTGATTATTGGAGGGAGTGGTGCTTATTTCCTTGAAAAAGAATCTTTTGGAAAAATCCTTGAAAAGAAGCGTATAGATACCCCTTTTGGTCTTTCAAATCCTCTCTATAGGCTCAAACACGATAACGGCTTTGAGTTCTTCTTTTTATCAAGACACGGTGAAAAAGATTACGAGATAACTGCACCTTTTGTTAATTACAGGGCGAACATTTATGCTGCGAAACTCTCAGGGGTTGAGAGAATAGTTGCCTGGACTGGTCCCGGGTCAATGAGGGAAGAGTTCAAACCTGGAGATTACGTTATCCCAGATGACCTCATAGATTTCACAAAAGGTAGAAAGAATACTTTTTTTGAAAATGGAGGTCTTGGTTTTGTAAGACAAAACCCCGTTTTCTGCCCTGAGGTAAGAGATGTTTTGGATACAGTTTTAAACCTCTTGGGGTTTACTTACCACAACGGTGGCACTTACGTCTGCACCGAAGGGCCAAGATTAGAAACTCCGGCTGAGATAAGAATGTTCAAGCAATTGAACGGTGATCTTGTTGGCATGACTCTTGTACCTGAAGCTTTTCTGGCGAAAGAACTGGAGATGTGTTATGGAGCCCTCTGTTATGTAACAAACTACGCAGAGGGAATAAAACCTTACGAGTTCAAATCTGGAGTTCTCTTTGAAGGAATGCTGCCAGAAGAACAGAAAAAGTTAGTCGATCTTGCTGTAAGCAGATTCCCAGAAATAATGAAAAGGGTTGTGGAACTCCTTGTTCAGAAAGAAAGAAAGTGTCCCTGCAAGAGCCTAATGGAAAGATATCGGAAAAAAGGAAGAATCGGAGATAACTGGAAAGAGTGGATATTTACTCCTTGAGAAGAAACTCTGTTCTTTTAATAGATGAGTAGAGTGAAGATAGTATAAACACAAGTGCAACAGTACTGATAACTGGTTCTGGAATGTGGTGAAAGAGCTGAATTAGCATCATTATTCCCAATCCACCAATTCCCCAGTGAGCACCATGTTCAAGGTAAGGAAGCTGCTGGAGTTTACCAGATTCAACAAAGTAAATGGTTAATGACCTTAGAATAAAAGCACCAACAGAGAGACCGAGAGTGATAATTATAAGATTCTGGCTTATCGCAAAAGCTCCTACTGTTCCATCAAGAGAACATGAAGCATCCAAAAGTTCAAGGTAGATAAATCCTCCCAGTCCTCCAGCAGAAATACCATCTTTTTCGAAGTATTCCATAGATTTTTTTATGAAATGAACAAGCTCAAAGAGAAGGATTCCAAGTATCATTGCAAGTATTATTCCAGGATTTTTCTTAAGAAAACCGATAACCAGAACTATCGTCAGTGCAACTATCAGCTTTATCTCTCCCAGTTTTGCAAGCTTGGCAGCCTTTTCCTCTAAAAACCTTATCCAGTAGAGCTCTTTTCCTGCGTCAAAAAGCCAGTTTATGAAAACCATCAGCAAGAATGAACCACCAAAAGAGAGAATCAGTGGTTCTGCTACCTCGAGGTAGTGTCCATACTCTTCAGGATTTGAGAAAGCCAGCTCAATGACTTTACCTACTCCAATACCAGCAGTCAGGGCAACTATAAGAACAGGAAAAAGAAATCTCATTCCAAAAACAGCTATTACCATTCCCCAGGTAAGAAACCTTCGTCTCCAAACTTGCGACATACCGGTCAAAATGACAGCATTCATAACAGCATTATCAAAGGAAAGGGAAATCTCAAGGAGGGAAAGGGTTGTTCCTTCAAAGATACCTTTGATTCCCATGTAGAAGAACTCAATTAACCAGCTTACTATGAAGACGATTGAAAACTCAACTAATAACTTTCTAAACGTCATTTCAAGGCTTCCCTTTTTTTCGTCCCCTGAATTCTACCAGAGAGAGAAATTTTGATACCACTTCTTCCGGAGAAATTTCAAAACACTCTCTATTTTTACACTTAGTCTTCCCGTGGAGAGAACAGGGAGAACAAGGAAGATTCCTTGTAATTGCCACACCCTCATCTGGATAAGGAGCAAAGCCAAATGCTGGATGGGTCGGTCCAAAAATGGCTACAACCGGTCTTTTTACAGCCCTTGCCATGTGAACAACTGCCGAATCATTGGAAATTACACCAATCGATAGAGAGATAACCGATAGGCTTTCCCTTATTGAAAGTTTCCCACAAAGATTAACAGCTCCAGTTTCTGATGACAGTTTTTTTCCTATTTCTTCTTCTTCCTTTCCTCCAACAATAACAGATTGAATTTCAATCGATTTCAGGAGCTCTATCACATTCCTAAACTTCTCCTCAGGATACCTTTTGGTTTTCCATCTTGCACCAGGAGCTACCACTACAAACCCTTTTAAAGGTACGAACTCTTTAACCTTTTCAATCTCATAAGGAGATATATAAAGCTCCGGTCTTGGATTTTCAATTTCAATTCCAACTTTCCTGAAAACTTCCGAATACATTTCCGGAACATAGAGCCACTTCGCCCTAAAAGGTTTAAAAATAACCATTAACCGTCTCAGAAGAGATCTTTTCTTATACCTGAACACAGGGAAAGGAAGATATCTGCTAAGGAGATAGGTTTTTAAAATTCCGTGAAGATCAAATCCATAGTCATAACCTTTCAGGCTTTCTGCAAGAGACCTGATGGAAGATAGATTCCTGAAATCTTTTCTATCTACCTCAATGACTCTCCTTAATCTTTTATCTCCTTTAAAGATCTCTCCAAACGGTCTATAGGTTAGAAGATCTACCTCCACTCCTTTCTCTCTTAACGGCGAGAGAACAGAGCTTACAAGAATCACATCTCCAAGAGAGGACAACCTTACAAGGAGTATTCTCATCAGTCGTCAACAGGTTCAAACTTATCCTTTGTAGCTCCACAAATTGGACATACCCAGTCAACAGGTAGAGCTTCAAAAGGTGTTCCGGCAGGAATGTTGTTGTCAGGATCCCCCTCATCAACGTTGTAAATGTATCCGCAGACGGTACATCTCCAGAGTTTGTGCCTTACTTCCATTTCTCCTCCTCAATACTATACTCTAATTATAAACTCTTTGGAGTTATCATGAGACGAAAAATAGAAAATAAAACAGAGGTAAAAGTTCTGAAACCTCTTGCACCTATCAGAAGATTTGATGTCTTTGCTGAGTGGAACAGACTAAAAGCTATCAAAAAATATGGATTTCCAGAGAATGAAGCAAAGACATTTGGCCTTGCCGTTGCAAAGGTTGTAGCTGCCAGGAAGTTCTACGGACATCCTATAAAATACAGAGGAGCTACAAAAGCTTATCTTGAGGGAAAAACAACTGAAAAATGGTGGAAGAAGCTTGCAACACCAGAAGAATTCAATGAAAAGATCATAAAGAGAATGGGAGAGGATTTTTACTACAAGGGCTTTTCTCCTGCAATTGAAAAAGCTATGGAAGAGGGAAAAGACTACATGGATATTAGGGATACCCTACGGGAAAATTGGAATAAACTTATGGAGGTGTAGATGTCAGCTATTATAGGTTTCTTAGAAATTCATCTGAGAATTCCAGAAGCCCATTCTCTAAAGGAAAAAAGGGGAGTGGTTAAAAGAGTTGTTGAAAGATTGAAAAATAAATTTAACGTTTCTGTAAGCGAAGTTGGCGACCAGGACAAGTGGCAGAGCTCCATAATAGGTGTGGTAACAATCGGCAGCAGTAGAAAGGTGGTAGATGCCACTCTGGAAAAGGTTATCCTGTTTATTGAAGACCTCTATCCCGGAAAAGTAGTCAACTACTATAAAGAAATACTTTGAATTTCTGTTTTTCATCAATTAAAATTTCCCTATTCTCTCCTTCTCAAAGGAAGTTAGAAGCGTTTCCTGGTAAGTGACAAGAGACAAGTAACGAGTAATGAGAAATGAGTAAAAGATTTATTATGACGTTACCCGTCACCTGTTACTTAATTCAATAGGGAGGAGGTAAGCATGAAAAAACTCTTTGCTTTTTTCTTTTTACTCTCTCTTCCACTGACAGCCCAGGCAGGAAACGTTGACACTTTCGGCATTGGTTCAAAAGCCACAGCGCTGGGAGGGGCGTTTTCGGGTTATGCTGATGATCCGTTTGCTGTCTACTATAACCCGGCAGGTCTTACACAGATTGAGAGTTCCATCTTTTCTATCGGAGCTGAATACCTGAATCCGACTCTAAAAATCCATAATTTTAAAGCAACAGATGGCAGCGATGTCAGAGTTTTACCTTACAACGTCTCATTCACAGACACTTCCGACAACCTCATTGTTCCCCACATAGGTTTTGCTACCCATCTCTTTAACAACATTTACTTTGGTATTGCAGCCTATATTCCTTATGGTCTTCATATTAAGTGGGAATCAGACCCCACAAAAAATCCTGCTGCTTATAACGGTTTTGAATCTTACTATTTAAGGGGAGTTGTAACACCAACCATTGCTGTAAAACTCACAGATAAGCTCTCTGCCGGTTTTGGAATATCTCTTGGAAGATCTGATGCTGGAACACAGAGGAGAATCTACTCTCCCTCAATTCCAACTTTTCACAACAAAATAATCAAAGGAGAGCTCAGTGACGACTTCAACTACTCTTTCAACGTAGGTCTGATGTACAAACCTTACGATAACCTTTCTTTTGGTATTACCTATAGATCAAGGACAAATACAGATTTTAAAGGAACTGTCGAAATCGTAGGTGTTGATAAAGTCAATGGAGAGACAAGTATAGACCACCCGGAGCAGATACAGGCAGGTGTTAAATATCAGCCGAACAAAAGATTAACTCTTACAGCAGATGTTGTCTGGACAAACTGGAGCACTGTTCATGATTATACGGTAAAGTTTGATAGACCCCTCGGGGGAGTTATATCGGAAGAACACTATCCAAGGGAGTGGAAGGACACAAGGCAGTTAAGATTTGGTATCGAGTACAAATGGAACGAGATAGTTACTCTCAGAGGTGGTTATTTTTACGACCCATCTCCAATTCCAGACAAAACCTTTGATATGCTCTGGCCAGATGCCGATAAGAAAACCTACTCTTTCGGTGTTGGTTTGAACTTTGGAAGGCTTTCAATAGATACAGTTCTCCAGTATAGCATTGCCGAATACAAGAGGGAAATAGGCGGTGAAAGCGTTGAGCTTAACGACAGTTACGAAACTGGAAATCCTGGAACTGTTGCCATGTCTGCAGATGGTCATCTATGGGGATATGGAATAACAGTTAACTACAGGTTTTAACGGGGGAAAAGATGAGGAAGTTGACTGGTTTACTGATGGCTTCTATGATATTCTTTTCCTGTGGAGGAAGTCTCCAGAGTACGGATTCAGCTCCAGAGATTCCAGCAAATGCTTCTCAATTTGAGAGGAACGGATTGGTGTTTGACCCATTTGCACAAGAGCCGGATAGTCCCTTAGGAATTCCATTCCCCAACGATATAATCTGGACATCTTCAGAGACAAAAGCTGATGAAGAGAACTATGTTTACCTTGACCCTTCAACTACAGAAGATCCCGGAACAAGAGCGCTCTATGAAGCCATAAACCAGCTAAAAATAAAAGGTTTAAGTCCAAATACACCAATACTTATTCCTCTTATGGACTCTATCCAACTGGATATGGAATCTCTTAACGGTAACTTGAAAATTTTTGACTTAACAGCCTTAGCTTTATGCCCTTCAGACAATACATTTTGTAGCTTAATAGATCAAACAGATAGGCTTGAGGTTATTCAAGAAAGAAATTACCTTAAACTTTATCCTATAAAACCCTTAGAGGCTGGGCATAGGTATGCCGTTGTACTTATAAATGGAATTAAAGATGTAAATGGTAATCCTATTCTTCCTCCTCAAGCCTATAACAAGCTTGAAGAAGATGGAAAACTTGATGAACTTTACGGAGCTCTTTCGAAAATTGATCCAAACTTAAACAAAGACACTATTCTTGAAGCATTCACGTTTACAACTGCAGATAAAACTCTCTCTGTTTTCGATCTTGGAGCTATAAAGAGCTACCTTGAAGCCCTCAGTCAGGGGGAAAATACAACGTTAACAATCTCGGGAATTTCCTATAGTGAAATAGAAAATGATTATAGAAACTTTGATTCAGAAAACACTACTCTGTCTCCTCTCTACGGTGTCTTTAAACTCATAGCTAACAACAGTAATCTCAAAGCTTTAATTTCTACAGGAAAATTCCCAGCATTTGATATCACAAAGCTTTCAGAACTCCTTACCAAAGTTAAATTAGAAGAACCTTTTGACATTGACGACTATGTCAAATTCATTCCTGTATACTTCGGAAACAGAGATCTATATAACGGCACTGTTTACATCTTCCAGCATGGACTTGGCGGAAGCAAAGAAAGGGTTGAAGCCCTTCTTCAAGATATCCAACTTCCAGTTATTGCAATTGACCTGCCTTTCCACGGAAACTATACAAAGCTCACAGAGAACAGTACTTTTGAATGCGGTGAAGGAAAATGTTTCCTCACATCAAACGTTGCCCAGGACAGGCTCAACATCTATCAATCTGTATTTAATTTAAGACTACTGGAACTTCTCTTAAGAAACGGTTTTTACGATCTAAACGGCGATGGAAACCCTGATAGTGCAAATACCGTGAATTTCCTTGGAATTTCCATGGGATCTATTGTCGGTTCAATCTACGCCAACTACGGAACTCCTGATAAAGTCGTTCTCAACGTTGGTGGCGCTAATTTTGTCTCCATCACTGATAGAGCAACTAACCAGTTGATTGAATCTCTCCTTGAATCAACAGGAGCTAAAAAGAACACAAATAAATACTGCATGCTCCTTGGAATTTTCCAGCTAATTCTTGATCCAGCAGATCCTCTCTACATTGGAGAAACAAAGAGCGATAGGACAATAATTCAGACTGCTTACAACGATACTGTCGTTCCAAACGTTTCAAACGAAGCTCTGGCAAAGAAAGTTGGATTCGACAGTTACCAGTCTATCGAACTACCAGATCCTGATAATCCTCCTGCAGATCTTCCTGGATGGTACATGTTCGGTGGTGGTGAAAACTGGGTAAACCATGCCTTCCTTCTTCACACAGAGGTTGAAAACTATCCAGAAGCAGAAGGACACTTAGACGTTGAATTCCTCCAGAAAGCTCAAAAAGCTGCAAGGGAGCAAATTAATAACTTCTTCAATCAGTAAAGAAAACACCTAACTTTTCTGCCCTCTACCTCTACGGTAGGGGGTACTTCTCTTTTACAGATTTCCTTTACTTTCGGACATCTTGGATGGAAAGGACATCCAACAATCTTCTCTGAAGGTTCAGGAATATTACCGGGAATGGGAAAGAGCTTTCTCTTTTCCCCTCCGTTTAAAACAGGAGAACACTCTATAAGTCCCTTAGTGTATGGATGAAAAGGTGTTTCAAATATCTCCTCTGTTCTTCCGGACTCAACCGTGTAACCTGCATACATAACAAAAACTCTTTGCGAAAACTCAGCTACAACACCCATATCGTGGGTTATAAGGAGAATTCCTGTATTTTTCTCAATAGAAAGATTTTTCAGTAAGTTCAAAATCTTTGCTTGAACTGTAACATCAAGGGCTGTTGTCGGTTCATCAGCAAGGATGTAGTCAGGATTACAAGCAAGCGCCATAGCTATTGCAACCCTTTGCTTAAGTCCACCGGAAAGGTGATGGGGATAAGCATTCATTCTCTCTTCAGGTTCCGGAACTTCAGCAAGTTTCAAGAGCTCCACAACTTTTTCCTCTATCTCTCCCTTCTCTGCTTTCCCATGATATAAAAGGGCTTCTCCTATCTGCTCTTTTATCTTCATCAACGGATTGAGAGAAGCGGAAGGATCCTGAAAGATCATTGAAACTTTTTCCCAGCGAAACTTACGGAGCTCTTCACCTTGGAGAGAAAGTACGTCTAATCCATCAACGTTTATTTCTCCTGCAATACGTAAGTTTTCTGGAAGAAGCTTTAAAATGGAAAGTGCTGTAAGCGATTTCCCGCTTCCACTCTCTCCAACTACTGCAACTCTTTCTCCCTTTTTAACTTCAAGAAACGCATCTTTAACAATCCTGTAGTTTCCTGTCTCAATTGAAAGATTCCCGACTACTAAAGACATTCTATCTCTACCCAGTAAGAGGTATCGGAAAAGATATCGGAATCAAAGTAGAGTTTTTTACATCTGATGGTCTTTCCCGAAGACTCCTTAGCAGCAACGTAATGACCGATAATCTCCGGAATCGTCCCAAGGAATCTACCATCCTCCGAATGGAGAGTATAGGTTACAGGAGATTCAGGGTTGAGAGGCTCTGCTTTCAGATAAACCTCCTGATTTTCCCTTATCACCCTTTCCCAGTTAGGTCTATAGATTCTTTTAGTTTTAATCGGAACAAAATACCTATTCTCTTTTGCCAGAAACTGATGAACGTTCTCATACTCTTTCAGCGAAAGGAGAAATTTGAGGAGCTCCCTCAAAATTGGAGCTCCAGAGTTTTCAAGTTTCAACCCATAAATTCCTATCAAAGGCCAAAGCTCATTTTCTTCAAAAGCACTTCTTATCTCCTTTTTATACAGCTTTACAATCAGAGGATTCTTCTTCCAGAGAGATTCCAAAGTGTTAAAGAGGTTTTCAACACTTTCAGGAGAAAAGGAAAACTCCTTTAGTGATTTTATAAACTCCCTTAGTCTGGATTTAAACTGTTTACGGTAGAAAAGTCTCGTCAGCAACCATCTCCTGTTTATTTTCTTGTAGAGATTCTCAACCATTTCTCTGTCTAAAAACCAGTTAATGTAGATGGTTGCCTTCTTTAGCTCCTTCTCCACTACCGAATCTATCGACGGCCTGAAGGCTTCCCTGTGAAAAATCTCAGTAAACATGTTTTTTAAAGTCCCTTTAATCGTTGTTACTACCTTCTTAAAGTCTGCTTCCAGTTTTTCGCTCCTAAGAACAATTTCAAGCTTTACATCTGCACCATCCATTACCTGAGTAATCTTCGGTATGATGACAATCCCTCTTCTCTCAACTATCTCAAGGTTTGAATATGCAAGATGGGTTGGGAAGAGATACTCTAAGTTTTGAGCAAAGTACTCAAGAAGAGACGTAACTGCCGAGTTTAAAACGTCATCCGATATCTGTATTAACTTCTCTATTTTCATATTAGGAAGTTCTTCCCTTCTTTCTTCCTTCTCTGGAACAACCAAGAGGTTCTTTTGAAACCTCTCCCAGATTGCTATCTCAAGGTAGTTTTCAAGCAATCTAAGAGTTCCATCCTCTTCCCGCAGGTATTTCTTTGCACTATCCCTTATTCTCTTTGCCTTTTCAAAACTTTTTATCTCTCTTTTAGAAAGCTCCCAAAATTCTTGCGAAAAGTGAATAAATTCCCCTTCCACGGGATAGAAAAAGTTCTTCAAAGCTTCTGATATAAACCTGTAAGAGTTAATTCTTGAAATCTCTTTAACCTTGAGAAGCTGAAAATCAACACTTACACTCTTTTCTGTTGAAGCAATCAGAAGAGAAGGAGAGTTTGGAAAACTCTTCCTGAAAAGCTTTATCTTCTCGTAAACGTAACTTTTTGTCAGATATTTAAAAGGCAGATACGAAAAGACCATCAACACTCTATCAGAATTATTCAGAAACTTCTCTGTCTTCACCGGAACAGAAAGTCTATCCGAAAGGTACATGGAAAAGGGCAACGCCAAAGGATCTGCCGGGTATATGGCAGAAACTTTTGAATCAAGTTTTTTGAACTTTTCTATAAAAAAATCGAGAGCATCGATAACAAACTCCTGCCTCAGCTCATCCGACTCAAAAAGCAGAGAAGTACTTATTTCCTTAACTTTCATGTTCTTTTAGAACCTCTTCAAGTATTTTCAGTCCGTAGTCAATCTCTTCCTCTGTGATAACAAGCGGTGGAACAAACCTCAAAACATTTCCTGCTGTACAGTTAATAATAAGTCCTTTTTCAAGAGCTGACTTTACTATATCAACACAAGGAATCTTACAGACAGCACCAACCATAAGTCCCTTTCCTCTCACATAGTCAATGACACCAGGAAATCTGTCCTTCAGTTCTTCAAGCCCCTTCCTAAAATACTCTCCTTTCTTTTCCACCTCTCTCAGAAAACTCTCATCCGAAACAATTCTCATGACCTCAACACCAGCTCTTGTAACGAGAGGATTTCCACCAAAGGTTGAAGCGTGGAGACCTGGCTTTAGAACATCTGCTGCTTTCCCTTTTGCCACTATCGCTCCAATTGGAACACCATTTCCAAGAGCTTTGGCAAGTGTCATTACATCCGGTTCAACACCGTAATGCTGATAGGCAAAAATCTTTCCGGTTCTTCCAATTCCGGTCTGAACTTCATCAAATATGAGAATAGCATCTATCTCATCTGCTATCTTTCTCAATCCCTCTATGAACTCCTCTTCAGCAGGAACAATTCCACCTTCACCCTGAATTGGTTCAACGATTATTCCAGCAGTTTTCTCTGAAACCACCTCTTTGACAGAGTCAAGGTTGTTAAATTCAGCAAATTTGACTCCTGTCAGCATGGGGCCAAAGCCTTCATTGTATTTCCCCTGTCCTGTAACAGAGACTGCTGCCATTGTCCTGCCGTGAAAGGACTGTCTAAAAGCAACTATTTCGTACTTTTCTGGATTCTTCTCTGTTCCGTACCTTCTTGCAAGCTTTATAGCTCCTTCATTTGCCTCTGCTCCACTATTGCAGAAGAAGACCTTCTCTCCAAAGGAGTTTTTACAAATGAACTCCGCCAGTTCTGCCTGAGTCTCTATGTGAAAAAGGTTTGAAACGTGAATCAACTTCCTCGCCTGATCACAGATAGCATCAGAGACAGTAGGATGACAGTGACCAAGATTGCAGACTGCAATTCCTGCTAACATATCAAGGTATTTCTTACCTTTATCGTCGTAGAGCCAGCAACCCTCTCCCTTTACAAAAACCACCGGGAATCTGTTGTAAGTCTTCATTACAAAATTCTCTGTCTTCTCAAAAACGTTCATCTCCTACCTCTTCTCCTGATTCTGTATTGTTGATCTCAACTACTTCTATTTATACCATGGTAGTTTATTCTATAGTTGCCAGATTTAAAAGAGTTAGTTCTCTTTACTTCCATTAGAAAAAATAGAAGCGAAGAATAGGATTTTTATTGAATCTTTACTTAAATAAAGAAGATAAATAAAGCAGGGCAGGAAGCCCTGCAGGGAAGGATTAGACGTCCTGAATTGCTCCTTTTGCGGCAGAAGTTACAAGCTTCGCGTACTTTCTGAGGAGTTTTGATTTTATCTCTTTCTGTTTTGGTTTGAAGTTCTCAAGTCTCTTTTTGAGCTCTTCCTCAGAAATGAGGAGCTCAAGCTTCCTCTCAGGAATGTTTATGTGAATCTTATCCCCTTCCTGAACAACTCCAATAGGACCGCCTTCTGCTGCCTCAGGAGAGATGTGACCAATGCAGGGACCGTGGGTTCCACCTGAGAATCTTCCATCTGTAATGAGAGCAACCGATTCTCCAAGTCCCATTCCCATTACAGAAGCCGTTACGGCAAGCATCTCTCTCATTCCGGGACCACCTTTGGGCCCTTCATATCTGATAACGATGATATCTCCAGCTTTTATCTTTCCATCCATTACAGCTTTCATTGCATCTTCTTCACAGTCAAAGACTCTCGCAGTCCCGGTAAAGACCTTCATCTTATCTGAGACTGCACCCTGTTTAACAACAGCCCCATGTGGAGCAAGGTTACCGTAGAGAATCGCAATCCCACCCTCTGGACTGTATGGGTTGTCAACCGGCCTTATAACGTCCTCATCCCAAATCCTTGCGCTTGCAGCAATCTGCTTGATGTTCACTCCAAGAACTGTTGGGTTATCTTCTAAACTATCGTAAAGTCTTTTGAGAACCCCTGGAACTCCTCCAGCAGAGTGGAGGTCTTCCATCAGGTACTTTCCACCAGGTCTCATGCTACATATCTTTGGAGTTTCTCTGCTCAGGTCGTCAAAGAGTTTAATTTCAAAAGGAACTCCCGCCTCATGGGCAATTGCCGGAAGGTGGAGAACCGTGTTTGTAGAACCGCCGAGGGCGAGGTCAACCCTTATTGCGTTTCTGAAAGCTGCTGGTGTCAGTATGTCCCGTGCCTTTATCCCTTTTCTAACTAACTCAACAATTTTCTCTCCAGATGCCTCTGCTATTCTTTTCTTCTCTGCCAGCGGTGCAGGAGAGGTTCCGCAGTATGGAAGGGACATTCCGAGAGCCTCTGAAAGACAGGCCATCGTGTTTGCAGTAAACATTCCTTGACACGATCCTGAAGAAGGACATGCTGCTCCTTCGAGCTCAAGTAGTTCCTCAAGTGTTATCTCTCCTGTCTTGTACCTTCCAATAGCCTCAAATGTATGGGTAACAAGGTCAAGCCTTTCCTTTCCTCTCCTTCCTGCAAGCATTGGACCTGCTGTAACAACAATTGCAGGAATATTTAGCCTTGCAACTCCCATAAGCATTCCGGGAGTTATCTTGTCGCAAGCTGTAAGAAGGACAACACCATCAAGTTGATGGGCAGTTACAACATCTTCAACTGCATCGGCTATGAGTTCCCTCAATGGGAGAGAAAATCTCATTCCTTCATGTCCCATAGCAATACCGTCACAAACAGCAGGAACACGAACAACAAACGGTGTACCGCCAGCCGCTGCGATTCCTCTTTCTATAAACCTCTCAAGAGAGAACATATCGACATGACCGGGAACAAGATCTGTCCAGCTTGATATTATTCCGATCAGAGGTTTATCTATGTCCTTCCTCTGAATTCCGGTTGCCATCATGAGAGCACGGGCAGGAAGCTTTTCGAACTCCCTCAAAACATCACTTCTCATTCTCAACTTCCTCCTTGGCTTTCTTCATGAGAAGCATCATCTCATCTCTGAGCTTCAGTCTCTCTTTCTTCATTCTTTCCAGTTCGAGTTCTTCCTTGGGTGTAATGACAGCTTTTTTCTCCAGTTCATCTATCATGTCGTCCAGTTCTTGATGTTTCCTTTCCAGGGTCTTAAAGTGGTGAAATTTCTCCCTTGCAAGAGCCTTTAGATTCTCATCCCTGAGCATTTTCTCCTCCTCTATCAAGTTTAAGCCGGTAGATAAAAGCACTCTCTCTACCATAATAATTTTTTCTGACAGAGATTTTCTCAAAACCGGAACTACCGTAAAGTTTAATTGCATTTAAATTGGATTCTCTAACTTCAAGAAAAATCTCTTTAACGTTTCTATTTTTACAGTAATCTATTAGTTCATAAAGTAATTTTTTTCCTATTCCTCTACTTCTCATACAAGGTGCAACCGCTATCCTATTCAATTCGCAGGAATCTCCTACTATCCAGGCTACCAGATAACCAACAATTTCTCCATCCACTTCTGCAACGATAAACCAAGAAAAGGAAAGAGACAACTCTTTCTCAAGAAGCTCTTTTCCCCATGGATCAGGAAAAGATTCCTTCTCTATTTTTAGTATAGCACTTAAATCTTCCCTTCTACAGTCTCTTACAAGAAGGTTTTGCATCGTGATCTCTTACGTAGTAGAAGTGAAGAGATTTGAGCATCTGAGGAGCTTCAAAAGGAAGAAGTGCAGCAGTAAGGGAAAGGGGAGTTGTCTCATACAGAGCTTTGAACTCGTTTTTTATAGTTTCCGGAACAGTTCCCTTATAAACAACTCTATACTCAGAACGCTCTCTCAGGGCAGAGAACAATTCTTCCTCAGTCAAATCCAAAACCTCTGTAGAATCCCCAATCCTTTCCCTGATTAGTGTATAGTACCTATTTCTTCTACCAGGAAAGAGTGAAACCACAGGTAATCCCATTTTAAGGATCCCAAAACCCACAAGTTGAAGAGTTGAAACCGCTTTCACATCAAGTCCTAAGACCCTCAAGGATTTTCCAACAGTAACAGAAAGCCTCACTCCTGTAAATGAACCGGGGCCTGAAGTAACCACAGCAAGGTTTACATCTTCTTTTCCTATACCTGATTCCTTTAATAGTCTCTCTATTTCTACGAAAACTCTCTCAGCATGTTTTCTGGACTGATTCCACATGGAGACGCCTAAGGGTTCCCCTTCTTTCACAAGGGAAACACTTCCTTCAGAAGTACAAAGATCTATTCCGATAACCGTCACGGCTTTCCCTGTTCTATGCTGTCTTTATTACCCTTACTAAAATAGGCTTTCCTCTTTCATCAACATCCAGTATTTCTATCTTAACATTTGCAATATCTATCGTCTTCCGTTTCTTGAGAACAACTCCTCTCTCCTTAGAAACCTTCTCTATAAGATCAACCAGATACTTTTCCTCTTCAAAAGGAATGTGAACACCCAGCATCTCATTTAAGGCTTCAACCGTTATATATGGATCTATGATAACTGCTGTTCCAGGTGGAACACTCTTAAAAGTCAGGAACTTCCTGACGAAGAAAAGAACCAAAAGAGAAATAGATCCCAGCAAAACATCCTTGAAATTATGCCCTGCAATGATGATTTCTCTTGCAATCGCAATCAAAAGAACATCAAAAACGATTCTTGGTTGGTGTTTTATGAGCATAATGATGAGTTCGACAACGATAACAAACATCAAGAGAGGAGAAATGATCTCTTTCAGACTCTCTGTAGCATCTTTCATATGACCTGAGAAGATTATCTCTTCAATGTGAAAGAAATGAGGAGACATTGCCAGAAATTCAAAGAAGAGAACAAAAGAGATAACCAGCAAAGCTACGGTTATAGCAATAAGAAAAACTTCTGAGGTCTTTAACAGAAAACTTTCTACTTTCTTCAAAAACATTTTCCTATCTCCCCAAATACCATTTGATTATTTCATCACCAAACAGTATTGTAATGTATGTCCCTGCAGAGAGAAAGGGTCCGAAAGGCAGTGCAAACTTTACATTTTTACCCTTCAGAACCATAAGGGCAATTCCAACAACAGATCCAATCAGTGAAGCAAAGAATATCGTCAACAACACTTTTTCCCATCCTAAGAAAGCACCAATAACTGCCATTATGTTGGCATCTCCATATCCCATACCTTCTTTACCTGTAAATATGTAGTAGGTCTCAATGATAAAGAGAATAATTCCTGCTCCAAAGGATGCTCCTAAAATGGAGTCCTTGAAAGAGATAACAGGAACAAAAAGCGAAAGCAGAATTCCTGCAACCATTGCAAAATAGCAGAGCTTTACAGGAACGAGCATTGTCTTTAGATCAATCATAGAAACCACAATTAACACATAGATTAGAATCAGAAAATAGAGAGAGACAAATGAAACTCCATATCTCCAGATAACTCCTGCTGTAAGAATTCCTGTTAAAAGTTCTATTAGAGGATATTGAACTGAAATTTTCTCCCCGCAGTTTCTACACTTTCCCCTTAGGATCAAATAACTGATAATTGGAATGTTGTCATACCACTTAATCTTTTCACCACATTTAGGACAGTGAGAAGATGGATAGATTACAGATTCTCCCATAGGGATTCTGTAGGTGCAGACATTGAGAAAACTACCTACAATCGTTCCAAATATAAACGCCATTAGGTATTCCATTTAGTGAGTCTCTCCAGAAGCTGATTTAATAAACCTTATCATGCCCCTTAAAAACTCTTTCCACTCCTCTATAGCCTTCGGAAACTCATCAATGAGAACCTCTATTGTTTCTTCCTCTTTCCCCTCAAACATGAGATCATCAATTCTAAAGATTTTATCCTCAAGTTTTGCTATAGCCTCTTCAAGTCCATCGTATATGGGAAGTATCTTTGAACCATTTTCAACAACCTTAACAGTCCACTCTAAGGAATCCAGAAGGTTATTGAGGTAAAGCTTTGCCAAATCCCCTTTTATTTTCCAGTCATTAACTATTTGATTGATCGAAACAACCATTGCATCAAGGGCCATTAGTGCCAACTCTATCTGTTTCTTTATCATGTTCACAGAAGGTTCTGTTACTATGTTTATGGTTTCCAGATCTTTTATCTCGTCCACCTTCGTCGGATGAAGTACTTCACCGTCTTTTTCAACGTACTTTATGGAACGTTCCGGAAAGAGATACCTGTACTCAATAAGCCTCAAGAGCCCTGACGTAGTTTTAGGCATTTTGCTGCTAACTTCTATCTCTTGATATTTGCCATCTATCCTAACTCTCATTTTCTTTCTGTCCTGAGACATTTTCAAAGAGCACCTCCAGGGCGTCTTCCTTTGAAAGTTTAATAGCTTCCTGTCTGCCAACAAATAGAGATGCTAAAAATCGCAGAAACTTCAAATTCCCAAGGGGAAATTTAATCCCTTTCACAATCTTAACAATTGCAGAGAATTCTTTTTCAAGACTCTCCTTCCTGTCATACCTAAGTGAAAGGGTCTCTTTGAGAGCTTCCAGCAGTTCCCGGTTCTCTTCACGGATTCCATTTACTAAGGCTATCTCATTTGTGATTCCAGCTCTCTGTCCCGTCAGTGCCAGAGCATTCCCTCTCATATAACCCAGACCCTCAACAGCACCCAAAAGAGAAAACTCAAAAGGAATCCCGGATCTTATCATCATTGCAACCCTGTGAAGTGTCTCAAAATCGAAAATATTCAATCTACACAGAAGCTGTCCAAGGAGAGAGCTCTCTGTTGGCAAAGTAGAAAGGTCACCTGGAGGTCTGGCAACATTCTTGAAGGGAAAGAACTTTCCAGATGTATAAAAAGCCAGAACATCCGAGTTATCATCAACATCCAGCCCCGTAACCTCTTCCACTCTATCCCTTATCTTCTGTGCTTCTTCATAAAAAGATTTACCTGTAAAAAGCGCAACTGTTGACGGATTCAGTTCCCTTCTTATAAAGGGTCTCACAATAAAGGAATAGAGATACGTCCTCTCTATTCCTGCTTCAAGGCTCTCCTTAGCTGACTGAAGTCTTTCCTGAAATTCCCTGTAACAGAATGGAGAAACAAAAGAAGAAACAAGGATTCTGGTAAGGAGAGAAGGCTTCCCATCCACTATAAAACCTGTAGATTCCAGCTCCTCCAAAATCTCCTCAATCTCGTTAATGAGGAGCGGATTCCTCTTTATGCTGAACATTGACTTCACAGCCTCTTTCCACCTATTTCCATACCTTATCAGAGGCCCCAGAATCATTAAGCTCAGATAAGCCTTTCTCCTGTTGGGACAGGCAGCACTCTCTCTTCTCTCTATTCCAGAAGAGAGGGCAGTTTCAAAGGGCATCTGGAGCTCCTCTTCAAGAGCTTTTTCAAGAGCTCCTTCCTTTGCCCCAGTCACGACTATAAATGAGTAACCTTTCTCTGAAAGTCCAAACCTTCCTGCCCTTCCCTCCATTTGAAGAATTGTAAGAGGATCGGGAAAAAAGCGATACTTGTAGGTAAACCTATCAAAACTTCCTCTGACAAAGATAACAACGTTATCTGCCGGAAGATTCACTCCGTAAGCAAGGGTCTGGGTAGCATAGAGCCGATTGAGATTCCCCTCTTTAAACTCCTTTTCTATCTCTTCTCTTTCTTCTTGCGGAACATCTGCATTGTGGAAAGCAACTATATTTTTACTCTCCGTTTCCTCCACTTCAAATGGCAACGTTTCATTTAAAACTTTTCTGTTGTAGATTGTATTTTCCACCTTCAAAGACTGCCAGCCCAGATCTTTCCTTGGAACAAACGCAATCGTTTTTCCCTCTAAGTTCAAATATTCCAAGACGGATACAATCTTCTCTTCTGGAGAACTCTTGGGAGCCTTTATTTTTCTCAAAAGCTTTGGCATATTGAAAACCTTTCTCTCTAAGGGAACGGGTCTCCATTCCGATTCAATGAACAGTTCCGCATCAATCCATCTTGCTAACTCCTCCGCTCCCGGTATGGTGGCAGAAAGGGACAAAACAGGAATTTCCTCCTCAAGACAATAACTGACGATTTCCTCGATTCCTGCTCCCCTCGAAGGATCTCTGATTATGTGTATCTCATCAATCACCACTGCACCGGCATCTTCAAACCATCTGGCTCTGTTTCTCGCAGCAGAAAGCAAACTTTCATAGGTGGCGACAACTGCTGGCTGAACAATTTCATCCAGTTCCTCTACTAAATCGCCAGTTCTTATCCCTATCGCTCTGAAGAAACTTCTGAATTCTCTGAACTTTTCCCATATCAAAGACCTTGTAGGGGCAGTGTAGATAAAGCGTCCATTGTCCCTGTTCTTTAAATAGAAGAGAAGAGCTATCAATGTCTTTCCGGAACTTGTAGGAGAAGAGACAAGAGCATTCCCACCTTCGTAAAACTTGAAGAATAACGTCTGAATAGGATTGAGAAATTTAAAGGAAACCTTTAACTCTGTATCCTTTACAGGAACAAGAGTCTCTTTTTTTAATTCGCCCTCTAAGATATACTCTACAACTCCTGTTTTACCATTAAATTTACTTGATTCTAAAACTTTGATTATTTTCATTTTCTCAGAAAACTCCTAAATTAATGGATACGTAAATTCTAATCACCGGAGGTAGGCATGCAAATTTACATCTTTGAGTGTAACAGCTGCGGTGCCGAGTTTGAAGAGGCAATTTATACTCCTCTTCAATTAATGGAGATCAAGTGTCCATTTTGTGGATCTGAAGATGTTGAAGTAATCGACATTGCAAATGCCTGCTCACCGTTTGGCTGAGGCTAAAAATAAAGGACAGTTTGTCCTTTGAAATCAACCTTAGGGTATGCCTGGAAGGCATGCCCTTCAAATATGGATTATAATAGAGTTAATCGCTAATCTGAGAGGTGAAAATTGTTGATGAAGATAGTCCTCCTCCTAATCGTTGTTGGTGTGCTCTTTGGATGGGACAAGATAGTTAACCTCATTAAGTCCTTCTTTGTTGCAAAAGAGGAATTCAAGAAGGGACTGGAAGGAGAAGAGGAAGAAAAAGAGAAACCCGTTATAAAAGTAGTCAACAAGGAGTGATCTACTTTAGAACCTCAAGTGGATTAATCTGATAAACTTTTCTATTGTATA
The DNA here is from genome assembly GCF_054656775.1 of Desulfurobacterium crinifex. Taxonomy (NCBI): domain Bacteria; kingdom Pseudomonadati; phylum Aquificota; class Aquificia; order Desulfurobacteriales; family Desulfurobacteriaceae; genus Desulfurobacterium; species Desulfurobacterium crinifex. The sequence goes on from NZ_BAAHXO010000004.1 coordinate 137,590, forward strand.
CTTTGTTAATCTCGAAATAGATTCCAGTTTTTCCCCAGTCTCCGGATACTCCAGCAGTACCAATAACTTCTCCTCTTTTAACCGTCTGCTTTGGCCTAACGAAAATCTTGTCCAGATTGCTGTAAACGGTCTGGTAACCTTCCGGATGCTCAATCACAACAACATTCCCGTATGTCTTTAGAAAATGCTCATCTTTTCCTGCAAACTTTACTATGCCTGTCTCAGCTGCTTTAACCTTAGTTCCTGGACGACTAAGTATAAATATTCCTGGATATCCCTTTTCCCTCACAGTTGGATCAACTCTCCCATCAAGGGGAAATTTAAACTGAATTGGCCTATTAAGTTTCAGGACATCCCTATAACCAACAAGGATTTTTAACTTCTGTCCGGGTCTCAGAATGTAGGGTTTTCTCAGTCTGTTCTCTCTTATTATAGTTTTTGGAGAAACTCTAAACTTCTTGGCTATTTTGATAACAGAATCTCCTCTCTTTACTCGATAGTACTTGTAAACAGGTACCTTTGAGAAAAGTGAAGATTTATAAATTGCACGATTATTCGTTTTAAAACTTGATTTTTTCTTCTTTGAACTCCCTTTTTTCGAATAACCATGCGTAGATGGAACTTTTAACCTCTGTCCGGGCCTGATAATATAAGGTTTCTTCAAATTGTTAAGCGCTATAAGTTTCTTTACAGAAGTGTTGAAACGCTTTGCTATCTTCGCAAGAGAATCCCCCTTTCTCACTTTGTAGTAAATATAAGTTTTTTTCTTACTTACTCTTCCTTTAGTGGGTATTCTTAACTTCTGTCCAGGTCTGATTATGTATGGCTTTCTAAGGTTGTTTGCTTTGATTATCTCTCTTACAGATACTCCATATCTCTTTGCAATCTTCCCTAAGTTATCACCCTTTTTAACGGTATATGTCACATCAGCAAAGGCAGAAATTGTCAGCATCAAAAGACTAATACAGAACAACAAAATCTTCATAGTTACCTCTGGATTCCAAAAACTGATATTCAATATCTGTCACTTTTGCAAAGAAAGGTCCTTCTTTCAGATAGTTCAGAAACCTAATAAGTTTCTCCTCATCTCCCTCAGCATAAACTTCAACTCTTCCATCGGGAAGGTTCCGAACAAACCCTTTTAATCCAAGGAGTTTCGCCTTATTTCTTGTAAAAGCTCTGTATCCTACTCCCTGAACTCTCCCACTGACAAAAGCCTGTAGTGCTTTCACAGCCAGCTCTCCAAGTCCTCGATTGCCCTTAATCCGTTCTTGTAACCTGATTCAAAGAAGATTTCTACACTCTCAAAATCAAAGAGAGAACCATCAATCTTGTGGTTTACAAGGATATCACAATACCCGTGCCTCTTTTCCTGATTTTCAATTACACCTGCAAGGCTTATTCTGATTGCTACATCAATCATTGATGAAGGATCAAACTCTTCAGACACAAGATTAACATTTGAACAGATATTCACGGTGCAACCAAAAACTTTCGGCATTTCTGCAGGAAGACAGTTTCTTATCCCGCCATCAACGTAGTAATTTTTACCTATTTTGTAAGGAGCAAAGAGAGGAGGAATTGAACAGGAAGCTACAACGTAATCCACAACCTTTCCTTCTGTTACAAACTCTGGCTTCAGGGTTTTCAAATTTACAACGGTAAGTCCAAAGGGAATTTTAAGATCTTTAAAATCAGCATCTCCTATAAGTTGCAACAATCTATCCCTTAGGCCAGAAAGGGAAAATACCCCACCTTTAAATGTTGGTTTAACCAAATCTCTCCATGAAAGGTTTGCTGCCAGCTCTTTTATTTCTTCTGGAGAATATCCGGCAGCGTAAAGAGCACCTATTACTGCACCAGCACTGGAACCTGCTATGAAGGAAGGAGATATTCCCTTAAACTCAAGAGCCTTTAAAAGACCAGCATGGGCGACTCCTTGAACGAAGCCGCCCGAAAGAGTTACTCCTATTTTCATTAGAACTCTAATTCATCTCCTGGATTGAGAATCTGAACGTCAACACCTCTTGCTTCTGCAAGAGCTTTAAAGTCCTCTGGTTCAGCATCAATAATTGGCCATGTCTTGAAGTGCATTGGAATGGCTAATGCCGGTTTGATGAGTTCTGCAGCTATGGCTGCATCTCTGATGTCCATCGTAAAGTTTCCACCAATTGGAAGAAGAGCAACATAAATGTTCTCGTATTTACCAAGGAGTTCCATATCCGCAATAAGTCCAGTATCTCCAGCATGGTAAACGTTTTTACCTTCCACTTCAACAATTATTCCGCATGGACTTCCAAGAGTAACGACCTTGTCATCCTCAATCACAGAACTCCCATGAGCTGCTGGAACAAGTTTCACCCTTCCAAACGGGAAGTTGTAAGTGCCACCAATGTGCATTGCATGAACATTCGCACCCTTAGACTGACAGTACTGAGCTACTTCAAAGATACTAACTATCGTTGCCCCTGTTCTCTTTGCGATCTCAACAGCGTCACCAAGGTGATCACCATGACCATGGGTTACAAAGATATAGTTGAGATCTGTAAAATCCTCAGGCTTTGCAATTCCCCATGGATTTCCTGTAAGGAATGGATCTATAAGAGCTTTAAGTCCTTCCCCTTCAAGGTAAAATGTTGAATGTCCAAGGTACCATAGCTTTGCCATCTCTTCCCTCCCTTATAAAGCCGATTTGATTTCATTTAACTTTGAACGAACTTTAAACCTGATTTTCCCATAGAGAGGGTCTTTTTCCGCAAGAACCACCAGAAACGTATCGTTTATAAGCTTATAAACCAGAAGTGTATGTTTTCCTGTAAACAAAACCATCTCTTCAAGGCTGTCTCTTTCCCCGAACACTTCCTCCATGGTCTCTATTAATCTATTTACCGGATTGACTATATGAACAGATATTTCCTCTGGATCTACATCAATATCGGGTTTGTCATATCTATAAACGATGAATCCCTCCTCATCCACTATAGCTATTGACTTGAGCTCAGGTATCGAATTTGCAATCTCTCTAAGCTTTCTCTCCATACCCCCCTCTCAGAAACTATATTAATCCCCTTTCTATAAGAACCTCTCCAATTTGGACAGCATTTAGAGCTGCCCCCTTTCTCAGATTATCCCCCACAATCCACAAGTTTAACCCATTTCCTATTGTATCATCTTTCCTAATCCTGCCAACAAGAACATCATCCTTTCCTGCAACATCTATCGGAGTTGGGTAGATAGCATTTTCAAAATCATCTATTACAGTAACACCCGGAGCCTTTTCAAGAGCCTCCCTTGCTTCCTCAACAGAAATGGGTTTCTCAAACTCAATGTTTACAACTTCTGAGTGTCCTATGAAAACCGGAACTCTTACACAGGTTGGAGATACCTTTATTTCGTCATCGTGCATAATCTTCTTTGTCTCGTTTATCATTTTGTGTTCTTCCCTTGTATAGCCATCAGGGAAGAACTTATCAATGTGTGGAACGCAGTTGAAGGCTATCTGCTTTGGAATTTTGTTTGGTGGTGGAACAGGTTTTCCTTCAAGAACAGCTTTTGTCTGCTCTTTCAACTCCTCTATAGCTGCAGCACCAGCACCAGAAACTGCCTGATATGTTGAAACCACAACTCTTTTAATTCTTGAGATATCGTAAAGAGGTTTCAGAACTACAACCATCTGAATAGTTGAACAGTTAGGGTTTGCAATTATCCCTTTGTGCCAGTCAACATCTTCAGGGTTAACTTCCGGAACGACTAAAGGAACATCAGGCTCCATCCTGAATGCAGAGCTGTTATCAATTACAACTGCTCCCCTCTTTACCGCCTCTGGAGCAAACTGCTTACTCCTATCTCCACCAGCAGAAAAGAGAGCTATATCTATTCCTTCAAAGCTTGAAGGCTTTAGCTCTTCAACAGTTATCTCTTCACCTTTAAACTTCAGCTTCTTGCCAGCAGACCTTGCAGAAGCAAGAAGTCTCAGCTCTGAAACTGGAAAGTTCCTCTGCTCTAAAACCTTTATCATCTCCTGTCCAACTGCCCCTGTTGCACCAACAACGGCAACTCTGTATCCCTTCATCTCTTACCCCTACATTCTCTTTATCTCTTCGGCAATCAGGTCTCCCATCTCCTCAGTTGAAACAAGCTTTGTTCCTTCAGAATAGATATCCTTAGTTCTGTAACCTTTAGCAAGAACTCCCTTAACAGCCTCATCAATTGCCTTCTCAACTTCTGGCATATCAAATGAGTAAGTAAACATCATTCCTACAGAGTTAATCGTTGCAATCGGATTAGCGACGTTCTGCCCTGCAATGTCTGGAGCTGAACCGTGAATTGGCTCGTAAAGTCCGATCTTTCCACCTATGCTTGCAGATGGAAGCATTCCAAGGGAACCAGTAAGCATTGCACAGGCATCTGAGAGGATATCGCCAAACATGTTTGTTGTAACTATTACATCAAACTGCTTTGGCCATCTGATTATCTGCATTGCTGCATTGTCAACGTACATGTGGTTGAGTTCAACATCTTCGAACTCTTTGTGAACCCTTTCAACAACCTCTCTCCAGAGAACCGTAGCCTCAAGAACGTTAGCCTTATCAACACTTGTTACTTTTTTGTTCCTCTTTCTCGCAACTTCAAAAGCTACCCTTGCAATTCTCTCAACTTCGTGCTCTCTGTATCTGAGAGTGTTTATTCCAACTCTCTCTCCATCATCTTCAAAGATTCCTTTCGGAATTCCAAAGTAGATACCGCTGGTGAGTTCCCTTATTACCATTATGTCAACGCCTTTAACAACTTCTGGCTTCAATGTTGAAGCGTCTATTAACTCATCGTAAAGCTTTGCAGGTCTTAAGTTCGCAAAGGCATTTAGGAGCTTCCTCATTCCAAGGAGAGCTCTTTCAGGTCTTATGGAGAAATCGAGATTGTCCCACTTTGGACCTCCAACAGCCCCAAGGAGAACAGCATCAGAAGAGAGAATTATCTCCTTTGTCTCTTCTGGAAATGGAATTCCATATTCATCAATTGCAGCTCCACCAATAAGACCATACTGGTACTCAAGCTTTACGTCAAATTTCTCAGAAACTGCATCCATTACTTTAACAGCCTGCTTAACTATTTCAGGCCCAATTCCATCACCCGGAAGAACTGCTATCTTAAACGTCTTCAACTTTCTACCTCCAAATTTTTACTGATTTTTCTAAACTTCTAACCTTCCAATCCACTAAACTTCCATATTTATTTCAATCCCAGTTTCTGCTTTGCATACTCCATAAGACCACCGGCATCCATAATTCTTCTTATGTCTGGAGGAATTGGATTAGCCTTGTACTCTGTCCCCTTTGTAACGTTTTTAATCACTCCTGTTTCCGGATTTATCTCAACGATATCCCCCTCTTCAATTCCTTCTACCGCTTCTGAAGACTCAAATATCGGAAGTCCAATATTAATGGCGTTTCTGTAGAAAATTCTTGCAAAAGACTTCGCGATTACAGCAGAAACCCCAGCAGCTTTTATGGCTATTGGAGCATGTTCTCTTGAAGAACCGCATCCAAAGTTCTTTCCAGCTACAATTATGTCTCCCTCTTGAACTTTCTTTGGAAATTCTGGATCTGCATCCTCCATAACGTGCTTTGCAAGCTCGGAGGGTTCAGAAGTGTTCAGATACCTTGCAGGAATAATTTCGTCTGTATTAATGTCATCTCCAAACTTAAAAGCTCTTCCTTTAAAAACTTCAGACATTTTATCCTCCTGAAATTATTTGTGGCAGGTAGAAATTTAGGCAATTATACCAGTAAAAGTAAGGAAACACATATTGGGCTATTAACGGCTGTAGCGTATTCTACAAACGCTTAATTTCGAAAATTTAAATCTCCCCGACCCTCCTTAGAAACAGGAATTTTTCTTATTTCTCCTTATCATAAGGAAAAACCATAGGCTAAGAGGTTAAGCACCTCATGAATACACTACGATAGCATCTGGTAATTTCATTACTTGAGGAAAAATAGATAGGTTGTTCAGGAGCTTTTGAAATTTGGAAGGGAGCAGAAAGGAGGGTTGGAATGAAATTGGTTGCGGGGGCGGGATTTGAACCCGCGACCTTCGGGTTATGAGCCCGACGAGCTACCGGACTGCTCTACCCCGCGTCATTGATATGGAGCGGGCGACGGGATTCGAACCCGCGACCCTCAGCTTGGAAGGCTGATGCTCTAGCCAGCTGAGCTACGCCCGCCCTTTAGTGGTGGAGGGGGCAGGATTCGAACCTGCGTAGGCGTCAGCCGGCGGATTTACAGTCCGCTGCCTTTGACCACTCGGCCACCCCTCCAGCATGGTGCCGGCTGAGGGAGTCGAACCCCCGACCTGGTGATTACAAGTCACCCGCTCTAGCCAACTGAGCTAAGCCGGCACTTACTGGACGGTGAATAATATAGGTGGTTCTTTTCTGGTGTCAAGTGCCAATCAAAAATTCTTACCCAACAAAACGATTTTAGAATACTACAAACACATCGGTTTTCAGGAATCCATGGTTTCGTATAATTCTTTCACTATTTTCAATCCTTTGAGAAAAACCCGATTCAAAGCGGAGAAACAAAATGCAAATTTTGATCACGGGACCTTTACACGAAAATACCGAAAGACTAAACGGATTAATAGAAGTTTCACAGCCTGAGGTCGTTTTTATTATTGGTCCTCTTAAGCTTTTCCAGCCCTTAAAACTTAATCTGACTTGGTTTTTTGTTAGAGGTAAAGAAGATAACTTAGCTCCACTGCTAAAAAGCAATGGCATTGACATGTTATCAAGAATATTCCAATTCAAAAATGGTTCAACGTTTTCAGGTATCAGTGGAATCTATCACCCATCAACCATTAAATTGACCAGAGGAGAATGGATAAAATCAAGAGGAAAACTGGAAAAACACAAGCAAAATTACCTATTCAAAGAGGATATAGATTCTCTTGTACAAGCATTTAAAAATTCTGGACTTGAAAGATTGGACATGTTCTTCATTGCAGACTCTCCTAAAAAACAGATCTTCAAAGAAATCATAGAGCTTGTCAAACCAAAATATCTATTCTTCCCTTCCGGTTCATATATAAAGGAAAAGGTAGGAGAAACAACTTTCATAGGACTTGAGAATATAACTTCTCCTAAGGGAAAATATATTCTTCACCTTTGATAGAATTAATTCTCATTAAACCCAAGATAAAAAAGGAGTAGCAATGGAATTTGGATTCAAAGATTCCTGTGGAGTCGGTTTTATCGCAAACATTAAAGGAAAGAAATCCTATTCAATAATAGATAATGCCTTAAAAGCCGTGTCAAACCTTACCCACAGAGGGGCAACCCTTGCAGATGGAAGAACAGGAGATGGTTCAGGCATTCTCTTCCAGATATCCCACGAATTCTTTATAAAAGAGGCAAAGAAGATAGATAAAAGCTTTAATGCTGAAAAGGTTGCAGTTGGTACTTTTTTCCTTAAAGGAAAAGTTGACGAAGCTTTAAAAGTTATAGAGAGTGAAACAAAGCTTGTTCTTGGAAACTGCGTTATCAGAGAAGTTCCCATTGATGAGAATGAGTGTGGAGAAATTGCAAGGAAATCAATACCTGAGATCTTTCAGGTTATTGCTCCGGCAAATAAAAGTTCTATTGAAATTTACATTTTGAGAAGAAAACTTGAAAAACTTTTAAAAGAAATATCTTACGAAAACTATGTTGTCTCATTTTCTGACAAACTTGTTGCCTACAAAGGAATGCTCCTTGCTCCAGACCTAAAGAGATTCTACTTAGATCTTCAGAATGAAGAACTAAAGAGTTCCCTCGCCATCTTCCACCAGAGATACTCGACAAACACAAACCCAGAGTGGAGACTTGCCCAACCTTTAAGGCTCATTGCCCACAATGGAGAAATAAACACAATCACTGCAAACAGGAATTTCATCAAAACAATTGAACCAATAATCGATTCCCCAGTTTTGGGAGAAAGGATAAAAGAAGTTCTACCCCTTGTTGAGTTTGACGAAAGTGATTCAGCATCCTTAGATAAAGTCTTTGAGCTCATGGTAATTTGCGGAATAGACCCTGCAGTTGCGATAAACGTCCTGGTTCCACCGGCTTACGAGCTTCTTGATAATTTGACAGACGAGGTAAAAGCCTTCTTCCAGTACTCAGCCTTTCTCATGAAACCATGGGATGGTCCAGCAGCAATTGCCTTTACGGATGGTAGAGTAATTGGTGGGAAACTTGATAGAAATGGTCTAAGACCTGCAAGGTACGTTATAACTGAAGATGGAGAGATCATCTTTGGTTCTGAAGTCGGAATGGTCGACGTTCCAGAGGAGAAAGTTAAAGAGTTTGGAAGGTTAAAACCCGGTGAAACAATTGTCGTTGACACCAAGGCTGGAACTGTTGAAAAGAACGACGAGATACTGAACAAAATCGCCTCAGAATTTGACGTTGAGAGAGAAGTCAGGAGAAAGCTCTTTAAGCTCAAAGGAACAGAAAAAGTAGAGCCTGAACCTTCAGAGAAGCTAAACAAGGAACTCGTAAAGTTCTGTTTTTCCAAGGAAGATCTGGAAGAAGTGGTCGAATACATGGCAGAGATGGGCAAAGAGCCCGTTTTCTCAATGGGAGACGACACGCCGATTCCAAATCTTCTTGATAAACCTTACCTCCTTTTTAGACACTTTAAGCAAAAATTTGCTCAGGTTACAAACCCTCCAATTGACCCAATAAGAGAAAAGGCTGTAATGTCCTTAAAAATAAGATTAGGTGCTAAAGTTAATTTCCTTGACCTAAAAGGTAAAGTTCCAAGAAGACTTGAGATAGATTCTCCGCTCCTTACACCTTCAGCGTTTGAAGAAATTAAAAAAGCTAAGTTTCTGAAGATTAAAACCTTCAAGATAGAGTTTGAAAACTCCCTGAAAGATGGACTTAACAAGCTCTTTGAAGAAGTCAAAAATTCAATCATTGAAGAAGGTGTTGAAATAGTCATCCTATCAGATAAAAACGTTAAATACCCAATTCCTTCCCTCCTTGCAGTCTCTGGACTTGTAACGTTCCTTGAAAGAGAAAAACTTCTCCACAAAGTCTCAATAATTGTTGAGACAGGAGAGGTTAGAGACACTCACCAGATAGCAGCTCTGATTGCATTTGGTGCCTCAGCAGTTTATCCGTATCTGGTATTTGAGTACTTAAAAACAAAGGAGATCGATCTAAACCTTTCCTATTCTGAGCTTGAAGCAAACTACAAGAAGGCAATAGACACAGGACTCCTCAAGATAATGTCAAAGATGGGTATCTCTCTTCTTGCATCCTACCATAGGTCTCAACTTTTTGACGTTGTGGGAATCTCAAAGGAAGTAATAGAAGAGTACTTCCCCTATACATTCTCCCCTATTGGTGGAATCACACTTGAAGATATTGAAGAGATTGTCAAAGAGAGGGTAAAGCTTTCGGAAGAGAAAGAAGAACCTGAGTACAACGGAGAGCTCAAATTCCGTCCCAATGGAATCCACCACTCGTGGAATCCTGAAGTTGTAAGAGGAATCTTCAAGGCTGCAAAGAGTGGAAAGTACGAAGACTTTAAAGAGGTTGTTAAAGCAGTTCAAAAAAGGCCAACCTATATAAGAGACCTGCTAAGGATAAAATCCGATAGAGCTCCCATTCCAATAGAAGAGGTTGAACCTGTAGAGTCAATTGTCAAAAAGCTCATGGTTCCCGGAATGTCTATTGGGGCTCTTTCAAAAATTGCCCACGAAGTTATCACAGAGGCAATGAACATTCTTGGAGCAAAGAGCTGTTCTGGTGAAGGTGGAGAAGACCCTGAAAGATACGGAACTATCAAAAACAGTAAGATCAAGCAGGTTGCATCTGGTAGGTTCGGAGTTACACCTGCCTACCTTGCATCTGCCGAGGAGATTGAAATAAAGATTGCTCAAGGAGCAAAGCCAGGAGAGGGTGGACACCTTCCAGGACACAAAGTTACTCCTTACATAGCGTCTATCAGGTTCTCTGTTCCAGGAGTTGCCCTCATCTCTCCACCTCCACATCATGATATCTACTCCATCGAAGATTTAGCCCAGCTCATCTATGACCTTAAACTTGCAAATCCAAAGGCAAGAATCTCCGTTAAGCTCGTTGCCGAAAGTGGTGTTGGAACTGTAGCCTCTGGCGTTGCAAAGGCAAAGGCTGACCTCGTTCAGGTTAGCGGTGCAAGTGGTGGAACTGGAGCCTCCCCTCTTTCTTCAATAAAAGGTGCTGGAATGCCTTGGGAGATTGGACTTCCTGAAACACAGAGGAACTTAGTTGAAAATGGCCTAAGAGAGAACGTAGCTCTAAGAGTTGATGGTGGATTCAAGATAGGAAGAGATGTTGTGATAGCGGCTCTCATGGGAGCTGAGGAGTTTGGATTTGGAACAGCGGCAATGATTGCTGAAGGTTGTGTAATGGACAGGGACTGCCACACAAACAGATGCCCTGTTGGAATAGCCACACAGGATGAAAACAGAATAAAGAGGTTCAGAGGAGCAGTTGAAACAGTTGTCAACTATTTCAGGCTCGTTGCTGAGGACATAAGACACATATTAGCAAAAATGGGATATAGAAGCCTTGAAGAGATTATCGGAAGGTACGATCTCCTTGAAGAGAACGAAGAGGTCAAAAGCAAGTTTAAACTGGCAAGAAACCTTGATCTCAGCTTTATAACCAATAACCCGGTTTACAGGATTGAAAGAAAAGATTACCCCTACAACCCAGTGGAGTCAAAGCTCAACGAAAAGATTGTTAAAGACGTCCTTCCATACCTTGAAAGGGGAGAAAAAGTCTTTAAGGAATATGAGATTAAAAACACAGACAGGAGCGTTGGAGTTTCCCTGAGTTACCACATAGTAAAACTATTCGGTAAGGAAGGAGCTCCATCAAGCCTTGTTCACCTCAAATTCCACGGAGTCGCAGGTCAGAGCTTTGGTGCTTTTCTGCCATCAGGAGTAACTTTGGAACTTGTAGGAGAAACAAACGACTATGTTGGAAAAGGGCTCGGTGGAGGAACAATAGTTCTGAGATTTCCCGAAGAGTTTAAAGGAGAAACTACTGAAAACGTAATTGCTGGCAATACAATCCTTTACGGGGCAACTGGTGGAGTTCTCTTTGCATCTGGAATTGTTGGAGAAAGGTTTGCAGTCAGAAACAGCGGTGCAATAGCAGTTGTTGAAGGTGCAGGACAGCACGCCTGTGAGTATATGGTCAGAGGAATTGTTGTAATTCTTGGAAAAGTTGGAAAGAATTTTGGTGCAGGAATGACAGGAGGAACTGCCTTTGTCCTTGATGACGAGATTGAAGATAAGATTAACAAAGACTACGTTGAGGTAAGAAAACTTTCAAATGAGGATTACGAAGTTCTAAAATCCTTACTCTCAAAACATTATAAGTTTACAAGGAGTAAAATTGCAGCAGCTATCTTAGAGAATAGATTTCTCTTGGAATCAATCAGGAAAGTTGTTCCAATAGGAGTTAAAGAGCTTGAAATAAAGCTTTCAGGAATGGACAAATTGCCTGACTAATGTTTTTGGGAGGTAATTTAATGGCTCTCGTTGTTCAGAAGTTCGGTGGAACCTCTATGGGCTCAATAGATAGAATTAAGCACGTGGCCAAAAGAGTTCTTCAAGAGAAGGAGAAGGGAAACGACGTCGTTGTAGTTGTTTCTGCAATGGCTGGTGAAACAGATAGGCTTATAAACCTTGTTAAGGAAATAACGCTTGAGCCAAACGAGAGAGACATGGACTTTGTTGTCTCTACTGGAGAACAGGTCTCTGCTGGTCTTCTCTCAATTGTTCTCAACAGTATGGGACATCCTGCAATCTCTCTAACTGGATGGCAGGCTGGAATAAAGACAGATGAAGCATTTACAAAGGCAAGAATTCTTGACATAGACGTTGAAAGAATAAAGAAGCACCTGAAAGATGGGAAAATCGTTGTAATCACGGGATTTCAAGGGATAACAGAAGGGGGAGACATTACAACTCTTGGAAGGGGAGGCTCTGATACCTCGGCAGTTGCTCTCGCGGCAGCTTTGAATGCTGACAGATGCGACATCTACACGGATGTTGATGGAGTTTATACAGCAGATCCAAGGATCGTTCCAGAGGCGAGGAGAATTAATGTCCTTTCCTATGAGGAAATGCTGGAGCTCGCCTCACTTGGTGCAAAGGTTCTCCAGATAAGATCTGTCGAGTTTGCAATGAAGTACAAAGTTCCTCTTAGAGTAAGGAGTACTTTCACAGAAGACGAGGGAACGCTTATCAAGGAGGAAGATGAAACAATGGAAAGAGTAGTCGTAAGAGGAATAGCCCACAACAAAAATGAGGCAAGAATTACGGTAGAAAGAGTCCCAGATAAGCCTGGAATTGCCGCAAAGATATTTGATGCTCTTGCCGAAGCTAACATTCCAGTTGACATGATAGTTCAAAACGTTTCTGTTGATGGTTTCACAGATATTTCCTTTACAGTTGAAAAGAACGACGCTGCTAAAGCTGAAAAGATAACCAAAGAGGTTGCAAACGAAATAGGAGCAAAGAACGTCATAAGAGACGATAAGATTGCCAAGGTTTCCGTTGTTGGACTTGGAATGAGAAGCCATGCAGGAGTTGCAGGGAAAGTGTTTGAAACACTTGCAAAGTATGGAATAAATATCGTTATGATCTCAACCTCTGAAATAAAAATATCCTGCATCGTAGATGAGAAATTTACAGAGCTCGCAGTAAGGGTTCTCCACGAGGCTTTTGGACTGGATAAGAATGAATGAAAAGATTTATCGCTTTTTATCGCGGAAAAGAAGCAAAGTAAAGAGGTTCAGTAATGATTTACATATACGATACAACCCTTAGAGACGGAGCTCAGACAAGAGGAGTTTCCTTTTCTCTTGAAGATAAACTGAGGATTACTCAGGCACTTGACGACCTTGGAGTTCACTACATTGAGGGTGGCTGGCCAGGTTCAAACCCAAAGGATTTAGCCTACTTTGAGACTGTAAAAGGACTTGATCTAAGGAATTCCAAAATCGTTGCATTTAGTTCCACAAAGAGAAAGGGAATAAAAATAGAGGAAGATGCAAACATCGGGCAGCTCGTAAAAACAGAAGTACCAGCAGTTACAGTCTTTGGAAAATCCTGGGATCTACACGTAACCGAGGCACTGAAGATAAGCCTCGAGGAGAATTTAGAGCTTATCTACGAAACAATCGAATATCTAAAGAAGTACTTTGATGAAGTCTTCTTTGACGCTGAACACTTCTTCGACGGCTATAAAGAAAATCCCGAGTATGCGATAAAAACCCTCAAGGCTGCAGAAGAAGCTGGAGCAGACTGCCTTGTTTTATGCGACACAAACGGTGGGACGCTCTGGTATGAAACTGAAGAGATAATTGATGCTGTCTTAAAAGAGGTGAAAGCTCCTCTCGGAATTCATGCCCACAACGATTCAGATATGGCAGTTGTGAACTCACTCATAGCAGTCAAAAAAGGGGCAATTCAGATTCAAGGAACAATAAACGGGCTTGGGGAGAGAGCTGGAAATGCAAACCTCTGCTCAATCATTCCAAATCTTGTAATAAAGATGGGATATGAATCAATCCCACTTGAAAATCTGAAAAAGCTCTACTCCGTCTCAAGGCTCGTTTCAGAGCTCTCAAACAGACCACATCCCGTAAACCTTCCATTTGTTGGAGATAACGCCTTTGCCCACAAGGCAGGTGTCCATGTCTCGGCAGTTGAGAAAAATCCAAGAACTTATGAACATATAGATCCAGAGCTCGTTGGAAACAGAAGAAGGATAATGGTCTCTGAACTCTCCGGAAGGAGTAACATTGTAAACAAGGCAAGAGAACTGGGAATTGAACTGGACAAGAGTTCTGTAGAGGTTAAAAAGATACTTGAAAAAATCAAATACCTTGAAGCTCAGGGGTACCACTTTGAGGGAGCAGAAGCGTCTTTCGAGCTCCTGCTGAAAGAGACCCTCGGACTAACCAAAAAGTACTTCGAACTCAAAGGGTTCAGAGTCATAGCAGAAAAAAGGTCAGAAGACGAGGAAGCCTACGCAGAAGCCACCGTAAAAGTGGAAATCCCGGAAGAGATTGCAAAAGAAAAGGGAATAGAAGACAGATTTGAACATACGGCAGCGGAGGGAAGAGGGCCTGTTGAAGCACTGGACAAGGCTCTCAGGAAAGCCCTTGAAAAGTTCTATCCATCGATAAAAGAAGTTAAACTGACAGACTACAAGGTAAGAATTCTCGATGAAGCCTCTGGAACAGCAGCTTCTCCAAGGGTTCTGATAGAATCAACAGATGGAAAAAGAAAATGGGGAACTGTTGGAGTATCACCGAACGTAATCGAGGCTTCATGGCTTGCTCTTGTTGATGCATTAAAGTACAAGCTGATGAAAGATGATGAACAGCAAAACTCATAGAGTGGGGAAGCATAAAAGGAGTAACCGGTAAGTAGTGAATAAAAATCTGTTTGATGAAGGTATTCAGAAAAAAGTTCTAACAAGACTCAAGAAGTTAAAGATATGGCTTTACAACCTTCTTGAGAGCGATACAGGACCTTACAGGCTTCTTTACGATACTTTTGCTCTTTTTATTGTCGTAACTTCCTCTATTCCCGTTATTCTGGAGCTCTGGATAAACATACCTCTACCACAGGATCTTCAATCCCTGTTTGACAACTATGAAGAGATTACCCTCTACTTTTTTGTCGTTGAATATCTGCTGAGGTTCTGGGTAATTTCCGACTTTGTCGATGATTTTAAAGAGGGACTTGCTCAAACGAAGAGCTCCACAAAAGCACTCTTTTTCGCCCTTAAACCAAAACTTCAATGGATGGTAAAACCTTACTCAATCATAGATTTTCTGGCTATTCTCCCAATATTCCGACCTTTCAGAACTCTCAGACTGCTCAGACTCTTAAGATTACTCAAAATTTTCAGATATACCTACGCACTCAGAAGCCTCATCCTTGCAGTTAAAGAAGAAGCTCCTATCATCTCTTTCATCGTAATAACCCTAATCCTCTGGATAGTAACTATCTCCGTAACCGTCTACATATACGAATACAACGCTGGAAACAAAGCTTTTCACTCTGTATTTGAGGCTCTATACTGGGGAATAGTAACCATATCAACTGTTGGATATGGAGACATAACTCCCATAACAAAAGAAGGGAAATTTTTGGCTTCCCTCCTAATCAGTGGAGGAATTGTCCTTGTTTCAGCTCTAACTGCTACGTTCTCTGCAACTCTTGTCAACAGAATGAACATTCTAAAAGGGGAAGGGTTAAAAATGAACAAGCTAAAGGATCATCTTGTAATCTGCGGATGGAGTGAAAGTGGGGAAGAGTTGGTCGAAGAGATAATAAAGTCCGGACTCGATAAAGAAAAGCCTGTAGTTCTTGTAACAGAGATGGATAAATCAGAACTTGGAGTTGATATAAGCAAGTATATCCTCTACAAAAAAGGTGATTTCACAAAGGAAAACGTGCTAATGGAAGTTTCCATCCAGAACGCTTCTGAAGTTGTAATTCTTGGAGAGAGAAAAGAGGGACTTTCCGACAGGAACGTTGACGCAAGGACAGCTCTTACAGCAATGCTCGTCAAGACAATAAACCCTAAAGCTAAAATCTACGTTGAAGTTCTCCACGATGAAAATGCAGAAGTTTTTGAAAGAAGATTGGGGGTAACCTCTGTTTTCATATACGGTAAAGTTATCGGAAGGTTAATTTTTACAAGTATTGTTACTCCTGGAGCTGCCAAGCTGATTGAAAGTCTTCTCACAAAAGAGGGAACTGTTAGAAAGATTCAGGTAAGAGAGCTCGGTAAATTCCAGAACTTTGGAGAACTACTATCCTACCTTAGAAAACACAGTGCTCTACCCATAGCCGTTGAAAAACGGGGGAAAGTTCTGATTAATCCTGCCGATGAAGAGCCGATATCGGAAAATGATTACGTATTCATCGTATTTGGGTAAATAGCTACGATATAATTAATCCCATAACAAAAAAGATGGGGATGTTTTGGGCTACAGAGTTATCTATCTTGATGGACGGGAAATTGAGGGAAAGGGGAAATTGCCCGAAATAGAATGTGAAGTATGCAAAGAGATAAGAAGAAACGTAATTGAGCCGGTTGCAATTTTTGTCGAAGAGGAGAGAGTAGAGGAAATTGAAAATAAACTCATAAAACTGCAGGAAGAATTTGGAAATCAAGAAGAAAGATTAAAAAAAGAAGTCAAGGAGTTGGTAAAAGAAATCCATAAAGAACAAGATGGCAAAACATGTATTTTTCATTGTGAGAAAGAGAATGAGATATGGATAGAAAATGTAGAAGAATATAGGGAGTGTATGAGTAGGAGGAAGAGAATTCTAAAAGGAAGTAGAGAATTGGATGAGGGCATAAAAATAAAATGGAAGAGAAATCTAATCGACGAGTTTTTGGAAAATCTGAGAAAGTATATGTCTGAAGTAGAAGATGATAAGGAGAAAAAGGAATATAACTTCCATTATTTTATATTTCCTTTTTTTAAAGAAGAAGAAAAGGAATTTCATAAAGTAGTTTCCTTTAGAAAGGCAAAATTTATAGGTTTCCTCGATTTAGGGAGTGTTCTCTTTATGAACAATTGTTATTTTATAGGGACAGAATTTAATCAAAACGTACTTTTTGAGGAAGTAATCTTTAAAGGAAAAGCTCGTTTTTCTGGAACAAAGTTTTATGGAGACGCTGGATTTCAAGAGACAGAATTCAAAAATGTTAAATTTGAAGGAGTAAGTTTTAAAGGATTGACTTTTTTTATAGGCATAAGTTTAAAAGAGATTGCCGTCTTTGATAACGTAGAATTCGTTAGTAAAGTCTATTTTTTAGACACTAAACTTGATAATTTAAATACAAAATTCATTAGAGAAGTAAGATTTTCAGGAGTTACTTTTCACAAGTTTACAGAAATTTCTTCTCTTGGGGAACGGCTCAAGTTTGAAGGTGTTAAATTTAAAGATAATGTAAGAATTTATTTACACGAACAGTGTAAAGAGCTTTACTTTTCAAACCTTGATATAGAAGAAAATTCACGAGTTACCATAAAAGGAGGGTACTTTACGGTTCTAAGTCATCTTATGATGGAAGATGTATTTAATCTCTCAAAAAACTTTGTATTGTTTGGAATAAAGTTATCTGGTTTAGGTCTAGAAATAAGAAATTCTATCTTAGAAAATATATGTTTTATTAACTGTGATTTTTCAGAAGCTAGAAAGTTAATGATAGTAGATTCTTCTTTGGCAGATATTGAATTTGTGAATGTAGATTGGGGAAAGATATCAGAAGAAAAAATATGTTCTGAGTTATTTGAGAATAGTCCAGAAAAGGCAAGAGAAACCTATAGACAACTAAAATTGGCTCTAGATAACCAGAAAAACCATATAAATGCAAACAAGTTTTACGCTCTTGAAATGAGAGCTTATGAAAAGCAATTAAAAGAAGAAGGCTGGACAAAAGATAACTGGCAGGACAGAATTGTTTTTATTTTCCACAAATTTATTTCAAATTTTGGAATGAGTTACCTTAGACCTTTTGCAGGAATCCTCATATTGACAGCTATACTTGGTTTTTTATCTGTTTTTAAAAAATTTCCCACCAATGAAATAGCTGGATTGTCCCTTTTTAGTCTTTTCTTAATGCCTGCCTTAATGGTTTTTATCTTACTCTACAAAGTAAATAGTAAAGAAGATAAACGTGAAATTAAAAATAACATCAGAAAAGATGATTTTAACTTAATAGAGAATGTCGTTATAACATTATTATTTGCATTTTCCGTAGGTTCTTTTGTAGGCCTATGGGCTAAAGAACTATCTTTTTTAAAAGCCTTAGATGTTTTTGCTCAAACACTAAACTTAACAAAAGCTTTTAAGGGGAACGGAAACAATCACTTTCATGGGTATCAATTTCTCTATACTTTTTATTCGATATTGATAGCTACTCTAATTTATCAATTCATCTTAGCTGTAAGGCGGAGAGTTAAAAGGTAAAAGCGGGCAAAAGCCCGCCAGAAAAGTTAGGTAGTAGAGCTCTCAGCGTCGTTGTAGATGTCGCCAACGATTGGGTCGTTGAAGCCTTTGAATCCTCTTACAGTTTCAACTCTAAACTGAGTTGACTTGTACCAGATATCCTTTGGAGGCTCCTTAACAGGCGTAAGCTGCCAGCCTCTCATATCTTCGTAGTAATCCCAGTTAACGTACTCGTTGAAGTTGTGAAGGAGGTCAGTAATCACAAGTCCCATATCGAGTAGAACCTTCTGAATTCTTCTCCACTTATCAAGTGAAGATTCTCTTCTTGTTACACCAAAGTAACCAGCACATCTTTCTGCTCTAAGGGTTGCAACTCCTCTTCCAACGAAAGCCTTAATAGCTTCTACAGTTTCCGGTGGATCTGTGAAGAAAGTATCGTAGTTTCCAACAACGTCCTCTGGAAGAGGCTGTCTAAGGTCATGAACTCTTGCATCTATGTTGAGGTTGTACTCGCCAGAAACCTCTTTTATAAAGTTGATAAGTCTTTCGTCAATCTCAAGGATTGTAACCTTCTTTGGAAGTCCTGTTAGAGCAAGAGCAATGCTCATAAGGTCATCATCACCGAGAACAACAACGTTTTTACCTCTTAAATCTCCCCTGCTGTCTGCAAGAGCAACCCTTGCAAATGTGTTTTCAGGAGTTACATAACCCTGGTCATACTGGTGTATGGCTGGAGGTCTATTTTCCTGAATCTTAAGGAACTTTTCAAAAGCTTCTTTGAGGCAGTCTGTAATAACAACTCCTCTTCCATTACATGTTGGACATCTGTGGGAAACAAATGTCTCAATTCCAAGTTTTTTGACAAGCTCAGCTCCAGCTTCTGTAAGGAGAATCTGAGTTCCTTCAAAAACAACAAGGTCGTGCTTGTTGAGAAGCTTGAGAATCTCAGCAACCAGTGGAAGTGGCTCATCAGACAGGTCAACAATCTTCCAGAAGTTTGAAGATGACATGATAGCAGCAATTACTTTTTCTACACTTCTTGGATAGGCAGGAACCTGGGTGTTCTTCTCTGCTTCCTGTGCAATCTGCTTTAGTATTTCCATTTTTACTCCTCCTCATATATAAAGTTTGGAATGGCGAAAGCGCCGTAGTGAATCTGGGGGTTGTAGTATTTAAGCTTTCCAGATGAATTTTCAAGGTCTGAAACTCTACCTGAAAGCTCTTCCGGATTTAGAGTAAGAGGATCACAGACCTTTGAAGCAATCGTGAAACTCCACATTCCGGAAGGATAGGTTGGAATAAATGCAAGGTAAGGTCTAACTATTGGAAAGACTTTCTGGAGCTCTCTGACCACCATTTTATGAACTTTATTCTGAGCAAATGGAGACTCAGACTGAGTAACAAAGATTCCATCATCTTTCAAAGCTTTAAAGGCATCTCTATAAAACTCCTCTTCATAGAGAACCTTTGAGGGACCAATTGGATCTGAACAGTCAACAATAATGACGTCGTAAATATTCTCTTTTCCCCTTACGTATTCTCTCCCATCATCAAAGATGAGCTCCACTCTCTCATCACTCAGAGCACAGGAAATTGTAGGGAGCTCCCGCTTTGCAAACTCGACAACCTCTCTATCTATCTCCACCATCTCAACTTTTTCTGGATTATGCTTTACAACTTCTCTCACAGTTCCACCATCTCCGCCACCAATAACAAGAACTCTTTCCGGTTTCCTGCCAAGCGTAAAAAGAGCTGGATGGACTATCATTTCGTGATAGACAAACTCATCCTTCTCTGTGGTCTGGATTGCACCATCAAGAACAAGCATCTTTCCAAAGTCTTCAGTATCAAGAAGCATAATTTCCTGAAATGGAGTTTTAGTTGTCACTGCATTCTTAACCTTTATGGTCAATCCTGTTCCTTTTAAATCCATTCCTTCACCAGTGTAGTACTCGGTAAACCAGAGCATCTCTACCCCCAGAACTTCAAAATTAGTTCTCTAATGATCTTTGCTCCAAGCATTTGCGTAATTCCAGATGGATCGTAGGGAGGAGAAATTTCTACAACATCAAACCCAACTATCTCGACAGGCGGTAATTTATAGATGGTTTCAAAGAATTCAACAGGTGAGAAACCGCACGGTTCTGGAGTTCCTGTTCCGGGGGCATAGGCTGGGTCGAAGAAATCGATATCTATCGTAATGTAAATTGGTGTCTTAACAGTTTCTAAAACTTCAGGCAGTTTCTCTGGAGCAGAAAGATATGTAATCTGTGGACTGTTTTTCATAAGTTCAAATTCTTCTCTCGTTCCACTCCTGATTCCAACCTGAATTATGTCACATCCGAGCTCCAAGACTCTCCTCATAACACAGGCATGTGAATACCTTGTCCCTGAATACTCATTTCTTAAATCGGCGTGGGCATCAAACTGAACAACTGTTAATTTCCCATACCTATTAAAAAGAGACTTAACTACAGGATAGGTTACCGAATGTTCACCACCAATCATTACCGGAATTTCCACATTTTCCATAAAACTTTCTACTGCTCCAACCATACCTTCCGAATCAGCAGGAATATCCACATTACCAAGATCCCGGAAATTTATATCTTCCAGATCTCTATTTAGAGAAGGACTGTAAGTTTCAAGATTTTCTGAAAAGAATCGAACACCATCAGCACCAAACCTTGTTCCTGGTCTAAAACAGGTTGTAGAATCGTAAGGAATCCCAAAAATAGAAATATCTCCGGATTGAGATGCTCCCAGAAAAGTCATCTTACCCTCTGTGATAAAATTTGAAGTTAAAGTTTAACCCAAATTCTGTCTAAACAAGGAGAACTGTACAGAAATGAACTTCAAGTTAAGGGGAACAAACGTAATTGGAATTGGAATCTTAACAGATAATAAATCGTTTGATATTGATAATATAAAGAATTTTATCTTAGAAAAAAGACAACTCCTAAGAGGTTCAAGATTCATTATCTCTGTAGAAGATAGAACACTAACAAAAGAAGAAATACTTGAACTCAAACAGTTCTTAGAAAACGTCGAAGAATTGACGTTTTGTGGTTTTAAAACTAATATCAAAGAGAACAGGGAAATTTGTATCTCCTTGGGGATTCCTTGCGACCTATCCGAAATGGAATTAGAAAAAGAAAAAGAGAGAGCTGAAACAGAAGAGATAAAATTTATAAAGAGAACCTTACGTTCGGGAGATAAAGTAACATCTACGGGAGATCTTGTCATACTGGGAGACGTAAACCCAGGAGCAGAAGTTGAAGCAGGGGGGAATGTCTACGTGATGGGGAGCTTACGTGGTACGGTAAAAGCAGGAATTGGTAAATCTGAGGCAGAGATAAGAGCTCTCTACTTTGAAGCCCCCAGACTGGAAATTTGCAATCAGGAAAAGATTTTTGATAGAAAAGAATCCTATATCAACTTCAGGGCAAGAGTAAAATCTGGAAATTTAAAAATAGAATTCTCTAAGAAGGGGAGATAATGGCTGACAAAGTAATCTGTGTGACATCTGGAAAGGGAGGAGTGGGTAAAAGTACCATAACAGGAAATCTTGCAACAACTCTTGCAGCAAAAGGTTATAAAGTTGTAGCAATTGATGCTGACATAGGACTCAGAAATCTTGATTTAATCCTTGGGCTGGAAAACAGGATTGTATATGACATAGTTCATGTTGCAGAAGGTGTTTGTCCTGTGGAGAAAGCCCTCGTAAAGGACAAAAGGACAAAGAATCTATACCTGCTTCCGGCTGCACAAACAAAAGACAAAAGTGCCATTAAACCAGAAGATCTCGTTAACATCGTTGAAAAGCTGAGGGATAAGTTCGACTTTGTTTTCATTGACTCACCGGCTGGAATTGAAGAGGGTTTCAAAACAGCCGTTACCCCTGCAGATACTATACTGGTTATAGCAAACCCAGAAATGGCTTCAATCAGAGATGCAGATAGAGTCACTGGACTCTGTGAAGCAATGGGAAAACCGGAACCCAAACTGATAGTTAACAGGCTTGACCCCAAGAAAGTTGCAAAAGGAGACATGCTTGATGCTGAAGATGTAGTTCAAATCCTTGGACTCGAACTTCTGGGAATCGTTCCTGAAGATAAAAATATGGTTTCCTACATAAATAGAGGGGAACCAGCCGTCCTTTTCGAAGAATCTATTGCAGGTAAAGCCCTTAGAAACATTGGAGAAAGACTACTTGGAAAAGAAGTTCCATTCCTTAACCTGGAATATAACGAAGGTCTCTTTGAAAAGCTCAAGAAACTGTTTGGAGGAGAATAGTAAAAATGGGGCTATGGCCATTTGGAAAAAAATCAAGTAAAGAGATCGCCAAGAAAAGATTACAGTTGGTGCTTAAATATGACAGGGCTGGATTACCCCCAAATGCTATAGAAGAGGTAAAAAACGCCATTTTAAATGCCTTAAAGGAGTTTCCATTTATTGATGCTGCTGGTGTTTCAATAAACGTTTCTCATGACGATCTGGAAAAGATAGAAATTGAAGTCCCTGTCAAAAATTAGAAGCCCAACAATAGAAAAGCCCCCACTTGGGGGCTTTTAGGTACATGAACCAACACCAACAATCTAAAATTACTCTTCACCACTTTCCTGTCTTGGCTCAACAAGCATAACGATCGCAGTTGGAGCAGCATCTCCTTTCCTGAAATCGTAGTGGAGAAGCCTTGTATATCCTCCGTTTCTATCCGCATACTTTGGAGCAATTTCATTTACAAGCTTGTAAGCTACATCTTTCTTTGTGACAATAGCAAGCACTTCTCTTATAGCCTTTACTTTGTCTTCCTGTTTTGCCTTGTTTATTACTCTGTCAGCAAGTCTTCTCAGTTCCTTAGCTCTTGCAACTGTTGTAACAACTTTTCCATGTTCCATAAGATCTGTAACAAGGTTTCTAAGCATCAACAATCTATGCTCAGTAGGTCTTCCAAGTTTCTTCCTTTTTATCCTATGTCTCATTTCTCTCCACCTCCAAGTTCAAATCCGAGAGAAGCTAAGAGTTTCTCTATCTCTGCCAATGACTTCTTTCCAAGTCCTTTTATCGATTCCAGCTCTTTCTTTGAAAGCTTCACCAAATCTTCTACAGTCTTAATGCCATTTTCTACAAGAACCTTAAGGGCTCTACCCTTTAAACCAGCCTCTTCAAGTGTCTGACTGTAGATTTCAGGCATTTTCTCTTGCTCAACCTCTTCAGCCTGAACAGTAGCAAAAATGGCTTCTACAAGCCTATCTCTAACCATGGAGAAGTGATCTATAAGGATGTTTGCAGCTCTAACAACAGCATCCTTCGGAGTAATGCTACCATCTGTCCATATTTCCATTGTAAGCCTGTTGTAGTCAGTTCTTCTTCCTACCCTGGTATCCTCAACCCTGAAAGCCACCTTCTTGACAGGCGAAAAGTCAGCATCAAGAGGAATCCAACCTATTGTAGAGATATCGAAGATTTCCTGGATATCCTCAGATAGAACAAAACCTTTACCTTTATCTATCCTGAGGTGAATCTCTATTTCTGAATTCTCATTATCGAGAGTTGCCAGCTCCTGATCTGGTGTTAAGAGCTCAACCTGAGATGGAAGTTCAAAGTCTTTTGCATAGACCTTCCCTGGTCCCTTCTTCTTGAGCTCTATGAAAATAGGTCCTTCTCCATGGAGAACAAACCTAAGTTGCTTAATGTTGAGAACAATCTCAGTAACATCCTCTACAACACCAGGAAGAGTTGTAAATTCGTGATAAGCCCCTTCAAACTTAACAGCAGTTGGAGCAGCACCTTCAATGGAAGAGAGTAGAACTCTTCTGAGAGCATTTCCTATGGTAGTACCGTACCCTTTCTCGAGGGGTTCTACAACAAATCTTCCATAATCCTTTGTATGTTCCTCCCAGATAAACTTATCAGGAGTGATAAATTCAACCATTATTTCCTCCACAAGTTCCGTTAACTATTACTTGGAGTAGAGCTCGACGATCAGGTGCTCCTCAATTGGAATCTCTATCTCGTCCCTTGTTGGTTCAGCTTTTACAACACCCTTGAAGTTCTCAGCATCCAGCTCAAGCCAGGAAGGAATACCTCTTCTTTGAGCAAGCTCAATTCCCTCTTTAATTTGAGGAATATCCCTACTCCTTTCCTTAACCTCAATAATATCTCCAGGTTTTACAAGGTAAGATGGTCTATCAACCTTCTTCCCATTTACAAGGATGTGACCATGAACAACAAGCTGCCTTGCGTGTCTGTGGGACTTACCAAAACCAAGTCTGTAAACAACGTTATCAAGCCTACTTTCAAGGAGTTTAAGAAGGTTCTCACCAGTCTGGCCTCTCATTCTTTCAGCTATCTCGTAGAAACGTCTAAACTGCCTTTCCCTTATACCGTAGTAGTACTTAACCTTCTGCTTTTCCATAAGCTGACGGCCGTAGTAAGAGATCTTTCTACGACTACGACCATGCTGTCCTGGTGGATAGGGTCTTCTATCAAGAATAGATTTACCTTTCTGAGACTTCTCTTCACCAACGTATATGTTAACGCCAAGGCGTCTAGCAATACGCCATTTCGGTCCTGCATATCTTCCCATCGATTACCTCCGTTACACCCTTCTTCTTTTTGGTGGTCTGCATCCATCGTGTGGAATAGGAGTAACATCCTTAATAGCTTTTACATTGAGACCAACAGCCGCTATTGCTTTAATGGCGGTTTCTCTACCACCACCGTTACCCTTGATTCTTATCTCAACGTCTTTAACACCATACTCCTTCATAGCTCTTTCAGCTGCCTTTGTTGCAGCAAGCTGAGCCGCATATGGAGTACTCTTTCTTGTTCCTTTAAAACCTACAGTTCCTCCGCTTTCCCAGCAAAGAGTATTACCCTCTTTATCTGTAAAGGTAACAATTGTGTTGTTGAAAGTTGTCTGTATATGAGCAATTGCAAAACCTACAGTCCTCTTCTGTTTTTTCTTACCACCTTTTCTGGCTCTTGCCATTAATAACCTCCCAATTCAAGTTACTTACCCGTTACGCGTCACTCATCACTTATTTCTTAGTTGCCTTTTTCTTACCAGCAACTGTTTTCCTTGGTCCTTTCCTTGTTCTGGCGTTCGTTCTGGTTCTCTGCCCTCTAACAGGGAGACCGAGTCTGTGACGAACACCTCTGTAACAACCAATTTCTATAAGTCTTTTAATATTCATAGCGATCTCTTTTCTGAGATCACCCTCAACCTTATACTCTGTCTCGATGATCTTTCTGAGCTTTGCTATCTCTTCTTCAGTAAGATCTTTAACTCTTTTCTCTGGATCAATTCCAGCCTGTTCGCAAATTTTGAATCCGCTCTTGATACCTATTCCATAAATGTAAGCAAGAGAATAGGGCACCTTCTTATTATCAGGAATATCTACTCCAGCTATCCTTGCCACCGTCAGCCTCCTTACTTACCCTGTCTTTGTTTGTGTTTTGGATTCTCGCAGATAACTCTTACTACCCCTTTTCTCTTTATAATCTTGCACTTGGGGCAAATCTTCTTTACAGATGGTCTTACCTTCATCTGTTACCTCTCCTTGAAAATTTCGGTTTTTCGTGCCTTCAGCCGCGGTTATTTAAAAGGGACGGTTTAGCCTTTTCTATAAATAATTCTTCCCCTTGTTAAATCGTACGGACTCAGCTCGACAACCACACGGTCGCCTGGCAGGATTCTAATAAAGTGAACCCTCATTTTTCCAGATGCATGGGCAAGCACCTGATGCCCATTGTCAAGCTCCACCTTAAAATAAGCGTTAGGCAAAGCCTCAATTACTTTGCCTTCTACCTGAATTCCTTTTTCCTTTGCCATACTTTCCCCTGAAAGGCTTGATTAATTTTATTCCCCTCCCATCAAGGGGAGGGAAATAAAAACGAAAGGCTAAATTTAATTAGATTGCGGACATAATTATAGTCCCATCTTCCGTAATAGCAACATCATGCTCAAAATGAGCAGAAAGCTTACCATCTTTAGTAACAACAGTCCATCTGTCTCTCTTTACTTTTACTTTCCCTGTTCCTTCATTTACCATTGGCTCAATTGCAAACGTCATTCCTGGCTCAAGAGTGATATCTGGATAGCCTTTGTAAACATAGTTTGTTATCTGAGGTTCCTCATGCAAAGACCTTCCAATTCCGTGGCCTGCGTAACCACGAGTTACATTAAAACCATGAGACTCAACATACTTCTGAATGGCTCTCGATATATCGATAAGTTTCCCACCTGCTTTAGCTGCTTCAATACCTTTGTAGAGAGATTCTCTCGTAACATCTATCAACTTTTGTGCAGTCTCACTTATTTTTCCAACTGGAACTGTTACTGCAACATCACCAATCCAGCCATCCACGACAGCACCAAAGTCAAGGCTTACAATATCTCCCTCTTTGAAAACTTTCTTCTTTGTAGGAAGTCCATGAACAACTTCCTCGTTAACGGAAACACAAATTGCACCAGGAAAGCCACCATAACCGAGGAAAGCAGGCTTTACGCCATATTCCTTACAGAGACTTCTTGTAATCCTATCTATATCAAGAGCTGTAATACCGGGAGCTACTTGCTCAGCAACTCTGAGGAGAATTTCCATAGTTGTTGCTGCAGCAGTTCTTAGCCTTGCAATCTCCTCTGAAGTTTTTAGGATTATTCCATGCTTTGTTTTTCTGAGCGTCTTAACCATTTAGTCCCAAGCTCTCCTCAATTTTCTTCGTTATCTCATCAATTTCACCAACACCGCAGATCTCAACAAGGATGCCCCTTTCAGAGTAGTAATCGATGAGAGGAGCTGTTTGCTTTCTATAAACTTCAAGTCTATTCCTTATAACTTCCTCAGTATCATCTGCTCTACCGCGGGCTAAAAGCCTCTTTACTATCTCCTCATCGTCAACGTTGAGGTAAACAACCTTATCAAGAGGCATGTTGAGTTCGGAAAGCATTTTGTCTAAAGCTTCAGCCTGAGGGAGAGTTCTTGGAAAACCATCAAGGATAAAACCTCTCTCTCTAACATCCGATTGAGATAGTCTTTCCCTGATAATGCCAATGATTACATCATCTGGAACAAGTTCCCCCTTATCCATATACTCTTTTGCCAGCTTTCCAAGCTCTGTTCCCTCTTTCACAGCTGCCCTTAAGATGTCTCCAGTTGATATGTGAGGAACGTTGTACTTTTCTGCAATCCTTACTGCCTGCGTTCCCTTTCCTGCTCCTGGTGGTCCAAGAAAAACTACTTTTATCACCTTAACCTCCAGCACCCAGTTTCAGTTTTTTCCTTCTTCTACCAAGGAATCCCTCGTAGGAAATGGAAAGAGCGTATGCTTCCATTCTTCTTAGCGTATCAAGTGCAACACCAACGACAATAAGAATTGCTGTTCCACCAAAATAGAACGGAAGTTGCATCTTCTGTGTAATAATCAATGGAATAATGGCAACTAAGGTAAGAAAAACTGCACCGGCAAATGTAAGTCTTGAAACTATCCTATCTAAGTAGTTTGCAGTATCTGTTCCTGCTCTTACCCCAGGAATAAATCCACCGT
Organism: Desulfurobacterium crinifex; assembly: GCF_054656775.1. Taxonomy (NCBI): domain Bacteria; kingdom Pseudomonadati; phylum Aquificota; class Aquificia; order Desulfurobacteriales; family Desulfurobacteriaceae; genus Desulfurobacterium; species Desulfurobacterium crinifex. Next base: position 165,175 of record NZ_BAAHXO010000004.1, read on the forward strand.
GCTTGTTGAGGTTTTCAGCTATCTCTTCTGGATTGAAGATTACCGCTGTGTAGAAATAGGTAAAGAAGAAGATTAAAGCACCATAAACAACTAAGTAGAGGGTACTTCCTGGTTGAAGAGCATCATAGATCGCCTGAGCAACGGGGTGGTGGATAAACTTAACAATTGTTGCGGGAAACATTAGAACCGAAGCTGCAAAGATAATCGGAATAACTCCAGCAGGATTCAGTTTTATTGGAAGATAGCTTGTATATTTACCAACAGCCTGTCTTCCAACATTTCTCCTTGCATATTGAAGAGGGACTCTCCTTTCAGCTTCCTGGATATAGACAATGGCTGCAATCATCACAAAGATAATCACAGAAATCCCTATTATCTTGAAGAGAGAGATTTCACCATTCTTAAAGAGAGTAAAAGTAGTGATTACAGCATTTGGAATACTTGCAGCGATACCTGCAAAGATGAGAATCGACATTCCATTACCAATGCCTTTCTCTGTTATCTTTTCACCAAGCCACATGAGGAATGTTGCACCGGCAGTGAGACAGGTAACACAAACGAAAATAAACGTAAAACCAGGATTTGGAACTATGGGAACACCAGAAGGGCTTTTCATGCCTTCAAGTCCAATGGCAATACCAAGTGCCTGAATGAAAGCAAGAAGTACCGCACCGTAACGGGTGTACTGGTTTATTTTTCTTCTTCCGTACTCGCCCTCTTCTTTTGCAAGTTTCTCAATAGACGGAATAGCAACAGTAAGAAGCTGCATAATAATGGCAGAACTGATGTAAGGCATTACACCAAGGGCAAAAATCGTCAACTTGCTGAGAGCTCCACCGGAAAAAACGTCCATAAAGCCGAAGACAGTTCCCTGAGCCCTCTTGAAAAACTCTGAAAGAGCTACAACATCAATTCCAGGGGTAGGGATATGAGCTCCCAGCCTGTAAATGGCCAGGAGCAATATTGTAAAGATGAATCTTTTCCTGAGCTCTGGAACTTCAGTTACGTTGAATAGAATCTTTGATAGGTTCATTCTCTACTCCTAAGCTATCTCCTCGCAAACGCCTCCAGCAGCTTCAATTTTAGCCTTTGCAGAGGCTGAGAACTTGTGAGCTTTAACTGTAAATTTCTTGGTAACCTCACCATCTCCAAGAATCTTTACAGGAAGGTTTTTCTTAACAAGCCCAGCCGCTTTTAGAACCTCAGGAGTAATTTCTGCCCCGTCTTCAAATCTCTCATTTAGATCCTTGAGGTTAACAATTGCAAACTCTTTCTTGAATGGGGCGTTTGAAAAACCTCTCTTTGGGAATCTCATATAGAGAGGTGTCTGTCCACCCTCAAATCCAGGTCTTGTTCCTCCCTTCCATCCAGACCTTGAAGTCTGTCCTTTTTGACCTCTACCTGATGTCTTACCGTGGCCAGAACCGTGGCCTCTACCTACTCTTTTCTTTTCTCTTACAGCACCTAGATTTGGACTCAAGCTATGTAATTTAAGCTCCATCTTACTCCTCCACTGGCTCAACTTTAACAAGTTCTTTTACCTTTTCAATCATTCCCTCGATTGCAGGGTTGAGTTCCTTAACAGTACTCTTTCCTCTCTTGCGAAGGCCAAGGGCTTCAAGGGTAGCCCTTTTCCTTTTGCTTTTCCCAGCAAGTCCTCTAATGAGGGTTATTTTAACCTTAGCCATCATTACCTCCTGACGATTTCACCTTCCTTTGTAATTCTCCTGCCAGGGAGTTTCCATCTTCTCCTCAGCTCATCAACAGAAACACCTCTAAGTTTGGCGAACTCTTCTGGAGTCTTGAGTTGCTCAAGTGCCTTGAGAACTGCTCTAACAACTGTGTGAGGGTTTGTTGAACCGATAACTTTTGTGAGAATGTCTGTAATTCCCGCAGACTCAAGAACTGCACGAACTGGAGCAGAAGCAATAACTCCAGTACCAGGAGCAGCAGGTCTCATAATTATCTTTGAACCACCAAACTTAGCCTGAACCTCAAATGGAATAGTTCCATCAATAACAGGAATTCTAATGAGGTTCTTCTTGGCATCTTCTGTAGCCTTTCTGATAGCATCTGGGACTTCAGCAGCCTTTCCTCTACCAAATCCAACAACGCTTTTACCGTCACCAACTACAACAAACGCTGTAAAGCTGAACTTCCTACCACCAGTTACAACCTTAGCGTTTCTATTGATATGAACAAGCCTTTCTTTAAGCTCAAGCCCTTCTGGTCTAACTCTCTCAGCCATCAATTACCTCCTTAGAATTCAAGTCCACCTTCCCTTGCACCTTCAGCAAGGGCTTTTATCCTTCCGTGGTAGATAAAACCACCTCTATCAAAGACAACTTTTTTAATGCCTTTTTCAAGAGCTCTCTGTGCTACAAGCTTTCCAACTTCCTTAGCTTCCTCTGTCTTTGTGAGTTCAGCAAGCTTTGGTCTGAGTTCCTTGTCAAGAGTAGAAGCAGAAGCTAAGGTTACACCGTTAACATCATCTATGATCTGAGCATAGATGTGTTTAAGGCTCTTATATACTGCAAGTCTTGGTCTTTCTGGAGTACCAAAAATCTTCTTCCTTACTCTTCTGTGTTTCTTAGCTATCCTTTCTCTTCTAGTTAACTTCGCCATTCTTGACCTCTCCCAATTAAGGATTACTTCTTAGCAGACTTACCAGCCTTGAGGATGATTTTCTCGCCTCTGTACCTGATACCTTTACCCTTGTAAGGCTCTGGTGGCCTGAAGGATCTGATCTCAGCAGCTACCTGACCAACCTTTTGCTTGTCAATTCCTCTAACGTAGATGTTGTTGTCCCTGTCAACCTCTATCTGAATATCATCTGGAATCTGGTAGAGAACTGGATGTGAGAAACCAAGGTGGAGTTCAAGGGTTTTACCCTTAACAAAAGCCCTATAACCAAGACCTTTTACTTCAAGAACCTTCTCAAATCCCTTTGAAACTCCAGTTACCATGTTATTAATGAGAGCTCTTGTCGTTCCGTGAAGAGCTCTCATCTGCTTCTCATCCGTAGGTCTTTCAACGATTACCTTGTTGTCCTCAACCTTTATTGTAAGTCTTGGATTGAAAGTATACTCAAGGGTTCCCTTTGGTCCCTTAACAATTACATGATTACCTGGCTTAACTTCTACAGTTACGCCCTGTGGTATCTCAACAGGCATCCTACCTATTCTTGACATCTTCCCACTCCTTTAATCAGTTTTACCAGACGTAGCAGAGAACTTCTCCACCAACTCCAAGTTTTCTTGCTTTGTAACCAGGAATGATTCCTTTGTTGGTAGAAAGAATTGCAACGCCAAGTCCAGCCTTTACGAGAGGAATTTCATCTTTACCAACGTAGATCCTTCTACCTGGCTTACTAACCCTCTTGATCTCGTTTATAACCCTTTCCTTATTTGGGCCATACTTGAGATAAACTCTGATAACCTTCTTCTTGTTTTCAGGATTCTTAGTTCTCTTAAACTCTTCCTCTTTTATTTCATAATCCTTAATAAAACCTTCTTCCTTAAGAATCTTAGCTATTGCCTCATTAACCTTGGAGTAAGGAGCGTCTGTGTACTCCTGATAAACAAGGTTGGCGTTCCTGATTCTCGTCAAGAAATCAGCTACTGTATCCATCACCATGGCTACTCTACCTCTCCCGTTAAGTTTTACCAGCTTGCCTTCTTAACTCCAGGTATTTTTCCCTGGAGGGCAAGAGTTCTGAAACAGAGTCTGCACATACCAAACTCTCTAATGAATCCCCTTGGACGACCACAGAGGGGACATCTGTTGTACTTTCTAACTTTAAACTTTGGCTCTCTCTGAGCCTTAACAATTAAAGCCTTCCTTGCCATCGTTCCTCCTTAATTATTTCCTGAATGGGAAGCCAAGAGCTTCAAGAAGAGCTTTAGCCTCTTCATCGGTTTCAGCAGTTGTAACGATAGTAATGTTCATTCCCCTGATTTTGTCAACCTTGTCGTAGTCAATTTCGGGGAAAACAGTCTGCTCTTCCAGACCAAAGTTGTAGTTACCTCTTCCGTCAAAAGATCTTGGAGAAAGTCCTTTGAAGTCCCTAACCCTTGGAAGGGCAATTGAAATAAGCTTATCAAGGAAATCGTACATTCTATCCCTTCTGAGGGTAACCTTTGCACCAATGGGCATTCCCTTTCTGAGCTTAAATCCAGCCTCAGATCTCTTCGCCCTCCTAACGGAAGGCTTCTGACCAGTAATCTGTGCAAGGTCATTCATAGCATTTTCAAGGGCCTTAATGTTTTGAACAGCCTCACCAACACCCATGTTGACAACAATCTTTTCAATTCTTGGAACTTCCATAATATTCTTGTAACCAAACTTCTTCATGAGCATTGGAACAACTTCTTCTTTGTACTTTTGCTTAAGTCTTGGAATGTACTTCTCTTCAGCCATCTTTCCTCCTTAAAATCGCGGATTACCGACCCGCCTTTTGGGGTTTGCTGATTTCATCAATAACAGCGCCAGAACGCTTGGCGTATCTTACTTTCTTGCCGTTTTCAAATTTTATGCCAACCCTTGTTGGCTTTCCAGTCTTAGGATCAACAAGCATAACGTTGCTGATGTGGATAGGAGCTTCCTTCTCGATAATTCCACCTTCAGGATATTTCTGGCTTGGTCTGAGGTGCTTTTTGACAATTCTCACACCTTCAACGATAACCCTTTCTTCCTCAGGAAGAACTTTTAAAACCTTCCCTACCTTTCCCTTATCCTTGCCGGCTATTACCATAACCTTATCGCCGGCTTTTATCTTGAACTTCTTCTTAGCCATTAGAATCCTCCTTAAATAACTTCTGGAGCAAGTGAAGCTATCTTTGTGTAACCTTTCTGTCTCGCTTCTCTTGCAACAGGCCCAAGAATACGTGTTCCAAGTGGTTCTCCCTGTTTGTTCAGAAGAACGACAGCATTGTCGTCAAACTTTATGTAAGTTCCGTCAGGACGCCTTACCTCTTTCTTGGTTCTAACCACAACTGCCCTGTAAACTTCACCCTTTTTGGCAGTTGCGTTTGGAATGGCGTCCTTTACGGTAACAACTATTTGATCTCCCAAAGACGCATATTTCCTGTTGGAACCACCTAAAACCCTGATACACTGGACTTTCTTTGCTCCAGTGTTATCAGCGACTGCTAAATATGTTTGAACCTGAATCATCTCTCCACTCCTTTAACAGAGATTTACTCCTCTACTTCCTCACCGCCAAGCTTCTTGGCTTTCTCAATGATCTCAACTACTCTCCACCTCTTATGTCTGGAGAGAGGTCTTGTCTCCATAATCTTTACAACATCACCAACTTGACACTGGTTGTTCTCATCATGAGCCATGTATTTCTTGGAAAACTTAACCCTCTTACCGTAAACAGGGTGCCTGAATTCCCTTGTAACCCTGACAACTACGGTCTTATCCATTTTATCGCTAACAACAACTCCAATTCTTACCTTTCTTCTGTTAACTCTGGTTTCAGCCATCACTTCCTCCATCAAGCCTTAACGCCACGTTCTCTGAGGATTGTGAGAATACGGGCAATCTGTTTCTTAGCCTTCCTGATCTCCATAGGGTTATCAAGCTGACCAAAAGCATTTTTAAACCTGAGTTTAAGGAGCTTTTCTTTAAGCTCCACAACCATCTTCTTGAGTTCATCGGTGGATTTCTGTCTAAGTTCTTCTGTGTACTTCTTCATCTTACTCCTCACCTTTTGGAGTTTCTTCTCTCTTAACAATTCTACACTTCATAGGAAGTTTATGAACAGCAAGTCTGAGGGCTTCAAGAGCGACTTCTTCACTAACACCTGCAACTTCAAACATAATTCTCCCAGGAAGAACTTTTGCAACCCATGTTTCAACGTTACCTTTACCCTTACCCATACGGGTTTCGAGGGGCTTCTTTGTGTAAGGTTTATCAGGGAAGATTCTGATCCAGACCTTACCACCCCTCTTCATAGTTCTTGTCATAGCAACCCTTGCAGCTTCAATCTGATTTGTTGTAACATAAGCTGGTTCAAGGGCTTGAATCCCATAGTCTCCAAACGCAAGTGTATTACCTCTGTAAGACTTACCCTTAAGTCTTCCTCTCTGCTGCTTTCTAAACTTGGTTCTCTTTGGCATCAACATGGTTATTCACCTCTCGCCATCTCTTGTTTTACTTCTTTTTCAATCTTCTTGAGAATCTCTTCAGTTTCGTCTTTGTAGACGTCGCCTTTGTAGATCCAAACCTTAACACCGATGACACCGTATTTTGTCTTTGCAATTGCAGTGCCATAATCTATGTCGGCTCTAATTGTCTGCAACGGTACCCTTCCCTCACGGTACCATTCAGTTCTTGCCATATCGGCGCCACCAAGTCTTCCGGCACACTGAACCTTAATTCCCTTTGCACCAGCCTTCATTGCATCGGCAATAACTCTCTTCATTGCACGCCTGAACGCCACACGGCGCTCTAGCTGCTGAGCAACGTTCTCAGCTACAAGCTGGGCATTGAGCTGTGGATACTTAACTTCTTCAATGCTAATGTAGACACTCTTTCCTGTAAGGTCTTCAAGAAACTTTCTGAGTGCTTTAACTTCAGCTCCTTTTCTCGCAATAAGAAGACCAGGTCTTGCAGCCCAGATTCTTATGTTGATCTTGTCAAGAGTCCTTTCAATATCAATTCTCGCAATTCCTGCGTGGTAGTACTTCTTCTTGATGAGATCTCTGATTCTGAGATCTTCATGGAGAAAGTTTACGTACTTGCCTTTCTCCTTAACTACCCACTTTGATTCCCAATCTTTTGTGATTCCAAGTCTAAATCCTATAGGATGTACTTTCTGTCCCAAGGTTTACCCCCACTATTTTGATTCAGGTTTTCCTACCACAACTGTAATGTGGCAGGTTCTTCTTCTGATAATATTTGCCCTACCCATAGCACGGGGCTTAACCCTTTTCATTGTAGGGCCTTCATCAACATAGGCTCTCTTAACAATGAGCTCTTCCGGATCAAGTCCCTTCTGCTCAGCATTTGCAATAGCACTCTTTAAAACCTTCTCAATCATCCTTGCAGCTTTCTTTGGGCTGTTTGCTAACGTAGCAAGCGCCTGATCAACTTGCTTTCCTCTTATGAGATCAATAACAAGTCTAACCTTAGAGGCAGACATTCTTGCCCTTCTCCAGACGGCTCTTGCCTCCTCTGGAGTGGCAAAGCCTCTTTCACCCTGTTGGTAATATTCTCTCTGCTCAACTGCCATGGTTTACCTCTCCTTACTTCTTCTTGGCTACTTTCTGCTTCTGACCAGCATGCCCTCTAAAGGTTCTTGTAAGAGAAAACTCCCCAAGCTTATGACCTACCATCTGTTCAGTAACGTAAACAGGAATAAACTTCTGGCCATTGTAAACGGCAAATGTATGTCCAATGAACTCAGGGACGATTGTACACGCTCTGTCCCATACCTTAATAACTTTTTTCTCACCAGTTTCGTTCATCTTTCTAACTTTCTTAAGTATCTTAGGGTTCACATAGGGACCCTTTTTCAGTGAACGTCCCATTTAAACCTCCTACTTAGTACGGCGTTTAATAATGAATTTATCGGAGTACTTCTTGGCTCTCCTTGTCTTGTACCCCTTGGTAGGTTGACCCCATGGAGTAACAGGATGCTTACCAAATGTTCTACCTTCACCACCACCGTGTGGGTGATCAACTGGGTTCATCGCTGTACCACGAACAGTTGGTCTGATACCAAGCCATCTTGACCTTCCAGCCTTACCAATAACGATGTTTTCGTGGTCAAGGTTTCCAACCTGTCCAATGGTAGCCATACAATCAAGGTGAACAAGCCTCAGCTCTCCAGATGGAAGTCTCAACTGAGCATAGTCTCCAACCTTACCCATAAGCTGTGCAAAGGAACCAGCAGACCTTGCAAGCTGTCCACCTTTACCTGGCTTAAGCTCAACGTTGTGAACTATTGTACCAACTGGAATATTCCTCAGTGGAAGAGCATTTCCAACTTTGATTTCAGCGTCTGGACCAGCAACTACTGTATCACCAACCTTGAGTCCATCTGGCCAGAGAATGTACCTCTTCTCACCATCGGCATAAACGAGAAGAGCAATCCTTGCAGACCTGTTTGGGTCGTACTCGATAGCAGCAACTTTTGCAGGAATTCCAATCTTGTTCCTTCTAAAGTCTATGATTCTGTAACGTCTCTTGTGTCCACCACCTTTATGGCGACAGGTAATTCTACCCTGGTTATTCCTACCTGTTCCCCTTACAAAACCAACTGTAAGGGACTTTTCAGGTTCAGTCTTCGTAATCTCAGAGAAATCTGAGACAGTCATAAAACGCCTTGATGGCGTGTATGGTTTAAACTTCTTAATTCCCATTTCTCAACTCCTTCTTAGAGTTTCTCAAGGTCGATCTCATATCCTGGCTTGAGGGTAACTACAGCCTTTTTCCAGTCTCTCTTCTTCCCTCTCAGGAATCTAATACCCTTTCTCTTACCTTTAACTATCATAGTGTTAACTTTTTCAACCTTAACGCCAAAGATCTTCTCTACTGCTTCCTTGATCTCTGGCTTTGTTGCATCCATTGCAACTTCAAAAGTTATCTTTGTAATCTTTTTTGTCTCCTTGGTTTTGGAGCTCTTAACCTCAAGATTTGCAAGTCTTACACTCTTCTCTGTAATAACAGGGCGCAGGATTATATCATAGGGAGTCCTCATAGCGATAACCTCTCCTCTAATTTGGGTAGGGTTGACTTAAAGAATATGCACTTGTCGTAGCAGAGCATATCGTAAACGTTGAGTCCTTCGATCTCAAGGAGCTTAACGTTCGGAAGATTTCTGAAGGACTTGTATGTATTCTCCTCGAGTTCTGGAACAACAATGAGAACCTTTTCGTTCTCGAGTCCAAGGTTTTTGAGAAACTCAATTGCCTGCTTTGTCTTGGGCTTTTCAAAAGCAAAGTCCTCAACAACGATTACGTTTCCTTCCTGAAGTCTTCCAGCGACAACGCTCCTGAGAGCCACCTTCCTAACTTTCTTTGGAAGTGGGTAGTAGTAGTCCCTTGGCTTTGGACCGTGAACTACTCCACCACCAACCCACTGTGGAGCTCTAATGGAACCCTGTCTTGCTCTACCTGTGTGCTTCTGAGGCCATGGCTTTCTACCACCACCCCTAACTTCTCCACGGGTCTTTGTGGAGTGGGTTCCTCTTCTACGCTTGGCAAGTTGCCACTTAACAGTCTCCCAAACTGCATGTTTCTTTATGGGAGCGTTGGCGATTTCATCTTTTATAGTAACTGTTCCAACCTCTTGATTGGCTGTATTTACTACCTTAATCTCCATTTCTCACCCCTTACTTTCCTTTGACTATAACAAGTCCACCTTTGTGTCCTGGAACCGCACCTTTAACGAGGATAAGATTTTTCTCAGGGATAATGTCAACGATTTCAAGGTTCTTAACGGTTACAGTCTCGTTTCCGTAATGTCCGGCCATCCTCTTACCCTTGTGAACTCTACCAGGGAAAGCACAGGCACCGATAGAACCTGGTCCTTCGTGGAAGTCTGAACCGTGGGATTTTCTACCACCGCCAAATCCGTGTCTCTTGTGGTAACCAGCGAAACCTCTACCCTTTGAAGTTCCAGTAATATCTACCTTCTCACCAGGCTGGAAGATTTCAACAGTTATCTTGTCACCAATGTTGTACTGGTCAATGTTGTCAAACTTAACTTCTTTGAGCCACTTTGTTGGCTTAATTCCAGCCTTTTTAAAATGGCCAAGAAGCGGCTTTGGAAACTTGCTCTCGTGCTTTTGCTTTTCCATAAAACCAAGCTGAAGAGCAGAGTATCCATCCCTCTCAGGAGTCCTTTTCTGAACAACTGTACATGGACCAGCTTCTATAACTGTAACGGCAATCGCCTTTCCATCTTCAGTGAAAATCTGTGTCATTCCAACTTTTCTACCGAGGATACCTTTCATCCTTTCACCTCTTCATTAGTCAAGCTTTATCTCTACATCTACACCGGCGGGAAGCTTGAGATCCATCAAAGCTTCCACGGTTTGTGGCTTTGGATTTTTAATATCAAGAAGTCTTCTGTGCCTTCTGATTTCAAACTGCTCCTGTGAGTACTTGTACTTGTGTGGAGATCTGATTACACTCCAAACGGAGCGCTTTGTTGGAAGAGGAATAGGACCGGCGACAATAGCACCAGTCCTTTTAACTGTATCGATGATCTCCTGAACAGATCTATCTAAAAGCCTGTGATCATAAGCTGTTAACTTTATTCTTATACGATCCTGAGCCATTACCTACCCCTCTATTAGTCAAGAATTTCCGTAACAACGCCAGCACCTACAGTTCTACCACCCTCACGGATAGCAAACCTGAGTCCTTCTTCAATAGCTACTGGCTTGAGAAGTTCAACTTCAAATGTAACGTTGTCTCCAGGCATTACCATCTCTACGCCTTCTGGAAGCTTAACCTTTCCTGTTACGTCTGTTGTCCTGAAGTAAAACTGTGGCTGATATCCGTTGAAGAATGGTGTGTGTCTTCCTCCTTCTTCCTTGGAGAGAATGTAAACCTCAGCCTTAAACTTCTTGTGTGGATTAATTGAGCCAGGCTTGGCTACTACCATTCCTCTCTCTACTTCGTCCTTTCCTACACCCCTGAGGAGAATTCCTACGTTGTCTCCAGGAAGTGCTTCGTCAAGTACTTTCCTGAACATTTCAATTCCTGTTGCTACTGTCTTGATTGGCTCTTCCCTGAGTCCTACTATCTCTACTTCTTCTCCTACTGTGAGCTTTCCTCTTTCTACTCTTCCTGTTACTACTGTTCCCCTACCAGAAATGGAGAATACGTCTTCGATTGGCATGAGGAATGGTTTGTCTATTTCTCTTACTGGCTCAGGTACGTATTCATCAAGGGCGTTTACAAGTTCGTAGATTGGTTGACAGTCTGGACAGTCAGGTGATGTACAATCGAGAGCTTTGAGAGCAGATCCTCTGATTACTGGTACTTCATCTCCTGGGAATCCGTATTCGTTGAGGAGTTCCCTTACTTCAAGTTCAACGAGTTCAAGAAGTTCTTCGTCATCTACCATGTCAACTTTGTTGAGAAATACTACGATGTATGGAACGTTAACCTGTCTTGCAAGGAGAACGTGTTCTCTTGTTTGTGGCATTGGACCGTCTGCTGCAGATACAACGAGGATAGCTCCGTCCATCTGAGCAGCACCAGTAATCATGTTCTTGATGTAGTCAGCGTGTCCGGGACAGTCAACGTGAGCGTAGTGGTACTTGTCAGATTCGTACTCAACGTGTGCTGTAGCGATTGTAATTCCCCTTTCTCTTTCTTCTGGGGCTTTGTCGATCTGATCGTAGGCTACTTCTTGAGCCTTTCCTTGAAGAGCGAGACAGTGGGTGATTGCTGCTGTGAGAGTTGTCTTTCCGTGGTCAACGTGTCCGATTGTTCCCACGTTCTTGTGGGGCTTTGTCCTTTCAAACTTTTGCTTTGCCATGGTCTATTCCTCCTGAAATTCCTTATTGGTTTGTTAAAGATCAAGCGGCGTAAAATTATATGCCAAATTGAAAAATTGTAAAGGGGAAAGCCCTAAGTGGACTCTCCCCTTTTTGAAGTTATGCAAAATTACTTAGTTCTTTCTCCAATAATCTGCTCAGCAACGTTTGGTGGAACTTCTTCGTAGTGGCTGAATTTCATGATGTAAGTAGCTCTACCTTGAGTCATAGAACGGAGGTCTGTAGCGTAACCAAACATCTCTGCAAGTGGAACGAGGGCTTTGATTACCTGAGCGTTACCTCTTGCTTCCATTCCCTGAACTCTACCACGTCTCTTGTTGAGGTCACCAATAACGTCTCCCATGAACTCTTCAGGAGTTGTAACCTCAACTTCCATGATTGGTTCGAGAAGAACAGGATTTGCCTTCTTAGCACCTTCCTTAAAGGCAATGGAGCCAGCAATTTTGAATGCCATTTCTGAAGAGTCAACTTCGTGGTATGAACCATCAAAGAGAGTAACTTTGATGTCTGTCATTGGATAACCGGCAACAACACCAGTTTCCATTGCTTCTCTTATACCTGCCTCAACAGCCGGAATGTACTCTTTTGGAACAACACCACCTTTAATTGTTTCGTAGAACTCAAATCCCTTACCTGGTTCGAGAGGTTCAATCTTGAGCCATACGTGACCGTACTGACCTCTACCACCTGTCTGCTTGATGAACTTACCTTCAGAAGTAACCTCTTTTCTGATTGTCTCCCTGTAAGCAACTTGAGGCCTTCCCACGTTAACGTCTACCTTAAACTCTCTTTTGAGCCTGTCAACGATGATCTCAAGGTGAAGCTCACCCATACCGGAAATGATTGTCTGTCCGGTCTCATGATCTGTTGAAACCCTGAAAGATGGGTCTTCCTTTGCAAGCTTTTGAAGAGCGAGAGAAAGCTTTTCCTGGTCTGCCTTTGTCTTTGGCTCTACAGCAACAGAGATAACAGGCTCTGGGAATTCCATAGCTTCAAGAAGAATTGGATGGTTTGGATCACAAAGAGTATCACCTGTGTAGGTTTCTCTTAAACCAACGGCCGCAGCAATATCTCCAGCACCAAGAACTGGAATTTCCTCTCTCTTGTTAGCGTGCATACGGAGAATTCTTGCAAGTCTTTCTTTCTTGTCTCTTGTAGCGTTGTAAACATAAGAACCAGATTCCATTAAACCTGAGTAAACCCTAATGAAAGTTAGCTGACCAACATATGGGTCTGTAAGAATCTTAAATGCAAGTGCTGCAAAAGGCTCTTCGTAAGACGCGTGTCTTTCTTCTTCCTCTCCAGTTTTTGGATTAATTCCTTTAATTGGAGGAACATCAAGAGGTGATGGAAGGTAATCAACTACTGCATCAAGGAGTGGCTGAACACCTTTGTTTTTAAATGCTGAACCGCAGAGCATTGGGAAGAATTTAAGTTCAATCGTACCTTTCCTTATAGCCTGCCTAATTTCTTCTTCAGATATTTCTTCACCTTCAAGGTATTTCATCATAATCTCTTCATCAACATCAGCAAGCGCCTCAATCATCTTCTCTCTGTATTCTTCAGCCAGATCCTTGAGATCCTCTGGAATCTCCTCGTAGTGGAACTTGGCACCAAGGGTTTCCTCTTCCCAGATGATTGCTTTCATAGTAATAAGGTCAACAACACCCTTAAACTCATCTTCAGCACCTACTGGGATTTGAAGAGGAACAGGTTTTGCTCCAAGCTTCTCCTCAACGTCAGCTACAACTTTGAAGAAGTCCGCACCAATTCTGTCCATTTTGTTAACGAAGATAATTCTTGGAACACCGTACTTATCAGCCTGTCTCCAGACAGTCTCTGTCTGAGGCTGAACACCACCAACAGAACAGAGAATTGTTACAGCACCATCAAGAACCCTGAGAGAACGTTCAACTTCGATTGTAAAGTCAACGTGTCCAGGAGTATCAACGATGTTAATCCTATGGTCTTTCCAGAAGCAGGTCGTTGTAGCAGAGGTAATTGTAATACCTCTTTCCTTCTCCTGCTCCATCCAGTCCATTTCTGCAGCGCCTTCGTGAACCTCGCCGATCTTGTGAATCCTACCTGTATAGTAGAGAATACGCTCAGTAGTTGTTGTTTTACCGGCGTCAATATGGGCAATAATTCCAATGTTCCTAACTCTTTCAAGAGGAACTTTAATCTGCTTTACAGCTGCTTGCTTGCTCAATTTAGCCTCCTACGATCGTGTTACTTACCACCTGTAGTGAGCAAAAGCTTTGTTTGCTTCTGCCATCTTGTGGGTATCTTCCTTCTTCTTGAACGCTCCGCCCCTTTCGTTGTAGGCATCAATCAGTTCATTTGCAAGTTTGTTTACCATTCCGCGCTCAGAACGAGCACGTGCAGCGTCCACGATCCACTTAAGTGCAAGGTGAATCTGTCTTTCTGGTCTTACTTCCATTGGTACCTGATATGTGGCACCACCAACACGGCGTGGACGTACTTCCATAATAGGTTTTACGTTTTCTACAGCCTTGTGGAATACTGCAAGTGGATCTTCTCCAAGCTTCTCTTTGATGATGTCAAAAGCACCATAAACGATCTTTTCAGCTTTACTCTTCTTACCGTCCTTCATAACCTTGTTGATAAGCTTTGCAACAAGCTTATCTCCATAGACCGGGTCAGGAAGAATTTCTCTTGGTGGAACTGGTCCTTTCCTTGGCATGTCCTTCCTCTCCTAATTATTTTTTCTCCTTAGGTCTTTTAGTTCCGTACTTAGATCTTGACTGTTTTCTACCTTCTACTCCTGCAGCGTCAAGAGCTCCACGGATAATCTTGTAACGAACACCTGGAAGGTCTTTAACCCTTCCACCCCTTACAAGAACAACAGAGTGTTCCTGAAGGTTGTGTCCAATTCCTGGAATATAGGCAGTCACCTCAATACCGTTAGAGAGCCTTACCCTTGCAACCTTACGAAGAGCAGAGTTTGGCTTCTTAGGTGTAGTTGTGAAAACCCTTACACAGACACCACGCTTTTGAGGGTTACCCTGAAGAGCCGGTGCCTTGGAGCGCTTTACCTTCTTCTCACGCCCCTTCCTAACAAGCTGGTTAATTGTGGGCATACTACTCCTCCTACTTTAGTTTGGCGGTTGAATATAAGCAAACAGAAAAGAGTTTGTCAAGGAGGAGAATAAGCTTTGACGCTCAAAAGTCAAGATTCATAAAAAAAAACGTGTTATAATCCTCGCCATGATATTTCTCTTTAATATAATGAAGAGGGGAATCATGAAACCACCACTTCATATTAATAGTGTAAAAGACTTCAAGGAAAGAAACGCCTGGATAATTTCTATTATTGCTATTGCCCTCCTCATGTTCTTTACTCTTATTCATTCTATGAAGGGCGAAGCTGGTATGGCACTTTTTGAATTTGGCATAGGTACAGTTTGGTTTGTACTCTTTTTCCTTTACATAAAGGGTAAGATTAAAAACTACTTCAGGGAACTGATGCTCACACTTACAATAGTAATAATCCTGGGACTTATTATTAATGGTGGTACTGAAAGAACAGGAATATTCTGGACATTTACGTTTCCTATCATTGCGTCTTCTATTCTTCAAACTGAAAAGGCTATCATCTGGAAGATACTACTTCAGGTTATTATAATTCTCACAGCCGTAGTAAGCGGTATTGGATTTTTGAAAATCGCCTACTCCTACCAAGAATTGCTTTTAGCCCTTGCTCCTTACACCGCTATAGGAGTTTTCCTCCATCTGTACAGTAGAAAACTTGACGAAGATACAAAACTGGTAATGAAGCTTGCGGCGTATGATGCCCTTACAGGTCTTTTTAATAGAGGCTATATCTTTAAGCTTCTTGAAAATGAAACCGAGAAAGTAACCAAACAAAAGAACGAAAAAGCAATAATTATCTACATTGATCTTGATAACTTTAAAGAAGTAAATGACAATTACGGACACCGCAGAGGAGATGAAGTTCTTAAAGTCGTTGCAGATGTAATCTCTTCACATTTTGCAGGAAATTACGTTGCAAGAATTGGAGGAGATGAGTTTCTTGTATTTTTAAGAAGAGAAAGATTTAACAAAAAAGAAATTGAAGAAAAATTAGAGGATTTAAAAAGGAAAATAGAAAAAGCCCTTGCGATGTTTGACATCTCCATCAGTTATGGAATATCTGTAATTCCAGATGATGCTATAAGCATAAGCGATGCGATTCATCTTGCAGATATGGAAATGTACAGGAGGAAAAACACAAAGAGAAACAATAACTCCAAAATCTTTAACTTCCCTCAAGTCAAAAACTCACGCATTTAACTGTTCTTTGACTTCCTCCTTTCTAACCTATTGAGAGCTTCAAGGAAAGCCAGAGCTGAAGCTCTCACGATATCTGAATCAACTCCCCTACCGCTTACTCTTCTACCATCACCTTCAATTGTTACATAAACCTCTGCAAGGGCATCTGTTCCAGCAGTCATCGCTCGTATTTTAAAATCTCTTAACTGAATTTCATCATTAAGACCAAGAGCATTTTTAATGGCTTTATAAGTCGCATCTACTGGACCATTTCCAACTGCAAGACCTAATTTCTCTCCTTCAGGAGTCTTTATTTTCACAGTTGCAGAAGGAATAATCCCTTCTCCACTAACAGCCTGGTTGTAAATGAGCTCAAACCTTTTCTCTTTTTCTCCATCAAGACCTTCAACGATAAGTTCAATATCAACGTCATAAATTTCCTTCTTACGAGATGCCAATTCTTTAAACTTTCTAAAAGCTTCCTCAAGTTGCTCATCAGAAAGTAAAATTCCCATTTCCTCAAGCTTCTTCTTAAAGGCATGTCTTCCAGAGTGTTTTCCAAGAACAATTTTTGATTCTTTAAGACCAATATCCTCAGGCTTCATGATTTCATAGGTTTCTCTCTTTGCAAGAACCCCATGCTGGTGAATTCCAGATTCATGAGCAAAAGCATTCTCACCAACAATTGGCTTGTTCCTTGCAATCATCATTCCGGTTAATCTGCTTACAAGCTGAGAAGTCCTATAGATCTGAGTTGTATCTATATCTGTATAGACTGAAAACTGATCAGGTCTTACATTTATTGCCATAACAATCTCTTCCATTGCAGCATTCCCAGCTCTTTCGCCGATGCCGTTAACAGTACATTCAACCTGTCTCGCCCCGGCTTTAACAGCCATCAAAGAGTTTGCAGTTGCAAGGCCAAGATCATTATGACAGTGAACGCTGATTATTGCCTTATCTATGTTTGGAACGTTTTTCTTAATTGAGAGAATCTTCTCATACCACTCATCAGGAATAGCATAACCAACAGTATCTGGAATGTTTACAACCTTAGCTCCCGCTTCAATAACGGCTTCAAGAACTTCATAGAGATACTTGAGATCTGTCCTTCCAGCATCCTCAGCAGAAAACTCTACTTCTGCCCTTCCCTCACTTACATCCTGAATAAGTCTTACAGCCTCAACAGCTCTCCTTAAAGCTTCTTCCCTCGTCATCTTCAGTTTGTACTTGAGGTGAATATCAGATGTAGCAATAAAGGTGTGAATTCTGGGCTTTTCAGCCTCTTTCAGTGCATCCCAGGCAGTTCTAATATCAGCTTCAACAGCCCTTGCAAGTGAACAGATGGTTGACTTTTTAACTTCCTTAGAGATCCTCTGAATCGCCTCAAAATCTGCTGGAGAACTTATTGCAAAACCAGCTTCTATTACGTCAACCCCTAACCTTTCAAGTTGCTTTGCTATTTGAACCTTCTCCTCAACAGTTAAGTTAACTCCAGCAGTCTGTTCTCCATCTCTTAAAGTGGTATCAAATATGTAAAGCTTTTCCTTTTCCAAAGCTTCCTCCTTATTGCAAACAGTTTGCAACTACATTAAAGCTATTTTCTTCCATTTAATATTTCAACCCAAAAATTTCTTTTTCTCTCTCTTTTCCCTTACGGGGACCAATCAGGACAGTAAGAGCAACCCCTGCCAAGAAACCACCAATATGGGCAAACCAAGCAACTCCTCCCATTGCCAAGTGGTTGATTGAAACAAGAGCACTTGCAAACTGAATGAAAAACCAGATAGCTATCCAGACTGCTGCAGGAAGAATTACAACATCTATGAAGAAAAAGATAAAGATTAAAGTAACAATTCCAGCCCTTGGAAAGAGAAGCATATAGGCCCCTAAAACGCCACTTATGGCACCAGATGCCCCAATAAGGGGAATGTTTGAATCGGGATAAACTGCAACTTGTATAAGAGCAGCTATTATTCCACAGAGAGTGTAGAAAATAAAGTACTTCAACTTTCCAAAATAGTCCTCAACATTGTCTCCAAAAACCCAGAGGAAAAGCAGATTACCAAATATGTGGAGAAAACCTCCATGGAGATATTGGTAGGAAACTAAATTGCCATAGGGTGTAAGCGGATCTGGTGGTGGAATATCCACACCACTAACAATTTCATAGGGAATGACCCCAAACATTCTAAGAAAAAGTTCATTGTAAGGACCAAGCATAAGCTCATAGATGAATACAAGCGAACAAATAATAATGATAAAAATCGTCACAACTGGAGCAGTACTGCTTGGATTGATATCTTTTATCGGTATCAACTCTCACCTCTAACCTGTACTTCCAAACCCTCCTTCCCCCCTGATTGTCCTATCAAGGGAAGTTGAGAGTTCAACTTCGAGGGGGAAAAATCTCCTTGGAATCAGCTGAACCGCTCTCCAAGGAAGTTCTGGGTCAGGTTTTGAAGAATCAACTTTTATGAGCGGAACTTTTATCGTTCCTCTGTAGGTCATATCTATTATTCCAACAGAATTTGCAAGGACAAAACCGCTTTTGTAGATAGAAGACCTTGGAACAAGGTCAAAGTAGAAACCTGGCGGTGGAGCAACTCTTACACCTGTATCGAAAAAGTAAAGATTCCCTTCTTTCTTTATCAATTTTACAAGGTGCAAATCCCAACCGCTGTCAGAAATTCTCTTCTTAAATGGTGCAATAGCTCCTTCTTCGAGAGAAACCTTAAAAGATTTTCTCTCCCATACCTCTCCAGTGAGCATTGACAAATATCTTTCAAAGAAGAATTCCGATCTCTCTTCTGTGTCTTCATCGTAAAGAGAATGAATGAAGAGATCGGCACTTTCACCGGTAAGAAAAACTCCATCTTCTGTAAAAACTGGAGAAAAACCGGAAAAAAGCTCTTTCATCTCCTGTTTAAATTTCTCAACAAAAGGAACAAAAACAGTTTTACTTCCCCAGCTTCCAGAAGATTCAAAAACACCCCTCACAAATGAGAGGTCAATTTCCTTAACCTCAGGATAGGAATGGAGAGAGAGGAAAAATCTGTTTCCTCTCTTTTCAAGCTTTCCCTTAGAGTAGCTGTAAATCTTAACAGCAACATCTAAGAATCTATCGTCAAATTCCAATGTCAAACCTTTCGAGTAAACCCAACCAGCAGCCCAGTTACTCATTACACCTCTCCGGCTCAGCGTAGAATCCACCCTGTTCTCTCAGCCTTTTTTCCTCCTCTGGAGTAACGTCTATACGGCTGAGTTTTGGTCTTCCCATCTGATCAAACTCAATAATCTTAACTGGAATAACGTCTGAAACTTTGATATTCTCAAAAATGTTCTCTCTTACTTCAGGAGGAAGCTTTGAAATGTGGATGAGACCTACTTTTCCTGGAGCAAGCTCTACAAACGCTCCGTAGTTTTCAACCCTTGTAACTTTTCCAAGATAAGTATTTCCAATTGCCAAATCCCTTGTAACATCTTCTATCATTTTCAGAGCTTGAGCTGCCGCCTCTTCTGATGGAGCAGAAACCAGAACAGTTCCATCCTCTTTAATAGTTATCTTAACTCCCGTTTTTTCAATGATCGTCTTAATTGTCTTTCCTGAAGGTCCTATAAGGTCTCTAGACTTCTCAGGCTCAATTCTTGTTGAAACAATCCTTGGTGCAAATGGCGAAACTTCTTCTCTTGGTTTAGAGATCACAGAATCCATCTTATCGAGGATGTACATCCTTCCTTCTCTCGCCTGAGCAAGAGCTTTTGAGAGAACATCACGGCTTATTCCTTTAACCTTCAGATCCATCTGGATTGCAGTAACACCCTTTCTTGTTCCAGCAACTTTAAAATCCATATCTCCAAGGTGGTCTTCATCTCCAAGAATGTCGGAAAGAACTACAAATTTATCGCCTTCCATGATGAGACCCATCGCAATACCAGCAACCTGAGCTTTTATAGGCACACCTGCATCCATCAATGAGAGACTACCACCGCAGACGGTTGCCATTGAAGAAGATCCATTCGATTCAAGAATATCTGAGACGACCCTTATGACATATGGGAATTCCTCTTCATCAGGGATAACAGGAGCAAGTGCTCTCTCTGCCAGAGCTCCATGACCGATTTCCCTTCTTCCTGGCCCTCTCAGAGGTGCAATTTCTCCCACGCAGAACGGCGGGAAGTTGTAGTGAAGGATAAATCTCTTCTGCTCTTCAGGCATCAAACCTTCAACAAGCTGGTACTCTTCCGGTGTTCCAAGTGTAGTTGTAACAAGAGCCTGTGTTTGACCTCTTGTAAAGAGAGCTGAACCGTGAGCTCTTGGAAGAAGTCCAACTTCTATGGAGATAGGTCTGATCTCATCGGGCTTCCTGCCGTCAATCCTGACACCTCTTTCAAGAACCAGTTGCCTTACAAACTTCTTCTCAGCTTCGGCAAAAGCTTCTTTTGCAAGAGCTTGCTCTTCTTCAGGAATATTGAGCTCAATAAACATAAGCTCCCTGAGCTCTCTTAACTTCTCACGCCTTTCATGTTTATCAGGAATCGTAATAATTGGCTCAATTCTCTCAAAGACCCATTTCTCAATCTTCGCCTTTGTATCATCATCAAGGGATGGAGCAATGAACTCATACTTCTCCTTACCAGCAAGGTTTCTGAGCTCCTCTTGAACCTTTATGGATCTCTTAATCTCTTCGTGGGCAAGCTCTATGGCATCCAGAATTTCTTCCTCTGGAACCTCTTTTGCTCCACCCTCAACCATTACAACAGCATCTTCAGTTCCAGAAACAACAAGGTTTATATCTGCTTCCTGTTGCTGTTCGTAAGAAGGATTTATCACAAACTCTCCATTAACCCTTGCAACTCTTACAGCACCCACAGGCTTTTCAAAAGGGATTCTTGAAATGTGAAGAGCTGCTGAGGCACCATTTATTGCAAGAACCGCAGGATCGTTTTCCTGATCAGCAGAAATGACAAAAGCTACAATCTGAACATCGTTCCTGAAACCCTTGGGGAATATAGGTCTTATTGAACGGTCAATAACTCTTGATTTAAGAACCTCTTCATCAGAAGGTTTTCCTTCTCTCTTTACAAATCCTCCAGGAATTTTTCCTGCAGCATAAGCTCTCTCTCTATACTCAACGAGGAGAGGAAAGAAATCAACATCCTCCCTCGGTTCATCGCTCATAACAGCAGTAACGAGAACCTTTGTATCACCCTGAGAAACGATAACGGCACCATCAGCCTGCTTGGCAACCTTTCCCGTTTGAAATCTAAGAGGTCTTCCACCAACCTCTCCAGCAACTTCAGATATAGACATTTTTACCCTCCAAATTTTGTTGAAGTTAAACTTAGAAAACAAAATCGATTCTGGCAAAATGATAACACAATCTAACCTGACACAAATCTCCGGTAGTTTATTCTATAAATGCTAAATCCCCCAGTCCCCTTCAAGAAAGGAAAGTTTCTGTATTTCCCAATTGATAAAGGGGTAGGAAGTTAAAAGAAAAACTTTTCTGGGTATACAACCAAATCTCTGAAGCTAAAGTTAGATCAGCAGGAGTGTTTGTGGAGAGATTATCTATGTAAAGTAAACGGAGGCAGAACGCCTCCAGAGGATTATTTTCTAAGACCGAGCTTGAGAACAATATTCTGGTATCTATTGAAGTCCTTCTCTTTGAGGTACTTGAGAAGCTTCTTTCTTCTACCAACGAGTCTTTGAAGAGCTCTCTTGTTGTTGTTGTCGTGCTTGTGAACTTTGAAATGTTCTGTCAGGTTCTTAATTCTCTCTGTAAGAATTGCAATCTGAACCTCTGGAGAACCTGTATCCTTCTCGTGGAACCCGTACTTCTTAATAATTTCCTGCTTAACATCCTTATCTACTGGCATTAAGGCAACCTCCTCATATACTGTTTCACCGGTGGCAAAAGGCAAGAAGAAATTTAGCAAAGAGACGTCAACTTGTAAAGTGGTTTTCCAAAAGGTATTAGAAAACTTCTAAAAAGGAATAACCAAGCTTAACAGCTTAAACTACTTGTCGAAAGAAAATAGAATAAGGTCTCTGGTTTGTTAATGTTGCGGGCTTAAAGCCCGCAACAGGAATCTATTTTACTTCTTTTTTAAGCTCGTGAAATTCTCGGAGCTCCTTAGCTTTCTCAAGAATTTCAGTTACTGTTTCCTTCAACGGAGCCCAACCATACCAGTGCATGTAATCGTTACTTATGTGGAAGGCTCCCTGGAATGCTCTCTGTTTGTATTCAAGGAATATAAGGTAAAGCTTTTGATCAAGAGAGTTCTTAGAATCGTAGAACTGCAGTATGTCTGGTGCATACTTCCATCCCTCAGGTTTCTTGAGAATTCCATCCCTGTAAAGTCCTTGAACAGCTTGGATAGCTTTCGCAAATTCGTGGTCTGCATTCTTAATTATTTCGTCTGCCGCCACAAACTGCTTATCAATGTAAGGCTTAGAGTGGCATGTGTAACAAAGATTCTTCATCTTCTTCCTGAGCTTGTTAAACTCTTCAGGTCCTCTAACAAGTCTTGCTTTTAAAACAACGTTAAACCTTTCTGTCGGTTGAAGGTTTTCATCAAGTACACCTATCGCCTGCAGTATTATAGCTCTGTCAAAGGTCCATTGAGGATCATCATCAAGGTCTATATAGTGTCCAGAAGGAAGTTTCTCAGCCAGTGACCTTAACTGCTTCTCAAGGTTTGGAGCAACTTTTATTAAAGCCAGAACATTCTCTTTCGTAGGTATTCTAAGGGCAAGGAATCCCCATGGAGCAACAACATTGTGGTCTCCGTTTGGCATATGACAATATTGACAGGTCGGGGCTCTACCATTGGGTTTCTTGCCGTCTATATCCCAGATAATTCCGTGCTTTGAGGACATATACATTTCCCACTGAGGATGGTCAAATCCCATATGGCAGTTAGAACAAGCCCTTGGGGAAAGAGCTTCTTCCTTGCTGAATTTATGTCTTGTATGGCATGCGTCACATTGAGCATTTCCGTACCTGTAATGCGCCATCTCAGCTGGTGGTTTTGCTCCTATCTTATGGCATCCAGAACATCCTTTATACCCATCCCCTACAATTGCAAACGGTTGATGGGAAACCATAGGCATAGCATTGAAAGCTATCCAACCAAGATCGTGTTTACCAGCTTTAAACTGTTCCACTTGTTTTGGATGACACCTTTTACACGTTTCTGGAGTTGGCATTTTTGCTTTTTTATAGTCGGTATTTGTCATGTGCTCGGAGCCGTGACAGGCTGAACAGTCAACTCCCTTGTGTCCCATTTTCCCGGAGAGAAACTGTTTAACAATACCCGGAGTTACTTTCTCATGACAGGATATACAGTTGCTCTTCGCAAGAGCAGGTTGAGAAAGCAACATCCCCCCGACGACTGCCGACATCAAAAGAAGTTTTCTAATCATAATTCCCTCCTCCTAATAGATTTAAAAATGATATATTCCAAACAAGCGAGAATTTAAAAATGATTTATGTCAAATTTTAGAAATGATTAAGTTTTAGAAACTTAAAACTTAAAAAGTCTTAGATTGATAACTACTATACCTTGGAAATACTGTTTTGGAACCTTCAGAACAAGGTTTCTGGGAACAATCATTGTAGTTTACGGACTTAATTAAAGACTTAAGTTGATTACCCCAGTAGATTGGGAATGGACTTTCAATATTGGATTAAAAATTAAAGCATCTTTTCTAAGGATATTATCTCTTCAGTTTCTCTTAGTTTGTTGTATGCTCTCTTTATCAACTTTTCATCCTTTGAGTAATCAACAATTTCCTTGTAGTATTCCATAGCCTCTTCGTATTCCTTTTCCTCATAGAGAGCATCTGCTACTATCTCTGCAATCTCACAATACTCCTCTTCCGAAAGTTCAGGATTTTTTAAGATAAACTTACCCATTTCAGCAATTTCCTTAAACCTTTCTTGATCAATGAGAAGAATCGCCAGCTCAGAAAAAGAGTCAAGGAGAATCCAGATATTATCCGTGTTTTCAATTATCTCCTTCAGAAGCTCCTCAGCCTGATCAAACCTTCCCTTCTCAACCAGAAATTCCGAAAGGAGCTTCATTGCATCTTCCCTAACAAACCCTTCTGACTTTGAAACTGCAAGCCTGTAGTAGTACTCAGCAAGTTCCTCTTTTCCAAGGAGATCATAGAGAGCTGCAGCACTTTGAATCACATAAACCGCATCGGGAAAGAGCTCCAGTGTTGACATCACAACTTCCAGAGCCTCTTCATACTCCTCGTTGTTTACCATAACTTCCGCAAGTTTCTGTCTATATTCGACATTCCTGAAATCCAATCTGCAGGCTTCAGAGAGCTCCTCCTTTGCTTCTTCCACTCTACCCATTTCAGCGTAGAGTTTTCCGAGTTCAAAATGAAGCTCTGGGGAATCGGTTATGGAGATACCCGAAAGAAGAACCCTTTCTGCCTTCTTAAACTGTCTCCTTATCCCGTAAAATCTTGAAAGTTCCAAGTAAGGGAAAACGCTATATGGATCCACAGTCATAAGGCTCTCAAGGGCTTTAATCATTCCTTTTTGGTTGCTCATCTCCCTGTAGAGCCTGTAAAGCTCAAGGTAAGCATCCTTTTCAAATGGATTCAACCTGACAGACTCAAGGAGCTCCTTTTCTGCAGCCCTGAAATCCTTTATAGCTGCAAGAGAAACCCCCCTCTGGAGTTTTTCCTTTGAACGGAGTTCTGTATCCAGGAATCTTGCTTCTTCAAAATAGGTTTCAGCCTTTTCCTTATTTCCAAGCCCTTCGTAGGCTTCAGCAAGAAGGAGATAAAAATCAACATGCCTTATCTTATTTTTATATTTCTCAAGCTCTTCAACAGCTTTCCTGTAGTTTTTTGATTTAATTAGATTTTCAGCTTTTTCTAAGATAGGTTTCATTTCAAATCGTGTTTCTTTGAAACTCTTCTTCACCAAGAACTCTCCTGAAATAATTAAGGTTGAGATAAACCTCAATTTTAAGTATAAATCTCTCTTATAAATTTGCAAGCGGAGGATTTATGCTTTCAAAAATTAGGAAAAACATGAGAGCTTTCAGCATTCCCCTCTGGATAGTGGCGGCATCTTTCATTGGCACAATCTTTCTGGTCTGGGGAAGAGGATCTGTATCTGGTCCCTCTGGAAATGAAGTAGCAACTGTAAACGGCAGATCTATAGATCTGATTGAGTTTAACAGGGAGTACAACCAGCTTGTAAACCAGCTCCAGCAACAGTTTGGAGAGAACTACAGAAAACTTTTTCCAGACAAGGACGTGAAAATTGCCGCACTCCAGAGACTAATAACAAGAAAGCTCCTCCTTGATGAAGCCGAAAAAGAGGGAATAAAGGTCAGCGACTGGGCTGTAGCCGAAAGGATAAGAGCTTTTCCCATCTTCCAAAAAGATGGAAAGTTTTCTGAAGAACTTTACAGGGAATTTCTAAAAGCAAACCGACTCTCTCCTCAAGTTTTCGAAGAGATGATAAGAGAAGACTTGCTGATTGAAAAACTTATGGCAGTTATCAACAGGTCCTCATCAGTTACAGAATTTGAGCTCCAGAACCTTTACAGGAAGACCTTTGGAAAGAGAGAGTTCAAATACAAACTCTTCCTGAACAAGGACTTCAAACCAGAAGTTTCAGAAAAAGAAATAGAAGAGTTCTACAGGAAAAACTTGAATCAGTTCCGTGAAAAAACGGGAGAACAGTACTTCCTGTTACGGATACCAAAGAAAGAGAATGGCGCAGAGGATCTTGCCAGAAAGGCTTACAATCTGGCAAAGACTGGCAAAACAGAAGAGCTAAACAGTTTCAATCCTCAGCCAGTGACAGACAAAAAGCTCATCTCCGAAAAGTTCAAAGGAAAAAACTTTGGTTTCTATAGCGATGAGAACAACTACTACGTTTTCTTCAAGAAGGAGGGAGAAAAAGTAAAACCACTTGAAGCTGTCAGAAAAGAGATAGAGGAAACTCTCAAAGAGAAAAAAGCTCTCGAAATGGCAAGAAAAGCTGCAGAGGAGTTTCTTAAAAAAGGTTCTAACTTTTCGGAAAAGACAGAATCCATCGGGAGGGAACAATTTTTCGACCAGTTTAAGCCTGTGAACCCTCAGGATGTCGAAACTCTCTTCATGGGAGATAAAGGGAAGAAATTCCTGATAGCTCTCGAAAACGGATTTGGAGTCTTCGAACCAATTACAGAACTGACAGTCGATAAGCTCGACAAAGATAAAATGGAAAAGCTTAAAAACTTCATACTTAACGCCAAAACGGAGAGTAACTACCAGAACTTTGTAAATCTCCTGAGACAGAAAGCAACGATCAAAATAAATCAGAAGTTCTTCCAGTAGAGGTGTATCTTGAAAAGCATGACTGGATTTGGAAAGTGTGTAAAGTCAAACCAAGAGATAGAGATAACAGTTGAGATAAGAACACTTAACGGCAAGGCTCTCCGAGTTAGATATTCAATTCCAAGAGTTTTTAATCCTTTTTTGAACGATATCAATGGAACAGTTGGAGAGTACATAAAGAGAGGAGAAGTTGATCTCCATATCCATTACAGACTCTCTCCCG
This sequence comes from Desulfurobacterium crinifex, assembly GCF_054656775.1. NCBI lineage: Bacteria > Pseudomonadati > Aquificota > Aquificia > Desulfurobacteriales > Desulfurobacteriaceae > Desulfurobacterium > Desulfurobacterium crinifex. Next base: position 191,578 of record NZ_BAAHXO010000004.1, read on the forward strand.
ATGTAACAATTCCAGTGGCTATAAATTACGGAGAGGCACTGAAGTACATTGAAGCTGCCGATAAAATCGGAGCACTCTCTGGAAAAAAGATTAACGTATCGCTAAAGGATCTCCTCTCAATTCCAGATGTTTTCATGAGAGAAGAATTGGACGTCACACCGTACAAAGAGGTTCTCTTTGAAGCTCTTAGGTGTGCTCTTAAAGAGGTAAATGAAGCAAGGAAAAAAGAAGGAGAAAAGCTCAAAGCCTACTTTGAGGAGAAACTTACAACAATAGAAAAGATCCTCAAGGAGCTCGAATCTCAGATAGAGGAAATAGAACAAAAGCTCTTCAAAAAACTAAAGGAAAAAGTACAGAAACTCCTCTATGGAGAGGAAATTTCGGAAGACTTTCAAAAGAGAGTCGAATTAGAAGTAGCTTTCCTCTCTGAAAAGCAGGATGTTTCAGAGGAGATTTCAAGACTCCACGCACACATCCATAGGTTCAGGGAACTCCTAAATTCAACTGAACCGGTCGGAAAAACTCTCGACTTTCTATGTCAGGAGATGCATAGAGAAATCAACACTTTGGGTAATAAGATAAAAGAGATAGACATAACAGATCCTGTTATTAAAATAAAAACAGAGATAGCAAGAATAAAAGAACAAGTTCAAAACGTCGAATAGTTGGAGGCTCCCTTGTCAGAAAAACTGAAAGGACTTCTCATAGTCATTTCAGCTCCATCTGGAACAGGAAAGACAACGCTTTGTCACATGCTACTGAAAGCCTTCCCGGATATGGAGTTTTCTGTTTCCTATACAACAAGAAAGCCAAGATCGGGAGAGATAAACGGAAAAGACTACTTTTTCGTCGATAGAGAAACTTTTGAAAGAATGATAGACGAAGGAGATTTCTTAGAGTGGGCAGAGGTTTATGGAAACCTCTATGGAACCTCAAAGAGTCAGGTTACAAAGGCTCTTGAAGCAGGAAAAGACATTCTTCTTGACATAGACACTCAGGGAGCTCTTCAGGTCAAGAAAAACTTCCCCGAAGCTGTTCTCATCTTCATTCTCCCCCCATCCCTTAGCGAGCTCGAAAGAAGACTGAGAAGCAGGGGAACAGACGACGAGGAAACCATAGAAAAGAGATTGAAAATAGCAAGAGATGAAATAGAAAAAGCTCTTTACTACGATTACCTTGTGGTTAATGACGTTCTTGAGGTTGCCTTTGAGAAATTAAGGTCTATCATTACGGCTGAAAAGTGCAAAACTGAAAGACTCAAAAGACAGCTTGAAAAAATCGTAAAAGATAGTGAAATTGTGAAGCTTTTAAAGGAGGCTGAAAATGTCTAAGAGAATTCCATTAGAGCCTGTTGTTGAAAAGATTGGAAACTACTACGAAACAGTCCACGTAGCGGCAAAGAGAGCAAGGCACCTCTACACAGTTGACTCCTACACCTTCGGAAAGGACGAAAAAGGAGAAGACCACAAAAAGACAATTATCGCTTTCATGGAAATTGCAGAAGGAAAAATCTGTCTTAAGAGAGATTAACATGGAGTTTCCAGTAGTTGAAAACAGACACATTACAGGCAGAGACTATCTTCTAACTGTTGAAGTTGATAGAGACACCTTGGAAAAGATAAAGCCTGGCCAGTTTGGAATGGTTCAGGTAAGGGATAAAAAGCAGCTTGATCCACTCCTTCGAAGACCTCTGGGAATTTTTAATGTTGAAGGAAATACAGTCTCCTTCCTCTACAGAGTATATGGAAGGGGGACTGCACTCCTGACAGAGGTTGAAGGAAACGTTTCCGTTCTCTTGCCCCTTGGGAACTACTTTGAAGATGACAGTGAAAGGTACCTTTTCATTGCAGGTGGAATTGGGATTGGAGGACTCTTTTACGCTGCAAGGCTCTTTTCTGAAAAAGGAAGAGAGGTAAAGTTTCTCTACGGAGAGAAAAATAGCGAAAATCTATCCGGACTCGAATTCCTGAATAAGTACAACATTGACTTTGAAGTTTACACAGAAGATGGAAGTTACGGAAAGAAAGGTTTTGTAACTGCTGATCTTGAAAAGTACACAGACTACAAATGGCTTGTCTGCGGACCAACGCCGATGCTAAAGGCTGTAAAAGAGATAGCAGAAAAACTTAACGTAGAATGCCTTCTCTCCCTTGACAGGAGAATGGCCTGTGGAGTTGGTGCCTGTCTCGGTTGCACTGTAAAGACAACAAAAGGCTACCAGAGGTGCTGCGTAGAAGGGCCTATATTCAACTCTAAGCTTGTTCTGTTTGAGTGACCTCCAATCCACTTAAATAAGTTCCAAATTTTCCAGAACTGCCGTTAGTTAGTAATTGTCAGTTTTTTTCATAAATTTATAAAGCTAACCTTTTCTAATTTGTGGAGAGCTCAATGACAGAGAAGGAGAGAGAAAAGAAGATATTTGGTATCAGCGATGAAATTATAGAGAGATGCGTCCGTTGTGGTTCCTGTAGGACTGTCTGTCCTGTCTTCAACGTTACCCATGAAGAGCCTTCTGTTGCCAGAGGCAAGATCTTTCTTGCAAACATGATAAACCAAGGAAAGGTTGAGCTTGACAAAGAGGCTGCTGAGTTCTTCAACCTCTGTGCAACTTGTCTCAGGTGTGCAGAGATTTGCCCGGTAATGGTTGACTATGAAAAGATAATCATTTCTGCACGAGCTCTTGCAGTTGAAAAGTTTGGACTACCACCAGAAAAAAAAGCAGCAGTTATGCTCTTTTCAAACAGAACTCTCCTTGAGACTGTTGGAAAGATAACAGCTCCTCTAACAAAACTCTTTACAAAAAGTTCAAAAAGTCCACAGAACAGACTGCTCCTAATCAACGTTCCCAGACTTGGAAAGGTTCTTCTTCCCGAAATAAAGTCTAAACCTTTCAACGATAAAGACAGATGGTACAGAGCAAAAGGAGATGAAAAGGGAAAAGTAGTTTTCTTCACAGGCTGTATGTTTAACAACTTCTACACAGAAACTGCAATGAACGTTGTAAAGGTTTTAAACGCTCTTGGATATTCTGTCTTTGTTCCCCGAGATCAACACTGCTGTGGAGCTCCAGCATTTTTCTCAGGAGACCTTAAAACATTTGAGAAAATGAAAGAAAAAAACCTCAAAACGCTACAAAAATTAGATGTTGACTTTGTAGTAACAGCCTGTGCAACCTGCGGACACATTTTGAAGAAAGAATACAAGGAACTTCCCTACGAAACAAGAGAACTAATAGAGGTTCTCTTCGAAAATATTAATGAAATAGGTAAGTGGAAATTTCCAGAGAAAATAAGAGTTACATGGCACCATCCTTGCCACATCGTTAGAGGACAGAAAATTCCAAGGAACTATCCATTAGACGTTTTAAAAGTTGTTGGAAACGTTGAGTTTACCAGTTTGGAAGAGGCAGACAACTGCTGCGGAATGGGAGGCTCATTTAAACTTTCTCATCCAGAAATTTCAAGAGAAATCCAAATTAAAAAGGCAAAGAACATAAAGAAAACCAAAAGTGATGCAGTTCTTACAGAATGTCCTGGATGCGTAATGAACATCGCCGAAGGCCTCGAGAGAATAGATTCATCAACCCAATCACTCCATATTGCGGATCTACTTGCTAAGTGCATTGAATAATTGAAATCAAGTTATCTTTTGTTGCTCTCCCTTGATGAATTCCCTCTACTTCGGTATTCTATTATAAAGATATTTTAATTGTCATTCTGCACTTGCTTTAGCAGGTGAAGAATCTCTAAGGATTTCAAGCAGAGATTCTTCGGAGTTAGTCCCCAGAATGACCCCAAATAGCATCTTAACGATGGATTATTCCTATTTCAACCTTGTTAAAAATTTGTAAAAATTTTGTTAAAATAGTTCCCAACTCACTGGCGGGAGGAAAAGAATGAAGATACACGAGTATCAGGCAAAAGACATTTTTAAAAAGTACGGCTTACCAATCCCCAATGGAATTGTAGCTCATAATGCTCATGAAGCTGAAGAAGCTGCAAAAGAACTGGGAACACCTGTAGTTGTTGTAAAAGCTCAGGTTCACGCTGGAGGAAGGGGAAAGGCTGGAGGAGTTAAGCTTGCAAAGTCTCTAGAAGAAGCTGGAAAAATTGCTGCTGAAATGATAGGCAGCCGCCTTAAAACCTACCAGAACCCTGAAGGTCTTCCAATAAACTGCGTTTTAGTCGAAGCTGGTGTAAACATAGATAAGGAGTTTTACGTAGGTCTAACTCTTGACAGGGAGGTTTCAAGACCTGTCTTAATGGTTTCTGCTGCTGGTGGAATGGAAATTGAAGAAATAGCAAAGACAAATCCAGATCTCATCATTAAAGAACATATCGATCCTGCAATCGGTCTTCTTCCATACCAGGCAAGAAAAATTGCTTACAAAGTTGGAATTACAGATAAGAAACTCCTTTCCCAGTTTGTAAAGATAGCAATGACTCTAAGCAAAATGTACTTTGAACTTGACGCATCCCTTATTGAAATTAACCCACTTGTTCAGACAAAAGAAGGAGATTTCATCTGCCTCGATGCAAAAATTGACTTTGACGATAATGCACTCTTTAGACATAAAGACATACAAGAGCTTGAAGACACAACTCAAATTGATCCTCTTGAGCTTGAAGCTAAAAAGTGGGATCTCAACTACGTTAAGCTTGATGGAAACATCGGTTGTATGGTTAACGGTGCAGGTCTTGCAATGGCTACTATGGATACAATCAAGTACTACGGCGGAGAACCTGCAAACTTTTTAGACGTTGGTGGTACTGCGACAGTTGAAAGAGTAGCAGCAGCATTTAAGCTCCTTCTTTCCGATCCAAACGTTAAGGCAATTTTTGTAAACATCTTCGGTGGAATCGTAAGGTGCGATAGGATTGCAGGAGGAATTATTGAAGCTGCAAAGCAGGTTGAACTCGATAGACCTCTCATCGTAAGACTTGAAGGAACAAACGTTGAACTTGGTAGAAAAATGCTTGAAGAGAGTGGTCTAAACATCATTCCAGCAAAAGACATGGCTGATGGTGCACAAAAAGCTGTAAAAGCTGCCAAAGGTGAACTATAAAATAAGGGGAGGATAGAAATGAGCGTACTTATAAATAAAGATACGAAAGTAGTTGTTCAGGGACTTACAGGAAAAGAAGGTTCTTTCCATGCTAAGCAGTGTCTTGATTATGGAACACAAGTTGTTGCAGGGGTTACACCTGGTAAAGGTGGAATAATCTGGGAGGACGATGAGAAAAAGTACAAGGTACCTGTTTTTAATACGGTAGAAGAAGCTGTAAAAGAAACGGGAGCTGATGCTTCTTTAATCTTTGTTCCTCCAGCTTTTGCTGCTGACGCAATCATGGAAGCTGCAGACGCAGGAATTAAGCTCATTGTCTGTATTACAGAAGGAATTCCTGTAAATGACATGGTAAAAGTTAAGAGAGCTCTACAAGGAACAGGAGTAAGGTACGTAGGACCAAACTGTCCAGGTGTTATTACTCCAGAAGAGTGTAAAATGGGAATTATGCCCGGACATATCTTTAAAAAGGGAAGAGTTGGTATCGTTTCCCGTAGTGGAACTTTAACTTACGAGGCTGCATACCAGCTAACTCAAAGGGGAATCGGTCAGTCAACAGTTATTGGAATCGGTGGAGATCCAGTTCCAGGAACAACCCACAAAGAAGCGATCGAAATGTTTAACAACGACCCTGAAACTGATGCAATTGTTCTTATCGGGGAAATCGGTGGAACTATGGAAGAAGAAGCTGCTGAATACATAAAAGAAAACGTTGAAAAACCTGTAATCGCATACATCGCCGGCGTAACGGCACCTCCCGGAAGAAGAATGGGACACGCCGGCGCTATCATCTCTGGTGGTAAGGGAGACGCCAAAAGCAAGATGGAAGCTTTAAGAGCTGCTGGAGCTTACGTCTGCGAAACTCCTGCAGTAATTGGAGAGACTGTAGAGAGAGCTCTAAAAGAAAGAGGCTTAATCTAAGAAGGAGGAAAGCATGGCAGCAAAGGGAATTGTTGTAGTTAAAGAGGAATGGTGTAAAGGGTGTAATATCTGTGCAGCTATCTGCCCTACAAAGGTTTTGGAACTCGACAAAGTAAGAGCAATCATGACCGTTGCACATCCTGATAAGTGCATCGGCTGTAAGCAATGCGAGATGATCTGTCCAGATTTCTGCATCTACGTATTCACTCCTGAAGAATACGAAGAGATACAAAGCGCATAAGGGAGGAAAGTATGGCAAAGCTTGAGCTTAAGTATGGAAACCACGCCTGTGCTGAAGCAGCGATTTTAGCAGGTTGTAGATTTTACGCAGGTTATCCAATCACTCCTTCATCTGAAATTGCTGAAAAGATGTCTGAGCTTCTTCCTAAGGTAGGAGGAGCTTTTATTCAGATGGAAGATGAAATAGCTTCTATGGCTGCAATTGTTGGAGCATCTTTCACAGGTGTAAAAGCAATGACAGCAACTTCAGGTCCAGGCCTTTCTCTAAAGCAGGAAAACCTTGGCTATGCTTTTATGGTTGAAGCCCCATGTGTAGTAGTAGATGTTCAAAGAGGTGGTCCTTCAACAGGTCTTCCAACTCAGATAGGCCAGCAAGAAATTATGCAATCTATGTGGGGAACTCACGGAGACAAGCTCATTCCAGTCTTCTATCCTGGAAATGTTCAAGAAATCATGGAAGAAACCATCAGAGCTTTCAACTGGGCCGAGAGACTCCGTACCCCAGTAATTCTTCTCCTTGACGAAGTTCTTGGACACATGAGAGAAACAGTTGACATGGAACAATTTACGGAAGACAAGATTGAAATCTGGAACAGGAAACAGCCGGACGTTCCCCCTGAAGAGTACCTCCCTTACAAGCCTGGAGAAGATGACGTTCCAGCAATAGCAGACTACGGAACACCAGGCTACAGAGGACACGCTACAGGACTTCACCACGATTACACAGGCTTCCCAACTACAAACCCTGAAATGTGCCAAGAATTAATTGAAAGACTCATAAGAAAGGTTCAAAGATGTCAACCAGAAATGGAAAAGAATGAAGAATACATGCTTGACGATGCGGAAATTGCAATTGTAGCTTTTGGTACAACAGCAAGGGCTGCAAGAACAGCAGTTCAGCTTGCAAGAGAAAAAGGAATAAAAGCAGGACTTTTAAGACCTATAACAATCTGGCCTTCTCCTGAAGAAACTTTAAACAAACTTGCAAAACATGTAAAGGCAATTCTCGTTCCTGAGCTTAACATGGGACAGTACGTTCTTGAAGTAGAAAGATGCGCTAAAGGAGAATGTGACATTTACAGACTCAACAGAGCCAATGGAAAAGTAATCTATCCTCACGAGATTCTCGAAAAAGTAGAGGAAATTGTTAAGTAGGAGGTAAAAATGAGTATACCTATGGAAAAAATAATCGAGAAAAAACCTTACTTTAAATATCTAAGACTCGATAAAATGCCAACTATCTGGTGTCCTGGTTGTGGTATCGGCCAGGCATTTAGAGCAACCTGTATGGCACTTCATGACCTTGGAATCGATAATGACCAAGTTGCAATGGTTTCAGGTATCGGATGTTCTTCAAGAACTCCAGGTTACTTTGATGGATTCACACTCCACACAACACATGGAAGGGCTTTAGCTTTTGCAACTGGACTTAAACTTGCAAAACCAGAACTCACAACAATCGTCTTTTCAGGAGATGGTGACTCCCTTGCCATTGGTGGAAACCACTTCATTCACGCTGCAAGAAGAAATATTGATATAACACTTGTTCTCATCAACAACTGGATCTACGGTATGACAGGTGGACAGGTTTCTCCTACAACTCCTAAGGGCTCCTATGCAACAACAACTCCTTACGGTAACTATGAACCGAACTTTGACATTGCAAAAATGGCAATTGCTGCAGGAGCCACCTACGTTGCAAGGGGAACAGCCTACCACGCAACAGAATTAGCAAAACTCATAGCTGATGGAATTAAGCACAAAGGTTTCTCTCTCATTGAAGTTCTTTCTCCATGTACGATTATCTACGGAAGAAAGAACAGAATGTCTATTGAGGAGATGTACTTCTGGTTCAAGGAAAATACTCTTCCTGTAAAGGCTTGGGAAAAACTCCCTGAAGAAAAAAGAGCAGGAAAGATACCAAGAGGTGTACTCTACCATGACACTTCAAGACCAGAGTACACAGAAGTTTACTGGAATCAGGTCAAAGCGCTATCTGGAGGTCAAAAATGAGATACGAGGTTAGAGTTATAGGATCAGCAGGACAGGGTTCTATTCTTGCTGCTGTAGTTCTTGCAAATGCTGCAGCAGAAGAAGGGCTAAATGCAACTCAAACAGCTACATACGGTGCCGCAATGAGAAGCGGTGTTTCCTTGGGAGATGTAGTTATTTCTACTGAGCCTATAGACTTTCCTAAAACCATCAACCTCGATGCTGTGATCATTCAATCCCAGGAAGCTTACGATGATATGGTTAAAAGAAACCCTGTAAAGTTTGATCCAGAGTGTGGCGAGCAGGATGCAGATATTCTTGTAAATGTAAAGCCAGGAGGTCTCGTCATAGTTGATGAAGACCTCGTTCAGTGTAGCGTTGACTGTAATATGTACAGAATCGTTTCCGCTCCCATCGCAAGAACTGCAGCAGAAGTCCTCGGAAGAAGACAGGTAATGAACATCGTAGCTCTTGGAGTTTTCCAGGTTGCAAGCTCTCTTCAGTTTGATGGAAAACCTCTCATCTCTGAAGAAAGCTTCCTCAAAGCAATAGAGAAGAACGTTCCTTCAAGATTTATTGACCTCAACAGACAAGCTTTTCTTGAAGGCGTCAAGTTAGGAAAGGCTGCCATTCAGAGAGCATAAACTCGGGTCGGGAGTATTCCCGACCTTACTATTTTCGGTAACTCCCCCTTTAGATGCCCAAACTCCAAACCACATTTAAGAAAGGAAGATTCTCTATACTCTCCCTTTGATAAAAAAGCATCTTTTGAATACACTGCCCTTTATCTCTATCAGCAAATTTGTTTAAAATAATTAACAAATTAAATTTCATGGAGCTGCCATGGTAGAAAAAATCGCAAAATTCATGCTTGAAAATGACAAAGTTGCAGTTTGGTTGAACGTTGAACTAATTGAAGTAAAAGAGGGTTATGCAAAGATTGCCATGGTTGTCAGAGAAGATATGTTGAACGCTGCTGGAATCTGCCAGGGAGGAGCCATTTTTTCATTTGCAGATTTCGCCTTTGCTCTTGCATCAAACAGCTATGGAAAAGTAGCCCTTGCAATTTCTGCAAACATAAACTTTACAAACCCTGCTTTTAAAGACGAAAAGCTTATAGCCGAAGCAAAAGAATTAAATAGAACAAGAAGAACTGGACTTTATCAGATAGAAGTAAGAAAAGAAGAAAATAATCAACTCGTTGCACTATTTACAGGACAAGTGTTCATCAAAGATAAAGAAATTCTACCTGAGTAGGCAGTGTAAAAAGGGGAAGCCTTTGCCTCCCCTTCTTTAACTATTTCTTAAACTATCTCTTATCTATCCCTTTTGTGAATGGCACTCCCTACAGTCCATTTTAGTCTTTTGAAAACCTTCAATTTTTACAGGAACGAGCCTGCCTTCGTGGTACTCGTTTAAAAGCTCAACTGTCTTCTTAGCTACACTGGCTGCAAGTCTTGCACATCTTTCTGATCTTTCTTTGCTGTTATAAGCTATTGTTCTTTTGAAGTGGTTAGTTGCAGCTTTACACCACTTCATAACAGATACATGACACAGTGGAGAATTAGAAACACTCTTAGGATAAGCCTCTTTTCCTTCAGGCGTGAAGTTAGGTAGTTCCGTTTTTGTATACCAATCAAATAGTGTATCTATAACTTTTCCGTAGCCTTTACAAGTTAATGTAATTATTCCACATGCACCGTTTAAAGCTCCACATACTGTTCCCCAGCCAACAACTCCACCTTTGCCATACACGTAAAGCTCAGATGGTATATAAGTGTACGGCTCTCCAACTTTCTCTTTAAGCTCATCAAGTATTGAAGCAAATACAGCATACGCACAATGGTGTTTTTTGTAGTAATGGTAAGCCCTTTTAGCAACTTTTTCAGGATCAAGCTTTACGTATGGATATGGAAGTTCCATTTGTCGGTGCCCTTTTACTCCACTTGCCAGCGCAATACTATTTCCCGCTGTAAAACCCACAGCAACACCTAATCCAACTTTTAAGCCGTCTCTCAAGAATTTTCTTCTGTCCACAGCTTCCTCCTTAACCACCTTTTGGTGGTTAATTTATCAACTAAGTTGTCACTTGTCAACTTTCCTCTAATATTTACCTTGACCACTACTCCTTGTGGTAGATAACAGTTGTCAGGAGATAGAATGAAAGTTCAATTGGACGAAGAAGTTATAAAACTACTTAAGGAATACAATCTTAATAGCTACGAAGCAAAAGCTTACTATGTTCTGTTACTGTTAGGAGAAACTACCGCAACTTCTATCGCCAGAGAAGCTCAAATACCCCAACAGAGAGTCTATGATGCTCTTAGATCTCTGGAAAGGAAAGGATTTATACAGGTTAAAAACACGAATCCCAAGAAATACATTCCTCTTCCCCCAAGAAAAGCTCTCAATAACAGAATAAGACAGCTAAGACTTGAATTTGAAATAAAGGAAGATAACCTTAAAAAACTCATAGAAAAAATTGAGGAAAAAATTCCAGAAGTAAAATCTGCTTTTGACGAAGGCTTCCAAGTATTCATACTTGAAGGAAGAGAATCAATAGTAAATCAAGCATTATCAATGATAAGCTCTGCAGAATCAATAGTAAAAATCGCTGGGGTTAAACCTCTATTTACCTTAGGATGCAAAGGAAATCTTGATAAATATCTAAGAAAACACGTAAAGATTCTTGCAATGGGAGAGTTTGACAAACCCTGTAAGGAGGAAATCAAAAAACTTGGAGGAGAATACTGCGAGACTCCAGCATGTTGCCAGTATCTCGTAATAACCGATGATAAAAAACTCTTAATTGTTTACTTCGACGAAAAAGGAACCCCAAACGGCCTTTATACCGAGAACGAAGCCATTATAAAACCATTTCTGCTCTTCTTTGACCAACAGTGGAAAAATTGCACTTCAAAAAGTTAATCTTCTTTACTCTTCACAATAAGCAATGGCTTAGTAGAAGCTTTTATTATATCTACAATTTCTCCTATCTTGAAGAAAGATAAAGACCCAGCAGAAACACCAAGGACAACAAGCTTTATGTCATTTTCCTCTGCATAAGATGAGATTACCTCATCGAGTTCTCCGGGTATTATAGAAATAAACGCTTTTATGCCCCTTTCTTCAAATTCCTTAGCAACTTCTTGAAGTTTTCTGAACCTTCTTTTCAATCCATCAACATATCCTTCACTCATAGAAGCTTTCAGGGATTCTATCATTTCTTCAGAATTGTAGTTTCCTCTTGGAATTAATCCCCATTCAGAAGGAACTATAACGTAGAGAAGATGTACTTCCATACATCCTGCATCTTTTAATTTGAAAATATACGGCTTTGCCTCCAAACTTGCTTTCTCTAAATCTATCGGATAAAGAATCTTCTGGAAAAGCATCACTCTTCCCTCTTTTTAACAATTAAAACAGGACAGTTCGCATTCCTTATCACGTCAGTCGAAACACTTCCAAGAATTATTTCTGTAAGTAAACCTTTACCGTGAGCTCCCATAACTATTAATTTCACATTCTCTTCATCTGCCACTTTCACGATTTGACGAGGAATATTTCCATACTTCAGGTAAAGCTTAACAGACAGCCTCTCTCTTTCTAGCTCTTGCTTTATAGCCTCCAGTCTTTCAACTATTGATGTCACATACTCCTGATCAATCTCTGGAAGAATTTTAAATAGTTCTTTTTCTCTTAAAAGATCTGCCCCATCAGGAAGCTCTATAGATATATCATCAACAACATGAACAACAATTACCTCTTTTGCTCCTGCTTCTTTCAATTTCTTAACATAGTCAAGAGAATATTCAGCAAGCGGTGAAAAATCTGTCGAATAGAGAACTTTTTCAAAAAGCGGCATTTCTCCCTCCTAAGTAATAGCAAACCTACTGAGATCAAATATTGGTTTAACTAACAGCTTATTTATTAGTTTACCATTTTTTTCCACCACCACCTCAACAGAAGGCTCTTCCTTCGCATCAGAGTATCTCGCAACAATACCTGCTGCTGTTTCAAGCTGAGATAGTTCAGGTTCTACCTTACATCTTAAAATAGCAGTAGGACCAGGCACCCCAGGAGTCCTCAACAGAAAATCGTCTTTTTTACTATACTCTCTCAGAAGTTCATTTTCTTTCTTATTCCTACCGATAACAAGCTTACAGTTTCCAATCCTGAAGTGCCTTCCAATTTTCAGAAGTCTCACATTTTCCCACGTTAGTTCATCGTTATCCATTAAATCTTTCACTTTCTTTGCAAAAGCTGGTTCTGTTAGAAGACACCCTCCTGCTGGGGTCGGAAGATTTTCCAAATTCACTCCTAACTTTTCCAGAATCTCTGGATATCTTTTCCTTGAACGCCCCTTTAAATCCAGCAGCTTTTCCTTTTCAACTATACCTTCTTCTTCATAAACTGTCGGAGGAAGCAACTTACCGGATAGAGGCCTTAGAATTCTCCCCTTTAATCCGGAAAGCTTCTCTATTTTTCTAAAACCATCTAAATGCTGAGACATAGGCCTCTGACCAAGAACTTCACCGGTAGCGATAATGTTATTCCCAGCTATTTCTCCAAGTTTTCTCAACATATAAGCCTTACAGTCAATACAGGGATTAATGTTTTTTCCATATCCATAAACAGGATTTTTTAGCATTTCCAGATAGTCATCCCCAGCTTCTATGATTTTCAACTCTATACCAAGTTTTTCCGCAAGTTTCTTTAACTCTTCTAAGTTTTTCTGGAAAAAGGGAGAAGTTATATGAACTCCAACAACTTCATATCCCAAATTCCTCAAAAGCTTCGCAGCAATAATGCTGTCCAACCCTCCAGAAAAAAGAAGGTAAACTTTTTTCTTTTCCATAGACACAGCTCCCTATTTGATTTAATTTAAAAGTAGGAGATATTAGTAAAAGGAGGAAGGGATGGCAACTCTAAGACTGAACATGATAGGTGACGGTATTGACCTGACAGGAGCTATTAAAAACATACTGGAGGAGAAATTTAGAAAACTTGAAAAGTACTTGGGAGACGACGACAGGAGAGAATTCTTTGCAGACATAATTGTAAAAAAAGAGAAGTATCGCTCTTCTGTAGAAATTATCATTTACCACGTTTTTGACCACACATTGATTATAAAGAAAGAAACTGATGACCTTTATACAGCTATCGATTACGTTATAGATGCAGCTGAAAAGCAGTTAAGAAGGCTAAAGGATAAAGTTAGGACTGAAGCCATAAGAGAAGCCCAGAAAAACTCTTTCAAAAGAGGTATTACTCTTGCAGAAGAAAAAGAGGTCGTCGAGAAACCCATTGAAATCATTGAGGAAGAGCCTGAGCTTTATAAGCCAATTTCTGTAGAAGATGCTGTAGTTAAACTCCTTGATTCAAACAGGGAATTTGTTATTTTCTGTAATGTAGAAACGGGAAACGCAACTGTTGTATATAAACGAAAAGATGGAAACATAGGATTGATAGAGATGCCTTCCTGCAGGTAACCTTTATTTACCCTTATTCAGTTTCCTCCCCCTTGATGGGGGAGGTTCAGGGTAGGGAATTAATTCTCACTCTACCTTCAAAACAGCAAGAAATGCCTCCTGAGGAACTTCAACTCTTCCAAGCATCTTCATTCTTTTTTTACCTTCTTTCTGTTTCTCAAGGAGTTTTTTCTTACGGGTTACGTCACCACCGTAACACTTGGCAAGGACGTCTTTCCTTAAAGCCTTAACGTTTGAACGGGCAATAATCTTATTCCCAATGGCAGCCTGAATAGCAACCTCAAAGAGCTGTCTCGGGATTATCTCCTTAAGCTTATCAACAAGCTGCCTTCCCCTCTGGTATGCCTTATCCTTGTGAACTATAACAGAGAGAGCATCTACAGGTTTTCCATTTATCAGGATGTCGAGTTTAACAAGTTCAGAAGGTCTATAACCCGCAAATTCGTAATCGAATGATGCATAACCTCTCGAGACAGACTTCAACTTATCAAAGAAATCAAAGAGAATCTCTGAAAGTGGCATATCGTATCTCAGTTCAACTCTACTTTGGTCAAGGTATGTGAAACCTGTCTGAATACCTCTCCTGTCCTGACAGAGCTGCATAATCGGACCAACGTAGTCTGCAGGAGTAATAATCGAAGCTGTGATATAAGGTTCTTCTATTTTCTCTATTTTCTCTCGTGGTGGCATCTCTGCTGGATTCTGAACATCTAAAACAGTTCCATCATTAAGGTAAACCTTATAAACAACACTTGGAGCAGTTGCTATTAACTCAAGTCCGAACTCCCTTTCGAGCCTTTCTTTTATTACTTCCATGTGGAGAAGCCCTAGGAAACCACACCTGAAACCAAATCCAAGAGCAGCTGAAGTTTCAGGTTCAAAGAAGAGTGCTGCATCATTTAGCTTCAATTTTTCAAGAGCTTCTTTCAAAGCTTCATACTGATCAGAATCCACAGGGTAGAGGCCTGCAAAAACCATCGGCTTGGCCGGTCTAAAACCAGGACATGGTTCTTCAGTTGGATTTTCAGCATCAGTTATCGTATCTCCAACTTGAGTATCTTCAATATTCTTAATGTTTGCCGCTATCCAGCCAACCTCTCCTGCTCCAAGGCTATCAAGTTTCACCATGTTTGGAGACTGGGTTCCTACCTCAACAACTTCAAATTCTTTGTTATTCGACATCAGTCTGATTCTCATTCCAGGTTTGATAACCCCATCATAAACTCTAATGAAAGGAATAACTCCCTTGTAGTTATCGTAGAAAGAATCAAAAATCAAAGCTTTCAATGGCTTGTCAAGAGAACCAGAAGGAGGTGGAACTCTTTTAACTATCGCCTCAAGAATCTCCTTTATTCCAATTCCTTCTTTGGCAGACGCTAAGATCGCTTCATCTGGATCAAGACCTAAAACATCAGCAATCTGCTCTTTCACCCATTCAATATTAGCACTCGGAAGATCAATTTTGTTTATAACCGGAATAATCTCCAGTCCAGCATCAAGAGCGAGGAAAAAGTTAGCAATAGTT
The DNA here is from genome assembly GCF_054656775.1 of Desulfurobacterium crinifex. Classification (NCBI taxonomy): domain Bacteria; kingdom Pseudomonadati; phylum Aquificota; class Aquificia; order Desulfurobacteriales; family Desulfurobacteriaceae; genus Desulfurobacterium; species Desulfurobacterium crinifex. Next base: position 206,813 of record NZ_BAAHXO010000004.1, read on the forward strand.
TGAGCCTCTATTCCCTGTGTTGCATCAATGACGAGAAGAGCTCCTTCACAGGCAGAAAGGCTTCTTGAAACTTCATAAGTAAAGTCAACGTGTCCGGGAGTGTCTATGAGATGCATTGTGTAGGTTTTACCATCATCCGCCGTGTACTTCATTCGAACTGCGTTAAGTTTAATGGTAATACCCCTTTCTCTCTCCAACTCAAGAGTATCAAGCATCTGCTCTTTGAGTTCTCTTTTTGAAACCGTTCCCGTATATTCAAGAAGCCTATCCGCAAGAGTTGACTTTCCATGATCTATATGAGCAATTATGCAGAAATTCCTTATAAGTTCCTGGTTCATAGAGCTCCCTCTGAAAGTTTTAGACTAAGTGAAATATAGGAAATTTTTTTCTTATTTACAGCAAGCCCTAAATTGGTTGGTTAGTTTAACCTATAACAAGTGGCAAGTGCCACTAAATTTTATTATCATATCTCTCAAAAAAGCAACATAAGAAAGTTTGACAGGAGGGACAAGGATGAAAAAACTAATGTTGGTTGCCGGGATGCTTCTGCTTTCCCACCAAGCAATAGCAGGAACAACAGAGGTCAAAGAAAAAGAAATTCCTGTTTATAAGTGTTCTGCTCCCGTAATGACAGTAGCCCTGGGAGATGTTGAATGTAAGGCAGAAGCATGTGTATCTCCCTCATCTCCTCAACAGAACGTTTTAGCAAGACTGTTTGGAGGCTCAGGTAGTGTTCAATCTGTAGGGAAAGGATTAGGAGACATGTTGCTTACCGCTTTAAGAGAAAGCAATTGCTTTAAAATTATTGACTTAGATAGGTTTAATAAACTAAAAAAGAAACTGGAGGCAACAGGCCAAAAAATCAAACCACCAAAAATTGACAAGTTCATTAACCTAACTATTACAGATATATCTCTGTCAAGAAGCAGTGGAGCCTTAGGAGGAGGTTTTATACCTGTTCTTGGAGCTATCAAGAAAGATACTCAGGAAGCAAAACTTAGCGTAGATATTTCTGTACTTGATCCTACAACCTTAGAAGTTGACTTTGCCAAAACATTTAGCGCAAATAGCAAGGAAACTTCATGGGGACTGTTTGGAGCTGGTGGAGTTGGTGGTGCCGGTGTTGGAGGAGGTTGGAGCTGGTCTAAGAACCTTGCCCTTGATGCGGTTGCAAGAGATGTTATAGTTCAAGCAGTTAACTCCTTAGCGGAAAAGTACGCTCACGACAAGATAGTGGAAAGGCCTGTGATAAAGAAAAAGCCTAAGAAATCCCAGACTCAAGCTGTAAACAACAATAAAGACCTTCTTGGAAGTGATGATAATTTTTAAATAAAGGGGGAAGTTTTCCCCCCTTCTGCCTACTTTAGTAATGGAGAAATCTTGTTAGTTGGGTTTTTCTTCATTTTTAATTCTTTCAACAACTAACTTCTTGAGCTTGTCAGATATGTTTTCCTCTTTTTTCTCTTCCTGTTCTTGAGCCAGAACTTCTTGATTTTCTTTTATGATGCCTTTTTTCTTGAGCTCTTCCACAATTTCCTTTCCAAAGTTAACTGGCCTTCCCTGTGGATCGATGAAAATGTGTTGAGTAAATCCAACTGCCAATACGACATCATCCCTTAGAACTCTGTAGTCGAATCTGATACCTCTTGAGCCAATGCTTGTTATTGCAGTTTCGACAGTTACAAGGTCATCATAAACTACAGGTGCAATATATCTACATGCAGCTTCAACAACAGGCATGAGAATCTGTCTTTGCTGGAATATTTGCTTATACTCGAAGCCGAGAGCTCTAAAGAGTTCTGTTCTTCCTCTTTCAAACATTTCAAAGAACCTTGCATAGTACATAACGCCATACGCATCAACTTCGGCCATTGATACCCTGTAGGGCATGCTTCCAACTATAACCTGATTTTCTTGTTGCTTTTTCTCTTCTGCCATTTTTCCTCCTCAAATTATGAGTAATATTCCTGAAGTGACTTTACTTTAAGCTGTCCTTTTCTCATAGATTCTATTGCCATTACGGCAGCTTGAGCCCCTCTTATTGTTGTGTAGTAAGGAATGTTGTAGTTAACGGCAAGTCTTCTTATGCTAACGGCGTCCTTTGTTGATCTCGTTCCAGATGGAGTGTTGATTATGAGAATGATTTCACCATTTTTGATTAGATCACCAATGTTTGGACGCCTTCCCTCCTGGATTTTGTAAACGAGCTCAACAGGAATTCCTTTCTCTTTAAGGAAATTGTAGGTTCCCTCTGTTGAAATAATCTTGAATCCCATATCTGCAAGTTTTTTAGCTATACCGAAAACCTTGGCCTTGTCCCTATCCTTAACGCTGATGAAGACCTTTCCTCTTGAAGGATCCACAGGGAGTCGTGAACCAGCTGCTAATTGAGCCTTGTAGAAGGCAATTCCAAGGTTGTCGTCTATTCCCATTACCTCTCCAGTTGATTTCATCTCCGGTCCCAGAACCGGATCAACCTCTGGAAATCTGTTGAATGGAAAGACAGCTTCTTTCACAGAGTAGTATTCAGGTTCAACTTCTTCAACTCCCAACTCGTCAAGGGTTTTACCCATTGCAACCTTTGTGGCTATTTTTGCAAGTGGGATTCCTGTTGCCTTGCTGACGAAAGGAACTGTTCTTGAAGCTCTTGGGTTAACTTCAATTATGTAAATCTCGTTATCCTTAACAGCAAACTGGATGTTTATCAATCCTTTGACTTTTAGCTCAAGGGCTATTTTCCTTGTGATTTCCTTTATTTCCTCAACTATCTCTTTTGGTACTGAGAAGGTTGGTAGAACACAAGCACTATCACCTGAGTGAATACCGGCTTCTTCTATGTGTTCCATTACTCCACCGATAACTACACGTTTGCCGTCGCAAACGGCATCAACGTCAAACTCGACTGCATCTTCAAGGAACTTGTCTATGAGGACAGGTCTATCTTCGGAAACCTCAACAGCTTCTGTCATATAAGTCCTGAGTTCGTCCATGTCATAGACAATCCTCATTGCCCTTCCGCCAAGAACGTAGGAAGGCCTCATCAGGACGGGAAAACCTATCTCTTCTGCAATTTTTTCGGCCTCTTCCAGTGATCTGGCGATTCCTGATGGAGGTTGTTTCAGCCCAAGCTTGTTGAGAAGCTCTCTGAACCTTTCTCTGTCTTCTGCTATGTCAATGCTTTCAGATGAAGTTCCAAGGATCTTTACTCCCTCTCTTTCAAGTGGAACAGAGAGCTTGAGTGGTGTCTGTCCACCGAACTGAACGATAACCCCTTCTGGCTTCTCTTTTTCTACGATGTTCAGAGCATCCTCGAGAGTAAGCGGTTCGAAGAAAAGCTTATCTGAAGTATCGTAGTCTGTAGAAACAGTTTCAGGGTTGCAGTTTACCATGTGAGCTTCATAACCAAGCTCTCTCAAAGCCCAGACAGCGTGAACGCAGCAATAGTCAAACTCTACACCCTGACCGATTCTGTTGGGCCCAGAACCAAAGACTGTTACTTTTTTATTTTCAGTTGGATTAGCCTCACATTCCCTTCCATCGTAAGTAGAGTAATAGTAAGGCGTGTATGCTTCAAACTCACCAGCACAGGTGTCAACAGTTTTGTACATGACAGGTGCAAGTTTTCTTCTCTTTTCTCTTACTTCTTTTTCAGAAACAGAGAGGAGCTCTGCAATGTATCTATCAGAGAATCCCCACTTTTTGGCAAACTTGAAAAGGATTGGGGGAACAGTGTCAATTGTGTACTTTTTGATTTCGCTTTCAAGTTCAACGAGCTGTCTTATGTTATGGAGGAACCACCTATCAACTTTTGAAAGTTCATGGACTTTATCTATAGACCATCCTCTTCTTAAACCTTCTGCAATGTACCAGATTCTGTCGGCACTTGGAACGGCAATCCTGCTTTCAAGTTCCTGATCTGAGATTTCACTAACTCCTTTCATGAGAAGACCATATCTTCCAGTTTCCAGAGATCTTATAGCCTTGAGAAGAGCTTCTTTAAAGGTTCTACCAATTGCCATAACTTCGCCGACAGATTTCATCCTTGTTGTAAGTGTTGGATCTGCCTCTGGAAACTTTTCAAAAGCCCACCTTGGAAATTTCACAACGCAGTAGTCAATAGCTGGTTCAAAGGAGGCTGGAGTCTTCTTTGTAATGTCGTTGGGGAGCTCATCAAGTGTATATCCAACTGCTAACTTCGCTGCTATCTTTGCAATAGGGAATCCTGTAGCTTTTGAAGCAAGGGCTGAAGAACGGGAAACCCTGGGGTTCATTTCAATAACTATCATCCTGCCGTTTTCCGGGTTAACGGCAAACTGAACGTTTGAACCACCAGTTTCAACACCAATTTCCCTGATTATTGCAATAGCGGCATTTCTCAGAATCTGATATTCCTTGTCTGTCAATGTCTGTGCGGGAGCAACAGTTATAGAATCTCCAGTGTGAACTCCCATTGGATCTACGTTCTCAATTGAACAGATGATAACAACGTTGTCGTTTAGGTCTCTCATAACTTCAAGTTCGTACTCTTTCCACCCGAGGACACTCTCCTCAATGAGAATCTCGTTAATTGGACTCGCCTCAAGACCTTTTCTAGCAATTTCTTTAAACTCCTCAATGTTGTAAGCTACTCCTCCGCCTTCTCCACCGAGTGTAAATGCAGGTCTGATAATTGCTGGAAGACCAACTTCTTTCACAACCTCCATAGCCTCATCTAAGGAGCGTGCGAGCCCACTTTTGGGAACCTCAAGCCCTATTCTTAGCATTGCTTCTTTGAAAAGTTCTCTATCCTCTGCCTTTTTTATTGCTTCAACCTTAGCACCTATCAGTTCAACGCCGTACTTTTCAAGAATTCCAGCTTCGTGGAGTTCCACAGCAAGGTTGAGAGCAGTTTGTCCACCAACTGTTGGAAGGAGGGCGTCCGGTCTTTCTTTTTCAATGATTTTTTCAAGAACTTCAACAGTTAGAGGTTCTATGTAAGTCTTGTCTGCTATGTCTGGATCGGTCATTATCGTTGCTGGGTTGGAGTTTACAAGAATTACCTGATAACCCTCTTCCTTTAGAGCTTTACAGGCTTGAGTTCCAGAGTAATCAAATTCTGCAGCTTGACCGATGACTATAGGTCCAGAGCCGATTATCAGTATTTTCTTGAGATCCGTTCTCTTTGGCAAAGGAGCCTCCAGGTTATATGTTTTAGGAAATTTTATCTAAATTTTGTTCAGAGGTGTTAAAATTACTGCCGGAGGAAAACTTGAAACTGACCATAACTGGAACACCCGGAACAGGAAAGTCAACTATTGCAAGGATTCTTTCTAAAAAATTAGCGCTACCGATTTACAACATTTCCGAGGTCGTCAAGGAAGAGAAATTATACTCAGAGTTTGATGAAAGAAGAGATGCATTTATAGTTGACATTGAGAAACTGGAGAACTTTTTTGAAGATAAAAAGGATTTTGTAGCAGAAGGACTTGTTGCACACTACATTCCGTCCGACATCTTAATTATTCTCAGGGTTAATCCAGAAAAAATTCCCGAAAGACTGGCAGGAAGGGGATATTCTGAAGAGAAAATCAAGGAAAATGAAGAAGCAGAAAGGTTTGCTGTAATTGCCACGGAAGCAATAGAAAATCCAAAAGCTAAAAGAATTTTGCATATAGACACAACCAATAGAACTCCTGAAGAGATAGTGGAACTCATACTGAAAGGGCTGAGCGGTGAAGAGGTCTTTGAAGAAGTTGACTGGCTGGAATGAGAGACTGATTGCAATAAAAATCCTCAATGCTTTTGAGAAGGATAAAAAACTTAAGGAGCATGTAGAAAGGTTTACCGTAAATCTTTCCCCTTTAGATAGGGCTTTCATAAGAGAAATTGTTTCAGGAACTGTAAGGTATTTAAAACTTCTTGATTTTTCTATTGAGAAAGCTACAGGAAAGAGGTTAAAACAACAGAAAAACGCTGTTAGAAATGGACTGAGACTCATTGCTTATCAGCTTTTCTTTACAAATGTTCCCCCTTATGCTGCCGTGAACGAAACCGTTGAGGCGGTGAAAAGGTTAGCAGGAAAGAAGATAGCAGGATTTGTGAACGCTGTTTCAAAAAAACTAATAAACTTTGATTACCGAAGAGAAATTGAAAATATCTCCGATTACTTTGAAAGGATTTCTACATTTTACTCTTTTGAAACTTGGATGATAAAAAGGTGGAGTGAGTTTTACGGAAAGGAAGAAATAGAAGAGCTTTTAAAGGGGTTAAATAGAGTTGCGCCTCTTTTTATCAGAGTTAACAGAATAAAAATTTCTCAACAGGAACTTTTAGATCTTTTCCAGAAAGCTGGTATAGATGCTGAAGCTCATCCATTTATTCCAGATATGATCAGAATCAAAGGAAGAGTCTCTATAGAAACAATTCCTGGTTATAGGGAAGGCTACTTTTACATTCAGGATCCAGCTTCTTTTCTGTCGGCTTACCTCCTCGATCCGAAACCAGGAGAACTTATTCTTGACGTTGGTGCAGCACCGGGAGGAAAGACAACAGCCATTTCTTCTTTGACACTGGACAGAGCAAAGGTAATTGCTGTTGATATTAGCAAAGAGAGGATGAAACTCTTAGAAGATAACATTAAAAGACTTGGTATATCAAATGTTGAACCAATAGTAACAGACATTCAAAAGGACAAAAAATTTATTGAAAAATATGAAGGTAGTTTCGATAGAATTCTCATAGATGCTCCGTGCAGTGCAACAGGTGTAATAAGAAGACATCCAGAGGGTAAGTGGAATAAGTCTTTGAAATTGATAAAGAACAATCAGATAATTCAAAGAAATCTTTTAAGTAGTTGTTACAAGCTTTTAAAACCAGGGGGAATTCTTCTTTACAGCGTTTGTTCGTTGGAAAGAGAAGAAGGAGAAGAGAATATATATTTCTCTGAATATATAGTAGGATATAAGAGAGCAATATTATATAATTTGCCAACCAATCTTAAACCTTTTGAGGAGAGGGGAATTCTGAGAGTATTCCCTCATAGAGATAATATGGACGGTTTCTTTTATGCTTTTTTAAAGAAATCGAATTAAAGAGGGGAAGAAATGAAAATAGAAGCCGGGGTGGTTCTTTTGTCTTTCATGGTTGGCTTTGGTTATGGTACAGCAGGTACTTTTGCTGCTTTTTATTTCTATAGAGGTAAAATAAAAAAGTATAAGGACGAGAAAAGAAAATTAAAAGATGATTTAAAGAAGCTGTATAAAGTATATAGATCCTTAGAAAATACGATTTCTATTCTGTACGGAAAAAAAGAAAGCTTAGAAAGGGAATTATACGAGTTAGAAGACAAAATTAAGAAGAAGAGAATTAGGAACTCTTCTATTAAAGAAATAGTAAAAGAAGTAGAAACAGAAGATAAAATAAAGGAGTTAGAAGAAGCTATAATGTTTCTTCAAGAGGATAGAAAAGCTCTCTTAAAAGAAATAGAAAATCTTAGAGCGATGATTAAAACACCCTCTCCTTCTCCTTCTTTTCCTTCCATAAACCCCTTGGGAGAAAAACAAGGAAAAGAAATTATCTTTTCTGCAAAGAAAAGTCAAAAAGAAATAGGAACAGGAACGTTTTAAACTTTAAGTAAAAATCTCAATAAGATTGTTGCGTAAGAGCCAGGTGGAAGAGAAAACCTTAGCTTTATAGTACGTTTTGTCTTTTCAAGTATTTTAAATTCCTCTGGAAAAACAGTGGCTTTTCTCACACCATCGGTCATAACTTTCATTCCACCAACTTCCATATCAAACCACTCTTCTTTTATTTTATATTTCTTCTGAACCTTTTTGATTATTTTTCTCAATAGTTTGTCTTCAGGTGGAAATTGATGGCCTGTATAGGGAATCAGAAGTTCCCTTAGGTAATTTACGTCGTAGACCTTAAGGTAGTAGCTCAGTTTCCAGTTGTTTATGAAAGGAACTCTCTCAAAAGGATATTTTGCTTCAATGTACTCTCTTAGGTACTCATTCCAGAGGAAACTCTGAAAAGCGAAGTTGAACATAAGTCTTACGTTTTTTGGAAGAATTCTAAAGGCTTTTTCGGCTGTAAGTCCCCTCATCAAGCCTCTGATCAAATCCTTTTCGTATTCCTCAAGGGCTGGAGAAAGAGTTTTGTAAAGTTTTCGCCAGTCTCCCCAGTAGTCAACGGTACTTTTGCCGAAGAAGTAGCTCCTCAGAGCTCCATCAAAATCTCCTTTCAAAAGGTATCTTAAAACAAAATCGTCACGGCTTTTTACACTTCCAAACCGTTGTTCTCCAAAGTAATTTGGAAAGCCGTATTTCTTGACTATCTCAAGATTTCTGTAAAACCTTTCTCTCAGGTTTTTTTCGAAGTTCCTGACGGTGAGGATAAATCTGTTTCCTTTCAAATCTCCAAGAGTCAGCGGTCTATTGACCTTTCCTGAAGGCTCAAGGCAGAATCCCATCTCCTTTTCAAAGTTAACAGATTCCGTCTCTATCCAGCGGTTATTAACCAGTTTGAAGCACTTTTTCTCTACCTCATAATCAACAGGAATAGTTAAGTACTGTTCTGTTATTGCATATCTGTCTTTAAGGCCAGCAAAGCCGACTTTTTTAAGGGGAATTTTCAAAAGTCGAGAGATAACTCTTAAAGCCTCCAGAGTGGAAACATTGGATTTTTTCAGTTTTACCAGCCAGTACTTACCATCCTTTTCTGGTTTTAGGAGAGGAATTTCTTCAACTATGAAATCCTCAGGTTTTCTCTTTATCTTGTTGTATAGCTTCACTTCTCCTCCGTCAGAGACAGGATCTGTTTGGCTGCTGAGAGAAAATCTTGAAAGGTTTCTGAACCTACCAGTATTCCTCCTTTACAGCCTGCATTGAAAGCCAGCATAACGTCTATTTCCTTGTCCCCTATAACAAAACTCTTTGATAAATCAATGTTCCACTTTTTAGCTGCCTTTTCAACCATTTCTGTTTTTGGTTTTCTACAGTTGCAGTTTTCATCAGGTCTGTGGGGACAAAAGAAGAAGTCGTCTATTTGGACACCATGAGGTTTGAGGAGTTCCTGAAGTCTTTCATTCACAGCATGGAAATCCTTTTCCTCAAAGTAGCCCCTGCCAATTCCAGATTGGTTGCTAACAACGATAAGAAGATAGCCAGCTTTTTTCAAAAGTTTTAACCCTTCTGGAACCGTAGGAAGAATCTCAACTTTCTCTGGTTCGTGGATATACCCATCATCTTTTATGAGAGTATTGTCTCTGTCAAGAAATACGGCTTTTCTCATAGAACTTACTCCAGAGCTCTGAATGTGTTCAATTTATTTAAGAGTAATGTTATGATGGAATCAAAGGTTTTCAACTCGTAAAGTACTGGAAGGATAAGGAACAGCTAATTTTGATGATGGAAGCATTAATCCCACTTGACACATGTCACCTTACTTCCTATATTATTGTTCAGCAAGGTTCCCCGGTAGCTCAGCGGGTAGAGCGGGTGGCTGTTAACCACCAGGTCGCTGGTTCGAGGCCGGCCCGGGGAGCCATTTTTTATTTTTGTGTAAAAACAAGGAAAAATGGAACAACGTATCATGATATGTCATGATATATCACACTTCAGCAAGATTAATGTAAAAACAAGGAAAAATGGAACAACGTATCATGATATGTCATGATATATCACACTTCAGCAAGATTAAATCTCTCAATCAATATTAGCATATTATAAAAGTTATCTGTTCCATTTTTCTTGTATCCCTTTCATTAATCATGACAAATAATGTTAGACATCACTAATTATTGAAGGCTGTTATCTATACCAAAACGGATTAGTTTTTACCCTCTTCTATGTTAATTTCTCCATTAAGAAACTTTTCAAGAACTCCTTTTTCCTCAAGATATTCTAAGACTAATTCGGATATCTTATGGTTGGCGGAAACCCCCTCTTCTCGACATGTCATTCCAAAGAGTTCCCATAGAACTGGATTTACAAGTAAGTGAGCATTTCTTTCTTTGTTTCTAATGAGTTGTAAGATACGTTTTGCCTTTCCCATAAAAGAGAATTTTAGAAAAAAGTCAAAACTGATAATATGCTATTATTTTATGACCAGGTTTTATGATTATAAATGTCCCCCCAAAGGGGGACATACTGCCACTTAAAAGTTTCTTATGAGGAGCTCTGTCCCTCGTGGACGGCTCCTCTCTTTCGCATAAGAGCTGAATTTACTAACTTCTTTCGTTTCCCAATTAAAATCCTTATAAAGTTCCTCTACAAGTTCACAGGGATAGTAAGAAAGAAGAAACTTGCCTTTTATGTTTTTCAAAAGTTCTGCAAGTTCTATATGATCCTTTTCGGTAAAGCCTCCCTGGTAATAGCTTTCTTTTCCAACGTAGGGAGGATCAAGATAGAAAAGTGTGTTAGGAGTGTCGTATTTCTCAATAACTTTTCTGAAGTCTAAACATTCTATCTGAACAGTTGAAAGTCTGTATCTGATTTCATTTAGTCTTCTCAGGAAAGCAAGCCAGTTTTCGCTTCTGCTTTTTTTAGAAATCCCGTATGACCAGCTATGTCGTGTTCCTGAGAAGGATTGAACAACAGAAACAGCAAAAGCAACAGCTTTATCTATGTTGTCTTTGAAGTAGTTGTTCCTTATTTGTTCTACTGCAAGGGTAAATATCCGTCGGGAGTAGAGAGTTCTATGAGCTCTTCTGCGGAACTCCTGAAAGTGGTCCCTGAGAACGATGAAGAGGTTGACAAGCATTTCATCCTTATCGTTATAGACCTCTACCAGTGATTTCTCTTTTTTGAATAGAACCCAGCCAGCACCACCAAAAGGTTCAACGTAGGTCATTCTTGTGTAGTTCTCAGGAAATTGGCTAATGATCCAGCTTGCTAAACGTGATTTTCCTCCAATGTAAGGAATCATCTCTTTCCTCCTTTTGTTTCAAAATAGGAAAGAATAGATGAATTGTGTTTCAAAAAGGGAAGATTCTGAAACAACAGGAGGGGAACGGCAGGAGTTCAAGGATGTCTCCTATCTCCCAGTGTTTAATTTTTTGAGAATCTCTGTTTTTTCTTTACTTCCAGCAGAGCTCCCAAAGTAAAAGGCAAATATTTGAGTGGTTATGGTAGAGAGAACTCCGAGGATGTAAATCACAATGTCTTTCTTATCCCCAGTAAACTGTCCTCGAGCAAAGTAAAAAAAGAGCAGGAAGGTTGCTATTACTGTTGTTAAAGCAAGGACAGAGGGGAAAATCTTATTTATAAATGGAGCTGAATCCGAAGTAGAAACTTTCGCATAGGTTTCTCTGGCACTTTGAGTATCCTGTAGGTAGGCTTTCTCTCTTTCAAGTTGTAGCTGTCCTTCTTTAAGCTGTAGTTCGGCTTTCTTTATCATCTGCTCAAACTTTTCTTCATCTGTCGTAACAAAATCATCTACGAGGTCTTTTACGCCATCTATTATTGATTTTCCCAGTCCGCCTGTAAGGAAATTCAAGAAACCCATGACATAGCCTCCAGTGCACGGTTGACCCATCCTCTTAAGTAAAGGGCGTATCTCTTCGGGTTTTTGTTCGCTAATGCCGTATAGAACGCTATCCTTGCAAGGGTAAAGTCCCTGATAAAATCTTCTTCTGGAACTGAATCAAGAGCCTGCAGTGTTATGACTCCCAATATTCCGTCTGTTTTAACTCCAAGGACTTTTTGAAGTAGTTTCACTGTCTGCTTCACGCCGAGATTGACTGCTGTTTCAAAAAGTAGGCTTTTTACTTTTTCATCTTTCACTTTTTCAAATGGCTTGTAGAAGTTGTCGTAGTAAAAGCTCTCTACAAGCTCAAAAGGCGGTTTTTGACCTCTATCTATCCATTTCCAACCTTCCCATTCTGGATGAGCCTTGCGATAGATGCCAGCGTAAGTTTCTGCTTGCTCTGTAGGATTGCGGTGAAGTTTAAGACCGCCTTCAAGCTGTAACACTTTTGGGAGTACCTCTTTGAACGCCACTTTTCACCTCTGGGAGTTTTGTGGAGTATTCAAACCGGAGAAGTGGAGACTTCAAGAATAGACGGGGACTGACTTCTGAAGGATGAGTGTTTTTCAGAAGTTCTACTCCTGCCTGCTTAAATGCTGTGAATACCAATTCAGAGCAGAACCATCTGTTCTTGCTTTCCAGATTCGGATTAAAGAAGACAAATCCTAAAATTCCAAGCCAGTCGTAAGGTTTCCCTATCTGTCTCTGGAGGAAGTGTCTTATTTCATCTCTCTGCTCTTTTGTGACTTCTACTGAGTAAACAGCAAACTCTGTCCCTGGTGTGTGGACTTCTGAAAACTTTCCGTATCTTACTCCGTTCCACCAGGCTTCGATAACAACCGGATCGTTCCTGTCTTTAAGGTCAACAATGAAGGCTATATGAGTAAAGGGGAAGCCCCACTGCCTTATCCTTATAGGCTGGCTTGTAAGGGACTTCCCTATGGAAGCAAGGATATACACTTTGAGGAGGTCTCTCGCTCCCATTGTTAAACCTCAAGTGGAATTTCTGAATAGGTATCCTCACAGAGTTTCTTCACATCAAGCTGGAGGAGTTCTTCAAGGTTCATTGAGTCTATTTGACTCTCAAGCTCTCCTTCCTTATCCCAGATTTCTTCTTTCCAGTTGAATATCCTGGCAATCTCCACTGCACGGGCAAGAAGAGGAAGGATTTTCTGGACAGACTCGTCTGATAGTCCTTTTGCCTTTAAGTCTTCAATTGCTTGCTCTTGCGTGTAAGCTCCAGCTACAAATAGAGCAATTTTCTGCTTAACTTCATCTGTGGTAATTGCAATGCCTTCCTGTGCTGCTATGTAGAGAATCCTTCCTTCTATTACCTGAGCTTCTGAGGTTATGTCTGCAAGGTCTTCGTCTATTTCAGAGAGTTTTTGCTGGATGTAGAAGTCAGTGAACCAAGAGAGAGTGTCCTTAAAATATCCTTTTGCAATGTTTTCATTCGATAATTCTTGAAGAGCATAAGACTCTTCAAATTGAACTGGATTTCCTTGTTCATCAAAAGCAACTGGTTTTACTACCTTGGGATTAAAGTTTCTGTATATGGTTTTTCCTACTTTAAGTACTCTTATCATTTTTACCCTCCTTATAGAACAGTTGTAGAGATAATGTTTATTGGTCTTCCATTAGTGTCTTCTATGATGCCTGCGATAACCCCTTTCCACTCTAAGTCATTCGAACTCTCGTCTTTAAGCGAAGTTCCTTTTACAGTTAGTCCTAAAATCCCGTGGACTCTTATAAAACTCCCACTCGAAACTGGTAAAGTAATTGAGGATGCATAGAAGTTTAAATGGGCAAACGTTCCTGTGTCCCAGTAAGGAATAGCAAGTATGGGTATTATGTTGCCATTGCAAGTCCCTGTATAATGAATTGCACACCTGTTGAAGTTAATTCCTGCTGTTATGGGTATACTTCCTGTACCAAGCTTTATAAAGCCTGCGTCCCCTGAGTAATTTTCTACGTTCTTGTTATCTATGTGACCTAATGTAATCTTCAAGCCACGAAAACCTATTGTTGCACTTCCATAAAGATGGAAGCCGTGTACAGATGCCTTTCCTGTCCAAGTTTCATAGGCAGATGCAAAAAGTTCTTTAAAATCATCTTGGTCGGAAGAATATGTACCGACAACAGAAATAGTCTTGTTTCTAACATCTATATTTTCTTGAAGTGTGTAGTTATCCTGAAGCACAACTATGCCATATCCGCCTACTGGAACGGAATCAATTGCCTTTTTGAGGCTCTGAAAAGGAGAAGATTCTGAACCTTCATTGTTGTCACTGCCAGTTTGCTGATTAACGTAGAATATTGGTGCCCACCAACTTTTTATTGTTGCTTCTGCTCCAGCTATAAACCCATCAATCTTACTTTTCCCATAGTTAACTAAATCATTAACCTGCTGGTTCCACTTATCGCTCTGGGTTGTCCAGCGTTGTAAAAGTTCAGAAGTGTTTTCTTTAAGCTCCAGTATCGTTTGTGTTAAGTCCATCGCTTACCTCCTTTATATGAGTTTGGTTATTGAGAGTTTTCCAGCTATTGAAATGGCACTGCCGTTGTTGTCTAAAACTTTGAATATGATGTCTCTTACCGTTGAAGCATCTACACCAAAGTCAAAGTGCTGATTGAAGGAAGAATAGGTGCTGTTAAAACTTCTGCTTGTGTCTATGTCGTAGCTTGCCTCTCCAACTATGGTTAGTCCCTCGTTTCCGCAGAAAAGTCTGAATAGGAAGAGTGCGTCGTCATTGATTGTTCCGTCTCCAATCGGTTTAAACTCTTGAACATTTCCTTTGTTGTCTGTTATCTGTATTACCGGCGTTCCGTTGTTGCCGTGGCAGTCATCCACAAAAACTGCCACGGTGTAGATCCCCTTTTCTAAGATTGAAGATACTTTGGCTTCAGTCCCATCAAATTCAACTACGATAGAATCTCCTACTCTAAGGGTTGGTGAAGAATCGGAAAAACGTCTTTTTGAAGTGGTAAAGTCTGCTGTTTTCGTGAAGTTGTTATCTACGTAGCTTTTAGTTGCGTAATCTTCAAGAGTTGTGGTTTTTACAAAAGTATTATCAACATAAGTTTTATCTGCTTTTGAGTCTTTCAGGGAATCAACTTGACTTTTGAGGCTGTCTATTTCTTTCTGGAAACCTGCAACTACATCTGAGTCAACTTTGTCCTTGACCTGCTGGAGGAGTTTTTCTATTCGGTCTATCTCTTCTTCTACCTCTTGAAGTTTACTTGTGTTAACAAGGTTCAGCTTTTCCGTAAGGGTGGTAATAGCCTGCCCTATTCTTGCAAGAACCGTCTGATCTGTAAGTTGTTCAAGGAGAAGGTTGTTCTCTATGTCAGCTGTCTTTTCATCAATACTGCTGACATAAGGTAGTAGAGCTTCAAGTCTTTCTTTTATGTCGTTTGCAATTTCAATGGCTTCGTCTGCCTTATCTTTAATGGCTACAATCGCAATTTCATGGTTTGTGAGAATTCGGGAAACTTGAGCAAACTCTTCCGTGTAAAGAAGTTTCAGGTCTGGATTGCTTTCAACTATCTCTATCTTGTCCAGAGGAACGTCTGTTACTCTTACAGATATTCCAGTCAAAAGCTTTAGATTTTTATTTTTCCATGCAATAGGAACTTCTGGATGAGACCAGACAAAAGCGAGAGTGCCGTCTTCAAGATACCAGCCTATCTCCCTTATCCAGAATTCAGGAGCATCTTCTGGAAGGAGGGCAGATAAGTCCATGTAGCCATCGGAAGGGAAAACCTTTCCAGAAGCAATTGGAACTCTGATTATTTCGTTTTTCAGACTTGTTTGGCTTTTCTCTGGAGTATATCCTGCATCTCCAAAACCTATATGAGTAAGCTTTAGTCTTACTTCTGGAAGTCCACTAACCTGAAAGAATTTTTGCAATCCTGCTGTTGTGGTTATCGGTATTAGTTTAATTTCTTCTGCCATTAGTTGATTCCTCCAGTGAGGTTAATCCTGATAAAGGCAACTGAGTTGAAACTGCCTGTAACTGCACAAGTAGAGGAGAAATCCCATTCTGTTTCTGTTGATTCAAAGGAAGCTTTCAAGAAACCATCTGCGGTAACGTTTCCAGCAAAGATTGAAACTCCGTCTCCAGCGGTGATTACTTTTTCGCTGTTTTCCTCAAAAGTGGCAGTGGTAAAAGTAACTGGCTTTATGCCAGTTCCGAGGATTTTGTATTCTCCATCCTGGGACATAAGGATTTTCTTTTCACTGTCTTCTTCAAATGTGGCTTTTGTGAAGGTGGAGAGGTTAGAGCTTGCTGCTATTTGGTGTTCAGTCTCAAATATAAAATTCAACTGAAAATACCTTAACTTTTCATGGGCAGGTTTTAGATGGTTGATTACATTCGTTACAAGCTCTACTCTTTCTTTCACATTTTCGATTAGAGTTCTTCTTTCCAGAGCAACATCAAACTCAGCCCACTTTTCAGGATCTTCCCGTCTAACAGATTTAATTTCTACCCCAGGGAATCCATAAATTGTTAGAATTTCCTTTAGGGTTTCTACGCTTCCAGCTTGGAACCAAAAATCAACAGATTTCCTAATTCTTTCTCGAAATTCATCAGAACCTTCGTATCTAAACTTCTCAAGATTTCTTTCTTTTCCAAGCAAATAGAGAACTTTGTCGTCAGAAAGCTCCGGGAACTTTTGACGTCTGGCAGAAAAAGCAGATTGCCTGAAACCTTCAGCTACACTTGCCCAGGTTTTAAGGAGCTTATAAACGTCAGTATCTTCTGGTTCCTTGTTGGACGTTTTAAAAGATGATGGTAGTAGTTCCCAGAGCCACTTTTCTATCATTAGACTTTCTCCCTCCACTTGATTGGCTGGAGAATGATGAAGGAGATTTCAACGTCTATCTTTTCGTCTCCTTCGTTTGCCTTGGTCTTTGGGTTATCAAGCTTTACAGAAGGAATAGTGTCTTTCATCATCACATTGGTTTCGTCATCGAGATAGGTTATGACAATTGGAAAAGGTGGTATTTGAGAAACTCTCTCTTTTCCTTTTCCTCTAACCCAGTCCATGAGAATTTGAAATCCCGTGGCTGTCAAAGTGAGTTTTCCATTTCCCTCAAATCTTCCTTTAGTCCAGCCAATGGGAACGTTTCCTCTTCCATATCTGGGTTTCACGTTTTCTTTATCTTCGTACTCAATGCCGATAATGTGGTCCTTTAATGTTTGTGGACAGTCTGCTATTCCTATTTCAACCTGTCCCCAATCAACCTCTCTACCGTTAACCATCAAAGCCATGGCGTTATCCTCCGATTGTCAGGAATGGGTTTTCAAAAGACTGGTCAACTGTTATCCAGTCCATGTGAGGAGTTGGAGCAAGTTTTGTCTTGATTTTGAGCTTTCTTGTTGCCCAGAGATCCTGATCCTCAGGAATAATTACCCTGTATCCGTAAAGTTCTCCTTCTTTATACATTCCGTAGTGAAGTGCATGTTCTATTAAGCCCTTAAGCTCCTGCATCGTTGGAGATTTTGTCGGTTTTGTTGGACTTTCAGGGTTATCATTTGCAGGAGGTAAAACTTCTCCTTTAAGTCTTGGGAGGATTGTTTTTCTCGTAATCTTTGCTGCTTTATCTGCTACCCTGCGGGCATAAATGAAAGCATAGTCTGAAGTTTCTGGCATCATCATGTTGGGGTTTGTTACGTAGTAACCTGCATATCCGTCGTAGGTTCTACCGGTGATAAATCTTGCCTGGTCAAGAGCGTAGATATGAGAATATTTGAGATCCTCAGGAAGTGAAACGATGTTTGGAATAGGAAATGCTCCAACTTCTCCAATGTCCTGCGAAACCTTTGCCCTGGCAAGAAGTCCTGGTGAACTACTCCGCCCTTACGGACGGAGCTTCTGGTAGGGATGGACTCCCACCCAGAAGACCCGCTTGGGATTCCTGCTTCAGCGAGGGATAGCTAATCCCCTCTTTTGAGGAGACCCCGCCAGTGCCCTCTCCACAGGCGTAAGTTCGGGTCGCTCCGACCCTACCACCCGTAAGGTGGGTGAGCCCTTCTTCCAGTATGTTTACACTTGCGTTGTAGTCTCTATCAAGCTCTACTCCACAAATAGGACATTTGTGTATCCTGTCTGCTAAGGTCTTCGGAACTTTGTGTCCACATACACTACACTTTTGACTCGTGTATGCAGGATTCACTCTTACTACCCTTGCCCCTGCCATTACAGCTTTATAGGTAGCAAAGGCAATAAGAGTTCCCCATCCTGCATCAAGTATCAGTTTTGCTAATCTGTTATCCTCTACAAGTGCAGGTATGTCAAGGTCTTCAAAGGTTATCAAGTCATAGTTGTCAACAAGGTATCTTGATAGCTTGTGAAGGAAGTCCTTCCTTGCGTTCTTTATCTTTTCGTGAACCTTAGCTACTCTCTTTCTCTGCTTCTCAAAGTTTGAGCTTCCTTTCTCTTTTCTGGAGAGTTTCTTCTGCTGTCGTTTTAGTCTTTTTTCAAGTTTCTGTAAAAACTTAGGATGCTCTATGAATTCTTTTTCACTCGTTACCGCAAGATGTTTTACGCCTAAGTCTATTCCTATTGCTTTTTCTCTTTCCCTCACTCTTTCTTCAGCTTCTTTGAGTATCTGGTCAAGGTCAACTTCTACGCTCACGCATACATACCAGCTTCCCGATGGTTCCTTCTTTATCGTTACTGTTTTTGCTTTCGTCCAGTCTATTTCTCTATGGAGTCTTATTTTGAGCTTACCTATTTTAGGTAAGTGGAGATATGCAAATCGGTTGTTTTTCTTTTCCAATTTGATTATAGGAACTATTTCCCCTTTCTGTTTCATCCAGACTTGTGGAAATGTGAGGGACTTGTATTTCGCTGTCGGTTTCTTTTTGGGATATCCTACCTTAACCTTTTCTCCTTTTTTCTTTCTCTTTATGTCCTGAAAAAACTTCTGAAATGCTTTATCTACTCTCCTGAGTGTATCCTGGAGAACCTGAGAGTGGACAAGTTTTAGTATCGGTTCTTTTTTCTTGAGCTTAGGTAGATTGTTTTGCTGTTCCGAATACTTTACAGTCCTCTGTTCTTCCTTCCAGACTCTTTTTCTTTCTTCAAGTGCATGGTTGTAGAGCCAGCATAAAGCAAAAAGCCAGTTTTCCAGTTTGTATTCCTGTAACGCTGTAGGATAAGCTCTGAACTTATAAGTAAGCAAAAACTTATCTTCTTCCTTGACTCTGGACATATCTCTTTACGTCCTCCAGTTTGACCTGTCCAGTTGTCGCTATGAAGTAGGATGGAGACCAAAACTTCCCACCCCACAACTCTCTTTTCATAACTTCTGGAAACTCTCTCCTAAGTTTCCTTGAGGTTACTGATTTGAGCGAGTTCACAAATCTTGAAAGCATAATCGTAGGTCTTGCGGAAAACAAAATGTGAATGTGGTCTTTATCTGTCTCCTGTTCTATTATCTCAATACCAAAGTGTTCTGCTACTTCCACAACTATCTCTTTTAGCCTATCCGCAAGTTTTCCTACAAGAACTTTTTTCCTATACTTTACCACTAATACAAGGTGGAACTGAAGTGAATATACAGAATGACATCCCTTGTCCAGCTTGTATTCCATGCTTTTATTCTATAGTCAGAACCGACGCTTGTCAACAACGCCTTGCGGCGTCGCTCTGTATCCCCTCCCTTACGGAAGGGGACTTAGAGCGTATTTTTAGTTAAAGAACCAATAGCATTTCGGAAACCAGTATTTCCTTTTAAGTTTGTGACTGTTGCACAGAATGCTGAAGCAGCAACTCTCGGGTGGATAAATCCTTCCCACTCAGAAATGAGGTTTGTTACGTAGTCGTCCATCTTTTCGCCTTTTGTTTTAGGTCTTGCCTCAAGGAGTGCCCAAACGTATATGTGGCGGGAAACAAGACTTGTGAGATAGCTCCCGATGGCTGCAGCTGTGGATTTGTCAACCGGTACCATTACAATGATGCCTTCAAAGATTGCATCTCCATTTACAAGAGACTGTTCAACTGCTTCTTCTACTGCAGACAGGATGTCATCAGTGGAGTCTGAATTAGCAGCAGCTGCAAAGATGACATTTGCACCGCAAGAAGCCGCATCAAGGAGCTTATTTGCATATTCTCCGTTTCCAAAAAGTTTAATTGGAGTGTCTGGATCTGAAGGAAGGGACAGCCTGTAAACCTTGCCTATTTCTGCCTCTCCTTCTGCCGTTTTAAGTCCAATTGTTATAAAGACTCCTGTTCCTGTTGATGGAATTCTTCCGAGTGCCCCATCCCAGAACCGTATATCAACGTCCGGAAGTATTGATACCTGTCCTTCAAGAAGGTTCATTGTTCTCCTCCTTTGGCTTGATGTTTAACTTCTTTCTGGAGCTTCGGCGTTTCGTGAGATTTGCTCTTCAAAAATGTGTTGAGCATTTCTTTGAATTGTGTTTCAGTTATCTCTGTGTCATCCTTGATTCCAAAAGCTTCTTTAATGCCGTCGAAGATGTACATTCGGTCTCTGAGGACGATTTCTTTTTCTTCATTTCCCTTTCTCACTTTCGTTTTTTTGACTAAAAATTTTTCTGCAATTTCTTTAGCTTTCATAGCTCACCTCGTCGCTGTATTCTGTTATCCAGGAAAAAGCTTTTGAGTTGGCGATAATTCCCTTTACAGTCAGGGTTGCACGGTACTTGTTCGCTCCTTCTTTACTTTCTTCCTCGTCAAACTCAAATGGAGAAATGGAGAGTTCTAAAGGGTTTCCGTTTTCGTCTGTGAGAATTCGATTTTCTATAACCCTGTCTATCACGGAATCTGCTATTGCGTCAGCATTTTTTTTTGTAAGGAGGACAAGCTGAAAGTGATAAAGAATGTCGTGGGTTTTCCTGATGATAATCGTCTGTTTCAGGCTTTCATTTGGGAGAGTTTTGAATCTCTGAGGTGATTTCCTTAAGTTCTGTCCTGAGTAGAGAAGAGCAAGCATTGGAGCCTTGGCTTTGTTATGAAATCCCTGATGTCCTCTGACTGTCGGAACAATGTCTTCAAACATTTGTGTTAGTCTCTCCATTAATTTCTCAACTGAAGGTTTCATGGAGATAGATTAAGGCGGGAAAGTAGAGTTGATTAGGACAGATGGGACAGAGTGAAATTTTTATCGCCGAAAGCTGTCGTAGAAAGCTGCCAGCTTGACTACTTCATCAAATGGAATCAGACCGGCTACAGTTTTAACGTGTCCTTCTTCCACCCTTCTATGTATTGTTGATTTTCCTCTTCCGAGAATTTGTGCTACGTGTCTTATGG
This sequence comes from Desulfurobacterium crinifex, assembly GCF_054656775.1. Classification (NCBI taxonomy): domain Bacteria; kingdom Pseudomonadati; phylum Aquificota; class Aquificia; order Desulfurobacteriales; family Desulfurobacteriaceae; genus Desulfurobacterium; species Desulfurobacterium crinifex. Next base: position 227,600 of record NZ_BAAHXO010000004.1, read on the forward strand.
GATAGAGTTTCTTAACTTCCCCAAAAAGCTCAATAGAACGCTGTCTTACCCACTCCTCATAATCAACAATAATTGCTTCTCTTCTTGGGAATAAGCTCATTATTTGTTTTTCTACTTCTTCTAACTGCTGTGATAATGAAGCAATTTGTTTAAGTAGTTTTTCTTTTTGTCTAATTAGCTCGTTCAGCTGTCTATCTATGTAGGAATTGCAAATGTATGCTGCTGGCACGTCTGCCTCTTGAAAGCGGTTAAGTAATTGTAGCACAATCAGTCAAAGTATTTCCATAGGCTATCTATGAATTTTGAAGTTCCAGTCTTCTTCTCAAGGGCATCAATTGTGTAAACTAAAGCATCTGGCAAGTCGTCATGGGCTCCTTTGGGGAACTCGACAAGCTGATCAATCAAAAGTTTCTGGTTCTTTTTGAATCTGATTAGTCCGTTCTCTACAAGAGGAGCAAGTTTCTGTATTCTCATTTCTTTGTTTACCTTTGGCTTTATTCCTTTAACTGGTAAGTGAATTCCCTTTTTACTTGCTTCCCTCATTACCTGATTTTTATAAATCTCTTGAAATACAACTTCTTCAAAAATTATCCTTTTAGGTCTGAATGCCAGATATTTCTCAATTATTTTGTTTATAAGTTTTAGGTCTGAAATTTTTTCACCAAAGGCGTCAAGAACATAGATAATACCTGTCTCTTTATCCTTGCCAACCGTAACAATTGCCGAATAGTCTCCTGTCTTCTTACCGGTTGCAGGATCAACTGCCATTACTATTTCAAGTTTTCCTTTTGAAAGCTTATCTGTTATTTCCGAGGGCTCGTAGTATTGAATCCAATCGGGTTTAAATACCATGTCCTCTTCACTTAAAGGTTCATTCAGATATTCTGTCGCAAAGGCTATGCTGCCGATTTTTCTTTTTTTGTCATAAAGCCTATCTAAGCTCCAGTAGCTTTCCCAGAGTGCTTTTTCTCCTTTATCAGTTTTAATAATAGCCTTGAACTTAACTGCAAACCAGTCTGGAAAGTCTCCGTTTTCATACTCTCTCAATAGCCTTGATGGAAGATCATCGTGATGAAGAACAGTATTGGTAAATATCAGGAAAGCGTCTCTATCTGCCATAGGAAGAACGGCTCTTTTAAAACGGCGGTAAATTTTCTCTCGTAAAGTAGCACTTTCAGCAGCTTCATCCTTTAGAAGGTCATCACAAAGAATTAGATCAGGTCTTACCGCTCCTTTCCTTGAACCTCTGAGTCTTCCGTCTATTCCTTTTCCGGAGATATTCACTCCATTCTTGAACTTTATACGGTCACTTTTCCAGACAGAACCTTCTACTTCTCCAAAGTCCTCATATATCCTTTCATTTTCCTCAACTTCAAGTTTGATGTTTTCAAGTATCTCCTCTGCTGCTTCTTTAGAAGCTGCAACTACCATTATGTTTTTGTGCTTAGCAAAAAGAGCATTCCAGAGAAGGTAGGCTTCTGCCCTTGTCGTTTTACCGTGTCCACGAGGTTCTATATTGATAATTCCTTTGATTCCTTTAACAGGTCTTAAATACTTCCAGTCTTCTGGATCAGTCCAGTTCTTTAATTCTTCCACCATTTCAGGGGTAACTGCTCTTTTGTTGAAAATTTCAAGAAGTATTTTTTGATAGGGAGCAGGTTCCGAGAAAAATTTGTGAGAAAGGTAGTAATGGCAGAAGAACCAGAAGTCGTTTTTTGCTTTTTCAATTCTCTTTTTCTTTTCTGGATCGGCTTTGGGTAATTCCTTCTTGGTTTTTTGTATGGCTCTATCAAAAGCTTCAAGCTTGTAACTCATCTCTTAGTTCCCTCAGAATTCTTTCCCTTGTCTCTTCATCCGGAATGTTCTTGACTATAACTGCAGTAACCTTTTCGAAGAGCTTTTCTGTAAACTGAAGAAGCTGGTTTTTAGTCTTTTCTATGTAAGCTGCATCTCTTCCAAGTCTTCCGGCTGTTGCAAGCAGATCCATCAATTTATCAAGCTTTGCTTCTTCAATTGTGCCTTTTTCTTGCCATTCAGCTATTACTTCCATAAGAAGACCATAGGATAGAGCTGACAAGTTTTCCGCCTGGGCTATGAGGTTTATATCATTGTCGCTAATTACTCCAGCATCTCTTAGCTGCAAGAAGGGTCTTATCTTCTTGATTATCCTGTGAATTGCGGATTTTGAGGTCTGAGCATTTGGGAACTTTACCTTTATTTCCTTTTCAATTTCTCTTATCGTCTTACCTTCCTGATACATTTTTATTGCTTCTTTTTTTGCTTCTGGGTATTTGTCAAGGTTATGTCTCCTTCCCATCTCATATCTCCAGCTCTACATTGTGATCTATGAATTCCCCTTCAAGAAGAGCTTTACCCTTTGCCGTCAGATAGACTTTCTTAATGCTGGAAGATAAAGAAGGAAAATCAACGTCTTTTACTTCAACATATTTCTTGTTCAGTAGGTATCTTATATTCTCTTTGAGGAGCTCTCCCTCAGTCGTAAAAATTTTCCAGTCATATAAAAGTCCTTCTATAAGCTTGAGAGTGAGTCCATCGGGATATACCTTGCTTAAAAATTTGAGAATTAATCCATTGGTCTGTGCTTTAATCTTTTTCACGGTTACCTCCTTTCGGTAAGGGTAAGAATGAGTTCCTTCAGCTCGTCAAATTTTTCTTTCATGGTAGCTTCTAATTTGTTGTTGAGAACGATAAACTCATCTTTCCTCAGATAATCCCTGAGTAGTTCTTCTCTTAGTTTGTCGTGTTTTTCTTTCATTTTTTCCAGCTGCTTATTGTGTTCGTCCTGGAATTTCTGAAAATCCGCTTTCAAACCTCTCGTGAACCAGATTAGAGTTCCAACGGTTCCCACAAGTTGTCCTAAGGTTATACCTACCTGCCATTCGTTCATCTTTTCACTCCTGGTATTGCAAAGTCACAGAGGAATCTGGAAAGAGGCATAACAATTAATGGTTCTTTCCTATCTGCTTTCAGAACCAGGAAGTCTGCACCGTCAAATAGGTTATAAACGTTAAAGGTTTTCCTTGCTTTACACTGAATTGAACCAATGCCTTCAACAAAAAGGTCTGCCTTTCCAAGACTTGCAGCCGATCTGACTGCGGAAAAGCCAGCTTTTTCAAAAAGTCTTTTCACTTCCCTTTCAAACCTTATCCCTTTACTTTTTTTGTTCACAGCATTCCATCTCCTTGGTTGCTTTTCTCTTTTGAGGATAAGCAACGAAAATGGTTTGATTAGGACAGGCGGGACAAGTAAAGAATCGATAACAACTTCTGCTTTTCAAATTGATGGATAACAGTTTCAATAATGAACCTTTTGCCGTTAACCTCTATTGAATGGCACGGCTCTATTTGTGGAAGTATGAAAAGGGGAATGAGAATAGTTGGTTTTTGAGGGTTATCTGAAGGCTTAAAAAAAGCTATCTCTTCAGAAGAGAGAGAAATCTCAGAGTTTTTCACTTCCCTGAATTCATGCCAGTGAAATGTTCCGTCAATATCAAAATACCAGCACCAGTCCTTCAGATTCCAGGTTTTTTCTATTCTTCTTAAAGCTCTGTCTATTGATTCGTTCCAGATGGGAAAGTGGTGCTTTTGCTGGAAGGATCTGCCTGTTAATAATAATGGGTACCTGACAAGGGATTTAACAATTTCTCCTGGAGTAATTCTGTTAAAGCATACGGTTGCTGTTTTTCTTTCAAGGTTTACGTACTCATCTTTGGCTTCTATCTCTATTCTTTTTCGCTGATAGACGTTTGTCACGTAGCCTTTAAAAACGGTGTGTAAATCTGAGTAGTAGCCAATTTCAAGGGAAACCTGACTATCAATGTTTGGTTCTGTTCCTGATATTTTTAGCTTAAGAGTCTGGGAATGGAAGAAGGCGGAACGGATAACTTTGAACTCCAGGAGGGAGTCTGTAATTTCCGCTCCACCCATTATTAGTCTGAAAGAAGGTTTTCTAATCGCTTTCATAAATTTGCCTTAACCTTTCAGTTTCTTTGTCTTCCAGCCATAGAGCATAACCGCCAAGCTTTATAAACTCTTCTTCAGTTTCTGGAAGTCTCTTAAAGTGCTTCAGAATTAGTGCCTCCAGCTGGTGAATCCCGCTTTTCTCTATGACTGTTTTGAATTCTTGAACTTTTTTACTACTACCCTGGTTCTGTTTGTCACACTTTCAGTGATTGCTGCAAAGATCCTTGGAGCAAGTAGCGGATATTCAGAAAGTAGTTCCTCCATCTTTTCTCTTTCTTCAACTACATCAAGAATGGCATTTTTGCTTGTCTTAAAGAGGTTTCTTCCACCTGCTTTTTCTATTAGTTGTTTTAGTTCAGAAAACGGGAGATTTTTAAGTACAAATTCCTGGTAAATTTCAGCATCAATTTCCGGGTCGTAAACGGGAACAAAGAGAGCTTTTCCTTCGACGTAGGGATTATTAATAACAGCACCGAGAGCTTCTGAGAGTGCGGAAACAAAGGCAGCTTTGACCTCTTCTGGAGCATCCTCAAAGGTTTTCAGGGATTCTTCATCAAGACAGGAATTAACGAGGAGCTTATTGGCTTTTTCAACTTTTCCTGAAAGAGTCAGATCAAAGAAGGCTTCAATTACTTTTTCTGCTGGTTTTTTACAGTTGAAGAGGTACTCTTTCCCATCAAGCTGGATAGCAATCTCAAGCATTTGGATCCTCCAGTAAGTTTTAAGGAAAAGTTAGGGGAAAAGAGGAAAGGATATTAGGACAGATGGGACAGCCGTCCCAGCCGTCCTAACTGTTTCTTTTTGAAAAATTATCTTCTTGATGAAAGACGATAGACCAGGAGATGAAAAAGATGCCAGCAAACAGCAGGAACAGCACTCCTGAGATAATCACAATAGGTAGAAAAGCAATCCTTACAGAGTTTGTTAACACTCTTCTAAATTTCATTAAGCCCATGTTTATTCTTTTTTGTGGCTGGTGCTGCATACTCTTACTCCACGTTCGAGAGCTTCTACCCTATCTTTAAGTTTAATCACTTCCCCTTTAAGTCTGCCAACGGTTATCATCATTTCTACAGTCCAATAGCTTACTTTTTTAACTTCTTCTTGAAGTTCCTCTTTAAGCTGGGGGAGTTTTTTATATAAGGCTGCAAGCTCTGCTTTCAGGTTGTTCAACTCTTTTTTAGGCAGTTCTTCCTTTAGTTCATCAAGCCTCTTAGCCACAAAAACCCTTAGGTCTGTATCCGTCTGGTCAAATTTCCTTTCAAGGTATGCCAATTTGGATCTTAGATCATCTATCTCTTTCAGCAAGGCACTTCTTGTTCTTTCAAACTCTTTTTTGTCTATCGTCGAAGATTTGCTCTTTGAAGTAACCTTGAAAAGTTCCTTTAATTCTGAAAGTAGATTGTTGGTGTGGGAAAAAACCACTCCGTTTACAAGCTCCTGAAGCTCCTCTTTTGAGAGGGAAAGTCTATCCTTGTTTTGCGTAATTAGCTCTTTAATGCCCTCTGCAACGCTCTTTTTAGTCTTGAGGATTATTTCTTTAACCTCTTTCTCTGTTAGTTCTACGTTTACCCGAGGCATTTCTCCTCCGCTTCTTTGGAGTAGCCCGCACAAGGCGGGCAGGATCTCAGGAAAGTGTTGATATCGGTTTAAAGATTGTCGCTATACCTGTTCCAGATTTGATTTCCTCTGTAGTTCTGATAAAGATGTATTCTTCTCTTAGCCTTTCGCTTCTCACATACCAGACGAGCGTTGCTTTATCCTCGGTTACTTCACCAAGTTCCTTGATGATGTTTTGAACCTCTTCGGTTGTATACTCTCCATCGTAACGAAAGGATTTAATAAATGGTATTCTTCTAAATGCTGACCACATGATTAGCTCCCCCGTGAACCGTTTAACTTCTTAAGCTCATCTATAAGCTTGGAAGCTTCTTTGACTGTCAGTTCTTTTGAAGATTCTTTACCATACCTGGTTTTGATTACCTGATGGAACTTCTCTATGTAATCCTTTCCCCACAACTTCCTGGCTTCTGCCATGAGACAATTTCTCTGCTTCTCTGTTATCTTCGGTTCTTCCTTCTGCTTGCTTTCTGGATTTTTCTTCTCTTCTTCCTCTTTTCCTTCCTGAGTTTCTTCTTCGTCCCACGTGTATTCAGATTCATCTGATCCAACTTCTTCAACTCTTCCCCTAAGGTCATCATTGACGCTATCACCGATAATTTCCAGTCCGCCAACCTCATCTGGAAATGCCTCCCTTAATCCGTGTACCAACGAAACCTTTCGAATCATTGTTCCAGGTTTCTCTTCCCACATATCAAAAGTTTTTCCGTTTTTATCCTTACGTAGATATTCGGATAGGCTAACTTCCACTCTTGCCGGAATTTTCCAGTCCGTTCTGTGGATTTCTGCCCAGCCTCCGATTAGCTTTTCGCCATCAAGAACGATACTTCCTTCTCTATACACAAGCTTTCCGTTTTTTCCCTGGACGATTACTCCAGCTCTGTAACCTGCAAATTTCCCGCTCCTTTCTGCTCTTTTGAAGAAAGCATATTTCGAAACAACGATGACAGTTTTCCACTCCTCTGTGTTACCTTTCCTAGCTCTGTATTTCTGGAGATAAACGTCATAGGGATTAAGTTTTCTGGCTTTGCAGTAGCGGAAGAAATTCCTTACATCTTCTTCTGTAATGTTCTTTGCAGACACGTGATACTTGAGATAGTCCCTGATTTCTTCTTCTGTCCACTGTGTACCATCATCGGCAACAAGGATTTTTATATTAGAAGCGGATGTCATTGTCTTTTCCATTGTCCACCTCCTTTATTTCATTCTGATTTTTCTTGGCAGGTCTGATTGAGAGGAATTCTGTTTCCGTAACGGTGATATACCTTTCTGCCTTCTCTCCCAGATCTGCTCTGAGGAGTTTTTTGTCAACAGTTTCTCTCTTAACCTTTTGGATTCTTAGGACAAACTTTGTCCCGCTTGCAGTGATAACCAAGGTTTCTTGAACGTTCTGATCAACCAGTTCTCCGTGGATAATGTTCCTAATCTGCCGCTTTCTGTCATTCAGCTCTTGAATTTGAGCTTCAATTTCTTCATACTCATTAAGAAGGCTGGTCAGATTTATTTGTTGTTCTTGTTCTACTCTGCCGATCCCTTCGGGGATCGGTGTTTCTTCTACTTCAACAGGATTCACGTTGCACATTTTCCTCACCTCCTTCAAGTAGTTTTCTTCTCTCAACATACTTTTTCCATTTACTTCTCCAGACATCTTCAAGATCTGTGGTAGGTCGAGGTTTTAGTAAACAAACTTTTTTCAACATCCCATCTTCGAGCAGGAAATCAGTTTTTACCCGTAAATCAGCTATGGAACCAACCTTTACCCTAACATCAGGATCAACGTAAACTGCAGGCTCTTCTTCAAGGAGAATAAACCTGTCAGCATCTATCCCGACGTCTTTGCGAAGAAATGAAAGATACTCTTTGAGTGCATCAGGTTTTACTGTTCTCACTTCCATTTCAATGACCTCCACAGAAGGTTTTTATTGCAAAGACCACAGAGCTTATAAGAAGACTCCACATAAAAAATCCCATTACAATTGCTAAGAAGGAGAGTTTTCTCACTGCTTTTTGATGTCTTTCTATCTCTTCCTGTTTTCTCCTGAATCGCTCTTCAAATTGGCGTGGATTCATGTTTTCCTCCTATTACCTCCTTAATAAGGTTTAGGTTCAATTCTGAAAACTCTTTTGAGCTTTCCCCTACGGTAAAAGCTGATTTCAAGAGTTCCATCATCCAGAAAGAGTGTTTCTTTCGTAATTCCTTTTGCATTTAGAAGATTTGCAAAAGCCACAAGGCTCGGCTCTTTTTCATGACCAATGAGTTGTCCGCCTTCATAAGGCAGAATCTCCAGTTCAACCAGCCTTGCAGCTTTATCCGTTCGTTTCCTATCTGCAAGTTCTCCTACCATGACTCCTCCTTTCATCTGGTTCTCCTTATGTCTTCACCCCAAAAGCCTTTATAAGTGCAGACTTCTTCAAGTCTTGAGAAAACTCTTTTTCCATAGAGGGTTGAGATAATCCTTTCTTTGTTTTCAGGAGTTATCTGGAGATTAGTTGTGAAAATGGTTGGTTTGTTCCTGTCGTATCTCTCTTCTATGAGGTAGGAAATGTAACGGGTTTTCCAGTTTGGTTTTCCGTCTGGTGCTTCTTCTCCAATATCGTCAAGAACTACAAGGGTTGCATTTTTTACTTTTTCGTAAAACTCCACCTGCTGTTCAGATAGCTTAATAAAGGTCTCAACCCTTCTAACAGGTATCCAGTAAAAGCTTCCTTTGAGGTTGCTGATCCATTCAATTGAAAACTTCACTCTCAGGAAAGTTCTCATTGCCCAGGCAGCAGCAAAAGATTTTCCAAGTCCTGTTTTACCGATAAGCATGAACCATCTACCAGAAAGGAGCTCCCTCATCTTCTCTTTCATGTAGAGAAGGGATTCAAGTTCGATGTACGGTGGATGGTAGAGTGAATCAAGGAGCTTTTCTGGAACTCCAGATTCAGACAAGAACCGTCTTTCAAGGGAAAGATACTCCCTCATCGAACGACATTCTTTATGGGATAGCTTGTGAAACTTTCTACAACCGTTTATGTCTCTAAACCCATTGAAGTAAATGAGGCTACACTTATCACAGAGAATTGTTTTTTCTGCTGTTTTCATGACTTCCTCGTAAATCACGGTTAAAACTCTCCTGGATAGTAGTTCTCGTTTTCTCCAGGTTCAGTGTTGATGGAATCAGCACCAAAGTCGATAGGGGCGTCTGCTTCTTTTCTCCACCATTCGTAAAGTTTTTGAAGTTCTGTTTTGAAGAACGGAAATCCTTTTGCTCTATTCCTTCTGTATCTGTTAATAAACAGTTGCCAGAGAGCCTGGAATATTTCAGATTCTGGTATGCCAAGCTCTTTTGAATGGTCCTTTAGTTGCTGAAGGATTTCTGCAAGTATTTTCCCGTCTCTTCCCCAGTTCTTGGCGTATGGATTTCCTGTTTCCTCTTCGTATGTTCTATAAGCCCAGGAGAGAAGTTCAGGAATTTCAGGGTTTACACCCTTCTCCTCCATTTTCTTAACTTCGGATTCAAGGATTTCTTTTATCTTCTTTATCTTAACGAGAGCATTTAATCTATCTCCCTCGGTGAGGAACTCTTCTGCTTTTGTTACCTCTTTCAGAAGGCTTTTGTATCTGCACCTTGCCATCTTTCACCTCTCACTTTTCAAGCTTGTCAAGAATGTCCTTGATAAACCAGTAAGGGTGTTTGTCCTTGTAGTATTCAACCTTTAGCCCATGAGCCTTGAGGGTCTGGATGGCGGCTTTCTTTACAAGCTCTTTGCAGTGGAATTTCCTGTCTTCAAGAGATGTTTTGCACTGTTGGCAGAGGTATCTTTCTGCTCCTTTTTCTACGAGAGTATGAAGGAAGTCTGCCATTACTCCTACTCTTTCATCGCCAAGACCTTTGATGATGTCTAAGGTGGTGTCGTCATAGTCCTTATCCATGATGTGCTTGAAAAGGACTTTGAAAACAAACCACCCACCGCCGAGACGAGGATCATTAACGTATTTCATTACCTCTGGCTCATTTTCCAGCTTGTAAGTAAAGAGTTCAAAGTAGTGAGCAATCATGTCTAAGGATTTGATGAAAGTCTCTATCTCTTTAATGAACTTTTCCCACAAAATATCTACTCTGCTTCTTTCTAATGCTTTTTTCTGTCTCTCCAGTTCAAATGGATGAGGTTCACGCTGCCAGTTGGGGTTTTCATAGTATTCAGGAAGTCCGTTTTCTCTTCTTCTTTGGTTAGCAAGAGCAAGTATCAATTTCTCATTTGTCTCTCCCATTTTTGCAAGTTCAACCGAAGCTTTTGCGTCGTTTTCGTCAAACCCATACTTCCTCTGCCAATACCAAACCTGCTCAACGAGAGGTTTAGTATCTGCCTCCTTTATTGGCTTTGCAGGTCTTGTTGGATCCTCTGGAAGTTTTGTCTTGTTCTCCTCTTCCTCTGCTCTTAAAAGTTCTCTTTCTTCCTGCTCTACGAGTTTTTCAGGAGAATCAAGGGTGGAACGGACGGTGGGGGTAAGTGGTGCATTTTCCACCTGAGTGGTTTTTGCACCACTATCTTTAAACCACCTTACAACTGTTGTATGTTCTATTTTTTCATTAAACTCTTCCTCTAATTTCTTAGCTATTTCCCTATAAGAAAGTCCTTGCTCTCTCAGTTCTTTCGCCCTTTCTTTCATCTTTCCTTTTCTGGACTTTATCAATCCAGCCTTTGAAAGAACGTTTCTGACATACTTAACAGAAGTCTTGAGTGCAGTTGCAATCAGTTCTACATCCCTGATTCCATCTTCCCAGTCCTGGATTATTGCTCTCTTCTTTTCCTTTCCACTCAAAGGAGTGTCTATGTTTCCAGCTTCTGTGTTTGCTGCCTGTGCTATAAGTTTCAGATAATGTTTTGGGACATCCCACCTTTCAATCCAGATTTTTTCATGCCCAGCTTGCTCGTGAGCATCGAGTCTGTGGTTGCCATCAAGTAAAAGGTTTTCTGGTTCAGCAGCCACAAGAACAGGAGGAAATACCGCTCCTTCCTGGATTGCTTCTGTGTAGATTTCCACTCTGTCCCAGTCTGTTGCTTCTCTTGGGTAAATTCCTTGGTCTCTTTTAATCCTCTTGATTTCAATCTCAGCGTAACCTCTTGGTCTTGCTCCAATTTTTTGAAGAAGCCTATAGAGGTCAGGTCTTCTGTTCTGAATCCCAAGCTTTGTAATTTCTTCAAATGTTCCATTAGCCATGGTTTACCCCTCCTGCTAATCCGAGTTTTTGAACTCTCCATCTGACCGAGTAAACAGTCCTCCCGAGCTTTTCGGCTATTTCCTTATGAGTCATCTTCTTTTCAAGCAGCTTTCTTAGAAGCTGATCATCTAAAGGTGTCCACTTCTTTCCTTTGTTTTTAGCTCTTCCGTCTGCTGAATGCATATACGCTCTTACCCTTCTCCTGGTGTCTGCTTTTCTTCTTTTGGTTTTTGCTCTTTCGTAGCACCTGCGAGAACAGTACTTATCCTGAACCCCTCTCCTTGGATAAAACTTTTTTCCGCATACAGGACAGATCTTGAAACTTACTTCCTCTGGATTTTCTTCCGTCGGGTAAAGATTCTCGAAAACCACAGGGTCATCGCCAACTTTCCTGATCTGTCCTTCTCTAACCAACTTAAATACCGCCTGGCTTACCATTTTTCTTATGTAATCCCTTCCACATATTCCATACTCCGGCATAAGGGCATCAACTATCTGGGGGATGGTAAAGGTTTTTCTTTTGTAAATTTCTTCGTAAATCTGGAGAATCATCCCTACACCCCCAGAATTACTCTATCCAGAGCTTCTTCTATGGCTTTCTTTGTTAGTTTTTTGTTTTCTAAGTAGGCAAGTTTGAGAGCTGCTGAAAGCTTTAGGATTGAAGCGTTCTTTTTCTTAACAAGTCCATAAACAGTTTTTATAAGTTCTTCTTCTTGTGGAATACTGAGAGAGTCAAAAATTGCTTTGATGTCAAGCTCTGTTACTACGTCAAGGTTGACTCTTCTCTTAACCCTTTCATTTAGACCACCATACTTTTCAACTAATGCAGGGAGTTCTTCATTTCCAAGTAAAACAAATGGAGTCATATATTCTTCAAGGATATCTTTTATCGCAAGTGCAGTTTCTCTTCTTCTCAAGACAAAGCTTGCTTCATCTAAGACAAAAACATATTGGGCTTTATGTTTGATTCTTGTTTTAAGCAAGATTTTTCCTTCGTGGTAGTTTCTGGAGGGAGGTGCTTTTATTGCTGAGGCTATCGCCCTGACGAGCTGGGATGGAGTTTTGATTCCAGGGTCACACTTTACTCTCGCAACAAACGGTATGTGATCTTCACTTGTAGGATCTGCTACGAGTTGAGAAGCTTTTGTCTTTCCTATTCCATATACTCCGTACATTAAGCCTATTGCTTCTATTCCCATTTCGGCATATTCTTTAAGTTCATAGCAGATGTCTGTTAGCATTTTCACCGCCGTTGTTAGTGCTAACTTTTCCATTACTTAACCCCCTTCGTGGAGGAAGTGAGAGCTTCCTCCACAGCTTTTATTTCTTCTTTGTAAATCCTTGAATATCTTGGATTTACTTTGATTTCATTGAATTTTTCGATTACCCACTCTGGAATTTCCGAAATCCTGTTTCTGTTCTCGTAAAGGAACGTGATTACTTCTCCACTCCTGAAAACCTCTGGAATTTCAAGAGGTTTTTCTATTCTTTCTAATTCTCTTAGAGACCTATCCCACTCTGTCTTAGACTGGTTTACTCTTGCATAGCTCTCCTGGGAAGCTTTCAAGTCCTGAAATTCTCTTGCTTTCTGTTTTGTTTTTACTTTTACTATCTCTTCTCTTGCCTTTGCTATTACCTTCCTGTTCTTTGCAAGCTTTTTCTTCTCATCTCTTAACACTTCAAGAGGAACTTGGTATCCAGAGCCATCGGCGAATGCCTCACAGATGAAGTCTCCTTCTGGAGTGAATACCCAAATGTGAGAAGCATCCTCATCGTCTAACTTGCAGATTACCTTTTCTCCGAACCATTTAGAATCAAGAAGCTCTTTTGCTCTATAGGTAATTCCGTCAATATGAATTTCACCTCTATCAACCGTCCTTTCTTTCTCTTCTAAGAAGTAGTAATATGCAAGTGGGTTGAATCCAAATGGTTCTTCAGGAATAACAAGCCTTTTTTGGTGGGCGATCTGAGCATTCCTGTCCTTGATGTAGTTCATTAGTTTGACTATGTAGTCATTAATAGGAACAGGCTGGACTTTCTCTTTTGGAAGAGCTTCTCTGTCTCTGGGATTCCTGTAGGTATAGCAATTCATTAATTGTGGACAGAACCCCTTCTTTATTATTCCCATAAGGTTTTCCACCTGTCCCTTTTCCCAGGGAGCTCTGGGATGGCACTTTATGACTTCCACTCCGAGGGCTTCAAATCCGCTTTCCACTCTTTTTGAAACGAAGTCCTTACCCCTGTCTATCCTTACAGCTTCCGGAAGTCCCCACCTTTCTATTGCATCTATGAAGAGGAAGGTGGTAACTCTTGCGTTCGGCTGTCTTTCTGAGATTTCCCATGTCAGGATATAACCGGTAGCTTCATCAATCACGGCAGAAAACCAGGGACGGTCAACTCTGCCGTCTGAGAAAACAACCCAGTTATCCATTCTCGTATGATCCGCCTGCCATACGGCGAATGGATTTTTCTTTTTCCACCTCCCGATTTTCGGTGTAAATTTCATAGCAGCACTCCTTCCGTATTTTCTTAGGGTTACTTCGTATTTAAAGTTTTTGTGGAGCTCCTGTAGATACTTCTTAAGTCTTTCATAAGAGACATATTCACCAAGTTCTGCCATTAACACCTCAAGTCTTCTGTGAATGTCCCTGATGGTTATATGGGAATTTGCGTATATCTTTTCTGCTTCTCTTTTTATTTTTTCGGGTATTTCCTCTGGTTCCCTTCTCCATGGAATAAGTCCAATAATTCCTTTTTCTGCGTATGCTTTTACCCATCTTGAAATTGTTGATTTGGGTAGTCCATATTTCTTTGCTTTTTGGTTTACGGAAGATGGATCTTTTGCAATTACCAATCTCTTCCAGACTTCCCTTTTATCCTTTTCTTTCAAGACATTGAGTATCTCTTTTTCGTGTTCGGTAAGTGCAGGCGAAAAAGAAGAGGCAGGCGGGGGTGAACCTGCCTCATCAAGGAGAGGAGAAACAGGCTTGGAGATGTCCACGATAGAGGAGGTACCCTCGGCAGAAAAGTTGGAAGGAGGGACTTCATGAGCATCGGAAAGAATGAAATAGACATGCTTTCCAATTCTCTTTTTCTCTACCACCCTGAAGCTTTCTCCAACTGCTTCAAGACGTTTATTGATACGCTCTAAGTTGTTTGCATACTGGTTCCTGAATGTTCCGATACTTACGCCTAACTTCTCAGCAAGTTCTTTGGCGGTGAACTCCAAACGAGCCATTATTTGTTCTCCTCTCCTTTTACTTTTTGGAGTTGCTCTAATTCATCTCTGATCCTTTTGGCTTCTTCTTCTTTGCCTTCCTGGACAAAGAGGATAACCACCGGAGGGATTACTTCTCTAACAACTCCATAACCATCCACAAGCTCTGAATAAGTATTGACAAAATCAGCAATTTCTTCGGAAGTGTGGCATGGCTTGGCAATTAGCATTTTTCATTTCCTCCAGTGATTGCTTTCCTGATAACGCCGTTTTTCAGGAAATCTCTGGTAATTTCTCCAATTACCGATTTCTTATCGAGGAGAGGTATCTTTGTGCCGTCTCCAAGTGTTAGCTGGTATTTTTTCTTTGAAGGACAGCAACAGAGGAAATAAATATTGATGGAGGGGAGTTCTGATACAGATGGATTCTTTGACTTCCCAAATTTAAAATTGATGAATCTTCCAACATCTTGAATTGTTGTTCCCTGGTTTAAGAGATCTGCAACCTGACTCGTGAGTTCTTTTCTTTCCTCGGATGAAAACTTAATTCCCGCTACTTTTTCAAGCTCATCGAGAATACAGATCGCTACATCAGCTCTTTCATCTTCACGAAGCCCATTTCCAAGAAATCTAAACATCGTAGCTAAATACGCCTCTGGAGTAATTCTCATTTTTCACCTCCAGCAGTTAGTTTCTGAAGCGTTTTTGATAGAACAATGGATTCGTCAGAGAGTTCCTCGTCTTTCAGTTGGAGGGTGATTTCGGTCTGGGTTAAGCTATCTACCACCACTCTTACTTGATTTTTCTTTTCTTTTTTCATATTTTTCATTTTTAGAGCCTCCAAGGTTGGTTTTAAAATTCCGAAGTAGGTAGCTGCACCAAAAAGAATCAGCGTGAAAAGAACGTCAAAGTTCTGCATCGCTTACTCCTCGTCTGGCAGAGAGAGGGCAAACCACAAAATCAGAAACAGGAGGGCGAGATACTCCATCACTCGCCCTCCCTGTAAGCTTCTTCTACTCTGAGTTCTAAAGCTAACAGAGTCACAATCGCTTCTTTGATTTCTTTTTTCAGAATTGCTCTTTCTTCTCCTGTTACTTTCTCGTCTTCAATAGCCTCTCCAAACTTTTCAATAACTTCCCCCACTTCCTTGAGAACTTTCGCTGCTTCCTTTCCCTTCTGCAACGGTTCAAATTGCTCAGGTAGCTGAACAACCACACAGTTGCAAAGGTCTGCAAGTCCGTCGACAATTCCCTTGCAACCGTTTTCAACCATCTCAACAACTTTTGGGAAAGAGACAACCTTGTTCTTGTACCAGATGTCAACCATTTGGTATTCGCTGATTCCAAGTATTTTCGCTGCAGCAGGAATCGAATGTCCTTGAGCCAGCAGTTCCTGCACACCTTCACGCAGGATTTTGTTAGCCAGTTTTTTGTATGCTTCTTTCTTCTCTAACTTTTCCATTACTTAACCCCCTTCAGATTTTTCTTTGCTGTTTCTATTGCTAACTTGCGTTTTCTTTCTCTTTCCTCCATTTCTTTGACGTATGGGAAAAGTCCCTCTACTCCCAGTGCTTTTTCTATTCCTTTTGCTATTCCGTAGGAATAGGTGTATCCATTGACTACGTTCTTGATTGCCCAGTGAGATTTGCCAAGGAGCTCTGCAAGGTCGTTGTAGGTAAATCCCCTCTCTTTTAGCAACTTCTTTATCTTGCTTATCTCTCTCTTTTTGAGGTAGCGTTTTTGTGCTATCATATTTATTACCTCGTTAGTGGGTTGTGCTTTGCTATATGCCTATGCTCTATAAGGAATTATAGGTTCATTTTTGAACCTTGTCAATAGATGTTGGCGAAATTTTGAATATTTACCGGCGGTGCATTTTCCACCTGAGTGGTTTTTGCACCACTATCTTTGGAAAGTTAAAAGATGGACAATATTGGAGAGAGACTTAAGCTACTTAGGAAACAACTGGGATTAACTCAGGTAAAGTTTGCCGAGAAATTGGGACGTTCAAAACGTTCTATTCAGGAATGGGAGAGTGGCAGAAATGAACCATCCGAAAGAGTTCTTCGCCTTATCGAGCAAACTTTTTCCGTCAATCCGGAATGGCTCCGCCACGGTAAGGGGGAGATGTTTGTTAAGAAGAAACCTGATCTGGAAGAACTCCTTGAAGAGTTTACAGAAGAGGAGTTAGATGTTCTAATTCTGGCGTTGAGAATAGTTAGGAAACTGGAGAAAAAGAAAGGAATAGAACTCTCTAAAAAGCAAAGGATAAAGGTTGCAAGAATACTAATAGAATTCCTTGAAGAAGATGAGGGTATAGGCAAGATAAAAGAAAAACTTGAAAAGAAAGGAGAGAAATTAATAGAAGCAATAACAGCATAGAGGTTACCCATGGGAAGGGAGGATCTGGAAAAGAAGCTCAAGCAGTTAGAAAAGCTAATGGAAGATGAGGAAGTTCAAAAGTTTTTTTCTGGAATAGAAATCAAAGGGAAGGAAAACTTTGTTTCTATACTCGGGAATGTAAAAAAAGAGATTCATAACCACTTTCACAATTCAAAAGTAAAGGCTCAATTACAACCCGAGCTTTCCGAAAAGGAACGTAAAACTCTACGTGACTTCGTTCACAGAATAGTTCCACTTGAGTTGCAGGCTCGAGAACATAGAATCCGCAGTCCCCATGGAATAACAGCCAGAGAAAGAAGGAAAGCATTTGTCCAAGTTTGGAAAGTTATTCATGACAAATATGAGATAACCGATTACAAGATGCTTCCAAGAAAGCATTATCAATCTGCTTTGACGTTCCTTAGAAATTGGGAAAGTGCTTTGCTAAACCAGTTTGTTAAAAGAAAAATTTGGGACATAAACATAAGCAAACGGTATTTACTAAGAAAACTTTTTGGAGTAGCAAAAGCTAATGGTAAATCAAAAGAAGACTTAGAGCTTTACTGTCTTCAAAAGTTTTCACTAACTCTTGGAGAAGCTTTACCGGGACATATCTGGTATGTCTATACAAGGTATGCAACGAGGAAAAGAAAATCTAAATGAGAATTAATAAGGAGGGACAATGGAAATTCTTGCTTATCTGTTTGCCATAGTATTTATCATTTCTTTCGGATATTTTGTCTATGCTTGGATTAAGAAGAAATCCAAGAAAACCGCTGGCATTATTGCTCTTATATCCTTTTTCATAGTAGGATTAACAGCTCCTGAACAGCCAACTTTAGAAAGTTCTTCAACTCCTAATTCCAATGAAACAGAAATCTCTAAAAGCACATCTCCCAAAAAACCTTTAAAAGATATTCTTAACAATCTTAAGAAGAATCCTATCCTTATGGGTTTTGCATCTCGTGTTGATTATGGTTTTGACGAATTGGGAAATCTGCATCTTTTAGTTGAGTTTGATAGAAAAATTTTTGACTTTTCTGAAGCTATTGCCTCTATACCTTATGTAGTTGAATACTTAGATGAAGCAAAGCATTTGCCAGTTTATACCTACGTTGACTTTTACAACAGAGGGAAGCTAATTATCGGAATTAAAATGCCTAACAAAGTTGCTCTCGACATTTACAGGAACATAGAACCTGAGAAAAAGAATGTCTTCCACTTCTATGTACTTAATAACTCAGAACCTTACAAAAGAAATTCTTCTCTCTACAGAGCCTATCTGAAATACTGTAAAAATGAAAATTGGAGACTTGGACCGTTTTGTAGAGAATTATTGAATGATTAAAGGACGGAAAAATGTGAATAATCGTGGGGAAAGAAAGACAAATGAAACTTAATATTTGTCTCAGAATATGTAACAATTATACAATCACTCCTATAACAGGAGAGCTTAGGCTCAGTTTGGAGCAGGTAGCTGCCTTGAAATCAGATTACAATAGGTTGGCACATAAGTACTTAAAGGTTTTGGCTTCTTGCATAGAAGCTGGAAGATAGAAACTACGGAGATAAAAGTTGATAAGACTTAAAATTAAGAGTTTTCCACCGATAAAGAAGGAGTGTGAAATAGACCTTGGGAAGGACCTCATTATTTTTGTTGGCCCCAATAATTCTGGTAAAACTTATGTATCCCAACTAATTTGGAGCATATTCTATAAACCGAAGGAAACAGATTTTCTTAATTATCTCTTGCATTCTTCCTACATAAAACAGATAGAGAAACTGGTAAAAAAGGACAGTAATATCCCATTTCTAAGGATTAATGAGGAAGTTATTAAACTCTTTGAAAAAGTTCTTGGGGAATACTTGCATCAAGAGTTACCAGATATCTATGGGGATAGAATTCCCCATGAGGCTATAAAGTTTGAGTTAGAAATAGATCCCCATGAGTTCCTAAAACGTATTCGATATCTAAGATATGATTCAGACTACAAAAATAGGTTTTTACCGTTTCTTGGTAGTGTAAAAAAGAGAAGGAATTCATACAAAGTTAACTTCCTCGTTGATCCCAATAAACTTAAAAGTAGATTTCAGGTTTTATTGGCAATTACTCTTAGAGATATCTTAATTAAACCTTTGATAGGAGTGGACAAGACTTTTTACCTTCCAGCGTTTAGAACATCTATTCCAATAGTAATAAGTAAGCTCATTAAGGCTCAAAGTGAGTCAATAGTTGAGGGTAAAATCCACGAAAGGAAAACCTACACAGAGCCAGTGGAGAAGCTGATATTTGATACCTTACTGGAGATTTCAGAGTTTAAGAAGCATAAAATGAAAATAATACCCCCTGAATCAGTATTAAATATGAAGAATACTAAACTTCTTAGTAAACTCGTAGAAATTCTTAAGGGTCAGATCCAAGTAGAAGTTTCAGAAGAAGTTGTCCCAATTCCAAGCTTTTCCTACAGATCAGCGGACATTGAACTTCCTATGACCCTTTCCTCTTCAATGGTTAACCAACTTTCTCTATTCTACGTGCTTTTTGAATCGTACTTATTGGGAAAGTTGTTCTTCATTATTGATGAACCAGAAATTCACCTTCACCCAGAGACAAAAGTTAGATTTGCTGAGTTTCTAATTGATTTTGTTAAGAATGGAAATAAGCTTTTACTTACGACGCACAGTACGCTTTTTGTTCGAGTTCTGGAAAACTATCTTCTTTTCGGAAAGTTAAAAGAAGCCTTGCCTGAGGAAGAGTTAGAAGAATTGATAGGGTACCTTGAGCTTGATCCAAGGCTATCTCTTGAGCCCCGAAGTGTGGGTGCTTACTTCTTTAGTGGCGAAGAGATTATTCCCTATGAAGATAGAGGATTTGGTCTACTCCTGAGCGACTTCGCCAAAAATCAAGAAAAGGTTTTCTTAGACTCAAGAATATTAAGAGAAGAGATATTCAAACTGGCAAGTAGAAGAAATGGTGAAAGTCAAAAAAAGTGATATTCTAAGGTTTATTAAGCTTTCTGGAGCCATTGAGGAGCTTGTTGTTGGTTCTACTATTACAGTGGAAGAAGAAGATAAAAAAGCAACTTTGAAGCAGGTTGAAATCCTAATAGACGATACCGACTACGAAAGGGTTTGGCAGTTAAAGGTGGATACGAGAGGAAGGCGAGATGAGGATATAAAGCTCTTTGCCTTTGAGGCCAAGAAACCGGAAACACTCATCTTTGCATGTAACCTCACGAGGAGGGAATTAGCCATTCTCCCGGTCGAGGTAAAGTCTTCCGTAGATGAAAAAAAGGCTTCAAAAACCATTAAGAAGTTTGAATTTGGGATAAAGTTTGCCTTGATGTTCTTGTTTTTAAACGACTTTCAGGAGTTCAACGTTTTCATTAAGCCTGTACTATTTGCGGGAAATTCTATAGAAGTAGAAGTGAGAAATTACCTTAAACAAGTACATCAGGTAACCCTCCATCCTTCTTTTTCTTTTTTATATGAGCCAAAATTAATAGAGAATGTATCAAACAATGATTCCTTTTTTTTATCTGATCTCCTTAATTAAAGGGGGTTAACAACCTTGTCCCACCTGTCCTAATTTTCCTTCCTTTTCCCCTCTATCTTTTTATCCACTATGGTTAGAAAAAATCTTGAAAACCAGAAAAAGCTTATTGAGAAACTTGGAATTATTCCGGTTCCTCCAGTTCTGGGAAAAGTGGAAAGAGTCTACACCTCTGCCGGCAAATCCTCTTTTCTTAACTGCTTCTATTCAGCTGACGTCAGATTAATTGAGCTTAAAGAAAATGGAGAGTTTGCAGATTCAGACCTTGTTATCCCTGACGTTCCAATTCTTGCAATTGGAATAGGAAACAATAGAGGAATCTTCTTTCTTCCAGAAAGGGGAACTATCTGTAAGGTTTCTTTTCTTTATGGAGAACTTTCCTACCCTGTAATAGACGGATTTCTTCCATACTTTAAGTCTATTCCTGATCATCCATCAAACGATATGGTCGAAATAATTCCCAATCTCTGGAAGGGGAAATACAACAAGGTTGAGCTTACAGCTCCAGCAGGATTCTACTTTTATGGAGATTTGTTTGTTGAGGGAAACATTAAAGCAAGCAAGGATATTTCTGACTGGAATGGAAAGAAGGGTTCTCTCAGAACCCTTCGGGAGACTTACAACATCCACATCCACACAGGAGATGACGGTGGAAGTACAAGTCAGCCTCACCAAATAGTGGGGGAAGAATAAAATGCCAGCTGATTTCGGTATTGACATTTTTTGTCAAAACGGGGATTTTCAGGTTTTGCCTTCTGGGGACCTGACGCTGGTTTCCGACCTTTACTGCCTGGCTCAGGACATTATTAACAGGCTTAAAACGGTGAAAGGTTCTCATTTCGCCCATCCCGATTATGGCATTGATCTATACCGTTTCATTAAACGCCAGTGGGATCCTATTACAGAGCTTGACCTTTTATCAGCTATAGAAGACGAGGTTGAAAAAGACCCAAGAGTTCTGGAAGCAAAGGCAACAAGAAAAGATTTAACACTTCGCTCTATAAAAATTCTTCTTACCGTTACACCTGTTGGATTCAATAACCCTTTTAATCTCATCATTTCTGTTGACAGAAATACCGGCGAAGTGGTTGCAAGAGTGGTAAACACAAGAGAGGGCTAAGCTATGGTTGATTATGACGTTCTCCTTCAAGCTATTACTGATTACCCTACTTTCGAAGAACTTCTTACAGAAAGCATTGCAATTTCAAGACAGAAGAATCCCAAAATCACAAACTACAACGTAGGTGGTATCTATAGAACACTTCTTGAAGTAAATTCTGAGCTTATTAAGCAACTTTATGACCTGCTCAAAGAACACATTGTTCCTAATCTTTTTGTTGTTACTGCACGGGGCAGCTGGCTGGATCTACATGCTGCAGGCTTGGGAATAGAAAGGAAACCAGCCAAAAAAGCCGTGGGCTACGTTCTATTCAGAAGAGAAGATACTTCTGGAAACGTCTTAATACCAAAGGGGACCATCATCAAAACTCCACCTAATATCTTCGGGGAAGAACTCCGTTACATAACCATAGAAGAGAAAGTCCTCCAGGATGGTCAATCTGAAATTGCAGTTAAAGTTGAGTCCGAAGAAACAGGTGCAAAATACAATGTCGGCGAAGGCATGATTTCCATACTCACCACTTACATACCCGGTATAGATTCCGTTTACAATTCTCCAGATTGGCTGATAGAGGAAGGAACGGATCAGGAAGACGATGAATCTTTACGCCAGAGGTGCATCTTAAGGTGGGCTACTTTGTCGCTGCAAATAGCAGATTATTATAAGTACTGGGCTTTATCCATTGATGGTGTAGTGGACGTTGAAATAGATGACCAGCATCCAAGAGGGCAGGGAACAGTTGACGTTTACATCGTCTCTACCGCCGGACTTCCAACAAGTGACCTGATAACAAAAGTTCAGGAGGTAATGAATCTCAAAAAGACTCCAGCAGCCGACGTCCTTGTTAAGGCTCCAACACCCAAAGCTATAGATATTGACGTAACCATTTACACTTACCCAGGTTTTACGGAAATAGACCTCATAAAAGCAGAAGCTGAAAGAAGAATAAACGCTCTCTTTGTATATAACGAAGAATACAAATCGGTAATCTTTGATTACGATAACCGTAGGTTCAGAATCTCTAAAGACGTAACGATTTCGAGCCTTATTTATCCTCTGATGGAAATTGCAGGAGTTTCAAAAGTTGAGATTAACTCTCCATCGGCGGACGTTCCTGTTGCAAAAGGTGAACTTCCAGTAATTAACTCTCTGAATATCACGGTAGTTGAAGGGACGGAATGATGTCAATGGAAGATGTGAAAGTTGTCAAGTTAATCTGCGAGACTGGAGAAGAAGCTATTCTTCCCGTAGAAATCGAAAATGGCATTGAAATCCAGAAAAACATTCGCTGGGACGATACGTCTGGCGACGGAAATTCGTCCCTCTCTCGTGAATATCAGGGTTATGAACCAGCGTCAATCACTATCAACTTTTCCCTTTACGATGATGAGGACTCAGGAGTAACAGCGATTGAAAAAGCAGAAAAACTTAACAAGCTCTTCACAAAGCTTGTTAACTCCCGTCCTGCAGTATGGAAAATTGTTGACGTTCACACCCGAGCAAGAGGAATAAAGCAGGTACAGGTCTCCTCTTTCAGAACGAGGGAAGTAGAGGATGGAATAGAGGCAGTTCTTGAGTTAATAGAATACATTCCTCCAGAATTAAATAAAGAGAAAAAAACAGCTCAGGCTGAAACCACAGCATCTCAGGATCAGAAAACAAAAACCTGCACAGAGCAAAACACCTCGGAATACTGCCGTGAGTTACTCGTGAAGTGGGAAAAAGAAAAGATGGAAGGGAAGACCCAGCTTTCTTTTGCTGAATGGGCAAAACAGAAACCCCTTCCACCTTCTGCCGATACTGATAACCCTGTTGTGAACGCCTGATTCTTTCACTCTGTCCCATCTGTCCTAATCAACTCTACTTTCCTGCCTTAATCTATCTCCATGAAACCTTCAGGAGAAGGAAATGGAAAACAGAACTCTTATTCTCCAGGCTTCTGCTTCAGGTTATGACTTAGTGGAAACAGATGATTACGTTGAAATCCCGGTCAGGGCTATCTCTTCTGGAATACAGATGACTCCTCTTGTTAATTACGAGCCTACAACCGTCGTTTTCTCTTCCCGGGCAGTTGAAAAAGCAGGGAAAACCCTTAAAGGGAAACCTGTCCTGCTTGAGCATTGGGAGAGTGTAGAAAACGTTGTTGGAGTAGTTTCAAAAACAGAAATCAAAGGAGACAAAGAAAAAGAAGTCATAGCATTCTTGAGGATTCCGAAACAGGGACAGGAAAAACTCATTGCTCTAATAAAAATGAAACCCACTCCA
The DNA here is from genome assembly GCF_054656775.1 of Desulfurobacterium crinifex. Classification (NCBI taxonomy): domain Bacteria; kingdom Pseudomonadati; phylum Aquificota; class Aquificia; order Desulfurobacteriales; family Desulfurobacteriaceae; genus Desulfurobacterium; species Desulfurobacterium crinifex. Next base: position 250,948 of record NZ_BAAHXO010000004.1, read on the forward strand.
ATTAAAGCAGTTTCTATTGGAGGATCAATCAAGGAATACACCGTTTCAGAAGGGGAGGAGAGGGTAATCACCATTGAAGATTTTGAAGCAGACGAAATCTCTCTCGTCTTTAGAGGTGCTCATCCAGATGCCAAAAGACTTGATGCTAAAAAACCTAATAATACGGAGGACAAGGTGGAAGAGAAGCTTAAAGCTTTACAGGCGCAGGTAGAAAAGCTTCAGGCAGAACTAAAACTCAAAGAAGGTGAAATCGAAAAACTTCAGGCTGAACTTAAAGCGAGAACAGAAGAAGTAGAGAAACTCAAAGCCGAAAAAGCAAAGCTTGAACTTGACCAGCTGAAAGCACAAAAACTTTCCGAAGTTCCAGAAGATGTAAGAGACATACTGAAGGCATCACTTGAAGTTGCAACGACGAAAGAGCAAATAGAAAAGCTTACAGCTACCTTTAAAGAAAATCTTCCAAAGCTAACTGCAGGGACGGGGACAATTAATCCGCCAACTGAGACAGAAACCAGGGAAAAAGACTCTCCATTCATGACTTACTAAACCCTGAAAGGAGGAATTGAAAATGCTTAGATACGAGCGGGACGATAGAGTAAGAATTACTAACACTGGAACTGACACTCTTGCGAAAGATACCCTCGTTAAGGTAGGTAACTGGGTAGGAGTCCCTTTTGAAGACATCCTGCCTGGAGAAGAAGGAATTCTAATGGTGAGAGGTGTCTTTGACGTTCCGGTAGCAGATTCATCCGTTGAAATTGCGAGTGGAACCGTTCTTCAGTATGCAGGAAATGGAAAAGTAAAGCCGTATGACGAATCTGACGACACCAATCCAAAAGTAGGGAAAGCCTTTAAAGCAAAGGCAAGTGGTGAAGAAACTGTTTACATAACCCTTATGCCCGAACTTTATTAACGGAGGTTATTGGAAATGCCGGGAATAATTGTCAAAGATCCAGAGAAGATTCATGCAAGCCAGATTCTTGATGATGGAAAACTGAGAAATGATTTTCTTTCTGCTGTCGATAAGTTCTTAAAAGCAGGTCTTTACGATGAAACCGGAACTCCTATTCCAAGAGAAAGAGGAGAGGAAATCCTCAAAGCAAAACTTCAAGCTGCTGCTTCCTATCCACCAGAAGCAATGAAACCTCCCAAGCCTGTAGTTGTGGATCTCGACAAGATACTCCCTGAAGTTGACGACCGCTGGATGCAGATATTTAGAACAGTAAATTCCGATTCCGAATTTGAAGAATACCAAGTAGGAAGTCAGGCTGTAACCTTCAAGGAACTCAAGCCTGGTGAAACGGTTGAATTCACTTACTTCACTAAAGGCAAAACAGTAGCACTTAAGAACCTTACCTATGCAGCAGGAATTAGACTCTACAGAAATTGGCTTGAAGACAATAAGTGGTGGAAAATAGAAGATGCCATCTGGAGAGCCAAAGTAGAAGCTGTTAACAACAAAGCGAAATTCATGTGGAATCTTTTGAAAAATACAAAGTATGAAGAGATAAGCTTCACAGATTCCTGGATAAAGACTCTAAATACTGCATGGGCAAAGCTTAGAAGAAACGTTGGAAGAGATTACCTCAAGAAACCAATTGCAGTCTGTGCTCCTGAAATTGCAGCTGCACTCTTACAGGCAAAGAAAGATTCTGCCGTTGCAGCTGAAAGAGGAGAAAGACTGACTTTTGATTTTGAGGTTATAGATACCGTTCACTATGATCCAACCGATCCAATCACTCTTACTCTTCCAAAGACTGATCAGTACTACCAGCACAGGCAGGGTCTGAGAGTTGATAGGGATTTCAACATTACAACGCAGTCTATAGACATCGTTTTCACTGAACGCTACAACGGAATCATTACAGATACAAGAACAGGAATTAAGATCAAGCTTCCTTAATAATTGAGGGCTTTTCGCCCTCTTTTCTTCAGGAGTGACCAGATGACTGATCCGAAAACAATTGCCCAGAAAGCCTTAATACGGCTTCCATTTGCATCCGAAGAAATCGCCATCGAGCTTGCGAGTGACTATGTTAATGAGCCAAATGAAAACATTGCTCTTTATAAACTTTGTATTGCTCTTATTGTGAGAGAAATTTCTTCCCTCCAGTCAGCAAGGATTGGAGACCTTGAGGCAAGAGAAACAGATAGACTCAACAGCTTAAAAGAAACGCTTTCCCATTATGAAAAACTTCTAAAACAAGAAGAATCAAAGATTAAGTTTGCTGGTGGCATTGTAAAACTTCCACCGGAGGAACCTGTTTATGATTAGCCCTGAAACCTTTGAAAAACTTTTTGAAAAATTTCCTTTTGAAAAAACAGAAATCGTTATCTTGAAATCCAGTGGGACATCTTTCACGACTGAAGGTTATTTACCTCTTCCATCCACAAAAGCTTCCACTGATGAATTAGGATTTATAGAAAAAAGCACCTCAACCGCTTTTCTTCCTGGAGAGATAGATATTGAAGTTGGGGACCAGCTTACTGCCTATGGAAGAACATTTAGAATAATCTCTCTGCAGGATTATATGATAGGAAGCAAAAGAGTAGCACTAAAGGTAGAACTGGAGCTTGTCGATGTCTGATGATAGGAAAAAGAAAAAACTTCACAGCAAACTTAAACGCCTTGCTCTTGAAGCAAGAAAGAGAATGCTCAAAGACGGCTTAGCTCTCGAAAAGGAAGTTATCAAACTTCTTCAGGAAACTCAAAAAGAAGTAGTTCATCTACTTGCCCAGGAGGATGATGAAGTTACACCTTATCAAGCCTGGAGACTCAATAAACTAAAAAAGGAAATAGACAAAATCATTTACGGTTCCAAAGAGCAAGAAGGCTTTAATAAAAAACTTAACAACCTCTTGAAAGAACAAATTCAAAAACAAAAAGCAAATGCTGAGAAACATACAGAAGAGCTTGCAAAATTAATCCAAAAAGAGTTCCCGGACGCCGTTCCGGTTGCAACTTCTCTTTTTAAGGTTCCCACAGAAACAGTAAAGTTTCTAACCACTTATGCTTTGACTTTTTCAGACAAGCTTTCCGACGATCTTATCAATGCCATCAAGAAAGAGCTTTCTCTTGGAATCTTACAGGGAGAGTCAATTCCAAAAATAGCAAGAAGAATCGCAAAACTTCCCTTACCCTCAAACAAAGTATTTAGAGATTCTTACAGTAGAGCAGTTGCCATAGCCAGGACAGAAACTGCCAGAGCTTACACTCAGAGTAATCTTGCTATCTGGCAGAAGATGGGAGTAACGGAAATCAAATGGCTGTGTGGTAAATCTCCCTGCCCTAAGTGCGAAGCCCGTTGTGAAAGAATCTTCAAAAGGGAAGTTGCCAATGACATTCCCATGCATCCGCACTGTACATGTGTTGCAGTTCCGGTAGCAACAAAAAACACGGATCTTGTTTCAAAAGAAGAAAGAGAATTCAGCAAAAGGAAGACCAGGGACATAAAAAAGTGTTCTACTATTTTCAGCATGGCAAGAAGGGAAACCCTGGAATGGCAGTCAGAAAAAGAGTTCGAAAAGAAGCTTCAAAAACACCTCTCAGAATTTTTCAAAGTTAAGTGGGAAAACCTAACAGAAGAAAGCAAGCAAAAGTACAAGAAGAAACTGCAAGAGCTTGTAAGAGATACAATTCTTAAAGCTTCAAGGGTTTTTTATTTTGACGACATAGAAGGTCCCGGAAAATACCTTTTTGTCAAATTCAAAACAGGCTCTCTTGCGATAATCGATGCGGAAACACTGAAAGTGAGAACATTCTTCAAACCAGGGGAAGAATTTGGTAGCACTCCAATGGAAAGGGTCTTAAATTATGTAAAAGAGCAGGAAGAAATGCTTAAAAGAGCTGGTAAATCTAAAGGAATTGAAAAGGAAGTTAGAAGGTTGGGTGATGGCAAAGGAAAACCTTAAAGAACTTGAAAGATATATTAACATTCTAATAGAGCAAGGATTTGACGATGACGAATTTCTTGCTACAGATGCTCCTGTCCTTGAGAGAGCCCTTAGTGTTTCCGTCCTTAAACCTAAAGTTGATGAATTCTTCAAGAAGCACTCTTCCGAAATAGAAAAACTTTACGGTAATCTGGAACTTTTTGCCAATTGTCTCCCTGATAGGTTTCAAAGTCTAAAGAAGTATTTATCCCGAGAAATGGAACAAAAACAAACCGCCTGATTTTCTGTCCCATCTGTCCTAATCAAATCCAAGCTCTATCCCTAATTTCCTCTAAAACCCTCTGGAGTTCAGTATGGGCTTTTTTGACATTTTCCGTTCACCCATTCGAAAAGTTGCCACCCTCATTGACAACTTTCTGTCTTCCACCGAGGATGATTTATCTCAACTTGATCCTGAAATCCTGAAAAAAGCTTATAGAGAAAACTTCTTTATCAAAGCGATTGTTAACATATCTGCAAGCTTTCTCTTCTCAGAACTTCCCTCTATCGAGGCAGAAGATGAAGAAGCTCAGGAGATACTCAACGAAATCTGGGCGGACAATCATGAACTTCTGATTTCAACAGCAAGAGATTCTTCACTTTGCGGGAACAGCTACATATTCGTTGGCTACAACAACGGCATTGATCTCATCTCTCTATTTCCAAGTAAAGTGTCCATAAAACCTAACCCTCTCGACCTCAGAAATTATGAAAAAGTTATCATAACCCACAGACTACCTCTTGAACTTGGTGGAGAGGAAATAAGACAGGAATTAACAAAAGATTGTATTAGACTTTTCAGAAACGGCAAACTTACAGAAATCCGTCCTAACCGCATCAAGGAAATTCCTATCGTTCATATTGCCTATGAAAGGTTTAATGGTGAACTTTACGGAACTGGCGATATAAATGAGGCTCTCTATAAGGTTATCAAAGCTTACGAAGACATTATTGAAGCTGCCAGGAAAAATATTAAGTACCACGGTACACCAATCCCTGTAATAGAAACAGAGGATACACAATCCCTTGAAAAACAAATCAAAGAAGGAAAATGGACTTCTCAGAAAGCTCTTGTTTTACCCTCAGGCAGCAAAGCCTATTTCCTTGAATCCCAAAGACCCTTTGGAGAACTCAAAGACTTTCTGCAAACTCTTTTTTACAACATAGTTGTCCTCTCCGAAACTCCAGAATTTCTATTCGGTTCTCATACTCCTTCATCCTGGGCAAGCGTAAAAGAACAGCTTCACCCAATAATCAGAAAAACCAAAAGACGTCAGTTAATCTGGAAGGAAGCTCTCCAGAAAGCTAACAGATTAATTCTTAAAACCCTTGAAGCTTATGAAGGTAAAAAGTTTTCTTCTTATAAAACGACTGTTCAATTTCCAGAGCCGAGCAAAAAAGACCTTGAGGCAGTTGTCAGGTCTGTTGCACAGCTTGTTGGAAGTGGAATCATTTCTCCAGAAGAGGGTAGAGAAGTCGTCAAGGATCTCCTACCTGAAATCGTTCAAGCTGAACAATCTGACTACAATCCGGACAAAAACTGGAATGAGAGTGAGAAATGAGTGGAACATTCGGGTTTGACAAACTTAACAACTGGATAAAGAAAAATCTTCAGGAATTTGAGCAACGCCGTCAGCAAGTTTTAAAAAATATGGCATCATTAGCTCAAAAAGTGGCAGTTGAAAATGCACCCCACGATACGGGAACTTTAAGAAGGTCTATTCAAATAGAGTATGGAAAAGGCTGGGCAGTTGTTGGCACCAATATTGAATACGCCCCAGCTCACGAATTTGGAGCAACAATTAAGCCCTTTAAAGCCAAATATCTGGCGATTCCTGTTTCCAAAAAAGTTAGAAAGAAAGTTGAAAAGTTTGGAAGTGTACGAGTTTACTTGGATGCTGCAAAGATGGATGGTTATTCTGTGTTTGTTAAAGATGGTGTAATCTACGTTCAAAAAGGCAAAGGCAAACCAAAACCTCAATTCAAGTTACGAAAGCAAGCAACAATCAAACCTAAGAGATTCTTTGAAAAAGCAAAAACAGAAGTTGCGAAAGAATTTCCTGGACATGTAATTAAGACCATAATCCGAGGTAAATAATGGATTGGACAGCTGACTGGTTTAAAGTTGGCGTAGTTCTTGAAGTTGTTGATAGGTTTACTTCTCCTCTTCAAAAGCTTCATATAGAAACTCAAAAAGCAAAGAAAGCTCTTGAAGATCTATGGGGAGCTTCCTACAAACTGGCAGAGCTGGGGAAACAGCTTGCCGTTATTGGTGGAACAATATCAGGAACCTTTGCTTTTCCAGTCTATGAAGCCATTAAGTATGAACAGGTTATGGCAGAATTTAACAAAGTCGTTGGAGCTTCAGAAAGAGAGCTCACAAGATATTCCACGGCTTTCATGAAACTCTCCACAGAGATACCTATCTCCCGGAATGAAATAGCGAGACTTTCAGCAAGCCTTGCTCAAATGGATTCCACTTTAAAAGGAAAACAGTTAATTGAATTTACCAAGATGGTTACTAAAGCAGCTTTTGCTTTTGACATGTTACCGGAAGAAGCAGGTAAAGCTTTTGGTCAAATTAAAAAAGCCTTTGGGATACCGACGATTAAACTACTAAAAGAAGTAGGAGATACTATCAATTATCTGTCCAACACGATGGGAGCTGAGGCAAGGGACATAATTGATATTCTTAAAAGAGTTGGTCCTGTAGCTCAGCAGTTTGGTCTAAGCGCCCGTTACGCAGCTGTTTTTGGTGCAGCGATGAAGGAAGCAGGTTATGCTTCCGAAGTAGTTGGAACAGCTTTAAGCATGTCTCTTCAAAGACTTCTATCAATGAATAAAGATATAATGGGTGTACTGGGAAAGCTTGGTATAACAAGACAAGAATTTTTGGAACTTCAAAAGGTTCATCCTGAACAGGCACTTGTAAGATTGTTTGAAGGTCTTAAAAAGTTATCCAGCACGGAGAGAATAAATGCGCTTGCAAAGCTGTTTGGAGCTGAACATGCAACAAAGATGGCAGTATTTGTGAATAATATTGATAGTCTCAAACAAAAATTAGCCGAAATATCTGGAAAGAAATACTTAGGCTCAATGGAACAGGAGTTTCAAGCTCTTTCAGAAACAACTGCTGCCCAGTTCCAAAAACTTAAAAATACTCTTTCTAACATAGCTACAACCATAGGTTCTGTTTTCCTTCCTCCTCTTAATGCTATTGCTTCTACATTTACTTACGTTCTTTCACCAATTGCAACTTTTATAAATCAGCATCAAACTCTTGCGAAAATAGTTTTCCTTCCTGTTGGAGCTTTTGGAGCTCTGACTCTCGCCGTTGGTGGGTTTCTGGCTGTTCTTGGACTCCTGGGAATGGGGATTGTAAAAGGAATAGCTTCGCTTGCAACTCTAAAAAAATCTCTAAAAGAAACTATCAATGTGCTGAAGTTTGGAACGGCTGTACAGCCGAACACCATGAATTATATTGTGCCGATGAGACAAACCGTTTCCTACAGAAGCATATTTAAATCCGTCTTTACGGAAATAAAAAGAACTGCTGTTTCTGCTTTTGAAGCAATTCGTACATTTTCTGTTTCAACAGCAAGGAGCTTAGTTACAGGTTTTGTTCCAGCATTGAGACTTGCAGCTTCGGTAATCAAAACAGCCACAATTCAAGCAATCCGGTTCACATTTACTCCAATAGGGGCAGTTGTCACAGCTATAGCATTTGGTGCCTACCTCATTTATAAAAACTGGGATAAAGTCAAGAAATCCTTCTCTGCCATCTGGCAATATTTGTACTTGGACAGGATTAAAGCTTTCTTCATGGGATTTAAGGAAGGTTTTTCCTACATCAAGCAGGCTCTTCAGCCTATAAAAGAGGCTTTCGCTAATCTTGGACGGGCTATATCTCCACTGATTAATGCAGTAGGCAGACTATTCGGATTGGATGTTAAACCGAACAATAATGCTTTTCTAACATTTGCAAGATTGGGACTTCAAGCCGCAAAAGGTATAGCCTGGATAATAGGTAAAATTGCCAGTGGTCTTGCGTTCTTCATCAATTTAACAGCTTCTGCTGTTGGTCTTGTAACCAAATATTGGGGAACTCTCCTGAAAGTTTACCTATGGATTAATCCAACAACATTTCCAATCATGGCATTTAAGAAACTATACGACTTTATTAAATCCATAAATCTTTTTAAAGCAGGAAAAAGAATCCTGGAGACTCTAACAGAAGGAATTAAATCTACCCTTATGAAACCGGTCAATGCTGTAAAAGAGGTAGTAAGAAAAATCAGGAACTTCCTTCCCTTTTCACCTGCAAAAGAAGGACCACTATCAGATCTTCACAGAACAGGACTGGCATTTGTGAAAACATTTGCCGAAGGGATAAAAGGAGATCCTCTAATCTACAAAGTGAATACAGTGGTAGGGAAACTGAAATCTATCTTCAGCTCTTTTTCTCCTACGCATATATTTTCTTTAGTCCCTAAACTTTTACCCTTCAAGATTCCAGATTTAAAACAGATTTTAAGAGTTATCCCAACTATACAAGCATTTAAGATTCCTTCTCTTCCGAGATTAACACATACACTTTCTATAATTCCAAAAGTTTTATCTTTTGGACTTCCGAAGCTCAATCAAGTCTTGAATATAATTCCCAACCTCCAAGCCTTTAGGCTTCCTAAACTGAAGCAGGAGTTTCCTTTAGTTCCTAAACTTTTACCTTTTAAATTTCCACAGATAACAGGTATCTTTCCACAGAGACTGCTTCCTGAAATAGAGTTTCCTCGTTTACCTGAGGTTGAATACTCCAGGGCTACAATTCAAAAGACAGAAAAGAGAAGTGTTAACACTGTCTATATCCGACAAATAGTCATTCACACTAATACTCCAATTTCAAATGCCAGGAAATTAGGAAAAGAAATTGCTGAAGGAATAGAAGCTAACTTACCTAATATTTCATTTTCTGAGTTTGTAGAGGGTATATAAGAATATTATGAAAGGTAGCAACCCGATGGATACAACAAAAGATGAAACACTATACAAGAAAAATGGAACACCATGCAGAAAAAATGGAACGCCCCACTTTCATCATACACTAATATTCTCTGTCCCAGAATATCCCGCCAAATCCCTGTAAGTCCCGTTATTTATCACGTCCCTGTTCCAAATTTTTTTGTTTTTACACGGTGTTCCATATTTTTTCAAAATATCCCAGATTTATGGTTAATTATTTGAATACTGGAGTGAGCTTACACATACAATTAGGGTGAGCAGGACACATCGGCAATCTATCTGCAGGAAAGACTCCTTTCCCAAGACCAAAATCAACCGAAGCATATTTATCGCAGATGTCTGTTATTTTGTGAGCTGGATTTAGATTCCACTTGAATCCTACTACAAAGGGATTGTCTTTGTAAGCCTCCACTACTGCTGTGTTAAGTATCCTTGCCGTTTCTGTTCTGGCTATCCTTTTAAGGTTATAGAGTTGCTTGTTATACATGTACCAGTGAACTGCTTCATCAACTGCCCTTGTTGAGGCTTCTTCTACAGCTCTTGTAAGTTCTCTTAAAAGTGTTTTGTGAGCGTGCAATACACCAGTCTCTTTTCTTTGTTCAATGTAGCGTTCGTATTGTTTTAAGATGGAATTCCACTTTTTCTTTGAGATTTCTCCCTTTATCATAGCTTTAGCATTCTGGCGAAGCTTTTCTATGAGTTTTATTTCTTCTTTCGTTAGCTTTGCAAACTTTCTGCCAAGCTTCTTTTCCATGTGGTACTGAATTTTATAAGCAGTCTGGACAGCTGACCGTCTTAGGTGAAGTTGCTGTTTGAGAACCTGGAAGAATTCTTTTTTTGCTTCTTCTTTTCTTTTCCAGAGTCTTTCTGAAAGGTTAAGCCCATCAGGGTAAAGAAAGTTGAAAAGTCTATCAAGAAGTTTTTGTCTGAAGGCATTGTTGTCAACTTCTCCTGGAAGAGGTAGTTTCTCAACTGTAAGGTTTTTAAGGAAGGTTTCTATGAAGCGGTAGTTTTCTTCTATTATTTCATAAATCATCTTCAGGAGCTTTCTGTCTATTACGTAGTCTTTAGCGGAAAGATAAGCAATTATTTCTTCTACGAGTTTTTCTTGATCTTTTGATAAACGGTCAAGGTTTTCTTCAAGGTAATTAAGGACTTCTTGTCTTGCTCTTTCTAACTGTTCCATCCTTCAGCTCTCAGTTTCAGCTCGTAGTCCTCACTTGAGTCTATGGCGTTTTCTATCTGATCAAGTTCTTTTTCATCTTTAAATGGGTTTAAAATAAACCTTGCTGTAAGTTTCATAAGTTCGTTGTGAAGTATTGGCGGCAAGTCAGGTCTGTCAAGGACTGTAAGAACGTTGTTTATGAACTGTTCAGCGTCGAGAATTGTAAACTGTTTGGAGTATTCAATATAGCCTTTGAATTCTTCGTCAAGCCACTTTCCTACAAGTTCTGCGATTCTGTACTCACAAGCTTCTAAGGCATTAGCAAAGTTCACAAGCATTGTAGTGAACTCAAGGTAATCGTACTGTTTGGCAAGTCCAGATTCAGCTTTTGAATTTGCAAAGTCAAGGTTCACTTCTTTAAAGATTTGTCTTATAAGGACTTCCATGTAAGAGAGGTAAACTTCCGCAGGTTCAGAAGGTGGAGCTATGAATTCGGGTTTTGCTCCAGCTTCTGCGTTATAGAGGAGTCCGTTGTTTGTGGAAAGGGAAAGTCCCTGATTTCTGAGAGCTTCTACTGAAGAATCATCTTTTATAGGGAAGGTAAGAATAGGAAAGGTGTTGTCTCTCAAAATTGTTCTTAATTCACTAACGACATTGTAAAAGTCTTTCTGGAGTCTTGCTATTTCAAGGATGAAAGGAGTGGAGAGAACTTCGTCGTCTTCAAGCTGGGTAACAGAGAAAGGAATTACAGGAACCACTCCAAGTTTATGCTCTCCAGAGTCTCTTATTTTTGAAAATTGGTCATCGTCTGCTATAAACCATTCATTTTCGGTGTACTTACGGTAGATAAAGTTCTGAGGATTTTCGGGATTGACTTCTTTAAATACGATGTATGTAAGATTTCCAAACTCATCTATTGAGTAGTCGTGTAGTTGTGTTGGCTTTCTGAAAGTAATGTATGGAAAAACTTTGAGCTCTTTTTCTTCTAATGCTGTTTTTACGGAGATTCTTGGTTTATCAACAATTGTGAAGATTACTCCGTTAATAAGGGTAAGTTTAAGGAGTTGGTTCATTTTGTCATCTATATAAGTTCCCCGCCGATCTGTGTTGTTCATAAAGGTTTCATACCATGGAGAATCTTCTATTTTTCTGACAGGAGATTTTTTGAAAACGTGTCCAACTATTGAGTTGACGATTTTCTTGCAGAAGTTGAAAAAAGGAGTGTATTCTTTGCGGTTCTTGAACTTTTCATCGCTTTCGTTGGGAAATTTAACGAGGTATTTTCCGTCAAGGTATCCACCTCTTCCTGTGTAGGAATCTTTGAGAAACTGGTAGTCAAGGTCAAAGTTTATAGCCATGGGATTTTTACCCCCTTGAAGATGAAGTTAAAGGTTTTTTGACCTGCAGCGTAAACGGCTAATGCTAAGCTCCAGAACCTATCGGCGTGGCTTTCTTTCGTAGAACCTTCATACCTTATGTTGCCTGCATCAGTTACAGTTTTCCTAACGGAGTGCAGGTCTTCCCTCAAGTCGGGATCTGATGGAATTCGTATTAGCCTGTCCTGGAATTTCACACGGAGCTTTTCCGCAAGTTCTTCCTTTGTTTTGGCTGAAAAGTGGACAGGAAGGATTTTTGAGCCTCTTTTCTCTTTCAGTTCTTCTGCAAGTTGCATTCCAATTCCTGTTTCGTCTATTGCCAATTTACGGCAGTAGTAAGCGTAATGGTCAATTATTTCAAGCTGTTTTCTGAAAGGGGTCTTTTTTAGCTCTTCTATTCTCCTTAAATAGAGAACGTCTCCGAGCTTTTCAAGTAAAGTGATAACTGTCAGGTCTTTTCTCCTTCCGACGTCAACCCCGCAGTATAGGTCTCCTTTGAGCTTTCTTATGTCTTTTGCAAGGATTTCTTCTTTTGGCATTTCACACTTTTGAATTAATTCGTAAGGAAGGACTGCATCGGCTTCATCTATGAATTCAACAAGGTATTCCGTTTTCCATGCATCTTCGTTTTTTATGCCTGCTCGGAGTTCCTCTATGTCAACGGAAAGCCCTTTTTCCACTGCCTCAAAAATGTTCAGGGAGTATCTGAACCACTTGGGATTGTTCTCACTTATGCTCCACAGGTAATAGAAAAGGTCGTTTTTACCAAAAGGGGTGGATATGGCTATCAGTTTGTAGTCCTTTTTTCTGGTAATGATGGGGAAAACAGCTCTGTAAACTTCCTGCCAGTCTCTAAAGAAAGCAACTTCATCCATTATGACATCACCGGAGAAACCTCTGATACCGTCAGGGTTGGCAGGAAGGGCTATTATCTGACTTCCGTTTGGAAAGTTGACCTCTAACTTTTTAAGTTCTGCATTTTCAAAAAACTTAACTCCCGTTAACTTCATTGCTTTTACGTGGAGTTTTACTTTGTCAACAAATAGCTTTGACTGTCTTTCTGTTGGAGAGACTACAACTATTGTGTGATTCGGCTTTGTAGCTGCTCTTTTTGTTGCCCAGTAGGAAACTACGAAGGACTTTCCTGTCTGTCTTGCCATTTTCGCCACACTGAATTTGTGGGAATCAATTCCTTTAACTATTTCAACCTGATACGGCAGGAGAATTGCCATCTCTTTTACGCTCCATACAGTTCCTGTATCTTTCTGATTATTTCGGCATCAACCTTACCTTCTTCCGCCCCTTTCTGGAGAATCTCCATTGCTTTTTTCTCCCTCTCTTCCCGTGTCTTTTGAAGTTGAGAGATGGTCTTTGCAAGCTTTTGAACGGAGGAGATTAGCTCGTGGGGGTCATCAAAGTCCATTGATTCAATGTCCTTGACAAACTTGAAAAGTCTATTTGCAAGGATAACCGAGATGCTCTCTATAACATCGGTTGCAGGGTTTTCTTTTAGGGTGTCTATAAGAGCTTTTGTCTCTTCGTAGATTTTCTTGTAGTCCTCTGCTGCCTCTGCATAGGAGCGGTAAGCTCTGTAAATAGAAGCTTTTGAGATGTTATAGCCTTCCGACCTCAGAATTGACTCTATCTCTTTAAAGGAGAGTTTTTCTCTTTCATACATGTGAACAATGCGAGTAATCAGGTCGTACAGATTGGCTTTACTTCGCCTTGGCATTATTCATCCTCCAGGATTATCCCTACATCTTCTATCGTTCCTTCAAGGAGGTCTATTCCTTTAGCAGTGATTTTGTAAAAATTGAGGCTTTTCCTTCTTCTGTAAGGATGGTTTTTCTTCTCTTTTGCAACGTATCCCTTGTCAACCAGATACTCAAGGGACTGACGAATATCTTTATCGCTGTAATATTCGTAAAAGACACTTATAATCCCAAGCTCCTCTATCGTATGAGGGTAAACCCTTTTCAGGAAGTCAAGAATCTGTCCTCGAAGTTCCTTCATCTGCGTCCTCCAAGGATTAGTTCTGTCAGTCTGTCTATCTTTGCATCAAGTCTGTTAATTTCTCCTTTCCATCCTGAAATGTCCCTGTAGTGCTCTTCCCTGAGAACGTACTCTTCTCTCATTGCCTCTATCTTTCCTTCAAGCCTTTCCATTCTCCTGTCAAGCCTCTGGATGAAAAACCCGAGGAAAATACCTATTGCCACCCATCCACCGTTACCAATCAGACTAATTACCTGCGTCAGGCTGTCCATTCACTACCTCCAGGAATTTCTTAACGGGAATAACTACAAGAGGTTCTTTCCTATCTGCTTTAACAACAAGAACGTCTGCTCCATCAAAAAGGTTGTATAGAGAAAGTCTTTTTCTCGCTTTGCACTGAATTGAGCCAATGCCTTCGACAAAAAGATCTGCCTTTCCAAGAGAGGCAGCAGAACGAACAACTGTGAAACCTTTTTCTTCAAAAAGTTTTTTCACTTCCCTTTCAAACCTTGTGCCCTTAGCTTTTGGGTTTTTCATCAAAAGTCCTCCATTGCTGGAGCAAACTTTGGAACGGCAACAGCTATGTGCATTTCCATTAAGAACTTCGGAGCTTTTACTTCGAAATTTCTAACTGTTTCTTTTTCCTCAAGTACCTGAAACTGTCCAATTTTGATTTCTGAAAGGACTTTCTCTATTTGACCCATAAGGTTGAGGATATTGTTAACACCTCTTTCATACATTGGGGCGGGGTCTTCTGGAATTTTCTCCTCTTCTCTCACACCAAAGGCTATGGCAAGAATCATTACCTTTTTATCCGCTTCTTCTGTAAACTCAGCAGGGATAATCGAAATAAAAGGAAACTGCCTTACGTCCCTCGGCTGGTCAATGCCTATGTAAACGTTTACCCCGGTTCCTTTTTCAAGTCTTTTCTTAAGCTCTTCTATGAACCCGAACCACATTAGCCTCTCCTTATCGGGAAAGATGCGTAGCCTATCTTCTGGGTTGTTGTGCTGGTCAGTCCAAGGGCTTCAAGAGTTATTGAATTTTCAAGGCTTTTGAGTAGTTCTCTGTAGTTTTTTACTTTTTCGTTGTATTCGCTTTCGTTTCCGTCCCCTGTGTAATAGTCAATTACGGAGATGTAGCAGGCATAGACCCTTGCAAGTTCTTTTAAATGTGGGTTGTCTTTGAGCTCCGGAAAAATGGAAGGAGAAACTCCAAGTTTTGCAAGAACCCGTTCAACATACAGGTTCGCCCTTTCAATATTTTTCTCATCAACAGATACGGAACTCCCTTCAAGTTCTTCTAAGGTAATGAACTCAGTCATTTAGAACCTCCGGGAACTTTGAACGGAAGTAAAGCCTTCCCTCTTCCACTGCGGTTTTCATTTTCTGTTCATAGTCTCCAAAGAAGTAGTGTCTTGCTTTTATACCGGGGTGGAGAACTTTTCTTCTAAAGATAAAGCCTTTTGAAGTCGGTATTTTGAGAGCTTTTCTCTCTTTTGGTCTTATGGTGTAGGGTCCTTTTGTGCCGAACTCAAGGAATCTACCGTATTGAAGAAAGTTATTCTTCCCTGCTCCGTAGATTACAACTCTTGTTTCCGATTCTGGAACTGCCATTATGGACTGAATGAGATTACCAGTCCTGCTTTTGAAAAGCTTTTTTCTTTTAATCCTTTCAACTGTCTGATTAACGTATGAATCCCCTATAAAACCCAAAGTAGCTCCCGCAAGCTGGAGGAGCTTACGGGAGATTTTAGTAAAGTCAAA
The DNA here is from genome assembly GCF_054656775.1 of Desulfurobacterium crinifex. NCBI lineage: Bacteria > Pseudomonadati > Aquificota > Aquificia > Desulfurobacteriales > Desulfurobacteriaceae > Desulfurobacterium > Desulfurobacterium crinifex. Next base: position 266,199 of record NZ_BAAHXO010000004.1, read on the forward strand.
GTTTTGCATTATTGTTATTTCAATTGACATCTATCACTCCACTTTAACGTTCTTGACAACAGCAACGGCGTATGGAGATAGAACAGTGAATCCACAATACCATTCAAACCTGTATCTGATTGCCAGTTTATCCTGGACATCTCCTAATTTTCTGTACTGTATCCCGGCTCCACCGTTTCCGCCGTAAAGTCCCGTTACACCGTCTGCAACAGAAAAGTAGAGACCATAAATCTCTGTTAGAGCATTACCATCCGCATCCGTTGTTAGAGGGGCATATTCACTCTGGAGAACAGGTTTTCCATCAAAGGTGAGAACGGGACGTCCAAAGTTCTTGAGCTGGAGCGTTGCAGAATCTGTATTCCCTTTCTGTCTCAGGAGTTCTTTGTACGCTATGTATGCCCTTGGATGCATTACTATTGCGTCAACGCCGAGTTTCATAAGGGCTATAAGTTCGTCAAGCATGGAAAAGGCAAGGGGATTTTTTCCTGCATCTATGCTTCTCTGGAGTCCTTTAGACTCTATGCGGGCAATTTGCTTTTGAAGTCCGTCAAAAACTTTTGGATTTGTTGAAGAATTGCCTGTAAACATTGCTCGCCTGTAAGCCCTGCTTATTGCCTTAATTTCGCCTTTGATAAAGGGGAGAATCGGTGCACCTTCCACCTCTGTGGAAAACTTGGGAATATCTATGTTCCTTGCGATTACTTTCACAGTTTCTGTAAACTGGTCAAGTTTTGTTCCACTACTTTGCGGAATGGTGTCTGTAGGATCAATGAAATCGGCTTCGGGTATTTCTTTTTCCCATGTAACTTTCAAACCAGAACCTTCTACTTTCCTGAAAGGCAAGATGTTGAAAATTTCATCTGTTGAGACAATCGTTTCAATAACACCTTGAAGAACTTCATCCTGAACCTGTTTTTCAAGTTCTGTCATAAGTCCTGAAAGAATAGCATCTGGCATTGTAACCCTCCTTAATCAAGTAGTTTTGATAGCTTTTCATCGGTTGATTTCTCTTTTGGAGGTTCCTTTGCTACTCCAGCTCCAGAACCTTCTTTGTCAGATGCTCTAAAGAGATACGCCTTCTGTTCTTTAAGTTCGCTGAGGAACTCCTCTACGGTCTTACCGTCAACAAGGACTTTGCCATCTTTTACTTCTGCCTTTTCTTTTGCAAGGAGAACCACCATGTCGGGGTCTATGACACCAAGCTTTGTGGCAGAAGCAACAATGGAAGCTCTTACCTTTTCAGTTCTGTAAGCAGATTCAAGTTCTTTTAGTTGTGTCTGGAGTTTTGTAAGTTCTTCTTTGAGGTTTTTGTCTTCTGGAGACTCCTTTGAAGCTTTTTCGGCTTTCTCTTTGAGGGCTTTTAACTCTTCAAGGGAGTTAAATCCTAACTCTTTCAGCTTCTCCTGTAGTATTTTTTCAGGGTCAGGTGCGGGCTGTGTTTGAGACTGGTTTTGAGTATTCTGGTTTTGTTCTTGACTGTTATTATGCTGTTCGCTGTTATGTTGTTCCTGATTCTGCTTCTTTGCTTCTTCGCTTCCCATAACACCCTCCGGGAGTGGATTTGTTTTAGGTTAACTCCCGAAGGGTGGACAGGGTGGGCAACGGTGGGCTATTTCGTGACTCTCAGGTCTTCTCCTGTGACTGTTTTGACTTCACACATCTCTAAAAGCCTTGAAATGAGAGGTTCTTCTTTAAGGAAGTGAGCAATTACTCTGAAATTAGCGTTGCTGGTTATGAAAAGTGGTTTGTTTTCATTATAAGCATGGTAAATCGTTTCCACCACAAGTTTTCTTTCCCATTCCCCAAGGTTTGGATTTAAGTCGTCAAGGAGAAAAGAGTCGTATAACCAGATTAACTTTTTGTATTCAAATACATCTCCGAGATTTTGAAGAGGAACGTAAAGGGGAAGGTTTACCTTGTAGTTTCTCAAAAGAAATGCTATTTTCAAAATACAAGCGAAAGTTTTCCCCGTTCCTGCCTTTCCGGATAGCAACACTCCCTTTCTTGCGGAGAGGACAGCTTTTAAAGCCTCTGTCCTCTCCTTCTCTTTCATAATTGCAGTTATGTATTTTTGAGGAAATCTTCCTTCTTTAAGTCTTTTAGCTATTTCTTCTTTGTTTCTTGGCTTGAGGAATCTGATAACCCCTGTTTTCGTAAAAACGAAATAACAACTTTCCTGTTCATAAATCATTGAATCAGGGAACCTTCTTTCAAGCTCAGAAAGGCTTTTCGCCACAAGCATTGCCTACCTCAAAATTCGAGTTCTTCGTCATTTACCTGACCTGTATAGTAGTCAAGACCTCTTTCATTCTCGGACGTTGTCCATTTTTTCTGTTCTGTGTCGGAAATTCCTTTCCATTGGGGGAGAACGTAGCGGAACTGAACTATTCCTCTGTTTCCGAGTAGTTTCTTCTTCCAGCCGATAAGTTTAAGGTTTGCTTCTTTGAAGGCTTCGTATTCCATTTTCAGGTCTTCAACATCTAAGTTGTTGTTTCTGTAAATCTTTATGAGGTCTTTGAAGTGTTTTCCTATAACTTTTCTCGGTTCGCCGTACTTGTAAAACTCCGGTGGTGTCCCATTCCATAAATTCTCATACCAGCTAATTAGTTTCCTGACTTCTGGTTCTCTTGAAAGTTCTTTCTCCTTTTTCTTTTCCCTCTCTTCAAGAAGTTTTTTTCTTAAATCCCTGAGTGCCCTGTAGGCTTTCACAAATTCACCTTCTTCAATGTAAAAAATTGTTAGCTCCACTCTTTTGATTACCGTGTCTAAACGCATTGTGTCGCCCTCCTTAATTCCCTATATTTTTCTTTGATTGCTGTTACACTTCTGCCAAGTTTTTGGGAGAGTTCTTCTGCTTTCTCTTTGGAAAAACCTTTGAGTCCAAAGGTTTCCCAGAGGAGTTTTACTTCTTCTTCCTTCCATCTTGGTTTTCTCTTGAAGTTTTTCTTTTTGAGTAACTGACGGTCTCTGTCACAGAGTTTCCTGTGACAGAACTTTTGATTTGGCGATCTTGGAATGAAAGGCTTTCCACAATGAGAACAAAATTTGATTTTATTTTTATAAATTTCTTTCCAGTTACTTTTGTGTTCTGAATGTGCAAATATTGGCGGTTCTTTATGAACTCTTACAATTAGACCGTCTTTTATCCAGCTCTGGATAGATGTCCAGACTTTCTTTTTTACCTGGCTTTTGGGAAGAAAATCCCACTCTCTGTGGAGATAGTCAACAAGCTCTCTAATCTGGAAAACTTTTAAATCCTCTATTGCCACCCAGATGTCACTTCTTCTCATCGTATTCCCTCCACAGCAGCTTCAAGGAAGATTCTCAATTCTTCTTCTGTTAGCTTTTCTACTTTTTTCTTCCGTGCCAGATGAAGTGCAATGTCAAGTTCTCCCGTGGTGATTCCTTCTTTTTTCAGAAGGGAAACCAGGATTTCAGAACTTTCAGAATTGTATCCGTGCTTCTTTAACAAAACAGATACTGTTTCCCTTTCTATCGGAGCAATTTCTTTTCTTATGAGAATTCTTTTTACTAAAGAATGGTACGTTGGATGAAGATACCTTGATAGATTTCTGTCTCCCAAGAAAAGATAAATAAGATCAACTTCTTCAGAAAGATCCTTGAGGATAGAGAGGAATTTCTTTTTTGCAAATAACCTTTGGGCTTCATCAATCACGATAACGTAAATTCCACCCCTGTGATTGACAGTTTCCTTTATGTTGTCAAGTGTTTCTATGAAACTTCTACCAGGTCCCAAACCAAGTGAAAGAGCTATGCTTTTTACAAATTGTGTATCAGTCACGTTTCTCTCAGGAAATTTGAGGTATCTAATTATTCTGTTTTTCTTGGAAAGGGAAACAGCAGCTCTTGTCTTTCCACTCATCCAAACTCCCCACATTGCACCGTGAAGAGGCTCTCCTCTTTCGTGGTAGAATTGAATTAGGCTTTTGACTGCTTTTTCCATTGCAATTTGAACGTGTGTCCTCATGTTTTTACCTCCTTCAGAAGTCAAGGTCCTCAAGGGTCAGCCCTTTGGGTTGACCTTCTTCTTCAAAAGTGTTCTCAAGTAGCAGGTTGTTTTCAATTTCTTCAAGAACTACAACCTTTTTTTCCTGTTGGGATAACTCTTCGAGTTTTACGGCAGGTTCCTTTTCTTGTTGAAGCCTCACAAGTTCTTCTTTTACCTTCTTCTCTCTCCTGTCTATCCTCTTTGAGCGTAGTTTCTCCTGCTTGAATTCAACTGTGGTCTCTATTCCTTTCGGTGGTTTTGAGAAGAGCCTTGCAATTCCTATGAATTCACCTGTCGATTTTGAATAGACTGCAACCTGCGTAAGGTCGTGGAGAAATCTGTGAACAATGACTTTTTCTCTTTTCTTTGGATAGTTGAGTTGATATATGAGGTTGTCTATCTGGATTTCGTTGTCTTTAAGGGTTCTTTCCTTGATTTCAACAAATGCGGTTTTTATAACGGTTTCATCGAGTTTCCTTGAGTATCCTTTGAAAAGTTCGGCAGGGATTACTTTTTCGCTGAGGTGTTTAAAGTTGTGGTAGTTTCTGTTGTAGCTTTCAACTGCAAGTTGTGTTAGCTCTTCTATGGTTTCTGCATTTCTTCTGTGAAGCCTCAGGTAGCTTTTAAGTTCTTTTATGACAACCTCGATAACTTTTTGGTTGGGTCTGTTAGGATATGTGTTTGAAAGTGTTACTCCCAACTTTTTAAGTCCACTTTTTATTAGCTGGCTTTTCAGGATTTTTTCGTTATCCGTTTTTACAACTTTTGGAACTCCAGCTTTCTGGAAAATTTCAACAAGGTAAAGTGCAACTTCCATCGAGTTGAATGCTTTGTTATAGTGGTTCACTCCTTTACCTTTTTCTTTGTTTTCAATTATGAACGGAGGGAAAACAAATCCCGTGTAAAGATCGAATGCAAAAATTAGAGCGTAGTTCTTTCCTCCGAACTCGTAACCTGTGAGGTCAACTTCAAGAACCTCACGGGGTCTTTCAACTGCTCCATAAGAGGTTTTTGTGTTAACTCCTCTGCTTTTCCTTTTGTATATGAATTCTTCCCAGTTCTTTCCAAGCCTTCCCACTACTATTGCTTTTACTATTTGTCTGAATCTGTGGTAGCCTACCGAGATTCCAGCCATTTCCAGTTCTACCTGTAGTGCGTGATAAACTTTTGCAAGAGGCAGATACCTGTCGTGTCCTTTTTCTTTTACCTTGTAAAAGAGGAGTTCAAGTAATTTTTCGTAGAGTTCCGTTTCTTCAAGTTTTCTAATGTATTGGAAAAGTCTGGGTTCTCTTTTTTCCTTTTCTCCTTTTTCACTTACCCACCTGTGGACTGTGGCTATTGACTTTCCCAAAATCTGGCATATCTCTCTTATGGAGTATCCTTTTTCTTTTAGTTCTTTTGCTTTTTCTTTGAGTGCTTTTTTGCTTTCCTTCATTTCCTTCCCCTTTTCTTGAAGTAGCCCGCACAGGGCGGGCGAAATTTAGGAAAGTGTTGAAACAGGTCTGAATACAGTCACAAGACCCGATTTGGATTTAATCTCCTCGCTGGTCTTGATGAAGATATACTCCTCGTTGAGCTTTAAGCTCTTCACATACCAGACGAGTCTGGATTTATCTTCCTTTACTCCTCCGTTTCGAATGAATTCGGAAACAAGCTGATTGACTTCTTCTGTCGTGTAATCTCCGTCAAACCTGAAAGCATTAACAAACGTCAATTTCCTATACCCTGCCCACATGATTAACTCTCCTTTGTTGAACCATTGAGCTTTTTAAGTTCATCTATAAGCCGGGAAGCTTCTTTGACTGTCAGTTCTTTTGAGGATTCTTTACCATACCTGGTTTTGATTACCTGGTGAAACTTCTCTATGTAATCCTTTCCCCACAACTTCCTGGCTTCTGCCATGAGACAAATTCTCTGTTTCTCCGTTATCTTCGGTTCTTCCTTCTGCTCGCTTTCTGAATCTTTCTTCTCTTCTTCCTTTTCTCCTTCCTGAGTTTCTTCTTCGTCCCACGTGTATTCAGATTCATCTGATCCAGCTTCTTCAATTCTTCCCCTAAAGTCATCATTGCCGCTATCACCGATAATTTCCAGTCCGCCAACCTCATCCGGAAATGCCTCCCTTAATCCGTGTACCAACGCAACCTTTCGAATCATTGTTCCAGGTTTTTCTTCCCACATATCAAAAGTTTTTCCGTTTTTATCCTTACGTAGATATTCGGATAGGCTAACTTCCACTCTTGCCGGAATTTTCCAGTCCGTTCTGTGGATTTCTGCCCAGCCTCCGATTAGCTTTTCGCCATCAAGAACGATACTTCCTTCTCTGTACACAAGTTTTCCGCTTTTTCCCTGGACGATTACTCCGGCTCTGTAACCTGCAAACTTCCCGCTCCTTTCTGCTCTTTTGAAGAAAGCATATTTCGAAACAACGATGACTGTTTTCCACTCCTCTGTGTTACCTTTCCTGACTCTGTATTTCTGGAGATAAACGTCGTAGGGATTGAGCTTTCTGGCTTTGCAGTAGCGGAAGAATTCTCTTACATCTTCCTCCGTAATATTCTTTGCAGATACGTGATACTTGAGGTAATCTTTAACTTCTTCCTCAGTCCATTGTGTGCCATCGTCGGCAACAAGGATTTTTATATTCTTAACCGCTGTATCTCCCATCACTTACCTCCAAATTCTTTTGGTTTAAGCTCTTTTACTATTCTTGAATATTCCTGAATGTTCTTGATAATCCCTTTCATCTCTAACTCTATTAGTGAATTTTTGAGAAGTGCTTTTTCAAAAGCCTCTATGGGTTCAATAGAAAGAGGGATTTCTTTCCTTAACCGTTCTTCATCGACTTCTACTAAGTATTTAGTTGTTTCCTTTTTTATGACTTCCAGTAAAATTCTCATCTCGATCCTCCTGAATTTGCCTCCAAATTCTTTTGGTTTAACAGGCTTTTAGGGATGTAAAGGGAGTAATTTTCTTCTATCTCTTCAAGGTCATCCTGGGTCAGTTCCCCTTGAATTTCAATTACTCTGGTAACTTCTGCCGAAGTTATATAAGGTGGATTCCCTTTTAGAAAAATTTCTACCTCTATCTTTACCTTTCTCATTTTTTACCTCCTCCAATTAACTCGTTTTGATTCTTCTTTGCTGGTCTAATTGACAGGAATTCAGACTCAGTAACGGTGATATACTTTTCTGCCTTCTCTCCTAAGTCTGCTCGAAGGAGCTTTACATCAACCCTTTCTCTACGGGTCTTCTGGATTCGGAGAACAAACTTTGTTCCACTTGCGGTGATAACCGAAGTTTCTTGAATGTTTTGAGTTGCAAGTTCTCCGTGAATCATTTTCCTTATCCATTGCTTTCTCTCGGTAAGCTCTTGCAATCTGGCTTCGAGTTGTTCATACTCATTAAGAAGGCTGGTCAGGTTTATTTGTTGTTCTTGTTCTGTGCTGATCCCTTCGGGGGTCGGTGTTTCTTCTACTTCAACAGGATTCACGTTGCACATTTTCCTCACCTCCTTCAAGTAGTTTTCTTCTCTCAACATACTTTTTCCATTTACTTCTCCAGACATCTTCAAGATCTGTGGTAGGTCGAGGTTTTAGTAAACAAACTTTTTTCAACATCCCATCTTCGAGCAGGAAATCAGTTTTTACCCGTAAATCAGCTATGGAACCAACCTTTACCCTAACATCAGGATCAACGTAAACTGCAGGCTCTTCTTCAAGGAGAATAAACCTGTCAGCATCTATCCCGACGTCTTTGCGAAGAAATGAAAGATACTCTTTGAGTGCATCAGGTTTTACTGTTCTCACTTCCATTTCAATGACCTCCACAGAAGGTTTTTATTGCAAAGACCACAGAGCTTATAAGAAGACTCCACATAAAAAATCCCATTACAATTGCTAAGAAGGAGAGTTTTCTCACTGCTTTTTGATGTCTTTCTATCTCTTCCTGTTTTCTCCTGAATCGCTCTTCAAATTGGCGTGGATTCATGTTTTCCTCCTATTACCTCCTTAATAAGGTTTAGGTTCAATTCTGAAAACTCTTTTGAGCTTTCCCCTACGGTAAAAGCTGATTTCAAGAGTTCCATCATCTAAAAAGACTGTTTCTTTCGTAATTCCTTTTGCAGTCAGAAGATTTGCAAAGGCAACAAGGCTTGGCTCTTTCTCGTTACCAGTTATCTGTCCGCCTTCGTAAGGCAAAACCTCCAGTTCAACCAGTCTTGCGGCTTTATCCGTTCGTTTCTTGTCTAAAAGTTCTGCTTTCATAATTCCTCCTTAAAATTGTTTGTATCCTTCTGTTTTTCTTGCTCTCCATATACCAAGCCAGGTAAGGTAGTCCTTTTCCGTCAGATACCTGCCGGTTGTGAAGAACTTCTTGATTTCGTCAATGAAGGCAAGCATGTCCTCAAGCCTGAAGTCCCGTTGACCTGTATCCTCACAGAACCTGACCTGATACTCGGCAAGTGGCTCGTAGAGTTTTCCCCAGATTTCAGCAATGATTTCCTCTTTTGTCTTTAGCTTCTTCTCTTTCTTCTTTCTCTCCTCCCTCTCTTTCGCCTTCCTTATCTGCTCAATGACTTTTGCCTTCATTTCGGAGCTTTCAAACTTTTTCAGTGCTTCAGGAATGTCATCCTCAGCAGAGGCAATCTCCCTTTCTTCCTCTTCAACTAACTTTTCGGGGTTGTCCAGAATATCTCTAACTGATGAAGAGCTGGAATGTGTTAAACTGTAAGAGTCTGGTTTGTGTTGTTGAGAATGATTGTCTGTAAGTGTTGCATTTTGGACATCGTGTCCGTTTTGCAACACCCGTGAAACTGTGGAAGGCTCAATCTCAAGTTTTCTGGCAATTTCCCTTACTCCATAGCCTTTCTTATGGAGTTCTTTAATCTTTTCTCTTAGTTCCTCTTTCTTCTCGCTCTTTATGTCCGATAGCCATCTCCTGATTGTTCTATCGCTGACTCCGAAGAGCCTCTGAATGTTAACCGGGTCAACTCCTGCAAGGTAGAGTTGTTGAGCACAGAGCTTCCGCTCTTCCGGTCTTAATGCAAGTCCGTGCTTCAGGTTGTGCTTGATTGCTTCCATTCTGTAGTGGAGCTCGTCTTTTATGTTTAGCGGTTCGCCTTCTATGTATTCTCTTCCGATTCTCCTGCTTGCCTCGATTCTGTGAACTCCGTCAACTACCCAAACTCTTCCGTCTTCCCTTTCCCATACCTTTATCGGGTCAAACTCCACTCCGTTCTCCATAAGGTCTGCATATTCCTTAACCTTCTCCTCTACCGTTCCGGTTATGACCCTGGGAAGTAGTCCCTGCGGAATCTCCAACTCTGAAACCCTGTATTTCATTATCTTTGCCATGGCTTACGCCTCCTCCACAATGGTTTTTACTCCGGGTGTTAACCTTGAAAGTGCCTGTGCTAAAGCTGTTTCGGGATTCCCTGCCTTTACTTTGACCACCTCTTCGGTCGTGTTATCAATCACCACCGAAACCGCCCCTTCTACCGCCTTTCTGCATTTTTCGTAGTTCCAGTTCTCCTTTTCTAACTCCTCCATGGCTTCTTTCAGGTAGTCCCTGAATTTCTTTTCTCCTGTCTTAAACTCCATCGGTGAACCTCCTCCATTCATCTTCACTGCCCTCAAGCTCTGAATCAACATCCGGCAAACAGTACCAGACAAAGAAAACAATCAATACAAGCAGTTCCAGATACCACATCACTTAACTCCTGCAAACTCTTCTTCGTAGAGCTCCACGAGCTCAGGAAAATTCAGATAAGCAGCTATTCGCTCAATTAGAGGTATTGACTTTCTTCTTCCGTGCAGGACATCCAGCATGTAGGAGTATGAAATTCCCAGATCTTTTGCCATTTGAGTAAGATTCTTGTCCTTCATGTAGAGCCGTCGTTTTACTTCTTTGATTACCACTTTGCCCATTTGCTCCTCCTTCTGATAGGATTTTCTTGTTAGCTGGTATGTCAGCCTACAAGGAAATATAGAACAGTATCGGTCTGTTGTCAACCTAAAATGTTCTATTTGTTGGAGGTTATTATGAAAGGCGAAGTTGGAATTAGAATCAAAGAGTTAAGAAGGAAATTAGGGTTAACTCAAAGAGAGTTTGGAAGAAGAATCGGGGTAATGGATACAGTGGTAAGAAGATGGGAAAAAGGAGAATTCGAACCCACTACTGAAAAGCTTAAAGCTATTGCAACCGAATTCGGTATCAACCTAAACTGGTTGCTTCTTGGCGAAGGAGAAATATTTGTAAAAAAAGAATCTCCATCTTCTTCTCTTCCAGCTACTTCCCTTATCGACAGAGAACTTTTCCAGAGGATAACGGAAACAATAGAGGAATATTACAAAGCAGGACTTTTAAAAGGAGTTCCTGAAGAAGAGGTGATGGAAATGATTAAGTTCCTTTACAAAAAGATTAAGCCTTTGAAAGACAAGGAAGAAACTAAATGGAGAGAAGAACTTCAGAAGTTAAGCCATGAGTATGTTAAAATTTTTTTAACTTAATTAGTTGGTAGTCAAAACAGCTAAGAGAATGAATAAGGAATATATTAAAGAGAAAGTAGATTTCTATATAGAAGTTCTGAAAGTGCTGTCAGCATTCTTGATAGCAAGTGCTGGCGGTACGTTAGGAATGTTATTCAAAAGGAACGATGAGCTTGCTTTCTGGATTGCAATTGTAGGAATGTGGGCGTCGCTAACTCTCCTCCTAATGATTGGAGGGTTGGCTATAAAGATTGAACTCTTATTAAAGGAGTTGAAAGATGAGTGATACCTTCGCCATAGCTGTCGTCTTTATTATCGGTGCAATCATTACAATATTTGCTGTAATGATGGTAGCTATTCCCTATTACTTTGACCGTAAAGACTCCCATCAGCATTGATTGATTTGCAAGGAGGTGGAAAATGGTGAAGGCGAAAGAAGTTAAGGATATAGAAGATCTTAAGCGTTTTGTAAAAGAAATGGAGGAATTTAGACGTTCTACCGGTCTTCAGGAAATAATTGAAGAAGCCAACAGAGCAATGAAACTGGTCAGGGAAATATATTACGGGGAAAACGGCATTTTCCGTAAAGAAAAAGAAGAAAGGAGTTTCTTCTATGGTGAAGGAGCAACAACCTCTTACCCCTCTCTATAAAGCTTTTAACAACGACAAGTATGTAAGGAGAGGGTTCCTTCAACGAATTGCTGAGGAATTTAGAGTCTCGTTAGTTATAAGCTACATTTCCCCTCTGGGACTTCCCATTGACCAATGGGATCCTCTGCTCTTTAACGAACCGCTATCCAAACTTGAAAGGAAAGTCCAATCTATTCTGTTGATTCTCCACAGCTACGGTGGAGACCCAGATATTGCTGAAAAACTCGTTGAGATTCTTAGGGAAAACTGCCGTCGGTTCTATGTTGCTATTCCAGAAAGAGCAAAGTCAGCAGCAACAATCATTTCTCTTGGTAGCGATAGAATCTACATGCTGGAAAGCTCAGAACTTGGTCCCATTGACCCTCAGATTCGAATAAAGACACCCTCTGGAGAAGTTTGGAGACCTGCTCACTCTGTTCTTGATAGTGTTAAACTTCTCACGAACTGGCTTTCCTCAAATCAGCTTAATCCAACAATTGCTGCTATGCTACTTCAATCCATAGACTTAACCACCTTGGACTGGGCAAGTAAAACCATAAAACATGCTGAGGAATTAGCTAAGAAGTTGCTTACCAAGTATATGCTTAAGAACCTGCCACAGCAGCAAAGAAGACAAAAAGCAGATGATATTGCTCGGTATCTATCAGATGCAAACAGACACCTTAGTCACGGTAGACCAATAAGATGGAAAGAGGCTAAAGAACTTGGACTCAAAGTATCTTTACTTAAGAAAAGGGATATAAAAGCTGAATTGTTATGGAACTACTTTACCCATGTGGTAGCCAGCATGAGGAAAGAAGGGAAAGCCAAACTTCTTGAATCCTCAGTTGAAACATGTATGACGCTGTAGCATACGGAGATAGAGGATGGGAGGGGAGTGGAAAGCCGAATGGGAAAAAGAACTCGAGAACTTAACAAGAGCTTGGGTAAAAGACCTTCATCAGAGATATGGAGTTTCTGAGGAATTAATCTTCCGGAAACTCGCAGAATTTTCAAAAATAGAAGTTGAGCAAATAATAGCTAATAATCATTATGAAAACAGCACGGTTATACATAAAGCCGAAAAGGTTCATGTTGGAGAAGTCAAGAAAATTAAGATAATCAGAGATGAATCTCTTTATGCTGATTCTTCTACTCAACGCACAATAAAAGATCTTATAGAAGAGCTTGTTGAGCTAATAAATAAAGCTCTTAATCACGGCTTTTCAAAGAGAAGCTTAAAGTTAGACTTCAGAATTACTAAAAACCTCTTTCCTACTATTCATTCTGAGCTTCAAAGAAGGTGTAGGTATTCCAAAATAGATCTCTTACCTAAAGAAAAGGTTAAGTGTGTTTTTCGTTATTTGAACAGCTGGATTGATTCAGTTGCTGGGGTTTTGTACAAGAACAAGATTCCTCCGTATGAAAGACACATAATGATAAAAAAATTCTATTTCGCTTGTGGTAGGGCAGGTATTGATCCAAGGGAAGAAGCCCTTAAACGCTGGGGAACAGATAATTTTGGAGAAATAGATCTTCTTGAAATGTTCAAAGCTTATAGGACTATAAAGAGAAAGGCAAAGTAGGAAATAGGACTATGGAAGCCTTCATAATCCTAACTTTGTTAATTATAGGTGGGCTGTGGTTTGGTTTCCGTCTGTCCAAAAGAGAAAACAGAATAGAAGAATCCGGAAATAAGGAAAAGCTTGCTATTAGCCTTCCGCTAAGAACGGAAGCTGAATCTTTGACGGGAGTAGACATAAAAGTTGTAGAACCTACAAATGTAGAAGCTACAAATAAGTTAAAATCTGAAAGTTCCACATCTCAATCAATCCACTCCGAATCCAAGGACACAAAAGCGAAAGAAAGGGTCAAAGAACTCTCTATTCTAAGGTGTCCTGAAGTCTGTGAAGGCTGTGTAAAGTTCAATAGGAAACTGAAATTGGAAGGAGGCTCACTGAAACTTGCCGACATGGGCTTAAGCATGTTCGGCTTTCCTATAAAACTCGCAGGAGAACAGCTATTTGCGGTTCTTCAAGAAAGGAAGATTAAAATTGCTAACGTGAGTAAAAACCTCCTTATCGGCGAAACTCCAGTAAAGTTTGTTCAAATCATTCCTCCTGCCTACCAGTTTGAGAAAAATGCCTCCAGCGGTTATGTTCTTTTTCTCTTCAAGCCAAAAAGTTTCTATAATTACGGTACTCTCTTTCACTTGACGCCAACCAGTGCTGAGAAATTAGCTGAATACTTTTACATTTTTCCCATTCTCACAGTCCTATCGAAGTCAAAATTGGTGGGGATTTGCCAAGAAAAGAAAGGAAAACCAAGTCTAATAGCAAACTTCCTCTACAACGGAATTACAGGTACTTTTAGAATTCTCCCAGGGAAGAGGAAGTATCCGGTTATTATAGAGAGTGTTGGAAACGCCCCAGGTAATTTGCTTCCCAAACCTCTTCACTTATCCTACGCTGAACTTTTCACGATGGAAAACTCCAACTCTCTTAAGACCAGAAGTTTTGGAAAAGCCTTTGAACTGGTCTATCTTAACGGAGAAGTTTCTAAGTTAGCAGTTAAAAAGCTTCTTTCTTTTTTCATTGCTGAGCCTAAAATCCCGGAATTTCACTACATTTTAAAACTTGTTAGAAAACATAAAATACTTTCTTTGAAAGAACTTTTACCCTTTTTGGAGCAGATTATAGATCAAAAGAGAGACGTAAAAGACATAGCTTTTACTTATAGGTTACTTGCCGAATATGCCTACGAGAATGGAAAAAAGCAAGAAGCTTTAAAGTTAGCCCAAAAAGCACTATCCCTTGATGAATCTGTAGGGGTAAAGAGATTAATTTCTAAACTGAAAAACCAATAGCCCACCGTTGCCCACCCTGTCCACCCTTCGGGAGTTAACCTAAAACAAATCCACTCCCGGAGGGTGTTATGGCAAAAAAGAAAGAGCAGGTTCAAGAAGTAGAAGTTAATGAAAAAGCCGTTCAGGAACAAAGAGAACAAGAATCTTCTGAGAAAACCAAAAAACAAACCAATTCCAAAGATACCAGAGTAATCTACGCTGGTCCCACAATCATCAACGAAAAGTTCTTCCTCAGAAAAGGTCAAATATTCACCGAAGTTCCTCACTACGCTCCGGAAGAACTCAAAAAGTTCTTCATCTCTCTTTCTGAATACTCCCCCGAAAAAGAGAAAGAACTTGAAGAGGAAAGACGCAAGTACATCAAGGAACAGCAGAAAAAAGCCAAAAAAGATAAAGGAGGCAAATAATGGGAACATCTCCCTACCCAAGAGGAGTAACCGTAGAAGAAAAACCAACCAGTCTCCTGCCTCCTGTTAGAACAGGCACAATTGCAGTAGCAATTGGAACTGCAAAAGAAGGACCTGTAAACAAAGCGGTTCCGATTTTCACCCTTGAAGAGTATGGAGATACCTTTGGTATTAGCGGAGACTGGGAAAAACATACCCTTGAAGAAGTCGCTCAGGTTGCATTCGCCCTTGAAGCTGTATCTCCTGTGATTTTCATAAGCGTTGGAAACGACGCCTCTTCTATAAGCTCCTCACAGGTCATAGGAGGAATTGACCCGGTTACCTTAAAACCTTCTGGACTTGAAGTTGTAGAAGAAGTCTATCCGAGATTCCGCCTTGTTCCATCAATCCTCATAGCTCCTGGATTTTCAAAGGATCCTGCTGTTGCAACGGCAATGGCAGCAAAAGCAGGTGCAATTAACGGACACTTCAAGGCTATGGCTTATGTTGATATTGAGGTTGAAAAATACACCGATGCTCCAGCATACCTTGTAGATAACGGCTTAAAGTTCCCACAGATTAAGGCTCTCCTTGGAAAAGGCATTTCAGGAGAGAAGAAATATCATCCTTCTACCCTGGCAGCATTCAGAAAAGCCCGCATAGATGCAGAAAACTCTGGAATTCCATCAAAAACTGTCTCAAACAAGCCTCTCTACATAAACGATTCTGACTTTCACCTCGGACTTGACCAGGCAAACTACTTAGCAGGTCAGGGAGTAACTCCGCTTTTTAACAATGCCAATGGATGGGTGTTCTGGGGAGCAAGAACTGCCGCCTATCCATCCTCCACAGACCCAAAAGACACCTTCGACAATGTTCGCCACATGTTCAACTTCCTCAATAACGAGCTGATTCTCACTTTTAACCAGAAGGTTGATACCCCCATAACAAGAAGGTTCACAAGAACAATCGTTGACTCCTACCAGACAAGGCTCAACGGTCTCTCTGCAAGGGAAGACATCCTTGGTGGCAGGATTGCCTTCGTAGAAGAGGAGAACCCGATTACAGACCTCATGGACGGAATAGCCACATTCCACGTCTGGTTTACGCCACCTTCCCCTGCAAGGGAGATCCACTTCATAACCGAGTACGACCCCAATTACTGGAAAACACTGTTCGGCAGTTAATTGGAGGTGAGAAATGGCCACGATTCCCGACAAGGTTCAAAATGCCAAAGTCTATCTCGAAGGAAATGTAATCGCAGGCACAGCAAGTGTAGAACTTCCAAAGGTTGAATTCCTATCAGACAAAATGTCCCCCCTTGGTATAAGTGGGGAAGTTAATACTCCTACCATCGGTCACGTAAAAGAAATGAAATTGAAACTCAAATTCTCCACTACCACAAAAGATTTTGCCAGACTCCTTGAACCCGAGGATCACCTCATAACCGTTTACGGGGCACTTCAGCAATACGACCCGGCTTCCGGGACATTCAGGTCATTTGGACTTGTTGCCTCAATGAAAGTTTTACCTCTCTCGCTTAATCCCGGAAAACTTGAAATGAACAAGCCACAGGACTCGGAGCTTGAGTTCTCGGTAACCTACTACAAGCTCGAAGTTGACGGAAAGACAATTTACGAGGTTGACCCTCTTAACTGCATCTGCATCATAAACGGCAAAGATCACCTTTCCGATGTTAGGAAAAATCTCGGAATGGGATAATAGACAAAATGGAGGTAGAGGATGCAAGAAAGGAAAGTATTAGCCGAAGTTGAACTATCAGAAAACAGGAAAGCAGTTATTTATGACGGAACTGGAGAAGATTTTCTTACCGCAGTTGAAACCGCTGAAGCCGTAACAAACGGAACACCGGGATTCAAAGATATTGTGATTGCGTTGATGGAACTCCTCGTAGAAATCGATGGAAAGAAAGTTACCGAGCCAGAACTGAGAACAATGCCTATTAGGGATTTTCTGAAGCTCTACAGACATTTTTTGCAAATAGTGGGATAAGAAAGTTTGACCGTCCCGATCTCCTTCCTGTTCTACTTTTAAAGGAGGTCGGGATTACATACTCGGAGTTTATGAGAATGGAACTTAAAAGAATTTTCTACCTACTGAGAAAGTGGAGCGAACTTGAAAAAATCAGGGAAGATAAGAGAGCCTCTTCTTTAGATACTTACGGTTAACTTTCCTGATTTTTCTTTCCCTGACTCTTTCGGGGAGAGAAAGGAGAAAATAGATACCTCCTCCTACCATGAAGAGAAGGAAACCAATAGAAACAATAGCTATAAACAGAAGAATCAAGATACCGATTACCACTTCCATAGCAAATTTGAATTTATGCCAGAGGATTTGAAATGGCATCTAATCTCGAGCTTGCTATCGGACTGAGCCTTTTCGCAGATAACTTTTTAAGGGCAATAGCAGAGACATCAAGGAAAACCAACGAATTCAAAAGCATAGTCGAAAGCATTGGGAAGGTCTCCTCTTTTGAAGAAAGCGTAAAAAAAGTGAAAAAACTTGTCAAAGAAACAAATGAAGCGAAAAGCGGTTTTGAAAAGTTAAGAAACACAATCAAGAAAACCTTTGACCCTAAGAATCTTGACAGTTTTGGAGAAAAACTTGAGAGCTTAACTGTGAAACTTGGAACGATAGGTGGAGCGATAACGCTCGGACTGAAAAGCGTAGTCACCGATGCAACCGAATTTGAAAAAGGACTTGCAGAAGCTTCAACTCTTGTCAAAACCGACTTTGAAAAGTTTAAAAAACTCTACTCCAGCCAGCTTCTTGAAATTTCAGTTTCTCTGGGACAGGAAAAGAGTGCAGTCACAAAAGCCTTTTACGATGCAATCTCCTCAGGTTTTGACCCAAAGAAAGCCCTTGAAATCATCAAAGTAGCAGGTAAATCTGCAGTTGCTGGAGTGAGCGATATTTCAACTGCCAACAACACCCTCATAACTGTAATGAAAGCATGGGGACTTAACCTCAAAGAAGCTTCCGATTACATATTCAAAACCGTTGCTAAAGGTAGGACCACATTCACGGAAATCGCCCGCAACATCGGTGGAGTGGCAGCGATAATTTCCTCTGCAGGTGTTAAGTTCAAAGAATTCTCCGCCATCGTTGCCACCGCAACCGCTAAAGGTCTTGATACAGCTCAAACAATGACCTCTATCAGGGAAATCGTAAACGCCCTTATCTCTCCCACCACACAGGCAGAAAAAGCCTTCCAGAAACTCGGAATAACTGTAAACAAAGAAACCTTAAAACAAAAAGGACTTGTTGGGACCCTCAAAGAGATAACCGATGCAATGAAACAGGCAGGCTTAACAGAAGCCGAACAGGCAAAGATGCTTTCTGAAATTTTTGGAAGTGTAGAAGCTCAAAAAGTGGTCAATATGTTCATAGCTGACCCTGAGAGTTTTGTTAACACCCTTAAAGAGTTCCAGCAAGTAGGTGGCGAAACAGACGAAGCCTTCAAAAAAATGAGCGAGTCAACCTGGTTCGCATTCAATAGACTGTCTCAAGCTATTGCTTCAACAAAAATAGCCTTCGGTTCCTTCCTCTTACCTGCTGTTAATCTCCTGGCATCAGGACTCACAAAACTTTCACTTTCAATAAAAAGCCTGATTTCTGAGCATTCCACCCTTGCTAAAGTAGTGGGAATCGGAATTGGCGGTTTTGGACTCATCCTGACATCAATTGCAGGAGTAGCAGCAGTTACCGCTGTAGCTTCGAAAACTCTATCTCTTTTCATTGAAGGACTGGAACTTACCAGAAAAGCAGGCAAAAAACTTTATGAGATTTTAAGAATAGAGCAGTTAATAAACACAATTCAATACAGAGGAGGATTCCTTAACTTCCTTCAATTTGAACTCTTGAAAACAAAATACAAACTTCTTGACTTAAAAGCTACTGCTGTAACTGCACTGTCCACTGTCAAAAATGCAATAGTAGAGACTGCAAAAGCTCAAATCCTCTGGGCAAAGACAAACTTACTTTCCATTTCAGGACTTAAAAACCTTGCCCTTACTCTAAAAACAAACCTGTTTACTTCGTTAAAAACGGTTCTTGCAGGTATAAGAGCACTAACGGTTGCCACTCTCACCAATCCACTTTTCTGGATCTGGATAGGTGCAGCATTAGCTGGAACTGCTCTACTGATTTACAAATTCTGGAAACCTATAAAGCACTTCTTTGAAGGATTCTTCAAAGGACTTGCAGACAGTTTTTCCTTTCTATCTCCTGTTTTTTCAGGAGTAGCGAAAGGAATCTCCTTAATAGGATCTATACTAAAACCAGTGGGAAACCTTATCTCTTCAATACTCAAACTTGTAGATGACGGCGGAAAAGCAACAAAAGAGTGGGGATTTGCTGTTGGACACCTTGTAGGAGAAATCCTAAAACTTCCATTAACTCCGATTTTTGCAGTTGTGGAAAGTTTTAAGCTACTTGGAAAAGCTATCTCTTTTGTGAAAGAAGGATGGAGTAAATTAAATGAGTTAATGTCTATCCCGGTATTTGATATTTTTTCAGGATTGATGAAATTTTTTCTCAACTTCTCTCCCTTTGGAATCATCTACAAAGAATGGCAGTCTGTATTCAACTTTCTGAAAAGCATAAACCTTTTCAAAACAGGTGAAAGGCTCATTTCCACTTTCGTAGAAGGAATCAAGTCAAAAGCTGGAGGACTTATCAATGCAGTTAAAGGAACTCTTTCAAAAGTTAGAAACCTCCTTCCTTTCTCTCCTGCAAAAGAAGGACCACTATCAGACCTTCACAAAACAGGCTTGCGATTTGTTGAAACCATAGCAGAAGGAATAAAGGAAGATTCTCTAATTGCTAAAGTCTCCTCAATAATGAAAAAGGTAGAAGATTTCTTCTGGACACCTGTCCAGATTCGGACATCTGTCCAGCCTCTTAAACTCCTTCACAAAGCTCCAGACATTTCGCTACCTTCCCTTACACTTCCCGAAATCAAGCCCCTTTCCATTTTCCAGCCTATCAGATTTCTCCTTTCCAGATTACCAGAAGTTAAACTCCCACCGCTAATCCAGACACTCACTCCACTTTTCCAGCCTGCCAGACTACCAGAAATCAACTTCCCTCCACTTGTTCAGACAGTAAAACTTGCACTGGAGAAACTTCCCAAACTTTCGCTCACCCCACTCTTCCAGCCAGTTAAATTCATCCTCTCCAGACTACCAGAAGTCAACCTTCCGCCTCTAATTTTCCCTGCACTTTTAACAACTGGACTCGCACAGCCCTCTTTTCCCGTTCCTTACCAGAAACCCCTATCAATCAGCCACATTTCAACCCACAATTCACCGGCCATTCACCACCATAACGAAATCCACATCCACATAACGGTAAACGGAAAGGCTAACAGGGAAGATGCCATAGAAATAGCAAAAATCGTAAGGGCAGAAGTGGAAAAACTCCAGAGAGAACAGTTAAGAAAGGAGATGAGGATTGGCTATGGTGTTGGAACACATTACACATCATAATGAAGCCTGGGATGAAATTGCAAAAAGGTATTACGGAAACGAAAACTTTATGCACCTGCTACTTGAAGCTAACCCGGAGCTTGCAAAATACGAGCTTCTACCTGCCAACCTGAAAGTAATAGTTCCTGAAAAGCCAGAAGAAGTTAAAACAGACAAACTGCCCATCTGGAAGAGGTAACCATGCCCCGTAAAGTCGAACTGAAAATACTTTACGAAAACAGAGACGTTACGAAAGCCCTCGAAAAATACCTGATTTCCCTGACATACACAGACTCCACCGAAAAGGCAGATACACTCTCCCTTGAACTTTACAACGAGGATAAAGAGTTTTCTCTTACCTCTTATCCCACTCCCGATGCTGAAATTTCAGCCTTCATAGATGGCTACTTTTGTGGAAAATTCAGGATAGACTCCATGAGAAGAAGACTCTACACGTTCTCAATAGAGGCAACAGCAATCAGGAGAAATTCTGAAATCCACAAAACGAAAAGAAATAGAAACTTCAAAAACACAAGCCTTTCAAAAATCGTCTCTCAGATAGCACAGGAAAACAGCCTGATTCCGGTTGTGAAAATAGAAGACATTCAAATAGAAAACCTCCAGCAGAACCAGCAGACAGATGCAGAATTTTTGAAAAGCCTTGCTGACCGATGGAACTGCTACCTCAAGATTCAGCCAGATAGGCTTTTCTTTGTGGAAAGAGACGAATTTGAGAATCAGGAACCAATAGCTGTGATAACTGAAAATCAGCTAATAGACATTGACCTTGAAGACCAGACCCACTCAATCTTTAAGTCATGCACAGTCTATTATCACGATCCGGTCAAAAACAAAGACCTTTCCTACACTTATGTTCTAAAAGACGTTCCTGTTGGAGAAATCCTGAAAGTTCATGACAAGGTGGAATCGTTAGAGCAGGCAAAGAAAAGAGCAATAGCAGAACTAAAGAAAAGAAACCGCTGGAGAACTTCTGGCAGCTTAACAGTTGAAGGAGATATGTCCTTAGTTGCAGGAACGGTAGTAAGACTGGAGCTTGGAGATTTGTTCACAGGAAACTATTTGATAGAGGAATCAAGGCATCAAGTTGATTCAGGCGGTTATAAAACCACGCTAACGCTTAGGAGACTGTAATGATTTCAGAAATTCAAAAACTTTTCCAGCTCATTATGAACACGGTGAAAGTGGGAACGGTCAAACGGTACAATCCAGACAACCATACTGCAATTGTTGAATTCAAAGACTTTGAAACTGTTATTTCAAGAGAACTCCAGATTGTAGAACCTTTTACCTATCAGAACAAAAGTTACATGCCCTTAAGAGAAGGTCAAAAAGTCCTTTGCCTTCTCCTGCCTCAGTCTGGAACTACCGATGGCTTCATAATCGGCACAGTTTACCACGCCGACAACCCTCCTCCAGTTAAAGATAAAAACAAATTTCACACAAAATTTGAAGATGGAACAGTCATTGAATACGACACTGCCAATCACAAACTAACAGCAAACGTAAAAGGAGACGTTGAAATAGAGGTAAGCGGACACATGTCCGCCGTTGTTGAAAAAGATGTTCTTGTTAAAAGCAAAACAAAAATCACATTGCAAGCTCCAGCCATAAACCTTCAAAACAATTCTCCTACTATGGGATTTCTTGAAGGAGATTTCAGGATTGTGGGAAGTCTCACCGTTGAAGGAAACGTAGAGGTGGACGGAAACATTCACGCTACAGGTTCAATAATTGATGAGGGTGGAAACACACCACATCACACTCACTGAGGTTGAAAATGTGGGGAAAGTTAGGAGAAGTGATTTTTCAACTTCTTAAAACTCCAGAGACTCTTAATCGCTCTTCAAGAGCCAAATACGCCAGAATTTCTATCTTTGGAGAAAAAGAGAAACTCCACTTCACGGGACTTGAACCAGAACAGATTGAGATGTCCATCAAATTCCACCACTCTTTCTGCAACCCTGCCGCTGAAGTTGAAAAACTCAGAGAGTATCTTGAAAGAGGAGAGAGTTACCTTTTGATTATTGGAGATTACGTAAAAGGCAGATTCGTTATAGAGGAGTTACGAGAGGAAAGTGGCAGAACGGATAAACATGGCAACCCCTTGCAGATTTTGGTAAACTTAATCTTAAAAGAGGATGTTCAAAATGTTGGTAGTCAACCCTGAAACCGAGCTTGAAGAGATAATTCAAAACGTCAGAACGATACTCTCAACACCAAAAGGAACTGTCCCTCTTATGAGGGATTTTGGAGTAAGCTGGCAAATAGTTGATACACTTAGTCCAGAGCTTGAAATGAAGATGAAAGAAGAAATTTACTTCCAGATTGAAAGAGGGGAAAAAAGAGCAAAGGTAAGAAAGATCAAAATTGAAACAAGCAATGAAGGGGAAGTAAAAGCAACCGTCACAATCGAAACAAAATTCGGGGTAGTAAATGTATCCAACACTTAAGGAAAGAATTTCAAAGGAACTTGACTACTACTTTCTTTACGTTAAGGAAAAACTTGAAAGAGAACTACCTGACCAACTCTTTTTTTCTGTTCCAGAAATTGCACGGCTTCTTGGAGTCTCAAAGAAGACCGTAAGGAGATGGATCAAATCCGGTAAACTCGAAGCTGCCAAAATTGAGGGGATTTGGAAAGTTCCAAGAAAAGGGCTAATTGAGTTTGTGGGAAACAGAAGCAATTGGATCCTCCTCTGACTGCCCATCGTTGCCCACCCTGTCCACCCTGCCGGTATTAGTCTTATGTAAAACCGACCGGCAGGGAAAAGATGCTGAAATTCGTGGAGTATGACTCACAGAAAACATATCAAAAAATTCTTAACAGGGCTGGAGAACTTTTAAACAGAAAAATCTATCCTGCTGACCCCGTTAATCTGCTGGTATCTCTTCTTGCCTACGTGGTTTCTGTTCAAAACTTCCAGATAAACGATGCTGCCAATCAAAACCTCCTCGCCTTCGCACGGGGAGAGGCTCTTGATAGACTTGGGGAACTTCTGGGAGTGAAAAGGCTCCCTGCTACCCCTTCAAGGACAACTGTCCGTTTTCACATAGATTCTCCAAAAACCTTCCCTGTTGTAATCCCACAGGGAACTGAGGTAACACCGGATCAGAAAATTTTCTTTAAGACAGTAGAAGAAGTAGTAATCAAACCTGGAGAAACTTTCGTTGATGTAGAAGCTGAATGTGAAACTCCCGGTACAGTTGGCAATGGCTTCCAGCCTGGACAGATAAATCTTTTAGTTACTCCTCTTCCCTACGTGATCAAAGTTGAAAACATTACAACTTCCCTTTACGGTTCAGACGAAGAAGATGACGAAAGGTTAAGAGAGAGAATCAGAATAGCACCAGAAAAATTCAGTAACGCCGGAAGCCGTGGAGCGTACATCTACTTTGCAAAGTCCGCCCATCAGGAAATAGCTGATGTTTCTGTTTTCTCCCCAGAACCTGGCAGAGTAACCGTTATAGTTCTGATGAAAGACGGAAAACTCCCAACCCCCGAAATTCTCTCCCTCGTAGAAGAGACCCTCAATGATGAAAAAGTACGTCCACTTACAGACCTTGTGGAAGTAAAAGCTCCTGAGATTGTAACTTACAACATAAGAATGACCTATTACATAAGGAAGGACTATGTTCCACTTCAAGGGTCTATAGACCAGCAGGTAAAAGAAAAAGTTTTCCAATTCATAGACGAAACAAAATCAAAAATCGGCTACGATGTAAACCCTTCCCGTCTTATAGACCTTGTAATGTCTGTTCAAGGAGTAAAACGGGTGGAAGTCCATTCTCCTCATTTTCTACCTGTGGACGCCAGCCAGGTGGCACAGGTTGAAGAAGTAGAAATCATCTACGGAGGTGCAGAAAATGTTTAGAGAAATAACACCTCCGAATCTATTGAATGACCCAATTATAAAGGCACTTCTTTCTGCCACCGACCCAGAACTTCAAAAAGTCAAGGAACTGATAACCAATGTTGTCATATACCCCCGTATAGACGAAATAGAAGATGAGTCTCTTCTTGATTTACTTGCCTGGCAGTTCCACGTAGAAGGCTACGACCTTGCCAAAACCGTTGAAGAAAAGAGGAACCTTGTTAAAAATTCAATAGAACTTCACCGCTATAAGGGAACAAAATACGCAATAGAGAAAGTTCTTGAAACCCTGAATCTTGGTGGAAGAGTAACAGAATGGTTTGAATACGATGGAAAAGCTTACAGATTCAAGATAGACCTCTTCTTCAATAGTCTATTAGAAGCTGGAATTACCTTAACACCGGAAGTTCAAGAAAAACTCCTTGACCTCATAAATGCCTACAAAAACGAAAGAAGCTGGTTAGAAGAACTAAAGTTCAACGTCTTCCTTGAAAACGAGCAGAAAATAGCAACAAGCTCTAACCTCTCCACCTTCACAAAAGCCACATTTGAAGAAGACAGTGAAAAGAAAATCCTTATGTCCCAGGATGGAGAATACAAAATCCTCGGAACTGGCATAAAGCCAGTTACTTTCACCACTGCCACTTTTGAGGAAAACAGCGAAAAAGTAATCACCGCTGGAGACGGAATCTCAATCTTCGCTGGAAACGTTACCGCAGATGGTTTCTTGAAAGCTTCCTTTGAATCAACAGAAACAGAATGGAATTTCTCCTCTACTTGTGCAGTTACAGGCAGTTTCAACTCAGTTGCCTTTGTCAGGATTAACCTCACTGGAGGAATCAACTAATGGCAGAAGAGATTAAACTAATTCCGATAACCACAACAGCAGGATTGCAAAAATTCTTTCAAGTTAGTGGACTTCCAGAAGTAAGGCTAAAGCTCACTCACATAGGTTTTGGGGATGCAGGATATACTCCAAAGAAAAGCCAAACAAGTCTAAAAAACGAAATAATCAGAGTTCCAATTGCTTCTGGAAAGGTTTTCCCTTCCGATGGCTATATGGATCTATCGGCTCTTCTTCCAGAAGATGCCCCTGAATTTTGGATAAGGGAAATAGGCTGGTATCTTGAAGACGGCACTCTCGCTTTTGTCTGGTCTCATCCAGAAGTTCCTATTGCATGGAAAAACAAAAATCTAAAGCTTTTGACTGGAATATCCGTAAGAGTAACAGACGTTCCTCTGGACAAGATAGAGATAGTTGAGAGTAATCCAGACCTGAAACTTCTTTACACGGAAGAGTTTGCTCAGATATCCCGAATTCTCACAAACCATGAAATTGCGATTGTAGCCATCAAGGAGAAAGCAGATGAAGCCATCGCAACTGCCAATGCTGTAAAAGAGGAACTTGAAAATGTCCATGTACCGAGGATAACTGCATTAGAGGAAAGAGCAGACAAAACAGAAGAGAACTTGCTCTTGGAACAACTCACAGACCAGACAGTCCTTGCAAGAATAGGGCAGGCTATTACCACCCTAACAGAAAAGCTAAACCTTGTTAACACAAGTAAACTTCAAGAGGTAGAAGAAGAGATAGACCGAATAGAAAAACTCCTCCAGCAGGTAAAAGACAAAGTTGACTCAGATGTTATTGCAGGATTCCAGGCGGAGATAGATAACCTTAAAGATCAGGTTCAAAACCTGAAAGATACAAAAGCAGATAAAACCTATGTCGATAATACTTTTGTAAGAACCTCTAACTTAGACAGTTATGCCAAGATTTCTTACGTGGATGAGAATTTTGCAAAGAAAGAAGAACTTCAAAGTTACAAAAAATTAATTGAAAGTCTTGAAGCTCCAAGTGGTGTAGGAGAAACAGCCTGTGTTACTGTGACAAACACAGAATCTATAATCTTTACTAACATAGGCTACGGTGTGTACGAAATAGCGATTCTAATAACGTGGTCAGAAGTAATAGACAAAGGAAAAAACATTTTTGGATTTGAAGATGTAACCTGGGATACGGGAATAGAGTCTGGAGAACCACTTGCGATAAAAGGAACACTTCTTGTTACACAAGATTCAGTACTTTTCAAGGGAACGATAGCCTATGACGTAGATAACACAAGTGGTGGAGGGAGCTACGGGGAATTCGTTTTTCACAAATCGAACGGTTCATCAGGTAATTCAACCCTCACTTATGGCTTAAATGAAGCAGGTCAATACAGAAAAATTACAGGAAAAGCTTCAATAACAAAACTCATTTAAGGAGGTTACGATGGCAGATTTAACTGAACTTCTTCTGGAGGTAAAAGATAACACTTCCCAGCTCCTGGAACGATGGACAACCCAGAGTGATAAGTGGGACCAGCAGGTTAATGATTTAGTTAACTATGGAAAAAGTAAGATTGACGGATTTATAGCTGGTGCGAGAGGGGAGTTTGTAGGAACTCAATTAATAGGAGCCAGCTGGAATGAAAACACTATTGTTGCCACGTCTTATGGAAGCTCCGGAACAATAGCCATAACAACAGGCTGTATTCTAAAGCATGATACAAACCCGAATGATGACGGGACGCCTACTCAATCAGACCTTTACGATGCAAATGGAAATCATTTGTTAACTGTTGATCTACATCCAATGGCTGATTATAAAACCGCAGTTTACAAAGCAGTTAAAGTTCACATAGAAAGTCAGGACACCGAAAGGGAATTTCACATTCAGGTGGATGTAATAAATAAAAATCCGAGAACCCGCTCTAAAAATTGTAGCTCTCAAGGACAAATTTGGATCTGGTTTAGCAGAGATGTTTTCTTGGATTTAGGTTTCGTGGTAGTTCCAGAATACTTGGGTACTACTCTTTTGGTTGATGGTTCTGAAACTGGAAATAGTAATCTACACCTCGCAAAAGGCTGGCACTTACTTCAATCAATAGGTAAGGATGTTGGTTCAATAATAGCTTGGGATCGTATAGATTTGCTCCGCTTTTCATTTGGAACAGATGATCCCTTAACACCAGTAGAGATTATCCTTACTCATCCATCATGCTTAGCTAACACAGCACTTTCAGCAATTCTTGAAAAAGCTACTTAAGGAGGAAAGGATGGAAACCCTTGCGAAGAATGATCTGCAGGAAATTTGCTGGAATAGGAAATCATTACAAAAATGGATAGAGCAATGGGGAACATTACCCAGATTCGGGCAGATTGATGAAGGTGATGCGAAAGAGGTGGTAAAACAGGGTATTTCAAGTAGAACTGACTCCTACATCCACCAAAAACTCTCTGAATTAGACGAAGACCTTGCAGACATAACCTCAGAAGCTCAGGTAATAGAAGGAAGGATTCTCTACATAGCAGCACAGGAAGGCATTGCAATTACCACAGATGAAGTTAAGCAGAAAATTGCTCTATTTGTAGCTGGAGCTTACACGCAAGAGCAGGCAATTGAAGACTTAAAGGCAAAAGGACTATCAGACGAGTCTGTCCAGAAAATCCTTCCTCTTCTTGCCCGTGCAGTGGAGATTGCCAGGATATTCAACTGGAAAGAGGAAATCTGGGATAAGGAAGGAGAGCTTGAGAGTCAAATAGACTCAATGACCCTTGAAGAGTTACTCCAGCTTGACGTGAAGAAACTCTGTGAGGATGCCTATTCAGAAATTCCACTTGAGGTTTAACAATGGGAGCGAGAGACCTCCTCAAAGTGTATATCCTTGCTTCCATAGGGAAGTCCCTTACAAGCCAGCCTATAAGGATAAGGCAGTGGGGCTTCCCCTTTACTCATATAGCCTTCATTGTTGACCTTAAAGACAGGAACGATCCGGTTGTCATAGAAGCCTGGTGGAACGGAGTAAGATACGGAAAGTTTTCAGAAGTCCATACTCCAGGAACGGAATTTGCTGTTTACTCAGTAGAAGTCACAAAAGAGCAGAGAGACGAAATCAGACACTTCCTCCAGAGACAGATAGGAAAACCTTACGACTGGCTTGGAATTTTAGGATTTGTCTTCTTTAATCCGAATCTGGAAAGCAAGAACAGATGGTTCTGCTCTGAATTGGTATTCACAGCATTTAAGCAGGCAGGAGTAGAACTTCTCAAAAACACTCATCCTTCAGAAGTCAGTCCCCGTCTATTCTTGAAGTCTCCACTTCTCCAGTTTGAATACTCCACAAAACTCCCAGAGGTGAAAAGTGGCGTTCAAAGAGGTACTCCCAAAAGTGTTACAGCTTGAAGGCGGTCTTAAACTTCACCGCAATCCTACAGAGCAAGCAGAAACCTACGCTGGCATCTATCGCAAGGCTCACCCCACGTGGGAAGGTTGGAAATGGATAGATAGAGGTCAAAAACCGCCTTTTGAGCTTGTAGAGAGCTTTTACTACGACAACTTCTACAAGCCATTTGAAAAAGTGAAAGATGAAAAAGTAAAAAGCCTACTTTTTGAAACAGCAGTCAATCTCGGCGTAAAGCAGACAGTGAAACTACTTCAAAAAATCCTTGGAGTTAAAACAGACGGAATATTGGGAGTCATAACACTACAGGCTCTTGATTCAGTTCCAGAAGAAGATCTTATCAGGGACTTTACCCTTGCAAGGATAGCGTTCTATACGGCATTAGCGAACAAAAACCCGAAGAGATACGCTCTTTACTTAAGAGGATGGGTCAACCGTGCACTGGAGGCTATGTCATGGGTTTCTTGAATTTCCTTACAGGCGGACTGGGAAAATCAATAATAGATGGCGTAAAAGACCTCGTAGATGATTTTGTTACGACAGATGAAGAAAAGTTTGAGCAGATGATAAAGAAAGCCGAACTACAGCTTAAAGAAGGACAGCTACAACTTGAAAGAGAGAAAGCCTACCTACAGGATACTCAAAGTGCCAGAGAAACCTATGCGAAAGTTTCTACTTCGGATTCAGCTCCATTTATAAATAAGATTTTCCCCTCTGTCCTTGCTTTAACAACAGTAATAGCAACCTTCCTGCTCTTTTTTTACTTTGCTCGAGGACAGTTTACTGGGGATAAGAAAGACATTGTGATTTACATCCTCGGAGTTCTCTCTACCATAACCACTCAAATATTTGCCTTTTACTTTGGGAGCTCTGCTGGAAGTAAAGAAAAAACAGAGATTCTCAAAAAATTAAATACTGGGAGATAGGAGACATCCTTGAACTCCTGCCGTTCCCCTCCTGTTGTTTCAGAATCTTCCCTTTTTGAAACACAATTCATCTATTCTTTCCTATTTTGAAACAAAAGGAGGAAAGAGATGATTCCTTACATTGGAGGAAAATCACGTTTAGCAAGCTGGATCATTAGCCAATTTCCTGAGAACTACACAAAAATGACCTACGTTGAAGTTTTTGGAGTAGACCATCAATTCAGAAGTCTATAGCGACGCCAACGAGCTACTCGTCAACCTCTTCATCGTCTTACGAGACCACTTCCCCGAATTTAAAGAAGCTATAGAGGACAAGAGGTTATTAGTTAGCTCAACTCTTTGTTGTGTCAAAGTTTGTGCTATTCAATTTCTGGACGTTTTCAGTTTTCTGGAGGATTTTTTAAATACTCTCTCGATTGCTTGACAACAAATGTTAACAGTTTGCTATGATAACTAATATAGAATTACTGGACTTTTCTTGGAGATGAAATGGTAACGCTTCAACTAAGGATAAAAAACTTAGGGAACATTAAGGACGCTCGGATAAAAGTAGGCAATTTAACAGTCTTTGTTGGTAAGAATAACACTAACAAGACTTGGATGGCTTATGTGATTCATTCAATAGCTTCTGAAGAGACAATTGAAAACTATGTAAGTAACTTCACATGGAGTAGGCCTTGGAATCTGAAGATAAAGGTTGATTTTGTCCAAAACTATCTTCCAAAAGTAGCAAAGTATATTGAATTACTCGCACAACAAGAAAGAGTTTCTCCTTTTTTTACAGAGGAAGACATCCCCTTCATTAAAAAGCTGATAAAGGACTATTTAAGCTATGTAGCAAAAGAATTTCCTTACTTTATTTCCATTAATAAAGAACAAGTAAAAAACCTAAAAATCACTTTGTATTGGCCAACTAAGAAAAAAGAAAAGGAATTCAAGGAATTATTAGACTTATTTAATAGAACCTTTAATCAGTTTGCTCGTAGTAAGTGGTTTGAAGACTGTTTTGAACGTTCGTTAGCTTATGAATGCTACTTATCTTTGATTATAAAGACTATTGTACGAAGTCTATTTGGTAATCCCTTCAACCTTCCGGTTGAGAGGAATACTCTCATAACTTTCTCTAATCTTATTAACCTTGGTGAAGGTTCCATTTACAATCTTTCTGAAATTGGAGCATCCTTGAGGAGAATCTTAAACCTGTTAAGAAGACTTATTCAAGATGCTAAACTCTTTGAAAAAGCCCTTTCACAAAGGGTAACATTACTGCAAAATATAGAACGTACGGTTGAAGAACTAAATAATATCCACAAGTTGTTACGTCCAAAGAATTTCAACTACAACTATCCGGTTCCTGTCAAAGATTTCAAAGATTTCGTTCAGCGTCTTGCCTCTTTGAAGCCTAAAGAAAACTCTCTAAATAAGCTTTTACTTTCCTTTTTACAGGAAATAATAGAGGGTGAAATCAAAATTGACGAAACAGGGATTGTTTACAAAACAAACGGCGGAGTAACACTTCCTATTATGGTTTCCTCTTCTATGATTAAGAGTCTTGGAGGACTTTATGCTTACATTGCTTATAAAGCTGAGGAAAATGACCTTTTAATAATAGATGAACCTGAAAACAACCTACATCCAAGAGCCCAAGTTAAAATGGTTGAATTTCTATCTTTCATGGTGAATAAAGGAATTAGGGTTCTTACCACGACCCATTCTCCCTACATAGTAGACCATCTTATAAACTTGATAGAAGCTGATAATGCTGTTAAGTCAAAAGAAAAAAATCCAGATGATTTAGCTTCTATGTTTTTTCTCAGAACCAAAGATGTGTTTATAGCTAAAAATAAGGTTTCTGTTTACCTTTTTTCGGATGACGGAGAAGTAAAGAACATCTTGGATTCCGAAACAGGAATTATTGACTGGGAAACCTTTAGTTCTGTTTCTGAGGAGATATCTCAGCTTTACTATAAGATTTAGGGAGAAGAAGTTTCTATGTGTGAGTGTGAATTCTACAATAGGCTTACTGATACGCTATCTGCTTGTCTTACAAGACATAGCTACAAATGCCCGGAGAGACGGAAAATCATTTCTTGTGAAGAAAACAATGCAAAATTTATTTGTAAAATAGAACCTAATGAGATAGCTTGTCTTTTTGTAGTTGATCCACAGCATGAAGGAAACTGTAGGGATAGTGAACCTGATAACTGCTTAAATTCCAGCAACTTCTGCGATTTCATTTTGTTCGTTAACACGAATAATTCGGAAAATCCCTTAAAAAGCGTTACATTCATAGAGCTTAAAGGAAGTGATACAAACCACGCTGTTAAACAAATAAAAGAGACCATAAAAGCGTTTATGAGAAAATTCCCTAAGTATGAATGGAAGTATAAAACTTTTGCTGTAATTATCTTTACCGGAAGTGCTCCTAAAGCCACAAAGGATAAAGATTTGAAAGAGTTACTTGATAAATTTCCATTTCTCAAAAAGAGAGACCAAGAAGATATAACCTATTATGTAAAAAATTTGTAACTTCTTGTTCCCCACAATTAAAACATTTACTACTACGGTGTTGTGTCCCCTGCAGGTATGTACATCTTCCCCGCTCATACCCAAGAAAAAAGGCTACCCACCTGGTAGTTAAATATTAAAAGCATTAGTATTTTGAAAAACTATGGAACACCTTTTTGAAAAAAAATGGAACACCTGAGGATTTTAGGATATCACGTTAGTCTAAAATTCTTTGCTATAATCAGATTATTAAGTGTTTCGTTATATCCCGAATAGTCACGGATAGTCCCGTTATTCTGTTCCACTTTTTTTTCAAAATTAAGATTGTGATTGGACTAACTTTTACAAAAAATAACAAAAAGGGGATGTTCCTATTTTCCAGATTTTGATAGCAAATTCCGTTAATTTCCAATAGTTTGGCTGGATTTTCTCTGTTATTCCAAATAACACCTACGATTTCAGCTTCTTCAAATGTTAGTTTATGTGTTAGGATTGTTTCATTTATAAAGAAAATTTTATATTTTAAAAAGTTAATACTTTATTTCTTGTTTTGTAATTTTCGAAGATTAGATATAAAATAAGATATTAGATGCTAATTCTAAATAGAGGAGGCTGTCATGGCTTCAAGATCCCTAAGAAAGGTTCTTTCAGTCGCTTCTCTCTTTGCCTTGGGAGCCTTAACCGGTTCAACTACGGCTTACTCCCACCCCGATGTGCCGTTAAAGGATATTAACGGTACAGATATTGCTGTTACCCTTAAGCCGAACAACTGTCTTCCTATCAACGGCATCGAGTACTGTGAGGGAAATCCTGTAAGCTGGGAAGCTACGTGTGGTGCATGTCACAAAGAAATAACGGGAGATGTAAGCGGCGGTGTTAATTCTCCAGGTCCTATTCATGCAGCCTACCATATAGGACGTGGATGGGAGGAACTGGCGGACAACTACGGAGCTGAAAGGGTAAAAGCTGGTAAAGATTTTAGGAAGTTTCTCCGTTCTTTTGGTGACGATGGAGCATGGTGACCACCTTCTTACCGCCAGTTGGCGGCTAAAAATCCTGCTAACGAACCAGGACTTGCTCCAGATGTAAACAATGGAACAGACTTTAGAGGAAATACTGCTTACTCAATGGATTTGGGAACACCAGATAAGGCATTTACATGTTCATCATGCCACTCCGGTGGAATCTTAGAGTTTGACAGGGATTCTGCAGAAAGACACGATAAGATTTCAACCTGGGATAACTCAACAGATGGAACTGGTTTCTTCTCAAATGCAACTTACAGCAACAGTAAAGTGGATGGTGACGCATTTTCTTATACACCTGATGAATACTCAAGAGGTTACTTAGGTAAACCTCATAAGTTCAATTGGAAGAAGTCTGGAGTTCTTGATACAGATTGTTTTCTCTGTCACGCTGACAGATCTCAGAATCTGTCTGTAGAAACAGGTATATGGCGTGCCGACAATCCTACACCTGCTAATCCAAGAGTTTTTATTTTTGAAAAGAAAAATGCAGAGGGGGAAGTTGTTGAAATTTCACTTGGTTTCCCACCAAGTTTAAATTCCACCGAAATTAGTAATAATTACACAATAGACTCAGTGGCATTTTACTCTAATCCTTTAGAAAGAATAATAAACCTTTATTATAACGAAGAGATTACAAACTGTTTGGAAAATATAAACGCTACTGATAACATGACATTAAGAACAATCGTAGTTTCTCAGTTAACAGAAGCCATAAGAAAAGGAGATCTTTATAGCCCAGATTACAACATAAATATAGTGAATCCTGCAGATAACTCAACAATCTGTACCATGAATAATACAACTGCTCCAGCTCTTGGTAATTTCACTTCCACTTTCTTCATCGACCCCGGAGCTCCAAACTTTTCTGCAAGAGATTACTTGAGAAATGCTTTCTTTGAATCAACAGTTGAAGGTCAACCTTACGTCGGCGCTGGTATGTTCCTTAGAGCTACAACAATAAACGACATGTTCTCTTACAATCCAATGGATATGAGTAATCCAAAGCCGTTCGTAAACCTTGGAAGGGCAGGTTTCTTCTTCGGTTGGGCTGATACTGGAACTTTGATGGGAGTTGCTAATCCTGATGATCCTTCCAAACCTCTGGCTTTCGTAAAACTTGAAAAACAGGAAGATGGGACGTTTAAGGCTGTTGCTTACTATGCAAAAGATGCTGACCTTTCAAGTGTCAAGCTGCCAATTCTTGAAACGAGTGGACACTATACTCTCTGTAAAGCAGATAGTTCAAAAGAAGCTGGAGTTAGCAAATCTTTACCTGCAGATAGGAAAGATGACGAACTTACTCTGATGTGTGCCCAGTGTCACTTTGCAATACCAGACAGGGATAACAGATGGTTTGATATGAACGGCAACAGCTATCCATCTTGGTACGTAAGACGTGGGATTATTGGAATGGGCGCTGATGTCGTAAAAAGAGCTGCTGTTTTCAGCAGAGAGGCAGAGGGTGATACAACAGATGCTCCAATATTTATGAATCCAGATGGAACAATAGCTGATCCGAACAACGCTACAGCGGGACTTCCCTCTGGATATGATGTTCACTTTGCTGAGGATGAAGGAAATCTTTCTTGTCTTTCCTGTCACGGTCAAGACAATCTCTCTGATGAAGAAAAATCACACCACAATCCTCATAACTTCTTGAAAGGAAATGATCCTGCAGGTGAGGTAATGCCGGCACTTGACTACAATCCTTCACTTCAGACCTGTACAAAGTGTCACTGGGGTTCTGATGCTGATGCAGCTAAGGAACACGAAGCTTACTTCGGACCGGCAGCTTCAGTTCACATAAACTCTATGATGTGTCAGGTTTGCCATATTCCCTATAAGACATATTGGAGTTTTAGATTCTTCAACGATCTTATAGGTTATTCCAGCCAATTTGACAATAGATTTATGAAGTTTGTAGTGGACAACGGAAATGTAACAATGTATCAGTTCCCACCTGAGTGGGCCATTCCAGCATTCTCTCCATCTCCGACTTACGGTGTTAACTATGCCTTTACGATTACTCAGACAACTGATGACGGTGGAGATGCAATTGTTCCTATGACAATGATCGATATGGATCCAAACAGGGCTCTTATGAGGTGGAACGATAACGGAACAATGTTTGGTATGTGGGCAACAGGTGCTAATCCGCAGATGAAACCGTTCCTTTTCCCATGGAGATGGGCACCAGCAATAGTAAGGAGACATACAATTGATGATAATGGTAATGATGTCGTAAGAGCAGGTTTAATTAACCCAATTACTGTTGCAACCTGGATGGACGCATCTACAGGAAAAGTTCTCTTTGTCAGAGAGCTTCACGCTGCTGTCAGAGGGGTTGCTATTGATCCAAATACTGGTAAGCCAATAGGAAGATCAACTATCGATCCAGAAGATCCACAAAAAGAAGTTCCAGCAATAACTATGGTTTCTGCATCTCAGGCAGAGGCTGACACTGTCAAACCTGCTATTTCCATGAAGGATGCCAATGGAAACGATACGGGAATGGTAGCAGCAGTTCAGCTAATAAACGGCAAGTTTATTTACGATAACGATGGAGATATGGTGCCAGAAATTGATAGCAATTATGAATACGATGCTATGAAAGATGCTTTAATTCAGGTTCTTAACGAAGAAGACCCGAACCATCCTCACAATCCTGTCATATTCTTGGGAATTGCTCCTTTCGGTATTGACCATGGAGTTCTTCCAGCTAAATATGCTCTTGGAGCTCAAAGGTCAGGTCCTCTCTCCTGTAATGCGTGCCACAATTCAGATGAATCAAAGAACAGGTACAGTCCAGCCGTGAAGAGTGGAGACTTTAACGCTGGAAGGTTTATAACTCTTGCTCCATTTGCTCTTCCAGAGAAAGCTATTGAAGAATCAAAAGCTTACGGTGGTTGGCGTGTACCAGAAGGAGTTACTACTGTCAGAACTCCAGATGGCAGAGAAATAATGGGACTAACCCAGGGTGCTCTTGGTCAGTTTGAGTCTGTTCCTGTTGAAAGCAAGGAATATGCAGCTTTTGCGCTTGTTACAGTTGAGGGCAGTGTTACATCTCAAGAGGGTATTACGGTTTCTATTCCAGCGCGAGCAGTGGATACACCGACAATTATCAAGATAGAAAAGGTGGAAGAACCTGAACTTGAAGAGTCTGCAATTGAGAAGGCACGGGAAGAAGGTATCAAGACACCTGTGCTTGCATCAGAGATTTTGGATATTCACACTAAGACAAACGAATTTAAAGAACCTATTCACATAACACTTAAGTATGATCCAGATAAAGTTTCTGGAAAGGTAATTGTTATTTCCAGTGAAGATGGAAAGACCTGGACGAAAATAGGAGAGTTTGAGGTTGATCCTAATAACCCTTACGTTTCATTCTCAAGAACACACCTTAGCTACTTTGCTGTAGTCGGAACAGCTTCATCAGAGAGTTATCCTGAAGCCGAAACAACTGCTGCAGGCGGTGGAGGAGGTGGTTGTTCAATTGCACCAGCTACTTCTCCAGTTTCAGGAATTGTCAACTTCTTGCTTATGGGACTGGGTGCTATCGGATTGAGATTCAGAAGAAAGAGAAATTAGAGTTTAAATAAGATTTCTTAAAGCCCCCGTAATGGGGGCTTTTTTAATTTAATGTTCTGAAAAGATTGCCAGAACATAGACAATGAAGGCAAGGATAAAAAGGACTATAAAAAGCCACCTTACAAATGAAAATACCTTTGAACTTTTTTTCTTTTCATGCTTTTCTTTGTAGTAGTCTCTATCGTATATTCCCATTTCAGCTCCTCTTATAAATTGTTCCGGATGGCAGGTCCTCTAAGGTTATTCCGAGTTCCTTTAATCTATCCCTTATTAAATCTGCCAGATCAAAGGCTTTTCTTTTGCGGAGTTCACTTCTGACGTCGATGAGCAGTTTTATAAGTTTATCTTCAATCTCAGATTTTTTTTCTTCTTCTAATCTAAATCCAAGCACTTTGAGGCTGTTTTCTACGAATTCAATAGCTTCCAAAAGCCACTTTTTCTCGTAGATATACAATCTATTTTTCTCAAGTGCTAATTTGAGCTGAAAGTTTCCGTATCCTACTAATTCAAAAATAACACCTAATGCCTTTGCAGTATTAAAGTCATCGTCCATTGCATGTTCGAACCTGATTCTGAAACTTTTAATGTCATTTGCAATTATTCCTTCTTCTTCTTTGCTTTCAGGAATAGAATCGATGATGCTTTTTGACTTGACAAAGTTTATTAGTCTTTTAAAACTCTTTTCTACATCTTTCAATCTCTCAAAAGAGAAATCTATCGGGCTCCTGTAGTGGGTGGAGATGAGGAAGAGCCTTAGAACGTCCGGAGAGAATTCTTTAAGGATATCCTTTATTGTAAAAAAGTTACCGAGGGATTTACTCATCTTCTCTTTGTTTACCATAACAAAGCCGTTGTGAATCCAGTAGCAAACGAAGTTTTTTCCTGTGTAGGCTTCTGATTGGGCAATCTCATTTTCATGGTGGGGGAATATTAAATCCAGTCCTCCGCCATGGATATCCATCGTTTCACCGAGGTATTTCATTGACATGGCTGAGCACTCTATGTGCCATCCCGGCCTTCCGATTCCCCACGGAGATTCCCAGCCAGGTTCTCCCTCCTTTGATTTTTTCCAGAGGGCAAAATCGAGAGGATTTCTTTTCTTCTCCCCCGGTTCTATTCTCGCTCCGGCTATTAATTCATCAATCTTTCTCTTTGAAAGCTTTCCATACTCCGGAAACTTTTCAACTGAAAAATAAACATCTCCACCAGCTTCGTAGGCATAACCTTTATCTATAAGACCATCTATCATTTCGATAATTTCTCTTATATGTTCAGTAACTCTTGGCTTGTAAGTTGGCTCTTTTACATTGAGAGCTTCCATGTCCTCTTCGTAGGATTTTATATACTTCTCAGCTACCTCATACCAGGGAATTCCTTCTTCTCTTGACCGTTTGATTATCTTATCGTCAACATCCGTGTAGTTCCTGACGTAGATGACCTTATAACCTTTATACTCAAGCCATCTTCTTATGACGTCAAAAACAACGGCACTCCTTGCATGTCCAATGTGAGCGTGGTCATAGACTGTGGGACCACAGACGTACATCCTTACGGTTTTATCTTCTAAAGGCTTAAATTCTTCTTTTCTCTCTGTGAGTGTATTGAAGATCTTAATCATTTTTCCTCCGTGGGATTAAAATTACGGAATTCTAAATTATAGTATTCCAACTTAATTGAGGAGATAGACAATGAAGGAGAAATATACGTTTGATGATCTTGTAAAGATTATGGAGAAATTGAGATCTCCAGAAGGGTGTCCATGGGACAGGAAGCAAACCCACGAAAGTCTTATTCCTTATTTAATAGAGGAGACTTACGAAGTTGTAGATGCTATAAAGGATAATAACTATGAGAACTTAAAGGAAGAACTTGGAGATCTCCTCCTTCAGATAGTTTTCCACTCCCAGATTGCTAAGGAGAAGAGTAAGTTTGATATTAACAATGTTGTTGACTCCATAGCAAGAAAGCTGGTTTTCCGCCATCCCCACGTTTTTGGTGATAGAGACGACATAAAAGATGCTGAAGATGTTTTAAGGGAGTGGGAAAAGTTTAAAGAGCAGGAGGGTAAAAAAAGAGAATCCGAGATGGACGGAATTCCTAAGTCTTTACCTGCCCTTGAAAGGGCTTACAAGCTCCAGAAAAGAGCTGTGAAAGTCGGTTTCGACTGGAGCAATTTTGAAGGAATAAAAGAAAAGGTAATAGAGGAGCTTAACGAGATAGAAGAGGCTCTAAAAAGTAGAGACAAGAAAAAAGTTGAGGAAGAAGTTGGAGATTTTCTATTTATGGCTGTAAACCTTGCAAGGTTTCTTGGAGTTCATCCGGAAATTGCACTTTCTAAGTCTAACGACAAGTTTGAAAAAAGATTCAGGTTTATGGAGAAGCTGGCAAAAGAGAGCGGGAAAGAGTTAAAGGATATGACCATTGATGAAATGGAAGAGTTGTGGCAAAAGGCAAAAAAGGAAATGGTATGATTTTGTTAATTAAAAGTTTTTGAGGTGAAAAATGCCACTTTTCAAGAAAGTTCTCTATCCTACAGATTTTTCTGAACTTGCTGAAGTTGCAAAGGATTACGTTTTAAAGTTGAAAGAGGCAAACGCTCAGGAAGTGGTTATTCTTCATGTGATTCATCCCTTAGAGTTCAGCCTTCCTCAGTTTGATGACCCGTTTGCTATGGATGTGGCGACTATCTATGCCCATATACCTGAAATAGAGAAGGAAATTCTGAAGAGACATGAGGAAATGCTCAACATGATGGCTGATGAACTGGAACAACTGGGATTCACAGTTAAAAGGATTATGACCATTGGCGACCCTAAGGAGGAAATTGTAAGGATCGCAGATGAAGAAAAGGTTAACGTAATAGTTATAGGCTACCACGGTAAAGGACTCCTTGAAAGAATCTTAGAGATGGGAAGTACTGCAAAAGCTGTGATAAAGAACGCTAAGTGTCCAGTTCTTGTAGTTAAAAAGGAGGCTTAGTATGGGGAGAATTAAGGATATTCGTCCTCTGAAGTGGACTGGAGAATCTCTTTTGCTTCTTGACCAGAAAAAGCTTCCTCTTAAAGAAGAGTGGATTGAGTGTAAAGATTACGAGTGTGTTGCTCAAGCTATAGAGCAGATGGTTGTAAGAGGAGCTCCAGCTATTGGAGTCGTTGCAGCTTACGGAGTTGCCCTCGGTGCAAAGCAGCTTTTGATGGAAACGAAAAGTTTTGTTGATTTTAAAGCGAAAATGGAGCTCATTATAAACAGACTTGCTGCAACAAGACCTACAGCTGTAAATCTTTTCTGGGCTTTAAAGAGGATGAAGAAAATTGTTCAGGCGGGATTCAAAGAAGAAGATATTGTTGCAGCCCTCGAAACAGAAGCGATAAACATAGAGAGACAGGATGTTGAAACCAACAAGAAAATAGGC
This sequence comes from Desulfurobacterium crinifex, assembly GCF_054656775.1. NCBI lineage: Bacteria > Pseudomonadati > Aquificota > Aquificia > Desulfurobacteriales > Desulfurobacteriaceae > Desulfurobacterium > Desulfurobacterium crinifex. The sequence continues at coordinate 305,647 of NZ_BAAHXO010000004.1, forward strand.
TACTACGGAGCTGAGCTCCTTGGTTCAAGAGAGGTTATTCTCACCCACTGTAATACTGGAGCTCTGGCTACTGCTGGTTATGGAACGGCTCTTGGGGTTATAAGAGCAGCAGTAGAATCAGGTAAGGATATCGTTGTATATGTTGATGAAACAAGGCCTTACCTTCAGGGAGCAAGGCTTACCGCCTGGGAACTCCAGCAAGAAGGGATTCCTTACTACCTCATAACCGACAACATGGCGGGCTACTTTATGTCTCTTGGAGAGATTACCTGTATTATTGTTGGAGCGGACAGAATTGCTCTGAATGGTGATACCGCCAACAAAATTGGAACTTATTCCCTTTCTGTTCTGGCAAAAGAACATGGTATTCCTTTTTATGTAGCTGCTCCAACTTCAACTTTTGATCTTTCCTTACGAAGTGGAAAAGAGATACCAATTGAGGAGAGAAGTCCGGATGAGGTTCTTTGCTGTCATTGTAAGGATTGTCGAATCGCTCCTTACGGTGCGAAGGTAAAGAATCCCGCCTTCGATGTCACTCCCCATGAGAACATAACGGGAATAATAACTGAGAAGGGCGTAATTAACTCTCCCGATGAGGAGAAGATTCTTGAGTTCTTCAAAGAGTAGGAAGGGGTTTGTCCTCTTCCTTGTTCTCGTTATGATTGCGGTTGTAACTTCTTTTCTCTTTTCCGTCTACTTTCTATCTACCAGAAGCGTTTCAAAGTCAGAATCTTTTCGGGACTATGTCGTTGCTTACCACGCCGCGGTTTCTGCCATAAAGATAGGTCTAAACTATTTGAAAAATGATAATAACGGCTACGACGGTGAAGGAGATGATTGGTACAGTCCCATAGTCTATAACTATAGAGGAATTTTTCTCTCAGTAAGAATTGCCGATGAATGTGGAAAGTTCAACGTAAACAAACTCAGTAGTTCCCTTTACTACAAAATGGCTATCAGACTATTTGAAAACCTTGAGCTCAACACCGACACTGCAGCAACCCTCAAAGACTGGATAGATTCAGACGACACCGTGACAGACAACGGAGCAGAGAGTTACTACTATGAAGGACTTGGATATAGACCCTCCAACAGAGCTACTAAAAGCCTTTTTGAAATCCTTTACGTTAAGGGAATTGATGCAAATACGTTTAAAAGGCTTTCAAATTACCTTACTGTGTATGGAGATGGAAGGATAAACGTCAATTCTGCTTCAAAGGAACTTCTTCTTGCTCTTTCTGAGCAGATGGATGAGACAGCGGTAGATAGTATAATTGAGAATCGACCAATAAAAAGACTGGAGGATATAAAAAATTTACCTGGATTTACAGAGGAGCTCTACTTTTTGATTAAACCTTTAATAACAAACAGGTGTGACTACTTCAAGATGGAAGTTACTGCTTCTTATGGTGACTCTATTGTAAACGTAGTAGCATTTACTGATAGAAATAGAGTTCTTGAGTGGAAGGTAGTTGAATGATTGGAATTGATGCAGGTTCGGCTGCAATAAAATGGTTTGATGGCGAAAAGTTTGGAACAGGTCTAAAAGAGGGAAAGAGTTTTATAACGGGAGTCTCTTCAAAGACAGTTTTTGTTAAAAAGTCTTTTTATCCTGTTTGCCGCGGATCTCAGCTACGAAAGATGATACTCAACGATGTTTCTGCCGATATAGGCGTTGAACCGGAAAATCTTACTATCTCTTTCTGCCCTGTCAGGAAAGAGAAAAGAGGTTGCGAATTTCTGATATTTATTGAAAAGAAGGAAACTATAGATTCACTGGATAGAAGTTTAAAAGAATCCTCAGTCATAACCGTTGACATTATTGGCGCAGCCACGGCTGCTGCTATTCTCTATGGAGAAGAAGATTTAACAATTGTTGATTTCGGGGCTGCAAAGACGGCAATCCTTTCTCTAAAAGCAGGAAAACTAAAAGAAGTGGAAATTTTCAGAGCGGGTTTTCCTTTTCTGAAAAAGAACAAAGCTTTTTTAGAAGAGAGGATTACTCCCCGCCTTGAAGGAAGAGTGATTGTTGTTGGAGGAGGTGCTTTAGATAGTGAGTTTATGAATATTTTAAAGGAGTACGTTCAATCACTGGAAATACCGGAAATAGAGGTTTTCGGAAAAGAAACTCCATTGTACTTTAATGCTTTTGGTCTTTACCATTTCAGAAAAGCTTCCTGCAAAGCTGCATTTAAAGAGTTCTCCCTTTTCAGTTCTGAGTTTTTCATCAAACATAGAAGTGCACTTATCACGGGAGGAGCGATTATTCTTGCAGCTACCATTCTTTTTACGGTTTCACAGTTCTTTACCTACATTCATGAAAAGAAAAATTATGAGTTGGTCTCAAAAGAGTATAAAAAAGTGGTTAGGAAAGTTCTGCAAGAAAAAGTTCTTGCACCAGAGATTCAGGTTTCTCAAAAGCTCTCAAAACTTAAAGAACTAAAGTCGTTTCTTCTACTTGATAAACCTTCTATTCTCTTTTCTCTTTCTGGAGTATCAAAATCGGTTGTAGAAGGTATTAAGATTTTGAAGCTTGAAGGTTCTGCCGTTTCTGAGAGTTTTCGTATATCTGGCTATGCGGATGAAGAGAAATCTCTTAAAGTCTTTACCGATAATCTATCAAAGTACTTTGAAAAGGTAAATACTGATAAGGTTAAAAAAGTTACTAAGGGAATTCAGTTCTCAATTTCGGTTTCAGGAGTTAAATCTGGTGTTTGAAAGAGTAAAGGATTTTGTGATTGAGTATCTTTCGGGCCTCGACGAGCGGGAGAGATTTGTTATCTTTTTGGGAGTTCCCGTTTTTATATTTCTGCTCTATGTAATTCTTGTCTATTTCCCCCTTAAGAGCATGACAAACACTTTCGTTGAAAAGGAAAGGAAACTCCAGGAAAAAGTTGAAAAGATAAAACCTTCCCTTGAGGAACTTATTGTTCTGAAAAAAGAACTGGATCCAGTTCTCCGGAGAGTTGATAACGGAAAGACGCTTAATCTTACAACTTATGTGAAATCTCAAGCAGAAAAGGCTGGAATGAATCTTAAAAATTTGAAAGTTTCAATAGGTAAAGGAATTGAAGGTATAGAAGTTAAGATGGTCTCTGTTGATTTTGGAGAAACACCTCTTAATAAGGTGACTTCTTTAATCTACAATCTAGAAAGGAGCTCCTACTATTTTCGCTGTACGGGAATTGAAATTTCCGATATGGATGAAAACGGACTGGTATCGGGAAAGGTGACTTTTAACTTTTACAGGAGAGTAGAATGAGAAAGCTGATTGTTGTTCTTATATTCCTGCTTTCGTTTCCTTTTTTTCTCTACCTCACTTTCCCGATAGAGAGATTTGTTGAAAACAGTCTATGTCATCAGAAGATTTCCTGCAAAAAGGTTGAAGTTAGAAGATTACCTTTGAAGGTTGAATTAGATGATGTCAAACTTTCTTTTCTACCCTTTGAATTTGATAAAGTTATCATAAATCCGCAAGTTTCTTCTCTTCTATCAGAAGAGAAGAGATTTAACGTTCTGGCAAGGGTCTGTGGAGGTATTTTAAAAGCAGACGCCAATTACCCTATCCGTAGTGTAAAGTTTAAACTTGAAAAGCTGAGAGTAGATAACTGTCTGAAGAAAAGTTCTCTTCCTTTTTCTATATCCGGCGTTCTTTTCGGCAGTGGCACTCTTTCTTTCACAAAGAACAGTTTAGTAGGTGGTTTGGGAAACTTTAAACTACAAAACCTTAAACTAAGGAAGATTGTATTTGGACTTCTTTCTCTCCAGAGTGCCGACATAGGGGATGTTAAGGTAACCTATAAAGTTAAAAGGAAAAATGTTGTTGATATTGATGTGCAGGGAAAGGGTAAGGATGCAAGGTTGTCAGTGAAAGGCTATGTTAATCTGAATGTTCGCCAGATAGAAAAGTCTTACGTGAATCTTAGAGTAAAGCTAACTCCCTATGTAGAGCCGTTTAAGGGGCAAACTTTTTCTTTTAGAATAAAAGGATTTCTTGAAAACCTTTCGTTTAAGTAGAGATGATTGATTGCTTAAAAGGTCAAGTTATATTCAAGTATCCGGATAGCGTTTCTCTTCTCTGTGGAAGTATTGCTTTTCGTGTATTTGTTCCTTTGAGTCTTCTTACAGAGGTAGGAGAAGGGGATAGTTTGGAGCTCTTTACAAAGCTCATATTTCCTCCAGAAGGGACACCATCCCTTTATGGTTTTAGAACAAGGGAGGAAAGAGAGTTTTTTGAAGAGCTCTTAAAAGTTCCAAAAGTTGGTTCAAAAGTTGCAATGAGCATCATTTCTCATTTTTCCTATGAGGAGCTTAAAGAGATTGTTTCCTCTATGGATGTAAAAACCCTCTCTACTGTTCCGGGGCTTGGTAAAAAGCTTTCCGAAAGGGTTATCTTAGAATTGAAAGGAAAGTTGGTGAAGGAAGAGAGTATTCCTGAGGAACTCTTTGAAATTCTTGCTTCTTTGGGTTACAGTAGAAAAGAGATCATGAGTGCTGTCAAAGAAATAGATTTAAAAGTTAAGGATAGATCAATTGAGGAAGTGGTGAAGGAAATCATTAAGAAACTCTCCGGGAGAAAGTTTTGATAGAACGTCCTGAAAGACTTGAAGAATTTTTAGGACAGGAAAAGGTCCGGAAAATTTTAAAGGTTGCCATAGAATCGGCAAAACGGCGGGGAGAACCCCTTGACCATGTTCTTTTCTATGGACCTCCAGGAACTGGAAAGACGACTCTTTCAATGATAATTGCAAAAGAGTTGGGAAGGGAGATAAAGATTGTTTCTGCTCCCACAATAGAAAGAAAAGGGGATCTTGTAGCACTGATAACATCACTGAATGAGGGGGATGTTCTTTTCATTGATGAAATCCACAGACTAAACAGAACAATAGAGGAAAGCATTTATTCTGCAATGGAAGATTTCAGAATTGATATTGTCACTGGAGGGACAAGGGCTAAGAGTTTTTCAATAGACCTTCCGCGATTTACACTGATTGGAGCAACTACCAGACTTAATCTATTGACTCCACCGTTCAGGTCGAGGTTCGGAATCATCTGCAGACTGGAGCTCTATTCTGTTCCGGAGCTTAAAGAGATAGCAAAGAGAAACTCTATCAAGCTGGGCATCAACATGACAGAAAGAGCTCTGGAAGTTTTAGCCCGCTGTAGCAGAGGAACTCCAAGAATTCTCAATCAGTTGTTAAAAAGATTTAGAGATTATGCAACCGTCAATAACTGGGATAAAATAGATGAAAAGAGGACTGAGGAAATTCTGACAGAGCTCGGAATCGATTCCCACGGTCTTGACCATATGGATAGGAAAATTCTCAAAACAATAGCTGAAACGTTCAAAGGGGGACCTGTAGGATTAAACGCTCTTGCAACGGTTCTGAAAGAAGACGTTGACACAATAGAAAACGTTCATGAGCCATATCTAATAGAGCTGGGACTTATTGTAAGAACACCAAGAGGAAGGAAGGTAACAGCAAAAGCTCTAGAGCTCTTGGGATATAAAATGCCCCAGCCATTCTTAATATAAAATTATCAGAATATTCCTTGCAATTTATATATATTTTGCTAAAATCATAAAAAATGCATTGTAAAAATTTTGTAAAAATTCGGAGGTAAAGATGGGAACAAAATGGAGGAGAAGTAAGCTTTCGCTTACTACCGGCTTCATAATGTCTGCCATGCTTGCTTCTCAGGGGTTTGCTCAACACCCTGCAGTAAAGCTTCTGGATTTGGAAGGAAACCCAATCGTTAATACTCTAAATTCAACAGACAATGTAACTATTGATAACAACGCAGGGAATGAGACAATCCTTTTAAGAGGTAATCCAGTAAGCTTTGAAAAAACCTGTGCCCAGTGTCACGAGAAGATTGTAGAAGATGTAAGAATGTCCCATCACGGAGCTGTCGGTCTCCACGATATGGGCTGGATGGACGGTGAGACAAAGGGAGATGACACAGGAACAAAGGATTTTGTAACAAACGTTGTTTTAAAGATGCGTTACTTCAGGAGCAAGTCTCACTATGGGGGCTGGTGACCACCTTCCTACCGCCAGTTGGCGGCAAAGAATCCTCTTACAGACCCTGCTGTTCCAGACAGCGCTGTTGATGGAGTAAACCCAGCAGATGCTAATGCATATAAAGGTTTCAACTTCGACATGGGAACTGTCAATCAGAATATAACCTGTAACTCCTGTCACGCTGGAGGTGGTCCCGCACAGTTTGGAAGGGAAAATGAGCCTCTTGATGAGCTACTTGAAAAGAAACTTGGGACAGATCTTTTTGAACAGCTTTCAGAGAAGGAATGGTTTGTCGATAATGAGACCATTTTGTCAAAGGTCGGAATAGACGGCGACTTTCTTGGATATTCCGATTATGACGTTGGAGCCGGATACATCGGTAAGCCCAAGGTCTTCAACTTTAAGCGTTCTGGAGTAAATGATACAGACTGTTTCATGTGTCATGCCGATGCATCTTCTCCTAAGAAGATAAAAACGGTAATTAATAACGTTACTGTAGAACCAATTATGCCTGCCAACCCAAGGGTCATGGTATTCAAGGGAATGACGGCAGATAACGAAACTATCGTTATTTCTCTTGGTGTTCCTCCAAAGGTTGGTGAGATCATTGATGGAAAAACCGTTGAAAAAGTTGATTCTGCTTACTATAACTCAGTTCCTGTTCGGGTTCTTGCGGCTGTTTACCAACCAGACAACGCTACGGAGTTCATAAATGGAATAGTAAACGGGACAGATAACAGGTTCTTCCTCTATCCCAACAACGCAAATGGTGCGACAAGGGAAGTTGCAAGAGTTGTTTATTTCGAACATCCCGAATCAACAAAAGACAAAGATGGTGGTGAAGTTTATGTAAATGGTGGAGCAGTTACATTCAAAGATGATTATAATCAAACTGTTTATAGAACCTTTGCAGGATATTTCTTTAAATATATTTCAACAGCTTCTCTCATGGGAGTTGATACCGACCAGGACGGCGTTCCACTTGCCTATGTAAGATTTGTCAAGAAGGGTGATATATGGATCCCAGAAGTTTACTACGATGCAGACGAATTTGATGCTGAAAAGTCTGTAGCCCTTCCTATACTGGAAAACAGGGGAGGAGACAAGGACACTCCTTCTGAAGAGTTAACACCAGAAGATTACTATTACTCTGTTCCAACAGCCTTAGGAGATGGTTCTCATCCTTATCCAGATATGACCAATGGAACAAAAAATAAAGAGTGGGGATATGTTTGTTCCTATTGCCACATGGCTATTCCTTACCAAAGCGGTACTGTTGATACAGACAACGGAACAGTTCCTGTTTATACCTGGGTAACAAGAAAGGGAACTCTTGGCTTGGGAGCTGAAATTGTTAAGAGAGGAGATGTCTTCTCGTACGATATCCACTTAGGCGGAGAAGACAAGGGCAACTTACCCCCTGATGCTTTTGTAGATGTTGACTTCAGCAATGAAACCCAGAAACAACAGGCTTTCGGAAGAATGCTCACCGCCAAGTCTGTCCAGGCTATAGATGATGAAAATCCAATCCCTATTGGTTACGATGTTCACTTTGATAGTGAAGAAGGGGGTATGACCTGTCTTTCCTGTCACGGTGAAGGTTCACTTTCCACTGAAGAGAAAGAGCTCCACCCAGTCCATCACGACTTCTTGAAGGGTAACGACTGGGGAGGTCACTGGGATCAGTCCTTAGATTACAATCCATCCCTGAAAACCTGCTTAGACTGTCACTTCGGTGGCTCAAGGGAACTTGCAGCTGAAGTTCACACAAGTGCTTTTGGTCCAGAAGGTGGTGCTTCCATCCACATGGAAAAAATCTCCTGTGAAGTGTGTCATATTCCATACAAAACCCACTGGACATTCAGAGCTTTCTATGATGTCCTTGGATACTCCTACAACTTTGACAACAGAATGCTTGATTATGATTTCGGAAATAACACCACCATTCCACTTCCTGTAGATATGTTTACTCCAGGATTTGGACCGTTTATGCCAATTGCAGGGTATGGTGCACCTCAGCCATTCCCAATAGCCAGGAGTATATGGGATCCGGATAAGGGATTGATTGATAAGGTTGTTCCTATTTACAAAACAGACTTTGATCCAAGACAAGCTGCTCTCAGAAAAGGTCAGGAAATGTTTCGTATCTGGAAAGTTCCGAATGATTCATTCCCATGGGTCTGGGCTCCAGTAATTATTAATAACGGATTCAGACCGGACGAAGCAGGTGGACAGAAGTTCATGTATAGAATTGCAGACCCTCTCACACTTGTAACCTGGTGCGACAAATCAACAGGGAAAGTCCTCTATACAAGAGAAATGGCAGCTGCTCTTGATGGTGCAGAGTATTCGCCATCTGCTGATAAGAATATTCCGGCCTACTTCATCCAGAACGGGAAGGTCTGTGTTAAGACTATCAAGGGAGACTTTATCTGCGATGACAACGGAGACTATCTCCCTGAAATCGACACAGATACTGAATATCAGGCAATGAAAGCAGCTCTTACAGATGTACTCACAAAAGAAGGTGTTCACAATCCTGATCCTGTTTTCTACATCTGGACAGCTCCGTTTAGCATTGACCATGGGGTCTTACCAAAAGAGTATGCTCTTGGAGCTGGAAAGACCATTAACGGCGAAGAACTGAACTGTAACTCCTGCCACGATGTCAAGAGGGGAAGACTACCTCAGGCTAACATGAATGATATTAACGGAGACACTACATTGTCTTCTCTTATCGAGAGAGATGAAAACGGAAATGTTAAATTCTTTGGACTTGGTAGAGAGATTGTCACAGTTCCCGTTAAGATTCCACCTTCTGCATACAAGGAAGCTGTGAGGGTCTTCTTCAACTCACCAGAAAATTCTGACGGTTCTCCAAACTACGGTAATATGAAAATTGATAACCAGACCTTTGAGGTCATGGTAACAAGGTCTGGCGATATTCTTGTTAACGCCCTCAATAATGGCATTGATATTGATAGACATCTTGTTCCAATTCCTGTTGAAAGCTCAGGGGTTGATGGTATCGCATTTGCTGTTCCTGCATCAGCTCCAGATGAATGGAAGAACAAGAAATGGTTGATGAAATTTGAAGGAATTCCAGTTGAAGTTGAGACCGAAGTTCTCGACGAAGGAGAGTTCCCAAGAAGGGCTATCATAATTAGACTCAAAAACGAACTTCCAGAGCTCCTTGGTTTTGAGCACCTTGCTGATGAAATAATGGATGCTGGTGAGAGAGAAGGAGTAGAACCGGTCTTTACTCCAATGATCCTTTCCCACTATATTGAAAAACTTGAGTTCAATCTTGCTGATCTTGGGGTTGCCAGCATAGATGATCTCTACCTCAACTATGTAACCATCGTCAAAGTCAGGAAGTCTGAAGGTAATAGCGTTCATTACGAAGTAGATGAGGAGAAATTCCATCCAGAGTCCATTACAATGAGAGAGGCAATAGATAGAGGATGGGCTTCTTACGATTCTTATTCTAAGAAACTAACGTTAAATATAGCAGCTATTAGGGCAAATGCACGAGCAGAAGAGGAAGGAGAGTTGGCTATATCTGTACTAAAGAAAGTTAGCAGTTCTGTTGAAATCCTTGAGATAGAGAATTCTACAGTTTCAACCAACGGAACAGAAGCTGAGATAAAAGTCAAAGTTGATAACAGAGAGGCTGAAGTAAAGGTTGTTACCACTTATGCAACGATTTTTGATGTTCTTGGTGATAACGATGATGAAAGGGCGGAGCTCCTGAATCTTGCATCGGAGTTACAACTTAGCAGAATTGCTGTTGCTTTAAAGTTTGAAGCTTCAACCGAGTTTAAAGTTAAGTTTGAAAATGTTACGGAACTTGTAAACAATCCCGTTGTTAAAGCCCTTGTAGGAGATAAAGAAGTTGAAGCTGAAATAACCGGAATTAGTAACGGAACAATAGAAGCTGTAGTAAACCCTGAAGTGATTGTGAAAGCTTCCGAGCCTGTAACCGTCGTTCTTGGAGAAGGTTCTACCACTCCAGTGACAACTTCTACCACTATATCAGGTGGCGGTGGAGGTGGTTGTTCAGTAACACCTGCTACACCAACTTCCGGACTCTTCAACCTTGGAGTTCTTCTCTCTGGCTTACTTGGACTCTTTAGATTTAGAAGGAAAAAGCACTAAAAATATGACGCAATTACCCCCTGTTACGCTAAGTCGTGGCAGGGGGTTTTTTATAGAATTTTTCAAATTTCTTTGGAGGTATCAATGAGGAAACTTTTAATAATTTCTCTTTTATCATCTCTTCTTATTTCTTGCGATACAGGAAGTAAAACTCAGACTGTTTCAAAATTTCAGAAAGAGAAGAAAGAGGTTGTTTGTTCTGAAAACACAACCTTAGTTACTGGAAATAATATCAGAATTACTGTTGGGGATTACAAATACGTCAAGGGGCTTCTAAATCCAAAGGCAAAAAAGTTTTTCGCTTCACATCCGGAAGATCTTCTTGAAAGGATGATAAATAGACGTCTTGTGGTCAAGTACGTTGAAGATTCAGGACTTGCAAAGAAATATGGGCTTAACGAAAAGATGGAAGAGTTTAAAAAGGAGTATTTGGCAAGGTACTACGTCTCTACTGAGGCTGAGAAACGAGCAAAAACTGTTACGGAAAAAGATATTGTAAAAAGATTTAAGGAGCTCTTCCCTGACAAAGATCCATCAAAGATGACAGAAGCAGACAAGAAGTTTATAAGAAATGAACTAAAAGTAAAAGCTTACGACAGGGCTGTGGAAGAGATTTACGATGAGGTCAGAAAAAAGCTTCAATTCAAGAAAGATGGCAAGATGTTGATTGCCTCCTGCTGTGGAATTGAACTGAAGATGCCGATAAAGAAGGATGAGAAAAAGGCTAAAGAAAAGCTCACCGAGAAGTTTTTGACGGAGTATTTCTATAGAAAAGCTGTTGAGAATGGATATGATAGAAATCCTGAATTTCAGAGGACATTTACAGAATACTTTGCTACAAAAGCCATTAACATTTTCAGAAAAGAGCTAAAAAGGGGTATAAAAATCTCTGATGAAGAAATAAAGGAGTTTTATGAAAAGAACAAAGACAAGTTTCTGATGCCTGAAAAGGCTCAAGCAGTCGTCTTCTACTTCAATTCTAAAGATAAAGCGATGGAAGCGAAGAAGGAACTTGCCTCTAAGGACTGGAAGAATGTGGCAAGGCGATTTGGACAGTTCAACTCAAAACCTAAGTACTACTACAATGATCCTAAGGATCCGATCGGAACACTGATTTTCATGAGTGGAAATAAAGAAAACGTTATCGTTGCAGATCTTGGAGAAAATAGGTTTGTTGTTATAAAGATTCTCAAGGTTGTTCCTCAAAAGCAAATAACGCTTACCGAAGCTAAGAGTTACATTAACTTAAGGCTTTCCCGTGAAAAGTTGAGAGAAAAGGAGAAGGAGTTTCTGGAGGAGCTAAAAAAGAAGTATCATGTAAAAGTGAAGAGAGAGAATTTGAGCTGTATTTTATAAATTAAATTGGTGGGCATAGCCCACCTTACTCGTTACTCATTATAGTTTTCAACAGCTTTTTTAATCATCTCTTTTGCAACGTCGCTGCCTTTGAACTCTTTAACTTTTACCCACTTTCCAGGCTCAAGGTCTTTGTAGTGCTCAAAGAAGTGTTTGATTTCATTCAGCGTGGCTTCTGGAAGGTCTGTTATCTCTTTAATATTTTTGAAAGTCAGATCAAGCTTATCAACTGGAACTGCGAGAATCTTCTCATCCTGTCCACTCTCATCTTCCATTACAAGAACGCCTATAGGTCTGCATCTGATGACACTTCCAGGAACTACTGGCTGCCTGGAGATGACAAGAACATCTATTGGATCTCCATCATCGGCAAGTGTGTTTGGAACAAAGCCGTAATTTGCTGGATAGAACATCGGAGTAAAAAGGAACCTGTCAACGAAAATCGCTCCGCTTTCCTTATCTACTTCGTACTTAACGTTTGAACCTTGAGGAATCTCTATAACCGCATAGATATCTTCTGGGACATTCTTTCCAGCGGGTATTTTCTTTACGTCCATTTTCTCCTCCCGTATGTGTTTGCAAACAATTATATCTCATAAGATTAGAGAGTTGAAAGATTAGAGTGGCAGAGGCTCGCAGAAGATTGTGTTGACAATACTTAAAAAGTTAATATTATCTAACTAAAGAGAGGAGGTTAATATGCGACTTATAAATATTCCTGCTGGGAAGAGTGCAAGGGTTGTAGACGTTACTGGCGGAATGGGAATGAAAAACAGACTTGCAGCGATAGGAATCTATCCAGGAGCAACTGTGAAAGTTGTAAAGTCTCTACCAGGTCCTATGATTATTGAGGTTTCTGGAACTCGCCTTGCTCTTGGAAAAGGTATGGCAGCCCGAATTGAGGTGGAGGAAGAATGAAGAGAAGCTTAAAGGTAGCTCTTGCTGGTAATCCTAACGTTGGAAAAACCGCAATAATGAATGCTCTTGCTGGAACCAGCGAGAAGATTGGAAACTGGCCTGGAGTTACTGTTCAGAAGAAAACTGGAAAGTACAACTTTCGTGGTGTTGACATAGAGCTCATTGACCTTCCAGGAATTTACAGTTTAACCTCTTACACCCTTGAAGAAAGGGTAGCCAGGAATTTCCTACTTAAAGAGAACTATGACGTAGTTCTGAACGTTGTCGATGTTACGCTTCTTGGTAGGAATCTCTACCTTACTTTAGAACTCCTTGAGATGGGAATTAAGCCGGTTCTTGTCCTCAACAAGATAGATGAGCTGGAGAATACAGGATATTCAATAGATGAAAAAGTGCTGGAAAGAATTCTTAAATTGCCAGTTGTTTCTGTTTCAGCTACTAAAAAGAAAGGGCTTGAGGAACTTTCTGAAACAATCTTAAGAGTTGCTACTGGTGATTTGAAACCAGAAGGCATAGTTCCTGTGTATTCAGAAGATCTTGAAAATGCCATCTCTCTTTTGCTTTTGAAAATAAAGGAAGAGAATCTTCCTTATAACAAAAGATGGTTCGTCATAAAACTCCTTGAAAATGACCCTGAAATTATTGAAGAAGCAAAGAAGAGACTGGTTTTTGCAGATGAGGTGTTTAAAGAGATTGAAGTTATAAAATCAACTCTTGAAAGAAAACATAAGTGTGATCTTCCATCCTATATTGCAAGAGAGAGGTTCAACTTAGCTTCTCAGATTGCCAGAAAATCAATAAAGAATGTTGTAGAACTCCCTCAGGAGAGATTCAGCGATAAAATAGATAAGTTTGTAACCCATCCTCTTTCGGGAATTCCCATTTTCCTCTTCATTATGTGGCTTGTTTTTAAACTTACGTTTTACTGGAGTGCTCCGATAAGTGATTTCATTGATTCAATTTTTGGCGAGCTGCTTCCGGAGTTTGTCTCAAAGTATCTTTCCTTCCTTCCCAATTTTGTGATATCCCTCATAAATGACGGTGTTCTTGCTGGTGTCGGTGCGGTAATGGTCTTTCTTCCCGTTTTAGGAATTCTCTATCTCCTGATGTCAATCCTTGAAGACACAGGCTACATGGCGAGAGCAGCTGCTCTCTGGGATAACTTTATGAGACTCTTTGGTTTAAGTGGAGCTTCTGTCATTCCAATGATCCTCGGTTTTGGGTGTAACGTCCCAGCAGTTTATGCCACAAGAGCAATGAGATCGTCTACCGAGAGACTAATTACGATGCTCATAATCCCCTGGATTTCCTGTAGTGCAAGGCTTCCTCTCTATACGGTTTTTGTGGCAGCGTTTTTCGGAGAGTATCAGTCTCTGGTTATTTTCTTCCTCTACCTTGCTGGGGTTTTCCTTGCTCTCTTTCTTGCTTTGATTCTTTCCCGGTTTTTCCGTCAGGAAGGAGAAGAGTTCTTTATAGAGCTTCCTGCATACAAGCTTCCTTCTTGGAATGTGGTTTTTAATCAAACATGGATTGAGGTAAGGGAGTTTGTCTATAAGGCAGGAACCATTATCTTAGCAGTTTCTGTCTTTATCTGGGCCCTTGCAACACTTCCTGCGGGAGTTGAGTACGCCAGTGAGAATAGTTTGATCGGTCATGTCGGGAAATTCCTTGTTCCGCTCTTTGAACCACTTGGTATAGATGACTGGAAACCTGTTGTTGCTCTTATATTCGGAGCACTCGCAAAGGAGGTTATTGTCGGTACGCTTGGAACCCTCTACGGTAGTGAAGAGAATGTTGTCCATGCACTTTCTCATGTTTTTGCTCCAGAAAGTGCACTGGCTTACATGGTCTTTATACTTCTCTATATTCCATGTGTTGCAACAATTGCGGCGATAAAGCAGGAGAGCGGTTCTTGGAAGTGGCCAGTCTTTTCTGTAGCAATAGAGTTAACTACAGCGTGGATAGTTGCTTTTGTAGTCTATAACATCGCAAAACTTGTATTTTAAAGGTAGAAATGGCAAAGAGGAAAAACGTTTACGTCTGTCAAAAGTGTGGTTATAAAACTCCCAAATGGGCAGGAAAATGTCCTGAGTGTGGTAGTTGGGGAAGTCTCGTTGAGGAAGTAGAAACTTCAAGCACTCAGGAGAGAAATATAAGAACATGCTGGGTAAAACCTTCGATAACAGTGCCTCTACCTCTGGAAAGGATAGGAGAAGAGAAGGCTGAGAGAATACTCTCCGAAATCTCCGAGTTTGATAGAGTTCTTGGTGGAGGTGTTGTTAAAGGTTCTGTTTCCCTTCTTTCCGGTGAACCGGGAATCGGAAAATCCACTTTTCTCCTGCAGCTTTCAGATAGATTTTCAAATTGCGGAAAAGTTCTCTACATTACTGCAGAGGAGTCTCCTGAGCAAATTGCCCTAAGAGCGAAGAGATTGGGCATTAAAAATCAGGATATTTACGTTCTTGCCGAGAACAACCTTGAAGAGATTGCAAAACAGATAGAGAAGATTAAACCAGCTTTTGCTGTTTTTGATTCTATCCAGACCCTCTATCTTCCCTACATAGAATCTGCTGCCGGTTCTGTTTCTCAGGTCAGAGAATCAGCTGCTTTTATAACAAACATTTCAAAAACGAAAAAAATGACTTCTTTTATCGTTGGTCATGTAACAAAAGAAGGAACCATTGCAGGACCAAAGGTTTTAGAGCACATTGTCGATGCAGTTTTCCAGTTTGAAGGAGATAAAGGCTACAATCTTAGGGTCTTTAAAAGTCTCAAGAACAGGTTTGGCTCTACTGGAGAGCTCGCCGTTTTTAAGATGACAGAAAGAGGACTTGTAGAGGTTCCTAATCCTTCAGAATTCTTCCTCTCTGAAAGACCTGTTGGGAAACCTGGGTCTGTGATATTTGCAGGCATAGAAGGAAGTAGACCTCTGCTTTTAGAGGTTCAGGCACTTGTAACAAGAGCTGTTTTCTCCACTCCTCAGAGAAGGGCAAAAGGGATTGATGCCAACAGGCTTTCGATCATCGTTGCAGTTATTGAGAAGGAGCTTGGCTATCCTTTGCGGAACTTTGACGTATTTGTAAACGTTGTTGGCGGTGTGAAAGTTGAAGAGCCTGCCATTGATCTTCCCGTGGCTGCTGCTATTATCTCCAGTTATCTTGCGAGACCTGTGAAGGAAGATCTTGTTTTGTTCGGGGAGATAGGTCTAACAGGTGAAGTGAGAAGGGTAAAACTTGAGGAGTTAAGGGAGAAAGAGGCTAAAAAGAACGGATTTGAAGTTGTTTCTGGTATTTCTTCCATTTCTCAAATCCCGGAGCTCCTTCTGTAAAAGAAAATCCTCCTCTAAAGGAGGAAAGGGAGGTCCCGGGAAAGCCTCGGGACATGGAAGGTTTAAAAGACGGCTAAAAGATTACTTTCATGGAAAGTAGGTAGTTTCTTCCAGGCATTTCATAGTTTTCAATGTAGAAGTACTTTTTATCGAACAAGTTGTTTATCTGAAGGTTAAACGTAACGTTTTTAACTGGTGAGATGGAATAGGAGACGTTAAAAACTCCAAATCCTGGAACTTTTTCCTCATAACCTTTTCTTTTGGAGTAGAAGATTCCAGATAGCGTTAAAGAGTCATTTTTTATTA
Source organism: Desulfurobacterium crinifex (assembly GCF_054656775.1). Classification (NCBI taxonomy): domain Bacteria; kingdom Pseudomonadati; phylum Aquificota; class Aquificia; order Desulfurobacteriales; family Desulfurobacteriaceae; genus Desulfurobacterium; species Desulfurobacterium crinifex. The sequence continues at coordinate 321,739 of NZ_BAAHXO010000004.1, forward strand.
CTTCTCTCTTTGTTACCGCTGTTGTGAACTTATGCTTTGGAATTAAAACTGAAGGGTCTGGAGTTTTGTCAGGTGTAAACTGAGAAGCAGAAACCTTTGAATCCTGGTAAGTATAGGCAGCATATATCGAGATATTTTTTAAAGGACTCCAGTTTTCGCTTATTTCAGCTCCATTTAATCTGTAGTAGCTGAGGTTTTCTACTATCCTGTATGGAAAACTCTGTCCTAAAACGTCTTTTGCTGCTTCAAAGTTGCTCACTATGAAATCTCTCATTTCATATCTGTAGATTCTTGCTGTGAGTTTTAGATTTGAAAACTCCTTCCTGATTCCTGCTTCATAGTCCCAGCCCCTTTCTGCTTTTAGGTCATAGTTGTAGCCTATGTTTTTGATAGCGGAATATTCCTTGCTATACCAGAGAATCTCCTCTGCCTTTGGAGGTCTGTAAACTCTGCCAGCTCCTACGAAGAACTCTGTACTTCCAATTCTTTTGCTTAATGTTACTGATGGAAGAATTTCCGTTCCTTCGATGTTTGGTGCGTCAGTGATGCTGTTACCTTTCCATTTTTCAACTCTTACACCAGCTTTAACGGTGAAAAGAGAGAACTCTTTTTTGAGCTCTCCAAAGAGGGCAAATCTTCTTAGAGCATTGTGGTTTTCAGAAACAAAAAGAGTGCCATTTTTATCTATCTGACCGTATCCAGAGTTTTGAAATTCAAAACCAGTGGTTCCTTCACCACCAAAGATTGAAAAGTCCTCGTAGGTTGTTCTGAACCCATAAGTTCTGTCGTCCTGCCCGTCAAATCTAAGGTCAGTCAGTTTCACTTCTCCCGACGGAGTTTTAAAGAATCCGTAGTATCTTTCTTTCTTGTAGTTCCTATTTGTGTAGACTGTAAAGTTCAGAAGTCCATTTCCTGTGTCCCTTGACAGTGAAAGTCCGTATCTGTCCGTTGTTCTCTCAATGTAGTTCTCACCATCTTTGTAGATTAGTTTGAGCTTACAGTAAGGAGCACAGGCTAAGCTGAAGTAGGTCTCCTCGACTACAGGATGATCGCTATCGTAGTTAGTAGCTGGATTGTTTGGATCGTTAAGAACAGGTAAACCGTCTTTTACCCTATATCTTTCTGTAAAGAGTTTTAAAACTGTAGAGTCACCTACTATCTGGTAAAGTGTGAATTTTCCGTGGATACTGTTTAAAAAGTCGTTTCTCAGGTACCCATCACTCTTTACTCCACCAGCTGATATATCTATCCCGGTAGTTCCAAAGGTTCCTCTGTAGTTAACGTTGGTTTTGAACATTCCATATGAACCTGTGATCGAATCGATTTCAAGTCTGTTCTCAGTCGGGAATCCTTTTGTTTTGATGACAATATTTCCGCCAGGATTTGAGCCATAAATGACCGAAGGACCATAGATAATTTCAACTTTCTTTATCTCTTCAGGACTTAAAGTTGATAAATCAACGTAGAAGTTACCCCTTATACCTGAACCATTGAGAGGAAACTCATCCATATAAATGTAGAATCTTTCCGGACTGAAACCTCTAAGGAAAAATTTATCCCTTGGAGATACTGTACTACTCAATACTGCTAAAGTCAGTCCTGGTAGTAGGTCAAGATCCTTTTTCAGAGATATCTGCTGGGAAGATACCTTTTGTTCTGTCTGTTGGGGTCCCACTAAGGATGAAGATTCTATTAAAACTTCTTGAGCAGAAGCTGGTAAGCAGAAAAGAGCGGATATAAGTAGCAATCTTCTCATCATCTTCCATTCTCCCGCCTAAATAGTATGAAAAATATCATAATGAATCATACTAAATATCCTGATAAATGCAATATTGAATAAAAGATTGTTACAGCTTAGGGGAGGTTGAAAGAGGGAGTTTGGGATAAGGAAATTAAAGGTGGGTAAGTCAAAGGAAGAAATTGGTGATAATAAAAAGCCCCGCCATTTGGCGGGGCTTGAATGGTTTTACTGGCTAAGTTTACTGCTTCTCTTCAACTTTTTCGCAGTAGTCCCAAGTAACTTTTCTGTACTCTTTCCTTCCTGTTCCAGCAGGGATAAGTCTTCCGATAATTACGTTTTCTTTGAGACCTCTCAGGTAATCACGTTTACCTGCAATTGCAGCTTCTGAGAGAACTCTTGTTGTCTCCTGGAAGGAAGCTGCAGAGATGAATGAGTCTGTAGAAAGTGCAGCCTTTGTTATACCTGTAAGAACAGGCCTTGCCTTTGGAGGTCTCTTGCCCTCTTTGAAGAGTTGATCTCTAACCTTCTCAAACTCCTCTCTATCAACAACCTCTTCAACAAGGAAGTTGCTGTCTCCGGAATCCTCAATTCTAACCTTGGAGAGCATCTTTTTGATGATTACCTCGAAGTGTTTGTCGTTGATATCAACACCCTGAGCCCTGTAAACAGATTGAACTTCATCAAGGAGGAACCTTGCAACAGCCCTTTCTCCAAGGATTGTAAGGATGTCGTGTGGATTGAGCTGTCCATCTGTTAGTGGCTCTCCAGCTTTAACGTAGTCTCCGGTTCTTACATAGATGTACTTACCCTTTGGAACTTCGTATTCCCTCTTAACGCCAGTTTCTGGATCAAGAATTGTGATTATCTTCTTGTTTTTCTCAGTTTCGATATAAACCTTACCGCTAATCTCTGCAAGGATAGCAGTATCCTTTGGTTTCCTTGCTTCAAAGAGCTCTGCAACCCTTGGAAGACCACCTGTAATGTCCTTTGTTCCTCCGATCTTCCTTGGGAGTCTTGCAAGCTGAGCTCCAATCTCGACCTTTTCACCCTCTTTAACCATTATCCTTGCGCCAACTGGAAGTGGGTAGAAGTCAATAACGTTTCCTTCTTCATCGAGAAGTTCTATAGTTGGCTCGTAAGGCAGCGTTCTATACTCAAGAACAACAGGTTCTGTCTCAGAAATTGTTAACCCAGGAATGATGTCCTTGAACTTAACAGTTCCTTTCCTGAGGGCAAGAATTGGAATGGCGTGAGGATCCCATTCTGCAAGGATCTGTCCTTTCTCGACTTTTTCTCCATCCTTAACTTTGAGAATTGCAGCGTATGGGAGGTCGTATCTTTCAAGATGCTTACCGCTCTTTTCATCAACGACTGCAATCTTTCCAGCTCTGTTGATAACAACTGTATTTCCATCCTTATCGGTAATAGTATTGACATCAAATATCCTTACAATACCGTCGTGCTTGGCTCTGTACTCAGAAGCTTCAGCACCGCGCATAGCGATACCACCAATGTGGAACGTACGCATCGTCAGCTGAGTACCCGGTTCACCGATGGACTGTGCAGCGATGATACCGACTGATTCACCAAGCTGAACTGGTCTTCTCCTTGCAAGGTCCCTACCGTAACACTTTGCACAGACTCCAAATGGTGCACGGCAGGTAAGGACAGACCTTATCTTAACTGAGTCAATTCCAAGGTCTTCAATTCTTTCGGCAATCTCGTCTGTAATTTCCTCGTCCTTTCTAACTAAAACCTCTCCCGTCATGGGGTCAACAATGTCTTCAGCCGCATATCTTCCAGCAATTCTCTTGGAGAGAGGGATAACGATTTCACCGGCTTCAATCAGTGCAGAGACTTCGATTCCATCGTCACATCCACAGTCTTCCATTGTAACGATGACGTCTTGTGCAACGTCTGCAAGTCTTCTTGTTAGATAACCAGCGTCAGCAGTCTTCAGAGCAGTATCTGCAAGACCTTTTCTTGCACCGTGAGTTGAGATGAAGTACTCAAGAACTGTTAGACCTTCACGGAAGTTAGAAATAATTGGTGTTTCAATAATCTCACCGGAAGGCTTAGCCATAAGACCTCTCATACCGGCAAGCTGTCTGATCTGTGTCTGGCTACCACGGGCTCCAGATTGGAGCATCATGAATACTGGGTTGAAAGTTCCATCGTTTGGAAGCCTTCCACGGGAATCAAGGTCGTGGCTCTTCATGTATTCCATCATGTCTTTTGTGAGCTGCTCTGTAACCCTTGTCCATATATCAACGATCTTGTTGTAACGCTCATCTTGGGAGAGAAGCCCCTTTCTGTATCCTTCTTCAATCTCAGCAACTTCTTTTTTGGCTTTCTCGATAAGCTCCTTCTTGGATGGTGGAATGTGAAGGTCATCAATTCCGATTGAAAGTCCGCCGAGTGTAGCCTGAATGAAACCAGCTTCTTTGATCCTGTCGAGCATATCAACCGTAATCTCGTTTCCGAGCTTCTTGTGAATATCTGCAATGAGCTCAGCAACGGCTTTCTTGGTCATTACTTTGTTTACAAATGGGTAGTTTTCTGGAAGGAGTGTGTTGAACTTAACCCTTCCAACTGTAGTTGTAATTATCTCTGGCTTTCCAGATTTGGTCTTATTTCCTGGAAGTCTTACCTTAATCCTTGCATGGAGCTCAACTTCTCCAAGGTCAAGGGCTTTTAGAACTTCATCTATGGAAGCAAATGCTTTACCTTCTCCCTTAGCTCCAGGTTTTTCAAGGGTCATATAGTAGAGACCCAATACCATGTCCTGTGATGGAACTGCCAGTGGCTTTCCGTGGGCTGGTGAAAGGATGTTCTGTGTTGAGAGCATGAGTGTGTAGGCTTCAAGCTGTGCCTCTAAGGAGAGTGGAACGTGAACAGCCATCTGGTCACCGTCAAAGTCTGCGTTGAACGCAGTACAGACAAGTGGATGAAGTTTAATAGCTTTACCTTCAACGAGAACCGGTTCAAACGCCTGAATAGATACCCTGTGGAGTGTTGGAGCACGGTTCAGGAGAACTGGATGTTCTTTGATAACCTCTTCAAGGCACTCCCAGACCTCTGGCTCCTGCCTTTCAACCATTTTCTTGGCTTGCTTTACTGTGTTGGCGTAGCCCTTTTCTTCAAGTCTTCTATAGATGAAAGGCTTAAAGAGCTCAAGAGCCATTACCTTTGGAAGACCACACTGGTGCATTTCAAGTTCAGGACCGATAACGATGACAGCACGACCTGAGTAGTCAACCCTCTTACCAAGGAGGTTCTGTCTGAACCTACCCTGCTTACCCCTTAGAACGTCGGAGAGGGACTTAAGTGGATGGCCTTTTGAACTCTTAACAGGTCTTCCTCTTCTGCCGTTATCTATGAGAGTGTCAACAGCTTCTTGAAGCATACGCTTTTCGTTTCTGATGATGATGTCTGGAGCATCGAGTTCAATGAGCCTTTTAAGTCTGTTATTCCTGTTTATAACCCTTCTGTAGAGATCGTTAAGGTCAGAAGTTGCAAATCTTCCACCTTCAAGAGGAACAAGTGGACGGAGTTCTGGTGGAAGAACTGGAAGGACTTCAAGAACCATCCACTCAGGTTTGTTATTTGAGTTGAGGAAAGACTCAACGATTTTAAGCCTTCTAACCAGTTTTTTAAGTTTTGCTTCTGTTGTGTCCTTTCTTGTTGCTCTCCTTATCTCCTCTTTGAGGAGCTCCTTACTCTGGATCTTACCCTGTTCGATCAGGAAATCAACATACCAGTCAAGAGCTTTTCCGCCCCTCTCGACTTCAATGTTTACTTTATCCTTTAAAACTTTGTATTCGTTGTACTCAATTATCTGTCCCTTCTCTAAGTTTGAATCGCCTGGGTCTGTAACAACGACAAGTACATTCTTCACAATACCAACAATTGTGTCTTCAGAGAGTCCTGTGTAGTAAGAGAGTGTTTCAACTGCAGCCTTAAATACGTTTGGAAGTCTCTTCTGGAGGTCTGCGTTGATGGAGCTAATCTCACCGGAGTACATCTTTATCTCTTCACGGAGCTCCTCAGCAAGTTCCTCAACGTCAACCCTCTTTAGAGCTTCTTTTATGCCGGCAGCACCGATACCAACTTCAAAAGCATCTTCACCGAACTCTTCCACTTTTTCTCTGTATTCCTCTTCTGTGAGGATTTGGAATTTCTTGAGACCGGTTTCCTCTTCGTCACCTGGATCGAGAACGATGTAGCTCTCAAAATAGACAACCCTTTCAACTTCCCTGACAGAGAGCCCTAAGAGAGCACCAATCTTACTGGGAACAGATTTCACATACCAGATGTGAGTACAAGGAGCGGCAAGCTCAATATGTCCAAATCTCTTTCTTCTCTCCTTGGAAAGTGTTACTTCAACACCACACCTATCACAAATGACTCCTGCATACTTGGAACCCCTGTACTTTCCACAAAGACACTCCCAGTCCCTGATTGGACCAAAGATCCTTGCACAGAAAAGACCATCTCTTTCTGGTTTTAGTGTTCTATAGTTAAGAGTTTCAGGAAGCTTTACCTCTCCGTAGGACCATTCTTTGATTTTCTCAGGTGAAGCAAGTCCAATCTCTATTGCATCAAAGTCAAAAGTTTTTGGTTCTTCAGAGAAGATAATTTCTTTCTTCACTACTGATTCCTCCTCATGGGGTTTAGAAGCCCCCGAAAGGGGGCTGGAGATTATTCTTCCTCTTCAACGTTCTTTATGAACTTAACATCAAGGGCAAGTGCTTTAAGCTCTCTTACGAGAACGTTAAAGGATTCAGGAAGGCCTGGTTCAAAGGAGTACTTACCTTTAACAATTGCCTCATAAACTCTTGATCTACCTTCAACGTCGTCAGACTTAACAGTTAACATCTCCTGGAGCGTATAGGCAGCACCGTAAGCTTCAAGTGCCCATACTTCCATCTCACCAAATCTCTGTCCACCAAACTGTGCCTTACCGCCAAGCGGCTGCTGTGTGATAAGGGAGTAAGGACCTGTTGACCTTGCATGGATCTTATCGTCAGCAAGGTGGATGAGCTTGAGCATGTACATGTAACCAACAGTTACATCCTGATCAAAAGGTTCACCCGTTAGACCATCGTAAACCTTGAGTCTTCCAGTTTCAGGAAGTCCGGCGCGCCTTAATAGTTCTTTAATCTCTTCCTCTTTAGCACCGTTGAATATTGGAGATTCAAATCTGATACCCTTGCTGAGCTTTTTGGCAACCGCCCTGAGTTCATCGTCAGAGAGGGAGTCAATGAGTTTGCTGATTCTTTCATCATTGTAGATAGCCTTGATCTCCTCTCTGACCTTGTCAAGTCCGACTTTCATTAGCTTTTCAATCTTTTCACCAAGAGCCTTTGCAGCAAGTCCAAGGTGAACTTCAAGTATCTGTCCAACGTTCATACGGGATGGAACGCCAAGTGGGTTGAGGACAATATCAATAGGTGTACCATCCTCAAGGAATGGCATGTCCTCAACAGGCCTGATTTGAGAGATAACACCCTTGTTACCGTGGCGACCTGACATCTTGTCGCCGATCGTGAGTTTTCTCTTTGTAGCTATATAAACCTTAACCTTCTTGTTAACTCCAGCTGGAAGATCATGCCCCATTTCAAGGGCAGCCTTCTTCTCCTCGTAGATGTTCTCAACAAGGGCAATTTTGTCAACAGCTCTGAGTCTTATTCTCTTGAGCTCCTCAGCAGCTTTCTCGTCATCAATAATTGAAGGCTTCCTGAGGGCGAAGAAGACCATTTGTTCAACTTTTTCCTCTGTAACTGTATCGCCAGCGGATAGGATGAGGTTTCCTGCTGCATCAAAAACATCCTCTTTAACTTTCTTTCCAAGGATAATCTCAGCAGCCTTTCTGTCCCTATCCCTCTTGATGAGAGCAATCTCTTCCTGCTTCTCTCTTTCAAGTCTCGCTTTTTCCTCAGCTTCTATGAGCTGGGTTCTTGGATCTTTCTTCTCACCCTTTCTTGAGAGAATCTTGACATCTATTACAACCCCTTCAACACCGTGTGGAACATAGAGAGAAGAATCTTTAACTCCCTTAGCTTTCTCACCAAAGATTGCCTGGAGAAGCTTCTCTTCTGGAGTTAAGACCTGTTCTCCCTTAGGAGTAACTTTTCCAACAAGGATGTCTCCAGGTTTAACGTAGGTACCGATTCTTACAATTCCGGATTCATCAAGGTTTCTAAGGAGAGATTCAGAAACGTTAGGAATATCCCTTGTGATTTCCTCTCTACCAAGCTTTGTCTCTACAGCTTCACACTCAAATTCCTGTATGTGAATAGATGTATAAACATCGTCTTTAAGGAGTCTTTCACTAACAAGGATAGCGTCCTCGAAGTTGTAACCTCTCCATGGCATGAAGGCAACGAGAACGTTCTTTCCAAGGGCTAACTCACCATTCTCCATAGAAGGACCATCGGCAATTATCTGGCCTCTTTTAACCTTTTCACCCTTCCTAACAATAGGTCTCTGGTTAATACAGGTCTTCTGGTTGGATTTCTGGAACTTCTTGAGTTCGTAAACGTCAAATCCTGTATCTACAGAGATTCCACCTTCCTCTACCTCTTCAGGATCAACCCTTACGATAATCTTGTCTGCAGTTACGCTCTCAACCACTCCAGATCTTCTGGCAACTACAGCACTACGACTGTAGAGAGCAACCTCTTTTTCCATTCCAGTTCCAACAAATGGCGCCTCTGTTTTTATAAGAGGCACAGCCTGACGCTGCATGTTTGAACCCATGAGGGCACGGTTAGCGTCGTCGTGCTCAAGGAACGGAATCAGAGATGAAGAAACAGAGAATACCTGCTTTGGAGAGACGTCCATAAACTGGACTTCCTCTCTCTTCACGAGCTTAAACTCGGCCTTATGCCTTGCCATTACAGTGTCGGCGGCAATGTAGCCGTTCTCATCAACAGGAGCGTTAGCCTGAGCAATTACATAGTTTTCCTCTTCTTCAGCTGTCATGTAGACTATTTCATCTGTAACCTTTCCATTTACAACTTTTCTGTAAGGTGTTTCGAGGAAGCCAAGCCAGTTTATCCTTCCGTAGGTCGTCAGTGAGTTGATAAGACCGATGTTCTGTCCTTCTGGTGTCTCGATTGGACAGATACGGCCGTAGTGGGATGGGTGAACGTCACGGACTTCAAATCCTGCCCTTTCCCTCGTGAGACCACCAGGACCAAGAGCAGAAAGTCTTCTCTTGTGAGTTGTCTCAGCAAGTGGGTTCGTTTGATCCATAAATTGACAGAGGGAAGTAAGTGTGAAGAACTCTTTGAGTGGATTGAGGGCAGTTCTTGGGTTAATTAGATCCTGTGGCATTACAGAGTCAATGTCAGCAACTGCGAGTTTCTCTTTTACAGCTTTTTCCAGCTTGAATAGACCAGATTTAAATGCAATTTCTGCAAGTTCTCCAACTCCTCTGACTCTTCTGTTTCCAAGATGGTCAATATCGTCGTATTCCCTTAGGCCTGCATGAACTTCAAGGAGTGCTTTAACTGCACCTACAATGTCAGCCTTGTGGAGAATCCTTCCTGCATCATCGTAGTCAGGCTCAACAGGAATTTCATCTATGTTAAGGGATGCAAGTTTTAAAGCAACTTCTGTGTCAATGAGTGTTCCCTTAGGAACAACAATATCTCCATCTTCGTTGTAAATATCCTCAGATACTCTAAGAGGTGGTAACCATTCTATAGACTTCAGATCCTCTTTCGTAAGCCTTGAGAGCTTTTCTTTCGGATAGATTTTCTCATTTATCTTAGCTCTACCAACCCTTGAGAGGTCGTAGTTCTTTGTGCTGAAGAACATGCTTTCAAAGAGTCTCTTTGCACCCTCAACAGTGGCAGTGTCTCCTGGCCTTACTTTCCTGAATATCTCAACGTAAGCTGCAATAAGAGGATCTTCTATTTTCTCCCTTACTCTATCTCTTCTTTCTTTTCTGAGAGTATTAACGATAACTGCACCATAGGGAGTGGCTTTTACATGAATTGCTTTAAACTCAGCTCCTTCTGGAAGTTTTCTGGAGCTGGTGGAGAGTTCTTCATAGGCTTCTTGAATTACTTCTCCTGTTTCTGGATCTATAACATCAGTAACGAGATAATATCCATTAAGTTCTTCTGAGGATTTGATTTCTCCAGTCTCAGTATTTACAACTTCTCCATTTTCTACTTTGAACGTTTCAATAGCATCACCGTAGAAGAGGTTGAGAATTTCCTCGTCTGTTCTTATTCCAAAAGCTCTTAATAGGTACGTTCCAATAAATCTTCTTTTCCTGTCTATTTTGGCGTAGAGGATTTCATTATGTGGAACCTCAAACTCAAGCCATGATCCCATTGCAGGGATGATGCTTGCAATGTCAATAATCCTTGCAACCTGAGTAGTCTTTGATACTTCGCTTTTAAAGAAGAGACCAGGAGATCTATGAAGCTGACTTACAACAACCTTTTCAGTTCCGTTTATAATAAATGTTCCCCTTTCTGTCATAAGGGGAATTTCTCCAAAATACATTTTGTTTTCTTTGATAATTGGAGCTATCTTTTCGCCTGTTTTCGGATCCTTCTGCCATACGTGGAGTTCAAAAAGAACTCTTAATGGAGCGCTGTAGTCGATTCCCCTCTCCTTACATTCATCAGGAGTGTATCTTGGTCTAAATACGACCTCCATTCCACACTTTGGACATACAACTCCTTTTCCACCAAGTCCCTGAAACTTTCCACACTTACAGTACCAATCTCCTATCTCATAACCTTTGTAGTGAATTTCAACACCGCTCTGTTCGTCAATGATTGGAAATGCCTGTCTGAAAGCGGACTCCAGTCCAATGTTTTCTCTCTTATCTGGAGCTTTGTTTAACTGGAGAAATCTTTCATAGGATTCAAATGGAAATTGGAGCAGGTCTGGAATTGGGAAAGTCTCTTTTCTCTTTGCAAAACTTTTTCTTGGAAGAGATTTGATTGTTTTTGTTTCTACAGAAGGGACAGCTTTTTGGATTTTTCCCATACTTGACCTCTTCTCTACGAGTTTTTTGTGTTAAAATACGAGAAGGGAGACTACCCCATTGGCAGTCTCCCAACCAGAAATTATATTCCTATTAAAGAGAAGTTTCAAGGGTTACTTAACTTCTACTTCAGCACCAGCTTCTTCAAGCTTCTTCTTGATCTCTTCAGCTTCCTCTTTGGAAACTCCCTCTTTAACAGGTTTGGGAGCGTTATCTACAAGCTCCTTAGCTTCTTTGAGGCCAAGTCCTGTGATCTCCCTTACAACTTTGATAACGTTGATCTTCTTAGCACCTGGAGACTTGAGGATAACATCAAACTCAGTCTTTTCTTCAGCAGCTGCGGCACCAGCAGCACCTGGAGCAGCAACAGCACCTGCAGCAACTACAGGCATGTCAGATACGCCGAACTCTTCCTTAATTGCATTGATGAGATCAACGAGTTCGAGAACAGTCATGTTCTTGATAGCTTCGATGATTTGCTCTTTTGTGATTTCTGCCATTTCCTTAAACCTCCTTCAAAATTTCTTGAATTTAAGCTGTTTCTTTTTCAGCTTTAACGTTTTCGAGAACAGTAACCAACTTCTGGAATAGATTGTCAAGAGACCATGCAACAGCGTTGACAGGATACTTGAGAGTAAATGCAAGCTGACCAAGGAGCTCTTCTCTTCCAGGAAGAGAAGCAAGTTGCTTGATCATTTCGACATCAGCAACCTTTCCCTCTACAACAGCAGCTTTAAACTTCAGTTTTGCATCTTTCTCTTCAAAAAACTCCTTGAGAGCTTTAGCAGCTGCCACTATGTCATCAAATGCGAAGACAATTCCTGTAGGTCCTACAAAGGCATCTTTAATTTGTTCAACAGGTGTACCTGGATAAGCATGTCTCATGAGTGTGTTTTTGACAACTTTATACTCCGCTCCAGCTTCCCTAAGAGCTCTTCTAAGCTTATTACTTTCTGCAACTGTCATTTCATTAAAGTCAGTGAGTATAACAAGGGAAGCTTTCTCAAACTTTTCTTTAAGTTCCTTAACTATTTGTTCTTTAGCTTTTCTCGTTTTCAAAGGAGTTACCTCCGCTAAGGATTTTCGGTGGGATGTAGAGGGAGGGCATAGGTGGAGGGAGAGATAAACACCGCTCTCGGTCTCAGTAGGCTGCCTTTTCAGGCATTTAAGCTATGCACCTACCCTCTACGACCACCGCAAATTGCAGCCGTAATTCTATTCAAATTTCTATAGTTGTCAACCCCCAGACCTCATCCTCATCAAATGGGGGAGATTTTACCTATTCAGCTGTTTGAGCTCTGTTTATTGCATCAAAAATGTCAACCTTAACACCAGGATCCATTGTAGCTGAAACTGCAATGCTCTTTACGTACTGTCCCTTAGCTCCAGATGGCTTTGCAGCAAGAATTGCTTTTAGGAGAGCAACTGCGTTTTCAAGAAGCTTTTTCTCATCAAAAGAAACCTTTCCTATTGGAGCGTGAACAATACCAGCTTTTTCCACCTTAAAATCAACTTTACCACTTTTAGCTTCTTTGATGGCCTTTGCGATATCAAAGGTTACAGTTCCTGTTTTGGGGTTTGGCATGAGCCCTCTTGGACCGAGAATTCTACCAAGTCTACCAACCTTGCCCATCATATCAGGAGTAGCAATCAGAACATCAAAATCAAGCCATCCCTGCTGGATTTTTTGAATGAGATCATCTCCGCCAACGTAATCCGCACCGGCTTCCTGAGCTTCCTGGAGTTTTTCACCTTGAGCTATTACTGCAACTTTTCTTTCTTTACCAAGGCCGTGAGGAAGAACAACGCTACCTCTTACCATTTGATCTTGGTATTTTGGATCGACGTTGAGTCTTACTGCCATTTCTACAGTTTGATTAAAGTTTCTTTTTGTTACGTCAGCCATTTTCTTTACAAGGCTGATAGCTTCATCAAGTGGATAGAGCTTACCCCTCTCAACAAGAGCAAGAGCGTTCATGTACTTCTTTCCATGCTTTGGCATTTTCTCCTCCTATCGGCACATTTTTTTCGAAATGCCTCCCACCAATTGGTGGTTGCTTTAACTATTCAACTACTTTTACTCCCATGTTTTGAGCAGTTCCAGCAATGATTTTCATTGCTGATTCAATGTCATAGCAGTTGAGATCCTGCATTTTCTGCTCAGCAATCTGTCTGAGCTGCTCTTTTGTGATCTGTCCAACCCACTCTTTCTTTGGTTGATGAGCACCCTTTTCAATTCCTGCAGCCTTCTTAATGAGAACAGATGCAGGTGGAGTTTTGAGAACGAAAGAGAAGGATCTGTCTGCGTAGATTGTGATAACCACAGGGATTACAAGTCCTTTCTTGTCAGCTGTAGCTGCATTAAACGCCTTTACAAACTCCATAATGTTTACACCATGCTGACCAAGTGCTGGTCCAACAGGTGGTGCAGGTGTAGCCTCACCGGCAGGCAACTGCAGCTTTACTTCAGCTACAACTTTCTTTGCCATTTTTTCCTCCGTTTATCTCCTTAACTTATTTTCTCGATCTGATCAAACTCCAGTTCAACCGGAGTTTGCCTGTCGAAAATGTTAACCAAAACTATAATCTTTTCTCTCTCTGGGTCAATCTCTGAAATGGTACCTTCGAATCCAATAAATGGCCCTTCTTTAATTTTCACTTTATCCCCAATTTCAAACTTAAGTTTTTTAACTTTTGGTACACCTTTCTTAAGCCTTTCTATCATTGCTTTGATTTCAGATTCAGGAACGATAACCGGTTTTCCTGCAGCACTAACAAATCCGAGTACTCTTGGTACACGCCTTATTGTACTTTGAACGTTTTTATCGAGCTCTGCCTTGATAAAAATGTATCCTGGATAGAGCCTATCTCTTAGCTCAATCTTTGCTTCTACTTTGTTCTCTGGACACTTTATCTTCTGACCAATTTTTTCAATCGGTTTATCTGGAGTGCACTTTTTCTTTTCACATTCGCAGAATTCCACCCACACTTTGCCATCTTCAATTCGAAAAACGACCTTTTTTCCCTCTTCACCTTCAACTTCATGAACACGAGGTTCCCCGTGTAGAGGAAGTTCACCTTTTTCTTTTCCAGCTACTTTAAAGACAACTTTTTCCACCGCTGGAATGAAAATCTCCTCTACCTTATCCTCTAAACCTTCTTCCTTCAGAGCCTTTAAAATGTTGGCTTTTACCCTATGTTCAAATCCTGACTGAACATGAAGGGAATACCACTTTTTCTCTTCCATTGAATCTACCCCTTACTTTTCTATTATCATTTTTAAAGCTTCAGAAAATACAAAATCGAGTGCCCAGAAATAGATAGCAATGAAGGCACAGAAAATTACAACGCCAAAAGTAGCTTCTATTACCTCTTCCTTGGAAGGCCAGGTCACTCTGTTGAGCTCTTCTCTGACTTCCTTTAAAAATGTCATTGGTGACATATTTACCTCAGCTTCTTTTATTTCAACAATCCACATTTAAAGGATTAAAAAATATTTTCTACTGTTTTAATTTTGGATTTTAAATTTTAGAGAAAAGGTGAAGATAAAACAATAAATGGCAGGCCAGGAGGGACTCGAACCCCCAACCGCCGGATTTGGAGTCCGGAGCCCTGCCAATTGGGCTACTGGCCTACCTTACAAACCTCCCCTTTTTTTAAAGGGAGCTGGGGGATTTGCTACCCCCCAAATATGGCAAGAGAGAATATAAACTATTTTACCTCTCTGTGCAAGGTGTGTTTGTTACACCATGGACAGTACTTACGGAGTTCTAATCTATCAGGAGTATTCCTTTTATTCTTTGTAGTTGAGTAGTTCCTTCTTTTACATTCTGTACAGGCAAGCTGTATTATCTCACGAGGTCCTTTCTTAGCCATTTCCGTCTCCTCATTATGTGTAATTATTCAATTCAATAGTTACAAGTAACGAGTAACGAGCTTTTTTATCATTACCATCACCTGTCACTCGTTACTCTATATTAGTCAAGAATTTCCGTAACAACGCCAGCACCTACAGTTCTACCACCCTCACGGATAGCAAATCTAAGTCCTTCTTCAATAGCTACTGGCTTGAGAAGTTCAACTTCAAATGTAACGTTGTCTCCAGGCATTACCATCTCTACGCCTTCTGGAAGCTTAACCTTTCCTGTTACGTCTGTTGTCCTAAAGTAGAACTGTGGCTGATATCCGTTGAAGAATGGTGTGTGTCTTCCTCCTTCTTCCTTGGAGAGAATGTAAACCTCAGCCTTAAACTTCTTGTGTGGATTAATTGAGCCAGGCTTGGCTACTACCATTCCTCTCTCTACTTCGTCCTTTCCTACACCCCTGAGGAGAATTCCTACGTTGTCTCCAGGAAGTGCTTCGTCAAGTACTTTCCTGAACATTTCAATTCCTGTTGCTACTGTCTTGATTGGCTCTTCTCTGAGTCCAACGATCTCTACTTCTTCTCCTACTGTGAGCTTTCCTCTTTCTACTCTTCCTGTTACTACTGTTCCCCTACCAGAAATGGAGAATACGTCTTCGATTGGCATGAGGAATGGTTTGTCTATTTCTCTTACTGGCTCAGGTACGTATTCGTCAAGGGCGTTTACAAGTTCGTAGATTGGTTGACAGTCTGGACAGTCAGGTGATGTACAATCGAGAGCTTTGAGAGCAGATCCTCTGATTACTGGTACTTCATCTCCTGGGAATCCGTATTCGTTGAGGAGTTCCCTTACTTCAAGTTCAACGAGTTCAAGAAGTTCTTCGTCATCTACCATGTCAACTTTGTTGAGAAATACTACGATGTATGGAACGTTAACCTGTCTTGCAAGGAGAACGTGTTCTCTTGTTTGTGGCATTGGACCGTCTGCTGCAGATACAACGAGGATAGCTCCGTCCATCTGAGCAGCACCAGTAATCATGTTCTTGATGTAGTCAGCGTGTCCGGGACAGTCAACGTGAGCGTAGTGGTACTTGTCAGATTCGTACTCAACGTGTGCTGTAGCGATTGTAATTCCCCTTTCTCTTTCTTCTGGGGCTTTGTCGATCTGATCGTAGGCTACTTCTTGAGCCTTTCCTTGAAGAGCGAGACAGTGGGTGATTGCTGCTGTGAGAGTTGTCTTTCCGTGGTCAACGTGTCCGATTGTTCCCACGTTCTTGTGGGGCTTTGTCCTTTCAAATTTCTGCTTTGCCATGGTCTATTCCTCCATAACTATTAAATAGTTAATGTTTTGTGAATTTTCAGGCAGAAATTTAACAACATCTAAATGGAAATTCAAGATACATTAAAATGAGGTTGAAGGAGATTTTGATTTTTTTTTGTTTTTCACTTACTCGTCACTTAATCACTCTTCACTTAAATAAATGGTGCCCACGGGCGGAGTTGAACCGCCGACCTCACCCTTACCAAGGGTGCGCTCTAACCTCCTGAGCCACGTGGGCAATTGGTTGCAAGGAGAAATATAGACTAATATATATATGATTGCAAGGGAAGAGACGAGAGATGCGAGACGCGAAACAAGAAACGCATTTCGCATCACACATTACGTATTTCGGTCTTCCAAACGGAGGTGTTATGGCTACTGTGCCTTTAGAACTTTACGAACTGTTTGAAAAAAAAATTAGGAAAAGAAGAAGCCAAGAAAGCAATAAAGCTTGTTGAAAAAGCTCTGCAAACTATTGAAGAACAGGATAAAGCCCAAAAAAAACTATCCTTAAAGCAGAAATAAGGAAAGAGCTCCGAAAAGAACTTGCTACAAAGGAAGACATAGCTCTTGTCAGGCAGGAAATAGAAGTTGTCAGGCAAGAAGTAAGAAATCTTGATCAGAAGATAGAATTTATTAGAAGGGAAATGAGAATCCTGTTTTACGTTCTACTGGCATTTATGTTTCTCCTCAACAAAGGAACGATTGAGTTTGCATTTAAGGTTCTGGGATTGCTGAAATGAGTAACGAGAGATGAGAGACACGAGACGAGAAATGCGAGATGAGAAATGAGATCAACCATCCCGCATCACGCATTACACATCTCGTTGGAGACTTGCACAGCTGTATTTACATTTGCTAAAATAATTGGAAGGGTTGGTTAAGGTTGGTGATTAGGTAATTAACCACAACTAATTTTAACTAACCCCTAATAACGCTATGAAAATTGTTTGCAAGTTTGCAAATTTAACCGCTTGTAACAGAAGGGGGAGCTTGACATCTCCTCTAAAAATTTGTTAAATTCTGCTCTTGAAGATAAAATTTTTATACTAAAAAAACTTCTATGGGGAGGTCCCGAAGATGAGAAAGGCACTGAAAGTAGCGACCTTAATGGGTCTCGCAGCAGCACTTATAGTACCTGCTACACCTTCTAAAGCTGCCGACATGGAAATGGGCAGTACAAAGATCACAATCAGCGGACAGTTGAGAGAGAGACTTCATTGGTATGCTAACCAAATCGGTGATGACAACGGTGAAAGGCTTCTCGGTTCCTACAGAGCAAGAATCCAGATCAAAGCCCAGCTTTCTGATGGTGTAACTGCTGTGTTCACTCCTCAGGCTGTAGGTTACTGGGGTGAAAACTTGCAGGGAGTTTTCCTAGGAGAACAAAGCGGTAATCCAGCAATGACTCCAGTTGGACGTGCAGTCTCAGGAAACACGAACGATGTAATGATGCATGAAGCTTATATGCTTCTTTCCAATCCATTCGGAATTGAAAACGTAATTGTTAAGCTTGGTCGCCAGGAAGTTAACCTTGGTAACCAGAGACTTGTAGGTTCTGTCGGCTGGTCTCAGGCTGGAAGATCTCTTGACGGTATCCTTGTTGGTTATGTAGCTGGAGATTACGGACTCGCTGGATTTTTCTATGGAAAGCTTAATGATAACGTTGGAAGATTTGATGCATGGGTAATGCCTACAGCCGACAATGCTGACGGCCTTGATATTGACCTTTATGTAGCAACATGGCAAGGTAACTTTAAACCATTTGGAATTGGTGGAACTTATGAAATTACTGATATCTACGTTAACCCAAGAGGTACAGGTTTAACAGCAAGAAATGTTAATACTTTGTATGGTCGTGTAACCCCTGCATTTGATACCGAATTTGCAAAGATTAAGTTGAACATCGAAGGTGCTACTCAAAGTGGAGATGCTGGTCAAAATGATCTTAGTGGCTATTTCTTCAGTGTAGGTGCAGGGGCAGACTTTACAGATGTTGCATGGAAGCCAGGAGTATTTGTTGGATATGACTACTATTCTGGAGACAGTGATGACCAAGGAGATATAGATTCCTTCTGGTCTGTTCTTCCAACAGCTCATAAGTGGCTTGGACATGCTGATCTTGTATGGCTTGGAAATCTTTATAAGTTCAATGCAGCTATTGCTACAAGGTCTCCAGGAGTTGAGGATTTATACTTGAAACTTCATGCGAAGCCACTTGACAAAGTAGGAGTTGCTCTTGACTTCCATTACTTCCAAGCAGCTGAAGATTATGCTATAGGCACAGGAGTTGTTCCAAAGCCAACTCCCGCAGGAACAAAGACCAGTGACGATGTAGGTTGGGAAACAGATCTCGCTGTTAAGTACAAATACAGCAAGAATCTCTGCCTCACACTCGGATGGGATCATTTTGATCCTGACAAAGATTTTGCAAACACATATTTCGCTACGAATGACGACGATCCAGAAGACCACATTTGGGTTCAGGCTGACCTCAAGTTCTAATTTCTCCCTCCCATACACCATAAAGGGGGCTTTAAAGCCCCCTTTTTTATTTCAATTCCCCCTTTTATAAACTTTTATAAAGGGGATTGGGGGGATTCTCTATCATCCCTCTTACAAAGAGAGAATTTAACAACTTTTGAGCTGAATCCCCTTGTATTTCCCTCAAAAAGGAAAAATTTTTATAAGTGACAAGTTGGCTAAAAAAAGAATGAATGATTATTTCAATTTAAGGCTTGGTAGAAAAAAATTCCTACATTGAAGGAGTTTCATGAAAAGGAAAGGCATCAAAACAATCTTAGAAAGAAGGAAGAGAAAAGCATTTGACCACAAAGATGAAGTAATGATTGGAAAGATAGTAGGTGTTCATGGTATCAAAGGTGAAGTAAAGATCAAAGCAGAATCTGATGTCTTTGAAAGACAGATCAAGGTTCTTGATTCCATTCCCGTGTATAGAGGAACAAAGAGGGAAGAGCTTCAGATAGAATCGATCAAACCACACAAGGATCTCTTCATAGTAAAGTTCAAAAGAATAGATGATAGAAGTGAAGCAGAAGAGAGAATAGGCGGAGAACTCTGGATAGACAAAAGTAAACAGATTGAGCTTGGAGAGGATGAGTTTTACTTTTCAGACCTTATCGGCAGTAAAGTTCTTACAGAAGATGGCAGAGAAATAGGAATTCTGAAAGAGATACTTGAGCAGCCCGCAAGTCACATTTTAGAAGTAGAAAAACCCGATGGCAGCAGAGTTCTGATTCCATTTATCAACCAGTTTGTAAAAGATGTGGACACCAAAAACAAAAAAATCGTTGTTTCTCTGATAGAAGGTATGGAATGAGGTTTGACGTCTTAACAGTCTTACCAGGACTCTTCGACTGTTTCCTGCGAGAAGGGATAATCGGAAAGGCTGTTTCCTCTGGAAAAGTCAAAGTGAATGTCGTCAATATCAGGGATTTTGCTTTTGATAAACACAAAGTTGTCGATGATGTTCCCTACGGTGGTGGGCCAGGAATGGTTTTAAAACCAGAGCCCATCTTCAGAGCTTACGAAGAGTTAACAAAGGAAGGGGATAAACCCTACGTTCTACTTACAGAACCATGGGGAGAACGTTTCAACCAGGAGATGGCTATCGAGCTTTCAAACAAAAAGAGAATAATGATAATCTGCGGTAGATACGAGGGAGTTGATGAAAGAGTAAAAACTCTTGTTGATAAAGAAGTTTCAATAGGGGATTTTGTTCTAACAGGCGGCGAGCTCCCGGCAATGGTAATAATGGATGCAGTTATAAGGCTTATTCCTAGGGTTTTAGGAAATATAGAGAGTTTGCAAGCAGACTCTTTCATGGATAGGGGACTTTTAGGATATCCAAACTACACAAGACCTGCTGAGTTTAGAGGAATGAAGGTTCCAGATGTTCTCCTTTCAGGACATCACAAAAAAATTGAGCTATGGAGAAAGGAGCAATCCCTCAGGAAAACCCTTGAGAGAAAGCCGGAAATTGTAGAGAAGCTCAGAAGAGATGGTAAGCTAACAGAAGAGGAGTTGAAGATCCTTGAGAAAATAGAAAGGGAGATGAATCGTGAACAGAGTTGAACTCTATGCAAAAGATGGAACTCTCATTGCTGGCTGGGATGTTGACTGGGAAATTTGTAATGAATTTTCTTCATTAACGAATGAAGAGATTGTTTTTGAGGTAGTGAACTTACTGATTATTAATCTTAAAGAAGAAACAGGGATGGACTTTACTCCCAATATGATTATCAGCGAGCTGAGTAGGATTGTCATTTGTGGCAGGGAAATAGATATTGAAGGCGGGAACCCCGCCCATTAGATGCCTCAGCCAAAAGCATTGCATGCACCACCAGAAGTTCCAGAATCACTTCCTCCCACAGCACACGCAGAAACCTTTTTCGCTACCTTTTCAGAACCGCACTCTGGACATTTAACACTACTAATTTGAGAGTATGAAATAACAAACTTCTCAAACTCCTTTCCACACTCTTCGCACTTGAATTCGTAAACGGGCATTTTCTACCTCCGCTAAAGTTTTCAAAGGAAAATCTTGAAAAGTAAAGAATTTTGTCAAGTCCAAGTTTACTTGAGGTAGTAACTCGAAGTTAATGACCATAGCATCTTAAAATACCATAACCATTACAAGTTGCAAATATTCTAACAAAAAAATACCGAGTTTCTATATAAACTGTGTTGTTATTTGATAATTTGATAATATTTAGTAACCAAAGTTGCCATCCATGTATTAAGGGGGGATAAGAATGGATAGAAGGGACATACTTAAATTAATGTTTGGGAGTTTAGCAGGTTTTGTTGTTCCTGCTAAATCACCGGCTACTCCAAAAGGTAGTTCTATTTTTGTTGATTTATGTAATCTTGCAATTTCCCATGAGTATGGAGCCATCGTTCAATACATTAATCACTCTGTCTTAATAACCGATAAAAAAATTACAGATGTTCTCGAGAAAAATCTGCAGGATGAAATATTCCACGCTCGCAAGATTACAGAAATACTTGTAAAAGAAGGAGCAACCCCCACAGTTGCCATGTGGCCTCCCCAAACAGGTAAAAGTGTTAGAACTCTCCTTGAGGAAGATATAAATGGAGAAATTGCAGCTATAAAACTGTATCAGAAGATACTTGATCTACCAGAATCCAAAAAGTATAGAGACGATTTTCTCTCTTTTCTGGAAAGAGAGAAACTGCACCGTTCCCAATTGATGGAGTTGTTGGATGTGGTTTCCAAATCCCGTTAGGTCTATCTCTGGAAAGATTTTTCTGAGTTTTTTATTGCTACTTCTATTTTCTTTTTCAAGTTCGTATTTCACAGTAACAGAAGCTTTTAAAAAGCAACTTAGAGAAGAATTCTCTGCCAGAACAAGCTCAGAGTCAGAACTGCTCATTCTAACTTCCAGAATTCCAATCGAAAATATGGATTACCTTACCCTTTACGAAATTATGAATATAGAAATCCATTATTCTACAACCAGAATAGTCAAAAGACTTTCTGAAGTAAAAAGAACTATTCTGTTTATTGAGCTCTCTATTCTTTTAATGGTTTTATTGGTTCTTAACTTTAATTACAGTATAGTTAAAAGAAGAATTGATTTTATTGTTGATTCTATAAAAAACTGGCGTAATGGTGGCTTAAAGAATCTTGAACTGGATACTACAAAAGATGAGTTCAATGTAATAGAGAAATCTGTTTCAGAAATGTATTTTGAGATACTGAAGGAGAAGAAGATAGACGAAATTCTCTTGAATCTGACCTCCAAAATCTTGTTCCTCATTACAAAAACTTCCAGTTTGATAGATTTCTGTAGAGAACTTGAAGAAAACCTTAAAACAGAGCTGAAGTTAAACTATATCAAGATTCTAATAGATGAAAAATACAAAGAGCTTCATCCTGGTCAAAAAGCACTTTATCTGAAAAGCAATCCTGAAATAAAAATAATTGTTGAAGGAGATTTTCCTTTCTCCGAGGAGATACTTCGCATATTTGAGAATTTAATTGATGCTGCATTGCTTTCTGTTAAGGAAAAGAGTGCCAAGGAATCACTTTTCATAAATACAATTACTGCTTTTGCTAACGCTATTGATGCTACTTCAAGCTGGACGAGAGGACACAGCGAAAGAGTATCAAAGATTGCTGTTGAAATAGGAGAGATTCTTGGTTTAAGTAACGATGAACTTAAGCTCTTGAAGATAGGAGGATTGCTTCACGACATTGGAAAGCTGGGAATTCCTCAAACAATTATTAATAAACCCGCAAAATTAACTAAGGAAGAGTATGAAATAGTTAAAAAACATCCAGAAATAGGATATGAAATCCTGAAACCTATCAATGAATTAAAGGATATTCTTCCTATTATTCTTTACCATCATGAGAAGTGCAATGGTTCTGGATATCCAGAAGGTTTAAAGTGTGATGAGATCCCTAAGCTTGCTAAGATTGTTGCAGTTGCGGATGTTATTGAATCTATGACTACTGAAAGACCCTATAAAGAAGCCTTTACTCTTGAAGAAACTCTTGAATATCTTAAAGAAAATGCCGGCAGGGATAAGCTATTTGATGAGGAGATTGTAAAAGCGGCTTGTGCAGCCAGCTATGATCTTAAAAGAATTATAAGTGAAAAAAGTGAAATATAATTGGTTTGCAATTTTTTATGGGAGGTTCTCTTGGAAAATCTTTTTCCTGTCTTAATTTTAATAGGAGCTTTTGCTTATATCATTCTAAGGTTGCAATCTGGCAACCAGTGTGAAAGTTGTAGTGACAAAACTTGTTCTTTAAAAAAAAGGAGTAACCAGGAATGAAGAGCCTTTCAGAGCTGAGAGAAGAGATAGATAGGATTGATAAAGAGCTCCTTGTTCTTCTCAACAGAAGGGCTAAACTTGCTCAGGAAGTTGGAGAAATAAAGAAAAAGAAAGGACTGCCCTTTTACGTTCCGGGTAGAGAAGCAAAAATTCTTTCTAAGCTTGAAGAGCTTAACCAGGGACCGTTACCTGCAGAGAGCATAAGAGCTATTTTCAGAGAGATAATCTCTGCATGCAGAGCTCTGGAAGAGCCGACAAAGGTAGCATACTTAGGACCACCTGCAACGTTTACCCACCTTGCTGCCCTGAAGCACTTTGGTAGCTCATCAGATCTACATCCTATGGATTCAATAGACGAGGTCTTTGACGAAGTAGAAAAGGGAAGAGTCGATTACGGAGTCGTCCCAATAGAGAACTCCATTGAGGGAATAGTTAACTACACTATAGATATGTTCCTTGATACTGACCTCAAAATCAGTGGAGAGATATTTGTCTCTGTTAACCTCCACCTTATGAGTAGAGAACCGGACCTTTCAAAAATCAAGAAGATCTACTCTCACAGACATGCAATTGCACAGGCGAGGAAATGGATATCAGAAAATCTACCAAAGGTTGACATTGAGGAAGTTTCAAGCACTTCGAAAGCAGCAGAATTGGCAAGTAGAGAGCCTGGAACAGCGGCAGTTGCCAGTGAAGCAGCAGCTTACCTTTACGATTTAAACATCCTTGCAAAGAATATTCAAGAACTCTCTAAGAACTTCACACGATTCTTGGTAATTGGAAAAACAGATTCGGAATTCCCATCCGGAAGAGATAAAACTTCCATTATGTTCAGTGCCAAACACGTTGCAGGTTCTCTCTTTAAAGCACTTCAGCCTTTTGCTGTTTATGACGTAAACCTATCAAAGATTGAATCTAGACCCACAAAGAAACGCCCATGGGAATACGTTTTCTTTGTTGATATTGAAGGACATCGAAAGAATGAAAGAGTTGCAAAAGCCCTTGAGGAACTTCAAGCAAATACAACATTCTTCAAGATTTTAGGATCCTACCCTGCAGGATTTAAAGAATAGATATTGAGGAGGTGAACTTGCGGGAAGCAACTATAGAAAGAACAACTAAGGAAACAGAAATTGAGATTTCAATTAACCTTGATGGAAGCGGAAGCTACAACGTTAAAACGGATATACCTTTTCTTACCCACATGCTCGAGCTTTTCTCAAAACATGGTCTTTTTGACCTCGAAGTAAAGGCTACGGGAGATGTTGAAGTTGACCACCATCATCTCATAGAAGACGTCGGAATAGTTCTCGGGAAAGTCATAAAAGAAGCTCTTGGAAATAAGAAAGGGATCAACAGATACGGCTTCTTCACACTTCCCATGGATGAAACACTTATTTCTGTTGCAATTGACCTCTCAGGACGTCCCTATTTCGTTTACAAAGGCTTTCCAGAGATGGCAAACTTAATGGGAATAGAGTTTGACCTTTTCAGAGAGTTCTGGAAATCTTTTGCTTTCTCCCTAGAGTGTAATCTCCACATAAACTGCCATTACGGTTTAAACCTTCATCATATGGCTGAAGGAACGTTTAAGTGCGTTGCAAGAGCTTTGAGAATGGCTATAGAGGTTGATAAGCGGGTTAAAGGAGTACCTTCTACAAAAGGGGAACTTTAAAATACTTGTAACTAAAGAACAGTGGAGGAGTTCGATGAGGGTTGAACGTTCAAAGGCTCTTCTTGAAGAGGCTAAGAAGTACATTCCCGGAGGAGTGAACAGTCCAGTAAGGGCTTTTAAATCCGTTGGAGACACTCCAAGATTCATTGCAAAGGCTAAGGGTTCTCACATCTGGGACGTCGATGGAAACGAATACGTCGATTACGTATGCTCATGGGGTCCAATGATTCTGGGGCACGCTCATCCTGAAGTTATAAAGGCTATTCAGGAGCAGGCGGAAAAGGGAACAAGCTATGGAGCTCCGACAGAACTCGAAGTCAAGCTTGCAAAGATGATTGTTGAATTAGTTCCATCCATCGAAAAGGTAAGAATGGTCAACTCCGGAACCGAAGCCACAATGTCTGCAATAAGGCTTGCAAGAGGTTATACAGGTAGAAACAAAGTCATCAAGTTTGAAGGTGGTTACCACGGTCACGTTGATGCTCTCCTTGTAAAAGCTGGCTCTGGACTTACAACTTTTGGTGTTCCGACAAGTCCAGGAATCCCTGAGGATTTCGCAAAACACACAATAACAGTGCCATTTAACGATATTGACGCTCTCAAAAAGGTAATTGACGAAGTTGGAAACGATGTTGCAGCAGTTATCATGGAACCTGTTATGGCAAATGCAGGTCTCATTATTCCTGAACCCGGATTTCTTGAGAAGGTCAGGGAGCTGACAGCTGAGAAGGGAATCGTTCTCATATTTGACGAGGTTATCACAGGTTTCAGACTTTCTCTCGGAGGAGCTCAGGAGTACTTTGGAATAACTCCAGACCTTTCCTGCTTTGGAAAGATTATCGGTGGAGGTCTTCCAGTTGGTGCTTTTGGTGGAAAGGCAGAGATAATGAACCACCTAGCTCCAGAAGGTCCTGTCTATCAGGCAGGAACACTTTCAGGTAACCCACTTGCAATGGTTGCAGGAATCAAGACTCTTGAACTTCTCCAGAAACCGGGAGTTTATGAAAGCCTGAGGGAGAAAACAGACAAGCTTGCAGAAGGCTTAAGAGAAGCTGCAAGAGCTGCTGGAATTGAGGATAAACTTTGCTTTAAGAAGATTGAAAGCATCTCCATTGTCTACTTCACCAACAAAGATGTTAAGAATTACCAAGATGCACTAACTTCCAATACTGAAGCTTACGCTAAGTTCTTCAGGAAGATGCTCGAACAGGGAATCTACCTTGCACCTTCACAATTTGAAGTTGCCTTTATGTCCACAGCCCATACAGATGAAGATATAGAAAAGACTATAAAAGCTGCGGAAATAGCATTCAAAGAAGTTGCTGAGATGGTTTAAAATGGGAAAGCTTAAAGATTACATAGAAAAGACTTCTTATATGATGGTGGGGGTTCAGTTTGCCCTCTCCATCATTATTGGAGTCGTTATCGGTTATTACCTTGACAAATGGTTGAACACCTTCCCATGGATGACTATTTTTTGGCTACTGATTGGCTTTGCCGCTGGATTGAAGAACCTCTACAGAGAGCTCAAAAAGGTTGCAAAATGAAAGAGTTTGATTCGTTTGTTAGGAGTCTGCTCTCGATTCTCTCTATCTTATTTGCCATCAGTTTCTTTATCTCTGGATTTCTAACAGACTGGAATTTCCTGTTTCTCTTCTCTTTCACTCTCGGTTATACTCTAATGGTTTTTGACTACATACTTCTCATCAGATTTTCCCGAAGACTTCCTGAACAGGTAGCAGTTAACTACTTTCCTAAATCCGGATTCTTCTGGCGATACATACTCATAGCTTCTCTTCTAATAGGTATTTCTGTGTTTACTCCTCTTAACTTCTTTGCTATAATTCTCGCCGTTGCTGTTACCAACGTAGGGCTAATTTTGTCTGTAGCAAAACACTACAAGGAGTGGAGAAGATGGAGCACGGAGCAATCATAAAGATTGTTGGAATTCCTGATCACGTTACAATGACATGGCTCATGATGGCAGTTGTTCTCGTTTTTGCTTATATCCTGGGTAAAAACCTCAAAAAGTTTCCAGACAGAGTTCAATACGTCTTTGAATCTCTGACTTCTTTCATCGTCTATACACTTGAAGATGCAATGGGAAGCTATGGTAGAAAATTCTTTCCTCTAATTGCCGGACTTGCAGTATTTATTCTCTTTGGAAACCTTATGGGACTTATACCTGGACTTACACAGCCAACTGCAAACTTAAATACAACCCTTGCACTGGCAATAATTTCTTTCCTCGTTTACAACTACGAAGGTGTTAAAAAACACGGTTTTATTAACTACATTAAGCATTTTGCCGGCCCTGTTCCATGGATGGCACCAATTATGTTTCCTATTGAAATAGTTTCTCATCTCTCAAGAATCCTTTCTCTCTCCTTCCGTCTGTTCGGAAACATGTTTGGTGATGAGATGGTCGTTTTAGTTGCACTGATGCTGGTTCCATTCCTTGTTCCAGTTGCAGGTGAGTTTATCGTATTTGCAAACAGCTTCCTGCAAACGTTTATCTTCTGCATCTTAACTGTTGTTTACATTGCAACTGCCATTGAAGAGCACGAAGAAGAGCACGCAAGTTAAATATATTTTGACAGGAGGTATGCTGATGAAGAAAACTTCACTCAAAAGTGTACTCTTCACACTGTTCCTGCTAGTTGTTGGAGCTCTTCCAGCACTCGCAGGTGAAGGTGGAGAATCTGGAAAAGCTCTCATTCTTGGTCTTTCAGCAATTGGTGCCGGACTTGCTATTGGTCCTGCTGCCGGTGGTGCTGGTGCTGGACAGGGTCAGGCAGTAAGAGGTGCCTGTGAAGGTATGGCAAGAAACCCTCAGATGGCCGGTAAACTTACTACAACAATGTTTATCGGTCTTGCTATTATCGAAGCTCTTGCTATCTACGGTCTCGTTATTGCTCTTATTCTTCTCTACGCCAACCCACTTGTTGGTTAATCTGTAGGGGGCAATTGCCCCCTTTGCTTAATCTCTGTGCCAATAAACTCTTACTAATTTCTGTCCTTCGCTATAATTAACTTCAAAATCCCCCCTGAAAGCATTATTCACAGCTTCCCCAAGGTGTCGTGCTAAGTGTTCACTTGTCGTTGCTATTTCAATAATTCCGTCTTCCTTTTCTTTCATCCAGAGAATTCTTTGAAGAGGCCTTCGTGCTATAACCTCATCTATAACATTCTTGATTGTGTTTAAAATCTCTTCCTTGTGGTTCTCAAGGAACTTTCCGCTAAGGTAGAAGAATCCCCCTGGATATCTGTCTCTCTTTCTCCTGCAGGCTGGACAAAGAATTTCATTGATCTCATTCGGTAATTTTTCTGTAATTTGTTCAGGCCATTGCCATCTTCCATCCTTAAAAACAACTCCACACTCAGGACATTTGGTTGGTTCTGGATACTTTCTCTTCTCATAGTATGGATTGTCACTTTCCCAAGTATACTCTTTTCTGCCTGCAGGGACGTAGTTCTCATAGCTTTCTCTCCCTCCCATCTTTTCCTCCTTTTAGTGGTTTCTATTTCTTAATTTAGGTTCTTTAATAGATCGGGGCTATCGGAAGTGCTTTTTCCCGTAGCCAGACACACCCCTTTCTTCTTGACATTATTAGCTCTGGTAAATCCTGTAAATTGGGATCTCTGTAAGGAGTAGACTTTGTTGATGTTAAAAATTTCTCCAGAAGCTTTTCTTCTGTTTTGAAAAGAGGCGAAGCTACCGTTGATCTGGATTTTCTTCCGACAGCCACTCCCTCCTTCACACCAAAGCCTGCCATCCAGAGGGCTTTCCTGACAGGAGATGCAGCAGAGTATGTAGCAAGTATCCCATCTTCTTTTATGATGCTTCTCAGCTTCTGGAAAAACTCAAATGTCCAGAGCTCCGGATTTACTCTTGGAGAAAATGGATCGTGAAAGATAGCATCTGCAAATTGTTCATACTTTCTATGAACTCTTTTTATTACTTCCCTTCCTTCACCTATGTAGATTTTAAACTTTACTTGTGGAGAAAAGTAATTTATTGTGAGAAAAGTATCCTCACACCTTTTATTCCTTAGAGCTACCCTAATGATCTTTTTCCACTTTTCGTAATTTCCCCAGGAGAGCTCTAAGGATTTCTCTATTACACCGAGGTCGAACTCAAATCCGACTATGGAAACCTTTACGTTGGGGTTGGAAGAAAAGGCTGTCTCAAGAAATGCAACCGTGTTGTAGCCAAGCCCAAAACAGACATCAAACAGATTTAACTCACCCTTTTTCGCTTTCTCTTCTATCTTGCAGGGCTTGCAGAACTTCTCTACTGCTTCTTTGAAGGCACCTGCTGTAAGGGAGTGGTAGGGTTCGTTAAATTTCTCTGAAAAGAGGGTAAGAGAACCATCTTCGGTTCTGACAATTTTCAAGGTTTACTCCCGAAGTGAAAAAAAGCCCCAAGAGGGGCGGAATTTATTTAGAAACTGATTTCTTCTTAGATCTGGACTTCTTCTCCTCTGGGTAAAGAGCTAAGTCAAATACTTTTTCCACTCTGTCAACAAATACAAGCTTTACTTTTTTCTTTGCTTCTTCAGGGAGTTCTTCCATAACTTCTGCTCTGTTTTTCTCTGGAAGTATCACAGTCTTTGCACCGTACCTGAGAGCTGCCAGAATCTTCTCTTTCAGACCACCAACAGGAAGAACTTTTCCACCTAAGGTTATCTCTCCCGTCATTGCAACATCCTTTCTAACTTTTCTTCCTGTTAGAGCAGAAAGCATCGCCGTTGCAATTGTTATTCCAGCTGAGGGACCATCCTTAGGAATTGCTCCTGCCGGAACGTGAACGTGAATATCTATTTTTGAAAAGTCGTGCTTGATATTGTACTTATCTGCGTTGGCCTTTATGAATCCAAGAGCTGCCTGAGCAGACTCTTTCATCACATCACCAAGCCTTCCAGTGAGGATGAGCCTTCCACTTCCTTTGGTTACAATGACCTCTATAAAAAGGACATCACCTCCAACTGGAGTCCAGGCAAGACCTGTAGCTACACCGACTTCATCCTCTCCGAGTTCTAATTCTGGAATGAACTTTGGAGCTCCAAGGATCTTCTCAACCAGCTTCTTTGTGACTCTGTACTTCTTTTCCTTCCCTTCGCTGATCCAGAGAGCTATTTTCCTGCAAACTGCCGCTATTCTCCTGTCAAGATTCCTGACCCCAGCTTCCCTCGTATAGTGTCTGATAATGTAGAGAAGTGCAGAATCTGTAAATTCAATGTCATTTTCTGTAAGGGCATGATTCTTCATCTGCTTTGGAACTATGTACCTCTTTGCAATCTGAAGCTTTTCGTACTCTGTGTATCCAGGAATGTTGAGAACTTCAAGCCTGTCATAGAGGGGTTCAGGGATCGTATGGGGAGTATTTGCTGTTGCTATGAAAAGAACCTCAGACAGGTCAAAGGGGTGATTTATGTAGCTGTCGACAAACTCTCTGTTCTGTTCAGGATCAAGAACTTCAAGAAGAGCAGCTGCCGGATCACCCCTGAAGTCCGAAGCCATCTTGTCTATTTCATCAAGAAGGATTACAGGGTTCTTGGTTCCAGCTTTTTTAAGTGCCTGGATTATTTTTCCAGGCATCGCACCAACGTAGGTTCTCCTGTGTCCCCTTATCTCTGCTTCGTCTCTCACACCACCAAGGGAAATCCTTACAAACTTTCTTCCAAGGGCCTTTGCAATGGAACGGGCTAAGGAGGTTTTACCAACGCCAGGGGGACCAACAAAGCAAATCGTTGGCTGTTTTATCTCTTTTATTTTCTTCTTCCTTTTCTTTATGAGAGCCTTTACTGCCAGATATTCAAGGATCCTATTCTTAACTTTCTCAAGGTCGTAGTGATCTTCATCAAGAATCTGTCTTGCCCTCTCTATATCCAACTTATCCCTTGTTCTCTTAGACCATGGAAGCTCTATCATCCACTCTATATAAGTTCTGAGAACGGCTGCTTCAGCAGACTCAGGATGCATCTTTTCAAGGCGAGCAAGTTCCTTTAAAACCGATTCCTCCACATCTGGAGGCATTTTTGCCTTCTTTATTTTTCCTTTGTACTCCTCAATCTCCTTTGTTCTTTCCTCTTCTTCACCCAGCTCTTTTCTGATTGCCCGGAGCTGTTGTCTCAGGAAGTACTCCTTCTGCTCCTTCTCCATAGACTCACGGGCTTTTGTCCTTATCAGCTCCTGGATCTCAAGAACCTTTATCTCGTGTTCTAATTTCTCACTTATTTTCTTGAGCCTTTCTACTGGATCAACTGTGGAAAGAAGGTCTATCGCCTCTTCAGTTGAGAGGTCTATCTGACCGGCAACAAGGTCTGCAAGCCTGCCGGGATCTTCAATTGACCTCAAGATTGCAACCATATCGGGCGGAATCTGCTTTCCAAGGGCAACAATCCTCTCTATTTGATCCTTTACAAGTTTGACTAAAGCTTCTTCTTCTAAGGATTGAGGAGCGTACTCGGGTTCCGAAATGTGCTCTATCTCAGCGCTGTAGTAATCATCTTCTATTTTAATCTCCTTAACTTTTGCTCTTCCAAGCCCCTGAACCAGGATCTTCACTCTGCCATCCCCCATCTTCATTGCCTTGAGGATGACAGCAACGGTTCCGTATTCGTAAAGATCTTCAGGTTTTGGTTCTTCTACGTCTTTATCTTTCTGAGTTAAGAGAAAAATAAGTTTATGTTCCCTAAGAGATTCCTCTATGGCGTTAAGTGAAAATGGTCTTCCAACAAAAAGAGGAGCTATCATCATGGGAAAAACGACAACATCTCTTAATGGAAGAACCGGAAGCTCTTCTGGAAACTTTGCTTCATTCTGATCATGAGGCTGTATTATTTCACCCATTACTTTTCTCCTCTTTAAGTTTTTCACTCAAGAACTTCAGGAGAGGTTCCTTTAAATCTTTCCTTTTAAGGGCAAAATCTACCGTAGCTATGAGAAAACCGAGCTTATCTCCTGTGTCGTACCTTTCCCCTTCCATTATCTTAGCATAAAGAGCTTCTTTCATTCCAAGCCGTTCAATGCCGTCCGTTAGCTGGATCTCTCCACCTTTCCCTAGTGGAGTTTTCTTTAGCGCTTCAAAAATCCCAGGGGTGAGAATGTACCTACCAGTAATGGCAAGATCTGAAGGCGCTTCTTCGGTAGAAGGTTTTTCCATCAAGGTGTCAACTTTGAAAACGCCAGGTTCTATCTCTTTTCCTCCAACAATGCCGTATTTGCTGACATCCTCTTCTGGAACTCTCTGAACCCCTAAAACCGTACATCTGTACTTGCAGAAAACATCCATTAACTGCTTTATGGCCGGAGGCTCTGAAACCATTATGTCATCACCAAGTAGAACTGCAAATGGTTCATTTCCAATAACCGGCTCTGCTGTAAGAATTGCATGTCCCAATCCCAAAGGTTCTTTTTGTCTGATGTAGATGATCTCTGCAAGGTTTGTAACCCCTCTCACAAGCTTGAGGAGTTCCTCTTTTCCTTTCTTTTCCAGTACATATTCAAGCTCAAAGTTTGTATCAAAGTGATCTTCAATCGCCCTCTTATGCTTACCTGTCACAAAAACGATCTGTTTAATACCAGCTCTTACAGCTTCCTCAACTATATACTGAATCACCGGTTTATCCACAATTGGAAGCATCTCTTTCGGTTGCGCCTTCGTCGCCGGCAAGAATCTGGTTCCAAGCCCTGCTACAGGTATAACCGCCTTCTTTATCACTCAAACCTCCCAGGGGAACGATCTGGCAAATATGCACTTTAAGTACCTTGATTCAGGAATCTGAAGAACGAAGGGATGATCCTTAGCCTGATAGGTTGTGTAGAGAACCTTCAATGGAGTTCTTGTATCGTAAGCAGCCGAAAGAAGTATCTCTTCCAGGATTGGCGGAGTGATGTGGTGGGAACAGGAGCAGACAACAATGCTTCCGCCAGGCTTTAACATTTTCAGTCCTCGCAAGAAAAGCTCCTTGTACCCCTTCTTTGCCTGCTCAACAACCGTTTTGCTCTTTGCAAAGGCTGGCGGGTCGATGACTATTGAATCAAACTTCTCCCCTTCCTGTTGCATCCTCTTTAAAACTTTAAAAGCATCACCCTTTACAAACTGAAATCTATCTGCAACACCGTTGAGCTCGGCATTCTCTTTTGCAAGGTCAAGGGCAAGTTGAGAGCTATCAACAGCTACCACTTCTCTTGCTTTACCGATTACAGCTGCATGAATTCCAAATCCTCCAAGATGACAGAAAGCATCGAGGACTCTATCCCCTTCTTTTACAAATTCCGTAGCAAAGAGAAGCTTGTTCTCCCTCTGGTCAAGGAAGTATCCCGTTTTCTGCCCACCAATTATCTGAACGTTAAACCTTATTCCGTTCTCTGTAATTACAACCTTCTCAGGAATATCCCCATAGAGAGGTTGCTCAACAAGAGGCAAACCTTCCAGTTCCCTGACCTGAACTGTTGACTTTTCGTAAATTCCTTTCGGCTTTACAACCTCAACAAGTGCCCTGACAATCTTTTCCTTTAAAACTTCCATTCCAAGGGTTGTTATCTGAACTACCAGATAACCATTGTAATAGTCAACAATAAGCCCTGGCAGATAGTCAGCTTCAGAGTGAATAAGCCTAAAAGCTGTGGAATCTAACGGAACAACTCCTTTCCTGTAAGCAAGTGCTTCTGAAATCCTCTTCTTGAAAAACTCTAAATCTATCTCTTCATCCTTTTTGAAAGTCAAAATCCTGATAGCAATATAACTCTCTGGGTTTATATAACCTTTTGCAAGAAAAGCCCCCTTATAATCCCTTACAACACATAGTTCTCCAGGTTTGGGCTTTCTCGAAAAAGAAAGAATGTCGTTTTTGTAAACCCAGGGATGAAAACCTCTTATCCTCCTCTCTCTTCCTCTCTTTATAGAAACCTGAAGCATTTAAAACCTCACTATCGACTTTGGTAAAAGTTTGAAATAGTCCCTGATCCCATCTCTATAAGAAACCTCTCCTGTCAAAAGAGCTGAAGTTAGACTTCCGACCTCCGGTTTTCTTTTTATAACGTAAAAATTTAACCTTTTAAAATTAAAAAAGAGGTTCCCCACAACTTTTGCCCAGAAAAACTCACTTCCCATAACTCTATCAACTGATTCTCTGTAAAGTTTCAAAATCTCCAGATTTCCTTCCTCAAACGATTTTGCCACAACGTCAGCAGCAATTATTCCGCTTTTAACAGCATAGTAAATTCCCTCTCCTGTGAGAGGATCCACCAGCCCTCCAGCATCCCCAAGGAAGAGGAGACATTCCCTGTAAACATCATTTTTCCTTTTCCCTGCAGGTATGGGAAAACCTTTCTGAAACCGTAATTTCCCTTCTATTCCGTGCTTCTTGTTGAATTGAAACAGCTTTCCTTTCAGACTTTTCACTTTACTCTTAAACTCGCCCAAACCTGTCGTTACAAAGTTTCCTTTTGGAAAAATCCAATAGTAACCCCAGGAAAAATCAGAAAAGTCTATCAGTATTGAATCATTCCACTTAAAGTCAACATCCACTTCATAAGTAAAGCCAATATTTCTCTTTATGTTAAATTGCCTTGCTATCCTGCTATTCACACCATCAGCAGCTATAACTATTCTCGCCCTGTAGGTTTCTTTATCTGTTCTGACTTTCCAGAAACCATCTTCTTTCTCCAGTGAAAGAACAGCCTCTCCCGTGTGAATTTCAAAGTCCCGATTTGAAATTGAATCAAAGAGGAAGTTATCCAGCTCCTCTCTATCCGTTAGATAAGTCAAGGGGTTATCTGCACTTACCTCCACTCTGCTTGAATCGTTGATGAGGATAAATCTCTTTGACTGAACCCTTACTACCTTGTCCAACTCTGGAAAGAGTTTTTTCAGGAGATCATAAGCCTTAGGGGTTAAACCACCAGCACAGAGTTTCTTTCTGGGAAAGCTTTCCCTATCAAATCCGATAATTTTAAAACCTTTTCCAGAAATCTTACGCAAGAAGGATGCCCCAGCGGGGCCAAGCCCAGAAATCGCAATATCATAGACCATTTATCCCTATTTACCTCTGTAATCTGATATTAACTTCTCAAACTCCCTGAAAAGATATCTTGAGTCGTGAGGTCCAGGAGAGCTTTCTGGATGATACTGAACTGTAAAGAGTGGTTTTGTCTTGTGTCTTAAACCTTCTACCGTTCCATCATTAAGAGAGTAATGGGTAACTTCCAGATCATCGGGAATCGTTGACTCATCAACGGCAAATCCGTGGTTCTGAGCTGTTATTTCCACCCTTCCAGTTTTCTTATTCTTAACAGGCTGGTTAGCTCCTCTATGCCCAAACTTTAGCTTGTAGGTGCTCGCACCCATTGCAAGAGCTGTTAACTGATGCCCAAGACATATACCAAAGATCGGTTTTCTGTAAGTTGCTATAAGGTAGCGAATGGTCTCTATGGCGTATGTAACTGCTGCTGGATCTCCTGGGCCGCAGGAGAGGAAAATTCCATCAGGGTTGAGTTTCAGAATCTCTTCTGGTGGAGTATGGGCAGGGACAACAACCGGCTTTATTCCAACGTCAACCAGATTCCTCAGTATGTTGTACCTTATTCCAAAATCAAGAACTACAACTGAATACTTAAAGTTTTTCTTCGTCGGATATCCTTCTTTTAATTGCCACGTTCCAAGCTCCCACTCGTAAGGTTCCTTACAGGTCACCTCGTCAACTAAGTTAAGACCTTCCATCTTCGGAATAGAACGAGCTTTTGAAATGAGGCTGTCAGGGTCGAGGTCAACTGTTGAAATTACTCCCCTCATTGTTCCAACAGATCTCAGCCTCTTCGTGAGCTCCCTCGTGTCGATTTCACAAATCCCTACCACTCCATACTCTTTGAGATAGTCTTCAAAAGACTTCTCTGCTCTCCAGTTGGAATAGATTTCAGAGATCTCTTTAACGATAAAACCCTCAGCTTTAGGACCATCTGATTCAACATCTTCCCTATTCGCTCCAACGTTACCGATGAGAGGACAGGTCATTGTAACTATCTGCCCTTTAAATGAAGGATCAGTGATTACCTCTTGATAACCTGTCATTGAAGTTGTGAAGACAACTTCTCCGTAAGTCTCTCCTTCTGCTCCAAAACTGTAACCTTCGTAGTATGTTCCATCTTCAAGGGCAAGGATTGCAGGTTTTCTGTTAAGCATGAGCTCTACCTCTGTGTTATATTATATGCAATGATTTTATATCAATCGTCTAATTTTACCACGAGTGGAGGTTCTATTTGATGAAGAAGCTTTTCTCTTTTTTGGGCTTATTTCTGTTTACCATTACCTTTGTCGGTTGTTTATCAGAGAATAATAATAAACCTCTCATCGTTTCATCAATTCCCATCTGGAAAAATGTAGCAGAGTACATAGGAGGTAGGGACTTCAGATACTACTCAATTCTAAAAGGGGGAGAATCTCCTCATGGATACGAACCCAAACCTTCAGACGTTCAAAAAACTAAAGAAGCAAACCTCGTAATAGTTCATGGACTTGGTCTTGACGACTGGGCTGTAAGGAATGTCGATGAAAAGAACGTTCTAAACATCGGAGAATTATTTTCCAACAAGTATCCTCAAGTTAAACAGCCTGGATACCATGTCTGGGCAAATCCAGTTCTGATGGAAGATGTCTATTTCGAGGTTGCAAAGAGGCTTATAGAGTTCTATCCCAAGAGAGAAACCTATTACACAAAGAGAGCTGAAGACTATACAGCTATGATAGACCAGCTTCTTGGAAGAATTGACAACTGTCTAAAAGAGGCTAAAAGTAAAGTGGTTGTTATTTATCATCCTGTCTGGAAGCCTTTACTTGAAACCTTTGGAATAAAGGTAATAGAGATCGCACAAACTCCCGAAGAACAGGTAACTCCTGAAAGGCTAAGGCAAGTTATAGAAGAAGCCAAAAAAGAAAATGCAAAAGTTGTTATAGGAGAGATTTTTGCGTCAAGAAAAGTTCCTCAGACTGTAGCAGAAGCCATAAGTGGAAAAGTATTAATTCTCAATCCAATACCTGATAAAGATTACGTCATAACCCTCTCTGAGTGGGGAGAAAAAATCTGTAGTGCTTTAAAGGAGTAATAAGATGATTTTGATGATAGACAACTACGACTCATTTACCTACAACGTTGTTCAGTACTTCGGAAGACTCGGAGCAGATATAAGGGTTTTCAGAAACGACAAAATAACTATTCAGCAAATTGAAGAGATGAAGCCTGAAGCTCTCGTCATATCACCGGGACCATGCACACCGAAAGAAGCTGGAGTCTCTGTTGAGGCAATAAAACACTTCGCAGGAAAGATTCCAATTCTCGGTATCTGCTTAGGTCACCAGTCGATAGGCTTTGCTTTCGGTGGAAAGATTGTTAGAGCCAAGAAGCTTATGCACGGAAAGGCATCAAACATAATTCACAACGAAGAGGGTCTTTTCAAAGGAATGAAGAATCCATTTTCAGCAATCAGATACCATTCTCTTGTTATAGACAGAGAAACCCTTCCAGATGTCCTTGAAGTCACGGCTGAAAGTGAAGATGACAGGGAGATAATGGGAATTAAGCATAAAACGATGCCCATTTACGGTGTTCAGTTTCATCCTGAGTCGATTTTGACTGAGGATGGAATAAAAATAATTGAAAACTTCTTAAACTTGGTTTAGGTAAAAATTGAAAAGGATTCTCATAGTTACAGGAGAACTATCGGGATTCAACTACGCCAAGGAACTCATTCCTTGTCTTTCAGAGCATTTAAAGGTTTACGGCGTTCTTCTTGATGAAGTCCCTGGAACTGAAAGAATTTTAGATTCAAAGGAGCTTATAGCCTTCGGGCTTTTTGAATCTCTCTCAAAGCTTCCTTCAATATGGAGAGGAAAGAAAATCATTGAAAAGTTTTTAGAAGAAGAGAAACCTGATGCAGTCCTCCTTGTCGATTTTCCGGGATTTAATCTGAAAATTGCAGAAATTGCAAAGAAAAAGGGAATAAAAGTTCTCTACTTTATCTCTCCAAAGTTCTGGGCGTGGGGTGAGAAGAGAATAGAAAGGATAAAAAAAGTCGTTGACAGAATGTTTGTAATCTTCCCTTTCGAAGTAGAACTCTACAAAAAATATGGAGTCAACGTTACCTACGTTGGCAATCCCCTAAAAAGTATAGTAAGACCGGCAATTTCCCGTGAAGAGTTTAAAGCGAAATACAATCTGAAAGAACCTGTCTTTGCCCTTATGCCTGGAAGTAGACCTTCAGAGATTAAGTATCTCCTTGAACCGATGCTTGAAGTTTCAAAGAGAATTGAAGGAAGTTTCGTTCTTCCCGTTGCATCGTCCGTTAACAGAAGTTATGTTGAGTCAACTGTAAAGAGAATAAATCCAGATGTTGTCCTGATTCCAGAGAGTAAAAGGTACGATCTTCTATTCTCAGCAGATGCTGGCGTTATAACTTCAGGGACTGCAAGCCTTGAGGCAGCAATTGCAGGGCTTCCACACGTTGTCGTCTATAAGCTTAATCCTCTGACGTTTGCTATTGCCAGGAGAGTTGTAAAGATACCCAATGTTTCTCTTCCAAATATAATTGCTGGAGAAGAAGTTGTTCCGGAGCTCCTTCAGGAAAGAGCCAACCCTGAGGAGATAGCCACAACACTGCTTGATGTCTATAAAAACAGGAAGTTTATGAGAAAACTCCTCGAAGAAAAGGTCAACTCAAAACTCACAGGAGGAGCAATAGAGAAGCTATGTCAGGAAGTTCTGAGAGAAGTATGAAACTTTTCGCAGTTTCCCAACCGGGAATAGAAGAAATAACAGCAGAAGAGCTAAAAGAATTAAGAATTGAAGGAAAAGTTGTTCCTGGAGGAGTTGAATTTGAAGGAGACTTAGAAGTTCTCTACAAAACCAATCTCTGGCTAAGGACTGCAAGCAGAATTCTGGTAAGGCTCTGCACATTTAGAGCAAAACACTTCGCAGAGCTCGTCAGGAAGGCTCAAAAGTGTCCATGGAATGATTTTATTACACCCGATTTACCTTTAAAAATCAGAGCAACCTCAAAGAAGTCAAAGCTTTACCACTCTAAAGCAATTGAAGAGAGAGTCTGGAAAGCAATTACTGAAGCTGTAGGTTTCGAACCTCAAAAGGCGAGATTGGAGGACGAGGGAACGAGCGTTATCGTCCGCTTTGAGAACGATATCTGCACGATCAGTATAAACAGTTCTGGTGCAATGCTCCACAAAAGGGGGTATAGAGTAAAAGAGACAGAAGCCCCGTTGAGAGAGACACTCGCAGCATCGATGGTTTTAATTTCTGGTTGTAGGGGCGAAACTCCATTCATCGATCCTTTCTGCGGTTCTGGAACAGTCCCGATAGAGGCTGCAATGATTGCTGCAAACATTCCACCGGGAATTAATAGAGACTTTGCCTTTATGAAGTGGAAGAATTTTGACGAAGAACTCTGGAAGAGAATAAAAAAAGAAGCTGTTTCAAAGATAAAAGAGGTTAAAGTTCCAATAATAGGCTACGATATAGAGCCTGACGCCATAGAAGCTGCAAGAAAAAACTCAGAAGCTGCTGGAGTTTCAGAATTTGTCCGGTTTGAAAACCTTTCCTTTCCAGAAGTTTCATTCGATGCAGTTACAATCGTTACAAATCCTCCTTACGGTGTAAGACTTCCAATAAAGAACGTCAGAGAAATCTACAGGCGGTTTGGAGACTGGATTGAAAGACACTTCAAAAATCACAGGGTTCTCTTTCTCTCTCCAAACAGGAAACTTGCAGAACTTACAAGACTAAACCCCGAATTAATTACTTTCTTCTCAAACGGTGGCATAACAGTTGGCCTCTACAGGGCTGAACGTTAACAAATTCCCCTTCAATCTACATAAAGCTCCTAAACAAACGGTTTTGACAAAATAAAAACGATTGCTACATTTAACTTTGAATCAAATTAGGAGGACGGTAATGATTGAAAGACTTCAAGAGCTTAAGGACAAACTTGAGAAGGTAAGAGACAAATACTTAGAAATCAGGGGGTATTTTTGACATAGATGGAATGCAGAAGAGACTCTCTGAAATTGAAGAGGAAATGTCCTCTCCTGACTTCTGGAATGATCAGAAAAGAGCTCAAAGCATCTCCATGGAAAGGAACAGGATTGAATCGGAGCTCAACACCTTCTCATCCATAGAGCAGCAGCTTGAAGACATTGAAACTCTCCTTGAGATGGCTGAAGAGGAGAATGAGGAGAGTCTTCTGGATGAGACTGAAAGTTCCCTCAAGAGCATAGAAGAAGAGCTCGACTCTCTTGAGGTCAAAACAGTTCTCTCTGGTGAGTTTGACAAAAACAACGCAATTGTAACCATCCACGCAGGTGCTGGAGGAACTGAATCCTGCGACTGGGCCGAAATGCTCATGAGAATGTATTTAAGGTGGGCTGAGAAGAAGGGATTTGAGACAGAAATCCTCGACCTTCAGGAAAACGAGGAAGCTGGAATCAAAAGTGCAACAATTCTAATCAAAGGAGCTTACGCCTATGGTCTCTTGAGGGCTGAACACGGAACCCATAGGCTGGTAAGGATCTCTCCATTTGATGCAAACGCAAGGAGACACACCTCTTTCTGTGGAGTTATTGTTGTTCCAGAAATAGACGAAGATATAGATATAGAGATAAGGGATGAAGATATAAGGATTGACACCTATAGGGCTTCCGGAGCTGGAGGACAGCACGTAAACAAGACTGATTCAGCTGTGCGAATTACCCACATCCCAACAGGAATCGTTGTAACCTGCCAGAGCGAACGTTCACAGATCCAGAACAGACAGAGGGCGATGAAGATTTTGAAGGCAAGACTTTACGAACTTGAAAGACAGAAGAGAGAAGAGAAGATTGCTGAAGCACGTGGAGAGCATAAGAACATTGCATGGGGCAATCAGATTAGGTCTTACGTCTTCCATCCTTACCAGATGGTGAAGGATCATAGAACGGGTATAGAAACTTCCAACGTTAGCGCTGTGATGGATGGAGAGATTGATCAATTCATAGAGGGTTATCTCAAACAGAAAGCAAAAGAGGGAAAGGTTGGAAGTTAAAGGTTTAAAAAAGTTTTACTTAGGTGAACTTTCCGATAGCTACTTATATGAAAAACTGGCAGAGAGGGAGAAGAATCCGGAAAGACAAGAACAGTTACTAAGGATTTCCCGTGTAGAGAAAGTTCACGCTAAATTCTGGAAAACTGTTCTCGAAAAGAGAGGAATAGCACCTCCCGAATTTAAACCTGACTTAAAAGTTCAACTGCTACTAAAACTCTCCTCCCTCATCCCTCCTGCCTTTCTCGTTTCCTTTCTTGAATTCTACGAGTCCTCAACTGCAAAGGAGTACTACAAACTCTTCAAATCCTCTGAGCTTTCCAACGAAGAAAAAGAACAGTTAAAGGAAATAATTATTGACGAAATGGAGCATGAAAGCTTCTTCCACAATGCTCTAAGAGAGTTCGATCCCTCAAGCATAAGAGACGTCATTCTGGGAATGAACGACGGACTTGTCGAAATTCTTGGGGCTGTTTCTGGTCTTTCAGCACTCTACCCTAAAAACCCTGAAATTGTCGGTTTAAGCGGTCTCATCGTAGGATTTGCAGGAGCAGCCTCAATGGGTATAGGGGCTTTTATCTCCAGCAAATCCCAGAGAGAGGTCTCATGGAGGAAACGGAAAGAACTGGAAATCCTAAAAGAAGTTTCACCAGAAAGCTTAGTTGAAAGAATTTCACAGGAGCTTAACATCGAAAAAGAGGAGCTTAAAAAACTTCCGCCTGAAATTCTTCTGAAACTTGCTGTTGAAGAAGAAAACAGAGAAGAGCTGAAATCCGGAATCGTTACAGGACTGGCATATCTATTAGGAGTCTTTTTCCCCGTATTTCCTTTCTTCCTGTCAGACAACTCCTACACAGCTCTTATACTTTCGGTAATCTCCGCAGGAACTGTTCTGTTAATAGCAGGTAGTTTTGTTGCGTTTCTCTCTGGAATAAGCATAAAGAAGAAAGTTTTTGAAATGGTTACTGCCGGATTCGCAGCAGCAGGCTTTTCTTACATAGTCGGAAGAATTGCAAATCTGTTGTTTGGAATTGAAATAAGCTAAAGCACAGGGCATTAACCCTGTGCAGCAAGTTCTTTTTCAAGTTGAGCTACAGCAGTTGCTATCCTTGACATTCTCCTTGCAGCCTCATTCTTGTGGATAGCACCCCTTGCAGCAGCCCTCTGAATCCACTTCATTGCAACTTTGAGCTGCTCTTTTGCAGCTTCAAGATTCTTCTCAGCAACAGCTTCAAGAACCTTCTTAGCCTCAGTCTTCATTCTTCTTACGTAGTATCTATTTCTCTCTCTTCTCTTAATATTCTGACGAAGCCTCTTTTTAGCAGATTTTGTATTTGGCATTCTGTTTCCTCCACCATATTTGTTTTGCGGTGTGAAAGTTTATAGCAAGAAAACCCTAAAAGCAAGTTTTACACTCCCCAGCTCCAGGGATTCTTCTTCCCTTCTTTCTGAGGCAGTCCCAGCTTATCCCATATTTCATCGACTTTCTTTACAACTGCCGCATCCATTTCTATATCTGGTGGCCAGTCCCTTTCAAACCCTTCAGATGGCCACTTTCTCGTTGCGTCAACTCCCATCTTGCTCCCGTAGAACGGAAGAGGAGAAGTGTGGTCAAGAGCATCGACAGGACCCTCTGTAAAAATTATATCCCTCTTTGGATCAACGTTGTTTCCCCACCTCCAGATTACCTCTCCAATATCGTGAACATTTGTATCCTTATCAAAGATTATGATGTTCTTTGTAAAGCTCATCTGTCCCATACCCCAGAGAGCAGAGATAACCTTTCTTGCATGCCCTGGATAACGCTTGTCTATGGAA
This sequence comes from Desulfurobacterium crinifex, assembly GCF_054656775.1. NCBI lineage: Bacteria > Pseudomonadati > Aquificota > Aquificia > Desulfurobacteriales > Desulfurobacteriaceae > Desulfurobacterium > Desulfurobacterium crinifex. The sequence goes on from NZ_BAAHXO010000004.1 coordinate 364,086, forward strand.
ATGAAAGCAAAGTTATGGAAAACTCCCTCTATAGGCAAAGACATATCTACTATTTCGGGAAGTTGAGTCTTCAAAAGCGGCAGGAAAATTCGTTCAGTAGCTTTACCAATATAGCAGTCCTCCATCGGAGGCTTTCCAACAATTGTTGCCGGGTAGATGGGATTTCTTCTGTGGGTAATACAGGTTATGTGGAAAACGGGATAAAAGTCTGGAAGTGAATAGTATCCTGTATGATCTCCAAAGGGTCCTTCAAATCTAAATTCCTCTGTGTCAACATAGCCTTCAAGAACTATTTCAGCGTTTGCTGGAACTTCCAGATCAACAGTTTCGCACTTCACCATCTCGACCGGCTTTCCTCTTAAGAAACCTGCAAAAACCATCTCATCAACATCTTCAGGAAGGGGAGCTGTGGCAGAATAGATAACTGCAGGATCCGAGCCAATCGCGACAGCAACAGGGAACCTCTTTATTCCCATCTTTTTAGCCTTCCAGAAATGCTTCGCTCCAACCTTATGCCAATGCCAGTGCATTCCCGTGGTCTTTCTATCATAAACGTGAAGGCGATACATTCCACAGTTTCTTTCACCGGTTTCGGGGTCTTTTGTAAATACCAGTGGGAGCGTTATAAACCTTCCACCATCCTTAGGCCAACAAAAAAGGATTGGAAACTTAGATAGGTCTGGCTCCTTCATTATCACTTCTTTGCAAGGAGCCTTCCTTCTATCAACCTCTTTTGGAAAGATATCTGCAATCTTCTTTAACTCTACAAGTTTTTTCAGTTTATCTATGAATCCTGTAGGTTTTTCAGGTTTTAAAAGCTTTGCAGCCCTTTCTCCAATCCTGTCAGGGTCATCCTCTAAAGCCATTGCCATCCTTTTGTAGCTGGCAAAGAGATTTATCGCGACTGGAATATCTCCACCATCAACATTTTTAAATAGAAGAGCAGGACCTCCAGCTTTTACAACTCTATCTGCAATCTCAGTTATTTCTAAGTAAGAACTAACGGGATAGTCTATCTCTTTGAGCTCTCCCTCTTTCTTCAACCTTTCAATGAACTCTCTCAAATCTCTGTAAGCCATACTTTCTCCCGGCGAAATTTTGTAGAATTCTACCACTTCTCTGGAGGCAAGAATGGTTAAGCTAAGAGATATACTCGCTTTCCTCGAAAATTTGATTCAACCTGAACTTCAGGATAGCTGGGATAACTCCGGACTTCAGATTGGATGGGAAGATCAGGAGATAAATCATGTAGGTTTTGCCCTTTCTGTCTCAAAAGATGTAATAGCTCAGGCAAAGGAACTAAAAGTTGATCTTATTCTTACACACCACCCCCTGACGATTTCTGGAATTAAATCTCTGGTTAATTTCTCTTACCCTTCCAGTCTCCTTTTGGAACTGGCAAGAAGTGGTATAGCAGTCTATGCTCTTCATACAAACCTTGATGTATCTCCACTTGGACCTACTGCCATAATAGCTGAAAAGCTTGGAGTGGAAAGTATATCAACAATAAGTGAAAAACCAGCTTATGGGATTATCGGAACGTTAAATTCCCCTATTACTCAAGAAGAGCTATTCAGAAAACTCAAATCGTTTCTTCCAGAAGATGTTTACAGAGGAATCAATTTCAAACCCGACAACCTGGTAAACAGAGTAGCAATTTGCTCGGGTAGTGGCGCCTCGTTTATTGACCTTGTTGCTGGTAAGGTTGACGTCTACATTACTGGGGATGTCAAATACCACGACGCCATAAAAGTTGTTGACCTTGGACTTACGGTCTTTGACATGGGACACTTTGGAACTGAAAGACTTTTCTTTGAGAAACTACAGCATCTCCTGACAGAAGAGTTTAAAAAACTGAAGTCAACTATATTGAAAGAGAAATCCCCCTATGAGGTAATGGAAACATGCTGAGAGAAGAACTTTTAAAACTTCAACAGAAAGAAATAGAGCTCTTAAGGCTTAAAACAAAAAAGAAAGAGCTGGAAGCAGAAAAAGAGAAACTTGAAAGGGAAGCCTCTAAAATAGAGAGAAAGATAGAATGTGCAAAGAACAAGTTGGAAGAAAAGAAGAATGAGTTTCAGGAGCTCAAGGACTTCGTTAAGTATAAGCAAGAAAGAATTGAAGAGCTTAAGAAACAGAAAGAGAGCGCAAGAAGCAGAGAAGAGTTCAAAAAAATCCTCAGAGCTATAGCAAAGAACGAGGATGACATAATAAAGACCAGACAGCAGATAACAGGAGTGGAAACGGAAATAGAAGCCTTAGAAAATGCCTATTCAAAGGTTAAGAACCAGTTTGAACCCGATTTAAACAGAATTCAAGAGATAATAAAAGAACTGGAAAAGGAAGCCAGCATCTATGAGAAGAAAATAGAGAACACTCTAAGGGAAATAGAAGAAATCAAATCCTCTGTTCCAGAAGAAGAACTAAACAAGTTTGAGCAGTTAAAAGAGAAGTTCAGCGGTTTGGTGTTTTCGGATATCAGCACTAGCGCCTGTGAAGGATGTGGAATCACATATTCAAGTGCTGAATTTAGGGAGCTCCTTTCAAAACTAAAAGCTGGACAGTCAAAGTGTCCTTACTGTGGTAGGTTTATCTATAACAAAAATGAGAGGTGAGGGAGTGTCCACCCAAGTGTGTAAAAATTAAACCTAAAGGAGGGTGGACACATGAAACAGAAATATGATCCAGAACTCATTAAGGATGATCTTAGGAAGCTCATCCAACAAACATTAAAAGAAGCATTAGAAGCAGAGCTTGAAGAGTTCCTTGGCTATTCAAAGTATGAGCGTACTAATTCTAACAACTCCAGAAACGGCTATATCTCCAAGACTGTTAAAACCGCAGCTGGAGAAGTAGAGATTGAAACTCCAAGAGATAGAAAGGGAGATTTTGAACCCAAAATAGTCAAAAAACGCCAGACAGTCCTTGAAGACCTGGAGAACAAGATAATAGCCCTATATTCAAAGGGAATGACAGTAAGAGACATTCAGGAATTACTCTCCGACATGTATGGAATGGACATAAGTCCTTCTTTGATTTCAAAGATTACCGACAGACTAACTCCGAGAATAGAAGAGTGGCAGTCAAGACCACTTGAAAGAATTTACGTTGTCCTCTACATAGACTGCATCTTTTACAAAGTACGACAAGATGGCAAGGTAATAGATAAAGCAGTTTACGTGGTCATAGGGGTAAATAAAGAAGGACGAAAAGAACTCCTTGGTTTTTGGATAAATGAGAGCGAAAGTGCCAGCTTCTGGTTCAAGGTACTAAATGACCTAAAGAGTAGAGGAGTCAAAGACGTTTTGATATTTAGCGTGGATAATCTGTCAGGAATAGGGAAAGCCATAAAAGGAGTATATCCTCAAGCAGAAATACAAAAATGTGTAGTTCACCAGATAAGGAATTCATTAAGATATGTATCGTGGAAAGACAAAAAAGAATTGTCATCAGATCTCAAGAAAGTTTATGGAGCAGCTACACTTGAGGAAGCGGAACTTAGGATGGACGAGTTTGAAGAGAAATGGGGGAACAAGTATCCTCACGTAATAAAAAGCTGGAGAACCAACTGGGAAGAGCTTATGGCTTACTTTAAGTATCCGCTTGAACTCAGGAAACTTATGTACACGACGAACATCATAGAAAGTGTTAATAGTAAGTTCAGGAAGGTAACAGATGGAAAGAGGGTATTTCCGAGTGATATGTCTGTTCTTAAGAGCCTTTATTTAGCTGCTCTGGAGCTTGAGAAAAAATGGAACAGAAGTGTTATCAAGGATTGGGGTATTATTTACGGGCAGCTGTCAATAATTTTCGAGGAGAGATTAGAGGCATGATAGAATTTACACAGTTCTATGGACACTCCCAGAGGTGAAGCTGTTCACCTCTCACCGTTCACCAATCACTTGGTTTACATTCCACAACCTGAACAACCAGCACAACCGTGACCGTGTTGTTTTGGTCCTTCGATGGCTTCCTGAAGGAGAGCGTTAACAGTTTCAAGCATTTGACTGAATCTCTGGTTTGCCTCTAAATACTCTTTTGCCACTTCATTCTCTGCAAACTTGTTAAAGGCTTCTTCAAGCTGCTGCATAGCCTCAGGGCTTCCAGACATTTGAGCCATCTGCTGGAGTCTCTGAACTTCCTGCAACAACTCCATAGCTTGTGGATCCATCTGGAGCTTTGCCTCTGCTGCTCTAAGGTTTGCAAGTTCCTCAGAACTCGCTATAGCCTGTGCAAGCTCTGATGCCTTTTTGATTACTTCTGCTGACATACTTCCTCCAAACAAGTTAATCTTTGAAAGATTAATTTATTGAGATTCTGGAAAGATTACAAGGTTTTTATCTTTTTTTTAAGAAATTTCTGATATTGCAACCATTTTTTGGAAAGGGAGGAGAAAAAAAGAAAAAATGAGGACAAAACCAGAAAGGGGGCAGGAGCCCCCGGATGTTACTCTGCTGAAATAGCGTCTGTTGGGCAAACTTCTACACATGCACCACAGTCGATGCAATCTTCAGGAGTAATTACGTACTTTCCATCGTCTGTTGGATGGATTGCGTTTGTTGGACATACAGAAGCGCATGCTCCACATCCGATGCAGAGTTCTGGATCAATTTTGTGAGCCATTTTTCACCTCCTTAGACTGTGAGAATTTCCTCCTCCTTCTTCTGGAGGAGTTCATCTATCTTCTTTGTATGCTTATCTGTGATTTTCTGGAGCTCGTCCTTAGCCCTCTTAATGTCGTCCTCTGAGTATCCACCTTCTTTCTTCAGCTTATCCAACTCTTTCATTATTTCATGACGAATGTTCCTCACCGCAATCTTTGCCTGTTCAGCCATTTTACCAGCCTTTTTAACAAGCTCTTTTCTCCTCTCTTCTGTCAGAGGCGGAAGATTGATTCTGATGATGTTTCCATCTCTCTGAGGTTGAACCCCAAGATCTGATTCTCTTATAGCCTTCTCTACGTTTGGAATTACGGAAACATCCCACGGTTGAATTGTAATCTGCGTCGGCTCAGGAACTGCTATCTGAGCAATCTGCTTAATTGTCATTATGCTTCCGTAGTAATCAACCTTGATATCCTCTACAAGAACTGTAGAAGCCCTACCGGTTCTAAGTCCAGCAAATTCCCCTTTGAGAACCTCTACAGCCTTCTGCATTCTCTTATCTGCATCTTTCAGTAGCTCCTGTATCATAGCTGCTCTCCCTCAACAAGAGATCCTATAGCTTCCCCTTTTACAACTCTCTCAAGATTTCCAGGTTTTCTTACATCAAAAACAACAATGGGTATGCGATTCTCCATACATAAGCTAACAGCCGCAGAATCCATAACCTTTATACCATTTGTAATTACTTCTTTATAGGAAAGTTTGTCAAGCTTTTTAGCGTTTTTATCCTTTTCAGGATCAGCAGTATATATACCATCAACTTTTGTGGCTTTCAAAAGAACGTCCGCGTTTATCTCAGCAGCCCTCAGTGCTGCTGCTGTGTCAGTGGTGAAAAACGGGTTTCCAGTCCCCGCTCCAAAGATTACAACCCTTCCTTTTTCAAGATGTCTGATAGCTCTTCTTCTTATGTAGGGTTCAGCAATTTCTCTCATTTCAATAGCTGTAAGAACTCTTGTCTGAAGTCCCTCTTTTTCAAGGGCATCCTGTAGAGCAAGGGCATTCATAACAGTTGCAAGCATTCCCATGTAATCGGCAGTTGCTCTATCCATTCCCTGAGTTGCTCCAGAGACTCCCCTGAAGATATTTCCACCACCAATGACGATGGCCACTTCCACGCCAAGATCGGCAACTTTTTTAATTTCCTGAGCAAGTCTCCGCAAGAACTCAGGATCAATTCCGTAGGATTTTGAACCTTGGAGCGCCTCTCCACTGAGTTTTAAGAGAATTCTTTTGTACTTTAACCCCATTTCCCAGCCTTTACAATTTTGATTCAGCTATTATACATAAAAAAAGGGAGCTCAAGGCTCCCCTTTATTTACTTTCCAACCTCAAACCTGCAGAACCTTCTAACCTTAATGTTCTCACCAAGCTTTGTAATGTACTCTCTTACAAGATCACCGATTGTCTTGCTGTCATCTTTAATCCATGGCTGGTCAAGAAGACATTTCTCAGAGTAAAATTTGTTGAGTCTTCCTTCAACAATCTTCTCAACGATGTGCTCAGGCTTTCCTTCAGAAAGAGCTTGCTGCTTGAGGATTTCCTTTTCCTTCTCAATAACTTCAGCAGGAACTTCTTCTCTGCTTACGTACTCAGGAGCCATTGCAGCTACCTGCATTGCAATCTCATGGCCAAGAGTCTTAAAATCTTCAGTTCTTGCAACAAAGTCTGTCTCACAATCAATCTCAACAAGAGCTCCAACCTTACCACCAGCATGAATATAAGAAACGACAATTCCTTCTGCTGTTGCCCTTTCAGCCTTCTTGGCAGCCTTGGCAGCCCCTTTCTTTCTGAGGATCTCTATAGCTTTTTCCATATTACCTTCAGCTTCTTGTAAAGCTTTCTTACAGTCAACTATTCCAGCTCCTGTTTTTTCCCTGAGCTCTTTTATCATCTGTGTTGTAATCTCAGCCATTTTTTACCTCCTCAAAGTTTAATTGGCGGGCAAAAGCCCGCAAAAAAATTACTCTTCCTCAGGAACAAAATCTACTTCTTCAACTTCCTCACCTTCGGCAAGCTTTATCGCATCCCTTCTCATTTTTCCTTCGAGCACAGCATCAGCAATTCTGGAAGTAAGAAGCCTGATAGCCCTGATAGCGTCATCGTTTGCAGGAATTGGAATATCTACAAGATCTGGATCAGCGTTTGTATCAACAAGAGCAACTATTGGAACACCTGCCTTCCTTGCTTCTCTTACAGCATTCTCCTCTCTAACGATATCAACGATGAAGAGAGCATCTGGAAGTCTGTTCATGTTTTCAATTCCACCAATATACGTTTCAAGCTTTTCCTTCTTCCTTCTAAGCTTCATAGCTTCTTTCTTTGGAAGTCTGTCAAATACGCCCTCTTCCTCCATTTTCTTGAGCATCTTCAGCTTAAAGATACTCTTTCTGATTGTCTGGAAGTTTGTAAGAGTTCCACCAAGCCATCTCTTGTTAACATAGTACATTCCACACTTTTGCGCTTCTTCTTTAACAATGTCCTGTCCCTGCTTCTTTGTACAGACAAAGAGAATTGTTCCACCGTTTGCAACAAGGTCTGCAACATAGTCGTAAGCCTGCTCAAAGTACTTAAGAGTCTGCTGAAGGTCGATGATGTGAATGCCGTTACGCTCAGTAAAGATGAATTTCTTCATTTTGGGGTTCCATCTTTCCTTCTGATGACCGAAGTGAACCCCAGCTTCAAGAAGCTCTTTCATTGTAACTCTTTGTCCTGGAGGCCTTGGTTTAAACGTTTCCTGCTGAGCCTCCTGTACCTGAGTTTCTTCTACCTGCTGTTCCTGAGTCTCTCTGATTTCCTCAGACATAGCTCCTCCTTATAAATTGGTTTTGCCTCCCGGATCTTCCTCCTCCAGAGGAACCTACAAAAGGCACCCCCTCTGGAGTCTGACCCGGTGAGTTTTCAGTGGGGAAATATAGTAAAAGTTTCAGAAAAATAAAAGGCTTCTCAAATAAAAAGAATCTTGATGGCAACAACTATGAGCAAAATAGCAAAGAGCTTCTTTAAAAGTTGATGACTTATTTTGTGAAGCAGTGACAACCCAATTCTACTTCCAGGTATAGATCCAAGGGAAACAAGAATCACCGCAGGAAAATAAACATACCCTACCTGCCAGTGAAGAACTTCCACCGAAGGAAATACCATATACATTAAAGAACCCAACGTGGCATTGAAAAAAGAAACAACAGATGCCAGTGCCACTACTTTGTCTGCTTTGATTTTCGAAAGAGAGAAGAGAAGCGAGTTAATAATAATTCCCCCACCAATTCCTAAAAGAGAACTCAAAAAAGCTGAGAGAGTAACAGCCACCGGAGTCAAGACTTTTTCGCTAAACTTTACTCTTACACTTCCTACTCCTTTTAGAGTTCTAATTCCTACCGCAAGAAGAACAACCCCAAATAACTTTTTTAAAATGTGTGCTGGAAGCAAATGGGAAGAAAAAACCCCCAGAGCTATCCCTGGAACAATCCAGATTATTATTTTTAACAACTCTTCCTTTTTCAGCTTTCCCTTGAAAATATGAAATCCTGAAGTGAAAAGTGTTATTACTGTAATTACCGCAAGACTCGTACCAATTGAAAGCTTTAACGTAAGCTCTCCTGGAACTTTTAAATAAGAAAACAGAAACCAAAACATAGGAACAAGGATTATTCCACCACCAATACCCAAAAGCCCTGCAAGAAAACCTGAAAAGAGCCCAGAAACAAACAAAAGAAACAGTAATTCAAAGTTCAAAGAGATCTCCGCTTATAACGCAAGTTTAAAAATTATCTTAGTTCGTTTTTCAGCCACCTTAAATAGTCTGGATTTCCAGCTGTAACCGGAACTGCTAATATTTCTGGAACCTGATAGGAATGATTCTCCTTTATTACCCTTTCAATTTCCTTATACAGCCGCTTTTCACTCTTAATTAAAATCAACCATTCCTTTGCAGTTTCAATATTTCCATTCCACCAATAAGTGCTCTCAATAGGTCCTACAATCTGAACACACACAGCAAGCCTCTTTTCAATCAAAACTTTTGTAATCTTTTCGGCTTCTTCTTTTTTGTCGGTTGTGGTAAAAACTTGGATGAATTCGGACTCCATCTTTCCTCCATGCAGGAACTAAATTTCTTGTAATGATAAAAACTAAACATAAAGTTTAAAATGGCAAAGGAGAGGCGATGAAGTTTATCGGAGCTCATGTCAGCATTTCAGGTGGAGTGTTTAACGCACCACTCAATGCAGAAGAAATAGGAGCTAAAGCTTTTGCACTCTTTACAAAGAACCAGAGACAGTGGAGTGCCAAACCTCTTACTGAAGAGGCAATAACTAAATTCAAGGAAAATCTGAAAAAAGTAGGAATCTCTCCAGAACATATTCTTCCCCATGACAGTTATCTGATCAATCTGGGTAATCCAGAAGAAGAAAAGAGAAGAAAATCAATAGAAGCCTTCGTTGATGAAGTAAATAGATGCTACCAACTGGGATTGAAATACCTCAATTTCCACCCAGGAAGCCATCTCAGAAAGGTCTCCGAAAAGGAATGCTTGAAGATAATTGCCGATTCTATAAACGAAATTTTAGAAAGGACAAAAGATGTAATTCTCGTTCTTGAAAACACCGCTGGTCAGGGATCCAATGTCGGCTACAGATTTGAACATCTTGCAGAGATAATTGACATGGTAAAAGACAAATCGAGAATAGGAGTCTGTCTCGATACCTGTCACATGTTCGCTGCAGGATATGACATAAGAACCGAAAAATCCTATGAAAAGACAATGAAAGAGTTTGATGAAGTCGTAGGATTCAAGTATCTAAAAGGGATGCACCTGAACGATGCAAAGTCACAGCTCGGAAGCAGAGTTGATAGGCACCACTCTATTGGAAAAGGAAACATTGGACTTGATGCATTCAGATTTATCATGAACGACAAAAGACTAAACAACATCCCTTTAATCCTTGAAACTATAGACCCCTCAATATGGGCTGAAGAGATAAAACTACTCTATTCACTGATTGAAGATTAAATTGAATTTTAAATTGATTTGAGAGGAAACTATGGTATTCAGAGACAGAAGAGAAGCTGGCGAACTGCTGGCTCAGGCAATCCTGAGAAAGTACAACGATACTCTAAAAGAACCTGTTGTAGTTGCAATTCCAAGGGGTGGTGTGGCAATCGCTGAACCTATAGCCGAGACCTTAAATGCACCAATAGAGCTTGTTATTCCAAGGAAGATTGGAGCACCTTTCAACGAAGAGTTTGCCATAGCTGCAGTAATAGAAGACGGTTACATTCTGATGAACCCATCAATCACAGATGACGTTGCCTACAGAATGGGAATTTCAAAAGACTATATTGAAAGAAAAGCTCTGGAGGAAATTGAAGAAATTAAAAGAAGGAAAGAAAAATATCTCGGAGGAAAGTCAAGGATAAATCTCGAAGGAAAAGATGTTATTCTGGTTGATGATGGTATAGCAACAGGGCTCACTGTAAAAGCTGCAATAATGTCTCTGAGGAAAGAAAATCCTGGAAGAATTATTCTTGCAGTACCAGTTATGCCAGCAGATAAAGTATCGGAGTTTCAACAGTTAGTTGATGATTTGATCGTTCTCTACGCACCTGAATTTTTCAACGCAGTTGGACAATTCTACCAGAGTTTCCCACAGACAACAGATGAAGAAGTCATAGAAATAATGGAGAAATTTCATCCATAGACTTATAGATTTAAAATGCTCAAAATACTGTTTTATAACGAACGTAAGTTGAAGGCCAAAATCGGATCAACCTTAATTCCATTAACATAGATTCCAAAATGAAGGTGAGGCCCCGTTGATCTACCTGAAGAACCGACCTTGCCTATTCTCTGTCCTGCTTTCACAATCTGACCTTCTTTAACAAGAACCTTAGACAGGTGAGCATAAAGGGTATAGATACCAAGTCCATGGTCTATAACTATGGTATTCCCTGTATAGTAGAAATTCCGAGCAAGAACAACTCTTCCAGAAAGACTTGCAAAAACAGGTGTTCCTAATGGCGCTTTTAAATCAATTCCCCAATGAATTGAACGTTTTTTTCCGTTAATAATTCTCTTTGCTCCAAAAGGTGTTGTAATGGTTAGTTTTTTAAGAGGTGAATAAAATCTATTTTCCCTAAACTTTTTAGAAGTTACTGTCCTCAGGGTCTCTCTTAAAAGACTACTTTCTTTTTTTATCCTATCTATCAGCTTCTTCGTCAATTTTCTTTCCTTGACCCATATTCGAGATATCCTGTATTTTTTTTCTTTAACAGGAATAAGCTTTAAAAATAAGTTTTTCTCTCCTTCTTTAAGAGAAACAGCTACAGTCCCCTTTGCACCATAAGGAATTGCAAAGTATGCTTTTTTAAAGACAACAGGAAATTCATACTTTTTCCCATTCACCCCTACAATAATTTTTATATTTTTTGAGTAATTTGGAAGAAGGAAGTAGCCAATAGAACCAGGATAAGTCGTTGGTAGATAAAGCTTTATATTACTGGCTATGGTAGGTTTATAAAAGGACAGAATAAATAGAAAAAGAATAAAGGGACTTAAAACTCTAATTTTCATATCTTAATGATAGCAAACCCAATAAGTAAATTGATTATAAAATAAAAAAAGCCTGGCACCGCCCTACTTTCCCACCCCGTCTCCAGGGCAGTATCATCGGCGCTGGCGGGCTTAACTTCCGAGTTCGGAATGGGATCGGGTGTTTCCCCGCCGCTATGGGCACCAGGCTTTCTGTTTACAAATTCCTTATTCTTAATTTCCCCGCTTTTAAGCAGGAACGAACTCTTTAACAGCAGGATAGGGGAACCAGTATCTGAAGTAGATGGAAGGCCGAGGCTCTCGGCCGATTAGTACCGCTCAGCTCCACCCGTTACCGGGCTTCCACCTGCGGCCTATCTACCTGGTAGTCTCCCAGGGGCCTTACTCCCACGAGGGGAAGGGAGGCCTAATCTTGGGGTGGGCTTCCCGCTTAGATGCCTTCAGCGGTTATCCCGTGGACACATGGCTACCCAGCGATGCTCCTGGCGGAACAGCTGGTACACCAGAGGTGTCCCCACTCCGGTCCTCTCGTACTAGGAGCAGCTCCCCTCAAGCCTCCTGCGCCCGTGGCGGATAGGGACCGAACTGTCTCACGACGTTCTGAACCCAGCTCGCGTGCCGCTTTAATGGGCGAACAGCCCAACCCTTGGGACCTGCTTCAGCCCCAGGATGCGACGAGCCGACATCGAGGTGCCAAACCGGTCCGTCGATGTGAGCTCTCGGGACCGATCAGCCTGTTATCCCCGGAGTAGCTTTTATCCGTTGATCGACGGCCCTTCCACTCAGAACCGCCGGGTCACTAGGCCCTGCTTTCGCACCTGCTCGACCTGTCGGTCTCGCAGTCAAGCCCCCTTATGCCCTTGCACTCTACGCGCGATTGCCGACCGCGCTGAGGGGACCTTTGGGCGCCTCCGTTACCTTTTAGGAGGCGACCGCCCCAGTCAAACTGCCCACCTGACACTGTCCCCGAGCACGATCCAGTGCCCTAGGTTAGTGCCTCAGCGGTGACAGGGTGGTATCTCACCGGCGCCTCCATCCCCGCCGGAGCGGGGACTTCCCAGGCTCCCACCTATCCTGCGCAGCCACCGCCAAGACACAATGCCAGGCTGCAGTAAAGCTTCACGGGGTCTTTCCGTCCTGCCACGGGTACTGGGCATCTTCACCCAGACTACAATTTCGCCGGGACCCTCCGCGAGACAGTGCGGCAGTCGTTGGACCATTCATGCAGGTCGGAACTTACCCGACAAGGAATTTCGCTACCTTAGGATCGTTATAGTTACGGCCGCCGTTTACCGGGGCTTCGGTTCGGGGCTTGCACCCCTCCCCTTAACCTTCCGGCACTGGGCAGGTTGCAGTCCCCATACATCCTCTTACGAGTTTGCGGAGACCTGTGTTTTTGGTAAACAGTCGCCACCGCCTATTCTCTGCGGCCCCAGAAAGCTTCGGGTGCAAGACCCTACACCTTCCAGGGCACCCCTTCTCCCGCAGTTACGGGGTCATTTTGCCGAGTTCCTTACGGAGGGTTCCCCCGAACGCCTTGGTGCTTTTACACCCGCCCACCTGTGTCGGTTTGCGGTACGGTCACTCCGGCTTCACAGCTTAGGGGTTCTTTCTCGGCAGTGTGGATTCACCCGCTTCGCCCTATAAAGGGCTCCCCATCAGTTCTCGGGGTTAGCGAGGGTCCGGATTTGCCTAGACCCTCCCCCTACTACCTTGGCCCGGGACAACCATCGCCCGGGTCGGGCTATCCTCCTGCGTCACCCCCATCGCTCCACCGGAGTGGCGCGGGAATATTAACCCGCTTCCCATCGGCTACGCCTTTCGGCCTCGCCTTAGGGGCCGGCTAACCCAGGGCGGACTTGCCTTCCCCTGGAAACCTTGGGCTTTCGGCGGGAAGGCTTCTCACCTTCCTTATCGCCTACTCATGCCAGGATTTTCACTTCCCTGCAGTCCAGCAAGCCTTACGGCTTACCTTCAGCCCACAGGGAACGCTCCCCTACCGCTCACCACTATCGTGGTGAACCCGCAGCTTCGGTGGGTGGCTTGAGCCCCGCTACATTTTCGGCGCATGCCCGCTCGACCAGTGAGCTGTTACGCACTCTTTAAAGGATGGCTGCCTCTAAGCCAACCTCCTGGCTGTCTTAGCGGGCACACTTCCTTTACCACTTAGCCACCACTTGGGGACCTTAGCTGGCGGTCTGGGCTCTTTCCCTCTCGACCATGGAGCTTATCCCCCACGGTCTGACTCCCACGGAGCATCTGCCGGCATTCGGAGTTTGGCGGGGGTCGGTACCCCTTTCGGGGCCCTAGCCCCACCAGTAGCTCTACCTCCAGCAGACTCTTCCGTGAGGCTAGCCTTAAAGCTATTTCGGGGAGAACCAGCTATCTCCGTACTCGATTAGCTTTTCACTCCTATCCACAGCTCATCCCCCAGTTTTTCAGCACTGGTGGGTTCGGGCCTCCATCCGGTGTTACCCGGACTTCACCCTGGCCATGGGTAGATCGTACGGTTTCGGGTCTACTCCCAGCGACTATGCGCCCTATTCGGACTCGGTTTCCCTACGGCTCCGCCTCTCGGCTTAGCCTCGCCGCTGAGAGTAACTCCCTGGCCCATTACGCAAAAGGTACGCCGTCAGGGATCAAAGATCCCCTCCGACCGCTTGTAGGCACACGGTTTCAGGTTCTATTTCACTCCCCTACCCGGGGTTCTTTTCACCTTTCCCTCACGGTACTATGCGCTATCGGTCGCCAGCGAGTACTTAGCCTTGGAGGGTGGTCCCCCCTGATTCCCGCAGGATTCCTCGTGTCCCGCGGTACTTGGGATCGTACCCCAGGGAGAGGCTTGAGTTTCGCCTACGGGGCTTTCACCCTCTATGGCTGGCCTTTCCAGGACCATTCGGCTACCCAAGCCTTTTGTAACTCCCCGAGGAGTCCGCAGCCTCCTCCAGGTACGTCCCGCTACCCCGGATGGGCAACGCCTGCGGGCTTTAACACCCATCCGGTTTGGGCTGGTCCCCTTTCGCTCGCCGCTACTCAGGGAGTCTCGGTTGATTTCCTTTCCTCCCCCTACTGAGATGTTTCAGTTCGGGGGGTCTCGCCTCCCGCAAAACGCGGGATGACAGGCTTTCTGCCTGCCGGGTTTCCCCATTCGGGCATCCCCGGGTCTTCAGCTGTTTGCGCCTCGCCGGGGCTTTTCGCAGCTTACCACGCCCTTCTTCGCCTGCTGGCGCCAAGGCATCCACCGTGTGCCCTTAGCACCTCGGCCTATCTATCTACCTCAGTACTGGTTCCCCTATTCTGCTGTCAAAGACCGTCCCTGTCCTTGACAAGAGGATAAGGGACGTGCACCTGCGTATTCTTCCTCAGGGGCAGGAACCTGCCCACCCCTCTCCATAAAAGGAGGTGATCCAGCCGCAGGTTCTCCTACGGCTACCTTGTTACGACTTCACCCCAATCACCAACCCTACCTTCGGCCCCTGCCTCCCCCTTCCGGGGGTTAGCCCGGGGACTTCTGGTAGAGCCAGCTTTCGGGGTGTGACGGGCGGTGAGTACAAGGCCCGGGAACGTATTCACGGCCGTGTAGCTGACCGGCCGTTACTAGCGATTCCAGCTTCATGCAGGCGAGTTGCAGCCTGCAATCCGAACTGAGACCGGGTTTCTGGGTTTTGCTCCACCTCGCGGCTTCGCTTCCCTCTGTCCCGGCCATTGTAGCACGTGTGTAGCCCAGGGCGTAAGGGGCATACTGACCTGACGTCATCCCCTCCTTCCTCCGGCTTATCGCCGGCAGTCTCCCTAGTGTGCCCGGCTTTACCCGCTGGCAACTAGGGACAGGGGTTGCGCTCGTTGCGGGACTTAACCCAACACCTCACGGCACGAGCTGACGACGGCCATGTACCACCTGTGCAGGGCGGGTACCCCGAAGGGTACCCACACGACCTTTCGGCCGCTTTTCCCTGCATGTCAAGCCCTGGTAAGGTTCTTCGCGTAGCATTGAATTAAACCACATGCTCCACCGCTTGTGCGGGCCCCCGTCTATTCCTTTGAGTTTCAGCCTTGCGGCCGTACTCCCCAGGCGGGGTGCTTAACGCGTTAGCTTCGGCACTGCACCCATTCGGGCACAACGCCCAGCACCCATCGTTTACAGCGTGGACTACCCGGGTATCTAATCCGGTTCGCTCCCCACGCTTTCGCGCCTCAGCGTCGGTACCGTCCTGGCTGGCCGCCTTCGCCACCGGTGTTCCTCCCGATATCTACGCATTTCACCGCTACACCGGGAATTCCGCCAGCCTCTTCCGGACCCTAGACCAGCAGTATCAGAGGCAATTCCCCGGTTGAGCCGGGGGCTTTCACCTCTGACTTACTGGCCCGCCTACGCGCTCTTTACGCCCAGTAATTTCGCGCAACGCTCGGGACCTACGTATTACCGCGGCTGCTGGCACGTAGTTAGCCGTCCCTTCCTCTCCGGGTACCGTCACGAGTGTAGGCTATTAACCCACACCCGCATCGTCCCCGGCGACAGGAGTTTACACCCCGAAGGGCTTCTTCCTCCACTCGGCGTCGCTGGGTCAGGCTTGCGCCCATTGCCCAAGATTCCCCACTGCTGCCTCCCGTAGGAGTCCGGGCCGTGTCTCAGTCCCGGTGTGGCCGACCACCCTCTCAGGCCGGCTACCCGTCGTAGGCTTGGTGAGCCGTTACCTCACCAACTACCTGATGGGACGCGAGCCCATCCCGAGGCGGCAGCTTGCAATGCAGAGGCCACCCTTTTCACACAACCCATGCGGGCCGTGCGCTTATGGGGTATTAGCCCGAGTTTCCCCGGGTTATCCCCCTCCTCGGGGTAGGTT
Source organism: Desulfurobacterium crinifex (assembly GCF_054656775.1). Lineage (NCBI taxonomy): Bacteria > Pseudomonadati > Aquificota > Aquificia > Desulfurobacteriales > Desulfurobacteriaceae > Desulfurobacterium > Desulfurobacterium crinifex. The sequence continues at coordinate 380,141 of NZ_BAAHXO010000004.1, forward strand.
GCTCACGCGTTACTCACCCGTTCGCCGGTCGCCAGCACGGGTTCCAAAAGGAACCCGCCTGCTGCCCCACGACTTGCATGTGTTAGGCACGCCGACAGCGTTCGCGCTGAGCCAGGATCAAACTCTCCAGCAAAAATATCCGAAAAGCTATCTCTGACTCAGTTCGCAAGGCTCATCAAAAACCTGCGGAACACCTCAATCAAAAGCCCCTAAGGGCTTGTCTCGCTTCCCGCAGGTGCACGCCCCTTATTCTCCTGTCAAAGACCACCTTCTTTCGAGGCGCAAGATTTAAATTTATGCTCGCTCCCTCGAGCTGTCAACCCCTCACCGGGGATCTTCCGCCCTTGAGGGGCTCAGAGTTTCAAACAACCCTCAAAGTGCGAAGCAGTAATTTAGGAACTCATCTTCTATCTGTCAACCCTTTTCGGGCGACCCTATTCAGCTTTTTTAAAGCGCATCGCTTAAATTTAGGACTTTAGAAGCCCCTGTCAACCCCTTTCAGGGTTGGCCGAGAGCCTTATTCAACTTTGGGATGCTGTAATATAGACATCTTCAGGATAATGTCAAGTGGAGCGGGCGACGGGACTTGAACCCGCGACCCCAACCTTGGCAAGGTTGTGCTCTACCAACTGAGCTACGCCCGCACCCTTATTCTTCTGTCAATGCGGTGACTTAATATAGCTATTTAAGTTCAGATGTCAACTCTCCTCTTGGTCCAATCTGGATAATTAGAGTAGTTTCGGAAAAGCCCTGTGTCATCCGAACCTGAAGAACTCTATCTGAAGTTACATAGGTTAAGTTAGCATCCTTTCCATAAATGCTTATTGAAATGGGCTCCCATCCCTGTTCCGGCAGGGTGTTTTTGTAGTAATTTACCAAATCATTTATAGATGATTTTCCTCTGAAAATAAGCCTTCCCACTTTTACATTTCCGGATTCATACACAAAACTCTTCTCAGGAATTAGCTTAAACCCTGGATAGACAGGTATATCGTCGAACATTTTCGTTTTTATCTGTTGAACTTCAGTTGTAACAGATCCTTCTTGAGAAGCTGAATTCACCGCACATCCTGCCATTAAGAGAAAGACAAAGGGAAAAACAAAGTACTTTTTCATAACTGCCTCCTCCTCATTAGATAATTCTAATTGGTTCTACGTCTATTTTATACCTGATTCCTTTAAACCGACGGGGAAACTCTTTCTTTATGACCTCAAGTCCTGAAATAAGTTTTTTCTGGTCAGGAGCTCGAAGAAAAGATATAAACCTGTACCTTCCAGAAATCTTTGGAACAGGTGCAGGAGTGAGATCCGGCACCGAGAAGTAAGGTATAAGGACTTCTTTGAGTTTATTAAAGTGCTCTTCCACTTTTTTAAAACCTGTCATCTTCTCTATCTGAAATTCTACAAGAACTCCCTTTGTGAAAGGTGGATAGTTCAGAAGCTCCCTCGTCGTTAACTCTTCTCTGTAAAATTCATCAAACCTGTATTCAACAGCCCACTTTATGGCAGGAAGTTCTGGATTGAATGCCTGAACAATGGCAGCTCCTGGCTTGAACCTTCCCGCTCTCCCTGTGGTGTGAACAATCGTTTGAAATACCCTTTCGGAAGTCATGTAATCGGGAGCTCCTCCTAAAAGATCTGCCATTAAGACTCCAACAAGAGTGAGTTTCGGGAAATTGTGGCTCTTGCTGGCAATTTGAGTTCCAACTATTACGTCGTACTTCCCCTCTTTTATCTCCTTTATGATTCTGGCTCCAGTAGTGGGATCCTTTATGGTATCCTGATCAAGTCTCACTATTCTGAAATCGGGATAGAGAATTCGAAGCTCTTCCTCTACTCTCTCTGTTCCATAGCCTTTGAACTCCAATCTCGTTCTACACTTTGGACATCTGTAAATGGGTCTGTATCTCTTTCCACAGATGTGACAGATGAGTTTCCTCTCCTGCTTATGGTAGACAAGCGGAACTGCACAATCTTCACACTCTGCTATAAAGCCGCAGTTTGGACAAAAAGAGGTGGCAAAAAAGCCCCTCCGATTTATAAAGAGGAGCACCTGTTCACCCTTCCTAACTGTGTTTTCCAGCGCTTTCAGGAGTTCCTCTGTGAAGATTGAAACCCGTTTGGTTTTCTGAAGGTCAACCACTTTTATGTAAGGCAGAGGAACTGTAGAGACCCTCTCTTTGAGCTCTAACTTCTCTATCTCGCCTTTCTCAGCCCTGTAGTAGGTCTCTATGGATGGAGTGGCAGAAACAAGAACAACAGGAAAGCCTCCAATTTCCGCTCTTTTTATGGCAACTTCCCTGGCATGATAATAAGGTTTTTGTTGCTCTTTGTAGGAAGCATCTTGTTCCTCGTCCACAACTACTAAACCGAGAGCTTTTATGGGAAGCATTACTGCTCCCCTTGTTCCTATGAAAACCTTCGTCTCACCTCTAATAGCCTTCAACCACGTTGAAACTCTTTCCTTTGGCGTCAACTTCCCATGGTAGATACCTATGTTTGAACCGAAGTAGCTTTCTACTCTTGCACGGAGCTCTGGAGTCAGAAGAAGCTCCGGAACCAGAATCAGGACAGACTTCCCCCTCTTCACAATTTCATAAGCTGTTTTAAGGTAAATCTCCATCTTTCCAGAACCGGTCACACCGTAAAGAAGGAACTTTCCAGATTCAGCTCCAACGATCCTGCTAAAAGCCCTCTGTTGAGAAGGAGTCAGTTGAATCTCCTTTTCTTCCACAAGTTCCTGTGGCCTGTTCTCAATGGTGACCTTTTCCTCAAAGATTTCCAGAATCCCCTTTTCAACAAGCCTTTTTACGATCTGCCTTGTAAAACCAAGTTTCCGGAGCTCATTTAAACTCGCCCTTTTGCACAACTTCAGATATTCAATCAGTTCTTTGCTCTTTTTCCCTCTTACTTCTTCGACTTGTCTTAGAACAACGAACTCCTCTCTGGGAATGGTGTCCCTTTTAATAAACTCCTCTCTCCGAACCACACCCTTTGAGATAAGACTTCTCAAAACCTGATAGAAATTGGAAAGTTTTACTTTCCTTCTTAGAGATGAAACCTTGAGGCGACCAGTTGATACCTTAAGAGCTTCAACCAGTTTTTTCTCAGAGTCTGAAAGTTTTACAGAGAGTTCATTATTTGTAAGCTTCACCAAAAAAGATTCCGATACTACAAACCCAGAAGGCAAAAAAGAAAAAAGCGTCTCCCCCAGAAAAGAACAGTAGTATTCAGAAATCCACTTAGCAAGTTTAAGGGTCTCTTCTGTAAAAAGAGGGAACTCATCAGGAACATCAAAGATTTCCTTCACTCTATCGGGAGAGAAATCAACAGAGTCCCTGATGGATAGAATAATCCCTGTCCTTAGAAAATCGTTGTTTCCAAAGGGAACAATAACCCTTTTTCCTACCTCTGGAGGGTTTGAAAGCACCTCAGGAACTCTGTAGTAAAAAGTCCTGTCAAGTGGAAGATCAAGAACTACTTCTACAAACAATTACTTCTTCCCCGCCTTGATGGTTGAACCAATCGCCATAAGAAGAAGCAGCAGCCCTGCTACAATTGCAAGAACAATAACAACAATTTTCAGAATCATTCCTCTATCTCCTCAATCTTGAGAACATCTATATAAGGAAAGTTAAACTCCGTAACTTCCACATAACCGATTATTTTGACCTTCTTGCCTATGTATTTTGACAGATCCTCTGTATCATCGTGAACATAGATACAGCCCGAGCTGTCACATACAACCGGATCCTCTGCAGAGTAAGGCGGGAACTGATCCTGTGGACGATAACGCTTTAAAACACCAACAACTTTAACGTAACTACCCCAGTACTCTTTCGGGTGTTCTGCAAGAAGAGCAGCAGGATACTGAATCGTGTAATCCCTACGGGCAATTTTGCAACCACTAAGTGAGAAAAGAGTTAACAACATCAGCAAGCCTAAAAAGAGAGTAGTTCTCAACTGCTTCCTCCCGGGCAGCTTTCCCGAGCTCCCTTAAATTTCGATTCAAAATAGCTTCTATGCCTCTACATAGAGCCCCTTCTTCGACTTTAACAACTCTTCCGAAGTTCTCCTTCACTATTTCGGGAAGAACTCCAACCCCTGTGGTAACAACAGGTCTGCCACACGCCATGAATTCAAGGAGAGTCCTTGCAATCATTTCAGAACCTTTTGACGGAACAATACCCACATCAACAGCAGACATCAAATCAACGATATCTTCTCTCCTTTCGGTGATAAAAATTATATTCCTGTCAACGCCAAGATTTCTGGCAAGTGCTCTTAAATCAGAAAGCTTAACGTTTTTCTCTTCACCAACTATTAACCCTTTTATATTCAAACCTTTCTTGACAAGAATAGAAAGCACCCTGATGAAAAGATCGTGTCCTTTCACAGGATCAAGCCTTCCAACAATACCAAGGAGAATAGAGTCACCTATGCCAAGCTCTTCTCTAACTCTTCTCCTTCCTTCGTCAGAAAATTTGAATTTCTCTGTATCAACAGCTCCTCGTACAAAAACCTTTGGGAGTTCCAAAATAACGTCGTTTACAAGCCATCTTGAAGAGAGAACAACTCCATCGACATAACTTTTATGTATGTACCTATTTAAAATCGTATTTCTGATCCCCTTGGCTTCACCATGAATCCTGTAGAGCTTAAAACCAAACTTCTTTTTGAGAAGAGAAGAAAAGAAAAGCTCATCTCCTCTTATAGTAACAACAATATCCGGTCTGAACTCTTCTATTACTCCCTTCAGAGAAAGAAACGGTTTAAACGGCAATCCTTTTCTGGGATCCTCTATATAAAAGCACTTCAATCCTGCCTTTTTCACCTTTTTTTCGGCAGGAGCTCCTTTCAGAACTGCACAGGCAACCTCTCCTTCTGAAACAGTTGCCATTTTAATTCCAAGATCTGTAAGGGCACTATCCCACCTTTCATCAAGAACGAAGAGCTTTCTCATTCTTCTCCTTTTCCCAGAGTTTCAAATACTTTAGAAAGGTGTAGTAAGAAGCCATAACACTGAGAACAAATCCTTCAAATCCGTCCAAAAAACCTTTTTTCAATATGTAGCGCCTAATAAAAGCTCCCAGAGGAGAAAGAAAAAGCTTTTTATAGGAAAACCTCTTTCCTCTCTTATAAGCTCCTTCAGCATACAGTGTTGTATAGAGATCGATCTTTTTCAAATGATAAGAAACTGAAGGATAGGAGTAATGAAGCAGGTCTCCTTTCAAGTACCCAACCTCTCCTTCAACCTTTAGAGCTTCATGAACAGAATCTCCAACCCACCTGCACTTCTCTCTTCTTGCGAGTCTCAAATGCCAGTCTGGATACCATGCGTGTTTTATCCATCTTCCAAGGTAGTTTGTCAGAACGTTAACGTAGTAACCGTCAAATTTTTCCTCTTTTTTTACCTTCTTAATTTCTGCTTTTAGCTCATCGCTTAAAACCTCATCATCGTCAATGAACAACACCCACTTTTCTCTACAAAGAGAAAGGAGATAGTTTTTCTGGTTAACAAAGTTATCAAATTCTCTGAAATAGACCTTTGCTCCAAAGGACTTAACTATATTTAGTGTCCTATCCGTAGAACCAGAATCAAGAACAACAATCTCATCTGCTACATCTCTTACACTTTCAAGAACCTGCTCTATGCACCTTTCCGAGTTAAAAGTCAAAATTGCTACAGACAAGCTCAAAGCATCTTCCCCTTCTTAAATTTTCTGTAAATCGTAAACCCTAACCTCGTGGAGAAGGTTAAAATCCTACCCAGAACGGTAAACAGATCTTTCCCGAGAGAAACCCTCGGAAGTTCGGCATAGTCAGATTCTTTTCCGATGAATCCTTTTTTAATTGTAAAGATGTATCTGTAAAAGTTTGAAGCTATCTTTTTGCTGAAATCAGAATAGTGACCGAAAGGCCAGGAAAAGTTATCAACTGCTATACCAAGATTCTCTTCTATTTTCCTTTTAGACTCCCTCAATTCCTCCTCAATCCTTTTTCTTGCCTCTTCTTCTGTTTCAAATCTCCCAAGGGTTTTGAAACACCGATCGATTTCTTGTTTCAACTTCTCTTTCCAGTTATCCTTTTTTGGAAACTCGGAACAGAACTCTAAGAGCTCTTTTGATGGATAGAACCTCCTTATGTCCAACTCACTTCTCGTTGGAAACCTTGGGAGACCAACAAAAGGCTCATCACTATATAAAAGCATAGTCCAGTGAAAGTTTGAGCCATCAAAGAAATCAACAATTTCTTCTTTGCAAGGAAAGGCAAAATGGTTTCCGCCGTGAGCTCCAAAAGTGAAAACATCTTTCATTTGATCAAGTTCTTCCCAGGACAAAAACTCTTCCGAATATTCCTTTCTTATAAATTCTTCATGTCCGTAATACATAGAGACTGGTTTATAGAGTTCTTTCTCAGATACCTTTCCATCCCAGTAGTCAAACAGATTTTTTCTGGTTCCAGACTCCAGAATCCTGTTTGCCGTTATGAAAAGGTGAGCTGGAATTCCCATTCTCTTTAAAATCGGATAAGCGTATACAAAGTTGTCTACGTAACCGTCGTCAAAAGTTATCGCCGCCCGGGGCTTACGGCTCTTCTCTTCAAAGAGAGCTCCAAGGGGAACAATCTTAAATCGGTTCTTGATAAGTCTCAATGCTCTTTCAAAGTTTGAAACGTTTATATCGTCTCTTTTCCCTATACCGTCAGGATAGACCCTGTGAAGGAAAAAAACAACATTTTTCATTCAAAAGCTCCTGATATAATTTCAGAACTATGAAACTGATACTACCTTCACCTGCAAAGGTTAATTTATCACTCTGGATAAAAGGGAAAAGACCCGACGGTTACCACGAAATTGTAACCGTCATGCACACAATTAACCTGATGGACATTATTTCTTTTCTTCCATCAAATAGGCTGGAGCTCTCAATCAAAGGAAACGAAACCCTGCCACTGGATAAGAGCAACCTAATAATCAAAGCCTGCAAACTTTTTCAGGAAAAAACAGGGATAAAGCCAAAAGTAAAGATTAAACTCGAAAAGAAAATTCCTGTAGGAGCAGGGCTTGGTGGAGGCAGCTCCAACGCAGCAACAACGTTGAAAGGATTGAACCTCATCTATGGAAAACCTTTAAGTGATGAGGAACTTTATGAGATAGCTTCAGAACTGGGCAGCGATGTTCCGTTTTTCCTAAAAGGTGGACTTGCTATAGCTTACGGAAGAGGAGAAAAGCTCAAGCATTACAACAGAGGTCATTTCAGGATTCTTCTCGTATATCCCGGATTCTCCTGCCTAACAAAAGATGTATATGAATCCTTACCTCCAATAAAGAGAGATATTACTGTGGAAACCGCAGAACGTTTAATAGTTTCACCTCTTATAAGTGATAACTTAGAAGAAGTAGAAAACAACATGGAAAATGACCTCGAACTTTCCGAGTCTCCTTGTGTAAAGAGAGTCATTAAAATCAAAGAAAGACTTAGAGAATTAGGACTTAAACCTATAATGAGCGGTAGCGGTTCTTCCATCTTTTCGTTCATTAAAGATGAAAAATTTGACTCTACCCTCTTGAAAAAAACTGGATGGTGGCTTAAATTTCTCTCAGCAATATAGCTGGGGCGTAGCCAAGCGGTAAGGCAGCGGACTTTGGATCCGCCATTCGCAGGTTCGAATCCTGCCGCCCCAGCCATTTATTATTTATGGTGGGAGTAGCTCAGTTGGTGGAGCGCCGGGTTGTGGCCCCGGCGGTCGCGGGTTCAAGTCCCGTCTCCCACCCCATAAACCGCCGCGGGAGTGGCGGAACTGGCAGACGCGCTGGACTTAGGATCCAGTGCCCTCGTGGCGTGAGGGTTCGACTCCCTCCTCCCGCACCACAAAAGAAGCGGGCGTAGCTCAGTTGGTAGAGCGAAACCTTGCCAAGGTTTAGGTCGCGGGTTCAAGTCCCGTCGCCCGCTCCATAAATGGCGGCGTAGCCAAGTGGCTAAGGCAGGGGACTGCAAATCCCTTATTCGGCGGTTCGAATCCGCCCGCCGCCTCCAACAAATCCCCCTCTTCACTCAAAAATCATTAACTTCAACATCCTTCGAAATTTTTGTGTAAAATCCTCCTTATAATCCCTGTTTTCCATTTATCTGGAGAAAAAAGTTGAAAAAGCAACCCATTGGCGTTGAAATATTTGACAAAATAGCTGATAAGTACGATCGGATTTCTAAAAATCTCTCTTTTGGCATTATCTCCTGGTGGCAGAGAGAACTGGTTAAAGATCTTGAGAAACCTGGAGTGGTTCTTGATCTCGCTTGTGGAACAGGAGAAATCGCAGCTCTTATAAGTGACAGAGCAGATTTTGTTACAGGATTGGATTATTCTCTTCCAATGCTAAAAGTCGCAAAAAAGAAACTTCCTGAGATTCCTTTCATACGAGGGGACGCTCTAAATTTGCCCTTTAAAGAGAACTCTTTCGACACAGTCCTAGTGTCACTTGGATTGAGACATTTTGACAACAACGACAGAGCTTTAAGAGAAATAAAAAGAATACTAAAACCCGGGGGAACTGTTAGAATACTTGAGGTCTCCATTCCAAGGAATCCCCTACTCAGAAACCTATTTACAGGCTTCCTGAAATACGTTATTCTGCCCTTAGGAAAACTACGATCAAAAGAAGATGTATCTCATCATCTGTTTGGAACAATCATGAACTTTCCTCATTACGAGAAATTCATCGAGTTTGCGAAGGAAAGAGGATTTACAAGTGGAACTTTCAGACCTCTTCTCTTTGGAATGGCTACCATATACGAATTAAAAGGATAAATGCAAAATTAATAAGATTAAGTTTTATTTATCTTTTGCAATCCGCAAATAAGTGTATTACAATTAGATGAAAGTATTGGCAGGAGGCATGGGGTGAGAAGGCTGATTCTTATTTTAACAGGAATTGCATTAACATACAGTTGTGGTGGCGGTGGTCTTGGAGATGCAGATGTTAACTATAGAGATTTCGGAGTCAATGTAGCTGTAAGAAGCGCTCCCTATTTAACAGAAGAAAACCATCCCGATGGCTGGGGAAAAGCTGATTGTCTTGGGTGTCATCAAAACTTCAAGCACACAATGGCAACTGCAGACCTTACAGTTGACCAGTACCAGGATATGATAGAAACAGCAATTGATTCTGTTGGTGCTTCAAAGGCTATCAACGTATGTTCTGCCTGCCACGGACTTAACGGAGTTTCTACAGAAACAGGAGCTCAAAGACAGTGTCTCGTTTGTCACGATAATTTTGAAAGGATTCATTTCTATAAAGGAACAAGTAACAGAAGTCATTTCCACGATTTCAACAACAATACCAGAATAGACGATTTTGACTGTGTTGTCTGTCACTGGCAACCGGATATGGATGGCATTGTAGAACCAGACACCGACTTTGGAAAGATAAACGGTTTGACCAACTATAGAGTAAACGACCTATGTCTATCCTGCCATTCTAATAGATGGAACGATGTCAATAATACGGCTGTAGCCGACATTAATGGAGATGGAGTTCCTGAAGATAAGTTAGTAGTATCCATAGCTCCCACCCCTGTGGATTTTGATAATGACTGGCACGGAGGAAGTTCTTGGTCAACAGAAAAAATGTTTAAAGATGTAGAACTTGAAGGAGAAAAACTCTTCTATACAGCCCATGAATCCCTTGCCTGTAGCCAATGCCACAATCCCCACGCCTCTAACAACGACAACTTGATAATCGAAAAGGTTGGAGAGACTCTAATTGTAGAGAAAGCTATTATTCAATCTGATAATACAAAGGAAGTTAAATATGCAGTCGTTGACCCTCAGACGACCTTATACTTTGATAACCTTGAGTTCACTGGAAATGTAACAGCAGAAAATAGAACATACGATCTGGCAAACAACTCTGATCTGCAGGATTATGTAAACCTTCCTGTTAAAAACCTTGATGGTGTAGATGAAGAAACAAATAGAAAATATACAAGCTCTCTATGTGCTGCATGTCACGATGGTTCAACATCTTACAGTTCAGTCAACGGATTAGGTTTACCTATTAACATTGATGGACACTATGCTGGTAGGTGCGTAGAGTGTCATACACACGGTAATACATTCTAAGCAGTACTCAAGAAGAAGGGTCTCTTGACCCTTCTATTTTTTTCTTCTAAAAACGTTAAAAAAGAAACTCTTATGACTTTTGATATTCCAGGTATTTCTAAAGCTTGCCAATCATCAAAAATATATTAGATTAAAACTTGTAGTATAACCTAAATATTAAGGAGGGGAATCATGAAAAAACGTAAAGGTTTTACGTTGGTAGAGTTAGCAATAGTCCTGGTAGTTATAGGGTTGATTCTTGGTGCTGTTATGACAGGTCAGCGGCTTATTCAAAATGCAAAGTACAAAAGACTTGTAAATGATATCAACGGATTTGTAGCTGCAGTTTATACCTATTATGACAAGTATAAGGCACTACCAGGAGATGACCCTAAGGCAGTAGATAGATGGGGTAGTACTTATTCGAATATACAAAATGGAGACGGCGATGGTTTGATAGAGGGAAGTGCAACATCTACAAACAATGCATACGAATCTGTCCAAATATGGAGACATTTAAGAGCTGCCGGTATAATTACTGGAAACCCTAATGAAACCACAGTAACAAGACCTTCCAACCCTTATGGCGGTAGATATGGATTCTCTAACAGAAGTTTTGGAACCGCTACATACAACTACCTCTTTATTGACAACCTGCCTGCCGAAGTAGCTAAGAGACTTGACGAAGAACTTGACGATGGTGTATATAACACAGGTTCTATTCAAGCCAGTGGTGACTATACTACAGGTTACAGAGACGTATACTATAGAATTTAACAAAATCTATAGAGGGGAAGTTTCCCCTCTATCTTATTTTTATTTATCCTAACACCCTCTTTAGTTCTTCAACTGTTGTTTCCCCATTCAACACTTTCAATTTTCCATCTTCAAACATAGTTTTAAATCCCTTTCTTAAAGCAACATCCATAATTTCAATGAGAGAAGCCTGTTTCATTATTAAATCTTCTAACTCTTTATCAATCAGAAGTATCTCTGCTATTACAGTTCTTCCAAAATAGCCTCGAAACTTACATTCCTTACACCCTCTTCCTTTGTAAAGGATTATTTCCTCGTCCTTAGGAACTTTTAAGTATTCTTTCTCCTCTTCAGAGGCCTTGTATGAATCTTTACAATAAGGACATATTCTACGAACGAGTCTTTGAGCAGAAACTGCTATTAAAGAACTTCCTATCAAAAACGGTTTAATTCCCAATTCTGCCAATCTTGTTATAGAGGATACCGCATCGTTTGTGTGGAGTGTTGTTAAAACTAAGTGTCCTGTTTGGGCAGCCTGGATTGCAATTTTTGCAGTTTCTTCATCTCTAATTTCTCCAACCAGAATTACATCTGGATCTTGTCTTAAAATACTCCTAAGGGCTTTCGCAAAGGTTAAACCAGTTCTTGGATTAACCTGAACCTGTCTTATCAGTTCCCATTTGTATTCTACCGGATCTTCAACGGTTATTATTGTTCTCCGAACAGAAAAGGTCTTATTCAGTAAAGCATAAAGAGTAGTTGTCTTACCAGAACCGGTAGGACCTGTGACAAGGATTATACCGTAAGGTTTTTGTATAGTTTTCTGCAGTAAGTCGTAGTTGTGAGGGGTAAAACCAAGCTCTTCAAGTTTCGGAAGAGCCTCGTTGAGACCGAGAAGCCTCATTACAACAGCTTCACCGTATATGGAGGGTAAAGTTGAAACCCTCAGGTCTATCTCTTTATCTCCCACCTTGAAAGTTGTCCTACCATCTTGAGGAAGTCTTGTTTCCGATATGTTGAGATGAGAAATAAGTTTAATTCTCGTAACAATCGATGAATGAATTTGCTTTGGAAGAATAAAACCAAGAGTCATTACTCCATCTATTCTGTATCTAACCCTTACCACAGCTTCTGCAGGTTCAATGTGAATGTCAGAAGCTTTGTCTTTGACCCCTTTTAAAATAATGTAATCTACAATTTGAATAATTCTTGTATCTACTTCCCCTGGAGGAACTTTCTCCTCAAGAATCTCTTCTATGAGCTCCTCAATACTTTTTGCTTCTCCGTAGTATTTAGAAAATGTTTCTTCAAACTCCTTTTCCTTAATAGCAACAGGTTTTACTCTGGTTCCTGTAAACCTCGATACGACATCTATAGCTTCAAAGTCAAAAGGATTTACCATACCAATGACAAGAGCTCCATCTTCCTTTGCAATAGGAATAATTTTGTACTTTTCCGCCAACTTTTTAGGAATTAGCTTAACTACTTCCGGCTCAATCAAGTAAGAAGAGAGTTCTACCCTCTCAATTCCTTTTCGCTCAGAAAGAACATTCATAAGCTGCTCTTCTGTTATGAATCCAAGTCTTAAAAGGACTTCCCCAAGAAGTTCTCCCGTCCTTTTTTGCTCTTTTAAGGCAATCTCCAACTGATCTGGAGTTATCAGCCCAAGTCTTACTAACTTATCCCCAAGTTTCTCTTCCTTTCGTTCCACCATTTCATACTCCTATTGAGAAAGACATTCTCCGTTAACACAAGAAACTTCTATTTGACAATCTCCATTTGTATCAAGTGTCTGAGCAGCTCCTGAAAGACGAACATTCGAACCAGAACACCACCAGGCTTCCATTACTGTTATTGTTGCATCCGAATTTAAAGATTCAGGATAAGGATACGTACCTCCCGTTCTTCCCCAATCAACACATCTTCCCAAAATTGAAGTACTTATCGGATGTGCCCATCGAGGGTTAGAGGTTACTGAAACTGTAAAAGTATAGCTGTCGCAGGAACTTACCACACTACCATTATCACTGGAACCTGAAAAATCACTTATCGATATAACAAACCACTTGCAGGTCATATACTTATCTCCATCTTCCGAACCATTATTATCTCTTACACACACCTTCACCTGATAAGTTCCTGAAGATGCAGGTATCCCAGAAATCTCAAACACATCAGCCTGCCCCCACTGATCCGAAGAACAGACCTTGTCAGGAGAAACGGTTAAACCTCCCCATCCATCAGGAGCATCGTAGCACCATTCATACTTTCCTCCTGAAAGAAAGGGAAGTCCTCCACTTGCAAATACAGAAGCATTATAACTTTCACCAACTACACCATCAGGAAGAGAGTTATTTAGTATCTTCAGAGGAACACCAACACAACCAAGGTATTGCTTTAATTCATAAAGTGTTACAGCTTTCAAATAGTCTTCCGCTGTATCTGCTTCAACCGTTCCGTTACACTCATCTGAATCTGTGATTAAACTACCGTCACAATACGTATTTGACTTGTAATCCTCACCCTTTGAAAAAACAAAAAAGGCAACGTTAGAAAGGGTTGAATTTGTACCGTTATCGATTATTCTCAGGGAAACGCTTTTAACATCACAAATGGACACATCATATCCTTTAGATTCATATTGTTCAAAAAACGATTTTATCAATTTGTAAGGATAGACATAAATAAAATTTTGACCAAATCCATCCCTTCCTCCAAAAACCGATTTAAACTCAGAAGCATCAGGTAAATAACCATTAACCTTAACAAAACCGATAACCGATTCAACTGCCGTAGAAAGCTTCTCCCCTGTCTCTTTTCTCTTGTTCCATTTAATAAACTGAACCATAAAGCCCGTTCCAATACCAAGTATAAGTCCTAAAATAACAAGGATTATTGCCATTTCAATGAGAGTAAATCCACGGCGTTTCACAACTTTCTCCTTATAACGGTTACCAAGTAGTCTTTTGAAGTTGAAAGTGTAGGAGTAGAACTATCCTTAACTGTTAAAGTTATTAAAATTTCATTCGAAGACAGTTCTTTTGTATAGTCTTCAGAGAGGGTAATCTTACAATAACTATCTCCACCTTCTACCGTGCCGTTCTCAATCGATATACTACATTCATAAGGGAATTTCCCTCCTTTTACTGTAACCACAACTTCATAGTTCTCCCCCTGAACTATAGGAGGCAAAGAACCAGTTAATATTTTAATTTCCTCGCCTTTACAACATTTAGTTTTTAACTCGTAAAGAGTTATGTATTCCCAGAGATCATTTTCTCTAAGTTCTACCTGATTTGAAGAAACGTTTGAATCTAAAACTTTGTTCATAGCCGATGAAATAATAACGGCAACAACGTTTTCTACTTTATTCCCTTCAGGTAAGATCAGTGAAAGGTTTGTGTTTTTTAGTAAACAAGGATTGTTACTCTCAACATCGGAAGCATAGATTAGCTCAATATCTCTATTCCAAGCATCCTTAAGATAATAAGAATCAATCTCCCTTTTATCCGGCAGATTTCCTGTCTTGCAGAACTTACTTAAAATGAAAGTCTTAAACGTTAAAAGTTTATCTCGAGTGTTATCTATTTTTGCAGTTTCAATTCCTGACATGCAACTTCTAATTCCTAATCCTAAGAGAAGACCTACTATAATAAGGACTATAGCAATTTCAATTAAACTAAACCCTTTTCTGAAATCTTCCTTATCCCCCCTCAATTTTCCTTTTGATTTAATGTTCATCTTTCGATTTCAAAATAAGTTTAATCTGACTCAAAATCTTAGAAACTTCTCTCCTGTAACCTTCATAAAACTTGTTTGCTTTAGTTAAATCTAAGAAAATTTCGAAATCCTCAACGGCTTTTTTGTAATTCTTTTCTTTCAAGTAACCAATTGCTTCATTGTAGTAGATTTCCGGTACAAAAGGATATTCTTTTTTTAAGATTTGAAATGTAGTAAGAGCTCCATTAACATTCCCACTTTCTAACTGAGATATTGCCAGATTCACCCCATAACTGATTTCTCGAGGGTTAAGTTCATATGCCTTTTTAAAGGCTATAACTGCTGCCTTAGGCGAGTTTAACCTTAAATAGAGGAAACCTATACCAGCATAAGCTTCAGCATATTTAGGATTTACTTCTAACGCTTTCTTAAACGCATTTAAGGCATCTGTATATTTCCCTAAATGGGTATAAGCATAACCGAGATAAGTGTACAGTTTTGGATTTTTACCATCTCTTTCTATTGCAAGTTTTAAATACCTGACTGCATTTGTACAGTCCTTTTTTCCCATACATACTTTAGCCTTTTCTATATAAAGAGATACAAGTGAGGAAGTACCTTTCTTTTCTTTTTCTTTAGAAATTTTATTTATTTCCTTACGTTCCATCGTTCTTCTTTTTTCTTCTTTATGATTTCTATTTGAATTCTTCTCTTTAACAATATGAGTATCAGAGGGAACAGAATAATTAGATAAGATAATAATAGGTTTTATCCTATACTTTCTAAGCTCTTCTCTGAGCTTTTCTTTCTGTAACTTACATACTTCAAAACTTTCAAAAGCCCCTACTCTTACACCATAAATCTCTTTAAACTTTAATATGTAGACAGGCTTATCTGACTTTACATCTTCAAAAAGCCTTTCAGCATTTTTTAAGCTTTTAAAAGAAGCAAGCTGCACAAAACAAAACTTATCCTTAGAGAAGGCTTGAACAGTAAATATCAAGATTATCACCAAGACTAACAGTAATCTCCTCATTGAGATG
This sequence comes from Desulfurobacterium crinifex, assembly GCF_054656775.1. Taxonomy (NCBI): domain Bacteria; kingdom Pseudomonadati; phylum Aquificota; class Aquificia; order Desulfurobacteriales; family Desulfurobacteriaceae; genus Desulfurobacterium; species Desulfurobacterium crinifex. Next base: position 395,761 of record NZ_BAAHXO010000004.1, read on the forward strand.
ACTCCACATAAGGTGTCAGCATAATGACCAGCTCTGTTTTCGAAGAAACCTCAGATGTAGACCTAAAAGCATTTCCCAATAGCGGAATATCCTGAAGTACCGGAACCCCTTCTTTTTCCTTTGATTTACTTTCAGCTATAAGACCTCCAAGAATTACAGTCTGTCCACTTTTTACCTTTACAACAGTATTAAGCTGTCGAATATTCACAGAATAAACTTTATCTATAAACTCACCAGTTGTCCCTGTTGTACCAATTATTAGAGGAGAATCAAGGGAGCTTATTGCAGGGCTTATGTTGAGAATAATGTTTCCTTTATCGTCAATCTTTGGAACGATAGTAAGTACAACACCTTCTGTCAAAATAGTATTTGTTTCCACTTCTTCAGTGGTCAATGTTGTAGCCGTTTGAGAACCTGTAGAAGTAGTGGAAGTTGTTTGTGTCCTATAGATTGCAAGATAATCCCTACCGACTTTTATCATTGCTGGCTGACCGTTCATTGCAAGAATCCTTGGAGATGAAAGTACATTTACCTTACCAAATTGGGAAAGGATACCTATAAGTCCAGAAAATGTGTTATTTACTTTAACGATACTGAGTTGAAAAGGTTTTCCTTCGGGAGAACCAGAATTAAAAGAAATAGTGCTGTACTCCCCTCCTGAACCAAAGAAATTACTAAACGTAAGGTATTTCCAGTTAATACCAAATTCATTTTTTTTATCAAGTTTAACTTCTACTATTTTTGCTTCAATAAGAACCTGACGGTCAGAAATTCTATTAATAGTATTTACAAGTTCTTCCACCTTTCTCAAAGTTTCCGGCTTTGCTGTAACAATTATTGTTCCACTGATGGGTTCTATTGAATAGGAAGCTACTTTATCATCTTTAGCAATTACATCCATGGCCTTCTTAATGTTATCCCATATATTCAGATCATATGAGTTATCTATTGACATTGTTGTTGTACTTGTAGTGGTAGATTCTCCTCCTCCTGAACTTCCACCCACGGAAGCCTCTATTGATGAAGAATAACTTCTTTTGGTTTGTAGTAAGTTTACATGAAAGACTTTTGTTTCCTTAGATACAACGTATATGTTTTTGCCATCAATTCTGTAGGAATAACCAAAAGGTTTTAAGAGAGAATTCAAGCTACTTTCAAGAGTTTCTTCTTTTAATTCAATAGAGACTTTCCCTCCAACATCAGGAGGAACTATTACGTTGTATCCTGTTGCTTTCCCGAGAGCAAGAAGAGCTTTTTTTAAGTCCATATTATCAAACGAAAGATTTACCAAAACATTACTTTCTCTATCTTGAGAACTCTTCATCTCTTCGAGAGTTGGTGGTTGTACAGGCAAAGGCTTTAGATTGAAAATAATGGAACTTTTTTCCTTCTCTGGAACAGTTGAAATAGAGGGAGAAACTTTAACTTCCTGGTTTTGCTTAACAGAACATCCTCCCATCAGCAACAACATTATAGGTAGAAATTTCCTGTAATCAATCATTTATTTTGTCCTCCACCCCCTCTTCACTTTTAAGAAGATCTATTGATAATTTTAAACTGAGACTTTCACATTTTAGAATTACAAGAGAGTTTACTGCATCAATCTTATTTACAGTGCATCCTTCAATTTTATCACCCGGTTTTAGATACTTTCCATTTATTATCGCTATGGGAAATTTCCCCTTTATAACTCCCTCTAAATGAAGTTCTGGTAACTTCTGTAACGGTATCTTTCGTTCTATTTCTTTCTTGGGGGGACCCAGCTGGTTAAGAGGATAAAAGATTCCTGCATACACATTTTTAAATAAGAAAAATACAATAAAAACGGTAAATAAAAGCCTCATTGCTGTCTCCTGAGCTCTACCACTGGTACTTTGAAAGTTAGGTTCATTAATAAATTTTGGGTATGTAATAGTAGCTCTAATGATTGAAGTTCCATTGGTATGTTGTTATTCAAGCTACTTAGTAGCTTAATAACATTATCTTCATTACCTTCACTTGATAGTTCTACTGAAATAAAACTAACCGGCCCTTTCCCTTTTTCTTTTGAGGTTTTAAGAGACAAAAGTTTTACTCTATGCTTTATAAAAAGACCTGTAATTATTGCATTAACTGATGTAGTACTCTTATACTTTACTAAATCTTCAAGTTCTTTGAAAAATTTTTCGTTTTGCGAGGATATTTTTTGTAGTTGCGATTCTTTATCCTTCACTTCTCTATCTAAGGAAACCTCTCTTCTTTTCAAAGACTCTATTTCTCTTTTTTCTTGATCTATTTTTCCTGACAAATCAATCCACTTGTATACCTCATAAGAAAGAATACAACCTGGTATGAGAACTATTAACAACCAAAACAAGTTCTTTCTTAAAAAAGCTTTAATTCTTTTCATAGGGAACCTTCTTAAAATTTATACTAAAGTTAGTTATAAGGGCACTTTTTTCTGGCATTTGTTTTAGATCAATAATCTTTACGTCATTAATAAACGGATTCTTCTTGATTAAGTCTATGAGTTCATAAAACTCCACAGGTGAAGATAGATCTTTGCAGAAGGTGATTGTAGATAACTCAAAATCAGAATTTTTTGAGACGGAAAGAGACAGTATAAAGGTATGTGCCTTTTTACTTATCCTATGGAAGCTATATAAAAATTCTGGAACTTGATCCCTCTTTAAAGAAAGAAAGTACTGAACTTCCGGCTTTAACTGGAAAGTCTTTTCAGCTTGAATTTTTTTTTCAAGTTTTGAAAGTTCTGCTTGGAACTTACTAATCTTCTGAGAAAGAAAGTTTTTTTCTTGTTGAAGACGAGTTAGCTGTTCTTTCTGTTGATTAACTTCTACAAAAGCCATTCCTGAAGCAAAAAACAGGAAAGCAGATGCCGCAACAGCGTAATGTTTAAAAGCCAAAGGAGAAACTCTGTAAAAATAAGGCACTTTTGATTTGCTGAGAGCAAAAGGAACAAAAAATTCAAGTTCTTCTTCACTTAACGGTAGCTTTATCAGTTCTGTTACAGGCTTCATTTCGAATTTGGAAGTCTGAAAAAACTTCAAATCTCCAGAAGTATATATCCTGGATATTTCCGTTTTTCTTTGCTTCTCGTAGTACTCCAAGGTTAATTCAATAGCATCATCAAGAGAACTTTCCATCTTGAAAGTTCTTACATAGTCAACTGAACCATTGTGAAAGGCAATAACAATATAGTCATCTTTAAACGAATGAACGACAATAAAATTTCCTTCTGTTTTACCAGTTAAAAAGTTGCTTATAACCTGGGCTGTTGTTGTTAAAGCTCTAAGGTAATTAAACTGTTGCAAAATTTCTTTTTTCACAATAGAAACCAACACCTTATAACCAGAATTAACAGGGAACTTGGAGTATATCCAGTCCATTTCCTCTATATTGGCAATGAACTCAAGATCTCTTGAAATTTTTTGTTTAATTGCTAACTCTAAATGCTTCTCTTCTATCTTAGGAAAGGAATATACTTTATCCATTACTGAACTATCAGTAAAAGAAGCTACCAAATTCTTGGTATTTTTGTAATCAGATAATGTAGTATTTAGACATTTAGGTGCTCTCTTAAATATCCCTCCCTTTTCTAAAACACGAAGATTACCTGAAGCATCAACTTCTGCATACGCAGTTTTCACCTTAACCCCGAAATTACATTATATACCGGCAAAAGTATACCTAAGGCAACTATACCAAGAATTCCCCCAAGAACTAACTGAAGTATGGGTTCTATAACTACTGTCATTGCTTGTATCTTTCTTTTCATGTCATCTTCGTAAATCTCTGCTAACCTCAGGAGAGATTTATCCAGAGCACCCGTATTCTCCCCCAGTTTTACCATTCTAATAATAGGACTTTGAAAGAAGCCCAATTTTTCCATTGCAATGGAAAGCATATCACCGACTATGAGGTTTTCCTTCACTTTCTGGAAAATACTTTTTATATACAGATTTTGTTCAACATGGTCAACAATTATATCGAGAGCATCTAAAATAGTTCCACCACTTCTGTAAACTTCAGCAAGAACCCTCATATTCCGAGAAAGACTGGCTCTTAGGAGAATACCCCCAATTAGTGGAAGTTTAAGTTTTACTTTATCCCAGAGATATCTTGTCTTAATAAAACGTTTCGTTATCAACTTGAAGGCAATAATAAGAAGAATCGGCGTTATTACAATTTCTTTCCAGAATAGACGAACATACTTTCCTGTCCAAAGAAGAATTTTAGTCGGTAAAGGATATTCTTTTAATCCCATAGCAGTGATAGCCGGAATTATCTGTGGAATAACGTAACCAAACATGATTGCAATTGTAAGCACCACGACAAAAGAAACGAAAATAGGGTAAGAAAGTGCCTGTTTAACTTCCTTTTCTATAGAAACAACCCAGTCAAGATACTCTGCATAGTTTAAGAAAACCGTTGGTAAATCATCTGTTTTTTCTCCTACCTTAACAAGACCTATTAGTTCAGGTGGAAATGCTCCTGTAAATTCCATAGCCTCAGAGAGGGAACTTCCGGCTGTTATCCTTTCTCTTAAAGTTCTTACGACTTTTTGGAAATATTTGTTCGTCGAGCTCTTTTCAATATCTTCTAAAATTTCAAGTATTGAGATTCCCATATCAAGGGTTCGACCAAAGTAAAAACAGAAGTCAGCAAGCTCTTGTTTAGATATTTTTTTCCTGCGGAAAAGATCTAAGAAAGAGAATTCTCTAAAAACCGAGAGCCAATCCTTTTTGTATTCAAGAAGTGTTACATCCCTTCCAGAAAACAGAGAAAGGAGCTCACTTTCATCCTTTGCTTCAATAGTTTCTTCAACAACACTTCCATCCGGATTTAGGAAGGTAACTTTATATTTAGCCATTTGCTATACCGACAAGAGAGATTCAAAAGAGACCCCTATTATTTTGGAAACTCCAGGTATTTCCATGGTCACTCCATAGAGGACATCGGCAGCTTCCATTGTTAACTTGTTATGGGTAACCACTATAACCTGAGTTTCAAGAGCCATCTGTTTGAGAAGTTCCACAAATCTTAGCGTGTTTGCATCATCCAACGCTGCATCAACTTCGTCAAGGACAACAAAGGGTGCAGGACGAACTGAGTATAGAGCATAGAGAAAGGCAAGAGCAACGAGGGTTCTTTCTCCACCAGAGAGGAGATTTATACTGCTGTGCTTTTTTCCAGGTGGTTTCGCTTCAATCTCCACTCCTGCTTCTGATATCTTCTCACCGTTAAGGATTAATTTTGCTGTTCCACCACCAAAAATCTGTCTAAAAGTTCTTTTGAAATTTCTATTTACAGAGTTGAAAGTTTCAGTAAATTTCTTTTCTATCTCCTCATCGAGCTTCTTTACTGCCTCTTTAAGATTTTTAATTGACTCTACCAGATCCCTCTCCTGTTCTAAGATAAATCCATAACGCTCTTTCACTTTTTCATACTCTTCAATAGCAAGGAAGTTCACAGTTCCAATTCGTGAAATTTTCTCTTTGAGGTTTATGAGTTCTCTTTTTACTTCCTCTTCATCAACCACATCTGCTGCAACTTCAAGAGCTTCAGAAACACTCTTTTCAAGCTCAAGTATTCTTGCAATTATCTCTTCTTCTTTTACATTGAGTTTTGCAACTGTAATTTCTGTCTCTTTCAGTTTCTTCTGGACTTCTGAAAGGTCTCTGCTTTTCGATTTTAGTGCTTCCTCTTTTGTTTTTACTATGGATGTTATTTCGCCTCTTCGTTCCTCAAGCAACTGGAGCTCTTTCCGGATTTCCTCTATAGACTCATCAACCCCTGAGAGTAGTTCCTCAGCCTTCTTTATTCCAGTTTCTGCTTTCTTCAGATCTTCTCTGTCTCTTCCAATTCTCCTTTCAATTTCCTCAATTTCACGCTGGAGAGTCCTTACAAAACGCTCTTTACCTTCTCTTTTCTCTTTCAGGTTTCTGAGCTTTTCAAGAAGAAGTACTTTATCTGAAGCAATTTTCGAAAGTTTTTCCCTTTCTTTTTCCACTTTCTCAAGAGCAACCTTAATTTTGCTTTCAACGGTTTCAAGCTCTTTTAGAATTTCCTCCTTTTTGATATGGAGAGAGTCTATCTTCTGGTAGAAGAGCTCCATCTTAGAGTTGTAAGAGCTCAGAACCTCTTCAGCACGGTGAAGCTTTTCTGTTAGGTCTTTTTCTTTTTTTTCGAAATCCGAAAGCTTTTTCTTCGATTCTTTGATTTTTGATCCAATCTCAAAAAGCTCCATCTTCTTTTTCTGGATGGTCTCTTTCAGAGGTTCTATTTCCTCTTCTTTCTCAGACAGCTCTTCCCTTATAGGTGAAATTTTTGTTTGGAGCTCCGTTAGGAGCTCTTCTTCATGGGAAAGTTCTTCTTTCAGTTTCTCCAATTCTTTTTCCATCTCAAGAAGAGAACTCTTCTTGAACTTCCCTACAACAGAACCCATTCCAGAAAAAATATTGAGATCTTTATCTATAAAAACACAGTGAGGATACTTCTTGGCAAGCTTTTCTGCACCGGAGGAAACAAAGAAAACGTTTGAGAAAAGTGCATTTACAAGGTTTGAAACCCTTGAGTCCCTTGCTCTAACATGAGAGGTAAGAGGCGTAGCTTCAGATATGTAAACACCTTTGACATCATCAACGTCTGCCGAAAGAAGAAGAACTCTTCCGTTTCCCTTTATCCTTTCTTTAACCCAGAGTACGTCTTCAAAAGTTTTGAGGACTATGCCAGCTCCAAAACGAGAAAGGTAACTCTCAACAATCTTTTCCCAGCCGCTATCAACGTCTATAAGGTTTATAAGAAGTCCAATGTAGCCCTTTACCTTTCCCTGCTTACCGCTCTCTACTATCTTTTCCTCAAGCTTTCCAAGATTGATAGAATTTAAAAGCTTCTCAGTGCTTTCAATCCTGGATCTTAACGAGATTATCTCCTCTCTTTTCTGAGAGACTTCTGCATTTGCAACTTCAAGACTTTCTGTCAGATTCCTTTTCTCTTTCTTCAGTTCCTCAATTTCCTCTGATAGTTTTTCTATTTCCTCTTCAAGAGCTTTCTCTTTTTCAAGAAGCTTTTCTATCTGAGAAGCATAGTATCCTTTCTCTTTCCTGACCTGTTCAATCTCTCCTGGAAGTCTCTCTTTTGTGTTTTTATGAGATTTGAAGCGCTCCTCTTCCCTTGCAATGTCAAGCTGAAGTTTTGAAATCTGTGTTGTTACTGAAGAGAGAGAAGAGCGGAGCTCCTTCAGTCTCTTTTCAAGAACCTCTTTCTCCTGCTGGAAAGTCTTGACTGCTTCTCTTTTTTCTTTTTCTCTGACCTCTAACTCTTTTATTTTTTCCTGGAGTTCCGTTTCCTCAAGTAAAATCGTCTCAAGTTCCCTCTTTACACTCTCTATTTTCCTGAGCTTCTGCTCTTTTTCAAAAGCTTTTTCTTCTATCTCTTCTTCCAATCTCTTAATCTCTTTCAGGAGAAATTCTCTTCTGACAGAAGCTTCCTTTTTACTCTTTTCAACCTCATAGAGCTCCTGAGATGTCTCTTCAATCTCCTTTGTAACAGTTTCGAGCTCTTTCCTCAGCTCCTCCAGTTCAACCTGAAGTGTTGAAATTTCCTTTTCAAGAGATATCCTATCCTCCTGAAGAAGCCTTAGCGAACCTTCCGAGAATTCCTTTGTCAATCTCAGGTTTTTCAACTGCAACCCTAAAAGTTTAAGCTCCAGTTCTTTTTCGCGATTTCGGAGCTCTTGAAATTTCTTCGCTTTTTCAGCCTGACTTTTCAAAGTTCTCAGATTCTTTCCAACCTCATCAATCACACCTCTAACGTTTTCAAGGTTCTGCTCAGCCTCTGCAAGCTTTTTTAGAGTTTCCTCTTTCTTTTCCTTAAACGAGGTAATCCCGGCAGCTTCATCAATGAGAAGTCTCCTCTCGTAGGGCTTCATCTTCAAAACTCTATCTATCTGCCCCTGCTCAAAGAAAGCATAATCCTTATTCCCAAGCCCAATAGATGCAAAAAACTCCTGAATATCCTTCAATCTGACCTTTCTATTGTTGATCAGGAACTCACTATCCCCTGTAGATTTAATCCTCCTCTTGAGCTCAACCTCAGACTCCGAAAAAGTAAACAGATCATCCTTAATGAGTGTTATAGAAACCTCAGCACTTCTTGCAGCTCTTCTTCCTTCTGAACCTTTAAAGATCACATCCTTTATGTTTGATGCTCTCATTCCCTTTACCGACGTATCTCCCACTATCCACTTGAGAGCATCAACAATGTTGCTCTTACCACAACCGTTGGGACCAACAATACAGTTAATTCCCCTTGAGAACCTGATTTCAGTCTCGTCTGCGAAAGACTTAAAACCCTTAAGTTTCAAGGATTTTATAAGCATGAAACCTACCTCCCGATCAAAGAAAAATTATACTTTATTCTTTGTATAATTGGACAAAAAAAGGAGAAAGGTATGCAAACGGTTCTTCTTACTGGAGCTGCAGGATTCATAGGTTACAAAACTGCTGAATTCCTGATCGAAAAAGGCTATAACGTCATTGGTGTCGATAACCTGAATGACTACTACGATGTTAGACTCAAGACTTACAGACTGGAAAGACTGAAAAAATACAAAAACTTTAAGTTCTATCACGTTGATATAGAAAACCTTGAAGCGTTAAAAGTCATTTTTGAGGATAACCAGATAGATGGCGTCATAAACCTTGCAGCGAGGGCTGGAGTACGGTACAGCCTGATAGATCCCTTTGTATATGTGAGAACAAATGTAACAGGAACTCTGAATCTGCTTGAGATAATGAAAGACAAAGGAATTAAAAAGTTCGTCCTCGCCTCCACCTCTTCCCTCTATGCCGGCCAACCAATGCCTTTTAAAGAAACTCTGCCAGTTAACACCCCCATTTCCCCTTACGCTGCAAGCAAGAAAGGGGCAGAAGTAATGGCTTATACCTACCACTACCTCTACGGCATTGACGTAACCATAGTTAGATACTTCACAGTTTATGGACCAGCTGGAAGACCCGACATGAGCATTTTCAGATTCATAAAGTGGATAGATGAAGGGAAACCGATAGTGATCTATGGAGATGGAACACAAAGCAGAGACTTCACTTACGTTGATGACATAGCAAGGGGAACAATTAAGGCTTACGAAACAGAAACAGGCTATGAAATAATCAACCTTGGCGGGAACAGACCACATGAACTCAACTACGTTATCAGTCTAATAGAAAAGTATCTTGGTAAAAAGGCTGAAAGGATTTACAAACCCTTCCATAAAGCAGACCTTAAAGCTACGTGGGCAGATATAGAAAAGGCTAAGGAAATTCTAAATTGGGAACCTCAAATACCACTTGAGGAAGGATTAAAAAGAGCTGTTGAATGGCATGTTGAAAACAGAGATTGGTTGAAGGATATAGTTTTACCTTAAGAGACAATAGCAAACCGATGATAATCAACGTTAAGGATGAAAAACTGAAAGACTTTATATAGTAATCCCCACAACTTATTAGAAGATTGGAGGGTGGGCTTTGTCTTTCTATGCCTATCCAACCATTTAACCTTCCAACCTTCTTATCATGACCAAATCGTCTTGTAGGGGTACTACATATTTCAATTCAAAATGGAATAAATACTACGATTAAGAAAAAAGTTTTCCAAACCTATAGGAATTAGTCAATCTGTATTTGAAAACTTGCAAAAAATTTTTGCATTATTCTTGAATTCTGGGTGAATCTGTAAAGTAAACATGCGTTACAAAGAAGAAATTTACAGCAATTCTCAAAAGTCAAAATCGTAATCTTCTGAATCATCAAAGTTAAATTGATTTTCTTCCATTATAAATGGTTCTTCCTCTGGAGCTGGAGTCTTAACTTCTTCTTTCTCCTCTGTAATGTGCTGAACCGGTGCCTCTTCTAAGTTTTCAAACCGTGTAAACTCTTTGATAAATGCAAGCCTCACTGTCCCTGTAGGACCATTTCTCTGCTTTGCAATAATTATCTCTGCTATTCCTTGCTCCTCGGGATCAGGATTCTTTTTATAGACCTCCGGTCTATGGATAAACATCACAACGTCGGCATCTTGCTCAATACTACCGCTTTCGCGTAAATCAGAAAGCTGAGGTCTCTTATCCGATCTGTGCTCAACCTGACGGGAAAGCTGTGAAAGGGCAATTACCGGAACGTTTAACTCCTTTGCAAGGGCTTTCAGAGAACGAGATATTTCAGAAACTTCCTGTTGCCTGCTCTCCGTTCTCTTGATTCCTCTCATGAGCTGGAGGTAGTCAACAATTATCAGGTCAAGTCCTCTTTCGCTTTGAAGCCTTCTCGCCTTTGCTCTCATCTCAAGGATTGAGATTCCTGGTGTATCATCAATATAGATTGGCGCTTCTCTTATCCTATCGGAAGACTCAAGTATCTTCTCAATCTCCTGAGGGAATAGGAAACCGGAACGGATTTTGTGGAGAGGAACACCAGAATCCTGTGAGATCAACCTTGTTACTATCTGTTCCCTTGACATCTCAAGGCTGAAAAAGGCAACTGTTTTCCCTTCCCTTACCGCAACGTTGTATGCAATAGAGAGGGAAAAAGCAGTTTTACCCATAGAAGGACGAGCTGCTAAGATCACAAGGTCTGAATCGTGAAAACCAGAAGTCATCCTGTCCAGCTCAACATAGCCAGAAGGGAGACCGGTTACCATCTCCCTCCTGGAAGCCAATTCCTCTATCCGTTTTACTATATCTGGAATAACCTCTCCTATTGGAATCAAAGTGTTGGTAATTCTTTCTTCCGATAGGGAAAAAACTCTCTTTTCTATATCATCTATGAGAATGTCTGGATCAGGCGTTTCCTCTACTTTTTCATTTATATGCTTTGCGACGTCAAGTATCTTCCTCAAAAGAGCTTTGTCCTTTATAACCTTACATGCAGACTCGAATTTCTCATAGCTATCAAGAGCAAACTCTACAACGTAGCTTAAATGCTCCTCTCCTCCAATCTTTTCAAGAAGATTTCTCTTTATAAGTTCATCTCTAAACGAAATCTCGTTGAGCTGAGCTTCTGTGTACCCTTCTGCCACAAGATCTCTGATGAACCTGAATAGGATTTTGTGCTGATCCCTGAAGAAGTCATCAGGCTGAAGCAGTTCAACCCCTCTGAAGATAAAAGAAGGCTGAACTATCATCGAACCAAGAACAGAATATTCCGCTTCAAGATCAAAAAGCTTCATCTTTCAAGTCCCTTTTCAGCAAGTTCAACAGCTTTAAAGAGAGCTCTGGCTTTGTTTGTTGTCTCCTTTGCCTCAAGTTCTGGTACCGAATCTGCAACAATCCCTGCACCTGCCTGAACGTAGACCTTGTTCCTCCTGACAATTGCCGTCCTGATGGCTATCGCTGTATCAAGGTTTCCATCAAAAGAAAAATAGCCAACCGCTCCAGCATAAACACCCCTTTCTGAAGGCTCCATCTCATCAATTATCTCCATAGCCCTCACTTTTGGAGCTCCAGACACTGTTCCTGCTGGGAAGCAGGCTCTCAGAACGTCAAATATATCCTTCTCTTCTCTGAGCTTACCAACAACATTAGAAACAATGTGCATAACGTGGGAATACCTCTCTATGATCATCAAATCGGTTACTTTCACGCTTCCTATCTCGGCAACTCTACCAACGTCGTTTCTTGCAAGGTCAACAAGCATTATGTGCTCAGCTCTCTCTTTTTCATCAGAGAGGAGCTCCCTTTCCATTTGAAGATCTTCTTCTTCCGTCCTTCCTCTCCTTCTGGTTCCCGCAATTGGACGGGTCTCAATAATTCCATTTTCCACCCTGACAAGAACTTCAGGAGAGGCACCAACTATCTGGAAATCTCCATAATCAAGGTAGTACATGTAGGGAGATGGATTTACATGTCTCAGAGCTCTATAGAGAGTTAACGGATCTCCATAGAAAAACTTCTCAAAACGCCTTGAAAGAACAACCTGGATGATATCTCCAGCTTTTATGTATTCCTTTGCCCGTTCAACAGCACTCATAAACTCTTCATTGCTGAAATTAACCTGCCACTCTGAAGAAGACGCAGGCAGTCTTACCTCTACCTGAGGAACAGACTCTCTAAGAGCCTTTTCTATGTTCTCAAGTGTTTCTACCGCTCTTCTGTACTCGTTTTCCAGTTCCCCTTTCTCAGTCAAAACGTAGGATATGATCTTTATTGTATTTGTAACATTGTCAAAGACCAGAAGAGCCTCTGGAAGGGAGAAGATCATGTCGTATAGATAGGAATCCTCTTTGTTCGGATTCACGTTAACCCTTGGTTCAAAAAACTTAACAACATCGTAAGCAAGATAGCCGAAGAAACCTCCCCAAATCTTTGGCAAACTCTCTTCTCTGTAAGGCTTGATAGAAGAATAAACCTCTTTTAAAACTTCAAGAGGATCGTTCTCAAAAGTTTTGACATCCACTCTACCAAGGTTGTTTATCTCCACAAACTTCTCTTTGCTCTTTACCGAGATGAGTCTTCCAATCCCGATGATTGAAAACCTTCCCCACTTCTCTCCCCCTTCAACACTCTCAAGGAGCATATTAGCTCCCAAAGGTTTGAGCTTTAGAAACGCTGAAAGAGGAGTTTCAAGATCAGCAAGGATCTCTTTAAAAACAGGGATCAGATTGTAGCCTTCCCTGGAAAGTTCTCTAACCTTTTCGATCTCAAGCATTTTTTCTCTCCGACAGTACTTCTACATATTCTACCGGAATTTCAACAGTAGGAGAGTTTACGGCCTTCAAAAGTATAACAACCCTCTCTTCTCCACGCTTTACCTTTAGAACTCTACCGATAAAGTTTCTGAAAGGACCATCAACTATTCTTATAAGGTCGTTTTCCTGGATCTTCGGTTTCTCCTCTATTAAAGCCAAATTAATAGCTTTCAACGACTCAATAAAATCCTCACTCAAAGACGGAACTCGATTTCCGAATTTTACCACCCACCTGACACCACGAGCATAGTTGACATTTAGAAAATCCTTAACCACAGAAAATCTGGCAAACATGTAGAGTGGGAATAAGGGCTCAATTTTTTCAACACCTTTTTTAAAAATTCTCACCTTCGGATAGAATGTTTCTATTCCTATTCTCTGAAGCTGAACTCTCACAACTTCTTCCTTTCGAGGCTTAATGTAGACCAAGTGCCATTTCGGTTCATCAACTCCAAACACCTATCCCCTCCTTTTTTTTAACTAAAACTATAAATTTAAGCCAAAAATTTGGTCGGGTAGTGAAGATGAAAGTAAGCGATTTTGATTACGAGCTCCCCAAGGAATTGATAGCAAAGTTTCCGGTTGAACCGAGGGATTCTTCAAGACTCATGGTTCTCCACAGGAACACAGGAGGGATAGAACACAGAATATTCAGAGATATAGTTGCATACCTGAAGCCAGGGGACGTTCTCGTCATAAATGACACAAAGGTTATACCTGCAAGGCTCTTCGGGAAACTTGAGACAGGCGGAAAAGTTGAACTCCTCCTTGTCAGACAACCTGGACTTGACACCTGGGAAGTAATGGCAAAACCTGCAAGAAAATTGAAAGAGGGAAAAAGAATCTACTTTGACGAGGAACTGGAAGCAGTTGTCAAAGGATACAGCGGAGAAGGCAGGAGAATCGTTGAATTTATTTTGAAATCAAACAAGGATTTCATGGAGAAGTTAGAGGAGATTGGTCACATACCTCTACCCCCTTATATAGAGAGAGAAGAAAAGCCTGAAGACAGGGAGAAATACCAGACAGTTTTCGCAAGAAAAGAGGGAGCGGTCGCAGCTCCGACTGCAGGATTGCACTTTACAGAAGAACTTCTCCAGAAACTGAAAGACAAAGGAATTATAATTAAGAACATCACCCTCCACGTGGGTCCTGGAACGTTCAAACCTGTGAAAGTGGAGAACGTGGAAGAACACCAGATGGACTACGAAACTTACCACGTTCCAGAGGATACAGCTGCTGAGATAAACAGAGCTAAGGAAGAGGGAAGACGAGTCATAGCAGTAGGAACAACTGTCACAAGGACACTGGAAAGTGCAGCAGAGAAAGATGGGAAGGTTAAGCCCGGAGAAGGTTCAACAAACCTTTTCATATATCCGGGATACAGGTTCAAGGTTATCGATGCGCTTATTACAAACTTCCACCTTCCCCGTTCAACTCTTTTAATGCTTGTAAGTGCCTTTGCGGGAAGAGAGAGGATACTGAATGCTTACAGGGAAGCTGTTGAAAAAGGTTATCGCTTTTACAGTTACGGCGACGCTATGTTTATTCTCTAACAGTCTTTCTTTTGAGCCAAAGCTGGTAATCTCCGACAAACCATCTGATTACGATTTTGACGGAGAAGTCTTAAAATACAGGCTTTACTGGACAATCTTCTACGTCGCCAACTCAAAATCGGAAGTGAAACGAATAGACAAACACCGTTATAAGTTCTTCGGAAGGGCTTCCACCGCTGGGATTGGTGCATGGTTTAAATCCATCGAGGACAAAGGATACTCTATCTGGAACGAGGAAACAAAGACTCCAGAAAAGACCTTTCTTTCTCAAAAGGAAGGAAACTACGTCAGAGAAAAGACCTACATCTACGATCTGAAAAGTAGAAAGGTCAAATACATAAAAAGAAAGCCAGGGACAGATAAAGTCAAGATAAAGTTCATAAAAATTCCAGCTATTCCCTTTCAGGACATTGTTACAGCCACTTTCTACTTTCGAAAATACGGAATCTTTGAAGTCGGGAAAGAAACGGTCTTCCCAATCTTTGCAGGAGGAAAATTTCAAAACGTCAGCTTCAAAGTTGTCGGCAAAGAGAAATTATCAACACCTTTTGGAGAAATAGAAACCTTCAAAGTCATTCCGTCAAACAATCTCTCTCCTGAAGGAGCATTCGAAAGGAAAGGAAAAGTAATCTTCTGGTTTACAGCCGATAAAAGGCACATTCCTGTAAAAGTTATTGCAGAAGTAAAAATAGGTAGCGTCAGTGCCGTTTTAGTTTCTGCAAAAGGGAGAAATTTCGATCTAAAGAAAGAATACGAAAAACAAAGGAAAAAGAGTCTCTTAGAGAAAGTGATGAGTGGAGAGCTCGGAGGTGACTGATGTTCAAAGTAGAAACACCACTCCTTGCAGTTGATGGAATAATAAATGTTCAGGACGAGGATGGAAAGTTTATTGGAATAGTTCTAATAGAGAGAAAGTACCCACCTATCGGGCTTGCTCTGCCTGGGGGTTTCGTAGAAGTTGGAGAAACCGTAGAAAGAGCAGTTATCAGAGAAATGAAAGAAGAAACAGGTCTTGACGTTATAACCCTGAGGCAATTCCATGTCTATTCAGATCCAGAGAGAGACCCAAGAAGACACGTTGTCTCTGTGGTTTTTGAGTGTGTTGCAAGAGGAAAACCCAAGGGTTCGGACGATGCAAAGGTTGCAAGAGTTTATTCTTACGATGAGATTCCCTTTGAGGAGCTGGTTTTCGATCACAGCCAGATTCTTAAAGACTACCTGACAGATAAAGATTCTATCTTCAAAAAGGTTTAAGCTGCCCAAAAAGGGCAGCAATTTCTACCAGAGAGTGTATCTAAAGTGAACAAATCCCAATATCTGTTCTCCTGCTCTAACTACCTGCTCGATAATATCTCCAGTTTCTCCGCTAAAGAGTCTTGCCATAAGCATTGAGTTCATAACGCTGACATAAGTTCTACCATCGCTCTTCTGGTAAACTGCAATGCTTGCAGGCATCTTAACCGCAAAGAACTTCCTGTCGTCACTGGAAAGCATTTTACCTGCAAGAGGTCCACTGCAGAACTTTATAATTTTCACAGGCCCAACATCTGGACCACCATACTTTAGAATTTCTTCCCTCTGATCGATGACAGTTACAACGTGCCAGCCAGGCAGTTTGTTAATCCTGTCAACAATTATCTTTACAGTCTCATCAACACTGTAGGGACTTCTTATCTCTTTAAAGAGCATGTTAGGAGTTGCAATTTTGATTGCCATTCCACCAAATAGAGCTCCAAAAACAAAACCAATAGCAAGTCCCACGATCAACGTAAGCTTTTTCATTTTTCCACCTCCAAGACGCATATTTCAACGTTTCTAACAGCCTTTAAAGTCCTGTAAGAAACAAAGGCAATAACAGCAGTTGTAAGAACAAGAAGTGAAAGAGCAGCATACTTCGTCAGGTCGTTTCTAAAGATCATGTATTGGAGCGTTGTCGCGATGGTTAAAGCATCAAGGGGAAAGGTGTATGCCCACCATGATATGTAGAATTTCAGTCTTGTGAACATCTTAACCATGAAAGCCAGCTGGAAGAAGAAAAAGAGGGCAATGAAGTAGAGAAACTGAGAAACGAGATCGTCGCTTCCAGCGGTAATTCTTAGGTAACTGATAAAACCTACAGCAGGAGGAGCAATCAGGATAAAGAAAGTTGGTATCAACCTCTGTGGCATTGGATCGTGAAAGACCATCCTGTAGGTGATTATTGTGAAGAGGACAATCCAGAAAAACATTCCAACTGTAAAGTAGAAGATCGAGACATATTCAGGCATACAGTCAACACCGACAATAGGAACGATAACGTTACCAACTATCGGGATAAACCATGCAGGGTTAATGTGGTTGATGTGGAACTTTCCCTGAATCCAGAAGGAAATTACAGAAAACGTGAAGAAAATGTGGAGAGGAGCTCCTATAAACCAAAAGGCAATTGAAACCGGTGGTGCAAAGTCATAGTAAGCAATGGAGAGAAGTAGAAAAGAGATTGAAATTGTGGCAATAAAGGAACTCTTAACAGGGTGCTGAAACTCTTCAAGAACAGCCTCTGGATACTTCAAAAGTTTCAACATGTAAGTCGTAAAGATAATCAAGAAGATGAAAGTATCGATGAGGAGAAGTGATTCATAAAAAATCTTCGGAACATCAAAGAAGTGCCATGCCTTTGCAAAAGCAATAGTGAGTCCTGAGAGCCCCATCACAATAGCAAACATCTGAACAGGGAAATATTTCAGACTTCGTTCCATTTTTCTCCTCCTAAGTTAGGATATACTAAAATATAATTATTAATCCGATTTTTGCAATTAAACAACCTAATTTGATTCTGAATATACAGTAGATATAAGAAATAAAATTCTCTATTCTTCTACGCTTTCTGAAAGAACAACTTGAGAATACAGCCATAGACCTGCCTTTAACAATTCCTTGAAGTAGAACAAGAAAACATAGTAAATTTACTCTGAATAAAAGGACAGTTTCTGGAGGATTGAATTGATCTTTAAAGCAGTTATCCTCGCAGCAGGCAAAGGGACTCGATTCAAATCAGACCTGCCAAAGGTTCTCCACAAAATACTCGGAAAGCCAATGCTCTGGTACGTTATAAAGGCTGCAAAAGAAGCCGGAGCTGAAGAAATAATCGTTGTTGTTGGACATAAAAAAGAGTTGGTTGAAGAATTCCTGAGGTCAGAGTTTCCTGAAGTAAGAACCGTTCATCAAGAAGAACAGCTTGGCACTGGCCACGCTGTAATGTGTGCTGAGGAACTCCTGAAAGACTACAACAGAAAAGTCGTCGTTTTAAACGGAGACACTCCTCTTGTAGAACCGGAAGAGATAAAAAAACTTGCTGAAGTAGATGGAGATATGGTTGTCTTAACTGGAGAGATTGACGATCCCACAGGCTATGGAAGAGTGATAAGAGACGGTCGAGAGATTTTAAAAATAGTGGAAGAGAAAGACGCAACCGAAGAGGAGAAAAAGATAAAAGAAGTCAACACAGGCATCTACGCCTTTGATTCTAAAAAACTGTTTGGAGCTCTGAAAGAGATAGACAACAATAACGCTCAAGGCGAATATTACCTTCCAGACGTTTTAAAGGTTTTTAGAAATAAAGGCTGGAAAGTTGTCCCCGTAGTCGTTAAGGACTTTTCAACCGTTATGGGAGTCAACAACAGATATGAACTCTCAAAAGCTGAAAAAGTCCTTCAGGAAAGAATTGTAAAAGGTCTCCAGCTTTCTGGCGTTACAATCCACAACCCGGAATCTGCTTACATAGAGCCAGAGGTTGAAATTGGAGCGGATACAGAAATCTTCGCCCCTATCTACATTAAAGGAAAAACAAAGATTGGGAAAGGCTGCTACCTTGGAGCTTTTTCTGAGATAGTGGATTCCACAATTGGTGATGAAACGAAAGTTGAAAGCCACTGCTGGATAAAAGGAGCAGTACTTGAACCTGAAACTTCTGTGGGACCTTTTGCAAAACTGAGACCTGGAACTTACCTTGAAAGTGGTGCAAGAGTTGGAACCTTTGTTGAAACGAAGAATGCCTACCTTGAAAGAGGGGCCAAGGCAAACCACCTGACCTATCTTGGTGATTGCAAAATTGGAGAAAACACAAACATCGGAGCAGGTACAATCACCTGCAACTATGACGGATTCAACAAGTGGAGGACGGAGATTGGAAAAAACGTCTTTGTCGGAAGCAATACACTTTTCATAGCCCCTGTCAAAGTTGGTGATAACTCCATCACTGCTGCCGGATCTGTTATAACCTCAGATGTTCCAGAAAACACCTTAACCGTTGCAAGGGCAAAACAGTTAAACTACGAAGGAAAAGCAGAAAGAATTAGAGAAAAGGCAAGGAGAAAAAAGAAATGAACATTCTCCAGAAGATAGTTGAACATAAAAAGGTAGAGGTTGAAGAGCAGAAGAAAAAGTTCAACCTCTCCGTTTTGAGAGAAGAAGCTGAAAAGATGGAAGTCCCTTACAACTTCAAAGAAGCTCTCTCTGGAAAAGGAATAAACATCATTGCTGAAGTTAAGAAAGCTTCTCCCTCCAAAGGAGTTATAAGAGAAGACTTTGATCCTGTTGAAATTGCGAAGGCTTACGAGAGAGGAGGAGCCAGAGCAATTTCTGTTCTGACAGATAAGGAGTTTTTTCAGGGTTCTCCCTATTTCTTAAGACAAGTCGCAGAAACGGTTAAACTGCCTGTTCTCAGGAAGGATTTCATAATCGATGAGTTCCAGATTTACGGAGCAAAAGCTCTTGGAGCATCCTCGTTTCTTCTCATTGTTTCAATACTTTCAGATGAACAGCTCAAAGATTTCATTGCCTTAGGTAGAGAACTGGGGATGGAACCCCTTGTTGAAACTCATGAAGAAGCGGAAGTGGAAAGAGCACTGAAAGCGGGAGCAGAAATCGTTGGAGTGAACAACAGAGACTTGAAAACCTTTAAGGTTTCCCTTGAAACAACGTTACGAATTCTACCACTGGTAAAAGAAGAAGGAAAAATCCTTGTTTCCGAGAGTGGAATAAAGGAAAAAGAAGACATTATTAAACTGAGAAAGGCAGGTGTTGATGCTTTTCTGATTGGAGAAACTCTAATGAAAAGTAAGGAGCCAGAGAAAGTTTTAAGGAAGTGGGTGGGATTAAATTTCACTCATTAAATATTCCATCTGCCTCCTTATTTCTCTTTGCCTACGGATAACGTAATCAAAGACAAATCTATAATGTTCAGGATTGCTTTCCAAATCAAGAAATCTAATTCCAACTTTGATAATGTCTTCTACAATTTTTTCTTTTCTTACTATTTCTCCTAAAATAGGAATTTCCTTCTCCTTTATTTCAGCTCCTCCACCTATTTTTCTAAAAAAAAGAAGCCTCATCCTTATTTTCTTTCCCGGTTTAAAAGCTTTTACATCTCCTTTGAAAAGTAATCCTATTCCTCCCACTGATATGTCATGAACATTTAGAACCAGCGAATAAGAAGTATTTTCTTCTCGAGAAAAGTAAGATAGATATTTTCTTTTGTTTTGATGTTCATATATGTTTTTTCCTTCCCCTATTAAAAGCTTAACAGGACGCCCCTCTGAAATTGTAACTCTTAATGTTTGTCTATTGAGTATTTCTTCGTTTATCAATCTCGGTTGCTGAGTAGTAAGAGTAACTTCTTTATCATCTATAGATAGGACTTCAAATTGAAATAACTTATTTCCAACTTTAGCAAAAAATTCCCCACTATAAGCAATAATCGCCAAAAATTTAAAAGAAGTTTTCCACACAGAAAGCTCTTCTTCTTTACATAAAAGAAAAATTTTCCCCCTTACAGGAACCTCTTGAAAGAAACAAATTACCTCTAACTCTTTACCTGGATCAAAATCTTCCATTTTTCCAGAAAATATCTTCTTTTTCCAGTCCCTGCACCAGTCCCCACCCTCACCTACTACCTACTAATCTTGGTAGTAGGTAGCTCACCTACTGGTGCTGTGAACCCGAGCTATTCACCTGTCCAAAGACCATTTTGATTCTATCAAAAAAATAACTCTAAACCTCAACCTTAGCTTTTAAAAGCTTGAACTTAAGTTGCCTTTATTACTTTCCCAGCTTTGAGGCACTTGGTGCAGACCCAGATTCTCTTCTTCTCTCCGTTTACGATAGCCTTGATTTTCTGAAGGTTTGGTCTTTGCTTCTTGCTTGTAACCCTGTGGGAGTGGCTCACCTTGTTTATGAAGATTGTACTCTTTCCACAAATTGCACACTTTGCCATTTTTTTCTACCTCCTAATAGATATATACTTTCTATAACTTCCCCCAAGAGGGGGAGATGAAGATAAATAATAAAGCACAAAAGTGCAGTGGCAAATTTATCACTACAGGATTCAAGTTTCAACCTATTCCATATTTTTCAGCTGCTGGAGAGTTCCTGATAGCTTCTCAAAAACCTCTTTTAACTCTTCCAGTTCTGCTTTGTTCTTTTCAACAACCTCCTTAGGAGCTTTCTTCAAGAAATTCTCATTCGCGAGTTTTTTCTCAAGTTTTTGAATGTCTTTTTCAATACTCTTTAGCTTCTTCATTATTCTGGAAATCTCACTCTCAACGTCGATGAGTTCCCCTACCTTCACGTAAACCTCAATACCCGGCAGGAAGAAGGAGACACATCCAGAAGGAGCCTCATTGGTAGAGTGAATTTCAGAAACCTTCGCAAGCTGCCTTATAGAAGCAGCCATTTTCCCTATGGTTTCCATCAACTCATCGTCGTCACTCCTGACAAAGACCTCCACAGGTGTCGATGGTGATATGTTGAGCTCAGCCTTAACGTTCCTTATTCCTCTGATTATCTCCTTGACTATCTCTACTCTCTCTTCATCCTTCTTGAACCTGTACTCTATGGATGGCCAGGGAGCTATAACGATTGACTCAGCATCTCTGTTTGGAAGCTTCTGATAGATCTCCTCAGTAAGAAATGGCATTATCGGATGGAGGAGCTTCATGGCATCTCTAAGAACGGTTACCAGAACGTGAGCTGCCGTTCTTTTCTCCTCTTCATTACCCTTATAGATCCTCTGTTTTGAGAACTCAATGTACCAGTCGGCAAATTCGCTCCACAAGAACTGGTAAATAGCTTTTGCAGCATCGTTGAACCTGTAGTTTTCGAATTCTCTATCAACCGTCTCTATTGTGTCAGAAAGCTTTGAAAGTATCCATCTATCCTCAGGGGCATAGGCAACCGATCCCTTCATTTCAACATTTTCAAGGGCTGAGAAGATAAACCTCGCTATGTTCCAGATCTTGTTGGCAAAGTGTCTATAGCCTTCAATTATCTTCTCTGAAAGTCTTATATCCCTTCCCTGAGCAGCAAGGGCTGCAAGGGTAAACCTCAAAGTATCTGCCCCATACTTTTCGACCATCTCGAGGGGATCAATAACGTTCCCCTTGGTTTTGCTCATCTTCTGTCCTTTTTCATCTCTGACAAGGGCATGAACATAAACATCACTAAAAGGCTTTTCGCCCATGAAGTAGTAACCCATCATCATCATACGGGAGACCCAGAAAAAGATAATGTCAAAACCGGTAACAAGGAGATCAGTAGGATAAAAAGCTTTCAGATCATCTGTCTCTTCTGGCCAACCAAGAGTTCCGAAAGGCCACATTGCAGAACTAAACCACGTATCAAGAACATCCTCATCCTGATAGAGGCTTGTGCTTCCACAGTTTTCGCACTTTTCTGGAGCTTCTTCTGAGACATTTATGTGGCCACATTCTTTACAGTACCATGCTGGAATCCTGTGTCCCCACCAGATCTGCCTGGAGATGCACCAGTCTTTTATGTTGTACATCCAGTCGAAAAATGTGTTTTCCCACTGTTTTGGAATAAAGCGGATCTCTTCCGTTTCGACAGCTTCTATTGCCTTTTCTGCCAGAGGTTTCGTCTTTACAAACCACTGATCTGAAAGGTAAGGTTCAACAACGGTTTTACACCTGTAACAGTGACCAACGGCATGAACGTGGGGTTCTACCTTTTCAAGAAGCTCTTCTTCTTTAAGCATTGCAACTATAGCTTCCCTTGCCTCAAACCTATCCATTCCTTTAAAAGGTTCAGCTGTAATTTTCCCCCAGTCGTCCATTATCTGAATTGCAGGAAGGTTGTGCCTCTGGGCTACTTCAAAGTCGTTAAAATCGTGGGCTGGAGTAATCTTAACTGCACCGGTACCGAATTCAGGATCGACATACTCATCTGCAATTATTGGAATCTCCCTGTTTACAATCGGCAGCAGAACCTTCTTACCAACAAGATGTTTGTATCTCTCATCGTTTGGATTTACAGCAACCGCGACATCACCCAGCATTGTCTCAGGTCTTGTGGTCGCAACAACTATGTAATCATCCTCACCAACAACAGGATATCTGATGTACCAGAGATTACCCTGCTCTTCTTCGTGTTCCACCTCAAGGTCAGAGAGAGCTGTATGGCACCTTGGACACCAGTTTATGAGCCTCTTTCCTCTGTAGATAAGTCCCTCTTTATAAAGGGTAACAAAGGCTCTCCTAACAGCTTTTGAGAAACCCTCATCCATTGTGAATCTTTCTCTATCCCAGTCACAGGAAGTTCCAAGCTTTTTAAGCTGGTTGATAATTCTGTTTCCGTACTGCTCCTTCCACTTCCAAACTCTCTCAAGGAACTTCTCTCTTCCAACGTCGTGACGGGTCAATCCTTCCTTTGCCAGTTCCCTCTCAACAACCCACTGAGTTGCAATTCCGGCGTGGTCTGTTCCTGGAATCCAGCAAACTTCAAAGCCTTTCATTCTCTTCCAGCGGCAGATGATATCCTGAAGGGTTGAGTTGAGGGCATGTCCAACGTGAAGAACTCCTGTAACATTTGGCGGTGGAAGAACAACACTGAACTTTGGTTTTTCTCCCTTTAAAACTTTTTTCTCATCTGCATGGAAGTATTTCTTTTCAAGCCAGAAGTTGTACCATTTATCCTCAAAAAGGGCCGGATTGTAGGTATTTGACTCCATTTTTCTCCTCCAGGAACCTGAGTAGTTGGTTAATGCTAAATTTTAAACCACTGGTAATTGAAAAGTAAGCTCAAAGGGATAAATTTAGGATTGAACTTCGCGCCCGTAGCTCAACTGGATAGAGCGTGGGACTACGGATCCCAAGGTTGCAGGTTCGACTCCTGCCGGGCGCGCCACTTTCAAGGTTTTTCTATGGAGTTCGACTACCAGTTTCTTCTTGAAGCTTTAAAAGAAGCAAAGAAAGCATTCAAATATGGTGAAGTTCCTATAGGTGCAGTTGTAGTAAAAGATGGAAAAATCATCTCCCGTGCTTTCAATCGAAAGGAGTTCCTTCAGGATCCCACAGCTCACGCCGAAATTCTTGCAATAAGAAAAGCGTCAAGGAAACTCAACTCCTGGAGACTCAATGGTTGCACCCTCTATTCCACAGTTGAACCCTGCATAATGTGCTGCGGTGCTATAATCCAATCAAGGATTGACAGAGTTGTTTACTCCATACCAGATCCAAAGTTTGGCGGTGTGGAGAGTCTCTACAAAATACTTGAAGACAAAAGAGTGAATCACAGACCTGAGGTGAATAGAATTTACATAAAAGAGGCTGAGGAACTTCTGAAGAAGTTCTTCAAGCTATTGAGGGAGAGGTGCCGGAGCCTGGCTTAACGGGCCCGACTCGAAATCGGGTGACCCCTTAATCGGGGTCCGCGGGTTCAAATCCCGCCCTCTCCGCCATTTTAAAAATCAAAACCCTT
Organism: Desulfurobacterium crinifex; assembly: GCF_054656775.1. NCBI lineage: Bacteria > Pseudomonadati > Aquificota > Aquificia > Desulfurobacteriales > Desulfurobacteriaceae > Desulfurobacterium > Desulfurobacterium crinifex. The sequence continues at coordinate 419,811 of NZ_BAAHXO010000004.1, forward strand.
ATTAAGGAGTGTCTATGCAGGAAGAAAGAAGAAAAGTCCTTGAAGATGCTCTAAAAAGAATTAAGAAAGAGTTTGGTGAAGGCTCTGTAATGTTCCTCGGTGAAAAGCCGGCTGAAGAAATTCCAACAATAAGCACCGGTTCAATCTTGATAGACAGAGCCACAGGAGTTGGTGGAATACCAAGAGGTAGAATCACCGAGATCTATGGACCAGAATCCTCCGGTAAAACAACCCTTGCCCTTCACGTCATAGCAAACGTTCAGAAAGAAGGAGGCATTGCTGCATTCATCGATGCTGAACATGCACTGGATCCGGCATACGCGAAAAAGCTTGGAATCAACCTTGAGGAACTTCTCGTATCCCAGCCAGACAGCGGTGAACAGGCACTTGAAATCGCAGAAACCCTTGTCAGAAGTGGAGCTGTTGACGTAATCGTCGTTGATTCAGTAGCTGCCCTTGTTCCAGAAGCCGAAATCAAAGGAGACATGGGAGATTCTCACGTAGGACTTCAGGCAAGACTCATGTCCCAGGCCCTGAGGAAACTAACGGCTGCAACCAGCAGAAGTAACTGTGCCCTCATTTTCATTAATCAGGTTAGAGAAAAGATTGGAATGATGGGCTACGGTGGTCCCCAAGAGACAACTACCGGTGGTAGAGCATTGAAATTCTATGCCTCAATGAGGATAGACATAAGAAACATTGGTCAGATTAAAGGAAAAGGAGATGAGAGAATAGGTCACAAGGCAAAGGTTAAGATTGTTAAGAACAAACTGGCACCTCCGTTTAGAGAAGCCATCGTTGAGATCTACTACGGAGAGGGAATCTCAAGGGAAGCAGACCTTTTGAACCTCGGAGAAGAATTGGGACTTGTTAAGAAAAGTGGCTCATGGTACTCTTACGGTGATATAAGGTTAGGACAGGGTAAAGAAAACGCCAGAATTTTCCTCAAAGAAAATCCTGAGATTGCTACCGAACTGGAAGCAAAGATAATGGAGGCTCTTGGTGGCTCTGGATCTTGATACACTTCTCACGAAGGCTTTCCGGCTTGGTGCTTCTGACATCCATCTAAGGGTCAAATTACCGCCGGTTTTCAGAATAAATGGGAAGCTCGTTAAAACCGAGCTTCCCGAACTTACAGCAAATGATATTAACTCATTTGTTAAGAAAATCGTCCCGGTAGATAGAATGAAAGAATTACCCTATATGAAGAATATTGACCTCGCTTACAGTATTCTTGGTGTTTGTAGGTTCAGGGTCAACATTTTCAAACAGCGGGGTACTTTCGCCATTGTTATGAGAACCATACCGGCTAAAATTCCTAATATAGAAGAACTTAATCTCCCAACAGTCATAAAAGAGATAGCACTTTATTCAAGAGGACTTGTCCTTGTAACTGGAACAACAGGTTCTGGAAAATCTACTACTCTTGCAGCCATGCTTAACGAACTTAACAACAAGGATTCCAGAGTAATTGTTACAATCGAAGACCCTATAGAATACCTTCACAGGGACAAGAAATGCATCTTCTACCAGAGAGAAATCGGTGACGACGCTGACGACTTCTTTACAGCATTAAAAGCTGCCCTCCGTGAAGACCCCGACGTCATTCTCGTTGGAGAAATGAGGGATCCAGAAACTGTTAGGACAGCCCTCGATGCTGCTGAAACAGGACACATGGTTTTTTCCACCTTACACACACTCGATGCTAAGGAAACTATTAACAGGATAATCTCTTTCTTTCCGCCATACCACCAGCAGGCAATAAGATTTCAGCTCGCGTCTGTTCTGAAGGCCACAATTTCTCAAAGACTACTTCCAAGAGCAGACGGTAAAGGAAGGGTTCCAGCCGTTGAGATTATGATAGTAACTGAGGCTATTAGAGAGCGAATTATGAATCCTGAGCTCACAGAGGAAATTCCTGAATTTATCGAAAAAGGTAAAGAAGTTTACGGTTCCCAAACCTTTGACCAATCCCTCTACGATCTCTGGAAAAGAGGTCTCATAACAAAAGAGGATGCCCTCAAGTACGCTACCAAACCGGATGATCTAAAACTTAAAATGGAGGGAATCTTTTCAAGTGGATTCGAAATTTAAAAAGGTCTATGCCTATTCAATTCTTTTGCTTTCCAGAAGAGATTACTCACCTGAATCTCTGAGAAGAAAAATTTCCGAAAAGTTTCCTGAAATCGAAAGTCAGATTATCGATAGCGCAATAGATAGTCTAAAAAGAGAAAAATTCTTAGATGAATTCAGAACAGCCTATAACTACTTCATCTCAAAGATGGAAAAGGGATGGGGAAAAAGGAAAATAAGACATCATCTTAGACAGAAGGGGTTTTCAAAAGAAATTATTGATGAACTTGAAATGTCTATTGAGTTTGACTACTCTTTTATCAGAAAAGAAGTTGAAAACCGTTTTGGCCAGGAGATAAAAGATAGAAAACTGAAAGAAAAAGCAAAAAGATTTCTCTTCCAGAGAGGATTCTCTTACTGCGAGGTTGAAAACATTCTCTGATAAAATTTAGCCAACCTTTAAGTATGGAGTTGCGTATGAGTAAATGGACTGGCAAAGAGATAAGAGAAGCTTTTTTGAAATTCTTTGAAGATAAAGGACACCATAGAGTAAAAAGCTCTCCACTCATTCCAAAGAACGACCCGACACTTCTATTTACAAACGCCGGAATGGTTCAGTTTAAGGACTACTTCCTTGGAAAAGAGAAACCACCATTTAAGAGAGCCACTTCCTGCCAGAAGTGTATGAGAGCAGGTGGTAAACACAACGACCTTGAGAACGTCGGAAAAACTGGAAGACACCACACATTCTTTGAAATGCTTGGAAACTTTTCCTTTGGAGACTACTTCAAAAAAGAGGCAATTGAGTTTGCATGGGAGTTGGTCACAAAAGTTTTCAAACTTCCAGAAGAAAGGCTTTACGTTTCAGTCTACGAAAAGGATGATGAAGCTTTTGAAATATGGAATAAGATAATTGGGCTTCCGGAAAGCAAAATCTACAGGCTTGGCGAAAAGGACAACTTCTGGGCAATGGGAGATACTGGTCCCTGTGGCCCCTGTAGCGAAATCTACTACGACAGGGGTGAAGAATTCGCCTGCGGTGAAAACTGTGGAATAGGAACCTGCGATTGTGACAGGTACTTAGAAATCTGGAATCTTGTCTTCATGCAGTATGAAAGAGATGAAAGTGGGAAGTTAACTCCTTTAGCTCACCCATCGATTGACACAGGAATGGGACTTGAGAGGATAGCATCTGTCCTCCAAAACGTTCCAAGCAACTACGAAACAGATTTGATCTTTCCACTTGTCAAATGGGCTTCGGATTTGAGCGGCATTCCATACGGTAAAGATGAAAAGAGCGACACCTCAATGAGAGTTATTGCAGACCACCTGAGAGCTCTTGTCTTTCTCATCGCAGATGGAGTTCTCCCATCAAACGAAGGAAGAGGATACGTCCTCCGAAGGATAATCAGAAGAGCTTCAAGACATGGAAGACTTCTTGGAATAGAAAAGCCGTTCCTCTACGAGGGAATTGACAGAGTTATAGAAATAATGGGAGATGTTTATCCAGAAATCGTTGAAAACAGAGACTTCATAAAGAAAGTAACGCTCAAGGAAGAGGAGAGATTCTCAAGAACCCTTGAAAGAGGACTTTACATTCTCCAGGAACTAATAGAAAAACTGAAAAGTGATGGAAAAGATACCATTCCTGGAGAAGAGGTATTCAAGCTCTACGATACATTTGGATTTCCGCTTGACCTTATTCTTGAGGTTGCAAATGACGAAAACTTAAAAGTTGACGTTGCTGGATTTGAAAAGCTCCTTGAAGAGCAGAAAGAAAGAGCCAGAAAGGCCTGGAAAAGTGGTGTCCAGAAAGTTATCTCTCCGGAACTCCAGAAACTCTCTGAAGAGTCTCCATCTATTTTCATCGGTTATGACCACTTAAAGGGAATTGGAAAAGTTACAGGAATTCTCAAAGGCGAGAATCTCGTAGAAGAGGCAAAAGAGGGAGAAGAAGCGATCATCATCCTTGACAAAACGCCTTTTTACCCTGAAAAGGGTGGTCAGGTAGGAGATACTGGAATAATTGAAGGAAGTAACTGTTACTGTGAAGTTTTAGATACCCAGAATATAACCGAAAACCTGATTGGACATAAGCTTGTAGTAAAGAGAGGAACAATCAAAGTCGGTGATGTAGTAAACGCCATCGTTGACGAAAAGAGAAGAAAAGCAATAATGAGAGCCCATACAGCAACCCACCTTCTCCACAAAGCATTAAGAGAAGTTCTTGGAAATCACGTTAAGCAGGCTGGCTCTTTAGTTCTTCCTGATAGGTTGAGGTTTGATTTCACACACTTTGAAGCACCAACAGAGGAAGAGCTCAGAGCAGTTGAAGAAACAGTTTACAACTGGATTCTGGAAAACTATCCTGTTAAAGTCGAGGAGATGTCTTACGATGAAGCCCTTGAGAGGGGAGCAATTGCCCTCTTTGGAGAGAAGTATGGAGACGTTGTAAGGGTTGTTGACGTTGGAGGAGTAAGTGTTGAACTCTGTGGAGGAACACACGTAGAAAGGAGTGGAGATATTGGATTTTTCAAGCTAATCTCTGAATCCTCAATTTCATCCGGAACAAGAAGGGTTGAAGCTGTAGTTGGGAAAGAAGCTTTTAATTATGTGGAAGAGAAGGAAAACCTCATCAAAAACCTACGGAAGCTTCTTCAATCTCCTGAGGAACAACTACTACAGAAGCTCCAGAAACTGAAAGAGGAGCTCAAGGAGAAAGAGAGAGAGCTCGAAAAAGTCAAGAGAAAACTTGCAACTGCTGAAGTCAACCAGATAGTTGAAAATGCTCCGGTTATTAACGGCATAAAGGTGGTAACAGCAAAACTTGATGGCTTTGGTGGAAAGGAACTTGCAGAAGTTGCGGACGTTATAAGAAACAAGGCAGGAACTGCTGCCGTTATGCTTGTTGGAATCAAAGATGGTAAAGCTAGCCTACTAATAGCTCTAACAAAAGACTTAACTGATAGATTCAAAGCAGGAGAGATAATCAAAAGAATAGCTCCAATCCTTGAAGGAAGAGGTGGCGGAAGACCTGATATGGCTCAAGGTGGGGTTCAGAATCTAACCCGACTTGAAGAAGCATTTAGTGAATTTAGAAAAAATTTTGAAGATTAAAAGAAAATGGTTTATTGAAATCTGCTCTTAATAATCATAATTTAAAACAAGCCGCAGGGGTGGAGCTTGGCTCCTGAGAGCTCCCTTACGGGAGCAACCCTTTGAACCTGATCCGGGTAATACCGGCGTAGGGAGCGGCGAGAACCTTTCTCGTCCCCTTCAACTCCCCCCCTCAGGCTAAAAACACAAACCAGGAGGAAGCCATGCAAAATCTCAACGAAGTTGTTATCTCACAGGCCATCATCGAATCCTACATGGAAAAGCTCAAAGATCACTTAGAGGTAGACGTAGCAATTGTAGGGGGAGGTCCTTCAGGGCTTGTCGCTGGATACTACCTTGCAAAAAATGGTTTTAAAGTCTCCATCTACGAAAGAAGAATTTCCATCGGCGGTGGAATGTGGGCTGGTGCCATGTTCTTCAACGAAATTGTTGTTCAGGAAATGGGTAAGGAAATCCTTGATGAATTTGGAGTTAGATATAAAGAATTTAAGCCTGGCTATTACTTAGCCGATGCTGTTGAAGCAGTAACAACAATAGCTTCAAAAGCTGTAAAGGCAGGAGCTGTCGTCTTTAACGGAGTTGCAGCTGAAGATGTTGTCTTAAAGAAAGTTAATGACGAGTATAGAGTCTGTGGACTTGTTATTAACTGGAGCATAGTAGAAATGAACCGTTTAATAGTTGATCCATTAGTTATTACCTCAAAGTTTGTAATAGATGCAACTGGTCACGATGCTACTGTTGTTTCAACACTTCAAAAAAAGGCCGGAATCAAGCTTGCAACTGAAACAGGTTGTGTTGTTGGAGAAAAACCGCTATGGGCTTCTGTCGGAGAGGAGGATACAGTTAAGAACAGTAGAGAAGTCTTCCCAGGAATCTACGTCAGTGGAATGGCTGCAAACGCAACCTGCGGAAGCCACAGGATGGGACCTGTCTTCGGCGGAATGCTTATGTCTGGTAAGAAAGTTGCTGAAGAAATTTCTGAAAAGTTAAAGAGCTAACTTGACATAGCTTGTTACTTAAATTCCCTCCCCCTTGACGGGGGGAGGTTTAGAATTAGGGTAATAGAGGCTAAGAGAAGAATAAAGAGTAGATTGTAGGATTAAAAAGCTAATCTGGAGGAATTATGGCTACCTTAGTCGAACTTGCCAAGAAGGGCATAATTACAAAAGAAATTGAATTCGTAGCAAAATACGAAAAAAGAGACATTGATTACATAGTTCAGGGGCTTATTGAAGGAACAATTGTCATTCCTGCAAACATCTTCCACAGAGAAAGAGAAGATTTCCAACCAAGGGGAATTGGAAAGGGACTCATCACAAAGGTAAACGCAAACATCGGAACTTCTGGGGATATTGAAAGTATTGAACTCGAACTTGAAAAACTGAGAGTTGCCGTTAAATACGGTGCAGACGCCATAATGGATCTCTCAACAGGTGAATACATTGATGAAACAAGGAAGAGAATCATTCAGAATTCCCCAGTAATGGTCGGAACTGTTCCAATCTACCAAGCCGCAAAAGAGGCTGTTGATAAGTATGGTTTCATCGGAAAAATGACTGTTGATGACATCTTTAACGCTATTGAGAAGCATTGTCAGGATGGTGTTGACTTCATAACAGTCCACTGCGGTGTAACTTTAAGCTCCCTTGAAAGGCTCAAGAACGAAGGAAGAATAATGAATATCGTTTCCCGTGGTGGTGCCTTAATGGCAGAGTGGATGGTTTATAATGAAAGAGAGAATCCACTTTATGAGTACTATGATAGACTTCTTGAAATAGCTAAAAAGTACGATGTTACACTTTCCCTTGGTGATGGAATGAGACCTGGCTGTATTGTTGATGCAACAGATAGGTGTCAAATAGAAGAGCTCATTACACTTGGAGAACTTGTCGACAGAGCAAGGGAAGCTGATGTTCAGGCAATGGTTGAAGGACCTGGACATGTCCCTCTTGACCAAGTAGAAGCCAACATCCTCCTTCAAAAAAGACTCTGCCATAATGCACCTTTCTACGTTCTTGGACCAATTGTTACAGACATAGCCCCTGGATACGACCACATTTCAGGAGCAATTGGTGGAGCAATAGCTGCAAGGGCTGGTGCAGACTTCCTTTGTTATCTCACTCCCGCTGAACACCTTGCACTTCCGGATGTTGAGGACGTCAAGCAGGGAGTAATTGCTGCAAGGATAGCAGGTCACGCAGCTGACATTGTTAAAGGAGTTCCCGGTGCTATAGAGTGGGACCTTGAAATGGCAAAGGCAAGGGAAAATCTTGATTGGGAGAAACAGTTTGAGCTTGCTATAGACCCTGAAACTGCGAGGAAGTACAGAGAAGAAAGGAAACCTCGGAAGGATGAAGAAACCTGTACAATGTGCGGAAAACTCTGTTCGATAAAGAGAGTTCATGAATATCTAAAGAAATAGAATTAACTTTTTAAAGAGGAGGAACTTAGGGGATAGGGATGAGGTGCCTCTTGGAAGAATATCTTAAATTATTCGATATCTTCTGTACTGATTACTTAAAAGAGCTACCAAATAATATAAGGAAAAAACAAGGAATTACAGATGTAAATGCCTTCTGCAAGGAAATAAAACCCCAGTTTAAAGAGTTAATAACCTACTTCTTAAACGATAAGGAAAATTTTGAAAGATTAGTAATAAATCTGGGGAGAAAGCTTTACAGAAATGATTTAAGTATTGCATTTATAATTGATGTAATTAATACAATTCTTTTTAAAGTTATCAATTACATAAATACAGAACACCTCCCAAATCATCTTATAGAGCATGCTAACCAATTCATGCAGAAATTCACAAATTTTGTTGCCTTAGGCTTTATATTGGAATCTTTACCAGAAAAAGAAAGGAAGTTAGAAGCGAAACTCTCTTCTAACGTTGCTAAAAGCTTACTCACCCACTTCTCACGCTTAAAAAGTGTATTAGAAAATGAAGATTACCAGATTGAAAAGATTTCAGATTGTCCGATAACTCATTATATGCAGAGTTTGGAGTTTAGAATAGCGTGTCACAAGTTAGACATTTGTAAAGAAACAAATAGAATTCACTCCTTAATTCATACTTACCTTAAGCTTTTTAGAACCTACTTTAATGAAGAAAAATATCTACCAGCATATCTCATTTTAATAACACTTTACTTCCTATTTGAAAAGTTAGGAGAGATATTTAATAACATTGAAAGTGCTAAAAAAAATATATCTCTTGAAGAGATAGTTTCTTTCATCTTAGATGAGAAGAAAGAAACCATTCTTTTTGTTGTTGATCCAAGGGAAATATCTTTTCTAAACAAAGTTTTTGGATATACAGTAGGAGACAATATCTTCTATTCACTAATCAAAAAGTTAGTAAGCTTAGTCCCAAACGATAGAAGGCAAGCAGTTATCAAGTGTTCTTACGGTGCAGTTTGCGTGGTTTCTGATAGTATGCAAATAGATTATGAGAAAATTTTCTTAAAGCTCAAAAAATTAATTAGAGAAGAATTCAAAAGTTTACCTATAAAGGTGGATATTTCTGGTTTTCTATTAAAAATTCCTGCAGATACAAATATAAGCAAGAAAGGACTTCTAAATACTATTAGGTTTGCCCTTAGAGAAAGTAAGAAGAGTCCAACAGATTTGTTTGTATTGGATCTAAAAAGGCTTGATAGTTATCGAAAAATAGCAATTTTTAAAAGTCTTTATGAAGATTTAGTAGAAAAACTTTCTTACGGTAAGCTGGGATTAGCTATTCAAGGAATTTATAACCTTAAAACAAAAACTATAAGCCATTATGAAATTCCTGTGAGACTCAGAAACAATAAAGGAGAAATTGTTCCTGCCTATGAGTTTATAGACTTAGTATACGAGTATAGGTTAATTGATCTTCTGGATGTTATGGTTTTAAAGAAAATTGTCGAGAATGCAAAACTCTTTAAAGATAAATTCATATTTGTAAACATCAGTCCAAGGACATTTAAGATTAGTCCATCATTTGAAGAAGTAAAAAAACTTTCCGAGCAGATGAAGAAAATAGGACTAAAGTTTGGATTTGAAATAACTGAACAGGCAACAATAGAAGACTTTGACATAATCGTTGATTTCTTTAATAAAATGCGAGTTCCTATATCCATAGATGATTTCGGAACTGGCTACTCTTCTTTTTCACACTTTGTAGAAATCATAGAAAGAGTTCCTGTTAAACTTTTAAAGATAGATGGTAGTTACGTAAGGAAAATCCCCGAATCTGAAAAGGCTGAGAAAATAGTAAAAACTGTAAATAGTATGGCTCACTCTTTAAACATCAATACAGTTGCAGAATTTGTTGAGAATGAAAAAATAGTAGAGAAACTTGAAAAACTTGGAGTAGATTACGCTCAAGGTTACTATTTTGAGGAACCAAAAATTTTAGTGTGAGAGGAGAATATGCTTGCAAAGAGGATTATTCCCTGCCTTGATGTAAAGGAAGGAAGGGTCGTTAAGGGTGTTAACTTTGTAAACCTGATAGATGCTGGAGATCCTGTTGAGAACGCAAAAGTTTACGATGAACAGGGGGCAGATGAGCTTGTTTTCCTTGACATAACCGCGAGTTACGAAAAGAGAAATATAATGATAGATGTTGTGAAGAGGACTGCTGAAGAAGTCTTCATGCCACTGACCGTTGGCGGTGGTGTCAAGACTGTTCAGGATATAAGAAATCTTTTAAACGCTGGGGCTGATAAGGTTTCAATAAACACGGCAGCTGTAAAAAAACCTCAGTTAATCTATGAAGGTGCAAAACTGTTTGGTTCCCAGTGCATCGTTGTTGCAATAGATGCAAAGAGAAAGGGGAATTCCTGGGAAGTCTACATCCACGGAGGAAGAACTCCAACGGGAATAGATGCAATTGAGTGGGCTAAAAGGGTTGTGGATTTGGGAGCTGGAGAAATTCTCTTAACTTCAATGGATCGAGACGGAACAAAAGCTGGATACGATATTGAATTGACAAGGGCGATATCTGAGGCAGTCTCTGTACCTGTCATAGCATCTGGCGGAGCAGGAACAAAAGAACATTTTTACGAGGGACTCGTTGAAGGAAAAGCAGATGCAGTCCTTGCTGCTTCAGTTTTCCACTTCAAAGAAATTTCAATTCCAGAACTAAAGACATACCTAAAAGAGAAAGGCGTCTGGGTAAGAGTCTAACCAGACTCTTCAAGCCACTTCAGCGTCAGATAAACTTTTCAGCCACTCCATTCCCGAACTTGAAAGAAGCTGAAGGGCAACCTAAAATTACACATAACTTTCATCGGAGGCAAACAGATGCTTACAGAGGACCAAATTAAAGAGATTTTTCTGAAAGCTGATGCTTTCCTTGAAGGACACTTTCTCCTTTCAAGCGGTCTCCACAGTCCATACTACCTCCAGTGTGCGAAGGTTCTTCAGTATCCTGAATACTCAGAAATCCTCTGTAAAGAACTCGCAAGAAGAATAGAAAACCTCGAAGTTGAATACGATCTTGTAATAGCTCCAGCAATTGGCGGAATTATTGTCTCCTACGAGACTGCAAGACATCTTAAAACGAGGGGAATTTTTTCAGAAAGGGTTGATGGAAAGCTAACTCTGAGGAGAGGTTTCAAGATAGAACCTGGCGAAAGAGTAGTTGTCGTTGAAGACGTCGTAACAACCGGAAAGTCAACAAAAGAAACAATAGAAGTTGTCAATCAACACGGCGGCGAAGTTGTTGCCGTTGGAAGTCTCGTTGATAGAAGCGGCGGCAAAGTGGATTTTGGTGTTCCATTTGCAACACTCTGGAGACTTGAAGTCCCGGTCTATGAACCAGATTCCTGTCCTTTGTGTAAAGAAGGTAAAATACCCCTTATAAAACCTGGAAGTAGAAATATTCCACTGAAATAGGTGTTTTTGCATGAAAATCTTTAAGCCTTTTGAAGTCATAAGGGAAGAGTTAGAAAAAGCTGAGGATTATTCAAGGGAGCTCCTCAATTCTAACGTTAGGCTCGTCCTCACAGCCGGTGGTTATATTCTTGATAGTGGTGGAAAGAGAGTAAGACCAGGACTCACAATCATTTCTGGAAAACTTGTTGAAGCTCCCCTTGAGAGGCTTATCCCCGTTGCAACGGTTATGGAGTATATGCACACAGCAACTCTCCTTCACGATGATATCGTTGACGGTGCAAAGCTGAGGAGAGGAAGGTTATCAGCAAATGAGGTCTTTGGAAACGACGTTGCAGTCTTAGTTGGTGACTACATGTTTGCAAAAGCCATTTACATTCTTGCAGTTTACGGTGGAAATGAGGTTTTAAAGGTTGCAGCCCAAACCGTTCAGGATATGGCAGAGGGAGAACTCCTCCAACTTGAAAAGATTGGAGATATTAACCTCACAGAGGAAGAGTACTTTGACATAATTTACCGAAAAACTGCTTCACTCCTCTCAACCTGCTGTGAAGTCGGTGGAATCCTTGGCGGAGCAAGGGAGGAAGAGAGGAAAGCTCTTAAAGACTACGGTAAATTCATCGGTTACGCATTTCAGCTTGTCGATGATGCCTTTGACTACATATCTGATGAGAAAACAATCGGGAAACCTGCTGGAAATGACATTAGAGAAGGGAAGGTAACCTACCCTCTCCTTTCAGCACTGAAAAAAGCAACAGAATCTGAAAAAGAAAGAATTTCCCAAGTTCTATCAACTGTTGAACCAACTACGGAACAAATCGAATCTGTAAGACAATTTGCATTTGAAAAAGGCGGAGTTGAAGAAACAATCAAACTTGCAAAAGACTACGTAGAAAGAGCGAAAGAAGTCCTCAACGTCTTTCCAGAATCACCTTTAAGAAAAGCTCTATTCGAAATTGCAGACTTTATTGTTGAAAGAACATATTAAGTTTACCTCATAGACTTTTCACAGAGCTTTAACACCTTCTCCATATAGACTTTTATATCTTGCTGTGCATTTAAAAGGCAAGCCATCATAGAGAGACTTTAATCAATGCTATTCGTGAGTCACAATAGGCATAGGCGGTTCTTCTTCAAAAAACTTTCTTAGGAGCTTTTAGCTTCATAAATATCTTTCATTTCTCTAGGTTGTGTCAATAATTTTGTGTAAGCTATTAGGAGTACCTCCTGAAAAACATCTCCTTAAGTTCCTCCCTGGCTTCTAAAAAGCCATTAATTACCCTGTCAGACCATCTATCATTAAGCACTGCTACCCTGAGATAAACGAACTTCTCAACAGCACTAACCGACGGTAAAGCTCCTATTACCTTAACCCTCTTCCTTATCTCCTTTATCGTCCTTTCTATCAGATTTGTCGTGTATATCACTCTCTGAATGGACTCAGGATACTTGAGGAACGTAAGGAACTTATAAAGCTCCTGTTCCCAGGACTTTACAACCTTAGGATACTTTGATCCCCACTTCTCTTTGAACTTCTCAAAACCCCTCAGAGCCTCTTCTTCCGTAGAGGCTTGATATATCCTCTTTAAGTCCTTCGCTATCTTCTTCCTGTCTTTAGCTCTTACCTTGTTCAGAGTATTTCTCACTTTGTGAACCACACAGGATTGAAAGTCTGCTTTTGGAAAGTACTCCTTTATCCTTTCCTCAAGTCCAGTAACTCCATCAGCTACGAAAAGGAGAACTTCTCTCACACCACGGTCATAAAGCCTCTTTATCATTTCCAGCCAGCTCTCAGCTCCTTCCGAAGGATTAACTTCAAAATCAAGTATTTCTCTGTATCCTTCCTCATCTATACCAAGAGCAAAAAGAACAACTTCTTTCTCAACAGTATCTCTCCTGACAGATAGCCACATTCCGTCAAGCATTATGACTGAGTATCTCCTCTTGAGCTTTCTTTGTTTCCACTTGCTTATTTCCTCTAAGGTCACCTGCGATATCTTACTTATAGTTGAAGGCAAGTATTTAAGCTCAAACACGCTCTCAAGAGCTTGGGCTATTGTTCTTGCACTCATGCCAGAGGCAAACATTCCAAGGATTAAGTCCTCAAGGTTGATGTCTCTCCTTTTGTAAGGTTCTATCAGCTTAGTTCTAAATCTTCCTTCCCTGTCCCTTGGGATTTTCAGGTTTTTTAGTTTTCCTACAACAGTATCAAGGTTTCTGACGTAAAAACCGTTCTTTGTTCCTCCATGTTCTTTAAGAAACACTTCTCTTTCAGCTGTCATGATTGACTCTAAGGTTTGTTTTACCACTTCTTTAACGAGGTCTGGTAAAATCTTCTGTAGTTCCATTTTTGCCTCCTGGGGTTGGTATTTGTGGGGTGTTCCCCAGGAGGTTATCCCATTTCTCAAGCTTACACAAAATATCGTACACTACCGGTAGGAGTAAAGTTTGTTTCTTACCGTGGACACTTTCGCTTACCCACTGAGCAGCACCTCTTACATAAAATTACTTACCAAACTAATAAGTTTTTAAAATTTCTTTACCGGAACAATGCTTCTACTTTTACTGAGAAAAGCGTTACAAAATAACCACCTACAATTAACCACACAAACAAGACAGATGCTAGATAGATAGGTTTTAGTCCTACCCCTTTGAATTTCTGTAAGTTTGTCTCCATTCCCAATGCAGTCATTGCCATTGTAAGCAGGAAAGTATCTAAACTGTTAATAGCGTTAACAACTCCTACCGGAAGAAGATTGAAAGAGTTAAAAATAGCAACTGCAATGAAACCTACAGCAAACCACGGAATTGTTATTTTTCTTTTTCCATTCTCCGTAATTCTTCCTGTCTTTAAAAGTAGTAGACTTAGGATTATCAAAAATGGAGCTATTAACATCACTCTAATCATTTTTACAATAATGGCATCTTCGGCTACTTCAGTTCCTACAGCATTTCCTGCAGCTACAACATGGGCAACTTCGTGAACAGTGGAACCTGTGTATATGCCCATTGTTTTCGGGTCAAATCCCAAAACTCCAGACTTGTACAGAATAGGATAAAGGAACATTGCTATTGTTCCGAACAGGACTACTGTTGAAACAGCAATAGCACTCTTGTGAGCTTCTGCTTTAACTACTGGTTCAGTAGCAAGAACAGCTGCCGCGCCACAGATGGAACTTCCCGCACTTGTGAGAATAGAAGTATCTCTGTCCAGTTTGAGTAATTTTGTACCAATCAGATATCCTATAAGAGACGTAGAAAATACAATTATTGTACTGGCAATTATGCCTGATACTCCAACGGCTTCTATAGCCTGAAACGTAATTCTGAATCCATAAAGGATAATGGCTAACCTCAGGAGTGTTTTGGTTGAAAAAACGATTCCAGGAGTCCAGGATTCAGGAAGTTTATTCCTTAAAGTGTTTGCATAGAAAATTCCCAATATGATTCCTACTATTAAAGGACTAATTCCCAGATGCCTTACAATGGGCCATTGAGATATATATGTTGCCGCAATGGCGAAGAGAGCCACGAATAAAATTCCATTCAGAGTGTGTGTTCTATTTTCTTTAATGACTGCCAATTGGACCTCCTTTTTTTAAAAAACAAACCAACTGTTAGTTTTTTTCCTTTGGAGCGAGCTTTATGTAAAATCTCTCCTGTTTATGCCCCCTAACCACCCCTTAGTAGTTAATTAAACACCTAAGCTGTTACATGTCAACTTAAAATCTTTGGGACAGGAACTTTAGGTAACGCTTCAAAAATAGCATTTGCAGGAACAGATCTTGTTCACGTTGCAACTTTTTATCTTCATTTGTTTCATTACTGGATTGTTGCTATGGGAATATGGTTCACGGTGGTACGTTATGAATAGGCTTATTAAAATCAAATTCCTTAAAGAGGGTTGGCTTTTCAATAGGGGATGGTGGGAATTCACTTTTCCTATTGGTGTATTTACGGCTACAACTCTTTAGCTTTGGCATGTAACAGGAATACAATGACTTTAGAGTCTTAGGAATTCTCTTTAGCTTTCAATTAAAACATTCAAAAGAATGAAATCTGAATATCTTTTCCAAGCATCACGTTTATCTGAAGAAACTGAGTACCCAAATCTATAGAAAATTGCGAAAATGTGAAATAGATAGCTACAACCGTTCAATCAGATCTTTGACTCTCTTTTTTATTTCATCTCTTATCTCTCTGAAAGCCATCAACTTTTCTTCCTCTGTTCCCTCCACCCTCGCTGGGTCTGGAAGCCCCCAATGAATAATGTTTGCTCCAAGAACAAAAGGACACTTTTCTGCAGCGTCACCACAAAGAGTTATAACGCAATCAAGCTCCATCAGAGGGATCTCATCAAGGGATTTGGATCTCTGATTTGAAATATCTATCCCTTCTTCTTCCATAACCTTTATAGCGAACGGATGAATGTAACCTGTCGGTTCTGCACCTGCTGAGTAAACCTCAATCTTTTTACCGCACTCTCCTGCAAAAAACTTTCCAAATCCTTCCGCCATCTGACTCCTTGATGAGTTACCTGTACAGATAAAGCCAATTTTGATAGTCATTTCCTTAGCCACTCCTTACCCAACCTTTTATGTCTTCAATAAACGAAACCAAAACAGGAACAAAAACAAGAGTCATAAAAGTTCCAATTATAAGCCCTCCAATTGCAACGACTGCCAGTGGAGCAAGCCTCTCAAGTCCCAGAGCCCAGCCAAGGGCTATAGGAATCATACCAACGGATGTTCCAAAAGCGGTCATGAGAACTGGACGTGTTCTTATTCTGATACTGTCTAAGATGGCATCTTTTAATGGTTTTCCCTCACTTTTGGCCTTTTGGATAAAGTCAATGAGAAGAATCGAGTTGTTCACGATAACTCCAGCAAGAAGAATCATTCCCATGAAGGAAGGCATACACTGGGGCTTGCCTGTAATTAGGAGAGCTATAGCAGCTCCTATGATTGAAAGGGGAATAGCCGCTATGATAGAGATTGGATAAGAGAAAGAGCCAAAGACCATAACGAGGGAGAAGTAGAGAATAACGATTCCTATTGCAAGGGATTTAAACAGTCGTGAAAAACTTTCTTGCATCTGTTTCATTTCTCCTTCGTGAGATACACCGTATCCTTGTGGAAGTTTTAAAGATTTCTCTAAGGAATTTATCTGCATCTGGAGGAAAGTTGTTGGTGCTGTAGCCCTATAGCCTTCGATGTCTAAGACATTTAACAAATCTTGGTGGGTAATAACGTTTTGAACGTTTTGCGATTTAAAGGTTGCAAAGTAGGAGAGGGGAATGAAACCTTTCTTTGTTGGTATCGGGATTGATTTCAGCTGGTCTATAAAACTTCTCTCCTCCTTTGGAAGAATTACTCTTATTACCATTCCATTTTCCATTGGGATGACAAAGGAAGAAGCTGGAATACCTTTAACGTACCCACCAACGTAGTTTGCTATCTCAAGAGGTGTTAAGCCGTAAAGGGCAGATCTATTTGCGTCTATCTGAAGAATGTACTCTTTTTTATCCATGTACCAACTTCTTGAGACAGAGGTTAAACCTTTTACCTTGTACATGAGAGAAAGAAGTTTGTCTCCAATTTTGTTAAGAATCTCAGGATCTTTCCCGTAAACCATTTCATCTATGGTTGCTTTAATTGAAGAAAGGGGCGTTGCTCCAAAGTCCATAACGTTGACATACTTGAGGCCGGGAATCTGGCTTAACTTCTCTCTCAGTTTCTCCTCTATCTGCCATATTGTCTCTTTCCTGTGGAACCTGTCGATGAACTGAATCTTCATCTCAATCTGCTGAGGAAGCTTTCCACTTCCAAAGGAAAGAACTCCCGGCTCTGAACCAATAGTTGAGGAAACTCTTAAAACTTGCGGCATTGAGTAAATGGCTTTCTCCATCTTTGAGAGTATCTCTTCAGTTTTCTCAAGTGAAGAGTTTGGGTCTGCCTCCGCCCTGACGATTACAAGCCCTGTATCCATAGGAGGCATTAAATCCCTGCCTAGGAGAGGCATTACATTTTTCATAGTTAATCCAAAAAGGACAACGGCTAAAAGGAGGAAAGCTACCTTCCTTAGAGGACTGCTTAGAACTGAGCTAACAACAGAAGCGTAAAAGTTGCCAGTCCTGAAGACCAAACCCTTAACAAAGAAGCTGTAAACCTTTCTTTCAAGGAAGTTCTTATCCGGCGTCTTTTTGAGAATGTAGGGAGTTATCATTGGAAGCAGAGTTATTGAGACAATGTAAGAAACGACGAGGGAGATAATGAGAACGAGAGATAATGGTTGAAGTATCTTTTGAACGTATCCACCAATAAAAACTATCGGAAGGAGCATAACTATCGTTGTAAAGGTACCACTGAAGTCAGCCAACATTACTTCTCTTGTTCCATCAATGGTTGCCTTCCAGATATCCTTTCTCAGTTCAAAGTAGTGTCTCTCAATACTCTCGACGATTACAACCGCATCATCTGTCAGCATGCCAAGAGCAAGAATAATGGCGGTCAGGGTAACTATGTTGAAGTTGAATCCAAAGAGCCACATAAGGCCAATTGTTATGAGGTAAGTTACTGGAATAGAGAAGAAAGAGACTATGAGCATCCTAATGTTTGCAAGGAAGAGAAATATTACAAAGAGAGTCATTAAAACTGCATCTCTAAGGGCTTCAAACATGTTTTTGTTGGAAAGTTTAATCATCCACTCTTGTGTATCGGCAATCTCAAAGTTCAGCTGCGGATAGAGTTTTTTGAGCTCTGGCAAAAAGTTCATGACAGATTCAATGGCTGGAAGCTCGTAACCTTTTGGAGAACGTAAAATGCTTATTCCGATCGCTGGTTTTCCGTTCCCGTGGTAGGCAGAGAGCCTCTCCTTATAGCCCCACTCTACCTTTGCAACGTCTTTAAGCTGAACATTTGGAGCAACGTAGATATTTTTCAATTTCTCTATCTTGTCTACTTCATCTTCAAGCTTTAGAACTACAAGACCTTCTCTATTTATCGTCAATCCAACCGGAACATTTCTGTTGTTCTCTCTTATGGCTTTAGCAAGCTGGTAAAGAGAAATGTTGTACTTTGCAAGTTTTAAATAGTCTGGATAAATCCTTATCTCACGTTTGTATCCGCCAAAGATTTCCACATCTGAGACGTTGGGAAGGTTTAAAAGTCTGTCCTTTATTTCGTTT
Source organism: Desulfurobacterium crinifex (assembly GCF_054656775.1). NCBI lineage: Bacteria > Pseudomonadati > Aquificota > Aquificia > Desulfurobacteriales > Desulfurobacteriaceae > Desulfurobacterium > Desulfurobacterium crinifex. Next base: position 438,067 of record NZ_BAAHXO010000004.1, read on the forward strand.
TCTGCAATTTCTCTAACCTGAGCAAGTGAAAGACCACTACCAGATTTAGGAGATACTGCAATGACCATTACAGGATTCGTTGCATCGGTTACTTTGTATACCTGTGGAGGAAGAATATCGTTTGGAAGGAAGGGTAAAACTTTTGAGAGTTCGTTTGAAACGTCAGTTGCTGCTGCATCTATCCCTTTTTCGTATTCAAACTCAACAGTAACTACAGAAACCTCATCCTTTGAAATAGACCTAACCGTACGGACGAGATCAAGGGTTTTCATTCTCTGTTCAATTGGTCTTGTTATATGAGAGGCAACATCTTCCGCTGAAGCTCCCGGCTCAACTGTAACTATTGCAACCTGAGGTCTATTTGCATCTGGAAAGAACTTCCTTGGAATTTCTTTAAAACCAATTAGTCCAATGACGCAGAAGAAAAGAAGTATCGCCAATATCGTATGAGGTTTTCTTACGTACCATTCAATTATCTTATCCATCAAAAGCCTCCAAGCTATCTTCCTTAGGAAGAGTATTCCCTCTCACTTAGAGCGGCTTCTCCCCTTCTCATAACCTCAAGGAGTTTACTCTCTCTGCCGACTACTAACTTTGTTCCCTCTGGAAGATTAGAGGAGATAAGTGCTTTATCCTTCACTGTTTTCAGAACTTTAACTTTGATAGGTTTTACTTTCCCGTTCTGTTCTATTACCAGAACATAGTCTCCATCTTTCATGTGAAGAATGGCGTAGATGGAAACAATCTGTCCTTTGTAAGCCTTTCCATAGAGCTGAAGAGATAGATTCTCTTCGGGTTTTAAACCGGAAGTTCTGTTAATCTTTACTTCAGCCACGTAGAGCGAGTTTTTAAAGTTTGCAGAAGGATAGTATTTAACCAGCTTTCCGATTTCTTTTCCACCACTGAAAACAGAACTTCCAATCGGAATTTCCTTAGCATCTTCTGGAGGAACGTTAATTAAAACCCTAAAGCCATACTTCGGATAGTAAACCTTCATTATCGGTTTTCCCGGAAGTGCCATATCTCCTTCGTAGGCAAGGACTTCTGAAACAACCCCATCGTCAACAGCTCTGATTTCCGTGTATTTCAGTTGAGATTTAAGAACTTTTATCTTCTTTTCTATTGAAAAAATGGTTGATTTGAGCTCCTCAATCTTTGCTTTAAGGGTCTCTACCTTCGACTCAGCGGCTGCAAGTTGATTTTCTGCTCTTTCAACATCCGTCTCTGGAACAGCTCCTCGCTCGTAGAGGAATCTCTCCCTGTTAAAATCTTCCTTAGCATTTCTTAGCGTAATTTCTGCTGCTCTAAGCTCTGCCTTCAGTCCTGGAAGAATACTCTCTTTTGCTCTTTTTTCATCTTCTAAGGCAAGTATGTTGTTTGTAATCTCAGAGCTGTCTATTTTCACAAGGAGCTCACCTTTTTGGAAATGATCCCCCTCTCTTTTATAAACTTTTAAAATCGTTCCAGAAACCTTTGTAGAGATTGTTGCATAACTATAAGGCTTAACTGTTCCAACGTAACCAAACTCATCTCGCAACTCCCCACTCTTAACAGTTGTCCACTCGACGTGGATAGGATAGACCTTTGGAGGAGGAACTTTTGCTATCTCAGCTCTTCTTTTCTTTATAGCAACGGCACCAAGAATAATTGCAACAATTAAAATAAAGGCTATTCGTGATTTCATCTTTCAACCTCCAGAAGTGCATTGATTCTCCTTAAAGTGCTTTCCCACCTATAGTAAGAAGCACTCAGTTCTGCTTCTGTGAGAAACCTTTTTGCTTTTGCAAGGAGAAGGTGATCCATATCCCCCTTACCGCTTTCGTACTTGAGTTTTTCTATTCTTTCAACCTCTTTTGCAAGTTCAAGCTTTTTTTCGAGAGCTTTTATGTTATACTGGATGGAATTTAAATCGGCAATTGTCTCTGCCAGTTCTCTCTTCAGCTCTCTTTTTACTTTATCAAACTCTTTTTCCTTTGAAAGTTTCCTCAAGTTTGCACTTAAGATATCGTATTTTTTTCTTCCAAACTCAAAAACTGGAAGCTGAAAATTCAACGTTACTGTCCCGTATCCCTCGTTTTCCTTAGAGTCAAATCCGTAGTTTCTTGCGTAGAGAGCATCAAGTTTTATTTTCGGGCCATACTTTCCCTTTTCTGTTTTAATCTCTTTCAAAGAAACTTTGACTTCTTTTTCCTTTACTCTGAGAAAATGATTCCTTCGAAGGAGCTCGCTGTAAAGTTTTTCAAGTGAATAGTTCTTCTCCTGATAGTTAACTTCTACAGGTTCAAGTTTATCTATTTTCTTCCCAACCAGAGTTTCAAGGGCTGTAATAATTGCACTCTTTTTAGCTTTAATCTCATCTATCTTTGACTGGACATCTTCAACTGAATACTCAACCTTTAGAAGGTCAACCTTTGCAAACTTTCCAGCCTTTATTCCGGCTTTAACATCTTCCTGAAGTTTAAGAAGGCTCTCTCTGTAAGATTTTAGAGCTCTTTCTGTCTCGGAAAGAGAAAGGTAGTTTAAGTAAAGTGCATCAACGTTATACTTTACTTGCCACTCTGTCGCCATTTTAAGATTTTTGAGTATCTCTGCCTGGAGCTCCGCAATTTTCACCCGCCTCGAAATGTTTCCTCCAAGGTAAAGAGGCATTGAATAGGAGATACCGTAGGAAAAAGTCTTACTGTCAAAAGGAGGAGAGTTTTGAGGACTTGGTAGGTTAGACATGGGAACCAACATGTAGTTTCTGTTAAAGTCTGTAAGTTTAGCGTTTAAATTAATCTCGCCGAACCTAGTGAGTTTTATAGATTTTGCCTTTATTCTGCTACTTTCAGACTGGAGCTCTAAGGTTTTAAGTTCCGGATAGTTTTTTACAGCTAACTCCTCGGCCTCTTTCAAAGTCAGGGCGTTGGTAGACGAAAATAGGAAAAGAGTTAATACTAAAAGAAGTCCTCTCATTCCTTTGACCTCCATTGAAAAGCTATCTGATATTTAATATTTTGTCAATTACCAAAACGATTTATGAGGAACAGGAATGGTAAACACATTTGAAATAGCTACTCTTTCCTTCCTAACCTCTTTCATTTTCGGTCTTGGAGGACTCGGTTCAGCCGTTGCCCTCATACCGATTTTAGTATTCCTTGGAGTTCCGTTTTCTCTGGCAAGACCTGCAGGTCTTTTCACAAACTTTGTTTCAACATTCTCTGCAACAGCTCACAACCTGAAGAAAAATTTAATAGACTTTAAGCTTACGTTCCCAATCGTTATTACTTCCATTCTAACAGCTCCGGTTGGTGGTTACTGCTCTCACCTTGTTCCCGAAAAAGTTGTCGGTATAGCGTTTACAGCCTTCCTTTTCTTTGCCGGACTTATGGTTTACATCCCGAAGAAAGGAATTTTCAGAGAAAATTCCTCAATTGCTCTACCTCTGTTCACCGGTGGTTTAGCTGGTTTTGTTTCAGGATTCTTAGGAGTTGGAGGCGGAGGATTGATTTCTCCAATTCTGATAGTTGCTGGATTTAATCCCAAAAAGGTTGCAGCAGTTACAGCCTTTACCGTTCCCTTTTCTTCAATAACAGGATTTTTCACCTACTGGAAAATGGGAAGTGTCAACTGGACGATTACTCTTTCTTCCGCAGTTCCTGCCGCATTTGCTGGATATTTAGCAGCATACATTAGTCACAAATACCTGAAACCTCAACATATTAAGAAGATCCTTGGAATAATTTTCTTCCTGCTCGGAATTAAGTTTTTGACAAAATTTGTTTAAAGGAATATCCAGAATGAAAAAGTTTGTAGAAGCTCTAAAGACCTTAGGAGAAATCAACAGACTGCGAATTCTAAAACTCCTTCAGGAGAGACCTGCCTACGTCTGCGAAATTGCATCAATTCTTGATCTCTCCATGGCTACAGTCTCTTCTCATCTTTCGCGACTCAAACACTTTGGAATTGTAAAAGACAAAAGAGAAGGCGTTAAGATTAAATATTTTCTTATAGAACCTGAAGATCCTGAGATAAATACCTTTGTTCAGTTCTTGAAAGGTGTTGGAGAAGAGTGGGAAATTGTAAAAAGGGACAGGAAAAAACTCAAAAAAGTGCATTTGGAAAATGTTTGCAAGGAGCTAAAATCAGAATAATTTTATCCTCAAAAAATTAGGAGGTACTAATGGAAAAGAAGATAGAAGACATCCTCCGGGAAAAAACGAGGGAGTTCCTTGCAAACCAGCTCAAAATTAACGGTTCAGGCTTTTATGAAAAGTGGAAAAGTGGAGAAGCCATACTACTTGACGTAAGGTCAAAAGAAGAGACAGACCTCGTATCAATTAACTGTGGAGTAAACATTCCTCTTAACGAGCTTCCAGATCGATATCAAGAACTTCCAAAAGACAAGCTTGTTGCTATTTTCTGTCCTGGAAAAATCAGAGCTGGAATAGCCTACGTTTTCCTGAAAATGAAAGGATTTGACAATGTTAAAGTTTTAGCTGCAACAATTGATGACATTGCAGCTCTTACAAGACCTTAAGCATTCAGCTCTCCAAGGAGGACACCGTTGGAAAATTCATCTCCTGCGAAAGTTATCAGAGAAATCTTTTTGGGTAATGATAACTTTGTAAACTGTAAGGGCGAGGATTTCTTCAAAGAACACATTGAATCCCAGAATCCTGTTGTTACTCTTGTCACCTGTTCAGATGCAAGGGTTCAACCACAGATTTTCTTTCAGGATATGATTAATAAGGTCTTTGTTATCAGAAATATCGGAAACCAGATTGAAAACACTAAGGGCTCTGTTGATTACGGCATTTTCCACCTGAAAACGCCTGTTCTTTTCATCCTTGGTCACGTCCATTGTGGAGCTATTGGAACATTTTTGAAAGGCTACGAAAAAGAAGCTGAAAGTATAAGAAATGAACTTGATCACCTCTACATACCCCTGTCAAAAGTAAACAAATCAGAAACTTTTGAAAAGGCATGGCTTAATGGAGTTGAGATTAACGTCAACTGGCAGGTCCAAATAGCCATTGACCGCTATAGAGAATATGTAGAAGATGGCAGGCTGGTTGTAGTTGGTGCTGTTTATGACTTTGCAAACACCTACGGAAAGGGCTACGGAAGAATTGTGATCATAAACATCAATGGTGAAACTGATGCCGAGAAAATACGGGAAAGTGAAGCTTTAAGTCTGATTCCTGAAGATTTAAAAGAAAAAATAGTTGTTTAAAGGGCTCCGCTCGGAGCCCCCAAATTAAATTCTATCCTTAAGCAATAGTTCCAGTCTCTTCTTAACTTCCTCTGTTATGTACTCAGGCTTCGTCTGGATAGCACCAACGAGGGCTGTTCTTGCCGGAGAGTTTTCAAGGTCTTCAGGTTTAAGAGCTTCTATAACTCTTTTCAGCATCTTCTTGGCGTTTTCTATATTTTTAGCCATTGTTGCAAGGACCTTTTCAACGCTAACCTCTTCTCCTTCTTTCCAGACGTCATAATCTGTTGCGAGGGCTACTGCTGAGTATGGAATATCAGCTTCTCTTGCAAGTTTAGCCTCTGGAATGTTTGTCATTCCAATTACATCAACTCCCCAGCTTCTGTAAATCTTGGACTCTGCTTTCGTTGAAAACTGAGGTCCCTCTATACAGATGTAAGTTCCTTCTCTGTGAACAGGAATTCCCTCTTCTATACAGGCATTGTAAATGATTTCGTTTAAAAGCTCGCAGGTAGGCTTATCAAATGCAACATGGGCAACAATTCCATCTCCAAAAAAGGTTGAAGGTCTGTTCTTTGTTCTGTCAAAGTATTGAGTAACAATTACAAAGTCTCCAGGTCTTATTTCCTCTTTCATAGAACCAACGGCACTAACGGAAATTATGCAGTCAACACCAAGCATCTTGAAACCGTAGATGTTTGCCCTATAAGGAACCTCAGATGGAAGGTAAATATGTCCTCTTCCGTGCCTTGGAAGGAAGTAAACATCCTTCCCTGCAAGTTTTCCGTGGATATAGCTGTCAGAAGGCTTTCCAAAAGGTGTTTCAAGGGAAATCTCTTCAACATCTGTAAGTCCTTCAATGTCGTAAAGACCACTTCCACCAATGATTCCGATTTTCATTTATTCCTCCCTTACTTAAGCTTTACAATTGTTCCCATTCCCCAGACGTTGATTACCTTGTCTCCGTCTGCGTCAGTCCCTTCCAAGATTCTGATTGTTATATTCTTAACTCCATCAGCCTTTAGCTGCTCAGCCTGCTGTTCAAGCATTGAAACAACTCTCATAACAGGATCAATTGGGAGTTCTCCGTTGAACCAGGTTTTCTGCTTCTGCTGAGCAAAAGCATAAGCGATGTTCACAATATCATGCTCCTGTGGGATTTCACCAAAAGAAAGAATCATAGCCTCCTCCTTGTAGTAAGCTTTAGTATTGTGGTTAGTGTTAGATAAATTGTACAGGATTAATTTTCGGTTTTCCCCTTTTCAAAATGAGCAACCGGTAGCAAGTAACAGGTAACAGGCGACGGAAATTGGAGCTCGAAACACGTAATAACAAAGGAGTGAATGGTGAGAAGTAAGATATGAAAAGTAAAAAAATCCATTTACTATCCACCATTCATCGTTCACTAATCACCATTCACATTGCTATAAGATTTCGCAAGTTTTGTTGTAGAATAAGATTGAGAAGTTATAAAAAAAGAGGAGGTAAAAGCATGAATGCTCAGACTCAAAAACATAACAACAAGTTAGTAATAACCCCAGAAATTAACCGGCTGGACATATCCAATGCTAAAGAATTCAAAAACCTCATAACTCCCATTATTGAAGAGGGAGAGAAAAACCTTGTTTTGGACCTCTCTAATGTGGAATTTATGGACAGCACCGCTCTTGGAGTAATTGTGTCCCTTTTTAAGAAGTTAAAAGAGGTTAACGGTGAGCTTGAACTATGTAATCTATCTCCCTTAGTCAATGAACTCTTCGATATTACACGGTTAAATACAATTATCAAGATTTACAACTCAAAGGAAGAAGCTCTAAACCATTAAAAAAACATTAAAATTGGGAGAAAGTAGTGATGAAAGCAGTAATTTTAGCAGGTGGTAAAGGTACCAGAGTAAGACCTTTAACTTACATTGTTCCAAAACCAATGGTTCCAGTAATTGACAGACCACTGATGAGTATCCTCATTGAGTTGCTAAAGAAGCATGGATTCAATGACATTATAGTCACGGTTGGATACTTAGCAGGAAAGATAGAAGAATACTACAGAAACGGTGCTGATTACGGCGTAAACATTGCTTACTCTCTTGAAGGAAAAGTTAAGGAAGGCGAAATCATTCCTATGGGACTTGGTTCTGCTGGAGGATTGAAGAAAGTTCAGGATTTTTCAGGTTTCTTTGATGATGACTTTCTCGTCTTGTGTGGAGATGCCATTATAGACCTTGACTTGACAAAGCTCATGGAATACCACAAATCCCGTAATGCAATTGCGACAGTAGTGCTTAAAGAAGTACCAAAAGAAGAAGTTTATAGGTATGGTGTTGTTGTCACCGATGACAACGATAGAGTTACAGCTTTTCAGGAAAAACCAAAGGTAGAAGAAGCTCTCAGTAACAAGATTAATACCGGAATTTACGTCTTTAACCCCAAGGTTTTTGATTATATCCCTTCAAACGTTGAATACGACATAGGAAAGGATCTTTTACCAAAGTTAGTTGAAGCAGGAGAAGAATTTTATGGATTTAGTGTTCCCTTTCAATGGTTTGACATAGGAACAACCCGCGATTATTTTCAGACAATCATGAAGGTTCTTAAAGGTGAAGTAAACGGAGTGAAACCTCACGGTAGAGAAGTAATGCCCGGCGTGTGGGCTGGGATTAATCTCAGCGTTGACTTTTCGTCCATTGAGATTGTACCTCCCGTCTACATAGGAGGAAGCGTTAAGATAGAGCCAGGAGTGAAAATTGTTGGTCCGACAGTTATTGGTTCAGGATGCGTCATTGAGAGTGGAGCATACATAGAACGAAGCATAATCATGGAGTATACCAAGGTTAGCGGAATTGCAAATTTAAAGGAAAAGATAGTAGCCGGAAAGTACTGTATAAATCCATTAGGAGTTTCTATCGACATTGAAGAAGCCGACTTTGGTTGGATAGTTGATGATGCAAGAAAAGAAGAAAGGAAACTTTCAGAGGAAGAAAGAGCTATCATTGAAGCAATCATGGGTCTAAATGATTAAGACTTAGCAACTGAGGGTAGCAGATGATAGTATTTATCACCAATCCTGGTCTCGAAGCCTCTCTTCAGAAGCAAGTTGGAAATTTAGGATTTAAAGTCATTACCTTCTCCAAGGAAGATGAGCTTATAAAAGCGTTTCAGGAAAATTTCTTGGAAGTTGGAATAGTCATTATAGATGTAGAACATCATGATATAGAACTCTGCCAGAAATTAAGGCATTTAGGAGGAACGAAATACACTCACATTATTCTTTTAGGCTCAAAGGAACAGGAAGAAAAGATCATTGAAGCCCTTAACACCGGAGCCAGCGATTACATTCTCAAACCTGTTAAACCCATAGAACTGAAAGTTAAACTGCTGCTCGGCAAAAAACTCGTTGAGTTTGACACACAGTTAAGAGAAGAAAGGGAAAAAATTCGTACTGTCTATGAGAAGATAAAGGAAGATATTGAAAACATAGGTGAACTCAATCTAAAGAATGTAGAGTTCGCAACCCATTTTATTCCAAGCGATTTTATATCTGGTGACGTTTACAACGTATTTAGACTTGATGAAAGCCACATTGGCATGTACCAGATAGATATTTCCGGGCACGGAGTATCAAGTGGATTCTACTCCTTAGTTCTATATCACCGCCTTACTCCAGACCTCCATTCTAAGCCATATCCCATTTTAAAATTCCCTTCTCGCTATCCTCCGTACTACCAGATTACCCCTCCTAAGAAGGTGATAGAGTTCTTGGATAACGAGTTTAACAATATTTTGGCTGTTCATGAACAATTTTTCACAATCATGTATGGTATTCTAAACATTAAAACTGGTAAATTTACATTCTGCCGGGCAGGACACAATCCTCCTCTGCTCCTATCAAAAGATAGGACGACTTATATTGAGGAAGGAGGAGGACCTCCCGTAGGAATGGGATTGCCGCAAAGCTATGAAGAAATTACAATAGAGCTCTCTCCAGGAGATGAAATTGTGGTATTTACCGACGGTATAGCTGAGGTTTTCTCCCCAGACGGTAACCTTTATGGAAGGGAAAGAATAAAACGGATTCTTCAGGAAAACAGATCTTTACCTCTTTCTGAAAGGTTTGAACTACTTATTGAAGATGTAAGGAGGTACTGTAACCATGGAAACTTCCCTGATGACATATCTATCATGGGATTCAAATGGACTGGAGAATAAGATGAACGAAGAAATCTCGCTGGAATTTGAAAGTTCCACCGAGAACGTACCACGTGTTGGGGCAATAGTTAACAATTTCTGCTCTAACCTGGGTTTAAACAAGCTGCAGGCTTACAGGATTGAGCTCTGCGTAGTAGAAGCTTGCGCAAATGTTATTGAACACGCCTATAGGGGAGAACCAGGACATAAGGTAAAGTTGGTAATAAAAGTGGAGGAGGATGCTAAAGGAAGAAAAAAATTGCTCTTTATGTTTTACGACCGGGGAATACCTATGGATTCAAAGTTTTTACACTCACCTGAACCTGAACTACCAAGCCTTTCCGAAGGAGGAAGGGGGCTTTTAATCATAAAAAATTTCATGGACGAGGTTAATTACTACTCACAAAATGGAGAAAATGTATTTGTTATGGTAAAGAAACTTAGAAGAAAATAGCAGGAGCAAAGTATGAATATAAAAAATTTTTTTGTTTTCCTGTGTGTAGCGTTAACTCTTTCATTTTATAGTGCAAAGGCAGACAGTTCTTACTATCCCCGTGTTTACTCTCTAAATGGAGTCTGGCACTTTAAAGTAGTTTACAGAGGACTTGAAGAAATTCTATCAAATGAAGAAAAGGAAGTAAAAGTACCTTCTAACTGGTTCTTTTATGGAAATCTCAATCATTCAGGTGTAGCATGGTTCGAAAAGAACTTCGATTTCACCCCCTCCTCTAAATCCCATTACCTTCTTTGTTTTAAAGGTGTGGACTACAAGACAGAGGTTTTCCTAAACAATAAGTACGTTGGAAAACACACAGGGTATTTTCAAAAGTTCTGTTTCAACGTAACAAACTACCTTTCTACAGGGAAAAACACCTTAGGAGTAAAAGTAGATAGCCCCTTTGAACCCTTAGGGGAAAATTGGAGTCTAAGAAAAACCCTTATAAAAGGAATCCTTAATCACCATGATATGAGACCGGGAGGAGCGTGGTCTCCAAGGGGGCAGGATTACAATACAGGGGGTATATGGAACGATGTTTATATTGAAGAAATAGGGAACTATTACGTTGATAACCTTCTTATTAGCCCTGTAAAGGTTGGTAAAGAAGCCGTTATAAACGTTTCCCTTGACATAATTTCCTATTCAGAATTCTCTGAAAAAACTTTAAACTACAGAATCGTTCCTCACAACTTTACTTCAGATTTTATCCTTGAAGGAAAGAAAAAAGTTACCCTGAAGCCCGGCCGTAACCATGTAAGTTTTAGCATAAGAATAAAGAATCCAAAACTGTGGAGTACATGGGATTATGGCTTCCCTTATCTATACAAGCTAATCCTTACCTTAAACGAAAAGGATAACTTGTCCTACAGGAAAGAAGAAACGTTTGGCATCAGAAGTTTCTTTGTTGACGATAAAGGACAGTGGTATCTAAACGGCAAGAGAATCTTCGTGCGAGGGACAAACTACATTTCCTCGCAGTGGATGAGTGAAATGACAGATAACAAATACATATTTGATTTGGAACTCATGAAAAAAGCTAATATCAACGCTATAAGGGTTCATGCCCACATAGAACCTCAGAGGTTTTACAAATTAGCAGATGAATATGGAATGCTAATAGTTCAGGATTTTCCTCTTCAGTGGGGATACATTGATTCACTTGAGTTTGAAAAGGAAGCCATTAAGCAAGCTAAGGACATGGTATTTCAGTTTTACAATCATCCATCAATTGTAGTATGGCAGCTTCATAACGAGCCACCATGGGATGCATGGTGGATGAAATACAAATACAGAGACTATAACCCAAAGCAAAACATACATCTTGATAACCAGCTATTTCAGGAAGTGCGTTCTCTTGACAAAACAAGATACGTAAAAAAAGCTTCCTTAGATAAAGAACACTTCTGGGCTGGATGGTACTTTGGCGACTATAAAAATGAGTTCCAGAAAAAGATGGAAAGCCCTTTGATTTCAGAGTTTGGAGCTCAGTCCCTACCGAATATTTATTCCCTACTTAAAATAATTCCAGCAGAGAATATATTTCCAAAAAACGACAAAGACTGGGAAGTCTGGGAATACCATAACTTCCAAAGATATGAAACCTTTAACTTGGCTCATATCTCTCAAGGCAAAGACATAAAAGAATTCATAGAAAATTCCCAAAAGTATCAGTATAAGCTTCTAAAATACGCCATAGAACATCTCCGACTTCAGAGATACAATCCTGTTTCTGCCATATTCCAGTTTGTTTTTAGAGAGTGTTGGCCTTCAATAAACTGGGGCATCGTTGACTTTCAGCAGTTACCAAAATTGGGCTATTATGCGGTAAAGATGGCTTATCAACCCCTACTTGTTGTCATTGATAAAGGAGAGCTTGTCATTATTAACGACTCTCACAGAAATTTTAAAAACCTTTCACTAACAGTACGCATTGGTGATAAAGTTCACACATACAAGATTCCGGAAGTGAAAGAGGACAGTCTACTTAGAACTTCAATAAAGATAAATCCAGAAGGACGCAGAGTAATAATTAATCTAAAGCAGGGAAACAAACTTATTTCCTATAATATTTACGAAAAAGATGACCTTTAGGGATTAGAAAATGGACTTCTACTTCAAGAAGTACGAACACAGAACTCCTCCGCCTCCTACACCTTATAGCGTAGTCCAAGAAGTGTTGTACCAGATTATTGCTGTTATAACTATCGTTCTTGGTGGTTGGTACATATACTGGAGATGGACATCCTCACTGAACTTAGATGCCCTCTGGTTTGCTATACCTCTTGTAATAGCAGAAACAATGATGTACATCGGGTCAATACTCAGTTTTTTAAATTACTGGATGATACGGGACTATGAAGAAAAAGTACCCCCGGAATTTATGGATGAAGTGGTCCCAGAAAAGTTAAAAAAGTTTTATAAAGGACAACCAATCTCTATAGACATTTACATAGCTGTTTACAACGAGGATCCTGAACTTGTAAGACTTAGTATCCAGGATGCAAAGAAAGTAAAAAAATTACCGAATTGGAAGGTTAACATATATGTTCTGGACGATAGTAAAAATCCAGCTATGAAGAAAATGATAGAAGAAGAAGGCGTCATTCAAATCACTCGCGATAATAGGAAAGGATACAAGGCAGGAGCAATTACTGATGCTATGACGAAAACAGAAGGACATTTCATTGTTATATGCGATGCAGATACAAGACTTTTTCCTTCCATTCTGATTGATACTATGGGTTTCTTCAGAGATCCCAAGGTTGCATTTGTTCAAACTCCTCAATGGTTCTACGACCTTCCTGAAGGTAAAAGGCTACATAGTTATTTAAGGGAAAAATTTGGAAAATTTGGAGAACTCGTAGGCATAGGAATAGAAAAGCTTTTCGGAGAAGTAAGAATTGGTTATGACCCCTTCGGCGTTGATCCAAGAATGTTTTACGATGTCATCCAGAGAAGAAGAAATGCTTACAATGCACCATTTTGCTGTGGTGCAGCTTCAATACACAGAAGAACAGCTCTTGAACTTACCGCAATTGAAAGGTTTGTTGATAGAGTAACAAAAGCAAAGGACAAAGAAAAAGCCATTAAAGAACTTGATCTTGAGTATTTTGTCTTTCACGTTTCAGAGGACATCTATACAACCATCTTTGAACATTCTTCCAGTGTATGTGAGTGGAAAACCATCCTCTATCCAAAAGTTGAATCAAAAATGTTGTCTCCACAAGATTTACTCTCCTGGTCGGTTCAACAGTTTAAGTATGCTGGTGGTACCCTTGACATAGCAAAGAAAGAGAAGTTCTTAGTGGGAAAAAATATGTCCCTTGGACAAAAACTCATGTACTGGTCTACCATCTGGTCATACATAACCTCAATTGCCGTTTTCATCTTTCTCCTTGCTCCCATTGTGTATTTCTTTACAGGTATCCCTCCTGTAACTGCTTACTCTTCAAGCTTTTTTCTTCATATTTTACCTTTCTTAATTGCAAACGAACTTGCATTTATGATTGCAACGTGGGGAATTAATACGCAAAGAGGAAGTCAATACTACATTGCTAAGTTTCCTCTCGTTCTGAAAGCAATGTGGAAAGTTCTAAAAGGAGAAACTATTCGCTTCACAGTCACACCAAAAATAAGACAGCACGGTAATTTCTTAGCTCTCGTTAGACCACAATTAGCAATTGTTTTACTTACTATTTTGGGTGCAGCATTCAACGGTATTCTTATACTCTTAGGTGAAAGACACAACCTTGTTGGTTACTTAACAAACTTATTCTGGTCTTACTACAACATATCTGCCCTCCTTGTAATAATCAGAGCAGCCCTTATAAGTCCTTCAGAGGAGATGGAAAATGAAGAGTAAATGGCGGGTATTTCGCGAAAATGTTGTATACGCTCGTAATCACATAGCTTTCATAGTTGGACTGATATTAGCCTTCTCCCTTATATACCACCTGACCAAGCTTGATGAAAGGTTAAAAATGGAACGTATTCACGTTAAGATAACTCATCCTCCTGTAAAGTTCTCAACAGGAAATTTAACCTCCGAAGATTTAAAAATTGCTAAGATCGCATGGAAGTACTTCGAAAACAACTATCAGCCTTCTACTGGACTGGTAAATTCTGTTGATGGTTTTCACTCCACAACACTTTGGGATACTGGGAACTATCTCCTTGCCCTGATATCAGCTCATGAGATCGGAATAGTCAGTGACGAAGAATTTAGGAAAAGAATAGATAAACTCCTTACAACTTTTTACACAATGCCTCTTTTTGAAGGTAAGCTTCCCAACAAATCTTACGACACTCTCACTGGTAAAATGACAGACTATGAGGGACATCTCAGCGAAAAAGGAATAGGATGGTCAGCAATTGATATTGGAAGAATTTCTATTCCTCTATTTATCTTGCTCAACAAATACCCGGAGTTTACTGAAAAAATACACAAAATTCTTCAGCGCTGGGATTTAGATGCACTGGCAAAGAACGGTGTTTTAGTTTCAGGAAAGCCAAAAAATGGCAAACTTCAGATACTTCAGGAAGGAAGGTTAGGCTACGAACAGTTTGCTGCAAAAATGCTCTTTATGCTTTCTCTTGACGTTATAAAATCGCTTGATTACCGTGAACATCTATCCTTTACTAAAATTTTTGGAATAGATATTCCCTATGATGTAAGGGATTTGAAAAATTCTGGTGCCAACAACTATGTTTTAAGCGAACCCTATATGCTTGATGGTCTTGAATTCGGTTGGGATTTCTACTCTTCCGAATTTGCATATCGGATTTACAAGGTTCAGGAGAAGAGGTTTAAAGAAACAGGAATACCTACTGCAGTAACAGAAGATCACATAGATCAACCACCCTGGTTCATATACAATTGTATATTTGTCAATGGAAAACCGTGGCAAGCTATAACAGACAAAGGAGAAGTACACAACGATCTTAGAACCCTTAGTACAAAAGCTGTTTTTGCATGGTACGTCCTCTATCCTAACGACTATACAAGGTTTCTTTACGAAAAAATAAAAGATAACTACAATCCCGAAAAGGGTTGGTATGCTGGCATCTATGAGAAGTCAGGCAGAGTAAATAAGTCAATTAACATTAACACAAATGCCATTATTTTGGAGTCCATTTTCTTTAAAAAGGTTGGTCCTTTAGTAATATGGGCTACAAGGAAGGAATGAATGGAGTTTTAATGTATAAATTTTTTTTAGTTTTGCTTTTCGTCATCCTTTCTTCTATCAGTACTTTTGCTTCAACCTGTTATTCTGTTCAAATAGGCTCTTTTTTCACTAAGGATCAAGCTGTCAAACTTCTAAAAAAAGCTAAAAAGGAAACAGGATACAAATTCTCCATTGTTAAAACTCAAAAGGGATGGTGGACAGTAAGGACAGAAAAATTTCGCTCAAAAAAGGAAGCTGAAGAATTTCGAGAAAAGTTATGCAACAAATACCGTTACTGTGCTGTTGTGGTCAAGACATACTGCGATAAAAAAAGCTCGTGCAAGACTTGTAAAAGTAGATGTCGTCCTTTTATTGCAAAACCTATTGATTATTGTCCATTAATATGTAAGCCTTCAAAAGAAGAGTTGAAAATTGCCAAGATTGCATGGAAATACATCGAGAACAACTATAACCCGAATACGGGTTGGGCAAACGCAGTAGACAGATATCCGGCTTCAACTGCGTGGGATCTCTCAAGTTACATACTTGGGTTATTCTCCGCTTATAAGCTTGGGATTATAAGCTGGGAAGAATTTGACAGAAAATTTTCAAAATTTCTTACAACTTTCCAGAAAATTAAGCTCTACAACGATCAGATGCCAAACAAAGCATACAGCGCTTTAAACGGCCACATGACAGACTATACCAACAATCCGACCGATACAGGTATTGGATGGTCAGCTCTTGATATAGGAAGACTATTGACTGCCTTTAAGATTATAAAAACATGTTTACCTATTTACAGCTATGACATAGACAGAACCGTCCTAAGGTGGAACTTCTGTAATGTTTTAGACAGAGAAGGTAACATGTACGGTGCAATTAACAAAGACGGGAAAACTCTTTACCTTCAAGAAGGAAGAACAGGATATGAAGAATATGCAGCAAAAGGATTTGAACTCTGGGGTTTCAACGCAGCAGAGGCAAAAAAGTATAACCATATAAAGTTAATTGATGTTTACGGAGAAAAAATACCTGTTGATACGCGGAAAGGAGCAAATACCTACGTTGTTAGTGAATCCTATATCCTTCAAGCGTTGGAGTTAGGTTGGGATCCTTTAACGGAAAAGTATGGAAAAGCCGTGTACAATGCCCAAAAAAAGAGATACCTCATAACCGGTATTCCCACTGCTGTTTCTGAAGACAACGTTGATCAACCACCATGGTTTGTTTACAACACTGTTTATGTAAATGGTGAAAAGTGGAAGTGTATCGCTGAAACGGGAGAGGACGAAGATAGCTTGAAATCAATCAGCACAAAAGCTGTTATTGGTTGGTTATCAGTTATGAACGATGGCTATTCAAAATTACTCTATAGCATAGTTAAAGATGCTTACGACCCTAATAGAGGTTGGTTTTCCGGTAAATATGAAAAGAAACCGGGATATAACACAGCGATAACAATGAATACCAACGGAATCATCCTTGAATCAATCCTTTACAAAAGTATGGGACCTCTTGTCAGGAGAATAACTTCAAGAGAAACTTACTGGGATAAATACATTTCATCGGTAGATTCTTTTAAGTGTCTACCAAAAAAAAGAAAACGCTACTATTCCGTTTTTCTCTTTAACACACAAAAGAAAAGAGAAGCATTCAAAGTCTTTAACAAGTACAAAAAAGTGCTCAAAAACTGCAGAGTTGAAAGGTATGTCAACGACTATCAGGTTTTGTGTGGACTTTACGTCAGGAAAAAGGATCTGCTAAAAGAGCTCAAGAGTTTTAAGGAAAAATTTAAAATAGTCCACGTGCCCTACGAGGATGAAAGGGTAATTCTGTCCGACGTTCACGATATTGTATTACGTCCACTTGGTAAGCAGGAAATTACGAAGAAAGACATAGAAATTGCTCATACTGCATGGAGATATTTTGAAAAAAACTATAATCCAGAAACAGGTATGGTGAACGGAGGGAACCATTACCCTCAAGCAACAGTTGAGGACATTGCTCTTACCATTTTTGCAACAATTTCTGCCGATAAACTTGGCTTAATAGAGAAGCCAACTTTTAAAAAGAGGATAAATAGCCTTCTGTCAACTCTTTTAAGAATAAAGCTTTACAACAACGAACTACCAAACATTGTGTATAACACTCAAAACGGTAATATGGTTGATTTTGCAAATAGATATTCTGAAAAAGGAATAGGATGGAACATTTACCACATTGCAAGGTTATTAAAAGCTCTTTACGTCCTGGGGAATCTCTATCCAGAGTACAGAGATAAAATCAACACTATTGTTAGCAGGTTCAACCTTTGGAAAGCTGTAAGGAACGATAACGTTTACGATCTGTTCTTTGATGGTAAGAAGGAATACTTAAAGAGGATAGATGCAGTGGGCTATCAACACTATATTTCCCTTTCTCTAAGGGATTATGACATTAACTTTAAAGACAAGTTTGAAAAAGAAAAAGTGGTGTATGACGCAATATTCAACTATGAAATCCCCCATTCATCAAGTAATCCAATGGTTACAAGTGACCCATTCGTTCTTACACTCCTAGAACAACCCTACAACTACCAGTTTGAGCATTACGCACGAAATATTCTTTTTGTCCAAGAACAAAGATATAAAGAATCTAAAATTCCAACCTGCATGGGAGAAGTAAAACTTGATAGATCTCCTTGGTTTCTCTATGAAACGATTTACAGAAAAGGAGGACAAATTTTCACTTCTGTTGATCCTTCAGGAAAAGCTTATCCCGAGTTAGAAGTAATTCCATCTGCACTGGCTATCCTATGGAATTCTCTGTTTAAAACAGAATACACAGAAATGCTGGTAAAGGAAATTGAAAACTTAAAGACAGCTTCAGGATTTCTTGCTGGGAAATATACCAGAGAAAATAAGGTGAACAACTCTCTAAATCTAAAAACTAATGGTTTAATTCTTGAAGCCATCCTCTACAAGAAACTGGGGAACTTTTCAAGGTTCGGTGTTCACTTCTTTAAAAAAAAATCCATAAAGCAAATTCATAAAAGAAAGATCGTTCCGGAAAAATCCTCGGTAAAAAAAAAGTAAGCTTAGGAGTAATTACCCCATTTACCACAGTTTTACCAAAAGAAAGACGAGAAAAAATATCACAAGAAAAATCGGATAGAAAATTACCGAAGAACAAGAATAAGTTTATAACTTTCCTTAAAGATTCACTTTCATTTAGAATAGGCTATACAAAGTGTTTAGAGAAAAAGAAAGCTGCTAAGGAAACAAACTTTGGAACAGTTGGAAAGGATTACCTGTTTCTTAATATCCACTTAAATCCAGCCTCTTATTGGTTCTTTTCTCTCACCTTCTACAGGTATCTGACTCAGTCAAAACTGAATCCCTGGGAGCCTGAGTTCAGTTATGCCTTCGGATATGACGACTGGCATCCAAACACGTTTAACTTAATGTACAGTAATTACAGTGGAAATAGAATTTGCCGAGGTAAATTGACAAATCTCAGTGAAGGGGTTATCAGTGGAGGCTACAAATTTAACTCTCTAAGTGAATTAGCTCATGCTATTAATCTTAACTATAAGCCATCCGAAGATAAAACATTTCTAACTTTTAACACAAGGTGGAGCATATACAAGTTTCTGTATGCTCAAATTACTGCCTACATTTACCTTCAGCCAGAAAAACAAAAGATGTGGGATCCCGATTTTACGTATTCATTTGGATGGTTTGATTGGAGACCATTTCACATCTCCATTGAATACAGCAACTATGGGGGAAACAGGTTCCCATGGCACAAAAAAGTAGGAAACACTTCCTTTAAGAACGGCTGCATTTCAGTCCACTTTGGAATAGCGTTTTAACTCATTTAGACAACCTATCCCTTTTCAACAGATTCCAAATCTTTAGAACCAAAAGAAAGTCGTTCCAGGCTCTACATAGCTTTAAATCCTTAAATCTCCAACAAGTTCTTTAATACTACCGTATCCCATCTCTCTTAGGTATTTTTCAAGTCCATTAACTATCTCCTCAACTGCTTTTGGATTAAAGAAATTAGCAGTTCCCACCTGAATAGCAGAAGCTCCAGCAAGGAAAAACTCAACGGCATCTTCCCAGGTAGAAATTCCTCCTATTCCAATAACGGGAATCTTTACAGCTTTTGATACCTGATAGACCATTCTGACTGCTACAGGCTTGATTGCAGGACCTGAAAGACCTCCAAACTTATTCTTTATCCTTGGCTTTCTTTTATAAATATCTATCGCCATTCCAAGAAGTGTATTGATAGCTGAAAGGGCATCAGCTCCAGCACTCTCTACAGATTTTGCAATTTCTACTATATCTGTAACGTTCGGTGAAAGTTTCACTATTACAGGCTTGTCTGTGTTCTTCTTTACTGCTTCTGTAAGCTTTGCAGCTTCAAAAGGGTCAACACCAAAGGCAAGTCCACCTTTTTTAACGTTTGGACATGAAATATTTAGCTCTACAGCATCAACCCCTTCAACGCCTCTTAGCTCCTTTGCAACAGCGATATACTCTTCAATTGTTGAACCGTAAATGTTTGCAATCACTCTCGTTCTGTACTTTTGGAGCTCTGGAACGATCTTTTCAATGAAGTACTTAACTCCTGGATTCTGAAGACCTATTGCGTTGAGCATTCCACAGGGAGTTTCCCAGATCCTCGGAGGCTCGTTTCCTTCCCTTGGGTTTATGGATAGTCCCTTAACACAAACAGCCCCAACTTTATTCAGGTCAATATAAGGAGCATACTCAAGCCCAAAACCAAACGTTCCAGATGCTGTCCAGACAGGATTCTCAAACTCAATTCCAAATAGCTCCACTTTTAACATCACCTTACCTTCCTCAAGAAAGCTATTGTTTCAACGTGGTAAGTTTGTGGAAACATATCTATCAATTTTGCCTTTTCCATGTTGATTCCGTACTGATGAAATAGAGCAATATCCCTTGCGAGGGTTGAAGGATTGCAGGAAACATAGACTATCTTCTTCAATCTTGGAAGGTTTGCCAGCTCTCTAACCACCCTCTGGCTCAATCCACTCCTTGGAGGATCAACCACAATGAAATCGGGATTGTAGCTTTTAATAATATCCAGTCCCTCTTCTGTTTCTCTACAGTAAAAGTTTATGTTTCTCAAGCCGTTTATATCCTTGTTGTAAAGAGCATCGCTGATTGCAGAAAAGTTTGATTCAACTCCAAATGCCCTGTGAACATACCTTCCCACCGGAATTGTCAGCGTTCCAACGCCACAGTAGAGATCTCCAGCAAGCATGTATTGGTACTCCATTGCAGCTCTTGAAACCCTATCTATCAGATTTCCAACCTGAAATATGTTTACCTGAAAGAAAGAATCTGCACTAACTCTGAACTTAAATTTATCAATGCTCTCATAAGTAAAATCCCTACCGAAAAACTTAATCCTTTCCGGATATCCTTCCAATCCAACCTTGTAGATACCAAATCCAACAATGTTTAATTCGAGAATTTCTCTGATTCTTTCAAGAGTTAGATTGATTTTCTTAAACTTTCCTGAATAGACAATTTTTAGTAGAACTTCACTTTTAGAAGATGAGTAAATGTGAAACTCTGCTGGCTCTGTTGGAAGCTCCAGGAGTAACCTTTTCAACTTTGGCATTACATCCTGAATATCTTCCTTAAGGAGTAAGCACCTATCTATATCAACAACGTTGTGGCTTCCCTTCGCAAAGAAACCAATTTTTCCATTTTTCACTTTCAGTTGTGCTCTGTTTCTGTAATTCCAGCAAGATGCGGAAGGAATGACTTCATCAATGTTGGGCTTTTTTATCTTCCCTATCTTCTGGAGATTCTCCTCCAAAATATCTCTCTTAAACTTAACCTGGTCTTCGTACCTTATATGCTGCCAATCACACCCTCCACATTTTCCAAAGTAAGGACACCGTGGCTTTATTCTCGACTCTCCAGACTCAAGAATTTTCTTAACTACCGCCTCACTGTATCCACTTTTCCTTAAAACTTCCTCAACAATGACAACATCTCCGGGAGAAACCTGCGGAACGAAAATTGCCCTGCCGTTATATCTGCCAAGACCTTTACCACCATAAACCAGCTTTTCTATCCTCAGCTTAAAAACTTTATCGTTTTGTTTCAAAAATATCCTCCTACGGTTGAAAGTTCAGGAATGAATTTTAACAAGTTAGATTACAGGAAAAATACAAGAATCAATAATTCTTTTCAGGCACTTCCAGTTTACCTACAGCATAACCTTGAAGGAGAGAAAAGCCGAGCTCTTTCGACAGCTCAATCATTTTCTCCGTTTCTACCATTTCAATAATAGTCCTTTTTCCAATATCTTTTATTATTTCATTAAGTCCTTTAAGAAGCTTCCTGACATTTTCATCTCTTTCTGCCTTTCTTAGAAAACTGCCATCAAATTTAACAATGTCAACGGGAAGTTCCACCATAGTCATAATGTTTGCTTTTTCCACTCCGAAGTCATCAATAGCTATTCTTATCCCTTCTTTTCTAAGTTTGCGAAAGATTTCGGCAGTTTTCTCATCGTAACTATCCCTTTCGAGAACCTCTACCACAAGTTCTTCTGGTGGATACCCTGTTTTCTCAAGAAGAGAAAGAATAAAAGGATAAAAATCATTTACAAGAAGCATCTTTGAAACGTTAACACTGAAGTATTTACCTGCAAACCTCTGGTAATTAACCATTTTGAACCTGAGAGCTTTTTCTATCACCTTCTTGGTTATTCTCATCTGAAGGTCAGTGTTTCTCACATTGACAGAGGATATGTAGGAGTAGATGGATTTTATCTCTCCATCCGCAAAGATCCTTCCAAGAACCT
The DNA here is from genome assembly GCF_054656775.1 of Desulfurobacterium crinifex. Taxonomy (NCBI): domain Bacteria; kingdom Pseudomonadati; phylum Aquificota; class Aquificia; order Desulfurobacteriales; family Desulfurobacteriaceae; genus Desulfurobacterium; species Desulfurobacterium crinifex. Next base: position 459,952 of record NZ_BAAHXO010000004.1, read on the forward strand.
CATAACCGATCGGGGAAAGGGAATCGGCTTCTACAATCGGTTGAATGGCAAAAGTTATCTTTTCCTCATTTAAGGCAATCTTTAGTTGTAGATATAGCCTGTTATCTATTTCCATCCTCTTTCTCAGTTCGTCATCAACAATTACAAAATAACGCTTCTCACCTTTCGCTCTCTTCAAAGCCTCAAAAAGCTCATCGATGACTCTGTCAAAATCGACCTCTTTTAACTTTATACTGTCAACAACTACGTAAAACTTGAAGCTTAGTCCATTAAAAGTTATGGAGGAAATGCTTTCTTGAGCGATGTTTATAACCTCTTTCTCTATGTCTTCATTTACCGGAACCACGATCACAAAACGGTCAGCCTCCTGACGTCCGACAACAACTCCTCTAAACTTTTCCGAAGGGAAGACTTTTACTAAATGGTTATAAATTTCATTTAAAAACTCATCTCCCTTTTCTCTGCTCTGGGAATTAACAGCTCTAAAATTCTCCACATCACACAGAATAACCACCGCGTTCTCAAAACCCATGACCTTGAGTCTCTCAACAGAAGTTCTTAGACCGGTGTGGTTGTATCCTCCTGTCCTTGGATCCTTTATTGTTGCACGAAAAAGTCTTACCGAAAGAGTATCTATCTCCTTATTAATCCACCATCCCAACAGAATCGCTACAGCAACAACAAAAGATAAAAACGGAACAAGATAGTAAGCAAAAAAAGATTTAAGACCCTTTTCCAAAAAGAGATCATTTTCCATCTTTATATCGTCAATCAGTTGGGCTAAACCAAGAGTCTTAACATATATGGTGAGAGCAAGTCCAATATCTGGAAAATCCACAGAGAAAGAAGGAAATTTTCTATCTTCATAAGTGGTTGTATCTATGAGAAGTCTTCGAAAATCCAATCCTACCTCTTCCATAATGAGAGGCATAAATTGAGAGACTGTCTTCACAATGTTTATTACATCCGTTTTTATCTTATATCTGTAATTTCTCTTCAACCTCTCTTCATCCCCAGATGTTACAAGGAAAATCTTTTCCTCCGGAAAATACTCAACATAAGTCAACCTTCTCTTTCCTTCTTTCCAGTATTCAATAAAAGTTCTTCCGAATTTGATAGCTCTACTAACTCCATCCTTTAGATAAGAGTTTCCCCTATCATCTTTAGCTGTGGTTATCAGAACACCTCTACTGTGGGGATGATAGATATAACCATCTTTTATGTAATAGACTATTCCATCACCATAGAGAAACCTCTGATTTAAAAGTTCTTCGGCCGAATGGTTCTTCAAAAATTCTCTTGCCTGCAAAATATTCTTTTCTAAGAGAGACCATTTATAATCCTCAAATCTCCTCTTCTCTTCTTCATAGAACGATAGAAGAAAGTTTCTTATATACTCTTTTCTGAACTCAATTTCTTTCTTTAAGAATTCTTCACTTGTTTTATCCAGAATTTTTTTTGTATTTGTAAGAAACCCAGTATAAAAAATGTAAAAAAATAAACCGGCAATAAAAGTAGAAAATATAGGTATTAAAACCATGAAAACTTGAATAAGATAAACAGGTATCCTCTCCCTTCTAAATTCCACTGACTTTACCTATACTATTACTTTGATTGAAAATCAACCTAATATATAATATCATAAATTGGAGCTCTGCTAAAAGAGGCAATAAATGAAGTCCTCGAAACTCTTCATTATTCTATTCCTTGCTATTCTGATTCCTGTAGCCGCTCAAGGGGGAGGAAGAGAGGATTTTGAAAGGTATTGTATGGAATGTCATGGAGAAAGAGTTCCTCCTATCTATCCCGCTGACAAACTGAAAGAGCAGTGGAAAGAATTTTTTCAAAAGGAATATCACAAAATTCATAAAAAAGAGAAAGTTATAATTCCGCCTGCAACCTTAAGGAGGATTGAGGAATATGTGGAAACGTATGCTGCCGATTCTGATCAGCCTGAAGGTGCTACTTTTTAATTTTAACGTCTCATTTGCATCTGAGGCTGAGCTCCTTCAGAGGATTGAAAAACTTGAAAAAGAACTGGCAGAGTTAAAGGCACAACTGGCAAAAGAAAGAATTAAGAACAGGAGAAGACTTCAAAAGATAGAAACGGCAGTAAAGAGCTCCAAGATACGTTGGTATGGTAACCTGAGAACGATTGGTTCTTTCTTTGACACAGATGGAACAAACTCCTTCCTTCAATCCTTCCCACACACCCAAAATCTGGAAGTCAAAGAGAAAACCGAAAGGTGGTTAACCCGTTTTAGACTCAACGGTATTGCTAGGTTCAATGATTTTACATTCCATATGAGAATATCCACCTATTACCTGTGGGGTGATAGAGACAGAATGGACTACTTTCCCTACTTAACTACTGGAAGGATACCCCATGGTGGAACCGAACTTTTCCTTGAAAGAGCATACGTTGACTGGAAATTGCCATCTTCTTCAGCAGTTTTATCTGTAGGAAGACTTCCTGTAGGGGGAGGACCTCCTTGCGACTTTAAAGAGGATTCTGTAAGAAAATCGGTATATCCCGCAATCTTTTTCGACAGCGCAATGGACGGAATAATCCTTTCAGTCCCCTTAGAAAAAATTACGGGAATAAAGCACTCAGGATTTAGACTGGGATATGGAAAACCTTATCAGAGCGATGTTGAACCGGTCTTTTACTTCCAGAGAGGGGAAGTAAAAGATATCCGTGCACTCTTTCTAATGTTCGAATCTCCACTTCCAGAATGGGTAGGAGATGATACCCTTTTTGTTGGAGGTTTTTCCTACTTATGGGATATTCCAAATGCTCTAGATGTAAACAATGTTTACACTTATGATCCGAAAACCGGCGAAGTAATCCCGCTGAATGAAACAAGATACAGTGTTGGAGATTTAGAAGCAATAGGAATTCATATTCAGGCTAAAAAGTTCCTTTATTCCAACTTTGACACCTTCCTCTCCCTCGGCTTTACAAGAACAAAACCCGCTCCCAAATACGACGAGGACGACGTTGTCTCTATCCTTGGAAGTACTGACGAGAAAACTGGATGGGCGGTCTATACAGGATTCAGATACAACTTTAATAGAATGAACAAAGTAGGATTTGAATTTAACCACGGCTCAAAGTATTGGTTAACTTTCTCTCAAGCGCCGGAAGACTTAGTTGGAAAACTTTCTGTTAACGGCAACGTCTATGAAACCTACTTTATTCATAGATTTACCGACAGAATAATGTCAAGATTGGGATTTATCTATCTTGATTATGACTATCTGATGGGAATACCAACATGGGCTACACAGCCAATCAAGACAGATTTTAACATAAAGACCTTCTACGGTCTCTTAGATTTCAGATTTTAAAGTAGCAGTGAACGGTAAACAGTGAGCAGTAAGGAATGAAAAACTGTAACTATTCGCAATTCTCTGCTCACCACTCACTTTTTTTTAAAACATTCAATTCAAAAGCTGTTAAACTCCCCCTTTGCAAGGGGAATATAGAGGTTCAAAACTTACTGCTACAAAAATCCCCCTGACCCCCCTTTAAAAAGGGAAAAACGTTTTAGCAGTTTTTGAACAGAATTCTTTTTAAAAATGCTTAACTTTTCTGTAGAGAGTATCCCTCTGTACAGGTTTATACCCAGCATCTTTTATCAGCCTGATAATCTCCGATAGAGGAAGTCTGAACTTAACTCCAGCAGCTGCAACAACGTTTTCCTCGATCATCAAAGAACCAAAGTCGTTTGCCCCGAACTTCAGCGCAACTTGAGCCATTTTCCCACCCTGAGTTACCCATGAAGCTTGAACGTTATCAAAATTGTCAAGGTATATTCGAGAAACCGCAAGAACCCTTAAGTACCTTTCTCCACTTGCTTTCTCTTTTACCTCCTTCCCCAATTCTGTATTATCAGGTTGATAGCTCCACGGAATGAAAGCTGAAAAACCTCCAGTCTCATCCTGAAGTTCTCTCAAAACTCTCAGATGTTCAATAATATCCTCATCTGTATCCACACTACCAAACATCATGGTTGCTGTTGTCCTGAGACCAAGCCTGTGAGCAGTTCTGTGGACTTCAAGCCACTCTCTTGTCTTTGCTTTATTTGGAGCTATCCTTTCTCTCACCCTGTCTGTCAATATTTCTGCTCCACCACCAGGGATAGAACCAAGACCTGCCTCTTTCAACTTTCTTATTACCTCTTCAATTGAAAGATTTGAAACTCTCGATATATGAACAATCTCAGGAGCTGAAAACCCATGAATGTGAATCTGAGGAAATTTCGACTTTATAAACCTTAACAGATCCTCATAAAACTCTATTCCGAGATCTGGATGGAGTCCTCCCTGAATGAGAATTGCAGTTCCACCAAGATCAATGGTCTCCTGAATCTTCTGCTTCAAAGTTTCTCTATCTATAACATAAGCATCGGGAGCTTCCTTATTCCTGTAAAAAGCACAGAATCGGCACTTGCAAATACAAACATTTGTGTAATTAATATTTCTATCAATCACGAACGTAACTTCCCTTTCTGGATGTTTTTTGTTTCTAATAAAATTTGCAAGCTGTCCAAGGGTAATGAGATCACAACTCTCAAGTAATCTTAGAGCATCCTCTTCAGAAATCCTTTTTCCTGAAATAACTCTTTCCACAATGTTCATGGTTTTCTCCAGGGACTATAATTAAGTCAGAACAGATTTAAATTATAGAGGTATATCTTGAGCTGTCCAATCTGCGGAGGCAGTGGCTGGATCATAGGAAATAATAACGGTAAACGTAAAGCTTTAAGGTGCAGATGCCAGTTTGAAAATTTCAAATCAACCTACCTGAAATCATCCGGAATCCCGGTTAGATACAAAAACTGCAAATTTTCAAACTTCCAGCCTGAAACAGCAACTCAGCTAAGGGCACTGAAGGAGTGTGAGGAGTTTTTCTACTCTTTTCCTTTCGTAGAAAAAGGTCTCCTTTTGTATGGACCACCCGGTACAGGAAAAACTCATCTGGCAGCAGCAACTCTACGTAACGTTATAGCCCATAAAGGAATGAAAGGTCTTTTCTACGACTTTAGAAATCTACTGATAGACATTAAAAGCACCTTCGAAACCAGTGAATCAAGCACTGAAATTTTAGAAACTGTACTGAAAGCCCCCCTTCTCATTCTTGACGACGTTGGAGCAGAGAGAAATACAGACTGGGCAAAGGATATCCTTTCAACAATCATAAACTACAGGTATGTTAACAGTTTACCAACGATAATAACAACCAACCTCCGATTTGACCTATCCACAGATGAAAGCTTTGCTGCAAAGTTCGATGAAAGAACAGAATCCAGAATCTACGAAATGTGCAAAATCTTAAAGGTGGATGGCCATGACAGAAGGAAAGAGAATCGCCTATAAAAACATTGGATTGATTGCAAATCCCATAAAACCTGAAAGCGGCAAAGGGGTAAAGAGAATTGTAGATAAGCTCAAAAACTACCCCGTAAAGCTTTTCACGGATGAAGAAACATGCAAACTCACAGGGAACAGCTGCAAATCCCATGTAAAAGTTGTTGATAGATTGGTTTTGCCCGATAAGGTGGATGTAATCTTAGTTCTTGGAGGAGATGGAACATTTCTCACCGTTGCAAAGCTTGTTGATAAAAAGCCAGTTCCTCTCCTCGGGATAAACTTTGGAACTTTAGGGTTTCTCACAGAGATATCAATCGATGAAATTGAAGAAAGCTTAGAAAGACTTTTAAATGGTGATTTTGTTCTGGAAAATAGACCAGTTATCAGAGTGAAAGTCCTTCGCAAAAATGGACATATATCAATCTACAGGTGTGTCAACGAAGTTGCAATAAAGAGGGATACCCTTGCAAGAATTATAGAGATTGAAGTTGAAGCTAACGGAGAGTACGTCACAACCTTCAGAGGAGACGGGGTCATAGTAGCAACTCCTACAGGTTCAACTGCCTATTCTCTATCCGCCGGTGGCCCAATCTTGATGCCAACCTTAAGTGCTATGCTTTTAACTCCCATCTGTCCCCACACACTAACTCTAAGGCCTCTCGTCCTTGAAGGAAAAGTCTGTTTATCTGCAAAGCTTAAAACAGAAAGTGAAACAGTAATGGTGATCTTCGACGGACAGGAAGGAATTGAACTTCGCAAGGGTGATGTCATAGAGATAACCCGGTCTCCTTACGACCTTCTGATACTGAGAGATCCCAGGAAATCTTACTATCAAACCTTAAGGGAGAAACTGAAATGGGGATAGTTACGGGAGTTATCGCTGTAATTACACTTGCTTTTCTCTTCAACATCAATCAGGGATTAAAGACTCCCGAAAGTAGTCAGTGCTACGATGGAAAACTTTATATCTCAAACATAGGTAACACTCCACCAGATAAAAAAGATAGAGATGGCTACATCGCATTAGCAGACCTTGAAGGAAATATCATAAAAAGGAAATTTATCTCTGGATTAAACGCTCCGAAGGGAATTACATTTGCAGATGGAAGGCTCTTTGTAGCAGATATTGATACTGTAGTAGTAGCTGACCCACAAACTGGTAAGATTTTAAAAAAAATTAGAATTCCTCAAGCTCGATTCCTCAATGATACGGCTTATGACGGAAAAGGTTATGTCTACGTTAGCGACACACAGACAAACACGATATACAGAATAGACATTAAAAACTACGGTGTTTCCCAGTTTATAAAGAACCCGGAACTCCAAGGGCCTAACGGAATTGCGTTTACCAAAACTGGAGAAATGATAGTAGTAAGCTGGGGTGGTGGAAAGGTAATGAAAGTGGAAAACAGTAAATTAAAAACCATAGCCTCTGGTTTTGATAGTCTCGACGGTGTTGTTATCCTTGATGATGGTTCTATAGTATTTTCTGACTTTTCTGCTGGGAAAATATACAAACTGAGAAATGGCAAGCTTGAAGAATTCTCTTCAGGTTTAGTTCTAACATCTCCAGCAGATATTGGCCACTGTAATGGTAAACTATTTATTCCAGAATTTTTGCTTAACGATGTTAAAGTGTTCAAATTGGAAAGATGAAAGGAAAAGAAATCGTCATAATTACCGGTGAATCTGGAGCTGGCAAATCCAGCGCAATGAAGCATCTTGAGGATTTAGGTTTCTACTGTATAGACAACATACCTCCCGATCTCATCCCCAGTTTGATACACCTTGTTGAAAACAACCCAGAGATTAAAAAAGCTGCCCTTGTTATAGACATAAGAAACCCCGGATTCAGGGACACATCACCAATAATACTGAAGAAGCTGAAAGAACAATTTTCTTCCATTCAAATCTGGTACTTTACAGCAGAAAGAGATGTCTTAATTAAACGCTTCAGTGAAACCAGAAGGCCTCACCCTTTTGAGAGATATGAACCGGAAAAAAGCCTTGAAAGTCTTATAGATGAAGAAAAAGAAATGTTGAGTTCTGTAAAGCAGTTTGCGGACATAATCATAGATACATCTTTTATGACTACCCACGACCTTAAAAGGTTTATCAGAGAGCTGTTGTCAGGAGAAAAACCTCGACTCAAAATCACTTTTCTCTCCTTTGGATTTAAATATGGAATTCCCCCTTCTGCAGATAACGTTTTTGATGTCAGGTTTCTGCCTAATCCACACTTCGTTCCAGACTTAAGACCAAAAACAGGAATGGATAAAGAAGTTGTTGATTACATAATGCAGTTCAAAGAGACGAGAGAAACACTAAATTTAATTTCAGACCTTATAGAGTTCTCTATCCCAATGTATGAAAGGGAAGGGAAATCCTACATTACTTTTGCCATCGGCTGTACAGGTGGGCAGCATCGCTCTGTAGCAATTGCGGAGATTCTTGCCTCCAGAATCAGTAAACGCTTCTCAGATTACGAAACATACGTTGAACACAGAGAACAAAACGTTAGAAGGAAAGTTCAATGAAGAAAATTATCGTATGTGGTCCTTACAACGCCGGCAAAACTACTTTCGTTAGAAATGTAAACAGCAACGAATTCTTAGGTACAGAAGAGAAAGAAATCGATCTGGAAACTTTCACAGAAAAGGAAACAACAACAACCATCGGAGTAGAGGTAAACTTTTACAAGAATGAAGGTGAAGAGTTACTCTTCATGGGCGTTCCAGGTCAAGAAAAGTTTGACTTCATCTGGGAAATAGTAGGACAGCACTTTGATGGAATACTCTTCCTGCATCCTGCTCATGAAAGCATTGAAAGATTAAAATTCTATATTGATTTCTTCTCAAAAATGGATTCTTTTTCAACAGCTTTGAAGATGATTCTCATTACCCACTGTGAAAAATGTGAAAAAGTAGAAAATATTCTTCTACAGAAAGCAGAACAATTTGGTTTCCCTGTAGAATTTATAGATCCCAGAAAAAAAGATCAGGTATTAGAAGTTGTTAGTTTTGTAGTAAATGCTTTAAAAGGAGAAATCCATGTTAGGAATCCTTAAGAAAGGCAATGGAAGTAAATTGGAAGCTAAAAATATACGTGAGTATATGGGAAAAAAGAGTAAGGAAATTGAAGCAGGAGGATGGATAGCAACAGCCCTTTTTACTTCTGATGGGTTAAAAGTTTTTTCAAAACAGAAAAATGAAAACTACAGCGTAGAACGAATATACCCTTACGCAATAAAACTCTTTCAAACAGCATTTAAATTCCACGAAAAGGCCAACCCGGGTTTAAAGGTGGGAGGATTTGAACCTCCAAGAACTTTGATTTACCAGATGAATACAAGAGAAATTGTTTTCATTATGAGAGGATATTCTCAAAAGCTTGATATTTTCCTGATTTACATTGCTGATCCAGAGCTTTCCGTATTCTTCTCGACCGATAGAACAGTAAAAAAACTGCAACACTGGTTGTTTGAAGTAAGCAAAGCTATAGACAACTTCTTAGATTCGAGGAAGGAGAAATGACCTTTCAAGAGCTCCTCATTAATCTCCTTGGAACACATGGGAAATGGTCGATAAATTTAGAGGTTGATGATTGGACAGGTATTATTTACGTCCAATCAGGAAAAATTGTGAAAGCAGAAGTAACAGGAAAGGAAAGTTTTTCTGGAAAAGAAGCTCTAAAATTTATTACTTCTCATGAAAAAGAAATAAAAAGTGTAGAACTTTTACCTTTGAAAAATCCAGTAGAAAAAGAAATAAATCTCAACCAGATGGACGTCCTTTCTTTCTTCTCCAACGACATTGAAAATACAGAAGTTGAAGAAACAAAAAAAGAAGAGGAAGTTTCAGCTTTTCTTAAACTCTGTAAAAACTACTTTAATCCCCAAAACATCAAACTTATTTATACCCATCACGGTTTTGAATATCTGAATCTCGAAATAGAAGAAACCTCTGAACTGGAGAAAGAGATACTATCCTACTACGAAGTATTCAAAAGTTGGTCTTCTTCTAAAAGTGTCGTTTTTCATTTTCAAAAACTGTTTGGAATATTCCTCACGGAAGAGGAAAAATTTCTCTTCATACTGTTAGACAAAGAAGAACTTTCAAATTTCGAACTTGATGAACCAGAAATTGTGAGCAACTTAGGAAAACTCTTGAGGCAAGAGAACTCTCCCTCATCTGATATTAACTTCCAAGGATGGATATAACTCTTTCTGAAGCATCCTCAATCTCTATGTTAAGAAGTCCTATATTCGCATCTTTTTTAACAACACAAACCAAAATAGCTCTTTTTCCAGTTTTTCTTGCAAGAATATTTTCATTCTCACACCTTACAAGAACATCCTGAAATTCTCCTGCCTCAACAAGCTTTGAAAGTTTATCTGAAGTACCAACTACAGCTGCTGCCATTGCTGCAAGCTTCTGAGCATTCAGGCTTCCTTTAAGCATAATGGAAACCACCACTTGTCCATCAGGCGTAGCAATAAGAGTCCCTAACAAATCACTCCCAAGGGAATCAGAAAGATCGGACAATACCTGTTCAAGGCGCTCCTTTTTACTCGCCATCTTTTCCTCCTAACTATAGATCACTAAGAAGCTCATCCATTATCGATTTTATAGGAGACTCCTCATAAAGGAGATCTGTTCCACATTTAAGATCTTCAAGAAAAGCTATAGCATCCTTTACATACTCCTTAGGAATTATTGAACCATGCTGAGGAACAATAGCGTCAATCTCAAAGGGTTTTATCTTATCAACAAAGTACTTGAGAGCTTTACTTGACGCCATGTAATAGACGTGAAAATACATCATTTCTTTCTTGTGTCTTTCAAAATCTGAAACAATCAGTTCCCACTTCTGCTGAATTGCCGCAAAGATATCACCTGAAAAGAGCAACTTAGCCTTACTATCATACGTAACAAAAGCATCGGGGAAGTGGAGAAATGGAGAACTGAGAAAGAGGAGGATTGAACCATCTCCAAGTTCTAACATTGTATCATCAAGAACACTTACATCCAGCCAATGCACACTATTTCTATCAAACCCATAGTAAGGAAGAAGAACCTTTGTTCTTGGAGTAGTTACAATCGTTATATTGGGATTTATTTTCAACCATTCCGGTATAGAACCGGCAACATCAGGATCCTGATGGTGAGAAACTATATGAGTAACGTCCTTAGGATCTATAAGCTGAGAAACTCTCTCCTTGACCTGAGAAAAGTGTTGAATTCCTCCTGGATCCAGAAGAACATTCTTATTTCCTGCGGAGATAAGGTAAGCATTACACCTGAAAATAAACTCTTCAGAACTACCAACCCAAGCTACTCTATGTCCTCCCGACTCGTATAGGATAACAGGTTCATTTAAGTCGTAATTACCCTTTTTAAGTTCTTCTATCCTCAGTCCCATATTTATCCCCATTAAACTTTTGATAGTTCAAGACTGAACTGGTGAAGCATATAACGGGTATAACCCAGGTTCGCATCACTTTTGAGAACGGCAACCTGGAATAACTCATCGTTGTAAAAGATTCTTACAAGAATAAAAATCTCACTCGTACTCATAAGAATTTCCTTGGGCATCCCTACAGTGTACTCCCCAAGGATTTTGTATATCTGGAGGTACTCTTTCACAATGTTTTTTACCCTTTCTACAATTCCATCCATTTCTATTTCATCGCCAAAAGAGTCTATTACGTCCCCCGAAAACTTTACAGCAGCATAACCAACTATAAAGGGAATTTCCTCTTTTGCTCTTTCTGCTATACCCATTTCTATTCCCCCTTAGATCAGCAAAGATTACAATTAATATACCAAAATAATAATTAAAGTAAAGTTCCCACAATATGATATGTTAAAATAAAGCACCTCTTATAAAAAGCTTATAAAAAGAAAGTCTCAATTATTTCCTTCTACATTTAGCCGCAGTAAAGTTAAAGAAAAGACATCTTTTGAATACCCTGACAACAAAATAGCATTTCAAATATTCCTGCTAATCAACAACTTCCAGAATTGTTAAATGATCTCTCCCCGGAACAACATTCAAAGTACAGCTTTTAAGCTCATTCCATAGAGAGAAGGCACCTTCTAATCCAGTAACCGAATCTTCCTCTCCTGCAAGAACAACTACTGGAACTGTTATTTTTCGCAAGTGTGGAACAAGATTAAACCAGGCAAAAGATTCAAGAAGTTTTATCGCTTTTTCTTCACACAAGGTTGGAATAAGCCAATCTCTGGAAGAACAGAGCCCCCGAAAATAGTAAACAGTTTCCATAAAATTTCTTTTTAACTTTCTCAAAAACCTTTTTACAACTACCTCTGGCTGGGAAACCCCAGAAAAAGCGGAAGTGGGAGCATACAGTACCAGTTTTTCAACCTTTTCAGGATAAGAAACAGCCGTCAGAACGGCAACAGATGCACCGAGTGACCAACCAACAAGAGTAGAGCCTTCAGGAATAAACTCTCCTATCTCCCTTGAAAGACAAAAGATATCCGTAGATTCAAACGGAGAATCTCCATGACCAGGAAGGGTTAAGTGAACAGCATCTCTAAAAGGAGAAATTGACCAGATGGAGCCATCAAAGCTCCATCCGTGAAGAGTGAAAACTTTTTTCATGCTGCTTTTCTTTGAGCCACTTTATCCTTCTTCATTAGCTTCTGAATCAAATGGAATTCCTTAATTACGTCAATTGCCCTTCTTAACTGGCTATCTATTCTCTTCTCCCTTTCTTTCCTTATCTCTTCTGTTTTCTCTGGATGTTCCTCTATCTCTTTAAACTCCTTCTTAAGCTGTTCTATATCTTCCTTAGACAGTTCCACCTCAATATCAGGCTCTATCCCTTTTCCATCAATGCACTCATTGTTTGGCATGTAGTATTTGGCAGTCGTAATCTTAACAGCATAACCCATTTCAAGTGGGTAGAGGGTTTGAACAGAACCCTTTCCAAATGTCTTCTCACCTACAACAATCGCCCTATCATTGTACCTGAGAGCTCCCGTCAGAATTTCAGCCGCACTCGCAGTACCACCGTTTACAAGCATTACAACAGGAATATCAAGTGGAACCACAGGATCATGTGTGGAACGGAACTTCTTAATACTTTCAGGAATCCTTCCCTTCGTATAGACGATAAGAGCTCCCTTTGGAAGGAAGTAATCACTTATTGCAACAGCAGAATCTAAAAGACCACCTGGGTTGTTTCTGACATCAACGATAATTCCCTGAAGCTTTTTGTCCTTGTTGAGTTCCTGAAGAGCTTTCTTAAACTCCTCAACTGAGTTCCTCTGGAACATCGTAAACCTGATGTATCCGATATCTCCCTTGAGTACTCTGTACTTAACACTCCGGATTTTTATGATTGCTCTCGTTATCGTGAACCGCTTGGGTTCAGACCAGCCCTTTCTCCAGATCCAGATGGTTATCTTCGTTCCCGGTTTCCCTCTCATAAGCTTTACAGCTTCCATAAGGGTCATATCAGAAGTAACTTCTTTATCCTCTATCTTTACAATGATATCTCCCGGTTTAACTCCCGCCCTGAAAGCCGGTGTATCCTCAATAGGAGCTATTATCATTAATTTTCCATCTTTTGTTTTTGTTATCTGAATACCAAGCCCTCCAAATTCTCCTTGAGTTTCCACTTGAAACTCTTTGAGCTTATCAGGAGTAAAGAGTGTACAGTGGGGATCAAGCTTGTTGAACATTCCCTGAATAGCACCTTCAAAGAGCTTCTTTGGAGTTACAGGTTCAACGTATCTCTCTTTAACAAGCTGATAGGCTTCGGTAAAAAGCCGAATGTAGTTAATTTCTTCCTTCCCTGTGGCTGTTCCTTTCTCAACCGCAGAAAGAGAAATCTTTCCTAAGGAAAAAACAAAAACGATCATAAGCGAAAAGAAAAATACTGATTTAAAAAGTTTCCTCATCTTTTCCTCTCAAGGACCTTTTTAACTTTCTCTATTATGCCCTTCTCGTCAAGCTTGAAGTAGTGTAAAAGCTCCCAACCTTTTCCGGATCTTCCAAAGACGTCAGGAATCCCAAGTCTTTCCATTGGAACTGGATAGTTCTCCACAAGAGCTTCAGCAACGGCAGAGCCAAGTCCTCCAACTATTGAGTGCTCTTCAGCAGTAACAACTGCTCCCGTTTTTGATGCAGACTCAACAAGAAGCTCAACATCAATTGGTTTAACCGTTGGCATATGAATAACTTCAATTGAAATACCTTCTCTTTCCAGAATATCCGCAGCAAGTAAAGCAAAAGAGGTCATTACACCGTTTGCCACAACAGTTACATCCTCCCCTTCTCTCAGAACAATCCCCTTTCCCAGTTTGAATTTATAGCTCTTATCAAAAATCCTCGGAAAGTTTTCTCTACTAAGTCTAACATAGAAAGGACCATCTGTGTAAGCTATCATTCTTATCACTTGCTCAGTTTCTATATCGTCTGCTGGAACAATAACCCTCATGTTTGGAATATTTCTCATATTGGCAACATCTTCGAGAGCCTGGTGGCTTGCTCCATCTTCACCAACCGTAATTCCACCGTGGGTACAAACAATTTTTACGCTCAAGTTCGGATAACAGATAGTCTGCCTTACAGCTTCCCATGCCCTTCCAGTTCCAAAGATTGCGAAGGTACTGACAAATGGAATCTTACCGGTTGCGGCCATTCCAGCAGCAACGTTCATCATATTGGTTTCGGCAATTCCCATGTTAAAGAATCTATCAGGAAAAGCCTTCGCAAACTTGGAAGTTTTAGTAGAACCAGAAAGGTCGGCATCAAAAACAACTATCCTCTCATCTTCTTTCCCGAGCTCTACCAGAACCTCACCGTATTTATCTCTAAGACTGACCTTCTCCATTGTTTCCTCCTAAACAATCTCTCCCAGTTCTTTAAGTGCTTCTTTGAGCAAGTCTGGTGGCAGCGCCTTTCCGTGCCACTCAGCTCTGTTTTCCATGAAGGAGACCCCTTTCCCTTTGACAGTTTTTGCAACAATCATTGTCGGTTTGTACTTTACTGTATCTGCTTCATCAAGGGCAGCTTTTATCTCTCTGAAGTCGTGTCCGTTTATCTCTATAACGTGCCAGCCAAAAGCTCTCCACTTCTCCATCGTTGGATAGATCGACATAACCTCGTCAACAGGACCATCAATCTGGAGGTTGTTGTTATCAAGAATTACGCAGAGGTTGTCAAGGTTGTAGTGAGACGCTGCCATCGTTGCTTCCCAGACACTACCTTCCTGTGCTTCACCATCTCCAATCATGCAGTAAACCCTGCTATCACTCTTATCAAGTTTAAGAGCAAGAGCTATTCCAACGGCAGCTCCAATTCCATGTCCAAGAGACCCTGTGCTTATCTCAATTCCAAGAGTTTTCCTCATGTCTGGGTGTCCCTGAAGGTCTCCATCTATCCTTCTAAACTCATTTAACTTCTCAAGTGGAAAATAGCCTGTCCTTGCAAGAACAGAGTAGAGTGCCGGACAGACGTGTCCCTTAGAAAGAACAAACCTATCTCTCTTTTCCCATTTTGGATCTTCTGGATTATGTCTCATTTTGTAGTAGTAGAGGGTAACAATAATGTCCGTTGCAGACATTGCACCGCCAGGGTGACCTGAGTTGACGGCAGACGTCATTTTGAGAATGTCCTTTCTGACTTCTCTGGCAATTACACTAAGGGTAGCTTCGTCTATATCCCTATTTCTCTCCATAAAGAATGACGGTTCAAACCTTATCATTTAAACCTCCTGAAATCCTTCCTCTTCCTTAATCTTTAAAATCTCTCTTTCAACTTGCTCTCTTGCTGTTCCGCCAATTATATTCCTGCTGTTGATAGAACCTTCTACGCTCATAAGTGAGAGAACATCTTCCTCAAACTTATCTGAAAACTGCTTAAATTCTTCAAGCGTTAGGTCTTCAAGACCATTACCTCTATCAAGACAATATGCCACCAGTTCTCCAACTATTCTGTGAGCCTCTCTGAATGGCACTCCCTTTTTGGCAAGGTAGTCTGCAACATCCGTTGCAAGGGAAAAACCTTTCTTAGCCTGTTCTCTCATTCTCTCTCTTCTCGGCTTCATCCCGGAAACAATCTTTGCATTAACTTTAAGAGCAAGCTTAACCGTATCTATTGCATCAAAGAGTGGCTCTTTGTCTTCCTGAAGGTCTCTATTATAGGTAAGTGGAAGTCCTTTAAGAATAGTCAGGATTGCCATTAAATCTCCATAAACCCTTCCAGTCTTACCTCTGGTGAGCTCCGAAACGTCAGGGTTTTTCTTCTGGGGCATAATTGAACTACCTGTACAGAAAGCATCTGGAAGGTCAATAAATCCAAACTCCTCAGTTGACCAGAGGACGAGCTCCTCAGAAAGCCTTGAAAGGTGCATCATAACCATTGCACAGTTGAAGATTGTCTCAGCAATAAAATCTCTGTCACTGACTGCATCCATGCTGTTTCTGGTTACATCTGAAAATCCAAGGAGCTTTGCTGTGAATTCCCTATCAAGTGGATAACTCGTTCCTGCAAGTGCGGCAGAACCTAAAGGAGAGATATTGACTCTTTTCAGTGTATCCTGAAATCTCTCTGCATCCCTTTTAAACATCTGGTAGTAGGCAAGCATGTGGTGGGAGTAGAGAACTGGTTGAGCAATCTGAAGATGGGTGTATCCAGGCATCACAACATCTAAGTTCTCTTCAGCCTGTTTTACAAAGGCTTTCCTTAACTCTTTAAGGAGCTCCAAAATCTCCTCTATTTCATGTCTTACGTAAAGCCTAACATCTGTGGCTACCTGGTCGTTTCTTGACCTTCCTGTGTGAAGTTTCCCGCCGACAGGACCTATTCTCTCTGTCAACCTTTTTTCTATGTTCATATGGACATCTTCGAGTTCCGTCTTCCACTCAAAACTGCCACTCTCAATCTCATCAAGAATCTTGTTTAAACCTTCAATAATTTTCTCTGCTTCTTCCTTCTGCAGAATTCCCTGCTTTTCAAGCATTTTCACATGGGCAATACTTCCTGCTATGTCAAACGGAGCAAGTCTTTTATCGTAAGAAACAGATTCTGTGAATTTCTCAACCAACTCATCAGTAGACTCTTTAAACCTTCCGCCCCAGAGCTTTTTCTCTTCTGCCACAATTACCTCCTCTGGTTTGCTCAATTCTATCAAACAAGTTGCCTTTGGTTTATCAGAAACCTATAATTTCTAAAAGCTTTCACGGAGGAAAATATGCTCGAAAAAGGTATAAAGGAAGCCCTCACATTTGATGATGTCCTCTTACTTCCTAACTACTCTGAAGTTCTTCCAACTCAGGTTGACGTAAGAACAAAACTCACCAAGAGAATCACTCTCAACATACCAATAATGAGCGCCGCAATGGACACCGTCACCGAATCAGAACTTGCTATCGCTATCGCCAGAGAAGGAGGAATTGGAATAATCCACAAGAACCTCTCTATTGAAGAACAGGCCGAAGAGGTTGACAGGGTTAAAAGGTCAGAAAGTGGAATGATCGTCAAGCCTGTTACCGTTTCTCCCGACCAGACGATAGCTGAAGCAGAAGCTCTAATGAGAAAGTACAAAATCTCAGGTCTTCCTGTAACAGACGAAAATGGAAAACTCCTTGGAATCATTACAAACAGAGATATAAGGTTTGTAAAGGACTACAGTAAGAAAATCAAAGAGGTAATGACAAAAGAAAACCTTAAAACGGCTCCTGTAGGAACTACCCTTGAGGAAGCTAAGGAAATACTCCACAAATACAAGATTGAAAAACTTCCTGTTGTTGACGAAAAAGGCTACCTCAAAGGACTTATAACAATAAAAGACATAGAGAAAAAGGAAAAGTACCCTAACGCCTGCAAAGATGATCTCGGCCGCCTCATGGTAGGTGCTGCAATTGGCGTTGGTCCTGAGGGTCTCAGAAGGGCAGAAGCTCTTATTGAAGCAGGTGTTGACGTTATTGTTATTGACACTGCACACGGACATTCAAAAGGCGTTATAGAAATGGTAGAAAAAATAAAGGGGCTCTTCCCTGATATTGATGTAATCGCTGGAAACGTTGCAACTCCTGAAGGAACAGAAGCACTCATAAAAGCTGGAGCAGATGCAGTAAAGGTAGGAATCGGACCAGGTTCTATCTGTACAACGAGAATCGTTGCAGGTGTGGGAGTTCCACAGCTCACAGCAATTGCCCAGTGTGCAGAAGTTGCAGATAAGTATGACATCTCAATCATTGCAGACGGTGGAATCAAGTTCTCAGGTGACATTGCCAAGGCAATCGGTGCTGGCGCAAGGGTTGTAATGATCGGTAGCCTCTTTGCAGGAACAAAAGAAAGCCCAGGAGAACTCGTTCTCTATCAGGGAAGGAGTTACAAAGCTTACAGAGGTATGGGTTCCCTTGGAGCAATGAAGAGGGGAAGCAAGGACAGATACTTCCAGGCAGAAGTTGAGGAGAAAAAGTTAGTTCCAGAAGGAATCGAAGGAATGGTTCCATACAGAGGTCCTCTTGCCGATACTATCCACCAGCTTGTAGGTGGACTTAGAGCTGGAATGGGTTACTGCGGAGCAGCTAACATTGAGGAAATGAGAAAGAAAGCAAGGTTTGTAAAGATTACCTCAGCAGGTCTCAAAGAATCCCACGTTCACGACGTTATCATCACAAAGGAAGCTCCAAACTACTGGGTAGAGAGATAATTACCGGCTCCCTTCGGGGAGCTTTTTATATAGCTTCCTTACCAACGATTATTCCATAAAAAGAGAGTGCATCTAAAAACTCCCTGTTCAGCTTGTTTCTCCACCTGTTTAAAGCAATCTGAAAACCTGAAGGCTTCTTAGGTTTGTAAAGCAGTGGCATTCCAGCTTCTTCTGGAGTCATGTTTCCTTTTTTCTGGTTACATTCAGTGCAACAGGTCACAAGATTTGTCCAGCTCCACGTTCCACCACGACTTTTTGAAATAATATGGTCAATGGTGACTTCACTGTCCTTTACTATTTTTCCACAGTAAGCACAGGTGAAATTGTCCCTTATAAAGACAGCCCTTCTGGTTGGAGCCGATGATTGCCAGTGTCTCATCAGAACGGGAATTCTGATAACAAGGGGTGCGGGATAATCCATGGTAGGGGAAGAGAGCTTCACACTTTCATAGTACTGGAGAACTTCACATTTGTTGAGAAGATCAAGAATAAAGGCTTTCTTGTGGGAAAAAATGGAAACAGGAGCATAGGTTCTGTCAAGAACCAAAACGGGATGTAGTTTCATTTCCAGATCTCCTGAAGGTTAAACTATTATATATTCCAGAATTTCAAAAGGAGCAATTATGGAAAACCTGCTGAAAGTCCTAAAAGAGTTCTCAAAAGAAGATATAGAAAGGCTTGAATCATTTGATAGACAATACAGAGCGCTTGAGAAATTTCACAAAGAAATAAAGAATCCAGAGATTTTCCTTAAACTTATCGTAATCAACGCGCTTATGTCCTACCAACTTCAGATGAAGGGAGAAAAGTACTGGGAGACTTTCTCAGAGTTCTTCTCCAAAAACCCTGAAATCGAAAGATTTGAAGAGTTTATTAAGACTTACAACAAGCGGTTCTTGAATGCAAAACTTAAAAGACTGGATAAGGTCATAAAATGTGTCGAAAAACTCTTTTTAAACTACTCTTTAATGGATCTGGGTAAAGATTTAACTATTCTTGTGAAAGAACTTTCAGAGTGTCTCAATCAGAAAACAGACAGCAAAACAGTTGTCTTTGCTGCAAAGATGTTTATGTACGGCTACCGTATAGCTTTCGGTGAAAATCCTAAAAAGCTTGAAGAAATAGCAATTCCAATAGATTCAAGACTTTCAAAGATAAGCTCTGACAAAAACTTCTGGAAAGAACTTTCCAAAAGATCTGGAATACCTCAAATAAGACTTGATGCTGTCTTGTGGATACCAACGGGGATGGAAAAAAGCTCCTTGAAAGAACTCCCAGAGGAACTTAAATTGAAAGTTGGGAGGATTATAGAGCTTGTCAGGGAAAAGAATAGCTCTCGTGACAGCTTGCGGAAATAAAAAAGAAAAGACTCCACAAGAAGCGGGGAAACTGTACAAGTCTGCAAGGGTAAGACACCTCTACAGACGTTCAAAAGAATTAAACCTTCCACTTTTTATCATCAGTGCAAAGTACGGTCTTGTAAGCGCCGATGAGATTATAGAACCCTACAACGCAGTTATGACAGATGAGAAGTGCAAAAAGCTAAAAGAAAAGATACTGTCTAAACTAAAAGACTTTGACGTCATCATATACTATAGGGGCGGAGCTCGGAAAACCTACTTAGACTGCATCTCTAAAGTTGTAAAAGAGCTCGGAAAGGAGCTAATAGTTTTTGGTTTCGGAAATATGGGAGACATAGGAAAACTAAAAAGTATTGTGGAGAGTCTTTGTTAAACGAAAACACCTTTTTTAAGGCTATTGAAGAATTTTCAGGGAAGAAATTAAACGAAAGACAGAAGGAAGCAATCGTTTACACAAAAGGTCCTCTCAAAATTATTGCCGGTCCAGGTTCCGGTAAAACGGAGGTCTTAGTCCTTAAAGCCCTGTATCTGATAACTGTAAAAGGAGTAAATCCAAAATCCATATTTTTAGTTACTTTTACAAGGAAAGCCTCCGAGGAGTTCCTTTTAAGACTGGTAACTTATGCCGGAGCTCTAAAGGCGAAACACCCGGATCTCTCCTTTGAAGCATACGATATCTACTCTGGAACTCCCCATTCCTTAGCAATAAGGGTAATGGAAGAGTTTCAGTACAGTAAATTTGAAAAGTACAGGCTCCTTGGAGATTTTGAAAGAGAGATTTTCATCTTTAAGAACTTCTACGAAGAAACAAAAAAGGAAGAGTTCCTGCCTTTATATAAACTCTTTGAAAAAGAAGGAGACGAAGAGATTGGAGAAGAGCTCTACCTGAGACGGCTTTCTCTTCTCTCCCTTCTCTTTGAATTCATTCCTCAAAATAACATTCCCTCAAGTAAACTAATAAAAGAAGAATATCCCCCCCTCTCAATTGCTGGAAATCTTTACAGGAAATATTTCAATCTCCTCAAAGAAAACCACTATATAGATCATACCCACATAGAAAAGCTCTTTCTCCAGTTCTTAAGCTCAGAAGAAAGTAAAATTTTCATTGAAGGTGATGGAACAGATTACTTTCCAGGAATTAGATATGTCTTAGTTGACGAATACCAGGACACAAATCCCTTAGATGAGAAAATCTACTTTACCTTAGTCAGGGAAAGCAAAAAACTTACGGTTGTTGGAGACGACAATCAATCTCTCTACCGCTTCAGGGGAGCTGTTGTTGACTGCTTTATAAACTTTGAAGAGTCATGTAAAAAATATTTAGGTGAGAAAGCAGTTAAAGTGGAGCTCCTTCAGAACTACAGATCGGACAAGCAGATAGTAGCCTTTATCAACTATTTCCTGAGGAAACATAAAGACTACAGCGATTATAAATCTGCATGGAAGAAACTCTCTATTGAGAAAAAAATCCTCTTCTCATCCGGAGTTGAGGTCTATAAAACAACGGAAAACTCCGTAATAGAAATTGAGGGAAATGAAGAAGAACTGGCAGAAAAGTGCTACTATCTCGTAAAGGAACTTAAAAGCAGAGGAATTATCTCTAAGTATTCTGACGTCGTCCTTTTACTTCCGAGCACACGAGAGGATAAATTTGCCGGAAAGGTCAGAAAAATCTTTGAGAGAAGAGGAATTCCCGTCTACAATCCAAGAGCAAAATCCCTTATTTACCAGAAAGAGATTGGCGTAATGCTTGGAGCTCTTCTCAACATCCTTCCAGAAGAAGCCAATATTCCGGGCAGTTTGAAAGAGACCGTAGCTATTTGGAAAGAAACATTTGAAAGAGAAAGCTCAGAAGAGTTAAAGAAGAAAGTAAAAGAGCTCTCCTCCACCATCAACCCGGAGAACCTTAATATTCTGGAACTCTTCTACCAGCTTCTATCCTATGAACCCCTCAAAAGTTTTAAAGAGAACTTCTTAACTTCTGTAAATCTTGCAAGGTTGAGTCAGCTCATTTCATCATTTTCACAGATGGTAGAAGATAGAAACTCTTTAATTTCAGAGTTCTTCAGAACTTTCCTCTTTATTCTGTCAACCAAAAATGCAGACCTTCAGGAAGCTAAAGAGGTTCCTCAGGATATGTTTCCCCTAATGACAATTCACCAGTCAAAGGGACTGGAGTTCCCAATCGTTATCGTTGGAGATCTCGACAACATTTCTGGAAACTGGAGACTTGGAAAAACGGAAGAGCTCTTTGAAAAGTTTCTAAAAAACCACTCAAGAGATTTCAGATGGGAAAGAAGTATCATTGACGCTGTAAGAAAGTTTTATGTAGCCTATTCAAGAGCTCAATACTGCCTCGTAATTCTCAAAAAGAAAGAATTGTTACCCTACGATAAAAACAGACCCTGGAAAACAGCAGCCTTTCCCGGATTTGATCTAAGGTGGCATAAAAAATTTACAGAAAAGTTTCAAAGGAAGGTTGAGAATGATGGAAGATCTAAGGATAGAGAAACTTCTTAATGGATTTTCCAGGTTTGTGAAAGAGAAAAGAATTCTCCTTACCCAGAAGGAAAAAAGAATAAAGAACAGATATACCATTACTGGAGATATTATTTCCTACTCCATCTGTCCAAGGCAGTATGGCTTTTACAAATTTCTCGGCTATGCTCCCTCAAATCCCACACAGGAGTGGTACGGAAGTATTATCCACAGATTTTTAAAGAGAGCTCACATGTTCTTTCTAAAAACAGGAAAAGTCGTAAACGATGAAGAGATAGAGAGGATTTTCTACCTGATAGAAAAATCCATGGAAGCTGAAGGAGTAAAAGCAACGAACGAAAAGGTCAAAAGAAGTGCCTTAGAAGTTCTTAAAAAGTTTTGCCTCATTGAAGGGGAATCGTTCTTTAAATCTGTTATTGAAGCGGAGCTACGCCTTATAAAAGAACTCGACAACTTTATTCTTTACGGAATAATTGACGTCCTCAGAACAGAAGGAGAAAAAGTAGAGACATGGGACTACAAAGGAATGGAAAGACCCGATGAAACAAACCTTTACGGAAGAGAAAAACTAAATAGGTACAAAAAACAGATGTACGTCTATGGTTTTCTTTTTAAGGAAAGAACCGGAACATTTCCAGATAAAGCAGTCCTCTATTTTATGAACGAGCTCCTTAAGGAAAATTTAGAGAAAACCCAGTTCATCATTGACTTCCGGGAAGAGGAAATTCAGAATGAGGTTAAAAACTTTATTGAAGAGTTTAAAAGAATAGTGGAAGAGATAGAAGAATCCCAGAAAACAAATAACTGGAGACTTCCAGAAAACATAGATAAAAACACCTGTAAACAGTGCGATTTCAGATGGGACTGTCCACATTATCCCCAAAAACTCTAAGCTTCTTGAAAACGGGAATAACGACCAAATGAAATACTTTTTACCATACTGGGAAGATTGGGTTCACGCCGATTTTGATCCGATAAGTGATACCTACGGAAAAGGTGGCTATAGCAACTCAGTCTTTGCCCATGAAATCCTTCCTTCTCCGCCCTACGATGGAATTCTCATCAGCCTTGGTATGTTTGAGTTAAAGCTTAAACTCATCAGAGAAAATGGAAGCCCCAAAATACGCAATTTCTACAACATAAAGGAGTATTTAAGAATTCCTCAGAACTTCCCCGTTTTTGGAGACTGTGGAGCTTTCACTTACGTAAATGAAAAGTACCCTCTAATGTCCTTAGAAAAAGCTGCTGAACACTACAATTATCTCGGATTTGACTACGGTGTATCTGTAGATCACATCTGTTCAGACATTATCGTCGTAAAGTCTGGTGAAGAGAAAAAGTTTTCATTCATTGATGCGAAGGAGGTTCGTGGAGGAAATTTAAAACTCTTTCTCTCTCAAGAAGAGCTTGAGTTCAGGCGGCAGTTGAGCCTTAAAAACGCAAAGAAGTTTATAGAGTTTTCAAAAAACTGTAACTTTACTCCTGTTGGAGCAGCTCAAGGGTATTCTGTAGAAACCTACATAGACAGTATCAAAAAGCTCATAAACTACGGCTACAGGTATATTGCTGTTGGAGGGCTTGTTCCGAGAAAGACTTCTTTTATCTCGGCTCTCCTTGATGCTATTCACGAAAAAATTGACCTTTCAGGCATCAGGTTGCACCTTCTTGGCATTCTCAGGGAAGAACTCCTTTCTAAAATTGTTAGCTATGGAATTTACAGCTTTGACAGTGCCTCATACTTCAGGAAGGCATGGTTAAGGGCTGACCAAAATTACTTAGGAGTAGATGGCAAGTGGTACGCTTCCATAAGAGTTCCAGATTGCCACAATCTTAGACTCAGGAAAAAAATACTAAGTTCTGGACTGAAATTTGAGAGTTTCGAAAAGATGGAACAGAGAATTCTTAAAGGTTTGAGAGATTATGACAGAGGAAAACTTAAAGAAGTTGATAGCCTCTTAGAGGAAATCATGAACTACGACAAACTTTTCTTCAGAGACGACTTTAAGGAGGAAAAATATTCAAAACTTTACAGGGAGCTCCTTGAAAGTAAAATCTGGAAGGAATGCAACTGTGAAATATGCAGGAGTTTGGGTATAGACGTTGTCATCTTCAGGGGAAGCAACAGGAATAAAAGAAGAGGTTTTCACAACACTCTACGGTTCTACAGGAGATTCAGAGCTCTCTTAGAAAAACAACCTACAAAAGTTGTTTATTAGTCTTCCTTTCTTACAACACCAAGAATGTCCTCTTCCTTCACTTTATCATCCTCCACACTCTGTGAAAGCAGAACCAAAAACTCCTTATTACCTTTTGGACCTCTTGGTTTTGAGAGAGTCAGATTCTCAGGATAAAGTCCAATTTCCCGTGCAAAGCTCAAAATCTTCTCTATTGCTTTTTTATGAAGCTCTGGATCTTTTATCACTCCTTTTCCTTTATCAACTTCTTTCTTAGTTAACTCAAACTGTGGTTTTATGAGAGCAACGATTTTTCCTTCTGGCTTTAAGAACTGCTTCACTACAGGCAAAATCTTTGTAAGTGAAATGAAAGAAACGTCAATCACTATCAAATCAACCTTTTCTGGTATTTCCTTGTCAGTCAAATAGCGGGCGTTGAACTGTTCAATCGAGATTACTCTTGGATCATTTCTCAGTTTCCAGTCAAGCTGACCCTTTCCAACATCCACAGCATATACTTTTTTAGCTCCATGCTGGAGAAGACAGTCAGTAAATCCTCCGGTGGATGCTCCAATGTCAAGACAGGTGAAATCCTTTACATCAAGTCCAAACTCATTTATAGCAGTCTCTAATTTTAAACCACCCCTTGAGACATAAGGGATATCCTCTCCTTTAACTTCTATAACAGAATCGGCTGGCACAGAAGCACCAGCCTTATCGACAACCTGACCGTTTACAGTAACCTTTCCAGCCATAATGAGGGCTTTTGCCCTTTCTCTACTCTTAACAAGTCCCCTTTCAACAAGGAGTTTATCTAACCTTTCTTTCTTTGCCATCAGTTAATAAGCCTCATTATGTCGTTGTAGAAAACAATAATCATTAGAAAAGCAAGAATTGCAAATCCAACTTGCTGAAACTTCTCCCTGAATTCGGGAGAGAGTGGCCTTCTTCTTACTATCTCAATCAGGAACATCAGTATCAGTCCACCGTCAAGGACTGGAAGAGGAAGGAGGTTGAAATAACCAAGCTGAAGGCTTATGAATCCCATGAAGTAGAGGAAGCTTGATGTTCCAGCCTCTGCTGCTTTCCCTGCAACTTCTGCGATCATTATCGGACCGCCAAGGCTCTTCACTGAAGCTTCTCCCGTAATTAGCTTATGGAGAAACTTAAAAAATAGAGCAGACTGGGATTTAAACTCTTCAACTCCCTTCTCAATTGCTTCCGGCAGGGAATACTTAACGAACGTCATATCCATCTTTGGGATTATTCCAATTGTATAGCGTTTGAACTCTTCATTAAAGTTAGGAGTAACTGTAATTTCCAGCTTTTTACTATTTCTAAGAATCAAAATCTTTATCGGTTTTCCATTGCTTCCTGAAATTGTCTTAACTACCTGCTCCCAACTTGTTATGTCTTTTCCATTAATTGCAAGAATTATGTCTCCAGGTTTCAATCCAGACTTTTCCGCAGGTGAACCGGGAACAACCTTTCCAACTATTGGCTTAATCGCAGGAACAATGTCAAGGGTTCCTATTCCATTTTCCTCTTCTACTCCTGTATGAACCTTTACATCTAAGGTTTCACCATCTCTCTTAATTTTGAGAGTTAATTCTTTGTCTGGATTGAGTGCTACAATCTGTGAAAAGTCCTTCCAGTTTTTGACTGGTTCACCATTGACAGAGATAATTACGTCTCCGGACTTCAAAGGAATTTTTTCCGAAAGAACAGTTCCAACCTTTGCCATCTCAAACTGATAGGTGGGGACATAGCGACCAATTGAGTAGGTGGCTGCAAAGAGGACAATTGCCAGAATAAGGTTCATAAGAGGACCAGCAAGTGCAATAACTATCCTCTGCCATGGAGGCTTCGCGTAGAAATCGTAAGGGTTCTTTGCCGGTTCATCGGGATTTTCTCCAGACATTTTGACATATCCACCAAGGGGAATAAGGCTAACTGTAAACTCTGTACCGCAGCAGTTAAACTTGAATAGTTTCGGGCCAAAACCAATAGAAAAGGTTTCTACTTTTACTCTAAAAAACCTTGCAGCAAGGAAGTGTCCAAGCTCGTGGACAAAGATAAGAATTCCAAGGACTATAACAAAGTAAAGAAGTGTCTGCATATAGCCTCCAGAAGGTGTTTTGTGATTAATTTACTCGTTTAGTTGAAAAATACAATTGACCTGAGTGCATCTTCCCCAGAAACCTCACCCCTCTTTACGGCAAACTCTTTTTCGTGGAGTGTTTTTAAAAGGAGAAGGAGCCCCTGAAGACTCCTCTTCTGCAAGATAACTCTATACTTCTGTAAAACATCTTTTGGAAGTTTCACTTGATTTCCACCAGCCAAACTAACAATCTGCCTCAGTTGAGTCTGAAGAAGCCCAATGATTGATAGTGGTTCACCGCCGGAGCTCAGAAGAGTTTCCAGTTGTCCTATAAACTTTCTTTTATCTCCATCTAATAAGGGAAAAATCAGCTCAAAGATATTTACTTTACCGCTTGAAAAGAGCAATAGCTTCACAGTCTCCGGAGTAAGCTCTCCGGGATAGAGAATCAGCTTATCCGTCTCATTTCGGAGCTCCCTCAAATCTGTTCCGACAGTCTCAACTATGAGCTTTAGAATTTCAGGCGTTATCTTTTTCCCGGCAGAGTCAAACTTCTTCTTAATCAGGGAGTAAATCGCCTTTTCACTGTACTTTTCAGAAACAACAACAGTATCTACCAACTTCTGAATCTCAGAAAAGAGCTCGCTTTTGAGTTTTCTATAATCCAGCTCTTCCATAGAAACGAGGATAAACTCATCGAGACTTGAAAGAAGTCTTAAAAATTTCTTCTTATCTGCCTTCTTCCTCAAAACTTCATTTAGTTTTTCAACGTTTAAAACTGCAAGAATGGGCGAACTGCCAAAGAGTGAAGTCCCTGTGAAATTAAAGACTTCATCAAAGTTTTCATCGGCGTAAAATTTCTCAATACTCTTGAGCTCTGAAATTCTCTTTAAGAACTGCTCAGTAAGGTATGACTCCTCTCCATGTACCAAGACCTTTTTAAACAGCAGCCTTCCGGACTTAAGCTGCTTTAGAGCTTCCTGTACCTTAACTGTTTTCATTACAACTCTTGTTCTACTTTTATCAAGTTAATAGATTTGGGATTCGTTGGACATGCATGAATGCATCTACCACAGCCAAGACAACTCTCTTCGTGAAACTCAGGATAAGCAAAATCCACCAGAGTTATGGCTTTATCCATCTTAGGACATGACCAGTAACAGGTCTGACAGAAGATATCCTGATAGGCAACACACCTATTTCTATCAAGCTTTGCAACGTATTTGAACTTCTTAAGGTTTTCTTCACTCAGAGCTCCCGATGGACAGGCTTCAATACAAGCATAGCACCTTTCACAGAAGTTACTTTCAAAGTTCATAAAAGGCGTATCGAGAACTATCGGATTCATCTCCTTTACTCTATCAAGAACTCCCGTCTGACACGCCTCTATACACCTTCCACACTTTGTGCATAGGGCAAGGAAGGTATCCTCATCACCACTTCCAGGAGGTCTTACGAATACCTTATTGGGCTTTGCTACTTCGTATGTAAACTCAGCAGCAGCCTTTGCAACAGAATCAGCAAGCAGTTTAAAGAACCTTCTTCTGCTCATGGTAATCTACCCTTCTTGTATCTTCTATAAATAAGAAATCCCAAAATCAAAACTACCCCAACTACCGTAAAGATAATGTTCAAATTGTGAAGAACAAACTTTTGTATCTGTGGACCGTAGAAGTAGAAAAGAGCCGCTTCAGAAAAGAACCTGAGTCCTCTTCCTATTAGAGAAAAAACTATTAGCTTTTTTAAGCTTGCAAAGAGAACTCCAGAAGTTACAGTAAAGACCTTATACGGAATCGGCGTAAACCCTGCAAGGAGAATGATTAAGCTCTCATAAGACCCATAGAGCCTGTGAACTTTTTTAACCTTCTCTTCCCCAAAAAACTTAAAGGCTAAAGGCTTTCCACCAAAATATCCGAGGTAATATCCAGCAACACCACCAAGTGAAGATAACAGAGTGGCAACAAGAGCATAGAGAAAAGCGTTCTGAGGATCTGCCATGCAGAGTGTAATCAGAAGAACATCGGGTGGAATAGGAAAAAATATAGCTTCAATAAAGGCATTAAAGGCAAGGCCATAAATTCCATACCGTAGAGCAAATTCCTGCCAGTAGTGAAGACTTAAAAATTCCATTTTCGCCTACCAACTGTAGTTTTTGAGGACTTCAAGAGCTCTATAATCTGTAAGGTCAAGGTGAACTGGAGTTATCGAAATATAGCCATTCTTTATAGCCCAGTAGTCTGTTCCAGGCTCAGCCTTCCAGTTTGGCTCCTCTCCCCCTATCCAATAGTAAATCCTTCCCCAAGGGTCTCTTCTTTCCTCAACTTTCTCAGTGTAAGCCTTCTTCCCCTGTTTTGTAATCTTGATTCCCTTTATTTCTTTATACGGAAGATTTGGAATGTTAACGTTAAGACAACATTTTTCAGGAATTCCTTGCTCATAAGCTTTTAAAACAATCCTCTTTGCCCAACGAGCTGCAGAATCCCACTGAAAGTTTTTAAAGGTAGCAAGTGAAAATGCTATAGATGGAATTCCAAGCAATGCTCCTTCCATTGCTACTGAAACTGTCCCTGAATAAGTAATATCTTCTCCAAGATTTGGACCTCTGTTTATTCCGCCGATTATCATGTCAGGTTTTTGACCATTCATTATTGCATGAACACCTATATAAACACAGCTTGTCGGAGTTCCGTCAACGGCGTACCAGTTTTCATCCACTTGCTCACATCTTAAAGGTCTGTGGAGAGTCAAAGCCCTTCCAACAGCACTCCTTTCCCTGTCTGGAGCTACAACGATAACGTCTGCAAACTCTGAAAGCTCTTCATATAAAACTTTTAACCCTTCTGATCTTATTCCATCATCGTTTGAAAGCAGTATTTTCAATTTTTTTTCCATTATCCAGTTTCCCCCATAAAGACCCATCTGATTATACCTACAACCTCAACTACACCATAAATCAAAGAACTGATCATAATTCCATACTGCTTTGTTAGATATCCGTAAGTGGCATACATAAATGAGGCAACAAGAGCTATTGAAAAATCTATACCCGGAAACCCTATTGCAGTAATCAAAAGTGCAACGATACCTGTTACAGATGCTGCTATCTCAAGAGCTTTTTGAAACCTGGTTCTTTCCAAATTCTACTCCTTTAAATGTTTGAGGATTAAAATATAGGTAAATCCTTTTAAATTCCAGATGTTTTAAATTTTGTGGAGGACTAAATTGAAAAAATTTAAGCTAACAACGACTGTCAGAGCTTCCGGCTGAGGAGCAAAGCTAAGCCCGGTCGGGCTTGAAAAGATACTTGGCAGTCTTGATATACCAAGGGATAAAAACGTTTTAATTGGAATAGAAACGGCAGAAGATGCCGGCGTTTATAAGCTGACGGATGATATTGCTCTTGTCCAGACGGCAGACTTCATTACGCCGGTGGTTGATGATCCCTTTGTTTACGGTCAGATTGCCGTTGCCAATGCCCTTTCAGACGTTTACGCAATGGGAGGAAAACCCGTAACTGCAATAAACCTTGTCATGTTTGCAAGCTGTAAGGTGCCTATGGGATACCTGCCGAAAATTCTTGAAGGTGGAGCATGCAAACTCGTGGAAGCTGGAGTTTCTCTAATTGGTGGACATACGGTTGATGACCTTGAAACCAAATATGGGCTTTCGGTTACGGGAATTGTCCATCCGAAGAAAGTAGTTAGAAACTCAACAGCAAAGCCTGGAGATATCCTTATCTACACGAAACCTCTTGGAATTGGTGTTCTCACAACTGCAATAAAGGCAGATATGGCAAAGCCTGAAGAGATAAAAGAAGTATCAGAGGTTATGACAACCTTAAACAAGGCTGCCTCTGAGGCAATGGTTGAAGTTGGAGTAAATGCATGCACAGATATAACAGGTTTTGGATTCCTTGGACACCTTTATGAAATGGTAAAGTTTAGTGAAGTTGGTGCTGAAATTTATACGGAAAACTTGCTCTTTGTAAAAGGTGCAAGAGAATACGCCTCAATGGGACTCCTTCCAGCAGCAACCTACGAAAACGTTGACTACGTAGGTGATTTTGCCGAATTTTCAGAATCTGTTGACGAAGATACAAGGATACTCCTCTACGACCCTCAAACTTCAGGAGGTCTTCTGATAGCTGTTCCAGAAGAAAAGGCAGATGAGCTTATAGCTAAACTGATAGAAAAAGGAGTTAAGTGGATTCAAAAAGCTGGTAAGATTGTTAAAGAGAGAGGAATAAAAGTTTTCTAAGAGGTTCTGTATGAAAAAAGTTGCAGTGATAAGTCTTGGATGCCCAAAGAACTTAGTTGATACGGAAAAGATGATTGGACTTCTAAAGGCAACGGGAGACGTTATTTTTGTTGATAATCTGAAAGATGCTGACGTGATAATTGTAAACACCTGTGGGTTTATTCAGCCAGCTAAGGAGGAATCAATAGACGAAATTCTTAATGCCATAGAAGAAAAGAAAGAAAATCCTGAAAAGAAGGTTGTAGTTGCAGGTTGTTTATATCAGAGATATAAGGAAGAGTTAAGAAAGGAGCTTCCTGAAGTTGATGTCTTCATCGGAGTCGACGAAATAGAGAAAAGCGTTGAAAAGATTCTAAACCAGAAGATTGCAGTCCAAAAACCTTACCTATTAAGGGAAATCCTCACTCCTCCTCACATTGCTTATCTGAAGATTTCAGAAGGTTGCTCCAATGCTTGCACCTACTGTGCAATTCCACTCATTAGAGGAAAACTTAAAAGCAGACCGATAAAAGAAGCTGTCGAAGAGGCTAAAAAGCTTGCAGATAAGGGAGTAAAGGAACTCTACGTCATAGCTCAGGATACAACTGCTTACCTATACGATAAGGGAGAAAGAGAAGGACTTATTAAATTACTTGAAGAGCTTGAAAAAATTGAGGGAATAGAGTGGATAAGATTAATGTACACCTATCCATCTCACATTTCCGATTCCCTCATTGACTTTGTTGCAAATTCAGAGAAAGTCCTGAAATATTTTGACGTTCCACTTCAGCACATTAACAACAAAGTTTTAGCTTCTATGGGAAGGAAATATACGAGGAAGTATGCGGAAGAGCTTATCGATAAACTGAGAAAGAGAATCCCGGGCATAACACTAAGAACGACTTTTATTATTGGATTTCCTGCTGAAGGAGAAAAGGAGTTTGAAGAACTTCACTCCTTCATCAAAGAGGTTGAGTTCGAATGGGCAGGCTTTTTCAAGTACTCAAGAGAAGAAGGAACAGCAGCATACAAACTCGGAGATTTACCAGAAGAGGTGAAAGAATCACGACTCAACCTGATTGAGGAAACCCAGTATTCAATCTACGAAAAGAAACACTTACAGTTAATAGGAAAGGAGTTTGCTTTAATCGTTGACACCAAGAGCGAGGAAATGCCTGGATTCGTTGAAGCAAGAAGTTACAGAAATGCTTACGAAATAGATGGAATAGTTTATTTAAAAGGTAATTTCAATCCTGGAGAGATTGTCAAAGCAGAAATTACTGGTTTAGCAAGTAATGTTGACCTAATTGCGGAGCCGATTGGTGATAAAGGTTAAACCCTTAACGGAAAAAGAAATTCCTCAGAAAGCTGCTGAGATAATTATTAAGTATCTGCCTGATGCCAAGGTTTTTCTTTTTGGTTCAAGGGCAAGAGGAACTGCTAAGCCATACTCGGATTTCGACATAGCCATAGAGTGGAAAGAAAAAATACATCTCTCTACTATGGCAAAGATACGAGAAGAACTTGACAAACTTCCAACACTTAAAAGCTTTGATTTAATAGATTTAAAGAGAGTTTCCGGTAATTTTATTGAAACTGTAAGGAAAACAGGAGTAATCCTATATGACGGTAGAAAATTTAAAGAGGAGACTTGAAACCCTACAAAAAGCTTACAAACGTTTGAAAGAGGTTTTAACCTTAGATCCTGAAGAAACCGACATAGTTATCGATGCTACTATCCAACGATTTGAGTTTACTTTTGAATTGGCATGGAAAACAATCGAAAAATTTGCAGAAACTCTAAGAGCTGGAGAATGTAACTCCGGTAGAAGTTGCATAAAGTTAGCCTATAAGCTCGGCTGGGTAGAAGATGAGGAAAAATGGCTTTCTCTACTTGAAGCCAGAAATCTTACTTCTCACACCTACGATCAGGAATTTGCTTTTGAAGTATACAAGATGATAAAAAGTGAACACAATGCTTTTGAAAATCTTATACTTTCACTTAAAAAGGAACTCGAAAATTTCATTGGAGAGGAAGGTTAATGAAACAGCAGTTTAAGGTAAACAAGACCTATGAAGAGATAAACGAAAAAATTAGAAAGGGTGAGGCAGTAGTCGTTACTGCCGAAGAGATGATTGAGATAGTTGAGGAATTAGGAGTAGTAAAGGCTGCAGAGGAGGTTGACGTTGTTACAACTGGCACGTTTGGTGCAATGTGCTCCTCAGGAGCGTTCTTAAACGTCGGCCACACAAAACCACGTATGAAAATGGAAGAAATCTATCTCAATGGGGTTCCAGCCTACGGAGGATTAGCTGCTGTTGACCTCTACATTGGAGCAACTGCACTGCCTGAAAACGACCCGAGAAATGAGGTCTATCCAGGAAGATTTGAGTATGGTGGAGCTCACGTAATTGAAGAGCTTATCGCCGGAGAAGATATTGAACTCGAAGCTTACGCTTACGGAACGGATTGCTATCCAAGAAGAGAGATAAAGAAACTTATCAACATAAAGACGATAAATGAAGCAATCCTCTGTAATCCCAGAAATGCCTATCAGAACTATAACGTTGCAGTAAACAGGTCATCACGAACAATCTACACTTACATGGGAACCCTCAAACCTAACTTAGGAAACGCTACCTATTCAAGTGCAGGCCAGTTAAGTCCTCTTTTGAACGACCCATTCTTTGAAACAATAGGAATTGGAACAAGAATATTCCTTGGTGGCGGTATAGGATATGTTGCATTTCACGGAACTCAGCACGCTCCATTCGGAATAAAGCGAAGCAAAAAAGGACAACCCACTGGCGGCTCAGGAACTCTCATGGTAATCGGAGATATGAAGCAAATGTCAACCGATTTTGTAAAGGCTGCTTCACTCTTAGGGTACGGTGTCTCACTGTTTGTCGGGATAGGTATTCCTATTCCAATACTCAACGAGAGAATTGCTTACTATACCTCTGTTAAGGATGATGAAATATTTGCCCCTGTTGTAGATTACTCCGTTGATTACCCATCAGGAAATGTAAAGCCAATCAAGTATGTAAGTTACGGCGAACTTCGTAAAGGCTTCATCGAAATAGACGGCAAGAAAGTCCTAACCTCGCCCCTCTCCTCCTACTACAAAGCAAGAGAGATAGCAAATATACTAAAGGAGTGGATAAAGAACGGAGAGTTTGAGATATCCAAACCTGCTGAAACACTTCCGGCTCCAGAACCGGATGTTAAGATTGAGTACAACGAAAGGAAGGAGTAAATTATGAAGTTTAAAGTTTCCGTTCCTGCATCTACCAGCAATTTAGGACCTGGATTTGATGCACTGGGATTGGCATTAACACTTTACAACGACTTTATCGTTGAACCTTCAGACTTCTACTCTGTGGAAATAGAGGGAGAAGGTGCTGAAGAGCTCCCGAAGGATGAGAAGAACCTCTTTCTTAGAGCTTACAGAAGTACAATGGAATATCTCGGATTAAATCAGCCGATAAAAGTAAAGCTTATAAACAGGATTCCCTTAGGAAGGGGTCTTGGAAGTTCTGCAACTGCAATAGTTGGCGGAATCCTTGCAGCAGAAAAAATCTCTGGAAAGAAGCTTTCACTCTCCGAAGTTATAGACGTTGCCTTTAAGTTTGAACCCCATCCAGATAACGTTCTACCCGCTTACACTGGAGGGTTTGTCGTAGCAGCGACAAACGGAGATCTATCCTATGTAAGACTCGATTTTCCTAAAGAGTTAAAGGTCATTATTGTTGTCCCTGAGCTTTTCCTATCAACTGAAGAGTCAAGATCTGTCCTTCCTGAGAATTACAACAGGAAAGACGTGATTTTCAACATTCAAAGAGTCGCGCTACTTCTCGGAGCTCTTCAGAAAAAAGACTTTGGACTTCTTAAAGAAGCAGTAAAAGATAGAGTCCATCAACCCTACCGTTGTGACCTGATACCCTCTTTCTGGGAAATACTATCAGAGGGCTATAAAGCCGGAGCTTATGCAGTTTACCTTTCTGGAGCTGGAAGCTGCATAGGGGCTTTAGCTGATAAGAACTTTGACGAAATCGGAAAAGCTATGTGCAACGTCTTTGATGCACTGGGAATAGAATCAAAATATCTTATTTTAGACGTTGATAAAGAGGGAGCAAGGATAGAGGAAGTATAAAAACTTGACCTAATACCTGCTACTGATATAAATTTACCACTCACTCTTTAATCAAGTGCGGAGGTAGCGGGATGTATGCTGTTATAAAGACAGGCGGAAAGCAGTACGTTGTTGAGCCTGGTCAGGTTTTAAAGGTTGAAAAGCTCAACCTACCTGAGGGCTCTAATGTTGAGTTCGAAGCGCTCATGGTAAGGGATGACAATGGCGTAAAAGTTGGTGAAGAGGCTAAAGGTATCAAAGTTAAGGCTACAGTTGTAAGACACGGTAAAGGTAAGAAGATAATTGTATTCAAGTACAAGGCTAAGAAACACTACCAGAGAAAGTATGGCCATCGCCAGCACTTTACAGAGCTCCAGATCAATGAAATCGTAAGCTAATTGGAGGTTTGTCATGGCACATAAAAAAGGTATGGGTTCTACCAAAAACGGAAGGGACTCAATTGGTAAGAGGTTAGGTGTTAAAAGACACGACGGTCAGATTGTAAAAGCTGGACACATCCTCGTAAGACAGAGAGGAACTTCCATCCATCCAGGACTCAATGTTGGAGTTGGAAAGGACTACACACTCTTTGCTCTCAAGGATGGAATTGTTAAGTTTGAAAAAAGAAGAAACAAGAAGTTTGTAAGCGTATATCCTGTTCAGTAATCTTAGAAATATCTTTCCCCGCTACTTTAGCGGGGAGTTATATTTTTCCCTTAGTGTAGAATTGCAATCAAGATGCTGACTCCTAATACTTCTCCACCGATCAAAGCAATAAATCCTGGTGTTACCAGCTTAAAAAGTTCCCTACTCCCCATCGAAATTGTCAAAAACCACTTAAGAAAAGTATTAACAGTTGCTGCAATAATAACAGTAACAATACCCGTTAAAAGTGAAATCTCACTTGCAGTAAAAAGCTTAGAAACCGAAAGGGTTATAGCATCAACATCAGAAAGTCCAGAAACTGCA
Source organism: Desulfurobacterium crinifex (assembly GCF_054656775.1). Taxonomy (NCBI): domain Bacteria; kingdom Pseudomonadati; phylum Aquificota; class Aquificia; order Desulfurobacteriales; family Desulfurobacteriaceae; genus Desulfurobacterium; species Desulfurobacterium crinifex. Next base: position 495,495 of record NZ_BAAHXO010000004.1, read on the forward strand.
GCAACTATATAAAGACCGTAATCTCCAAGATACTTAAGAGTATTTCTTGAGATAAAGAGTATAAACGCATAAAACACACTAAACTTTATAGCATTTGAAAGCTCATAGGGATTTTTTACTTCAACCTTTGCATTTTCCTCTTTTTCAAGATTGGATATTCTGTATGCAAAGAAAATTCCTATAAGAAAAGCTGTTAAAAACGGCACTATCAAATACTTAGTGAACTGTAAATTAACAATCCCCGCAAGAAAAGTTATTCTTGGAAACATTATCGCAGAAGCTCCAACAATGCCAGCAGCGTATTCGGGTATCAAACTTCTATTCGTTTTAGAAAGGGACGAAAACGTTGCAGCAACAGCGGTACTTGATACAAGTCCCCCAATTAGACCGGTAAACAGAATTCCCCTTTCTCCGGCAATTTTCGTTAGAAAGTACCCTAAAAAGTCAAGGGTTGAAATTATTACAACCATTGTCCAGACTTCACGAGGATTAACACCGTAGAAACTTTTGTCTGGAAGAAGGGGATAAAGGATAACAGTGACGGCTGCAAACTTTAAGAAGGCAAATAGGTCTTCAAGAGTAAGGTGCTTAACAAACTTGTGCATCTGCTCTTTAAAGCTAAGAATGAAGAGAACAGTTATACCAATAGCAGCAGCCAACTGAAATTCCTCTTTATAACAGAGGATGCCTATGAGAAAGGTTAAAATGGCAGAAACTTCCGATGTGAGTCCTGGTAACTTTTCAAAGAGCTGAGCAATGACGAGAAGAGCAGAAAAAGAAATAAGAATAATGTAGATGAAAGGATCACCAAAAGAAGAAGAAATGTGAGCTGATAGAGTTCCTAAAAGGGAAATTAAAATAAAAGTCCTTACCCCTCCAAAGACAGGAGCACCTTCTCTTTGTTTCTTATATTCTCTCTCTATTCCTACAAGTCCCCCTAAGATTATGGAAACAAAGTAGGGTTGATAGAGCTTCCAAGCTTCAGAGTCGATAAATTCCTTTAGAAATTCAACCATAAAGTTCCTCTTTTAGAATCTTTTTCATAACTTCTACTGGAGCTTCCTTCCCAGTCCATATCTTAAAAGCTATTGCTCCCTGATGAATGAGCATCCCAAGTCCGTTAACAATCTTACAACCTTTTTCCTTTGCTGCTTTCAAAAGAGGCGTTTCAGCTGGATTATAGATGATATCAACAACAGTTAGTCCTTCTGGAATTAGCGAGTAATCAAAGAGCGGTGGATCATCTGGCTTCATTCCTACTGAAGTGGTATTGATAACTATGTCTGTGTCCTTTAAAAGAGTTGCAACTGTACTTTCACGTAGAGGAAAGACTAAAACGTTTCCCCGTTTTCCGAGGAGCTCTCCTACTACTTTTCCTTTTGAAAAGTTTCTATTAACTACGTTGAGGAACTTAGCTCCACCCTTTAGGACTGCATAGCCGACAGCCCTTGCAGCCCCTCCTGCACCAAACATCGTTATCCTTTTGCCCTCAAGCTCAATCCCCTCTTCTATCAGAGACTGGAGAAATCCATCAGCATCTGTGTTATAACCAGTAAGCTGTCCATCTTCATTCTTCACAGTATTGACAGCTCCAAGGAACTCAGCATCTTCATCCACAAAATCAAGGTATTCAATAACACCCTCTTTATGAGGAACAGTAACATTAAAACCTTTAACGTTAAGAGCTCTTAGACCATTTACGGCCTCTCCTAAATTTTCTGGATCAACGTCAAAAGGAACATAAACCGCATCAATCCCAAGAGCCTTAAAAGCCGCCGTTTGCATGAGAGGAGACAAAGAATGCTTTACTGGATGGCCAATAATTCCATAAACAGCAGTTTTCCCTGTCAGTTTCATATTTGCTCCTTAGCTTTAATCTTTAGCTAATGGAAATTGTAATAAATCCCTAAGGCAGGAATTTTTTTTAGGAAACAAAAAGAAAAATTGAGATCAAAAATTTAAAGTAAGGATTTATGAAGGAATTAATGATACTTCCTGTGAGGAGAATTGAAGGGGAATTTTAAAAGTTCAGATTGAATTAAGTGGCGGGGACGACGGGACTCGAACCCGCGACCTCCGGCGTGACAGGCCGGCGTTCTAACCGAGCTGAACTACGTCCCCGAATGGTGGGCGGAACAGGGATCGAACCTGTGACCTCCAGCTTGTAAGGCTGGCGCTCTCCCAGCTGAGCTATCCGCCCAGTTGACGATAGGAAATATAGGAAACTTCAGGGAAGATGTCAACCTATTACATTTAGTTCACATAAATCAATATTCTCTTTCAACTATGAAGCGAGCTAACTTTACAAGAGGCTCTACTCTTTCCAGTGGAAAAATTTCCAGAGCAGAAATTGCTTTCTCAATTTCCTCTCTTGCTTTTTTCCTTGCACCATCAACGCCAAAAAAAGTAACAAAAGTAACCTTTCCCTTTTCCAAGTCTGAGCCCACGTTCTTTCCGAGCTTCTCCTGATCCCCAACAACATCAAGAACATCGTCTATTATCTGAAATGCAAGACCAATTCCATCTCCATATCGTCTTAAAGCTTCAATTTCCTCTTCACTTCCTTTACCGGTAATTCCACCTGAAACAACAGAAGCAGTTATAAGTCTTCCAGTCTTATGTCTGTGGATAAAGAGGAGCTCTTCAAGGGTTACATCTTTCCTACCTTCTGCATCCATATCGCACTGCTGTCCTAAAACCATTCCAAGCATTCCAGAAGCTTTCGAAATCTCCTGAATCACTTTAACTTTTCTCTCACAGTCAAATTCCCACTCTGAAAGAACCTCAAAAGCCCTATTAAGAAGAGCATCACCTGCAAGGATAGCTGTAGCTTCATTAAACTTATACCAGGTCGTCGGATGCCCTCTCCTCAAAGTGTCATTATCCATAGCCGGCAGATCATCGTGGACCAGAGAGTAGGTATGAATCATCTCTATCGCACAGGCCGGAGTTAAAGCATCCTCGTAATTTCCTCCAACTGCTTCACAACCTGCCATACAGAGAATTGGCCTTAACCTCTTCCCACCAACTGTCAGAGAGTACATAGCAGCTTCATAGAGTCTCTTTCCAAAAGGAGGATCTGAAGGCAGATATTTGAGAATTTCTCTGTCTATAATGGCTTTCCTTTCCTTCAAGTACTTTTTAAGATCCATCATATAAACCTCTTTTCTTCTCCTTTCAAAAGCCTTATGATGTTCTGGTAGTGTTTTCCAACAACAACAAACGCAGTCAGAAAGATCAAAAGAGAGGTAAAATCAGACGGTTTTCCAAATAACTTGAATATTACAGGATAGGAAAGAGCAGCAGTAATAGAACTTAAAGATACATAACGGGTAAGGAAGAAAACAAGAAGAAAAATAAAGAAAGTGATGAGAGTGATTTTTGGAGAGACAACAAGGAAAACACCAAGTCCAGTAGCAACTCCTTTTCCACCTTTGAACTTGAGGAAAGGAGAGAAACAGTGTCCCAGAATCGCAAAAAATCCTGCAAGAACCTGATACTCAAGAGGATAATTTAAAATTTTCAAGATTAAAACAGGCAGAGATCCCTTTAAAGCATCAAGGAAAAGAACTAAAGCTCCATATTTCTTTCCAAGAACTCTTGAAACGTTTGTGGCACCAATATTTCCGCTTCCGTGCTGTCTAACGTCAACACCTTTCAACTTTCCAATAACGTAACCAAAAGGAATCGAACCGAAGATGAATGCCAGAACACATGAAACAATAACTACAAAATCAACCATTTCCCTCTCCAAGAACTTTGAAGAATCTCACAAAATAGACTATTCCAGTATAAAGGGCAACAAGAGCAGAAAGAATAAGGAGAATCTCTCCTGCATCTCTCAACCCTGAAAGAAGCAAAACAATTGAAACCATTATTAGAGTTGTCTTTATTTTTCCTCCCTTAGATGCAGGAATGACCAAACCTCTTGAGGCAGCTATCGCTCTCATTCCAGTTACAGCTTCCTCCCTTCCAACGATTGCAATGACAGAATAGGGATCACATAGCTTAACATAGGCAAGGGAAATAAGAGTTGAAGAGGTCAAAAGCTTATCTGCAACGGGATCAAGAAGCATTCCAAGGCTAGTAATACTCTTAGACTTCCTTGCAATATAACCGTCCAAAAAGTCGGTAATGGCACTTATAACAAAGAGAAAAAGAGCAAAGGAAAATTTTCCCTTAACGATTAAGACAACTATGAAAGGCAGAAACAGTATTCTGATCAGTGTCAATATATTGGGAACAGTTTTAACCCTTCCCATCAATCACACCTTCATGGGCATTATTACGTTCTTCAGCTCAGGTTCCTCGTCGGAAACAATTAAAACCGGAGATATGGGCTGGTCCATCAGTATTTTAATGGTATCACCATCAAAAGAAGAAATAGATTCAAGAAGATGGTTAATGTTGAAGCCTATCTCAAACTCTTCTCCGTTGTACTCAACCGGAATGTTCACCTCTGCTTCTTCAGAAGCAGAATCAATATCCATCTTCTTTGCAGTCAACTTCATATTTCCCGGCGTTATGTTAATAATGACAGCTCTAACCTCTTCTTTATCGTAGATAACAGAAACCTCTTTGAGAGCATTTACAAGCTCATCCCTACCTGACACACACTTAAGGGGATTATCTTCCGGAATAACGGCCATATAGTCTGGATACTCTCCCTCTATTACAGAGCTCCAGAGGAGCGTATCTCCAACACGGAAGAAGATTTTGTTCTCTTTTCCAAGGAATTCAACTTCATCGCTTTCTCTGAGAAGTTTTCTGAGCTCCGCAAGAGATCTCCTCGGAATAATTGCTGAAAACTCTTCAGCTTCAGCTTTCATTTCGTAGAGAGCTAACCTGTGACCATCTGTAGCAACAGCATGTATTCTGTCCCCTAAGGAACAAAAATAAACACCGGTAAGAATGTAACGGGCTTCATCCTTGCTGACAGCATAAGAAACCTTCTTTATTGCCCTATCGACGTCTGAGGAAAGCAATTTCACTCCAAAGCTTTCTGGAAACTCAACTTCTGGAAATTCGTCCGGAGAAAGGGTTGCAAGAGAGAAGCGGGAGTTGGCTGATTTAACTATTAATCTGTTGTCGTCTGTTTCAACTTCAAATTCTTCTCCAGTAAGGCTGGAAAATAACTTTGCTGCCTTTTGGGCATTTATCGTGGTCCTGCCAGACTCAACTACCTCACAATCGATAAGTGTAGAAACTCCAATTTCAAGGTTTGTCGCAGTAAGCCTCAAAATGTTGTCATCAGCTTCCAGAAGGATATTCGAGAGTATAGGAATGTTTCCTCTCTTATCTGCAGCAGAAACAACTTTTTTCACAGCCTCTCTGATTTTATCCTTACTAATTCTAATTTTCATTTTACTCCTCCCTTCTTTTACTATTCATAGTAATAGTAAAGTGCACAAAAAAAGTTCAGAGGTATTCCAGACACTTTTATTCTATAATATTCTCTCCAAAAGGTGTGGGTAAGATTGTGGATAAACCTGTGGATAAGTCTGCACTTATCCACAGTCTGTGATTATTTTTGTGGATAAGTACAGATTTTTGTTGTTTATCCACATGTGAGGAGGTTGTCCACAAAGTTGTCCACATAAGTTATCCACAGTATATGTGGATAACTTATCTTGGGCTACTCAGGAGTGTGTTCATCTGTGATTCCAACTCCAGAAGGATCTGATTAATCTCGTGGTTTTCCTTCCTGAGATTTTCAATCTTGTTAACTGCGTGCATCACTGTTGTGTGGTCATCCCTGTTGAAGGCTGAAGCTATCTTCGGGAATGAGAAGTTTCCAAATTTCCTTGCCAGATACATCGCTACCTGTCTTGCGAGGGCTATTTGTTTCTTTCTTGAAGAGCCCTCTATCTGTTCGATCTCGACTCCGAATTTTTCACAGACGAGTCTCTTTATCTCGTCTATTGGAACGTCTGATCTGGAAGGACTTTCGACCTTTACGGAACTATCTATACTGAACATAGCTCTTACAAGGTCTTCATCAATCGGTCTTCCTTCAAGGTTTGCCTTTGCCTTCAGCTTTATGAGAGTTCCTTCAAGCTGTCTGATGTTTGATTTTATAATTGTTGCTATCAGCTTTAAAACGTTGTCGTCTATGTCTATTCCTTCTGCCTCTGCTTTTCTTCTCAGTATTGCAATTCTTGTTTCAAAATCTGGAGGCTGTATATCTGCAATCAATCCCCACTCAAAGCGGCTTCTGAGCCTTTCGGTGAGCATGGGAATATCCTTTGGAGGTCTATCGCTTGTCAGAACAACCTGTTTACCGGCATCGTAAAGGGCATTAAACGTGTGGAAGAACTCTATCTGGGTTCTATCTTTGCCGCTGATGAACTGGATGTCGTCTATGAGGAGAACGTCAACAGTTCTGTACTTTTCCCTGAATTGGGCCATTCTGTCATTTCTCAGGGCGTCGATGAGGTCGTTCATAAAGCTTTCTGTTGTTACATAAACAACTGTTTTTGATGGGGTTGTGTTTTTTATGAAATTTCCAATTGCCTGCATCAGGTGGGTTTTCCCAAGCCCCACACCTCCATAAATGAAGAGTGGGTTATACGCCCTTCCGGGATTTTCCGCTACGGCTATTGCAGCGGCGTGGGCAAACTGGTTGCTTGCACCGACAACAAAGTTTTCAAAAGTATACTTTGGATTTAGGTTTGATTCGATTTTCTCTTTCTTTTCCTGACCTTTGAAGAGGTTGAGCTCTAGCTGAAGGGGTTTGTGAACTTCCTCCGGTAGTAGAATCTTAACCTCAAGATATTTTCCAAACTCCTTTGAAGCAATTTCTTTAATGAGGGGGAGGTAGTTCTTTTCTAAGTACTCTTTTACGATTCTATCCTTGGCTTTTATTTTCAGGGTTTTTGAATCAACGGATACAAGCTTTAAGTCTTTGAACATTGTTTTAAAGAGCTGTGGCTTTATCTCTTTTTTTATTTCGTTGAGACACTTATCCCACAAAGCATCCACTTTAAACTACCTCCCCGTAAGTGTCTATATATGCACTTACCATTTTAGCAACTGAGAAGTTATCCACAACCTTTCTGTAAGCATTTAGAACAACTGCACTTTTGAGCTCTTCATCCTCTAAAAGCCTTGAAACTCCGGCTGCAAGAGCCTGAGGATTTCTTCGTGGAACAAGGATGCCTGTTTCCCCGTTAACTATTACTTCTCTTGCTCCTCCTGCATCTGTAGATACTACCGGTACCTTCAGCAGCATCGCATTTAAGAGAGAGCCACTGAATCCTTCATTATCCGAGGGTAGTACAAACAAATCAAAGGCTTTTATGTAGTTGTAGATATCTCTTTTAAATCCTATGAGTTTGAACTTCTCCTGGAGATTGAGTCTGTTTATAAGTGACTGGAGTTCCTCTCTGAGTTCACCTTCACCGGCAACTACAAACTTTGCTTCAGGATATTTTTTGATCAGAATTTTGGCTGCTTCTATGAAGTTTGGAATATTTTTCTGTTCTGTTAGGGCAGCTGCTGTTCCAATTAGAGGGTTGCCACCAATTTCTTCTCTTATCTTTTTTACCTTTTTGAAGTCCACTTTTTTTTCAATTTCAATGTCCGCAACAGAGTGGATGACTTTTATTCTGTCTGAAGGCAAATTGAGAGACTCCTGGAGTATTTCAGAGACGCGGTTTGAGACTGCAACGATTTTATCAGTTAGTCTATACTTTAGGATCGTTAGCCTATTCTTTTTAGGTGAGTAATCGACCCTTCTTGTGTAGATAACGGGTTTTTTATGAAACTTCTTTGAAAAAGCAGAAATTGTATGGGCTTTTGCTGCGTGAGCGTGGATTATGTCAAACTTTTTGCCTATCGCTCCCAGTCTAAAAATATCTGCTGTCTGGTTTCCCGAGAGAGGAATAGTTTCTATTCCTGCTTCCTGGCAACGTTTTTCAAGCTCATCTCCTTTTCTGCATGCAACAACCGATTCTATTCCTTTTTCCAGTAAGCCTTTGACGAGATAGAAAAGTTGCTGTTCTCCGCCTCTCCAACCTTTCTCTGTGTCAACGTGTAGAATTCTCATAGCTGTTTTCCTGTGACCTAAATTTAGAGCAAGCCAAAAATTACGGAGGAGTCATGAGATTTTCAAGGGCATTTATACCTACAATGAAAGAATCTCCGGCTGATGCAGAAATTCCGAGTCATAAGTTGTTGGTTCGTGCTGGTTTTATAAGAAAAAAAGCTTCAGGACTTTACGATATTCTACCTCTTGGAGTTAGAGTTCTTTTGAAGATAGAGAAGATTATTAGAGAGGAGATGAACAGAGCTGGAGCGCAGGAAGTTATCTTGCCGATTATGCATCCAGCGGAACTCTGGGTTGAGAGCGGCAGATGGGACGTATATGGAAAGGAGATGATCAAGTTTAAGGACAGGCATGAGAGGGATTACGCCCTTGGTCCCACAGCTGAGGAGATGATTACAGATCTTGTTAGAAAGGAGGTTAAATCCTACAAGGATCTTCCTCTCAACCTTTATCAGATTGGAAGGAAGTTCAGAGACGAGATTCGTCCCCGTTTTGGTCTTATGAGAGCAAGAGAATTCATAATGAAGGATGCTTACTCTTTCCACGCTTCTGATGAGGATGCAGAAAGAGAGTACTGGAACATGTACGAGACTTACTCAAGGATTTTTGAGAGGATGGGACTTGTATTTAAGGCGGTTGAAGCAGATACCGGGGAGATTGGCGGAAAATTCTCCCACGAGTTCATGGTTATAGCCGATACAGGGGAAGGAAAACTTGTTTATTGTGAAAAATGTGGTTATGCAGCGAGTACTGAAAAGGCTGAGCAGAGAAAACCAGAAATTCCTGAGAATAGAGAAGGAAAATTTAAGGAGATAGAAAAAGTTCACACTCCGGGTGTTAAAAGGATTGAGGAGGTGTCAGAGTTCTTAAGTAGAGATGAATTTCCGCCTGAGAAGATCTTAAAGCTTCTTGTTTATGTAGTTGATGGTGAGCCTGTTGCTATTGCAATAAGGGGTGACAAGGAAGTTGAGGAGACAAAGCTGAAACAGGTATTCAGAGGGAAAGATGTAAAACTTGCGACCGATGAAGAGATAGAGAAGTTTACCGGTCAACCAAAGGGATTCCTTTCCCCGATAGGTTTAAGGATTCCTGTTTATGCAGATTATTCGGTTATTCCAATGGTTAACTTCGTTGCTGGTGCTGGAGAGGAAGATTACCACATCAAAAACGTAAACTGGGGCAGAGATTTTGAGGTTAAAGAATTTGTGGACATTGCAGAGGTTAAAGGGGGAGATCCCTGTCCTAAATGTGGAGCTCCACTGACTGAAAAGAGAGGAATAGAGGTTGGCCATATCTTCAAGCTGGGCACCAAGTACAGTGAAGCTATGAATGCCACATTTGTTGATGAGGATGGAAAAGAAAAACCGATGGTTATGGGATGCTACGGAATTGGTGTAACAAGAGTAATGGCTGCGGCAGTGGAGCAGAACTACGATGAGAACGGTATCATCTGGCCTGTTGAGATTGCACCTTTTGAAGTAATAGTCATTCCTGTTAATGTTAAAAAAGAGGAGATAGTTGAAACTGCAGAGAAGATTTACGACGAGTTTTTGATGGCTGGTTTTGACGTTATCATTGATGATAGGAACGCCCGTCCTGGATTCAAGTTTAAGGATGCAGATCTGATAGGTATTCCTTACCAGGTAGTGGTAGGAAAGAAAGCTAAAGAGGGAATTGTTGAGATAAAAGTTAGGAAGAGCGGAGAAAGGTTTGAGGTCCCGGTAGAGAAAGTGGTTAATAAGGTAAAGGAATTAATAGAGGGTTAAAGGGTGGTGTATCCAGAAATTGCTTTTTTAAGTTTCCAATGCTCTCTTTACCAAGGGGGAACTGATCTATTCCCCCTTTTATGAGATTTTAAATCTATATTGAGGTTTATAAAGCAGAAGAGGTTTTTGAGGAGTTGGATATAGATGGGTAATTTTATTTTTTCAAAAGAAACGTTTAATACTGATATTAAACCTATGGTTGAGCTAAAACACCTTAGACCCTGGTCGTTTTCAAAGGTTCAAAAAGCAAAAAGGTGCCAGTACGAGTTTTACTGGAACTACGTTGAGAAGAGAAAGCCCATTGAAAAGGCTGATTTCCTTATTCTTGGAAGTGGAGTTCACTTTGTTCTTGAAAATGCATTAAAAGTAGCTTTTAAGAGGGAAAGACCTCTCAATAAAGACTTGTTGTTCTACTTTGCGGAGAATTTCAAGAAAGAGGAGCCTCTGGCTAAGCTCGAAAAGATTGTTGAGTTTTTTCCAAACATTTTGAGATATGTAAATGGACAGCTAAAGAGGGTTTCTGAGAGCAAGATTATTGCTTCAGAGATGGAACTTGCTGTTGATAGAGACTTTAACGTTCTTTCAGATTTCAGCTCAGAAAAAGCTTTTCTTAGAGGGAAGCTTGACTTTGTCTTTTCAAAGGGAGACACTCTCTACATAGTTGACCATAAAACCAACAGAAGCAGAGAATTCAACAACAAGATCAAAACTCAGCTTAGATGGTATGCCCTTCTGGCCAGTGTAAGATTCCCAGAGTTTAGAAGATTTGCCCTTGAAATTCACAATGTAAGGTATGGGACGGTTAGTCGTCTCATTTTTACTGAGAATGACTTAAAAGCTTTTAGAATTAAACTTTTACCTGTAATTGAGACCCTCGAAGAGGAGTTTGTAGGGAAAAGTTTTGAAGATCTTGTTCCCTCTCCTTGCGAAACCAACTGTCGCTGGTGCGATTTCAGGCATATATGCAAAATGGCAAGCTATTAATCTATTTAGCTACCTTTTTGACGTAATTTTTGATTGTATTTACTTCTTTTTTCAGAAGTTTCTTAATTCCAAAGTAGGAAAGAACAGAGAAAATTGCTCCTAAAAATGCTCCACCTACAAACATGGGAACGATAATCTCTTTTCCGCAGGAAATGATGCTCTGAAGTGAGCTGAGATCAACGTGAGGAAAGCACGGTTTCTTTCCGATGAGAAAACATCCAACGTAATAGTCTATTATGAGAATAGGAATTGTAGTCCAGGGATTTGTGACGTGAGTTCCTATTGCAGCAGCAACTTTGCTTACCCGTGTAAGAGTTGCTATTGTAACAGCTATGAGAACCTGAAATCCATTAACGGGTAGAAAACCAATAAAAACACCAAGAGCAAGACCTTTGGCTGTCTCGTCAGGTCTGTCCTTTAATTCCATAAGTTTCTTTATGTAAAAACGGATGGATAAAGCTTTTTTTATCCTGTTTTTCATAACATGCTAAATACTACAATATTTTGGTATCTTTTGGCAAGTAGAGTTTTCATTATTGAATTATGATTGACTTATACTAAAATTCACAAAAATGGAGACTTTTCTCTTTTAAGGAGGTAAATTGCTCTTAGAGAAGGTAGGTTCGCCAGAGGATATCAAGAAACTCTCTACGGAGGAACTCAAACAGTTAGCTGAAGAAATAAGAAAATTCATAGTAGATGTTGTGACAAAAACAGGCGGACACCTTGCTTCTTCCCTTGGAGTTGTTGAACTTACAATTGCTCTTCTGAAAGTCTTTTCACCGCCAAAAGATGAAATTGTCTGGGACGTTGGACATCAATCCTATCCTTACAAAATACTGACCGAAAGAAGAGAAAAGTTTCACACTCTAAGACAGTACGGCGGCATTGCTGGTTTCCCATCGATTAAAGAAAGTTCATACGATGCTTTTGGAACGGGTCACAGCAGTACATCTATTTCTGCTGCTCTTGGTATAAGAATTGGCAAGAAACTAAAAGGTGAAGAGGGGCACGTTATAGCTGTTATTGGAGATGGAGCTTTAACTGCCGGTGAAGCTTATGAGGGCTTGAATAATGCTGGTCAGCTTGGAGAGGATCTTATTGTTATCCTCAACGATAATGAGATGTCTATTTCAAAGAATATCGGAGCAATTTCAAATTATCTGACAAAAGTAACAACAGGCGAAAGTTTAAGAAAAGCAAAACATCGTCTTGAAGAAGTAACAAAAAAAGTATTTGGGGAGAGAGTTTATAAAGGTCTCAAGAGAGTTGAAGATTTAATAGTTAAAGGACTATTTCCACCAGGAATGCTATTTGAGGAGTTGGGATTTAGATATGTTGGGCCAATAGATGGTCATGACATTGATACATTGGTTGTTACTCTGAGCAACGTTTCAAAGATGAAAGGTCCTACTCTGGTTCACGTTATAACAAAAAAGGGAAAGGGATACGAGCCGGCTGAGGAGAAACCGGAAAAATTTCACGGTGTTTCTCCTAAAAAGCCGAAATTGGAAAATCAACCACCAACCTATACAGAGGTTTTCTCAAAAACACTGGTGGAAATTGCAAAAGAGAATAAAGATGTTGTTGCTATTACTGCTGCAATGCCATCAGGGACAGGACTTGATAGGTTTAGGGATGAGTTTCCAGAGAGGTATTTTGACGTTGGGATAGCAGAGCAACATGCTGTTACATTTGCAGCGGGCATGGCAAAGAAAGGATTAAAGCCTGTAGTTGCAATATACTCGACATTCTTACAGAGAGCTTTTGATCAGATAGTTCATGATGTAGCTCTTCAAGAGCTCCCAGTAGTTTTTGCAATAGATAGAGCAGGGCTTGTCGGAGAGGATGGAGCAACTCACCACGGGGCTTTTGATCTTTCTTATTTGAGGACTGTTCCAAACATGGTTGTTGCAGCTCCAAAGGATGAAGAGGAACTTAGGCATTTACTCTACACGGCAATTAAATCTGATAAACCCTTTGCTGTTCGTTATCCGAGAGGTAGAGGCTACGGAGTTCCAGTAAGAGAACCTCTCCGTGAAATTCCAATTGGTACTTGGGAAATTTTAAAGAGAGGGAAGAATCTGGCCATTCTTGCAACGGGCTGGACTGTTTATCAGGCTATTAAAGCAGCAGAAGAGCTGGAAAGGGAGGGGATTTCAGTAACTGTTGTTAATGCAAGGTTTATAAAACCTCTTGATGAGGAGCTCCTTACTAAGTTGGCTAAGGAACACGATTTGATTCTGACAGTTGAGGAGAACGCTATAAAGGGTGGCTTTGGTTCTGCTGTTGATGAGTTTCTCTCTCCTTGGTATCAGGGTAGAGTCGTTAACCTTGGTCTTCCAGACCAGTTTGTAGAGCATGGAGACCAGAATCTGTTGAGACATATCGTTGGGATAGACTCGGAAGGTATAAAGGAGACGGTGATTAAATTATTTAAAACCTCCCACAGTTTTTCCTTTTCTAAGGGAAGTTAGGTTAAAGTGTGAACCATGGAGACTCTCTTTTCGAGCAAGAAGAGACCTTTACCATACAGGCTTATTCCGGAGACCCTCGACCAGTTTATTGGTCAGGAACATATAACAGGGAAAGGGAAACCTTTAAGAAAGCTAATAGAGAGGGATAAGCTATTCTCTTCCATTTTCTGGGGTCCTCCGGGAACAGGGAAAACAACGCTTGCAAGGTTGATATCTAAGTTAACAAAGTCTGAGTTTGTAGAACTGAACGCTGTTACTTCCACCATTCAGGATATCAGAAAGGCTCTTGAGATAGGGAGAAAAAACTTCAACCTTGGTAAAAGGACAATCCTTTTTATCGATGAAATACATAGGTTTAACAAAGTTCAGCAGGATGCTCTTCTTCCAGACCTTGAGGCGGGAAATGTTGTTTTGATAGGTGCTTCTACTGAAAATCCCTTTTTTTCCATTGTTCCTGCTCTCCGTTCAAGGGTAAAGCTTTATGAGTTTAAGCCTCTTTCTGATAATGACTTAAGGAAACTCTATGAAATGGCAACAACTGACCGGAGGGGGCTTCCAGGATTTAAGTTACCTGAGGATGTTTTGAACCATCTCATCAGAGTTTCAGCTGGGGATGGAAGGAAGTTTTTGACTTACATTGAGGAGCTCCACACCCTTTCTGGAGGCAAAGAGCCTGATATTCAGCTTGCGGAGGAGGTAACAGGGAAGGCAGCCATCCACTACGGAAAAGGTGATGATCATTACGATGTTATTTCTGCGTTCATAAAATCAATTCGTGGGAGTGATCCGGATGCAGCTCTTTACTACCTTGCAAAGATGCTCGTTGGCGGTGAGGATCCAGCCTTTATCGCCAGAAGGCTTGTAATTCTTGCTTCGGAAGATATAGGAAATGCCAATCCAGAGGCACTTCTTATAACTCATGCTACAATGGATGTAGTTCAGAAAATTGGTATGCCAGAAGCAGCTTTAACCCTTGCCCAGGCGACAATTTACCTCTCCATGAGTCCCAAATCTAATGCTGTTTACAGGGCAATAAAAAAAGCAATGAGTGATGTTGAATTGGGAGTTGATCTTCCTGTTCCAATGCATCTAAGAGATAGCCACTATAAAGGAGCTAAGGAGACAGGCCGGGGAGTTGGTTACAAGTATCCTCACGACTATCCTCGCCATTGGGTTAAACAGGAATACCTTTCTGAAAAAAGAAAGTACTACGAAAGCGAAGGCATAGGTTTTGAAAAACAATTAGAAGATTGGGTTAAGTGGATGAGAGGAGAGAAAAAAAGAGATCAAAGCTAATAGATCTTAAGCTACATGATGTAGGTTTGTCGGAAGATTTAATACAATTGGAATTAAGGATAGCCGAAAAAAGATAACAAATAGGTTTGGAAACAGGAAAAAAGCTTTAAGACCTGATTACATTTTGTAGCAAAATCTTGGTAATATAAAAGGAAAGATATATCATCAAAGAAATTACCTTAAAGAGATAAAAATAAGTATTCTGGAGGAGACGTTTGGGGAGGGAAATGTTAAGTCTTTATGAAATTTTGAATGATCTTGATAGCAAAGGATATTTGAAACACAGAGAAAGTTCAGTAATTGAATTTAAGGAAAATTTTAGTTTTTCTAATTTGGTTAAGTATGCAAAAACAATGGTGGCATTTGCTAATAATAAGGGAGGATATATCGTTTTTGGGATAAAGGATGGTCCGAGAATACCGATTGGAATAAATAGAGAAAAGTTTAATGAAATCAAGCAGGAGAGAATAACGGATTTTCTAATTGAATATTTTTCTCCAGAGATTAAATGGAAGATGGGGATTATCGATGTTCAGGGGAAATCTTTTGGGTATATTTATGTTGAAGAATCCAGTGAAAAACCTGTTGTATGTAGAAAAAGTAATGATAAAGGTTTAAAGTCAGGAGAAATTTACCATCGTTATAGAGGGCAAACAAGGAAAATAGAATATCCAGAACTTAAGAAAATTATAGAAGAGTATAGAGAAAAAGAACGTCAATATTGGATGAAGCATATAGAACGTATTGCTAAAATTGGTCCTCAAAACGTTGCCTTAATAGATTTGCTGAGCGGAAGTATAAACACAGTAAGGTTAGCAGATAAACAGATTATAATTGATAAAGCTTTACTCGATGAGCTTAGGGAAAATGTAAAGTTTATTGAAGAAGGAAGATTTTCTGAAACGGAAGGAGAACCTACTCTAAAATTAGTGGGTGAAATTAAGTATATGAATGGTGTTGTTGTTCCGGATTTAGATCCTAATAAGGATTATCCTTATTTACAAAAGCAGCTGGCTGAGGAATTGAATGTAAAACAGTTAGATGTTAGGGCTTTAGTTTGGAAGTTAAATTTGAAGGGAAATAAACGTTATCATATAGAAATTCAAGCTGGAAAATATAGTAGAATACATAAATTTTCCAAATATGCTTTAGAAAAATTGAGAGAGGAACTTTCAAAACTTGCAGAAGAAGAACTTAGGAATCTTTGCAGTGAATATTATAGAAAGGTGATTAAAAAGAACTAAGAAAAAAATTGCTAGTAGTTAAGTATTTTATAAAAGCTCCAGTGCCACTTTAACGGCTGTTTTAAAGCTTTCGGGATTTGCCAAACCCTTTCCGGCTATGTCGTAAGCTGTTCCGTGGTCAACAGAAGTTCTTACTACTGGAAGCCCAAGTGTTACGTTTACAGAGTTTCCAAATCCTAAGAGTTTAATTGGAATTAGTCCTTGGTCGTGGTACATACAGAGGACAACGTCAAACTCTCCCTTCACAGCTCTCACAAAGACAGTATCTGAAGAGATTGCTCCCGCTACGTTTATCCCTTCTTTTTTTGCCTCTTCAACTGCCGGATTGATTATTTTTATCTCTTCATCTCCGAACAGTCCATTCTCTCCAGCGTGAGGGTTTAGTGCTGCAACGGCTATTTTGGGTGAGCGTAGGGATTTATGGATTAGCCTTAGTTTTGAGAGGATTTTTTCTTTTGAGATGAGCTTGGGTACATCTTTTAAAGCTACATGGGTTGTGAGGAGAACCACTTTTAACTTTTCGTTTGCCAGCATCATTGCAAATTCGGGAACTTTGAAAGCATGAGCCAGATACTCTGTATGTCCTGGGAAGGTAAACCCTCCAAGCCTTGCAGATTCTTTATTTATTGGAAGGGTTACTATGGCATCTATTAAACCTTTTTTTGCATCTTCTACGGCTCTTTCTAAAAAGGCAATTTGAGCCCTTCCAGCTTCCTTAGAAACTTCGCCGACTTCAAATGAAACTTGATTTAAGACATTTATCAGGTATACACCAGTTTTTGATCTATCGGGAGAGTTTATTTCTTCAATATCAGCAGGAATTTCCAGTAAATTTGAATAAAAGTTTAGGATACTTTTAGAACCATAGATGAAAAACGGGATATTGAGGGAGCGAAGGAAAGAAAGGGATTTTAGGAGGATTTCGCTCCCTACGCCAGCAGGATCTCCAATGGTTATTCCGATTGCTGGTTGTATTTTTCAACCTCCTGGAGAGCAGATTCAGCTCTTTTTAAAAATTCAGAAGCAATCTTTTCACTGAGGTTCTTAAGGTCGTTGCTGAGCTGTCTCAGTTTGTACTTGAGTTCAATATTCTCCTGTTCCAGCTCCTCACATCTTGCTTCAAGCTCAGAGATTTTCTCCTCGTAATTTTTTACAAGATTATTAACAAGATTTGAAATTGCAGATGTAATGTTCTCAACTTCTTTTTTTATGTCTTCATTGATTTTGGGATTCATCTCCTCCATTTTTTCCTCCTTTTTCTACTAAGTTTAGCAAATGTCCCAGTTTTTCCTTTTTTGTTTTGAGATAGTTAATATTGTATTTGCAAATGCCGACCTCTATTGGGACTCTCTCAACGATTTCAAGTCCATAACCTTCAAGTCCTACCAGCTTCTTAGGGTTGTTTGTTATCAATCTCATTTTTTTAACGCCTATGTCTCTCAGAATTTGAGCTCCAATTCCAAAGTTTCTCATATCTGGCGGAAATCCAAGTTTTTTATTTGCCTCAACTGTGTCAAATCCGTGATCCTGAAGGTGATAAGCCTTTATTTTGTTGACAAGCCCTATACCTCTTCCTTCCTGTCTCAGGTAAACGATAATACCTTTTCCTTCTTTTGAGATCATCTCCATCGCCTTGTGGAGCTGAGAGCGGCAGTCACACTTGAGAGAGCCAAAAACGTCTCCAGTTAAGCATTCAGAGTGAACCCTTACAAGAACAGGTTCGTTTTCCTTTATTTCTCCCATCACAAGGGCAACGTGTTCTTTATTGTCAACAAGGGATGTATAGGCATAAATCTTCCACATGCCGTAAGGGGTAGGTAAGTTTGCCTCAGCCTCACGCCTTATGAGGCTTTCGCTCTTCATCCTGTACTCGATGAGATCTGCGATGCTTATTATTTTTAATCCATGCTTTCTTGCATAGTCTATAAGTTTGGGAAGGCGCATCATTGTGCCGTCTTCGTCCATTATCTCGCAGATGACTCCTGCTGGATAGAGTCCCGCAAGCCTTGCAAGGTCGACAGCAGCTTCAGTATGTCCAGATCTTTTTAATACGCCACCCTTCCTTGCTCTTAGAGGGAAAACATGACCGGGTTTGACAAAGTCTTCCGGTTTTGCCTCAGGATCTATAGCTCTCTTTATCGTAATGGCTCTGTCATAGGCTGAAATTCCTGTTGTTGTTCCAAACTTTGGATGGGCATCTATTGAGACCCCAAAAGCTGTTTCCTTTGGGTCAGATGGACGGGGAGTCATTGGCTCTATTTCCAGTTCATCGAATCTTTCTTCTGTCAGGGCGAGGCATATCAAGCCTCTTCCATACTTTGCCATGAAGTTTATCGCTTCTGGCGTTACCTTTTCCGCGGCAATAACTAAATCGCCTTCGTTTTCCCTGTTGGGGTCGTCAACAACGACCACCATTTTTCCCTGTCTGATATCCTCTATCGCTTCTTCTACTCTATCTAAGGGGAATCTTCCCTTTACCAACTTACTCTCCTCTTCTAGTAAGGACTTTGTCAATTAGTCCATATTTCATTGCTTCTTCAGCACTCATGAAGTAATCCCTTTCTGTGTCTTTTTCAATTTTCCTGAGGGATTGTCCCGTGTGCTTTGAAAGGATTTCGTTTAGCATTTTCTTGAGTCTCAGAATCTCTTTTGCGTGTATTTCGATATCTGTTGCCTGTCCCTGAAATCCTCCAAGAGGCTGGTGGATCATTATCCTTGAGTGGGGAAGTGCAAATCTCTTTCCTTTCGCACCGGCTGCAAGGAGGACCGCTCCCATACTTGCTGCTTGTCCCATACAGATGGTTACAACGTCAGGTTTTATGTACTGCATTGTGTCATAGATGGCAAGTCCTGCGGTTACGACGCCACCAGGGCTGTTTATGTACAGGTATATGTCTTTTTCAGGGTCTTCTGCTTCAAGGAAAAGTAGCTGGGCAACTATGAGGTTTGCTACGTGGTCATCAATGGGTGTTCCCAGCATGATAATCCTGTCTTTTAGGAGCCTTGAGTAGATGTCATAAGCTCTTTCGCCTCTTCCTGTTTGCTCTATTACTATAGGAACGAACTGGTTGAGAATCTCTTCCATAATTTTTCCTCCAGGCTTTTCTGGACTTTAAAGATAGTTATTGGTAATTTTATTTTCAATCTATGTAACTTTTTGAACTTTTTCCCTATGAATTCTCTTTACTGTTAGTACTCCTTTGACGTTTTTTATCGTGTAGATGACTTTCTGGAGCTCGTCTCTGCTTTTGACTTGAACAATAAAATCTAATATTGCCCTTCCAGAGATGCTTCTTGCCTGAACGGATGCAATGTTAATTTTCAGTTTGGCAATTGCTGAAGAGATGTTTGCCAGCATTCCCGGTTTGTCCTCAACAGAAACTCTAATCTTTGCGTTATAAACATTATTTGAAGGAAGAAAGTCAACCTTTACAACTTTTCCTGGAGCACTATCTGCTATCTGCTTTGCAACTATACAGTTTGCAGTGTGAATTACTATTCCTTTACCTGAGTTGACTATCCCAATTACTTTATCTCCTGGTAGGGGATGACAGCAGGTTCCAAGGGACACCATGATGTTGTCTATTCCATCTACCTTTATGCCGCTGACGTCGCCAGCTCTTTTCCTCTTTCTCTTTTTCTTCTCAGTTTCAACTGGAAGTTTCAAAAGTTTCCTTGCGAGCTTTTCAGCGTCAAGTTTTCCATAACCAACGTCTGCTAAAGCTGAGTCGAGGTTGGAGTATCCGAGAGATTTAAGGATGCTTTCAATATCCTCTTCTTCTCTGATTGAATTAAGACTTTTGTCTGATAACTTTCTGATCACTTTATCTACAAGGCTTTCTCCTAACTTCTTTGCCCTTTCGTTTTCTTCTTTTCTCAGAAAGTTTTTGATGGAATTCCTTGCCTTTGAAGTTTTTACAAAAGTCAACCAGTCTCTACTTGGTCTCTCTTCGTTGCCTGTAATGATTTCTACTTTATCTCCACTTTGAAGGGTGTAGTTAAGGGGAACCAGCTTGCCGTTTACCTTTGCAGCCTTACATCTGTGTCCTATTGAGGTGTGGATTGCATAGGCAAAATCCACAGGTGTGGAACCTACAGGAAGAGTCTTTAAATCGCCTTTTGGGGTAAAAATATAGATGTCTTCTCCGTAGAGGTCGTTTCTTACCGTTTCAATAAACTCTTGATAGTTTTTCTCCTCTTTTACCCACTCAAGTAGATTCCTCAGCCAGATGAACCTTTCCTTCTCAGCCTCTGTAAGAACTCCACCGCCCTCTTTATACTTCCAGTGGGCGGCGATTCCCATTTCGGCAACCTGATGCATCTCGTGGGTTCTTATCTGAAACTCAATAAACTGTCCTTTTGGTCCTACAACAGTTGTGTGGAGGGACTGGTACATGTTTGGTTTTGGGGTTGCTATGTAGTCCTTTATTCTTCCTGGAACGGGAATCCAGAGACTGTGGATGATTCCAAGTATCTGGTAGCAGTCACCGACTGTTTCTGTTATGACCCTGATTCCAGCAACGTCATAGACCTCTTCAAAGGGAATTCCCTTTGTTACCATTTTTCTGTAAATGCCGTATATATGTTTAAGCCTCCACTGAATATCGCCTTTTAGCCCGTTCTCTTTCAATTTTTCTCTGACTGTTTCAATTATCTCCTCAAGGTATGGAAGGATTTTCCTCTTCTTCTCTCTTACTTTTCTCTCTAATTCCCTGTAAGTTTCTGGGTCAAGGTATTTGAGTGAAAGGTCTTCCAGTTCATTTTTAAGCCTGTACATACCAAGTCTGTTTGCTAAGGGTGCGTAAATGGTAAGGGTTTCCTTGGCGTTTCTCTTCTGACTTTCAGGTTTCATGCTGTCCATAGTCCTCATGTTGTGGAGTCTGTCTGCGAGTTTAACTATCAGGACTCTGATATCTTCTGCAAGGGAAATGAGAAGGTTTCTAAAACTTTCTGCATCCCTTTCTTCCTTACTGGAAAAGTGGTAACCTTCAAGCTTTGTGACTCCTTTAACGATAAAAGCAACCTCTTTTCCAAATTCCTTTTCAATTTCTTCAACAGTGGTATCTGTATCCTCAACCACATCATGAAGGAGTCCAGCAATTATTGTGGGAACGTCCATTCTGAGTTCAGCCAATATGTAGGCAACCTCTGCTGGATGGGTAAAGTAAGGTTCTCCAGATTTTCTGAACTGTCCTTCATGTTTTTTCTTTGCAAATTCGTAAGCTTTACAGATTTGTTCTTCTTCAAAAGAGTCTCTGTATTCCTTTACTTTTTCTATAATTTCCTTACAGCTTCTCATTTATATCTTCCCGTTCAAAAATTTTAAAGACAACCATTTAAAATTAAAGCGAAAGCTTTAGGAGATGCAATGCCGGATAGACCTATTGGCGTCTTTGATTCAGGAGTTGGAGGACTTACCGTCCTAAAAGCCCTCAGAGAAAAACTTCCTTCAGAAAATCTTATCTATTTTGGGGATACAGCAAGAGTTCCTTACGGAACAAAATCTCCAAAGACGATAATTAGGTATAGCATTGAGAATACAAAACTTTTGAGAAGTTTTGATGTTAAAATGGTTGTCGTTGCATGTAATACATCTTCCTCTTACGCTCTGGAAATTCTGAAGAGTGAATTTTCCAACGTGCCGATTATCGGGGTGGTCAATCCTGGAGCGAAACTTGCTGTTTCATCAACAAAATCTGGAAAGATAGGGGTGATTGGAACCGAAGCTACAGTAAGAAGTGGTGCTTACAGAAAGGCGATCGTTTCAATTAATCCCTTCTCAGATGTTTTTGAAAAGGCCTGTCCTCTATTTGTTCCACTTATTGAGGAGGGATGGCTTGAGGATCCTGTTACGTTGGAAGTCGCAAGACGCTATCTATTACCTCTTCTTGAGAAGGGAATAGATACACTTGTTCTTGGTTGTACACACTATCCTCTTATAAAGAAGGTTCTGGCAAAAGTGTGTGGAGATGTTGCTCTGATAGACTCGGCTGAGGCAGTTGCAAACGAAGTGGCAAGGATTTTACCTTCAAGAAGAAAAAGTGGCAGAGGAGAGGTAAGAATCTTTGTCAGCGATAAAACTGAAAGGTTTGAGAGAATAGCGAAGATGATCATGGGAAGTGGAATTAGTATTGAGGAGGTTTCAATTGATAAGGAGTGATGGAAGGAAACCGGATGAACTGAGACCGGTGAAAATTACCCTTGATTACATAAAACATGCGGAAGGTTCCTGTCTCATAGAGTTCGGTGATACAAAAGTTATCTGTACTGCATCTGTTGAAGAAAAGATTCCTCCATTTTTGAAGGGAACGGGACAAGGATGGGTAACTGCTGAGTACTCAATGCTTCCAAGGGCTACAGCTACAAGAACTGTAAGGGAGTCTGCAAAGGGGAGATTGACGGGAAGAACCCAGGAGATTCAAAGGCTCATAGGTCGTTCTGTAAGAAGTGCTGTTGATCTAAGAGCTCTTGGTGAGATAACTGTTTGGATAGATTGTGATGTTATCCAGGCAGATGGTGGAACAAGAACTGCTTCAATAACCGGTGCTTTTGTTGCTCTCTACAGAGCTCTTGAGAAGGTTGGGAAGCTTGAGGCTATCAAAAATTTTGTTGCTGCTGTGAGTGTAGGAATTGTTGATGGAGAGTTTTTCCTCGACCTTAACTACGAAGAGGATTCTATGGCTGAAGTTGATATGAATATTGTGATGAACGATGCTAAGGAGTTTGTAGAGCTCCAGGGAACCGCTGAAGGCAAGCCGTTTTCAAGGAATGATCTTGATAGACTTCTTACCGTTGGAGAGAAAGGGATAATGGAGCTTATTTCTAAACAGAAAGAAGTTCTGGGAGTAAAGTGATGAGGATTATCTTTGCATCGAAGAACAGAGGTAAGTTAAGGGAATTTCAGGAGAAACTTTCAAAATCTGGAATAGAGGTCATTCCCATAGATGAAGTGAAAAAAATTGAGGAGCCGTCGGAAACGGGAGATACTTTTTTAGAGAATGCGTATCAGAAGGCTGTTTATTATGCGAGAGCTCTCGGTGAACCTGTAATTTCTGAGGATTCAGGACTTGAAGTTGAAGCTCTACAAGGACTTCCTGGAGTTAGGTCTTCTCGATTTGCTGGAGAGAATGCTACAGATGAAATGAATAACAGGAAGCTCATTGAGGAGTTAAAGAAAAGAGGGCTTTCAGAATCTCCTGCACGATACGTTTCATTTATAGTTCTTGCTTTTCCTGAAAAAAAGGGTCTCTGGAGTGAAGGAGAGGTAAGAGGAAAGGTTATAGTTGAACCACGGGGTGATGGTGGTTTTGGCTACGATCCACTTTTTATTCCAGAAGGATATACTCTGACGATGGCAGAGATACCTATTGAAGAAAAGAATAAAATTAGTCACAGAGGAAAAGCAATCGATAAACTGGTTAAGCTGATAGAGGAGATTAAGAAGTGGTGAAAGAGGTGATTCACACTTTAATTGGGTTTCTTACGTGGTTTATCATAATTGGATCTCTTCTTACCTGGGTTCCCCCTCACAGCAGAAACAGGCTCATCTGGAAAGTAATAAATCTGACGGACAAAATTCTGAAACCAATAAGGGCATTGATTCCTCCGATTGGAGGGATAGATATAAGTCCGATTGTTGCTATAATCATTTTGCAGATAATAGATAGTATCGTCAGAGGACTGTAAAAATGAAAAAAGAAAAAAGATTAAAACCACAGGAGATAAGGTCAAAAGAGTTTAGTAAAAAACTGTTTGGATACGATCCAGATGAAGTTGAAGCTTTTTTAATAGAAGTTGCCAATGCATATCAGGATCTTTTGAAAGAAGTTGAGGATCTCAGAAGAGAAACTCCAGAATATAAAACAGAAGAACTGGTGGAAAAAGCCCGTAAAAGAATAGAAGAAATTCTTCAAAAGAAAATGGAGGAAAAAGAGGAGCTTGAAAAACAGAAGAAAGAAATAGAGATAGAGATAGAAAAGCTTAAACTGGCTCAGAAAAAGATGTTTGATAGACTTAAATTGGCAATTTTTGATATGACAAGAATAATTGAGGAGATCAAGCCAAATGCTTCAGGTAAAGAAAAAGGGAAAAGCACTGGAACTGGAAGTGAAGGTGCAACCCAGGGCTTCTCGCAACCAGATAGAGAAGGTGGAAGAGGGGAGACTGAAGATAAAGGTGACAGTACCACCTGAAGGGGGGAAAGCAAACCAGAAAGTAGTAGAGTTACTTTCTAAAGCTTTGAAAGTTCCCAAAAGCAATATAGAAATTGTAAGAGGAGAAACTTCTCGTATAAAACTTGTAAGAATTGAAGGGACAAGTTTGGCGACTTTGCAAGAAAAATTAAGAGTAGAAGTTGCGGAAGTCCCTTGACAACTAATGGCTAAAATAGTATTTTCTTGTTAAGCGTTGCTACACTTTATCTTAAAACCCATTAGGAGGGAGCGGCATGACAAAGAGTGATCTCGTAGCGGCAATTGCTGAGAAGGCAGGCATCAGGAAGAAAGATGCCGAAGCAGCTCTTAACGCATTTATCGACGTTGTTACAGAAGCTCTCGCAAAAGAAGAAAAAGTAGAGATCAGAGGCTTCGGTACATTCCTGATGAAGGAGAGAGCTCCAAGGGTTGCAAGAAACCCAAGGACAGGAGAGAAAGTAGAAGTTCCTGCCAAGCTCTCACCTGCCTTCAAGCCTGGTAAGGATCTTAAAGACGCTACAGAAAAGGTTGTAAAGGGTAAAAAGAAGAAGTAAACCTGCAAGGGGGAGCTTCCTCCCCCTAATTTATAAAGAATAGAGAAAGTTAAGTCAGACTTGTAGTCAATGTGAGCGTCCCAGAGTTTTACATTACTTCCCCTGTCACTTCTGATATGAATTATATAACCGGTGTTATCGTTTAGTTTTTCATGGAACTTGACTCTTACTTTCAAATGATGAATCCGTTTCCTGGGTCACCGTATATAGTTTTTTCACCTTCATCTAGATCCTCGATTTGAGAGAACCTGAAAAAGGTTATTCCATCAACCTGAAGTTTTTCTGTCCTCTTACGGGGTGTCACTGTGTAGCCAGATTTCTGGTAGTGTACGATATTTTGTGTAAGCTTGAGAAATGGGATAACCTCCTGGGGAACACCCCACAAATACCAACCCCAGGAGGCAAAAATGGAACTACAGAAGATTTTACCAGACCTCGTTAAAGAAGTGGTAAAACAAACCTTAGAGTCAATCATGACAGCTGAAAGAGAAGTGTTTCTTAAAGAACATGGAGGAACAAAGAACGGTTTTTACGTCAGAAACCTTGATACTGTTGTAGGAAAACTAAAAAACCTGAAAATCCCAAGGGACAGGGAAGGAAGATTTAGAACTAAGCTGATAGAACCTTACAAAAGGAGAGACATCAACCTTGAGGACTTAATCCTTGGAATGTTTGCCTCTGGCATGAGTGCAAGAACAATAGCCCAAGCTCTTGAGAGCGTGTTTGAGCTTAAATACTTGCCTTCAACTATAAGTAAGATATCGCAGGTGACCTTAGAGGAAATAAGCAAGTGGAAACAAAGAAAGCTCAAGAGGAGATACTCAGTCATAATGCTTGACGGAATGTGGCTATCTGTCAGGAGAGATACTGTTGAGAAAGAAGTTGTTCTTTTTGCTCTTGGTATAGATGAGGAAGGATACAGAGAAATACTTGATTTTGAAGTTAATCCTTCGGAAGGAGCTGAGAGCTGGCTGGAAATGATAAAGAGGCTTTATGACCGTGGTGTGAGAGAAGTTTTCCTTTTCGTAGCAGATGGAGTTACTGGACTTGAGGAAAGGATAAAGGAGTACTTTCCAAAAGCAGACTTTCAATCCTGTGTGGTTCACAAAGTGAGAAATACTCTGAACAAGGTAAGAGCTAAAGACAGGAAGAAGATAGCGAAGGACTTAAAGAGGATATATCAAGCCTCTACGGAAGAAGAGGCTCTGAGGGGTTTTGAGAAGTTCAAAGAGAAGTGGGGATCAAAGTATCCTAAGGTTGTAAAGTCCTGGGAACAGGAGCTTTATAAGTTCCTTACGTTCCTCAAGTATCCTGAGTCCATTCAGAGAGTGATATACACGACAAATCTGATAGAAAGGACGATAAAGGAGATAAGGAAGAGGGTTAAGGTAATAGGAGCTTTACCGTCGGTTAGTGCTGTTGAGAAGTTCGTTTATCTCAGGGTAGCAGTGCTTAATGATAGATGGTCTGACAGGGTAATTAATGGCTTTTTAGAAGCCAGGGAGGAACTTAAGGAGGGAGTGTCCATAGAACTGTGTAAATTGGGAGTGTCCATAGAACTGTGTAAATTCTATCATGCCTCTAACCTCTCCTCGAAAATTATTGACAGCTGCCCGTAAATAATACCCCAATCCTTGATAACACTTCTGTTCCATTTTTTCGCAAGTTCCAAAGCAGCTAAATAGAGGTTCTTAAGAACTGACATATCACTCGGAAATACCCTCTTTCCATCTGTTACCTTCCTGAACTTACTATTAATACTCTCTATGATGTTCGTCGTGTACATAAGTTTCCTGAGTTCAAGCGGATACTTGAAGTAAGCCATAAGCTCTTCCCAGTTGGTCCTCCAGCTTTTTATTACGTGAGGATACTTGTTTCCCCATTTCTCCTCAAACTCGTCCATCCTAAGTTCTGCTTCCTCAAGTGTAGCTGCTCCATAAACTTTCTTGAGATCTGATGATAATCCTTTTTTGTCTTTCCACGATACATATCTTAATGAGTTCCTTATCTGGTGAACTACACATTTTTGTATCTCTGCTTGAGGATATACTCCTTTTATGGCTTTTTCTATACCTGACAGATTATCCACGCTAAATATCAGAACGTCTTTGACTCCTCTACTTTTTAGGTCATTTAGTACCTTGAACCAGAAACTGGCACTTTCGCTCTCATTTATCCAGAAACCAAGGAGTTCCTTTCGTCCTTCTTTATTTACGCCTATAACTACGTAAACTGCTTTATCTACTACCTTGCCATCTTGTCGTACTTTGCAAAAGATGCAATCTATGTAGAGGATAACGTAAATTCTTTCAAGTGGTCTTGACTGCCATTCTTCTATTCTCGGAGTTAGTCTGTCGGTAATCTTTGAAATCAAAGAAGGGCTTATGTCCATTCCATACATGTCAGAGAGTAATTCCTGAACGTCTCTTACTGTCATTCCCTTTGAATATAGGGCTATTATCTTGTTCTCCAGGTCTTCAAGGACTGTCTGGCGTTTTTTGACTATTTTGGGTTCAAAATCTCCCTTTCTATCTCTTGGAGTTTCAATCTCTACTTCTCCAGCTGCGGTTTTAACAGTCTTGGAGATATAGCCGTTTCTGGAGTTGTTAGAATTAGTACGCTCATACTTTGAATAGCCAAGGAACTCTTCAAGCTCTGCTTCTAAGGCTTCTTTTAATGTTTGTTGGATGAGCTTTTTAAGATCATCCTTAATGAGTTCTGGATCATATTTCCTTTTCATGTGTCCACCCTCCTTTAGGTTTAATTTTTACACACTTGGGTGGACACTCCCACTTAAGGAGATGTTTTCCAGGAGGTACTCCTAATAGCTTACACAAAATTATTGACACAACCAGATTTCTTGAGAAGACTTTTTATTTTTTTTGTTTTCTTCCTCAAGCTGGCTGACTTTTTGCTCCAGTTTTGGAGTTTCTGGAGGATTTCCTCGTTTGTTATTTCTTGTGCTCAGCTTTGATTAGGAAATAAAACAGCCGTTAGAATGAGTAGAGTTCTTCGTGTTTTTTCTCCTTAGCATGATTTTAATTCTTGTATTTTAGCCTATAGATATGTAATGTTTGTTGTATTTATAATCCAAATCATGATATACTTCTATTGCAAAGAATTTTCAATTAGTGGGGAGTAAACTATGAAGAAACTACTCCTTTCTCTTCTTGCAATAGGGGTTATGGGTTCTTCGGCTTATGGTGTGGAGACGGAAATAACCATTAGAGCAAAGGCCCATGATGCAAAGTTTTTGGGAAGCTCCATTGGTGGAGTAAAAGTAATTGTAAAAGATGCTTATTCAGGAAAAGTTCTTGATGAAGGATACATTGAAGGGGGAACAGGAAACACAAAAGTAATAATGAAAGAACCGTGGAAGAGAGGACAAAGAATTTCTGATGATAAGACTGCAAAGTACGTTGCAAAATTGGATATTGATAAACCAACAAAGGTTGAGATAGAGTTGATAGGACCTCTTACAGGTGGAGCTAATACTGTTAAACTTTCAAAAGAGGTTTGGGTTATTCCAGGTTACAACATTACGGGTGACGGAATTATCTTTGAGTTTTACGGTCTTATTGTCCATCCAATACTTCCGGCTCCCCACCAGTTCTTTAAACCTGGAAAAAAAGTCAAAATTGCAGCCCGTGTTGACATGATGTGTGGTTGTCCAATAAAGAAAAACGGTCTCTGGAATGCTGATGACTTTACTGTAAGAGCAATAATTGAAAGAAATGGAAAGTTCTACAAAGAAGTTCCTCTTCACTTTACTGGAAAGACAAGTGTTTTTGAAGGGGAGTTTACTCCAGAGGATAAAGGCGGTTACAGAATTACAATTGTTGCTACAGATAAACAGAACAACGCTGGAGTTGGTATAACATCCATTGCTGTAAAGTAATTGTAAATTTTTAAAATCTTCTTTTGTTCCCTCCCCCATTAATGGGGGAGGGGTAGGTGGGAATTACCAGATTTCGCAACAGGTTATAATTTCGTCTCTTTGAGGGCCTGTAGAAACCATTGGGATTGGTGTTTCAAGGTAGTCCTCAATGAATCTCAGGAAATTCTGAGCTTCTTTTGGTAAATCTTCAAATCTTTTTATGTGGGTTGTTTCCTTTTTCCATCCAGGAAGTGTTTCGTATATTGGTTTGACTGCTGATAGCTCTTTTGCTGTTGATGGGAAGTAATCAATCATTTCGCCGTTTAATTCGTATCCAACACATACCTTTATTTCATCGAAGGCGTCAAGAACGTCAAGCTTTGTGATTATCAGACCATTGAGGTCGTTTACCATTTTTGAAAATCTCAAAGCGAAAAGGTCAAGCCAACCGCACCTTCTTGGTCTTCCTGTTGTAGAACCGTACTCATGTCCCCTGGCTCTCAGAAGTTCTCCCATGTTACATTTGAGCTCTGTAGGGAATGGTCCTCCACCTACTCTTGTTGTGTAAGCTTTTGCAATACCGTAGATTTTTTCGACCTTTTTAGGACTAACGCCTGTTCCTGCTGAAATACCAAGGGCTGATGAGTTGGAAGAAGTAACGTAAGGGTAGGTTCCAATATCTATATCAAGAAGTGTTGCTTGAGCTCCTTCAAATAGAATCTTTTCTCCAGAGTCTATTGCTTTGTTGAGAAGGGAAACGGTATCAGAGACAAAGTGGCTTATCTTTTCGTAGATTCTCATAATGTGGGAATAGATTTCATCAAAGTTGAAGTTTACGTCATAGTTATAGACGTACTTGAGAGTTAGCTCTTTTTCCCTTATGTTCCACTTCAACTTTTCTTTAAATGTTTCTTCATCTCTCAAGTCAGCAATTCTTATTCCAACCCTACCAGCTTTATCCCTGTAGGCGGGGCCAATACCTTTAAGTGTTGTTCCAATGGAGCCGTTTCCTTTTAATTTTTCAGAAGCTGCATCCAGCTCCTTGTGGTATGGAAGGATAAGATGGGCTCTTTCGCTTACAAAGATTCTACCTTCAACAGATATTCCAACTCTTTTGATGAACTCTATTTCGTTGAGAAGACCTTCAAGGTCTATAACCATCCCATTTCCAAGTACACACTTCTTGTCATTATGGAGTATTCCGGAAGGAAGAAGGTGGAGTATGTACTTGGTTCCGTCGATTACTACAGTGTGCCCAGCGTTGTTCCCTCCCTGAAATCTGACAATGTAGTCAGCCTTTTCAGAGAGGATATCAACAATCTTTCCCTTTCCTTCGTCACCCCACTGGGTCCCAACGATCGCAAGTGTGGACATTAAAATCCTCCTTTTAAAGTTGCGAAGGTAATAATAACCTAACTTTATTCAAAAAGTTCTTTTATCTTTTTTTTAGCAGGTTCACTATTTTCTTTAATAAATAATAAACATTCGTCTTCTGCTAAACCTTCTGCATTTAGGACAATAACCTTTTCAAAGCCTTTCTTGAATGCAATTTCGATTGAAGATTTCATATCCCTCTTCACTATATCCCGTGCAACACTGTAACCTTTTTCTCTTAGTAGTTTGGAAACTTCATAGGCTTTATGGAGCTCCCTCTTCAAATCTATTATGTAGAAATCCTGTTTTTCAAGGTTTTTCAACAAACCTTTTTTCTCAAGTAGAGATTGTAGAGTGTCTATGTTCAGGGCAATTCCAGTTGCTGGAAGATTTCTTCCAAATTTAGATAGGAGCTCGTTGTATCTGCCACCGGTTCCAAGTGAGAATCCAGAAAGAGGGTGAAAAACTTCAAATGTAACACCTGTGTGGTATTCCATTCCTCTCTTCTCAGACAGATCAAAAATCACCTTCTTCTCAAAGCCGTAGCTCTTTAGAATGGAAAACATCTCTTTAAGCTTTTTGACGGCATTTCGGGATTTTTCGTTCTTGAAAAGCTCACAACCCCTGTCCAGAACATCTTCTTTCCCATAAAGTTCTAAGAGAGCTTCTATTTTTTCCCTTTTGCTGTCAGGAATGTTCCTTTCTTCAAGAAAGAGCTCAATACCTGAAAGATCTTTATGACTTAGGAGTTGCAGGAACTTTTCCTTATCAGGAATTCCAAGCTCTTCAAGTGCACCTTCAACAAACTCTGAACTTCCTATATCTATTTGAAACGATTCAAGTCCTAACTTCTCAAGTATATTGACGACAACCGCAACTATTTCAGCGTCAGCTTCAACTTCTGAGACGCCTATTAACTCAAATCCAAACTGGAAGATTTCCCTTTCATTTTCAACGTCTCTAAATATTTTTCCTTTATAGAAAAAACGGAAAGGGGGCTCATCGTCTTTAAAAGAGGAAGCAACAATCCTTGCGATCTGTGGTGTAAAATCAGGCCTTACAGCCATTAACTTTCCTGTGAATCTATCAACTAGTTTGAATGAGATTTCCTCAAGGCTATCATCAACAGCCTTAAAAGTTGAAAGGTATTCAATTGTCGGTGGAGAGATAGGTCTATAACCCCATAGTGAAAGGACTTCCTCTATGGATTTGAGTATAAATTCTCTCTTTTCTGCTTCTTCTGGAAGAAGAGTTTTGAAACCTTTTGGAATCTCTGTCAGTCCCATTTTAAAGTCCCAGTTGCTTTACTATTTCTTTTTTGTCTGCCGGAAGAGTAACTGGTTTAACGCCCATTGATATTGCAGTATCAGGGTCTTTGAGACCATGTCCTGTAAGAGTGCAGACAATTACGTCTCCCTTTTCAAACATATCCTTTTCTCTTACAGACTTTATAACTCCGGCAATTGAAGCAGCAGATGCCGGTTCGCAAAAGATACCTTCAGTCCTTGCAACAAGCCTGTAGGCTTCAAGGATCTCTTCGTCTGTTACCATGTCTATAAATCCGTCAGATTCTTTGGCAGCATTTACTGCTCCTTCCCAGCTTGCAGGATTTCCGATTCTGATTGCAGTCGCAATCGTTTCAGGGTTTTTAACTGGATGTCCAAGAACAATTGGTGCAGCGCCGGCTGCTTGCCAGCCACACATCTTTGGCTTTGAATCAACTTTTCCAGCTTCAAAGTACTCCTTGTACCCCATCCAGTAGGCTGTAATGTTTCCAGCGTTTCCGACGGGGATGAAGTGATAGTCGGGAGCTCTTCCAAGCTGTTCGCAGATTTCAAATGCAGCCGTTTTC
Organism: Desulfurobacterium crinifex; assembly: GCF_054656775.1. Classification (NCBI taxonomy): domain Bacteria; kingdom Pseudomonadati; phylum Aquificota; class Aquificia; order Desulfurobacteriales; family Desulfurobacteriaceae; genus Desulfurobacterium; species Desulfurobacterium crinifex. Next base: position 527,158 of record NZ_BAAHXO010000004.1, read on the forward strand.
TGGCCCTGAAGTCTGTATGGATTTATAGAGTTAACAATTGTAATTGGGTATTCAGCTCCAATCTCCCTGACTATTTCAAGGGCCTCGTCAAAATTTCCTTTTATTTGAACAACCTCAGCACCATACATTACAGCCTGAGAAAGTTTCCCAAGTGCAATTTTCCCTTCAGGAATGAGAACAACTGCTTTGAGTCCAGCTTTTGCAGCATAGGCTGCAGCAGATGCTGAAGTGTTCCCGGTAGAGGCACATATGACAGCCTTTGCTCCTTCTTCAACAGCCTTTGAGACGGCCATTGTCATTCCTCTATCCTTGAAGGAGCCTGTAGGGTTGAGACCTTCAAACTTGAGGAAGAGCTTTATCCCTGGCTTTATTTCATTTGCAAGATTGTTGGCCTCAATCAGAGGGGTGTTTCCCTCTAAAAGAGTGATTACTGGCGTTTTATCTGTAACCGGCAGAAAGTCTCTGAACTCTTCTATTACTCCTTTCCAGTTTTCCATTAAAACCTCCGAAAAAATCTTGCGGAATAAGATAAAATAACAAAAAGAATTATATTTCTTTTGAACTTGTTTGACCAAATAGGGTGGAGGTGTTATGTTTGAAGGCATTTATGTTGCCATTCCGACGCCGTTTAAAAATGGAAAAGTTGATGAGAAAGCCCTTAGGTGTCATATCGAGTTTCTAATAGAAAACGGCGTTGATGGGATTGTTCCCTGCGGAACTACTGGTGAAAGTGCAACCCTTTCTTACGAAGAGCACGAAGAGGTAATAGCAATAACGATTGACCAGTGTAAGGGTAGAGTAAAGGTAATTGCAGGAACTGGTTCAAACTCAACTGAAGAAGCTATAAGGCTTACAAGGTTCGCAGAAGAAGTGAAGGCAGATGGAGCTCTCCTTATAACTCCTTACTACAACAAACCAAATCAGGAGGGACTTTACCTCCACTTCAAAGCTGTTGCTGAAGCTGTGAGTATTCCAATTGTTCTTTACAATGTTCCAGGAAGAACCGGTGTTAACATGCTTCCTGAGACAGTTGCAAGGCTTTCTGAAATTGAAAACATAGTTGCCATTAAAGAGGCAACGGGCAACACAAACGTTACAACAGAAATTGTTAATCTCTGTGATGACAAGATAACAGTTTTATCTGGAGACGACCTGACATTTTTCCCTCTTCTTTCAGTTGGGGCAAAAGGGGTTATTTCTGTTACTGCAAACGTTGTTCCAGATAAGATGGTTGAGATGTACAGGAAGTTTGTTGAAGGAGATGTAAAAGGAGCGATGAAGCTCCATCACTGGCTCTATCCACTTTCAAAGGTTCTCTTCATTGACACGAATCCAATACCTGTAAAGACAGCTCTCAGCTTTATGGGCAAGATGGAGAAGGAGTTCAGGCTTCCATTGTGTCCGACAACCCCTGAGAAGGAAGAGAAAATTAAAGAGGTATTAACCAAATTGGGAGTTCTATAATGGCATTTACCGTAAACTACAGGGATCTTGAGAAGCTCTTTCATTACTTTGAGATAAGGGAAAAAGATGCGAAGAATATGCAGTTCCTTGGGAAGATTCTTCTACCTTACGAAGAGGAGTTTGCAGAGGCTTTCTACAACAACCTGATGAAATTTGAGGATATAAAAGAATACCTTCCGGAAAGCAAACTGGAGAGGCTTAAAAAGACTATAAGAATTTGGTACAGAAAACTTTTTTCTGGAAAATACGATTCTGAATATCTCCTTTATCTTCTTAGAATTGCAAAAGCTCATGTCGATGAAGGAATTCCTCCCCACTATATCATTGTAGCAATGAATTTCGTTGGTAGATTTTGTACAAGGAGAGTTGCAAAATATTTTTCAGAAAGGGCACATCAGTTCTTTAATAAGAAGTATGAAGATGGGAAAAATGAGATTTGTGATTCTTCACAAAGGGAAATCATAGAGGATTTCATTCTGGATGAAGTATTTGAAAGAATGGAGGATCTCAACAGATCTCTAAGGAAATTTCTGGCACTTAACGAGGACATTCTTGTTTCCTACTATGTGGATTCTGAGCTGAGAACTTTTATAAACGCAAGCGGAATCGAGAGATTTATCATTTCTTTCAGTAAAAAGTTCGCAATATTTATGGATATTGCAATCCTTGTGGGTCTTATGTTTCTTGCCATTTTTGTTATTGGTCTATTCGGCATTGATATATCCCACATATTCCATGGAGATCTTGCACACGGTCTCATTGCTGCGCTTGGTGACTTACTTATACTCTGGACAGTTCTCGAGCTCCTCAATAGTGAAATTAAGTTCATGCTTGGTGGGGAGCTCGCAGTTAGTGCGTTTGTTAGTGTTGCACTTGCGGCAACCATCAGGGAAGCCCTGGTTGTTTCACTTGAGCACGATAAACCGATAGAGTTTAAGCTGGGAATAGGAGCTTTAATTCTTATTCTTGGTATTGTTTTTGGAATCGTTAAGTGGTTTGAGCTGAAGAAACAGAAAAGAAGAGGTTAAGAGATGGTAAAAGTAGCTGTAGCTGGTGCTAAAGGAAGAATGGGAAAATTGATAGCAAACTTGGTTCTTCAGGATAGAGATCTAAAGCTTGTAGGAGTTACAGAAAGACCAGATTCAGATATTATTGGTGGAGAGTTTTCTGAGGGTGTTAATTTCTATGCTTCGCTAAGGGATATTCCAGAGAAGCCTGATGTTGTAATTGATTTTACGGTTCCAGAGGCCACTTTAGGACTCTTAAATGAAGCAAGAGAAATTGGAACTGCTCTTGTTATAGGAACTACAGGTTTTACGGACGAAGAGAAAAAGAAAATAGAAGAAACTGCAAAATCTGTGCCTATTGTTTTTTCTCCTAACATGAGTCTTGGTGTAAACCTTCTTTTTAAATTGGTTGCTGAAGTAACAAAAGCCTTAAAGGATAAAGGTTACGATATAGAGATATTCGAAATTCACCACAGGTTTAAAAAAGATGCTCCTTCTGGAACTGCAATGAGGCTTGCTGAGATAATTGCTGAGAACCTTGGGAAGGATTTAGATGAGATAGCGGTTTACGACAGAAGGGGAATTGTTGGAGAGAGAAAGCCGGATGAGCTTGGGGTCTTAGCTGCAAGAATGGGAGATGTTGTCGGGGACCACACAGTGTTCTTTGCAACACTTGGAGAGAGATTGGAGCTCACCCACAGAGCAACAAGTCGTGAGACGTTTGCAAGAGGTGCAGTAGTTGCTGCAAAGTGGGTAGCAGGAAGAGAAGCAGGGCTCTATACGATGTTTGATGTTTTGGGGATTTAGGAGGAACATATGTTTGAAGTCATTCCAGCAGTTGATATAAAAGGTGGAAAGTGTGTAAGGCTCTATCAGGGAAGGGCTGATCAGGAGAAGGTCTATTTTGAAAATCCTGTTGAAGTCGCAAAGAGATGGGAAGAGGAAGGGGCAAAAAGAATTCATGTTGTTGACCTTGATGGAGCTTTTGAGGGAATTCCAAAGAACATTGCCATAGTTGAAGAGATTGTGAAAAGTGTTTCTGTTCCAGTTCAGTTTGGTGGTGGTGTCAGGACTATTGAAGCAGTTGATAAACTATTTGAGGTTGGAGTTGATAGAGTAATAGTTGGAACGGTTGCAGTGGAGGAGCCTCTTCTTTTTGAGGAGATGGTTAAAAAGTATCTAGGAAAGATCATTCTTGGAATAGATGCAAAAGGTGGAATGGTCACAACGAGAGGGTGGGTTGAGGTAACTGAGATATCTGCCGTTGAGCTTGCCAGAAAATACGACGAAATGGATATATGGGGCTTTGTTTATACAGACATTTCAAGAGATGGAACTTTAACAAGTCCAAACTTTGAAGAGGTAGAGAAGTTTGCAAAGAACGTTAGAAAGCCTGTAATAGCCTCTGGTGGGGTTTCTAAGGTAGAGGATATCCTCAAACTCTCAGAAATTGAGAACGTTGCTGGAGCAATAGTAGGTAAAGCTCTCTACGAGGGAAAAGTTTCTTTAAGGGAAGCTTTAAAGAGAATAGCAGTTTAACCGGTATTCTGTTATAAAGATGTTTTAGTTGTCATTCTGAACCTGCTTTAGCAGGTGAAGAATCTCTAAGAATTTCAATCAAAGATTCTTCGGACTTCGTCCTCAGAATGACTACAAATAATATCTTAATGATGAATTACTGTTTAATCTGCTCAGGACGTTGTTCCTGAGCGTACTTCCTATTCACAGATTCTCTCAACTGCCCTTAGTTTTGCACTCCTTGAGGCAGGATTTTCTGTAATCTCTTCTTCTGTCGGCTCAACAGGTTTCTTTGTGATCACTTTAAATCCTTCAAGGTTTCTGAAAATGTTCTTTACAAGTCTATCCTCTAAGGAATGGAATGTTATAACGACTATCCTACCGCTACAGGCGACATGGTTTGCAGCTTCTGGGATTCCTTCTTCAATCTCCTGAAACTCTCTGTTTACGTAGATCCTTATGGCTTGGAATGTCTTGATTGCTGGATGTTTTTTCCTGCCTGCCCAAAGTTTTTTTGGAATTACCTCTTCAACGATTTTTGCAAGTTCTAAGGTTGTCTCAATCGGTTTGATTTTTCTCCTTCTAACAATTTCACGGGCGATTTTTCTGGCAAACTTTTCTTCTCCGTACTTGAATATTATGTCGGCAAGCTCCTTTTCTGAAAGCTCGTTAACTACATCCCTTGCAGTTAACTTCTGTCTTCTGTCCATTCTCATATCAAGAGGCTGCTCCTCCCAGACTGTAAAACCTCTGTTCCCTCTCAGGTGAAAGTGGGAAACTCCAAGGTCAAAGAGAACTCCATTTACTTCCTCTATTCCTTCAGCTTCGAGGACTTCCCCAATCTGAGAGAAGTTTGCGTGATAGATTGAAACCCTGTCTCCAAACCTTTCAAGTCTTTTCATTGCTCTTTCTATTGCTTCTTCGTCTCTGTCTATTGCAATAACTCTATTTTCGGGATTTGCTTCAAGGATTGCTTCTGTATGGCCTCCTCCTCCTAAAGTTGCATCAACGAAGATTCCTCCTTCCTTGGCTTTTAGATATTCCAGTGATTCCTTTAGCAAAACTGGTGGGTGGTAGATCTCCTTTTCCATCTCTTCTCCTTTTGAAGTTGCACAAAAAAAGTGCAATCTAAAGAACAATTTTACAGGTTTTGGGCAGATAAAACAAAAAGTTCCTTCCTGCTCTTGTTTCCGATTTTGGCACGAGTGTTGCTAATCCTAATAACAAAACCTTAGTGGAGGTTGAAGATGAAGAAGGTTGAAGCTGTCATCAAGCCATTTAAGCTGGATGAAGTGAAAGATGCGTTAACGGAAATCGGAATTACAGGAATGACCATTTCAGAGGTCAAAGGTTTTGGAAGACAGAAAGGACATACAGAGCTCTACAGAGGAGCTGAGTACACAATCGATTTCATACCAAAGATAAAGCTGGAAGTGATTGTTCCCGATAAATCTGTTGAGAAGGTAGTGGAGGTAATAGTGAATTCAGCAAAAACAGGAAGAATTGGTGATGGAAAAATCTTCATCCTTCCAGTTGAGGATGCTGTGAGGATTAGAACGGGAGAGAGAGGACAGGAAGCACTTTAAAAATAATCAAGGAGGTTTAAGCAATGAAGAAAATACTTGGAGCTCTGCTGATGGCTTTAACACCCTTAGCAGCAATGGCAGAAGAAACACCAACTTTAAATAGTGGTGATACAGCTTGGATGCTTATTGCAACAGCCCTTGTTGTGCTTATGACTCCTGCTGGTCTTGCACTCTTTTACGGTGGGATGACAAGAAGTAAGAACATTTTGAATACCATAGGAATGAGCTTTCTTGCCTACTGTGTAGCATCTGTTGTGTGGGTTATGTGGGGATATACACTTGCCTTTGGATCAGATATCGGTGGTTTTATTGGTGATCTTGAAAAGATCTTTATGAAAGGAATTGGTGTTGAAACTTTAAGCGGAACCATTCCTGAGTTTCTCTTTGCAGCATTTCAGGGAACATTTGCAGGAATTACTGTCGCCCTTGCAAGTGGTGCTGTCATTGAGAGATTAAAGTTCTCAACCTGGTTCATTTTCACAATTCTCTGGGTAACAGTTGTCTATGCACCTGTTGCTCACTGGGTTTGGGGAGGAGGATTCCTTGGAAATGATGGAGCTCTCGACTTTGCTGGTGGAACGGTTGTCCACATTAACGCAGGTATAGCAGGCCTTGTAATGGCACTGCTACTCGGAAAAAGAAAAGGTTACGGAAAGACAGCTTTTTTCCCTTCTTCTGTTGTCCTGACAGTTCTTGGTGCAGCACTGCTCTGGTTCGGATGGTTTGGATTTAACGCAGGTTCTGAACTTGCTGCAGATGGAGTTGCTGCATCTGCATTCTTAGTTACGAACGTAGCTGCATCAATGGCTGCAATTTCGTGGATAGTTACAGAGTGGATAATGTTAAGGAAACCTACACTTCTTGGCGCTGCTTCTGGTGCTGTTGCAGGACTTGTTGCTATTACTCCTGCTGCAGGGTTTGTTGATGTAACGGGAGCAATTGTTATCGGTCTTGTTGCGGGAATCTTAGGGTGGTTTGGGGTCTTTGTCCTTAAGAAGAAACTTGGATACGATGATTCCCTTGATGCTTTTGGCGTTCACGGACTCTGCGGTATCTGGGGAGCTATAGCTACAGGTATTTTCGCAGTTAAAGCAATAGGAGGAACTCCCGGTGTCCTTGAAGGAAACTTACCCCTGCTCTGGATTCAGCTTAAAGCTGTAATAGTAACAATTGTTTACTCTGGAATTATGACGGCTATCGTTTACTTTGTTTCTTCAATCTTTACTGGTGGAGCAAGAGTTCCAGAAGAATATGAAATTGAAGGTCTTGATTCTGCAATTCATGGAGAGAAAGGCTTTAACCTTTAAAACAACAAAATAAAAAAGGGGGGAGGGAGCTCCCTCCCCGAAAACAAAAAAGAACAATGAGGTGAAACATGATTAGACGCGCACTAACTATTTTAACAACTACTCTACTAATAGCTGTTGCTGAAGCAGGTGCGGCAGAAGTAAAGGTTGATATTCCAGACATCAAACTTTCTGTAGGTATTTCTGCCACTGTGTTTAATGAATCAAAGGCTGAGGCTGAGGGTAATTCTATTAACGACATAAAGCTTACAGATGCTGTAATTGAACTGTCAGGTGGAGATGATTTCGGTGGGTTTGATATTGCTGTCGGTTCAACTATTGATCCAACTGTAATTGGAAGTGTGAATAATGACAACACGGCAACTGTTGGAGACAAATACGGTATTCTCTGGGGATACATCTTTGCTACTCTAGTAAAGGGTCTTGAAATTGATGTGGGAGTTCTCCCTACAAACGTAGGTTATGAGCTTGCCGCTGCTTATCTAAATCCCAACATAACTTACGGTCTTGTCTGGAGTTCACAACCCTTTATCTATAAGGGCGTTAGAGTTATTTATAGCGTTATGGATAACATGCAAATTTACGGAGAGTATAATAGAGGTAATAAACTAAATGGATACAGCAAAGACCATGCTTTTGCAGTTGGGAGCATAGGAAGTATCGGAGATGTTAACTATACTTTTACTTACTTTGACTACAGAAATTATAAAAACCTTGTTGACTTTACCTTAGGTTACAAGTACAGAAACGTTCAGTTTGCAGTTGATGGTGATTACCAGTGGCTTGATGAGGATAGTAGCAAAAAAGGTTATGGAATTGCTTTTTATGTAATTCCTGAGTTTGATAGGTTTTCTCTTCCTATAAGAGTTGAATATGTAAAAGATAAGGACAATTCTGGAATTTATGGTTTTGACGGTAAATCAACTTATTCTGTTACCGTGACTCCAACCTGCAAACTATCAGACCACACAGTAGTTAGAGCTGAGTATTCCTTCGTTAAAAGCGACGACGAGGCATTTAACGGTTCAGACCACAAAGGTATAGCGTCTATTCAGCTTGCACATATATTTTAGTTGCTCTTTTTCTTCGGGTACCTCCCTGTTTAAAGCCCCGTTGGGGCTTTTTTTCTATTTGATAAAATAGCTTCATGGAATCTCTAACAAGAAATTATCCCTGGGTAAAGAGAAAGAAAGCTTACTGGGTCTGGATAAATACTGTAGCCAGGTTTATAGCTACATTTTGTCGTTTAAAGATTTACGGAAGGGAAAACATTCCTGATGAAGGAAAAGTTCTCTTAGTAGCAAACCACCGAAGCTACTTAGATCCCCCTTTAGTTGCATACGCTGTCAAGAAGAGGCCAGTTTTCTTTATGGCTAAATCGGAGCTTTTTGAAATGCCAGTTCTTTCATCTTTAATAAAACACTGGGGAAATGCTTTTCCTGTGAAAAGGGGAAAACTGGATCTAAAAGCTCTGAAGACAGCCTTAGAGATTTTGGATAACGGTGAGCTTGTCTGTATTTTCCCGGAAGGTCAAAGAGCTCCCGCTGAGAAGTTCATCAGAGCAAAATGGGGAGCAGGTATGGTTGCTCTCAAAGCAAAGGCTCCAATAGTTCCATGTTTAATAGAGGGGAGTGAAAAAGTTATAGGTAAAGAGAAAATAATTTCTGGATGGCCTAAGGTAACTATTAGATTTGGAGAACCTTTTTACATAGATTTAGAAGATAGTAAGGAAAACTATCAGAAAGCGGCTGATATACTTATGGAGAAGATAAAGGAGCTAAAGGTTGGAAATAAAAGTAGCTAAAAGTGCAGGTTTTTGCTGGGGTGTTAAGAGGGCTGTGAACATTGCTGTTGATGCTATAGGAAAAACGAAAAAAACTTATTGTCTTGGTGAGTTAATTCACAATAGACGGGAAATAGAGAGATTAAAGAAGTTAGGGATGGAATTCATTGAGGATATGGAGGCTTTAGAATCAGGTAATACCGTTATCATCCGCTCCCACGGTGTAGCTCCTCAAGTTATCAATTTCCTTAAAAATAAAGGTCTTCAGATAGTTGATGCCACGTGTCCCTTTGTTAAGGACGTTCATGAAAAGGCAATAAAACTTGAAAAAGAGGGGTATCCTGTTCTCATACTGGGTAACCCAAAACATCCGGAAGTTATAGGTATAGCCGGCCATGTTATTAACTCTCCAATGATAATAGACACGATTGAAGAGATAGAGAGACTTCCAAGAATGCCAAAGCTCGGCGTTGTCTGTCAAACGACTTTAAATGTAGATTTCCTTAGGAAAGCCATCTCTCTGCTATCATTAAAGGTCAAGGAGCTAAAAGTCTACAATACTATCTGTAATGCTACTTCTATCAGGCAGAATGAAGCGAAAAAGCTTGCTTCTCAGGTTGATGTAATGCTCATTGTTGGGGGGAAAAACAGTTCCAATACAACAAAGCTTTACCAGATTTCAAAGAGCGTAAATGAGAGGAGCTATCATATTGAATCCAAAGAGGAGATAGACCATAGTTGGTTTGAAGGAGCAAAGAGTGTAGGAATTACAGCTGGAGCATCAACACCACAATGGGTTATAGAGGAGGTCGTAAATTATATTAGACTTCTTGATAAAGGGGGAGAGATAAGTGGAAGGGGAGTTTGCCAGACTACTGGAAGAAAGCTTCAAACGTCTAAACAATGAAGTAATTACAGGTACTGTCGTTAAAGTCACTGGTAGAGAAGTTTTTGTCGATTTTGGCTGGAAATCAGAAGGGGTAATTCCTCTTAAAGAACTTGGGTATAAACCGAAAGTTGGAGAAAAAATAGATGTCTGCATCATAGAACCGGAAACGGAGGAGGGATATGCCCTTTTATCTGTAAACTGTGCCCGTTCTATTAAAGAGTGGGAAAGAATTGCAGATGAGATAGAGAAAAAAGGTATTGTAAGGGGAAGAATAAGACAGAGAGTAAGGGGAGGCTACAAAGTAGCTCTTGAAGAGGGGATAACTGTCTTCCTTCCAATGTCTCAGGTGGACATCATGCCTGTTACAAAACCTGATGACTGGCTTGATAGAGAGATTGAGGCAAAGGTTCTTTCAATAGATAGGAAGAGAAGAAGCATTGTAATCTCAAGACGTAAGCTTCTTGAAGAGAAAAGGGCTCAAATGAGAAAGGAGACCCTCAAAAAACTTAAAGAAGGGGATGTTGTAGAAGGTATAGTCAAAAATATCGTTGACTTTGGAATATTTGTTGATGTTCAGGGGGTAGATGGTCTTGTACATAAGAGTGATATTTCCTGGTCAGGTCTAAAAACGCCCTTTGACGTGGCAAAGATAGGGGACAAGATAAAAGTGAAAATTAAAAAAATAGAGAGAGACAAAGAAAGACTGGTTTTGAGCATTAAAGATATTACGGAAGATCCGTGGAAAAATATCAAAGAAAAGTATAAACCGGGAAAATCTATCGAAGGAGTCGTTGTAAGAGAAGATAAATCTGGTTACTGGGTTGAGCTTCCTGATGATGTTGTAGGTTATGTTCCTGCCAACATATTGCCAAAAGGTATTAAATTAAAGTATCACCACAAGTACAAATTTGTGGTTGATACTATAGATGAAGAGAGAAGGAGAGTGATTCTGAAATGGCAGGAAGAACGCCGGAAATAAAGAACAAGAAAGCTTATTACGATTACGAAATACTGGAGAAGTACGAAGCGGGAATAGAGCTCAAAGGAACAGAGGTCAAGTCTTTAAGAGAAGGAAAGGCAAACCTGAGAGATTCTTTTGTGAGAATAGAGAACGGAGAGGCTTTTCTCTTCAATGCCTACATTGCTCCTTATACCCATGGAAATCTCTTTAATCATGAGCCAACGAGAAAGAGAAAACTTCTTCTTCACAAATCTGAAATTAAAAGACTTTTTGGAAAAACACAGGAAAAGGGTCTAACAATAGTTCCTTTAAGAATGTACTTTAACAAAAGAGGAAAGGTGAAGGTTGAAATAGCTCTTGTTAGAGGTAAGAAGAAGTACGATAAGAGAGAAACAATAAAAAGAAGAGAGCTTGAAAGAGAAGCTCGAAAGGCAATGAAATACTACGGATAAGTTCTGGTTTGCTAATTTCACGCCTTCGCACTAAATTTATCACAGGCGGTTAGAAGCTGTCTGTGTTCATCGCACTCATACTTCTTTTTACGAGCGGTTCTTCGGAACCGCTCCTTTTTATTTAATCCGATTCGAGGTTTACCATGGAAGAAAGAATTAAAGAAATTGTGGATAGAGTAAAAGAACTTCTTTTGCCAATTTTAGAAGAAGGTGGCTTTGAACTTGTTGATGTGGAATTTGTTAGAGAGCCTGTTGGATGGGTTTTGAGGATATATGCAGACAGACCTGAGGGTGGTATTACTATTTCAGATTGTCAGTGGATTAGTGAAAGGATAGGAACGCTCCTGGATGTTGAAGATCTAATTCCTCATGCCTACAACCTTGAGGTTTCTTCTCCAGGGCTTGATAGACCTCTTAGGACACAGAGGGATTTTGAGAGACACGTTGGAATTGTGGTAAAGATAAAGACTCACGAGCCTATGGATAACCAGAGAAACTTCAAGGGAGAGGTTGTTTCTACTTCGGAAAAGGGTGTAACTATTCATGATGTTTCAAGAAATGCGAACGTAGAGATACCCTATGAAAACATTAAAAGTGCGAGAGTGGATGTGGACTCTCTTTTCGACAAGTAAATAAGGAGGATAACTAATGGAAAGTCTTGGTAAAACTATAGAAATGCTCTGTAGAGAGAAAGGCATCTCCAAAGAAGATGTTATTGAAGCTGTAAAGATAGGAATTATCAATGCTGCGAGAAAGGCTGGATATAAAGGTCATCTTGTAGTTAAGATAGATGAAGACGGTAGGGATTTTGGCATATTTCAGGAAAAAACGGTGGTAGAGCAGGTTAAAGATCCTGATTACGAGATCTCTCTTGAAGAAGCGAAGCAGCTCTTTGGAGAAGATATAAAAGTTGGAGATAAAGTTCTCGTTGAAATAAAGACTGAGGAGCTTGGTCGTATTGCAGCAAAAGCTGCTGCCCAGGTGATTCATGAGAAGATCTCCAGCGCAGAAAGAAGAGCCCTTTTCGACTACTTTAAAGAGAAAATAGGGGACGTAATTTCAGGAACTGTTAAGGAGATTAAGAGAAGCGGAGACATTGTTTTAGATCTTGGAAGGGTTGTTGGGATTCTTCCGAAAGAAGAACAGATATCAAAGGAGAGATATAGAATAGGAGACAGGGTAAGAGCCTATATCTACGATGTTGTTTTTGATTACAAGCGTTACAACAGGAGAAAGCCATCCAGAATAGATGACTATCCACCCCCTTACATTATCCTCTCAAGAACTCATCCAAAGTTTTTAAAAAGGCTTATGGAGATTGAAATTCCAGAAGTTGCAGATGGACTTGTTGAAATAAAAGCAGTGGCAAGGGAGCCAGGAGTAAGGGCGAAAGTTGCAGTGGATGCCAAGGAAGATTTCGTCGATCCCGTTGGAGCCTGCATAGGTGTTAAGGGAAGTAGAATTCTTCCAATTTCAAGGGAGCTTTCTGGAGAGAAGATAGAGATAATTAGATGGACAGATGACGTTGCAGAGTTGGTTGCAAGAGCCCTTTCTCCAGCCAAGGTTCTTCAGTCAGAAGCTTACGAGGATGAAAATGGAGAATTGAGGGTAGAGGTTGTTGTTCCTGACGACCAGCTTTCCCTTGCCATTGGAAAACACGGGGTAAATGCAAGGCTTGCCTCAAAGCTCGTTGGACAGATTGTCGGAATAGATATAATCAAGGAGAGTGACTACAGGAAGCTTGAAGAGTTGGAAGCAATGGAAGAAGAAGAATGAGAACCTGTGCAGGATGTAGAGTGAAGGAAGAAAACGAGGATTTCATAAGATACGTTGAGTTCGAAGGAAAGCCCCTGCCTGATGTGGCGAGAAAGCTGCCGGGTAGGGGCTTTAATGTTTGTCCTGATTTTAGGTGTATAAAAACCTTTGTAAAGAGGCACTTTAAGGGGAAAGTTTCTCCAGAAGATGTTTACGGGTATACATTAGAAGCACTGAAAAATTACTTCCTCCATCTTCTTTCTCTTTCCCACAAAACAGGAGTTACTGTTGTCGGTCAGGATAACATTAGACCTCTTGGAGATAGGGAGGGAGCACTTATTTTGGCTTCAGATTTAAGTGAAAAAACGAAAAAGAGATTGATAAAGTCTTCCTATCTTGTTGTGGATAATCTCTTTACTTCTGAAGAGATAGGAAATGCATTGAGGAAAGAGAGAGTGGCAGGAGCAGTTTTTGTTGAGAATGCCGGTATAGGAAGAAAACTGATGAAAGTAGGAAAAAAAATTGTAAGGCTTGTTAATTCGAGAAAGTGAAATGAGAGATATCCTTGCTTTTGGAAGTGTTGTTATTGATAATGTCCTTGTTGTTAGTAAGTTTGCTGCTGTTAATGAAACAGTTCAGGCAAAGAAGTACAGATATACTTACGGTGGTGCCGGAGCAAATGTAGCTGTTGCGGCTGCAAGGCTTGGTGCTAAGAGTGGTATCTTTGCAGTTTCAGGTTACGATTTTGAAAAGATAAACTATAAAAAGTGTTTAAAAGAGCAGGGAGTTGACATAAGGGGTGTAATCGAGGCAAAAGAGTTTCCAATGCCAAGGAGCTTTATTATTAGCAAAGAAGATAGCGATGATCAGAGGCTTTATTACTATGAAAATAAAAAAGGAGTATCGAAACTGCTCTTTGAACACAAGTTTCTTGCTTCAAAACTTGCCAAAGAATACGAAATACTCCACTTCTCAACAGGTCATTTTGAGTTTTACTACCGCTTTTTGAAACGTAACAGACTGAAAAACGTAATAAGTTTTGATCCAGGACAGGAAACTTTTACCTATCCCCATAGGGTTACCAGACTTCTTAAACATACCAATCTTCTTTTTATGAATAATCATGAAGCTAAAAGGATAAAAGAGATATTAAGGCTGAAGAGTATGAGAGAGGTCAAAGGTCCAAAGCTGATATGTGTTTCCCTTGGAGCTCAAGGGTCAATAATCATTTACAATGGTCAGACCTATCGTATTTCTGCTGTTAAACCTTCAAGGCTCGTTGATCCGACTGGGGCTGGAGACTCTCACAGGGCTGGTTTTCTTGTAGCCCTTTTGAAAGGTTATGATTTTCTTACTGCCGGAAGAATAGCTTCAACTGTAGCTTCCTTCACTATTGAGGCTGAAGGAGCTCAAACAAGCCTTCCAACCTGGGAAAAAGTTATAAGACGTTACGAACACTTCTTCAAGGAGAGGTTTCCCCAGCCTCAGACCACCTGGGAAGAGACTAAGAAACTTCTTTTAAGCTAAGCTTTTCTACCGAAACCTCCTCCGCCAGGAGTTTCTATTCGTAAAACATCTCCTTTTGAAAGTCTCTCCGTAAACTTTCCATCTTTTCTAATTTTCTCTCCATTTCTAACAATCCAGTTCTCCCCGGTCTTCCCCGGTTCACCGCCAAAGAGCCCATAAGGTGGAACTCTTCTTCTTTCAGAGATGACCGTTACTTCAACATCTGTCAGGAATTTGAATTCCCTTACGATTCCATCTCCTCCTTTGAAAAGTCCGTCTCCTCCGGAATTCTTTCTTACAGAGTATTCAGTGATCAGGAATGGATATGCAAACTCAAGAGCCTCAACAGGGGTGTTCAGCGTATTTGTCATGTGGGAGTGAACTGCACTTTCTCCATCGCCTTTAGCAGAAGCTCCCATTCCACCGCCGATTGTTTCATAGTAGGTAAAAGGTTTTCCTGTATCTGGATTAATTCCTCCAATCGTTACATTGTTCATTGTTCCCTGGCTCGCAGCGGGAATAAAGTCTGGAAGAGCTTCAGAGAGAGCTCCAAGCAGAACATCAACGATCCTCTGTGAGGTTTCAACGTTTCCTGCAGAAACAGCGGCAGGGAATTTAGCATCAACAACTGTTCCTTCTTTTGTAATTACATCAATGGGAGCTAAACAGCCAGCATTCGTTGGGATATTCTCCTTAACAAGACACCTGAAAACGTAGAGAACTGCTGAAAGGGTTATTGCTTTTACGCTGTTAATACTTCCTTCAACCTGAAAGTCAGAATCGGAAAAGTCAACGACAGCTCTGTTTCCATCTATGGTTAGCTTTACTTTTATTTTTATATCCCTGTTTCCTGAACCGTCGTCCTCCATAAAGTCCTCAAATTCATAAACACCATCCGGAATTGATTTTATGGTCTCTCTCATAATTCTTTCGGAGTAGTCAATCAGAGCTCTGCTGTAACCTTTGACAGTTTCTAAGGAGTATTTTTCTATAAGCTCCTCTAACCTCTTTATTCCAACCCTATTTGCCATAATCTGGGCGGCAAAGTCTCCTTCCCTTTCTTCTGGAGTTCTAACGTTAGCCTTTATGAAATCAAGGAATTTTTCATCGATTTTTCCATTCTCAACAATTTTTACCGGCGGAATTATTAATCCTTCTTGAAAAATGGAGTTTGAAAGGGGCATTGAACCGGGAGAAATTCCTCCAATGTCTGCATGATGAGCTCTGTTTGCAACGTAAAAGGCTGGTTTATCTCCACCAGCATAGACAGGAGCAACAATTGTAATATCGGGCAGATGTGTTCCTCCCCTGAAAGGGTCATTGAGGATTGCCATGTCCCCTTCTTTTAGTTCTAAACTCTCGATAACTGACTTGACCGACAGGGGCATTGAGCCAAGATGGACAGGGATATGTGCAGCTTGGGCTACCATTTCTCCATCTTCATCAAAAATGGCACAGGAAAAGTCTTTTCTCTCCTTTATGTTGGGGGAAAACGAAGTCCTCTGGAGGACAACACCCATCTCTTCGGCAATAGAGGAAAACCTGTTCTTGAATATCTCAAGAAGAATTGGATTTACGCTCATTCACACCTCAATGACAAGGTTTTTGTATTCGTCAACAAAAGCCTTTGCAAAAGGTGGAATCACGGTCGTTGAGCTGTACTCAACAACGATTGCAGCACCCTCTATCCTGTTTCCGGGAAGGAGCTTTTCTCTATCGTAAACAGAAGTTTCTGTCCACTTTCCATCAAAGTAAACTTTTCTCTTTTCTAAGAGAGCTCCCTCTGGAACTTTTTCTGAAACAAAATTGAATTTCTTCAATTCCGGCTTTTCTGTTTCTCCAATTGCTCTTATTCTCACATTTACAACTTCAGCTTCCCTATTCCGATTGGAGTATCCATAAACCCTCTCATGCTCGTTGTGAAAGGCTTTAATAAAGTCATCTACAAACGGGACAATTAGCTCAAAAGATTGTCCTTTGTACCTCATATCAAGATATTTCTCTACTTTTATTTTATTTTCTGAAATCCCCTCCCTCTTTAAGTCTTCGACAGCCCTTTCTTCAAGAACTTTAAAGAACCTTTCAATGTTTTTTCTGTTTACACTTTTGCCTGTAAGCATGACTGTTAGGGAGTAGTCCTTAACAATATCTGAAAGAACCATTCCCATTGCAGAGAGGATTCCCGGATTCTGAGGAACGATAACTCTTGGAATGTTGAGCATCTTTGCAAGGAAAGCAGCATGCAATCCGCCAGCACCTCCAAAAGAGAAAAGGGAAAACTCCTGGGGATCATACCCCCTTTCCACAGAAATTACTCTAATAGCTTTTTCCATTTTTGTATTTGCAATGGTTAAAATTCCTTCTGCGAGCTCCAAGGGAGTAATTCCTACTTTCTTTGCCATCTCCTCAAAGTATGGAACAATCCTTTCATAGTTCAACTTCATATTCCCACCGAGGAAATAGTCAGGAACAAGCCTTCCAAGAAAAAGGTTTGCATCTGTTATCGTTATCTCCTCTCCTTTACCGTAGCAGATGGGACCCGGGTCTGCACCGGCACTCTCAGGACCTACGGTCAGAGCTCCTCCAGAATCAATTCTTGCAATAGAACCTCCGCCAGCACCAACAGTGTGAATGTCAATTACCGGAACCTTTACGGGGTATCCTTCTATTTTTGATTCTGTTGTTATGATAGGTTTTCCATCTATCAGAGACACATCCGTTGATGTCCCACCCATGTCAAAGGTTATGAGTTTTTCGTATCCTGCCAGTTTCCCTATTTTCCACGCTCCGACAACACCACCAGCAGGTCCTGAAAGGATTGTCCTAACAGGCTGTTCTTTTACGGTTTCGGAGGAGATAACCCCACCGTTTGACTGCATAATTCGGAGCCTGTCTTCCTTACTTAAATGGTTCTCAAGGAAAGAGATGTAACCTTTCATTTTCGGCATAACGTAGGCGTTTATTACACTGGTGGAGCTCCTCTCATACTCTCTGAACTCAGGAACAATTTTGCTGGAAATAGAAACCTCAAATCCATATTTCTTCAAAACCTTCTCAACTATCTCTTCATGCTCTGGGTTAAGAAAAGAAAAGAGGAATGAAACAGCTACAGACTCAACACCTTTCTCCTTTAAAATTTTTGCAACTTCTTCTATTTCTGCTTCATTCAGTTTTTCAATTTCTTCGCCTGTGTAAATGATTCTTCCTTTAACGCCGAAAGAGAGCTCCTCTGGAACAAGAGGAGGATTTTTTCTGTAGTGAAGGTCATAAAGCTTTTCTCTATTTTGCCTTCCTATGAAGAGGATATCCTCAAATCCTTTATTAGTTATGAAGGCCGTTTTTGCACCCTTTCTTTCAAGGACCGCATTTGTTGCAACAGTTGAACCATGAGTAATGTTTTTAGGTTTATCTTTTGCAATCTTCTCAATTCCATAGAGGACAGCCTTTGCTGGATTTTCAGGAGTTGAAAGGGTTTTGAAAACTCCCCACTTATCGCCGTCTTTATAGATAAAATCTGTGAAAGTTCCACCTGTATCAACGCCAATGATAACCATCTCTCACCGTTGGCTTCGTTTCAGTCAACTTTGAACAGAAAGTACCAAAACGCATAAGAACCACTGGTGTGAAATTCGCCAGATTGTAGATGATTAACACCTAGTGAAGAGGTAAAGCTATCTATCTTTTCATCTTTACGGTTCAAAACAGATTCCAAAGACAATTTTGGAACGTATAAACTTACCGCCAATAGGTACTTATTTTCTACTGAAGATTGCCGTAACTTCTCAACATCTCCTTTAAGCCAGCTAAAATTATTATTTGTTATAGTTTTAACTTCAACAACCTCTTTAATTTGTATCGAGTTGTTCTGTCCTGCAAACAAAGAAAAATCGTATTTAACACCAACTTCCCTTAGCTTTTCCGATACACCGAGTTGAAGATCAAGACCATTTTCCCTGATTTTATTGATAAAGTACCGGGTTAAATAGACAACGATAATCTGCTCAAAACCAAAGTCATTTTTCTTAAAATTTGGACGTTCATGAAGTTTGTATTTGTTTACTTTGGCTACCCAATCTAAGACTTCTTTGAAAGAAGAAGGAATGCTACTAAAGGCGCTACAAATCCAACTATCTAAATACATATCCATACCTCCACTACCACCTCCCTAAACATTTCAAAAAAAGGACTCTGGCAAATGGAAGAACAATTATCGTAGAACTGCACTTAACGATTATAGCAGTTTCGTTTTGGGATACCAAGTTTTCAAAGAAAGGCTGCTTGGAAAATCCAGAGAACTAAGAAGAGAACCCACACTCATAAAAACCGCTGTCAAAAGATCCACTGTAATTTAGCAGTTATAGGAAAATGATCACTAACATATTCCTTATAACACTCCCTAAATGTTTCCATTTGTTCTACCTCTTGGTATGAGCTTATTTCCTTACAAACCCTTTTGGAAGTTTTAGCTGAGGAACATTGACAAATTAAACTGTATATAACCTCTCCTGATGCTCCCCTAATCCAAAAAGGAATAAGGAAGTTATCATACCGGTTCCGATCCTTACCAATCATAGTAATATCATAGATTACTGGCCGATATAATCCTATTTTCTTTCCTATTTTCTCTAAAATGTCGGGTTCCATGTTAAAGTCGCCTCCAATAATTATAATTTTAGGAGAAAACTTCCTCTTCAATTTCTGAACAACCGATGCTAAGGAAAAAATTGTTCTAGTCATCCTCAACGTATTTTTTGTCCTTTTCTTTTTAATCTCTATTCCGAACACTCTCATTTTAAGATCCACATGAACGTTAACAACTGCTATATCACAGTATTCTTGATAGCTATTTCTTCTTCTGAGTCCCTTCTTTCTTCTTCCTACCCGTGAAGACTTCATTTGCAAACACACAATAGAGGGTTTCCTCTTAAGACCTAACAATGACAAATTAGATAAGACTTCTTTATCAACCAAACGTACAGAAGAAAACTTGTTTTTCTTCACTAAAAAAACAAAAGTTTCATTTCTTTTATCCGTTTTAGTATTTTTTGGCTCAGACACTATCAACTCTCTTTTTGTTTCCTTCTCAAGGTTTTTCCAAAAACCATTCCAACGTTCATCATTAGCTTTTAAAACTTCCTGAAGTAGGATAATGTCCTCATCTCTACTCTCCAGAAAATCATAAATCAATTCTCTATCCTTCTCTTTTTTCCCCTCCGGACTAAAATTATTCAAGTTCCAACTCAGTAAAGTTAAAGTTAAGTCCGGATAGGAAGGTCTCCCTTCCTCGCAAAATCTCTTTAAAAATCTCTTTACAATCTTCTTCTTACATAAATATCTGAAGGCTTTTCTAACATTCTTAGAAAAGAATCTTTCCAACTGAGAAAAAGCTCGTCTTACAGGTGGTAATTCAGCAACCTTCTCGGCTGCTTTTGCCCCTACTCCAATTGCACCCACCTCTCCTAGCGCTCCAAAAGCAAAATTTTCCACACTGAAAAGTTCCTCTTTGAATGACTGAAAGGCATCGCGAAGTGTGTAATTTCCATCCTTTTCAAAAGCTTTTTCAGCTTGATTAAAACACCCGTTTACAAATCCAATACCACCTCCTACAACCGCTCCTGCAACAACATTTCCCCCTGTTACAGCCCCAACAACAGCTCCAGCGGCAGCTCCGGAAATAGCTCCTCCAAATCCTCCAGCAATACATCCTTTAACGGCATTAATTAGATGGGTTTTATTCTTCTCTACCCAATCAGCAACTTCTTGGACTTTTTTTGAAAAGAGGTTAACAACATCTGATAAAGAAGGAATACTAAAAGCATACGCTTCAGAAGAAAAAAGCTGATAAAGCGAAAGTTTTTGAGAGGTAGAGTTAACAAATAAGATATTTCCATTATTAACGATGACCTCATAAGTGTTACCCGATTTGTCAATCAAATAGCCGCTACCATTAGGTAAGTTGTTTTCAAAAGAACCTATATAAACAAATTCATTACCGATGTATAACTCTCCCCATCCTTGAATTTTTCCGGCTTTAAATTGTCCTATGTAATAAACATCTAAAGGCTTGATATAAAGTTCCCCTTCTCCATCTTTTAAGTCATTTTTATATTCTCCTCTATACCAGCTACCATCAGGAAAGAGATAAAAACCTTTTCCGTGTTTTTTTCCTTCCAAGAATTCTCCAACATATCTACTTCCATCACTCCATAAAACCTTTCCCCAACCATCTGGAATTCCATTTACGCTCCATCCTTCGTACACAGCACCATCAGAGTAAGCAGTCTTCAAATAGCCTTCTAAAAATCTACCCCTTTCCCAAAAACCTTCTTGGATGATTAGAGCTTTATCACAACTGGTTACTCTTTCACTTTTAAAACAGAACTTGCCAAAACCAGTGATCTCCCCTTTATCAAATTCTCCTTCATAAATAAAGTTCTTTGATTCAAGTTTTCCTAATTTAGGAACTAAAACATCTCCATTTATACTTAGTTCGCCTTCAAAAGTAACAACTTCTTCGGTAATTTTCTCTCCTTGAATGTAACGGAGAACTAACTTCAAACTCTTTAATTCGCAGTTTTCATCTAAGCATTTATAAAATTGATCTGATTTCAGTACTAGATTGCTAGTGATGTAACCTTCTTCTGCATTTACACTGTAAGGAATGCTTCTATATCCGTCGCTTTTTCTTATAAAAACAAGCTTACCTTTACCGTGAGCAAAATTCCTACCATCTATTGTTATAAATTTACCATACCATTCAACATCAAAACTTTGCGAAATGTCTTGTGGAAGAAAAACAAAAACATCATTATTAAGAACTTTAACTAAGCTTAAATCCGTTAATTCCTGAGAATAAAGACTTGTCGGTTTCAAACAAAACGAAAAAGTAAGACATACAACAAAGAACCACCTATAAAGAAAACTCAAGAGAGACACCAATCCTCCGGTTATTCTTTCTTCCTTCCGGAGTATCATTGGTATCTATTGGGAACTTTTCTCCCTTTCCTATGTTCACTATAAAAACATTTTTGAAGCTCTTTCTTAACTTATCATTCAAAATTTGTGCTCTTCTCAAAGATAAAGCTAAATTATATTCCTCCGAACCTATACTGTCCGTATGTCCCTCAATTATGATTTTACTTACCTTAGCACCACTTTTCTTAATTGCAAATTCCAAATCTGAAAGTACTTTGTCAATGTTAGGCTTATCTTCTGCAATAACTTCTGTCTTATCAAAACAAAATCTTATCTTTCTCGAAGAAGAAAAGGTCAGTAGATTTCCAGAAGGAAGCAGTTGGGCAATTTGATCAGGTGTAAGGGATTTAGAAAGATTGGAGCTATAAACCGTAATAACCCTTAATGAACCATTATCGGCAAGAACTATAATATTGCCACTTTTCGTTTTTCTTTTAATATTAAAAACTATCTTCTTAAGCTTATCCTCCGAAATTTTCGTATCAGGAGGAGCGAAAAGATAAACTGTTAATTTCCCATCCTTAAAGACTATTTTCCCACTGAGGTTTCTTACCAATCTAAAGATTTTCTCGGTGTCTAAATTTTCAACAGAAGAAAAAGCTACCTTTTCCAGTTGACCCTGCAAATTATTTATGCGTAACTGAATGAACTGTTTCCCTTTTTTCTCCTTCTCCCTTGATAGTCTCACATCTCCAGAACGAACTTCCACAGTTGACTTAGAAATCGACTCATTTCCCTGCTTTTCAGACCGGAAAACTGAAGGTTTATGGTGTTTTACTGTTTTCTGAACTTGAGCTGAACTCTTTCTTTTTTCTTCCCCAAATTTACCAACCAGTACAAAGCCTATAAGAAGCAGCATTACTCCCACTGCTAAAACTACAACTCTCTTCATTGTTCCCCTTCCACCAAAAAAACTTAGTTTTTATTTGCAACAATTCTACCACACTCCAACGAGAACAACCTAAATGTTGGGATTCTGTTCAAAAGATGCTATAACAAACACGTGTACTTTCTCCATAAGTAGGGGCTCTTTCACACTTTTACTGTAATACCAAAACTGGTGTAGAATTAGATTTATGAGGACGATAGATGGGACGAAGATAAAAGAGGATTCAGAAGATCTAAAAAGGTTGCTGAAGCGGTTATCTCACCGAAGATTTATCCCCCGTATCCAAATGCTCATCCTTTTAAAGGAAAATCCAAAAATGACATTAAAAGAAATGACAAACCTATTGCATTTTAGTTATCCAACTTTAAAAGGATGGTGGAAAAAATACGAGAAAGGAGGTTTAAAAGAATTACTTGATTGGAAAGTAACTGGATATCGGGGAAAGATGACTGAAGAGCAACTTCAAGAATTTGTAAATGAGCTTAACGAAAAAGGCTTTAGCAACCAGAGAGAGATGATAGAGTGGATATATCAGAAATTTGGAATCAGATATTTCCAACAAGGGATATCGGATTTGCTAAAGAGGATAGGAGCAAGGAAGAAAGTAGGAAGACCGGTAAACATTAGAAAGGACGAGAATCAAGAGAAAGAATTCAAAGAAAAGATATTTAAAGGAATAGCGAGAGAAAATCCAGATAAAGGAATTTTTTTTTATGACGAATCCAGATTTGGATTGATGTCCCAAGTAGGCAGAGAATGGAGAGGAAGAGGGATAAAACCGATAATTCCGACAATAATGAAATTTGAGTACAGGTATTTATATAAAGCCGTATCTCCTATAACAGGAGACAGCTTTTCATTTGTAATGCCCGATATGACAACAGAAAGCTTGAATCTGTTTTTAAAGGAATTCAGTAAATACTTAGGAAAAAGGGAAGCGATAGTAGTTATGGACAATGCATCTTCTCATAGGATAAAAAGTTGGAAGTACCTACAAACATACAGATAGTGTATTTGCCACCATATTCACCGGAACTTAATCCAGTAGAGAGGGTGTTTCAGGATATAAAGAAGCACTTGAAGAACAAAGTTTTTAATGTAATAGAAGAATTGGAAGATACTGTATGTGGAATAGTGAAGTCGTTTAGGGAGTGTCCACCCAAGTGTGTAAAAATTAAACCTAAAGGAGGGTGGACACATGAAAAAGAAATATGATCCAGAACTCATTAAGGATGATCTTAGGAAGCTCATCCAACAAACATTAAAAGAAGCATTAGAAGCAGAGCTTGAAGAGTTCCTTGGCTATTCAAAGTATGAGCGTACTAATTCTAACAACTCCAGAAACGGCTATATCTCCAAGACTGTTAAAACCGCAGCTGGAGAAGTAGAGATTGAAACTCCAAGAGATAGAAAGGGAGATTTTGAACCCAAAATAGTCAAAAAACGCCAGACAGTCCTTGAAGACCTGGAGAACAAGATAATAGCCCTATATTCAAAGGGAATGACAGTAAGAGACATTCAGGAATTACTCTCCGACATGTATGGAATGGACATAAGTCCTTCTTTGATTTCAAAGATTACCGACAGACTAACTCCGAGAATAGAAGAATGGCAGTCAAGACCACTTGAAAGAATTTACGTTATCCTTTATATAGACTGCATCTTTTACAAAGTACGACAAGATGGCAAGGTAGTAGATAAAGCAGTTTACGTGGTCATAGGGGTAAATAAAGAGGGACGAAAGGAACTCCTTGGTTTTTGGATAAATGAGAGCGAAAGTGCCAGCTTCTGGTTCAAGGTACTAAATGACCTAAAAAGTAGAGGAGTCAAAGACGTTCTGATATTTAGCGTGGATAATCTGTCAGGAATAGGGAAAGCCATAAAAGGAGTATATCCTCAAGCAGAAATACAAAAATGTGTAGTTCACCAGATAAGGAACTCATTAAGATATGTATCGTGGAAAGACAAAAAAGAATTATCATCGGATCTCAAGAGGGTTTATGGAGCAGCTACACTTGAGGAAGCAGAACTTAGGATGAACGAGTTTGAAGAGAAATGGGGAAGTAAATACCCACACGTAGTAAGGAGTTGGAGAGCTAATTGGGAAGAGCTTATGGCTTACTTTAAGTATCCGCTTGAACTCAGGAAACTTATGTACACGACGAACATCATAGAGAGTATTAATAGTAAGTTCAGGAAGGTAACAGATGGAAAGAGGGTATTTCCGAGTGATATGTCAGTTCTTAAGAACCTCTATTTAGCTGCTTTGGAACTTGCGAAAAAATGGAACAGAAGTGTTATCAAGGATTGGGGTATTATTTACGGGCAGCTGTCAATAATTTTCGAGGAGAGGTTAGAGGCATGATAGAATTTACACAGTTCTATGGACACTCCCGTCGTTTACACCTCAAAGGTTAAAGAAACTTACTTTTTATCCTTACATTAAGGAGGCTGTCTTAGGATGATTTATAAATCGGTATTGGTATTAGCATATACTTCATATCCGTCAGAGTAATATTTCTTTGTTATCGGAATTTTCTCCCATATCTTTTAAAAAAGTTTCTTCATCTCGGTTACCTACTTCAAAAGTAACTGTTTTCCTACCTCTATCTTCTATCACTGCTGTCCAAACAAACAATGCAAGATTTTTTCTCTTCTGGATGTTCCTTCCTGCTGGCTTCTGGAGTAAATACCGTTGCATCTATATCTTTGTTTTCCTTTCTGGTGCTCGTTCTTTTTGCACCAGTTAGAATCGCAATCGGGACATCTTATGTCGTGCCTGTATTTTCTCGGTCTTCCTCTCTTCTTTTCCATAGTCTATATTTTAGTATCTAAAGAAACGAATTCCTTCAAAGGCTTCTTTATCAATCATTTCTTTTAATGTTAACCTTTTAAGCTCGAATAGTGTTAAGGTCGAAACAACTGCCTTTCTCTGACCATTCACAATATCTATCCAATAGTTTTTTGCAGTTTCATTACCTGCCAGCAACTTTATAAAAAAACCAGTATCAAGCCCGGTCACGATCAGAAGCTCTCCTTTCTGCCTCAATTTCTTTTAGTGCCTCATCGGAAACAAGTTTTCCTTTTTCTTCAATCAATTTTAAGACAGCCATTCCTGCTTCTTTTCTTTCCCTGTCTATAAGCCATTCCTGGAGGGAATCTCTGATAAGCTTACTGAGGCTCTTACCTTTGTTCTTTGCTATTCTTCTCAGTTCTTCTGCAAACTCCTTATCAATACTAACAGTTATTCTCTCTATTGCCATAAGGTTCTCCTTATACCTAATTCTTTTATTATGTTATGGGGTTATGAGCATAAAGTCAATATTGTTGAGATTGCGATACATAATGTTATTTTTTTACTTAAGTCTTCAATTGCTGCTTGTAGAACTTTCCAGCTGATCTGTGCTGTGTGCATATCCGGTTTAAACTTTGAACTTACTTGTTGATAGGGATGAATATAATTCCTGAAATCTCGTAGAGAATGGCTAAATTTTTTCACATCCAAACCTAAGAAACCAATTTCATATGCAACATCAATGAGATTGCTTAATGTCCATTCGCGAAATGGTTTTGTCTTTCCTTCTTTGTTCTTGGGAGCAGATTTTGAAGTGTTAAATTTTTGAGGATGCTTGGTAGCTAAATCAAGCAACAATCCTTCAAGTACACTTCCACATAGAAAAATAACTGCCAGTGGTGCCTTATTATTTAAGCAAATTTGGATCTCATTAATTCTTTGTCTAATGACATCCGAAAGCTCGGCACTTAAGTTCAATTGCGATAGTTTGATTTCAAAATCTCTTTTTAAGAAGTCTTCTTCTTTTGCGGCATCATCATATTCTTTTCCAAGAAGTCTATAGATAATTCTTAAAGCCCTTTTGTAGTCATCATCTATATCTTCACCCATCCTTTCCTGACTGTATCTCCATATTTCTACTAATTCCTTTAAAACCTTTCCTACAACCTCATTTGATTCTATTTCCCAAAATGCCCGCAACCTTTTTGCTTTTGAGTTTCCGTTAAAGGCATATTTGTCATCGCGAATATTAATACCAACAACGCTTCTAAAAAACTCATCAAAAGTTTGATCCGAAAAATCAAGAACGTATCCTGTTCCCATGCCGAAGATATCTTCGAAAAACTTCTTTTCTATAGGCTTTAAATTTGCCATAACGATCCCTAATTTTTTCACAATTTTACTTTCTTTTTCACAATAATAGGTGTGTCTATTTTCTCTTTTTCAGAAATAGTGTAAGCTGATAGGAACTTTTCCACAAACTTTTCAGGCTCTCCTCTGTTGTAGTAAAGTTCCCCTATAGGTTCTCCTTCTTCTACATAGTCTCCAATCTTCTTGAAAAACCTTAATCCAACAGAATAGTCAATTCTATCTTCAGCTTTCCTTCTTCCACCGCCGAGCTCTATAACAAGATAACCGAGTTGTTCGCCATCTATATGGGTTATGTAACCAGAGATTGGAGCTTTCACTTCAATTTTTTTCTCTGCAACTTTTACATCAGGAGCTCCACCAAGGTACTCAATCCATCGGATAAATTGCTCTACTGCACTTCCAGAAAGAATTACTTCCGCTGCTCTCTTTTTTCCGTCTTCAAAACTTCCATAACCTGTAAGCTCAAAGAGGACTCCGACTAAAGAGGAAGTAACTTCTAACAAATCTTCGGAAATATCTCCGGAAAGGGCATCAATTGATTCCTTTACTTCAAGAGCATTTCCAGCATATCTTCCAAGAGGTTGGTTCATTTCAGTTATCAGAGCTCCAGCTTTTTTCCCATAGAGCTTAGAGACATTCACAAGTCCTTCAGCTAATTCTGTGGCTTTGTCCATCGTTTTCATAAATGCACCGCTTCCCACCTTTACATCAAAAACTATTGCTTCTGTGTTAACTGCAAGTTTTTTACTGAGAATGCTTGAAACGATGAGAGGAATGCTCTCAACTGTTAAGGTGGCGTCCCGTAGAGCGTATATCTTTCTGTCTGCTGGAGCTATTTTTTCTGTTTGAGCAGATATTGAGAAACCAAACCTTTTAACAACTTCGGTTATTTCCTCGTCTGATAACTCCACTTTCATTCCAGTACTTTCAAGTTTATCTGCTGTTCCTCCTGTGAATCCTAAGGATCTTCCAGAAAGTAAAGGTGCTTTAAATCCCATTTCGGCAAGGACGGGAGCTATAATGAGAGATACCTTATCACCAATTCCGCCTGTGCTGTGTTTGTCAACAATTCTTCCATCAACTTCTACCTTAACTGTTTCTCCACTTTTTAGCATTGAATCTGTAAGAGCTAAAGTCTCTTCATAATCGAGTCCTTGAAAGTAGATAGCCATCAGAAGGGCAGCCATCTGATAATCGGGAATTTCTCCAGAAGTGTATGAGTTGACGATGAACGCAATTTCCTCTTTTGAGAGCTTTTTCCCGTCTCTCTTCTGTTTGATTAACTCTTTGAATATCATGCTCTTCCCGGAATCAGGTTATGATCAACATTATATGAATCATAGCATTTACAAGGGGAACAAGTATCCAGTTGAGCAGAGGGCTTATGACGAGAATGATGAGGATTATTGGACCATAGGGCTCAATTTTCTTATAAGAGTAGTAAAGTTTCGGTGGTAAAAGTGCTTCCAGTATCTTCGAGCCATCAAGTGGTGGGATGGGTAAAAGGTTAAAGATTCCAAAGGCAACGTTTATAAAGATACTGTACTTGAAGATGAGAAATAGTGGTTCAGAGATATTTGCTGGAAAAGCGCTAAATGGGAAGTACTTCAAGAGGAGAACACTTATAAAGGCGCTTACAAAGTTTGCAAAAGGTCCTGCAAATGCCACAAGAATTTCACCTTTACGGGGATCCATTTTCCTGAAATTTCGTGGATTTATCATTACAGGCTTTGCCCATCCAAAGTGGACAAGGAGCAGTGCCAGAAAACCGATAATATCAAGGTGAGCAAAAGGATTTAAAGTTAATCGTCCTGTTATCTTTGGGGTGGGATCACCAAGCTTATAAGCCACGTATCCGTGGGCGAATTCGTGAATAGTTATAGCCCAGAGGATTGCCGGCAGGGCAATTATGAAATTCATAAGCCACTCGTACAACTAAAACCTCCTTCATAATTAAAATTGGTTTGAGTTTATCTGCAAATTGTAGTTTTTGCGATAAATTCAGCTATTTATTTTTTCTTCCACTACTTCACCAAAAGGTTCAACTTCTGTAAATATCTGTCCCTGAAATCTATAGATCTGACACTTTGGGTCAAGCCAGCAGTTTGGTGGTAATCCAGCTTTTATACAGGTCTGTGACAGGAATTCTCTTTCGTCCCATCCCCACTCAACGGGTACCTGAGGAAGCAGGAGACCGCAGGCACAACCACATCTGACAATAAGACCATCTCTTCCAACTTTTATTTCTTCTGGAAGTCTTTCGGGAGGAACGTTTAAAGGCTCAGGCGGAGTTAAAACTGTTACTTCAACTACAATATTTTTTAGCTCTTCAGGTCTTACTGGATAAAATCTTGGGTCTCTGGTAGCTGCTGAAATTGCTGCATTAATTGTTGCAAGAACTAATGGTATTATTGGTTCAGGGTATCCTATACAACCTCTAAGTTCCATTGATGGGTATTTTTTCAGGGTAACAAAAACCCCTCTTTCTTCAAAGAGTTTTGGAGACGTGTTTTCAGGAGGTTTAATTTTTACGCCAAAGTTTAAATACTGTTCAATAGCCTTTCTTGCAAGTTTAACTAAGAATTTCCCTTCTTCAAGAGTTAAAAGTTTCATAACTTCCTCTCTCTGAGGTTTATACTTTAAAAATTAGTTTAAATAAAGCCATTCCGAAAATGGTGGCTGTTAAGCATAGAGTAATGTTTAGAAAAACGTTTAAAAGTGCCTTGTAGTAGAGACTTTCCTGAATCAGAATAACAGTTTCATAACTGAAAGTGGAGAAGGTGGTCAAAGCACCTAAGAATCCTGTAATGAAAAATGCTTTCCATTCGGGAGCTATTATGTTTTCAAAAATCATAACTAAAAAGCCTATAAGTAAACTTCCAAGGATGTTTACAGCAAGGGTTCCAGCTGGAAATGAAATACCAGCGATTTTTTGAACAAATCCTGCGATGAGAAATCTTGAAATGGCTCCAACGAAACCGCCGATACCTACATAGAGGATGGTCATACTCTAACTCCTACCTCTTCTATCAGTTTATCTGTAATTATCTCAATTGCCTTTTCTCTTGTCTGGTCAAAATCGATGTTTTCAACTACTGGAATGGCTTTTTCTGTTGCTGTTTTATAGAGGTAATCCTGAATGAGTCGTATCGCTTTAAAGTTTCTCAAGTATCTCTTGCTGGTTCTCTGAGATATCCTTTCCCGTGATTTGAAGCGGCTTTTGTGTATCTCTTCATCAAGGGTTGTAAGTATGAGGTGGATTACGTGAGCTCTATCTTTCAATTTATCGAAAATTCCCGGGATGAGGTGAATTCCTTCAACGATGAGGCTGACGTTCTCTTTGATAGCCCTGTTTATTACTGCTTCAATGCCGGTAAGGACTTTCTCTGTCTGATCGAGGAAGCCGTAAAGGATTTTTTGCTCCTTTTCCATCTCTCCAAACTTGTAGATAACATCTCCCGCTTCGTAGCTTGAGACGTGGATTGATGGGACGAGTTCTTTTGAAATCATCTTTCTCATAACTTCTCTAATTGAGTCGGTTGAAGCCATTCGGTTGATTTCAAGAATTCCTGCGAGCTCTGCTGCAAGTTTTGATTTTCCAACTCCCGTTGCTCCGCCTATAAGGATGATTATTGGCTTGTCCAGTCTTTTCATTTGGCGCCAGAGGAGATACCTCTGGGCATACTCTTTTCCGAGTTTTTTCTTGAGGAATCTGCTTGTGATGTCACGGAGCTCAGACCTCTTTATTCTGAACTTTCCTTTCTGTCTCAGATAATCTGCAATTTCCTTTGCGATTTCAAAGGCTTCTTGAACGTCAACTCCAGCAGATCTGATGGATCCAGCAAGAATTCCCCTTGAGAAAGGAACAAAAGTTTTTCCATCCGATTCAGCAACGAGAATATCTTTTTCACCTACTAACTGTCTGTACTTTTCTGCAACCTTTTTCCCGTATGTAGACTTCAAAACCTTAAACACGAGATTTGTTAACTCTTCAGAAGTGATTGTCCCTTTGAACTTTGATGCAACCTCATCTGCGACGTGGTAGGCTTCATCTATTGAAAGACCGGTTTTTGTCAGAGATCTGACAAGAACACCCCTTGAAAACGGGTACTTTTCTCCAGAGTTATCTATTACGTATCTTTTCCTCTTTCTCTTTTTTTCCATTCCTGTAGATTTTCCTGATTATTTTTAAATGTTGATTATAGCTCTTTGAGAAAATGTGCCCCTTGTTTTCTGCAACAAAGTAGAGGTATTGGGTCTTTTCTGGATACATTGCTGCCTTTATCGAATCAAGTCCCGGATTGCAGATGGGAGTTGGAGGCAGTCCTCTTATGTAGTAAGTGTTGTATGGGGAGGGAAAAGAGGTGTCGCCTCTATGAAGTTTCTCTTTCTCTATTCCTGCTACTTTGTAGGCATAGAAAACGGTTGGATCGCACTGAAGTTTCATACCTTTTGCGAGTCTGTTGTAGATAATGCCAGCAATTATCGGTTTTTCTTCTGGAAGAGGGGTTTCCTTCTCCACTATTGATGCGACTATCAGAATTTTGTCTTTTGTGACTTCCTTTAGTCCTCTTTTTACAATTTCTGGAGGATTATAGTCTTTGAAGAGAGATTGTGTTTTCTTGTTAAAGTTCTTTACAGTTTCTTCTATGATTTCTTTACAGCGTGCATTTTCCCTATGGTAGTATGTATCCGGAAAAATATAACCTTCAAGGAACTTTAAGTTTAGGGAGTTCAAAAACTCTTTATCTTTTGAAAGTTTCAGTACTTCTCCTTTTCTGCAGAAGCCTTTTTCGCTGAGGATTTTATCAACGTCAAAGATGTTTGCTCCTTCCGGAATTGTTACCTTTGTGAGACAGGGAGAGCCTTTCGTCAGTTCCTGAACGATTTCTACTGGAGAGTAAGTGCCTTTTAACCTGTAGCAACCAGCTTTTATGGGAATGTGTTTGTATCGGATCCAGAAATAGAGGATCTGTTCATTTTCTATGGCATTGAGTTCTTTTAGTCTTTTCAGAACTTCCCGGGTACTTTGATTTCTTTCTATTCGAATGTTTACATTAATTTCCCGTTTTTCATTGAGAGACCGGTAAACATAGATGGAAGTGAGAAAAGTTCCTGTTACAATGGCAAGTAGAATCAGTAGAAGGAATTTTTTCACTTTTTGAGTTTCTCCGCAGCACAGAGTAATCTCTGGAATGCAGTAATGTTTGAAAGGACGGCAAGGATAAGGAGACATTCAACAAGAAATCCAGTTATAAGTCCGGCAAGGAGAAGGAAAAATCTTTCAGGTCTCTCAAGAATTCCTACTTTGCACTCTATGTTAAGAGATTCGGCTTTTGCTCGTGCATAACTTGTTGCAAAAGAGCCTACAATTGAGAGAAGAGAAAGGATAAAGAGGTCGAAATTCTGAAGATAAAACCCCAGTATAGATATACCTGCAAGTGGGAAGAAATCTGAATATCTGTCAAGAAAGGAGTCAAGGAATGACCCAAATCTTGAGGTTTTTCCGTTAACTCTTGCAGTAATGCCGTCGAGCATATCGCACAAACCCGATAGAATGAAAAAGAGTGTTCCGACAAAAAAGTTGTTCATGCCTATTGTGATACCTGAGATAAAAGAGAAGACAAATCCTGTAACTGTGATGATATTTGGTGATACCCCTACGGATCCTGCCCGTTCCGCAAAGGGTTTGAGAAGTTCTTGAGCCTTTACTTTTATATTTGTGGAGCTTATCATTCCGTTTTCCTTGTGATTGTTAGGAAGAATTATAAATTAAAATCTTAGAAACTCTGAAAAATCTGGAGGAATTGAAAATGGAGCAGGGACTTTCAAGGGAAGAACTTATTGAAATTATGGCGGCAATAATGAATGAAGAGGGGTTCGAAATCTACGAACCTGAAGCTGAAGAGGAGTATCTTCCTGACTTTTTAGCTGTTTACACCGATGAGAGTGGGGAAAGGCAGCAAATTGCTGTTCAGGTTGAAGATTGTCAGACTCTTCAAACGGAAGAAGCAGAGAAGAGAGCAAAAGCAATTGCAGAGCACTGCAGAAGGTCGGGAGAGGGATATCTTTTGGCTATTCCAATTGAGTGTGAAGACTTTGGTAATCAAAAATTTGATGAGTGGGGACTCTCCGATGTTGCAGAGCTCATACCTATCGGTATAGAGTTTGAGGAGGAAGAAGAGGAACTTTAATGGAGAGGTATTACTCCTATTCCAGATACCTTAAAAATCTATTTGGGGAAAGAGTCTATCGAGTAACAGTAGATGCCGGCTTCACCTGTCCTAATAGGGATGGCTTTAAAGGGAAAGGGGGATGTATTTACTGTTACTCTGGCTCTGATTACGATCCTGAAAAGAGAAGGAAGGAGATAGAGAAGCAGATAGCTGAGGGAATAGAAAGGGTTAAGAGGCGCTACAAAGCAAAGAAATTTCTCGTTTACTTTCAAGCATACACCAATACCTACGCTCCACCGGAAGTTTTGAAGTCCATATACGATGAAATTAAGAAATTTCCAGAAGTTGTAGGCCTTATCATTGGCACCCGTCCAGACTGTGTTTCCGAAGAGACTTTAGAGCTGATAAATTCCTACGCAGACAGATATCTTGTCTGGATAGAGTATGGACTTGAGAGTTCCCATTTTAAATCTTTAAAGTGGATGAATAGAGGACACGGTGTTTCCGATTTTGTGGATGCCGTTTTGAGAACCCGGAAGTTTCCGGAAATAAACATTTGCGTCCATACAATTTTAGGTCTTCCAACAGAAGATTACGATGACATGATGGAGACGGCGGATTTCCTAGCAGCACTGAAAATTGATGGCGTAAAGATTCATCCACTTCACGTGATAAAAAGTACCGCACTTGAGAGAATCTACCTTGAGGAGCGCTTCAGACTTTTAACGCTTGAGGAGTATGTGGATTTAGTCGTTGACTTTATCGAAAGATTACCGAGAAAGACTGTTATCCAGAGAATTACCGGAGAAGCTCCAGAAGACCTCTTGATCGGTCCCGAATGGTGCAGCCATAGGGAGAAGAACAGAGTAATTCAAATGATAAGAAGAAGATTTGAGGAGAGGGATACCTATCAGGGATTAAAACAACATTTTTAATTTAGCCTCTGCTACGGTAGTGTACGATATTTTGTGTAAGCTTGAGAAATGGGATAACCTCCTGGGGAACACCCCACAAATACCAACCCCAGGAGGCAAAAATGGAACTACAGAAGATTTTACCAGACCTCGTTAAAGAAGTGGTAAAACAAACCTTAGAGTCAATCATGACAGCTGAAAGAGAAGTGTTTCTTAAAGAACATGGAGGAACAAAGAACGGTTTTTACGTCAGAAACCTTGATACTGTTGTAGGAAAACTAAAAAACCTGAAAATCCCAAGGGACAGGGAAGGAAGATTTAGAACTAAGCTGATAGAACCTTACAAAAGGAGAGACATCAACCTTGAGGACTTAATCCTTGGAATGTTTGCCTCTGGCATGAGTGCAAGAACAATAGCCCAAGCTCTTGAGAGCGTGTTTGAGCTTAAATACTTGCCTTCAACTATAAGTAAGATATCGCAGGTGACCTTAGAGGAAATAAGCAAGTGGAAACAAAGAAAGCTCAAGAGGAGATACTCAGTCATAATGCTTGACGGAATGTGGCTATCTGTCAGGAGAGATACTGTTGAGAAAGAAGTTGTTCTTTTTGCTCTTGGTATAGATGAGGAAGGATACAGAGAAATACTTGATTTTGAAGTTAATCCTTCGGAAGGAGCTGAGAGCTGGCTGGAAATGATAAAGAGGCTTTATGACCGTGGTGTGAGAGAAGTTCTCCTTTTCGTAGCTGATGGAGTTACTGGACTTGAGGAAAGGATAAAGGAGTACTTTCCAAAAGCAGACTTTCAATCCTGTGTGGTTCACAAAGTGAGAAATACTCTGAACAAGGTAAGAGCTAAAGACAGGAAGAAGATAGCGAAGGACTTAAAGAGGATATATCAAGCCTCTACGGAAGAAGAGGCTCTGAGGGGTTTTGAGAAGTTCAAAGAGAAGTGGGGATCAAAGTATCCTAAGGTTGTAAAGTCCTGGGAACAGGAGCTTTATAAGTTCCTTACGTTCCTCAAGTATCCTGAGTCCATTCAGAGAGTGATATACACGACAAATCTGATAGAAAGGACGATAAAGGAGATAAGGAAGAGGGTTAAGGTAATAGGAGCTTTACCGTCGGTTAGTGCTGTTGAGAAGTTCGTTTATCTCAGGGTAGCAGTGCTTAATGATAGATGGTCTGACAGGGTAATTAATGGCTTTTTAGAAGCCAGGGAGGAACTTAAGGAGATGTTTTCCAGGAGGTACTCCTAATAGCTTACACAAAATTATTGACACAACCTCCTGTTACCCACCTTCGTTATGCAAAGTTCTTTTTCCTTAACTGCAAACTCTTTTAGTAATCTAACAGCTAAAGATTCGTTAGGGGTGGTTGTATTTTCAGAAAAACGGATAATGAGACACACTTTTTTAGGATAACTCCGTTCACAAGTTACACTAACCCCTGTGATAGGGCGTTCCTTTAATTATTTGATCTGCCCTGTAGAGTTGTTCTAAGAGGACAATCCTTGCAATGTCGTGCTGAAGTGTCATTTTTGAGAGGGAGAGGAGAAAATTACTCCTTTCTCTAACTTCTTCAGAGAGTCCATCTGCACCACCTATGAGAAAGGTAATAAAAGGGTGTTTTTGAACAAGGGAGGCAAATTCTCGTGAAGTCATCTCCCTCCCCCTTTCGTCAAGGGCGATAATGTAGCCCTTAGCCTTCTCCAATAGCTTTTTCCCTTCCTCTTCTTTTGTTCGCTGTTTTTTGACTTCCACAATCTCTATGTTCTTAAATTTTCTTAGATAGTAGTCCTGTGCTTCTTTTAGGATTGGAGAAATTTTCCCGACGGCGACAACTTTTACTTTCAAACGCTTGTTTCCTCCGGCAGGAGGTCTGCAATCTCCACTCGTGGAGCGTCCATCCAGAGTGATTCAAGGTTGTAGAGTCCCCTGAATTCGGGTCTGAATATGTGAACGATGAAATCACCGTAGTCCATTAAAATCCAGTTTGCATTGTCGTAACCCTCAATGCTCAATGGGGTTATCCCATTCTCCTTGAGTTTTTTCCTTATCTCATCGGCAATTGTCCTTCCGTGAACGTCAGAATTTGCAGTGAGTAGCAGGAAGTAGTCTGCAAGTGTTGTGAGGTCTCTCAGGTCGATAACTACAGGGTTCTCAGCCTTTTTGTTTAGTGCAGTTTTCAGGGCAAGCTTTAGCTTCTCTAAGGTATCCAAGTCCTCCTCCTTAAAGGGTTTCTTTTATTTTCCACCATAGTGAACGTTTTAAAGGATTGATGACAGGTTCAACATTAAGAATTTCCTCTCCATTTAAGATTCTTCTTGCCTTTTCACTGTATGGGGAATGGGGGTATTTCGATACCACTTCTGAGAGAATTTTCTTACCTATTTTTCTGTTTTCCTTTGCAATCTCTTTCCACTTTTCAATGTCGCTCTTTATAAGTTTAATTCTGTTCTCTGCAACTTTTCTAATCTCTGGATCGTCTGAGTTCAGTTTTTCCTTCTCATCTTTGAGTTGATTCTTTAACCTCTCTATTTCTTCCTCAGACTGGAGAGTAGTGAAGAAATAAGCCCTTCCTATTAGGTAATCGAGTCTATCCATAGGTTCTACGTCGCTGAATTTCCCTTTTATGTCTTTGTATCTGTGAATAGAGGCTGTGAATTTGTGGATCATATCGTAGGTTCCAGCAATGTAAACTTCGTGTTCTGCAAGTATCTTTCTTCCGATTTTTCTATAGGTTCTGGCTTTTTCCACTCGTGGGTCATCTGGATATCTCTTTATAAACTCTTCAAACGCATTAATTGCTTTCTTTGTAAAGGTCTGATCCCACTCGGGTCCTTTCACAAGGTTAAGGTAGGAAACTCCGAGTCTAAATAGAGCATCCTTTGCCTTTGGAGACGCAGGATAGAGCTCTAAGAACTCCTCGTAGTTGAGGGCTGCATTCTCAAAGTCTTCATCGTTAAAGTAGGCATTTGCAAGGGTAATCTTTGCTATCTCCTGTTTCTTTGGTGGGAGCTCTCCTTGAAGGGCTTTTTCTAACATTTCAGCCGATTTTCCCCAATCCTCTTCAAGTGCAGCCTGCATTCCCTTCTGGTAGAGACCTTCTGTAGTCTTTGGAATCCTCTCGCAGGAGAAGAGGAATATTAAAGAAACAATAAAAACTATCCCTTTTCGCAAGATCGCCTCCTATCCTCTTACGACTGTGAATTTTTCAATATGATAGTAATCAACAGGAATAACCTTGATTTCCTTTTTGTAGATCTCTTCAATTCTATCAATTATATCTTTTTCATCTCCTTTTAACTTCTCAGCTACTAAGGGATTTGCATAGACCTTTATTATCCTTGAGCTTGAGTGGTTTATTTTTAAAAGGGACAGGATCTCTCTTTCTATTTCAAAAGCTACAGTTTCAACCGATTTCACTCTTCCCTTTCCTTCACAGTAGGGGCAGGTCATTGTGAGACTTTTACCCAGACTCTTTTTGACCCTTTTTCTCGTCATCTCTACAAGCCCAAGGTCGGACATGCTGACTATCTTGGTCTTTGCTCTATCTTTAGACAGTTCTTCTTCAAGGGTTTTTAGGAGAAGCTGCTTGTTCTCCTCTTCTTTCATATCAATAAAGTCAATGACAATAATTCCACCTATGTCTCTCAGCCTGAGCTGTCTTGCAATTTCTTTTGCGGCAGCAAGGTTTATCTTTAAGGCTGTTTCTTCGAGGGTTTTCGTCTTCTTGAACTTTCCACTGTTTACGTCAATGGAGACAAGAGCTTCGGTTTCATCTATCACGATGTAGCCACCGTTGGGAAGGTAGACCTTCCTGGAGAGGGCTTTTTCGATGGCTTTTTCCACTTCAAACCGCTGAAAAAGGGGGATATCCTTGTTGTAGTACTTTATTCTTCCTGCAAGTTTTGGAATGAAAGCTTTTGCAAAGTTTACAGCTCTCTCAAACTCAGCTTTTGAATCTATTATAACTTCTGAAACGTCTTCTGTGAGAAGATCTCTCAGGGTTTTGGGTACTATTTCCAGATCCTGGTAGAGGAGTGATGGAGGTGGCCTGTTTTCAGACTTTTCAGTTAGTCCTTTCCATACCTTTAGTATGTAGTCGAGGTCTTTCTTGAGGTCTTCTTCGGTGGCTCCTTCTGCTGCCGTTCTGACTATGATTCCGTACTCTTCAGGTTTGATCTTTTCTGCTATCTCTTTCAGTCTTTCCCTTTCCGATTCGTCTGTAATTCTCCGGGAGATTCCGATTTTGTTTACAGTTGGAAGTAGAACAAGGTAGTGGCCGGGAATTGTGATGTTTGTTGTTATCCTGGGCCCTTTTGTTCCTATGGGTTCTTTCGAAACCTGAACGAGGACCTCCTGCCCTTCTGAGAGAACCTCTTCTATGGATGGGAGCTCAATTTCCTGAGTTTGTGTTGTTTCATCAAATAGATCGTCTTCTTCCTCAAATTCAAGTGTAACTGCGTCTCTCACGTAAAGGAATGCCTTTTTTGAGATTCCTATGTCAACGAAAGCTGCCTGAACGGCAGGAACAATTTTTATGACTCTTCCTTTGTAAATATTTCCGACAATTCCCCTGTCTCCCTTTCTCTCGACGTAGAACTCTACAAGCTGACCATCTTCTAAAATAGCGATTCTGACCTCTTTTGTGTGGGCGTTTATCAGTATCTGTTTCTTAGGTTTGGATGAGCGCTTCTCTACACACCTTTGCTGTTCCAAGGTTCAATCCTATCCAGTTTAGTATATCCTGAATGTTTAAAATATTGCCATTTATTACGTTCGTGGCAATTTCTATCCTGCCTTTCTCCTCTTTAAGCAGAGCTATGTGATCCTTCAGAATGACCTCTTTCCCTTTTCTGCTGATTAATTTTTCCTCTTTAAGCGGGGAGAGGTCGTACTCAGTAAATGGAACAATTGTGTATGTTACCGTTTTTATTTTACTTAAAAGAGTTTCCTTAGGTTCAAGGTCTATGAAGCCTTTGAACTTTAAACCTTCTGGCAGGAAGTCCTTCGAGCGTCTAATGAACTTTTCAAAGTTGAAACTTTCTTCCGTGAGTTCTATCTCAACAATTTCTCCTTTACCTTCAACGCCTACAGGGAGTCCAAGGAGGATGTTTATCTTTGGATGGGGATTAAACCCTTGTGAGTATCTTAAGGGTAGCCCGAACTTGCGGAAGGTTCTTGTAAATGCCCTTGTGAGGTCGAGGAGAGAGAGATACTTTGCAAATCCTGTCTTTTCAAAGACAAGAGCAACTTTTCTTTTAAGTAGAAACTCCCTCTTTGGTCTTGGAGGAACTTTGAACTCTATTTTTTCCGGTATAGGATAGTTTTTCAGGTCTTTTATCTGTTGGGGTGTGCAGGCACCGCAGGCGTGGCAGCCGACAATTCTACAGTCTCGAGTCCACTGCTCCTCTTCTGCCTTTTTAAGTTCTCTGAGGAGAAAGTTTTTACTGACAACACCATCTATAAAATCCCAGGGGAGTTTTTCTTCAAGACCCCTTCTTCCTGTTGCCTTTTCAATGTTAAATCCTGTCTTTTCAAAAGCTCTAAGCCATCCATCCCAGTTGAAGAACTCGTCCCATCCATCAAGCTGGCATCCTTCAATGTGCGCAGCCTCAAGGAGCCTGCTGGTTTCTTCATCACCTCTTGTAAGGATCGCTTCGATGAGGGATTGCCTGTAGTCGTGAAATCGGAGGATGAAGCTTCTGGGAGCTTTCTTTTTTATGTACTCTATTTTTTCTTTTACCTCTTCTTCCTTTGCAAAAGGTTCCCACTGGAATGGGGTAAATGGTTTTGGAACGAAAATCGATATTCCTGCGGCAAGGTGTTTCTTTCCTCTGTATTTCTTTCCGATTTTATAAACCTGCCAGAGTAGACTTGTAAGAGAGTCAATGTCTTCCTGGAGCTCAAAAGGTAGCCCTATCATAAAGTAGAGTTTCAGTCTTCCCCAGCCTCTTGAGAATAGACCTTCTACAGCTTTAAAGAGGTCTTCATTTGTAAGCTCTTTGTTGATAATCCTTCGGAGCCTATCTGAACCTGCCTCTGGAGCAAGGGTGAATCCTGTTTTCTTAACTTGCATTATTTGAGAGGCAAGATCTGGGTTGAATCCCTTTACC
This sequence comes from Desulfurobacterium crinifex, assembly GCF_054656775.1. NCBI lineage: Bacteria > Pseudomonadati > Aquificota > Aquificia > Desulfurobacteriales > Desulfurobacteriaceae > Desulfurobacterium > Desulfurobacterium crinifex. The sequence continues at coordinate 566,623 of NZ_BAAHXO010000004.1, forward strand.
CTCATCGATGGCAGAGAAAGGGAGATCATCTTTCTATAGCAGGTTTCCATTATTTCAGGAACAAGGACGTTGAACCTGCTGTGGTCGGAGATTGAAAGAGAAGATAGGGAGGCTTCCTCGTAACCAGTGTTTTTAAATGTTTCTTCTATTAGTTTTTTGATGAGCTTTTCATCCTTTTCCCTGTAAGGTCTGTAGATGTAACCTGCCTGGCAGAATCTGCACCCTCTAAGGCATCCCCTGGCGGCTTCAACTGCTATCCTGTCCTGAGCTGTTTCAACGATTGGAACAGGAGGAGAAGTTGGGAAATAGCCCTCTTTTACTCCGGTGAAAACCGCTTTTTTTACAGGGTACTTTCCAAACGCCGGAACCCAGACTCCCTCTATCTTTCTCGCTTCATGCAGGAAATCCTCTTTGCTTGCGCCGGATCTCTTAATTTCTCTCATTAACTTCGCTATTTCAACAAGAGTTTCTTCACCGTCACCGATGGAAACAAGATCCACAAAGGGAGAGATAGGAACCGGGTTGTACATACAGGGACCGCCGGCAAAGATGATGGGGAATCCTTCCCTCTCTTCTCTTCTGAAAGAAAGTCCCGCAAGCTTTATTACCTGAAGTGCGTTTGTGAAGGTAAGCTCTGAGGAGAAAGAAAGTCCCCAGAGGTCATAATCTTTCACCGGGCGGAGAGCTTCAAGCGTGTAGAGAGGAATTCCTCTCCTTTTCATTAGTTCCTGCATGTCGGGACGGGGAAGGTAAACTCTGTGACAGAGAGCAAAGTCTGTCAGGTTGTTGATGACGTGGTAGAGAATCTTCCCACCTATGTGGGAACTTCCAACTTCATATAGGTCTGGATAGGTGAGGACAAACCTTACTTCTCTCTCTTCAAATGAAGGAGCTTTCTGGTTGAGCTCCAAAGGTAAATAAGCAGATGGTTTCTTTACGTTGTAGAGCTCTTGAATGAGCTTTTCGTCCTTAAAAATCGTCAAAGAAGTCTCCTGTATCAAATTCGTTGTCATAATCTACAAAATCATCTTGAATAGTGTAATTTTTTTCTTCATCGTGGTTATCTAAGCTTGTGGAATCAGTATCCTCTTTATGAAATTCTTCGGCTTGATGTGCAACTGCTTCGTGTATTGAGTCTGCTATAAGATCTGCAATTAAAAATCCAGCAGCAGTTCCAAGGATTGTTCCAAGCCATGGGAATCCCGGGGTGTAGATTGGCTCTCCAGATGGGGATTGTGTTCTTGTGAAGAGTTTCTGGAGCTCTTCTTTTCTTACAGGGACGGTTATTATCTCTTTACCGTTATCGAGTTTGATTTCGTAGGTATTCTCGTCTAACTTTTCAAAGGAAAAGCGTTTGAGCTCGGAGCTCCTGAAAAATCTGAAGTTTCCTTCCTTGAAATAAGAGACACCATCTTCTGAAAAGTTGAGAATAGAACCATCAATTCCTTTAATCTCTACAGTTCTGGGTCTGTTTGCTGTTCCTCTGCTGTTTTTCATCAGCGTAGGAACAATTACCAGAATGAAAACAAGAAAGAGAATCAAAAATAGCATTATTCCCATATCATTCTCCTTAATTCTAAGTATTCTAAGATAAAAGTTAGGCGAAATTCTGATTTATGGGAAATTTCTGTTTCCAAAAATTTTCCTTACTTCCATTTTCCAGAACTCGATTTCATCTTCTTCCTTCAGGATTCCCTCTTCTCGAAGAAATCTGAAATAACCTTCTGATGGAATTCCTGTCTTTTTCAGGACAACGATTGAGCCTGGCAGGATATCCTTTTGTTTGTAATTTCTTCTGCAGATTTCGTGAAGCACAGAAGACAGTATTCTGCCCATAGCTCTTCCCTTTTCGGGAATGAGCTTTTCACCAGCCCGTCTATTTATCTCTTTTGTAAGTTCTGCGTAAGTTATGAAGGACTTACTTTTAGCCCTTTCTCTAAGAATTTCTTCTGCGATGCTGCTTATATCTTTCATCGAATTAGAATCTATAAATCAGGCTTGTTGAGAATACTCTGTCTGTATGGTACTCAGCATCTTCTGGTAGCAGGTTATGGTAATCAACCTTGTAGGATATGCCCAGCGCCATCTTTTCTGTAATTGGCACCTCGAAGTTTGTTTCGCTGTGGATGAAGTAATCATCGCTGTTTTTAAAGGAGACAAGATATGAGATTTTCTGGGTAAATAACAGATTTTCAAGTAATTGTCTGTTGTATTCTAAGCTGACATCTCCAGAAGCATAGCTTTCAGTTCCTCCTTCTGTATAATCGTTGTAGGTAAAGTCTGTACCTAAGAAAAGTTTGAGATTTTCATTATCTTTTTTGATCAGTTGATAACCTATACCGGGACCCAAGCCAAACCGTAGGTTGTACCCTGAAAATTTATCTCTCTTTATAAAGTTTTTGACAAAAAACAGAATCCTTCCAGTTATATCTGCTTCACCTCTGTTGTTGATTGTAAGTTTATTTGCTGTTTCCTTTCCACTATCTTCCTTGTAGAGGTAAGAGCCGTCTGAGTAAAACCTCAAACCATTCCAGTTTCTTTCTAAGTTATAACCAATGGAAAGCGTTTGAGTGTCCGTATTTCCTGCTGAATTGGAGTAGGAAATGGATATCTGGTTGTCTTTTCCCATTGCTGCTAACGGAAAGAAGAGAGTAACAATAAAACCTATCAAGATTCTAAGGAATTGCATGTGGATTCCTCCTTGTTTTTCAAGAGTATAATTTCACAATCAAATTTTATTATTCTGGAGTTGGTAATGAACAACAAATTAGTAGAAAACCTTAAATCCTTTGCAATAGCGTTAATCTTAGCATTGATCATAAGAACATTTCTTGTTCAATCCTTCCATATCCCTTCAGGTTCTATGATTCCTTCACTTCTTGTTGGAGATTTTATTCTGGTAGATAAAGTTATCTACCACCTTAGGGAACCTGATAGGGGAGATGTTGTTGTATTTCATTTTCCTTTGAATGAGGATGTTTATTACATTAAGCGGATAGTCGGTGTTCCGGGAGATAAACTTCAGATTATTGATGGAAAGGTTTACATAAACGGAAAGCCCTGTGAGTACAAACCTGCCGGTAACTACATTTACTATGAGAAAGGCGAGAAACATGAGGGTGAACTGTTTTACGAGTTTCTTCCCAGAAAAGAAGAAGGAGAAAAGAAGCATCTTATCCTAAAAACAGGAATTAGAGGAGACAATACTGAGGTTATTATCGTTCCAGAAGGTAAATACTTCATGATGGGAGACAACAGAAACAATAGCTACGATAGCCGCTTCTGGGGATTCGTTGACAGGGATAAGATAGTTGGCATTGCAAGGATAATATTTTTCTCATGGGACGGAGAGAAACACTTACCAAGATTTAATAGACTTTTTAAACTGGTTAATTAATTCTTGAATCCTGACAAAACTTTAAATTTCCTTCCCATATCAACTATCAGTGTAAGGGCGGTTATAGCGTCTTCAGGCGACAGGAACTGTTCTATTCCTTCAGAAAGCAGGAATTCTGACTGAGGTTTGATTTCGATTGATGTGAGATATCTTGCAAGGAGATTTTTGAGATAGGAGAAATCAACTCTTGAGGTGAGGTCAACTTCACCGATAAACCTTAGATAATCCCTTTCAGCTCTATTTTTCCTGAAAGATAAAAACGTGCCTTCTCTTCTGTTCCGTAGGTTTTTGCAGAAGTCTCCATAGTCTATCGTCAGAAAATAGCCACTCTGAAACTTTTTAAAAAGGTTCTCTAAGAAGGATTTCCAGCCAGTAAAGAGACTGTACTCACAGCCCTCTTCTGGTTCGCAGGAAATTTCTTCTGTGAAAGGGATTGTATCCTCAAAAAGTTCATTTTCTTTTTTCCTTAGCACTACTTCACGGAGCTCTCCGTTGATTTTCCTTATCCTTTTAAACGGAAATGCATCGAAGAATTCGTTGGAAATTACAAAACCTGAAAAGTTTTCTATTTCGTTAAGGTTTTCTACAATTTTGACCCTATGAACAATCTCCTTAGCGATGTTATTCTTTTCGAGTATTATGTACTCTTCTACTGGTAGGGAAGAGAGGATATCCTTTGCAAGAAAGCCCTTTCCACCGCCCAGTTCAAGTATTCTGAGGGGAATATTCCTCTTTTCAGAGATTTTTCTGATGTGGTTTGCGATGACTTTTCCGAAAATTGATGAAAGCTCAGGTGCGGTAAAGAAATCTTCGCCGGGAGCAGGTTTTGTTCTTTTTTTTGTGTAGTAACCATACTCAGGATGATAGAGGGCTAAGTAAACAAATCTATCAAAAGTGACAAATCCTTTTTTTTCTATTTCGGTTTTAAGAATCTCTCTCAGCATATCGTATAGATTCCTCCTTCTTTTCTTACAAATCCCGATATCTCCATCTCCAGCAGAAGGGTCATGAGAGTTGAGATATCAGCTTCAAGCTCATCTGCAATCTGATCGACTGTAAGAGGAGCTCTGGATAGAAGTTCATAGATCTCCTTGAACTTCTTAGGTATCTGTTGTTTAAAAAAGGATCTTTTCAAAAATGGTAACTCGTCAAATATGTCCTCAAGTTCAAGAAGGGGAATAGCGCCTTCCTTTATTAATCTGTTTGTTCCTCTACTAAGGCTTGAGTCTATGTTTCCCGGGACTGCAAAAACGGTTCTTCCCTGTTCCGCTGCAAAGTCAGCTGTTATCAGGGCTCCGCTTTTTTCTCTTGCTTCAACTACTACAATGGCATGGGAAAGACCACTTATTATTCTGTTTCTTCTTGGAAAGTTTTCTTTTGATGGTTTTGTCCCGAGGGGAAACTCGGAAACGATGGTACCTCCTGTTTCAACTATTTTCTCTGCAAGCCCTGTATTTCCTTTTGGATACATGCGATCAACACCGCTTCCAAGAACAGCTATAGTCTTCCCATTTCCTTTGATGGCTCCTCTATGGGCAGCGGAGTCTATTCCATACGCAAGACCACTGACAACGGAGATGCCATTTTCTGAGAGAAACTTTCCAATCGAAAATGCAATTCTCCTTCCATAGTCTGAAGTTTTCCTTGAACCGACTACTGCGATACAGGGTAATTGAGGAAAGGTTCCTTTAATGTACAAGACTATTGGAGGTTGATGAGTTTCTTTGAGCAATGGTGGATACTGTTTTGAGCACAATGGAATTATCTCAATTCCAAGTTTTTTCGCATTTTCTATCTCTTTTTCAGCTTTTTTCAGTTCTCTATCCAGTTCAATCTTTTCTTCTTTCAGAGCTTCAGATAGATTGCCATATTTTTCAATAAGAGAGATGTATGAGCGGGGACCAAAACCTTTTTTGAAGAGAAGGGCAATGGAGATTAGAGTTTCTTCCATTAGATAATCCTTATTGCTGAAAGTATCCTTTTGTCTGTTTTTTCTTTCCTGTAGGAGTAGAATAGGTCATTGTTACATACTGTACACTTGTTTATCTCTTCTATTTCGTAAATTCCAGCAGCTCTGAGTTGGATTCTGTTTGCTTCTTTGAGATCAAAGAGATATTTACCCATTTCTGTTTTCCTGAAGCATTTTAAGTATTCTCCGGGGAAAAGAGAAAAGACGTCATCTCCGACTTCGTAACAGTTTCCGCAAATGGAAACTCCAAGTATTGCTTTTTTAATTGCTGAAAACTTAGAGACGTATTTGACAGCATTAAAAGTTATTCCCTTGAGAGTTCCTCTCCATCCAGCGTGGACTATTCCAACCACTCCTTCTCCGATGAGAAATACAGGAAGACAATCGGCAGTTAGAACCCCAATCCAGAAGTTCTTACTGTCTGTAATTAAGGCGTCTGCTTTAGGTCTGCGACTTATTGAACGACCCACAAAAGCAACGTTATTTCCGTGGATTTGAATAGGCTTTATAACAGGTATTCCTTTGATTTCTTCCATTTCTCTACCGTCGTATGGTTTTTGTGAAATGAATATTTCATATTTCATAATGCTAAAATTTTAACATGGCGGAGATAAAGATTACTGTCAAGATAAAAAAGAAAAACATACCGGCGATTTACCATTTGAAGCCCTCTGAAGCATTTTCGCTTTTCAGAGAGAAGCTTTTAGAAATTGTCGAGCAATTACCTTCAGACAGGGTTACAAATCGTGCGATTAAAGAGATATTTAGAAAACAAGGAAGGAAGAGATTAAGTTTTCTTGAGAAGAAGTTTAAGAAGTTGGATTCTTCTTCAATAATGAAAAAAAAGGTAATTTACAGCTCTTTTTATAGGGTTTTTCAAAGACTGCGTTGGGCAGAGGAGTCAGGAAGTGAAAGAGAAGTTGAGTTACGGGTCTGGGCTACTTCTTCCATAGACTATCTCTATGAGGTGGTAAGGCTTCTGGAGGAAAGAGAATGATAGAAAAATCAAGCTATTGGGTTCTTCAGGAAGTTTTCGTTGACCCGGGAGTTGCCGGCAAAAGGATGGATTGTGATTTAAACCTTAAAGTTGTAACGGATGTAAAAAGGGAAAAGGAAACCTGTAGAGTAACAGTTGAAATATTTGGTTCACTTACTTCTGGTGATGAGCAAATTGCAAATGTGCGGTTTGTCAACATTACAAATTTAATCCTAAACAGGAAGGTAACAAACAAAACGATTTCCAAGAAGGTAATGAAAAATAAAGTAGAAGAACTTATTTCTTTAATTCCTATCTATCTGATAAAAGCGGGAATAACGGTAAGGGAAGTAGAGTATGAGTTGTAGCTGTAGAAGAGGGGAAAGACTTAAAAGAATTGAAACAGCGGAAATAAGAGAGCTTTTGAGATTCTTAAGAAAAAATCCTGGTCTCTTTATATTTGTGATTGACCTCATACACAGTTTTCGTCCAACAGATTCTGATAGGATTAGAGCAGAAAGAGTGTTCCTGACTGTAAGGGAAGTTCAGGAGCTTGGACTTCTTAACTTTTCCCAATCTGAAGAGTTTTTCAGGCTTCTTAAAAGTTTCTTTGTCAGAGGAACAGATAAGCAGAGGGGAAATTTCCTTGAGATTCTCGTTTCGACCTTAGGACCTTTTACATTTGAAGATCGATCCAAAAGAGTAAACCAGTGTAAGATGTTCAAAAAATCAAAAAAAATCTCAGACAAAGAGATAGATGTGGCATTTTCTTCTAAGAGTTTCCTTGAAGTTCATGAATGTAAATCAAACATGGGAAGACAGTGGAGAGATCCTCTTTCGAAAAGAAGCAAGAAGGGTTCGAAGCTGCACTTTATGAATAATCTGCCTTACTTGTGCAAAGATGACAGGAAAGTAATTCCTTGTTGCAGTGGGCTGGATGGGGATTTGACTGTTCGTTACATAAAGAAGCTTTTCAGCTTTTACAAATTCAGGAATATAAGGGTTATAGGGAGGAGAGAACTTTTTGAAAGGTTTAAGAAGAAATTGTAAGTTTTCCTATTTTCTTTAGAAGAGGGGGAGCTTCAGTTATTCATTCTTGCTAAGAGGGACTGAAGGGGGTTATTCTGGTAAAATACCCTCATCTCTAACCGCTTCTGGAGAAAGCAAATGGATACAAAATTACTGGAATTGATTATTATTTTTTTAGTAGGTCTTGTTGGTTCACTTATTTTTCTCTACTTTATTCTAAAGAAAGCTTAGGAGAGAGAGATGGTAAAGGACATTCATGAAAGCAAAATACTTATTCTGGATTTTGGTTCTCAGTACACGCAGCTGATAGCGAGAAGACTCAGAGAGAAGCATGTTTACTGTGAGATTCATCCTTTCAACATCCCGATTGAAAAGATTAAGGAATTTAAACCAAAAGGAATCATTCTTTCTGGTGGCCCTGCCAGTGTGTATGCACCAGATTCTCCGAAGGTTAGCAGGAAGGTCTTTGAGCTCGGAGTTCCAGTTCTTGGAATCTGCTATGGAATGCAGCTTATTACTTACCTTTTTGGTGGTGAGGTTGTAAGAGCAGAAAGGCATGAGTACGGAAGGGCTGAGCTTGAGGTTTTAGACAACTCTGATCTTTTTGCAGGTCTTCCGGGCAAATTTACTGTCTGGATGAGTCATGGAGACAGAGTTCTGAGGATTCCGGAAGGTTTTGAGCCAATAGCAAAAACGGAAAATGCTCCCTATGCTGCGATAAGGAGCAGTGAAAAGAAGATTTATGGTGTTCAGTTCCACCCGGAAGTCAAGCATAGCCAGTATGGGGACAAGATCTTAGAGAACTTCGCAATTAAGATTTGTGGTTGTGAGCCTACATGGACAATGGAGAACTTTATAGAGTATGAGATTAAGAAGATTAAAGAAACTGTTGGTGATAAAAACGTCATATGTGCACTTTCTGGTGGTGTTGACTCTTCCGTTGTTGCTGCACTTCTCCACAAAGCAATTGGCGACCAGCTCTATCCAATCTTTGTTGATACAGGACTCCTTAGAAAAGGAGAGAGGGAGTCTGTAGAAAAGACGTTCAAAGAGAAATTTCACATGAAGAACTTTAGAACCGTTGATGCTTCAGAACTCTTTTTAGAAAGGTTAAAAGGTGTGACAGATCCAGAAGAGAAGAGGAAGATAATCGGATACACTTTTATAGAGGTATTTGAAAAGGCTGCTAAGGAGATTCCAAATGCAGAGTTTTTAGCACAAGGAACACTCTATCCAGACGTTATAGAGAGTGTCTCAGTTAAAGGTCCTTCTGCAACTATTAAGACCCACCATAATGTTGGGGGGCTTCCGGAAAGGCTTAATTTTAAGCTTATTGAGCCTCTTAGGGAGCTTTTCAAAGATGAAGTGAGGGAGCTCGGAAAAGAGTTGGGACTTCCTGATGAGATCATAAAGAGACAACCATTTCCAGGACCGGGACTTGCGATAAGGATAATCGGTGAAGTTAAGCCTGAGTATCTACGGATCTTGCGTGAAGCTGATGCAATAGTTCTTGAGGAGATAAAGAAAGCAGGACTCTACGATAAGATATGGCAGTCCTTTGCTGTTTTCCTACCGGTTCAAACCGTTGGTGTTATGGGAGATGTTAGAACTTACGACTATGTGATTGCCCTAAGGGCTGTTGAGAGCGTTGATGGAATGACTGCCGACTGGGTGAAGCTTCCATATGACCTTCTTGAAAGAATCTCAAACAGGATAATCAATGAGGTTGAAAGGGTAAACAGGGTAGTTTATGACATTACTTCAAAGCCACCTGGAACAATTGAGTGGGAGTAGAAAATGGACAAGATTGAAAGGATAAAAGAGTTAAAGAGAAAGAAAAATGCTGTAATACTTGCCCACTACTACGTTGATGGAGCGATTCAGGACGTTGCAGATTTTGTCGGTGATTCCTTAGAGCTTGCGCGAAAGGCTAAGGAAGCTGATGGAGATATCATCGTTTTCTGTGGCGTTTACTTTATGGCTGAAACCGCAAAGATTCTGAATCCAGAGAGGAAGGTACTTATTCCATACTACAAAGCTGGCTGTCTCATGGCAGATATGGCAATTGCTGAAGAGATTGAGGAATTTAAGAAAGAGAATCCCGATTATGCTGTTGTTACCTACGTAAACAGTTCTGCTGATGTAAAAGCGGTTTCAGATATCTGCTGTACCTCTGCAAATGCAGTTAAAGTTATAGAGAGCATTGATGCTGAGAAAATTCTCTTTGTTCCTGACAAGAACCTCGGAAGTTATATTGCTGAAAAGGTTAAAGGTAAGGAGATAAAGGTCTGGAGTGGTTACTGTCCTGTTCATCAAAAGTTGACTGTTGAAGATGCAGAGAGGAGAAAGAGAGAAAATCCAGATGCTGTTTTTGCCGTTCATCCGGAATGTAAAAAAGAGATAAGGGATATGGCTGATTTCGTTGGAAGTACTTCTCGAATTCTTAAGTTTGTAAAGGAGACAACAGCAAAGAAAGTAATAGTTGGCACTGAAGAGGGAATAATTCATCAACTTAAGAAGGAGAGACCGGATATTGAGTTTATTTTAGCTTACAGTGAGTTTGTTTGTGACCAGATGAAAATGACAACTGTTGATAGACTTCTTAAAGCTCTTGAGAGAGAACAGTTTGAAGTTGAAGTTCCTGAGGAGATAGCTAAAAGAGCCAGAGTCGCCATTGAGAAGATGCTGGAGATAAGCTAAGGAGTTAAAAAAATGAAAGAGTTTAGAGTTAAACAGGATCTTGCATTTGTTATCTTTCCGCTGACAGTTGATTTGTTGCTTTTTGTTAGTGCTCTTTTTATGGGAGGGTTCTGGCGCTGGATATTTATAGCTCTTGCTGTTATTTTTGCTGGATTTGTCCTTTATCAGTCAAGACCTATATTTAAGAATTTCCAGTTAATTCTTACTCCTAAGGAGATAAAGGTTCAGGATTTCAGGGGTAACGTTGTAAGGAGGATTGACTGGAAGAAGGTTGAAGGTGCAGCAGGAGGTTTCAAGAAGACCTGGCTTATCTATACCTACAGCTTTTACTTCAGAGTAAAAGGGGACGAAGACTTGATGTTTGCATTAATTTCAAGAGAAGCAGGATTGACAGGGAAGTTCCAGAACTTTGTTAAAGTTTTTGTCAGGAAGAAGATTCCTGTTCAGATAGTAAAGGCGTGAGGTAGGTAAATGAAAGAAACTTCCACAAGGCTTGTTCTTCACTTTCCGAAAGAGACCTGGGATAAGCCGGTTATATACAAGCTTGTTAAGGATTACGATTTGATTGTTAACATACTGAGGGCAGAGATTCTTCCTAAGATGGAAGGTTCTGCGGTAATCGAGCTCCGCGGCGACAGGAAAAAGATAGGAGAGGCAGTAAAGTTTTTAAGAAGTCTCAAAATAAAGATAAAACCTTTGGAATTGGACATCTTCCGCGAGGATGAGAAGTGTATCCACTGTGGAGCATGTATAGCGCCTTGTCCGACCAACGCTTTTTACCTTGACCAGAAAACCTTCAGGGTGGAGTTTGACAAGGATAAGTGCGTCGGCTGTGGACACTGTATCCCAGCGTGTCCACTCAGGATTATCTATTCGGCTGAGTTCTAACTTAAAACTTCTTCTGGAAGCACAACGTAAGTTCTGGAAACTTTTCTTGAAAGTGCTTTGAGAGCATCAGTTGGTGCTACGTTGGAGAGTTCTTCAATTCTATCTTCAACTTTTACCTTTATTATGTCCATTCCAGATGGAGAATAGTAGGAGTAGGCAACCTTTGAGGGTTCAATAACTTCAAAGTAGAAACGGGGATCAAATCCTGCTTTTTCTACCAGTTCTCTATACTGAAGAACTTCTAATGGTGTAACCTCGACAGTTCTAAAGAAGTTTCTTTTGACCAGCCTTTTGCAGAGATCTGACAGTATTGAATCTCTTGAATCCATTAAAGAGTAAATTGAAGAGATAACGTTTCCATCTGTCAATCTGAAGAACTTTTCAACGTTTTCCTCTTTGAGAACTTCTGAAAGTGTGTGATCCATCTGGAGGGAATTTCCTTCCAGAAGAAGTTCTTTTATTCTCTCAACGATCTTTTTTAGGAGAACTTGAACAGAAAGATTGACTTTGTGGAAATAGACTGCCCAGTACATTTCGTAACGGGACATTACATAAGCTTCGAGGGCATTAAAACCTTTGGAGCTCCATATCAGTTCTCCATCTTCAACAAGTACAGAAACCAGAATTCTGTTAACATCAATCTTTCCAAAAGAAACCCCGGTGTAGAAAGCGTCCCTTCTCAGGTAGTCAAGTCTGTCGCAGTCTAACTGGCTGGATATGAGCTGATAGGAAAAGGGGAATGGGTGTTCTTTCGAAAGTATCTTCTTTACGTTATCTATGAGATCTCTTTCAAGATCTGTTTCTTCAGAGAGGCTTTTTAGAGCATAAAGTGTGAGTTCTTCATGCCTCTGAGGAATAATTACTCCTTCAAGGGCGTGGGAAAAGGGCGAGTGTCCAAGGTCATGGGTGAGTGCAGCAACAAGGATAGAGGTTGAGAGGAACTCGTCTATCTGGTAACCCTTTAACTTCAAGAAATTCAGGGCTTTTCTTGCAAGCCACATTACTCCTATAGAATGCTGGAATCGGGTATGTTCAGCTCCCGGATATACGTAATAACAGGGGCCCAATTGTCTTATGTATCGGAGTCTCTGGAGGTAGAAACTGTCAAGGATCTTTTCGAGTGCTCCCCCTCTCTCCACCATTATAAATTCATCATAAACAGGATCCATGAGAAGTTTATGCTTCTTCATTCTCCACCTTACATCTGTTACAGATGCCGTAACAGAGAATAGTACAGTTTAAAACTTTAAAACCTTCCTTTTCCAGCTTGTCAGTATTTACTTCTGGAACAATTTCTGTATCATAAATTCTGCCACAGTTAAGGCATACAAAGTGGCTGTGGGGTTCAACTCTTGCATCATAGTGTACTTTATCCCTCAATGTGGGGACTCTCATTACCAGTCCTGCTTTTTCTAAGCTGGCAAGCGTTCTGTAGACAGTTGTCAAGGAAATACCGTCTATTTTATCTTTCAGACTCTCGTATAACTCCTCAGCAGAAGGGTGGTCGTGTCTTGAGATGATTTCTCTATAGACAGCAACACGCTGAGGTGTTACCTTAAGTCCGCTCATTCTGGCTTTTCTCTTAAACTCTTCGATTTTTTCTTTAAGATTCATAGTACTTAATCCTCTCTAATAGAGTTTACCATTATGAAAATTTGTATGAAAGCGTTAAATAGCAAATTAGTAAATGTAACTGCAAAAGGTTATAAGTTGGGAATGTCTACTGAAATATATAATAGTTAGGTAAAGAAATCACCAGTCTGTACTCTATAACCCCTGATGAACTCTTCACCTGAAATCTCTTTTTTACCTTCGGGTTTGAGTTTTTCTATTTTAAGAGCTCCTTCTCCTGTAGCAACTACAAGTTCTCTGTCAGCTTTAATTATCTTTCCAGGTTCTCCAGTTCCATCAATAGGTTCGGCTTTTGTTATCTTTACCCTCTTCCCTCTGAATGTGGTGTAGGCTGAAGGCCAAGGGGTGAAAGCTCTTACCATATTGAATATCTTCTCTGCCGGGAGAGTCCACTCGATTCTGCCCATTTCTTTTGTTATGGGTTTGCAGTAGGTGGCTTTAGAATTGTCCTGGGGTACAGGTTTTAATTCTCCAGAAACGTAGAGAGGGATAGTTTCAACGAGGAGTTCAGCTCCTACCTTTGCCAGTTTGTCGTGGAGAATTTGAGCATTATCGCTTTTTTCTATAGGGACTTCCCTCTGTGAGATTATGTCTCCAGCGTCAAGTTCTGGGGATATGAGCATTATCGTAACACCTGTTTTTTCCTTTCCATCAAGAAGAGCAGATTGAATAGGTGAAGCTCCTCTATACTCTGGAAGGAGAGAGGCGTGAACGTTTATACATCTAAATTTCGGCAAATTCAGAATCTCATCTGGAAGGATTTTTCCATAGGCTGCAACAACGATTAGATCAGGGGAAATTTCTTTAAGTTTCTCTATGAGCTTCTCGTTTCCTTTAACTTTTTCAGGTTGATAGACCGGTATTTCAAGGCTTTCAGCCAGAACTTTTACAGGAGGAGGTGTTATTTTCTTACCCCTTCCCGCAGGTCTATCCGGCTGAGTAATAACAAGAGGAATTTCATATCCAGCCTCGTGAAGTGCCTTGAGAGATGGAACGGCAAAGTCAGGTGTTCCCATAAAGACAACTTTAAGCTTTTTCTCCACTTAAAACCTCCAGAATCTCCTCAAATCTAACAGCACCTTCTCTTACAAGCAAAGGTTTCTTTCCTGTCAAATCAACAATTGTTGATGGAACTTCCTTAGATTTTCCTTCTATACAGTAGTTAATCTGTCCTTCAAAATACCTTCTGCACTCCTCACAGCTCCTTGCAGGAGTCTTGCCTTGGGGGTTGGCACTTGGAGCAAACAATGGAAACGTTTCTCTTATAAGCTGCCGCAAAAATTCATCATCCGGTATTCTGATGGCAAGATTGTTCCTTTTAAAAATTTCTCTAAAAGGACTTTTTTCAGAAAGCGGCAAGATAGCAGTAATAGGAGCTGGATAGAGTTTTCTAAAACCGGTTGAATAATTTACAGGGATAATAATGCCGAATTCTTCCAGCCGCTCAACCGCATCAAACAAAACGATGAGCGGCTTTTCAGGGTCTCTCTTTTTTATGGAGTAGAGCCTATCTACCGCTTCTTTACTTAAAGCATTTCCAAGAATTCCAAACAAAGTATCGGTGGGAGAGCAGATCAGCTCTCCCGATTTTAAAACCTTAACAACTTCTGTTAAATCCTTTTTACTGAGAATCCTCACTCTCTTTTATCTCTAAAAGGTGTTTGTTGTAGAGGAAAATGAGATCGTTGACCTGACACTTCAATTCCTTAGCAACGGGAGGACACTTTGCTTTGAGTATAAAGAAAATATCCTTTGAATCTATTCCATCAAGAGTTTCAAAGTTTGCCTGCCCTTTTGAAATTATAAAGAAAGACTTTTCCCAGTGCTGTTTAAACTCCTCGGAAACGAAATCAAAGTCTATACCGATAAAATCCCTTCCTGTGGTAATCAGTTCATCAACAATGTCTGCTGCTCCTGTTTTAAGGGCATCTTCCACCGTGGCATCGTTCAGTATGGGACCACCTCTGACAGCAAGGACAACTTTAAGCCCTCTTTTTTTGAGTTCTCTAAGCAAAAATTTGTCAAAGACTATTTCACCTGCATTGTCAGCGACGTAGAGAACCTGTTTTCCAGGAACAAAGAACCTTTCAAGTATCGCAACATCAAAGTAGGCAAAGGAAAGATGAAGAAGGTTTTTAATATCCTCCAGCAGGTCAAATTCTCTGGGGACTCCAAAATCGATGACGTTTCCTGCAGCGGCAAGCCTTATAGCAATGGAAAGTGGATCGTCAGATTTCCTGTAGAACTCCTCTTCAAGATAAGGTTCAAGCTTAAGGGCGATTTCGTTGTACTTGTCCTTTAGCAGTTTGTAAGGGTCGTTGATTTTTGTCCTCTCTTTGAAAATTCTGTGTAAGAATGTGGCGTTGTGTCCCGGCGATTTATCAAATCTCAGATCCTTTGCAATGAACTTTGCCGATTCTTTCAATATCTCTATTGTGAGAGAATCTGGAACTTCCGCAATTTTCGAAACGTTTAGTATCTGTTTCATAAAACATGGAATACAGTCAGGGTAAACTTTCATAATTTAACCCTCTAAAACCTTTCTCTTCATCTCCTCTCTATACTTCTTGAGTTTTTCTCTCAGCTCTGGATACTTTATTGCCATTATTTCAACAGCTAAAACTGCTGCATTTTTGGCACCGGCCTTTCCAATTGTTACTGTGGCTACAGGTATACCGCCTGGCATCTGAACGATTGAGAGGAGGGAGTCTATCCCTTTTAGGGGAGATGCATCGAGAGGAACTCCAATAATAGGAAGTGTTGTTTTAGCAGCAATTACTCCACCAAGGTGGGCGGCATATCCAGCAGCAGCAATAATAACGTCGTATTCCTCTTCTGCCTTTTCACAGAAGGCAATGACCTCATCAATTGTCCTGTGGGCTGAGAGGACTTTTACATCGTAAGGAACTCCAAACTCGTCAAGAGTCTTTGTGCAGCTTTCCATAACAGGCATGTCGGATTTACTTCCCATTATCACTGCTACCTTCTTCATTTATTACCTCCTCCGCTTTTGTAGGTTTTGAAAAGTTTCCTGCTTTATCTACAGCTTTGACATAGTAAGAACCTTTTGGACAATTTGGAAGGAGAAAGTATATACCTCTTCCAGTAGAACCTACAACCTTTTCACGTTTAAGGATTACGTAACCACTTACATCTTCAGAGGGTGAAGGATCCCAGAGGATAGTGCAACTGTTTCCTTTTCTTATCAGGAATACATTTGCCGGTGGTTCTGGAGGTGTCCTGTCTTCAGGGGTCAAATTATAGGTTTTTGAGAACCTTCCTTTCAGATTACCTTCTGAGAATCTGAAACTGTAACTGTACTCTTTACCATTTACTACGTTCTTATCGACGAACTCAGAAGTTTTGGGAGGAAGAGTTTTGTAGGGAGAAATGTGTAGAGACGAGTTTTTGAAAACTTCTATGGAATAATCAGTAATTGGTTTAAACTCAAACTTAACAAAACCGTCACCGGCGACGTAACTTAGAATTTCAGGTATTTCTTCTATCGGCTTTCTTGCCACAGCACAAAAAGGTTCTGAAGGTTGGCTGAAATATTTTCCTCTGTAAACAGCAGTGATGGTGTAACATCTTTTTTCACCTTCAGAAACCACTTTACTGTCAAGGAAGTAAGTGTTTTTTATTTTTGCTTTCTCTTTTCCGAAGTTGACTGAGACTATGTAGTAAATCTCTTCTGGATTTGCCAGTTTCCTTCCATCTGAAAACTTTTTGACTGGTTGCCACTTTACCAGTAAGTTCCTATACACCTGATCAATACCTGAGATTTCCGGTGTTTCTGGAGAAAACTGAAGGGGTGGTAAAGGATCCCCTCTGTTCCCACACATCGTAAAGGAAAAAACAAAAGGCAGAAAACATAACAGTAATAACTTCTTCAAACCCACCTCCAGCTGAAATTTTACCATAGGCTAAAACAACTGTTATAATTTCTAAAATTTCTCTCTGGAGGTTGAAATTGGCATCCATAGATGTAAACCAGATAACAAAGGGAATGAAGCTTGAGATTGAAGGATATCCTTACGAAATAATTGACTACGAACACGTTAAACCTGGAAAAGGACAGGCTTTTGCCAGGATAAAGCTTAAAAATCTGAAGACTGGGAACGTTGTTGAGAAAACCTACAAAGTAGGTGAGAAATTAGAGCTGGCCGATTTTGAAGAAAGAGAAATGGAATATATCTACAATGACGGGGAGTTCTATTACTTTATGGACACAAAAACCTATGAACAGGTTGGAGTTTCTGCATCTGCTTTAGGAGATAAAGCAAAGTTTCTCAAAGAAAACACAACAGTGATGGTTCAGTTCTACAAGGGAGAAGCTATTTCCGTTAAGCTTCCTAAGAGCATTGTCCTTCAAATTACAGATACGGAACCAGGATTTAAGGGTGATACCGTTTCAAACGTTACAAAGCCAGCTACTCTTGAGACAGGAGCTGTTGTACAGGTACCTATGTTTATAAATCCAGGTGATTACGTAAGGGTGAATCCAGAGACTGGAGAGTACATAGAAAGGGTTAACATTAAGTAGTGTGGAAGACTGGAAGCTTAGGTGATTGGAAATCTGTAAAGTTGGAACTACATTTGGGAGGAAGTTTTGTTAGACAAGGTTAAGGATCTCCTCAAAGCCCTTGAAAACACTTCAATTGAGGAAATAGAGATAGAAACTGAGGGGATAAAGCTAAGGGCAAAGTTTGCCAGAGAGAAAGTAAAAGAGATTCCTGTTCAGGAAACAGTCGTTCGGGAAGTTGAAGCAGAAAAGGAAGAGGTCGTTGAACCTGCAAAGGACTATTACGTTGTAGAATCTCCTATGGTTGGAACTTTTTACAGGGCTCCTGCTCCTGGAGCAGAACCTTTTGTGAAAGAAGGTGACTATGTAGAAAAGGGGCAAACCCTGTGTATCATTGAAGCCCTGAAAGTTATGAACGAAATAGAGTCAGAGGTTTCTGGCATAGTAAGAAAGATTCTGGTAGAGAACGGTCAGCCTGTAGAGTACGGTCAACCTCTCTTCTATATAGAAAAAGCGTAAGGTGGTCTCTTATGTTTAAAAAAATCCTCATAGCAAACAGAGGTGAGATTGCTGTCAGAATAATACGCACATGTAGAGAACTTGGAATAAAAACGGTTGCCGTTTTCTCTACTGCCGATAGGGATTCACTCCACGTTTTTCTCGCAGATGAGGCAGTCTGTATAGGTGGTCCCCTTCCACAGGAGAGTTACTTAAACATTCCGGCTATTATTTCTGCAGCTGAAATAACCGGTGCTGATGCGATTCATCCCGGTTATGGGTTCCTGTCTGAAAATCCAGGTTTTGCTGAGATTTGCACAGCCTGTGGAATGAAGTTCATAGGTCCTTCTCCAGAGACTATGGTTCTGATGGGAGATAAGGCAAAGGCAAGGGAAGTTGCAATAAAAGCTGGTGTACCTGTTGTCCCAGGCAGTGGGATAGTAAAAAGTGTTCAGGAAGCTTTAAAGGTATGTGAAGAGATTGGTTATCCGGTTCTTGTTAAAGCGGCTCACGGTGGTGGCGGCAGGGGAATGAGGCTCATCACTTCTCCGGAAGAGGCAGAGACTCTTATTGTTACGGCAATGGCTGAGGCTGAAGCTGCTTTCGGAAGTGGGGAAGTCTACATTGAAAAGTACGTAGAAAATCCCCGTCATATAGAAATTCAGATAGTTGCAGACCAGGCTGGAAATGTTATAACTTTTGGAGAGAGAGAGTGTTCTCTTCAGAGAAGACATCAGAAAGTTCTTGAGGAAGCTCCTTCTCCATTTGTAGATGATGATTTGAGAAATAAGCTTTCTGATGCTGCTAAACGAATTGCTGAATTTATTAACTATGAAGGAGCTGGAACAGTAGAGTTTCTCGTTGATAAGGATAAAAACTTTTACTTTATTGAAATGAATACCCGTATTCAGGTTGAACATCCTGTTACAGAACTTGTGACCGGGAAGGATTTAATTGCAAAGCAGATTATGGCTGCTGCAGGAGAAAAGTTTGATATAGATCATGTGAAATTGCAAGGTCATGCTATAGAATTCAGAATAACCTGTGAGGATTATGAGAAAGGTTTCAGGCCTGCTCCCGGGAAAATAGAAAAACTACTAATTCCCGGAGGATTTGGAGTAAGAGTAGATACACACATTTATGAAGGATATACAGTTCCCCAGTACTATGACTCTCTGCTTGCAAAACTAATTGTCTGGGGAGAGACAAGAGAAGAAGCAATAAAAAGAGGTGAAAGAGCACTTTCAGAATTTGTGATAGAAGGAAATCTTAAAACAACGATACCTTTTCATATAAAACTTTTAAAGGATGAAAACTTTATAATGGGAGCTCTTGACACGAAAATTCTTGAGAATAAAATTTTACCCAAGATTAAAAGTTAATCTTTGCTTTTTTATGATTTTGCTTTAAGTTTTAATTATGAAGTGAATGGTTTTATTCCATTTCAGAAAAGTCTTCTTAAAATAAGGCTCTTGAAGCTATACAATGTACTCGGAGGAAATCATGGCTTCTCCATCGAAAGCCGAAAAAGTTAAAATTTGGTTAAGAGAATATCTTTCGGAGTTTGGGGAGTATTCGGGAACCTTAGAAGAACTTGCACATCTTGCTAACTCAACTCCTTATCTTGTTAAAAAAGCTCTTGCTGAGTTAGAGGAAGAGGCTTTAGTAAAAGCTGAATCAAAACGTGGAAAAGGTCTTGTGGTGGCTCTGGTAGAACAGGAAAAAGAAGAGAAAATGGAGCCTCAGGAAGTGGAGTCTCAAGAAGTTGAAGTTCAAGAAGTACAGCAAAAGGATGAAAAACAGGAAGCAGTAGAAAAAGAAGAAAAGGAAAAAAAGAAAAAAGAAAAGAAGCTTTCTCTTCAGGATCAAGTACTGACTTCGCTGATAGGTAAGGAGATTACAGTTTTTCTTATCAGTGGAACCAGACTTGAAGGAACACTTCTTGACTTCGATAACTTCACTCTGGCAATGACAGCACCTAAGGGTAAATCTCTTGTTTATAAGCACGCAATTGCAACAATAATTTTTGATTAATCAGGTAGTTGGGATGAAAAGGTATAAAACTCTTGAAGATGCCCAGATAGAACTGATAGAGCTTCTGGAAGAGGAAGGAGAGTTTAGAGGTTCAATTGAAGAACTGGCGGAGAGGCTTTCGGTTAGACCAGAAAGCATAAAACCGCTTCTGCATTTAATGAAATCTTCAGGTGATATTGTTTATGAAGAGCACGAAGATGAACTAATTATAAGGCCTGCAATGTTCATTCCAGTTCTTCCTCCTATACCGACGGAGGAGCAGAAAAAAGAAATTGAGGATAAACTGACAGAAGGTTATAAACTTATAGCTTCTTCTCACTTAGGGGGGGTTCAAAGTAGGGAGCTGCGCCAGGCTATGGGGAAAAGGGTTATAGTTTACTTTAGAAGTGGAAGTAAACTTGAAGGCAAGCTAAAAGGATTTGACAGATTTGTTCTAAAGATGAGAAACTACAGAGGAAATATTTTAGTTTATAAACATGCTATCTCAACAATAGTTTATAAACCGTGAACGGTATTTTTCTTCAAAAACTACTAAATAGTGAGCAATGATTGGTAAGTAGTTACTGTTCACAGTTCACTATTCACTATAGTAACTGCATTGTAAAGCCATTTACTGCTGAAATCTTTAAGGAGAAAGTTGAGAAGATATTTTCTTCTCTAAAGAAGGAGGAGATGTCTTCTTTTTTCTTTTCATCTCATACATCTTATCGTCAGCAATTTGGATTAGTTCATAAGCCTCAATTCCTTCATCAGGGGCAATAGCAATGCCATAACTTATGGAAATACCGTAATCTGAAAAAGAAGATTCTATTTTATCTCTAATTCTGTTTAAAATGGAGTCTATATTTTCACTGTTGTTGCCTATTAAAACAGCAACAAATTCGTCTCCTCCGAATCTTGAGACAATATCGTACTTTCTGAAACTGTTTCTTAGAATTTCTGCTACCTGTTTCAAAATTTCATCTCCCTTTTTGTGACCGAGTATGTCATTAATAGTTTTAAAATGATCTAAGTCCATGAATATAACGTAAATTTTCCCGTTTCGTGTTCTTTTTAATCTTTCCAGTTCTTTTTCTAAGAACTCTATCAAAACATAGCGATTGTAGATTCCTGTAAGAGGGTCATACATAGCTTTTTCTTTAAGCTCTTTCATCAATTTTTCTTTAAGTTCAAATGTTTCGTTGTACTTTCTGGTAAGTTCTTCTAAGAAGTTGAAAATGAGTTTTAGTTTGATTTCGCTTTTCATCATATCTCCTTCAAAACTATTCCAACTGAAGTTTGATTGTGGAGTTCAAGTCTTTTTCCTTCTATGTTGGGAGCTATCTCACCATGGGTAAAGAAACCGAAGAGAGGGGCATCTATTATGCTTCCGTAAATTTCTAATTCTTCTTTTGCTCGGTCTTCAAGTGTGTATTGCCTTGCTGTACAGGAAAAGTCAAAACAGAGGTCGGCAATTCCAGTTTCTGATTTCAGTTTTTTCGCAACTCTTTCCGTGTCTTTTAGAATTTCTTCCGGTATGACAAGTGAAAGCTTAACTTTTTGCCCTTTGCTAATTGGAGCCCAAACTTCTATGTACTCATCGTTAAAGTCCTTGAAAGTTCTTAAAGCAATGGGATCTCCTTCATCATTGATAATTGCGAAAGGAGTGTACCAGAGGTATTCCTTTTGATCTTCTCCAATTCCCCTCAAGATGCTCTTGGGAAGACAACTTGCAGGTTTTCCATCAAGTTCATAAATCTTGAAGTCCTCTCCGGAAGTAATTCCATAAACAGGTCCTCTTTTGAATATACCTGTAGATAAGCCGATCTTGCCTTCGATGTTCTCAAAGCTAAGAATAACAAAGCCATCTTCTATAACCTTATTGTCGGTAAACAGATATCCTGGCTTCCTTATTCCGCTTTTTACAGAAGTTGAAGCTATCGCACCACAAATCATGTCTGGAGGAATTTTCCTTCTTTCAAGTTCGGAACTGAGGAGTTTCAGAAAAAGTGGAAAATATCCGTTAGAATAGTCAGAGATTATTATGTGAAATAGAGAACTATTGTCTGATATGTAGTTTGCTGTTTTATTTACTAAGGTTTTAAATTTACAAGGTTTTATATTTGACGCTGTAAACTTCTTTATTCTTCCCTCTCTCTCAAACGTTATGAAACAAGCAACTATACCGTTTTCTATAAGGTTTGTATTTTCAAAAGCATCAATGGCATGAAAGGCGAGAAAAGACTCTCCCTTTACTTGAAGAATTTCTGAAATGAAAATAGGAACATCGTAATAAGGATATCTTGGAGATACGGCAAGTATGACGAAATCAAAAGGGTATTTTAGTTCACTTGCTATCTCTTCAAGGGCAAGTCGTAAGATAGGATTTTTAGAACTAAGAATTTGGGCTTTCATAATCCCTCCCTAATTACTTATTATAATCCACAAATTAGAATCCACAAAGGAGAAAAGAATTGAAGGAGTTTCTTAAAGGTCTCAACAAGGAGCAAGCTGAAGCTGTACTCTACTTTGATTCGCCTCTCCTTATCTTAGCAGGGGCAGGTTCTGGAAAGACGAGAGTTATTACTTATAAGATTGCTTACATGATTGAAGAGTTGAAGTACAAACCTGAGAGGATTCTGGCAGTTACATTTACAAATAAAGCTGCCAGAGAGATGAAGGAGAGAGTTGAAGGATTGGTTGGAAGTTCGGCACCGGTCCTTGTGTCCACTTTTCACTCTTTCTGTGTGAGGCTTTTAAGGGCTCACAGCGTAAAGGTTGGCTATCAGCCAAACTTTCTCATTCTGGATTCAGATGATAAAAAGAGGTTACTGAGAGAGATAATAAAGGATATGAACCTTGATTCTGAACTCTACAATCCATCAGCCATAGCATCGGTTATAAGCAACATAAAGAACGGTCTCTACTCTGTAGACAGCATGACCATCTACTACGACAGGATAAGAGAGATATTTGAGGCTTATAACAGACGGTTAAAGGAGAACAACGCTTTTGATTTCGATGATCTGTTGATCTACGGAAGGGAACTTTTGAGAGATTCAGAGCTCCAGAAGAGGTATTCCGACTTCTTCCAGTACGTTCTCATAGATGAGTACCAGGATACAAACAGGGTTCAGTATGAAATCGCAAGAGTTCTGACAAAGGAGAAAGGGAACATCTGTGTTGTGGGAGATGAGGATCAGTGTATCTACACGTGGCGAGGGGCGAATATAGATAACATTCTTTCCTTTGAAAAGGATTTTCCAAATGCAAAGATAATAAAACTTGAGAGGAACTACCGCTGTACGAAGGTGATTCTTGACGCTGCAAATGCAGTTATTGAAAACAATAAACTTAGGAAAGGGAAAAAGCTCTATACAGATAATCCTGCGGGAGAGCCAATAAGACTTTATGCTACTGAAAGCGACATAGATGAAGCAAACTTTGTCTCAAAGACGGTTAAACAGTTTTTAAAAAAAGGAGTTAAACCGTCTGAAATTGCTGTTTTTTACAGAACAAACTCTCAATCGAGAGTTATTGAGGATGCTTTACGGAAAGAGGGTATATCCTATCAGATCGTTGGAGGGTTGAAGTTTTACGAAAGGAAGGAAATTAAAGACATTATAGCTTACCTGAGAGTGGCTCTTTTTGAAAAAGATACCATTTCCCTTTTGAGAATTCTGAACGTTCCAAAGAGAGGGCTTGGTTCTGCTGTAGAAAAAAAGTTGAAGGAGATTCTTGAAAAGGAGAGCTCCAACATTGGAGCTCTGAAGATTCTTTCTTCTCAACTGAAGATGGAGAAGCAGAAAAGAGCTGTTGAAGACTTAATAGGGACAATTGAAGAAATCAGGGAAAAACTCCATCGGCTCAAACCCTACGATCTGATAAGGTTTATTGTTGTTTCAACAGGATATGAGGAGTATCTGAGGAAGGAAAATCCAGAGGACTGGGAATCGAGGCTGGAGAACACAAAAGAGCTTGGTAACACAGTTCAGGAGTTTTCAGAGAGGGAGAAACTGGAAGGAGAGGATCTCTACTTAGAGTTTTTGAGCACTATCACTCTTTCTTCAGATCAGGACGAGATAGAGGAGGAAGAAAAGGTTACTCTCATGACAGTCCATGCATCAAAGGGGCTGGAGTTTCCCGTTGTCTTCATTACAGGGCTTGAGGAGGGACTTTTCCCTCATATAAAGAGCCTTGATACAAAAGAAGGAATAGAGGAAGAGAGAAGGCTCTTCTACGTTGCAATAACGAGGGCTAAAAGACTACTTGCTCTTTCTTACGCCAAGAGAAGAAGAACCTTTGGAAGTTACAGGGATACAAGGAAATCAAGATTTCTTGAAGAGATTCCTCCTTATTTAATTAAGGAGGTAAAGAAGAGGGAATCACAACCTGCAGTTACTAAAGAGATTTCAGTAAAAAATGTTCAAAAGGAGAAAAGACCACGTCTTGTCTTTCACAAGAAGTTTGGAAAGGGAGTTGTAAGACGAATAGAAGGAGCTGGAGAAAACGCAAAGGTAACGGCATTCTTTGCGAACTACGGAGAGAAGACGATAGTCATGAAGTTTTTAAAAGTTCTTGGATAGCAATTGGATTCCTCTAACCCTCCTTAGAAAAGGGAAAGTTCAACTTTTTTCCTTGCTAAGGGGGTTTATTAAAATAACTTAACTTGCTACCTTTAGTTCCCTCCCATCAAGGGAGGGTAATTAGGGAAGAATGGGTAGCAAGTTGGGTTAAGGTAGAAAAATTACGGAATAGGAGGTTGACCTTGAGACCGATAAAGCAAAGGCTTTTAACACCGGGACCAACAATGGTACCAGAGAGAGTTCTTGAAGCTCTGGGGAAATCCACACTCTACCACCGCTCTCCTGAGTTTAAGGAAATTTTCCTTGAAGCTAAGGAAAGGCTTAAAAGACTTTTCAGGACGCAAGGAGAGGTTCTTATTCTCACTTCTTCTGGAACAGGAGCGATGGAAGCTGCTGTTTCAAACCTTTTCAATCCTGGGGATAGTGCAGTTGTAGTTGTTGGTGGTAAGTTTGGAGAGAGATGGAAGGAGCTCTGTGAGACTTTTGGAGTGAAACCGATTGTTATTGAAGTTGAGTGGGGAAAAAGCGTTAGACTCGAGGATATTGAAGAAGCTTTAAAAACAAACCCAGACGTTAAGGGTGTTCTCGTTCAGATCTGTGAAACTTCCACAGGAACAATTCATGATGTCAAAGGCATTGGAGAGCTCCTTAAGAGCTACCCCGATGTGCTTCTTATAGCGGACGGAATAACAGCTTACGGAGTCTATGATATACCAACGGATGAATGGGGAATTGATGTTGGAATAACCGGTTCACAGAAGGCTTTGATGACACCTCCAGGGCTTGCTGTTATCTCTCTGAATGAAAAGGCACAGCAAAGACTGTCGGAGGTAGAATCAAGAAGTTACTACTTCAACTTAAAGAAGGAGCTTAAGAATCAGCAAAAGGGACAGACAGCTTACACCACAGGTGTAAACCTTGTTGTTGCCCTCAATGAAGCTCTCAAGATGATTGAAGAGGAAGGACTTGAAAACGTTGCAAAGAGACACGAAAGGCTTGCAGAGGCAACAAGGGCTGGAGTTAAGGCTCTTGGACTTGAGCTCCTCTCTGAAAAACCTGCAAACGGTGTTACAGCAGTTCTTTCGCCGGAAGGAATCAACGGCCAGGACGTCGTGAAAATCGCAAGGGAGAAATACGGAATCACAATTGCCGGCGGTCAGGAACATCTGAAAGGGAAAATCTTTAGACTTTCCCACATGGGATACGTTGATATACTTGACATCCTGACAGGCCTTGAAGTTGTTGAGTTTGCACTTTATGAGCTTGGATATAGAAACTTTAAGTTTGGTGATTCGGTTTCCGCAGCTATGGAAACTTATCAAAATCTGTAGTATAGTGGTTAAAAATTTTAAGGAGAAGGCATGAACTACATCTACACCATTGAGTACACACTCAGAGACTCAGAAGGAAGAGTTATTGACACGAGTGAGGGAAGGGAACCTTTCAGATTCGTGTCAGGAAGAAACGAGGTAATTCCAGGCTTTGAAAGGGAAGTTTCCTCAATGGCAGTTGGTGAGGAGAAAACCTTTACACTTTCTCCCGGAGAGGCTTACGGAGAAAGAAGGGAAGAGCTTATAGAAACCTTACCAAGACAGTACTTTCAGGGAGTGGAGCTCCAAAAAGGAGGAGTTCTTTACGGTCAAACTCCAGATGGACAGACAATAATGGTTACAGTTCTTGACTTTAACGATGAGACAGTGACAATAGATCACAACCATCCTCTTGCCGGAAAAGCTCTCACCTTTACAGTGAAACTTCTCAACAAGGAGGAGTTTAACGGCTAATGAAAACAGCAAAGGTTGGGGAAACTGACCAGAAGCTGATTAGCAAGTTGATTTTCAATACAGTTGTTCCAAGACCCATAGCCTGGATTACAACCGTTTCAAATGAGGGAGTCGTTAATCTGGCTCCCTTTTCCTTCTATAATGCAGTGACAACGAAGCCTCCTATAGTTGTTGTCTCCATCGGAAAGAGAAAAGATGGAACCCAAAAGGACACCGGAAGGAACATCAGAGAAACAGGAGAGTTTGTAATAAACGTTGTCAGTGAAGATTTTCTCAATAAAATGGTGGAGACAGGGAACGACTTCCCACCTGAAGAGAGTGAAGCCGAAAAGATTGGGATAGCTCTTGAACCCTCCTTGATGGTTAAACCTCCAAGGGTAAAAGGTGTTCCAGCAGCCCTTGAATGTAAGCTGAAGGAAATCGTTGAAATTGGCGATACTCCAATGGATTTGGTCATTGGCGAGGTTGTCGCAATTCACTATGATCCTGAAATTCTTGAAACTCAAAAAGGGATTGTTGGAAGATTAGGCGGCAAGAGGTACTGTGTTATAGGAGAGGAAATAGATTTATCCCGCCAATAACTTAGCTTCATTCCTATCAATCAGGTATTAGTCTTTTGTATTCTTCTTAAATTGTTCCCCCCTTTGTAAGGGGGGGTAAAAAGCGTCTTTTGAATACACCACCTTGTAGAGCTTAAAACTTTTCTTGGGCAGTCTGAATCTCTTCAGTTATTCTCCTTGCTGCTTCTTTTGGGTCTTCCGTTCTTGTTATTGGTCTTCCAATAACCATGTAATCAGTTCCCAGTTTCACAGCATCTGCTGGTGTTACGATTCTCTTCTGGTCATCCTTTGATGCCCAGGCCGGTCTGATTCCAGGAGTAACGGTTAAAAAGTCCTCTCCGAGGTTCTCTTTTATTTTCTTCACTTCTTTTGCTGAGCAGACGATACCGTCAAGTCCCGCCCTTTTTGCCAGCTCTGCAAGTTTCAGGACTTCTGTTTCAACATCTGTATTAATTCCGATTTGTTTTAAATCCTCATTTCCCATGCTTGTAAGGATTGTAACAGCAATGAGAAGCGGTCTTTCAACTCCAATTTTTTGAGCATATTCTTTGTTGAACTCAGCTACCGATTTCATAAACTCAAAACCGCCAAGAGCGTGGATGTTGTACATCCAGACACCGGCTTCAACTGCCACTTTAGCGGCAGATTTCACTGTATTTGGTATGTCGTGGTATTTGAGATCGAGGAAAACCTTGCAGTTTTTATCTGAAATCTCTTTTACTATCTCTATTCCGCACCTTGAAAAGAGCTCCAATCCCACTTTAAAGTGGTTTATCTTCCCTTTTATCCTGTCAATCAATGAAAGTGCTTTTTCCTTAGAGTCAAAATCAAGGGCTACAATAATCATCTCTACAACTCCTCAATCATGCAGACAAATGTTGGACTGAGAATAACGTCTAACCTGTCTATTTCCTCAATTGCCTTCAGGATTTTGCTCTTACAGGCTGGATGTGTTGTCATTACAACTGGAACACCACCATTGATATCGATGCTCTTTTGGAGAGCCATCTTTATGCTTATTCCGTAATCTGCAAGAATTTTTGAAATTTTCGCAAGAACACCCGGCTTATCTACTGCTGTAAATCTTAGGTAAAAACTGGAGATGAATTCCTCTGGAGCTTTTATTTTTAGCTTTTCCTCATCTTTGAACAGACATTCTGGAACTGAATACCTATTCCCAATTGCAATATCGATGATGTCACTGACAACGGCACTTGCGGTTGGTTTTTCGCCTGCTCCTTTTCCGTAGTAGAGAGTATCTCCAACGAAGTCTCCCTCTATCAGACAGGCATTGAAAACGCCGTTAACGTTTGAGAGGATGTGGTTTTCTGGAATCATTGTTGGATGGACTCTAACTTCTAACTCTTCATCGACGAGCTTTGAAATTGCAAGAAGCTTTACTTTATAGCCAAATTCACGGGCGAGCTCTATATCAAGGGGTGTAATGTCTTTGATTCCTCTAACATAAACATTTTCAGTCTTTACCCATTTGCAGAACGAGAGTGTGCTGAGAACTGCTATCTTGTGAGCAGCGTCGTACCCTTCTACGTCAAGTGTCGGGTCTGCTTCAGCGTATCCTAGTTCCTGTGCTTTCCTTAGAGCTTCATCAAAGGTTATTCCTTTTTCTGTCATCTCAGTGAGGATGTAGTTTGCCGTTCCGTTTATGATTCCGTAAATCCTTTCAATTTTGTTTCCTGCAAGTCCCTCTCTTAGGGCCTTTATGACAGGTATTCCACCTCCAACGCTTGCCTCAAATTTTAAAGAGACTCCTTTTTCCCTTGCTTTTTTAAACAGTTCCTCACCGTAATCCGCAAGGAGAGCCTTGTTTGCAGTTACGACGTCTCTTCCTTTCTCTATGGCTGAGAGGATTATCTCCTTTGCAATTGTCGTTCCACCAATCAGTTCAACAACAACGTCACATTCTCTTTCAAGTGCTTTAAATCCGTCGTCAACTATCTTTTCTTCAGGAACGCCGAGTTTTTTAACCTTTTCAACATCTTTATCTGCAACAAAAGCGATGTCGATTCTTTTGCCGATTCTTTCCGCGATGATCTCTTTATTCTCTATTAGGAGCTTTACAACGCCTCCACCGACCGTTCCACAGCCGATTATTCCAACTTTTAGACTATCCATTCTCTCCTCTTAAACGTTTATCTTCCTCAGTCCGTATTTCTCGAAGGCTCTCTTTATTCCTCTGACAGCTTGTTTGATTCGGAGTTCGTTCTCAACAAGGGCAAATCTTACATACTTATCTCCGTACTCTCCAAATCCTATTCCTGGGGAGACGGCAACTTTACCATCCAAAAGGAGCATCTTTGCAAATTCCAAGGAGCCCATGGATTGGAATTCCTTAGGAATTTCAGCCCAGACAAACATTGTGGCTTTTGGTTTTTCCACCTTCCAGCCGATTCTATTTAAACCTTCAACAAGGACATCCCTTCTTTTCTCGTAAATCTTTCTGTACTCCTCAACACAGGACTGATCCCCTTTCAGAGCAATGATTGCAGCTATCTGAATTGGCTGGAACATTCCGTAGTCGAGGTAGCTTTTCATCCTGTAGAGGGCGTGGATTATTTCTTTGTTCCCTGCCGCAAATCCGACCCTCCAGCCTGCCATCGAATAGGTCTTTGAGAGAGAGTAGAACTCAACTGCAACCTCTTTTGCACCTTTTACCTGGAGGATGCTTGGAGGAACGTATTCGTCGAAAGCTATTTCAGCGTAAGCTAAATCCTGAATGACAATCAGGTTGTTGTCTCTCGCAAAGTCAACGATTTTTTCAAAAAAAGAGAGGTCAACACAGGCAGTTGTTGGATTGTGAGGGAAGTTGAGGATTAAAAGCTTTGGTCTTGGCCAGCTTTCTTTGTAGGCTTTGATGATGGAGTCGAGGAATCCATCTTCCTCTCCTGGAATCAGAGGAACAGATCTAACGTCTCCGCCTGCGATGATTATCGAATAGGGATGAATAGGATAAGCGGGACTTGGAACAATCGCAACGTCTCCGGGATTTATAAGAGTAAGGGCAAGGTGAGCAAGCCCTTCTTTTGAACCGATAGTTGTTATAACCTCTGTTTCTGGGTCAAGATCAACGTTGTACTTTCTCTTATACCAGAGTGATAGAGCTTCCCTTAGCTTGTAGAGTCCTTTGGTCTGAGAGTACCTGTGGTTCTTAGGATTTTGAGCAGCTTCACAGAGTTTATCAACTATGTGCTGGGGTGTGGGAAGATCAGGGTTCCCCATTCCAAGGTCAACTATATCTTCTCCTGCACGTCTCATCTTTGTCTTGAGATCGTTTACAACAGCAAAAACGTATGGAGGAAGTCTATCTATCCTTGCAAATTGAAATTTTGACATTTTCTGCTCTCTCCAAGAACATAGATTTAAAGTAAATGTTATTTTACCTGAAAAGACCTGTAAATTAGTATAATCTCCCTTGCGCAGGTGAACGGGAAGTCCGGTGAAAGTCCGGCGCTGTCCCCGCAACCGTGAGCAGGGAACAAATAATGGGCTTTAACCACTGGAGAGTGTGGGTGAGAGCTCCCTCTCTGGGAAGGTTAAAGCCTGTTTAACCCTGTGAGCCGGGAGACCGGCCTGCGCGAGAATGTCTTTTGCCCTGCGGGGGTTCAGGGCAAGGAGGAAGAGTGAGAGTTTTCTTTGTTATTGTAGGGATTCTTTTTACTTTTTTACCGGCTTACTCTTACGATAGGGTCGTTTCTCTATCTCCAGCAATAACAGAGATTATCTATTATGTTGGGGCTGGTGATAAGTTAATAGGCGTTACCGTTTTCTGTGATCATCCTGAAGATGTCAGAAAGAAAATAAAGGTTGGGGGTATTGTAAATCCCGACTTAGAAAAAATTTACTCTCTTCATCCTGATCTTGTAATAGCTTCAAACCTTACTCCTGAAAAAGTTCTTAAGAAACTGAAAAATCTTGGAATTAAAGTTCGCGTTTTAAGGTTTGTTTCCTTAGAGGATGTTGAAAATGCCATAAGAGTCATCGGTGATCTTCTTTCCAGTAATGGAGAAGAGAAGAAAAAAGAGTTTGAAATTGCTTTAAAGCGTGAAGCAAAGAAGCTTTCATTTTGTCTGGATGGAAAAAGACTACTTGTAATTATTTCCTACCAGCCGCTTTATGTAGCTGGTAGTAAAAGTTTTATTGGAGAGGCTTTCAGCCTGAGTGGAGCAAATGTCATTCCTGATGTCTCGTTTGGGGTTATATCAAATGAGTTTGTTGTTATGAATAAGCCTGATCTGGCGATTTTATCTCTTAAGGGAGAAAAACTTAAAGGTGCACGGGAATTTCTAAAGAAGTTTTCTATAAAGAATGTTTCTGTTACGCCTGATAATCTGCTTCATCCAGGTCCCAGAATTCTGATCGGTCTCAGAGAAGTGGAGGATAAGGTTTGCAGAAAATAGTTAAATGGATGATTGTCATAATCGTTGTCTTGGGGAGTTTTTTCTTTTCTCTTTTCTGGGAACTTCCAGAATTTAACAGAACGATTTTGCTTGATATAAGACTTCCAGAACTTCTTTTATCCTTTGCCGTTGGAGGGCTCCTTGGAGTGGGAGGGGGGGTTTTCCAGGGAGTCTTCCGAAACCCTCTGGCAGATCCCTATATCCTCGGGGTTTCTGCTGGGGGGGCTCTCGGTGCAACAATTGGAGCTTGGAAAGGAATAAGTATTGAGTTCGGAGCTTTGATTGGAGGGCTTTTCACGGTTCTGCTCATCTTTATAGCGGCTCTTTTCTTGAAAGAGAACCTTAAGATTCTCCTTTTTGGAGTGGGAATCAACGCTTTTTTTTCGGCACTTATACTTTTCTTCTTTGCAGTGATTCCGTTCTATTCTGTTCAGGATGCTCTCTTTTTTTCTCTTGGTTACATTCCCTCTCTTGATATTAGAGAAGCTTTTGGGTATCTATTGATTGCTCTTCTTTCCCTTCTAATCTTCCTGCCAGTTGCTTTCCGGCTTGATGCCTTAAGTCTTGGGGATGAGCTTTCCTATTTTTCTGGTATTTCTCACGAAAGGGAAAAGATTCTCTACATTTTGGTCATTTCTGCTTTCGTTTCTGTGTTTGTCGCGAAAACAGGAATAATCGGTTTTGTTGGAATTGTAATTCCTCATGCTGTCAGGTTTCTGGGATTTAGAATCCAGAGGGAGCTTTTGCCTCTTTCCTTTATCCTTGGAGGAAGCATTCTTGTTTTTTCTCAAGGATTGGCGAAGAACGTTCTTTCACCGATAGTTCTGCCTGTTGGGGTAATTACCTCCATTATTGGCGTTCCAACTTTTCTTTATATTGTCTGGAGGTATTCCATTGTTAGAGGCTAAGAATCTTTTTTATAGAGAAATTCTAAAGGATATTTCTTTTAGAGTAGAGAGAGGATCGGTTATAGGTCTTGCAGGTAAAAACGGTTCTGGAAAAACAACACTTCTCAAGTGTATTGGTGGATTTTTGAACTATTCTGGTTTTGTGCTTCTTGATGGTGAAGATCTGAAAAAGTTGTCCATCAGGAAAAGGGTTTTAAAAGTCAACTATCTTCCACAGATACTGGAAATTTCTTTTCCTTATACAGTTTTTGAATTTTTACTATCTTCATTGGTTCCATTAAAAGGATTTTTTCCTTCTTTGGCTGATGAGGATATTGAAAAGGTTGAGACTTATCTAAAAAAACTGAATATCTCCCATCTGAAAGATCGAATTTTCTCTACCCTCAGCGGTGGAGAGAGAGTAAAGGTTCTCATAGCAAGGCTTCTTCTTATCGATCCTGACGTTTATCTATTTGATGAACCTGGAGCTTTCTTAGATGTTGAGGTTCTTCCATTTTTGGCAGAGATACTAAAGGAGCTAAAAGAGAGAAAGAAGATTGTGATTATTACCGCTCATGATCTCAACTTCCTCCTTGATGTTGCAGATCGATTTATAGGTTTGAAAAACGGAAGGCTTTTCTTTTCTGGTGGAAAGGAGGAGTTTCTTGAGAATGTTGAACTTCTCTTTGACACAAAGCTAAGGATTCTGAAATCTCAAAATGAAATTTTCATAAAACCATACACAGGAGGTAAAGGGTGAGAAAAAAGCTGCTTGTGCTTTCTCTGCTTCTGGTTTCTGGAGCTTCTGCTGAGGAAGTACCAGAAGTACAGGTAACGGCTACAAGGGTAGAAGTTCCTGTGGAGCATGTTGGTGATGACGTAGATATCATTACTCAGGAAGAAATTAAAAAGTATGGATTTACAAGCATTGCAGATGTTTTGAAGTATGTTGCGGGGGTGCATGTTAGCCCGGCAGGTGGACCAGGACAATCTCCATATAGCGTTTACATGCTAGGGCTTCCGACAAAGCACATTATGGTTATGATTGATGGGGTACCAATAAATGATCCAAGTTTAATGGATACTCAGGCGAATTTCGCTTATATAGACTTAGACAATGTTGAGAGAATAGAAGTTCTTAAAGGAGCTCAAGGAGCTCTTTACGGTTCTGAGGCAATTGCTGGTGTAATTAACATTATTACTAAAAAACCTAAGGAAAATGAATTTAAGTTTGGATTTGAAGGTGGAAAGTATAAAACCTTTAAGGAAAACATTTATTCTGCACTCAAGTTAAAGGATGGTTATTTCTCTTTTGCTTTTGAGAATTTCAAAACCAACGGCTTTAGCGCTACTAATGAGAAAAATACTTCTCGTTATGAAGCTGATAACGATGGATATAACTATAGAACAGGTTGGATAAGCTACGGCTGGAATCTTACTGATTATTTGAAGATTAGCGGTAATTTCAAAGTTAAGGGAGGGAAAGTAGAGTATGACAATGGAGCTCTCGATGAGAATACGTATACAACTTATGACAACTTCTTTACCAATCTTAACGTTGATGCTATCTTAGGCGATAATCTTGTGCTCTCCACGAAGTTCGGGAATAACAAAGAAAATAGAGAATATAGTTATGGCAGTTATGTGGGAATTACAAGATATTTCACCTTACAGCCCACTTACTATGTAAACCAGAAACTTTTTTTAACTAGTGGTGTAAGTTATAAACAAGAAAAGGCTGAAATACCTTTCACTGGTAGTCCTTCCGTCCATGCTAAATCTATATTTGGAGAAATTCATTCTGACTATTACGGAATACATACAACGATAGCTTTGAGGAGAGATTTTCATAGCAAATTTGGAAATAAAACTACATACAAAATTTCTACTGCCTATACATTCCTACCTACAAGCACTACTTTTAAAGGACAATACGGAACTGGTTTTAAGGCTCCAACACTTTATCAAATGTACAATACTTTGTTTGGAAATCTTTCTTTGGTTCCTGACGAATCTGAAGGATGGATTGTTGGTTTACATCAAAAACTGCCTTATAACTTAGATTTATCTATTTCTTATTTCAAAAATAATATTTTTTCAAGTGTTGTTTGGGATTATACAAACTTTAAGTTTATCAATGCTTCTGGTAAAACAGAAGGTACAGAAACAAAACTTTCGTGGAAGCCTTTAAACTTCTTGACTTTAACAGGAAGTTATACACATCTTTCAGCAAGAGGAGATGAAAACTTTGTTCTTAGAAGACCAGAAAATAGTTATACTGTTGGTCTTAATTTATCTAAGAATAAAGCAAAGTTTTCTTTTTGGGTAGAACATTATAGTTCCAGAAAAGACGGCTACTATAACCAGATTTTTCAGTGGGAAAACGTTACTCTTCCATCTTTCACCACCTACAACTGTTACGCCTCTTACCAGCTTAACGACAGGGTTAACTTCTACCTTAAAGGCATTAACCTGACAGATAAAGATTACGAGCTTGCCTACGGCTACAACACAATGGGAAGAGCATTCTTTGCTGGTGTTAATTTAACTTTCAAGTAAAATTTCACGGGGCTTTTGCCCCGTTATTTCTGACTGTGTGAATCTGGAGGAAAGTAGTGGAAGAGCTTTTTGAATTGGGTGAAAAGGTTTTAGCAGATGAGTTGAAAGTTGAAGAATTGGAAAGATATCCTGAAAATCTTCAGGAAAGAAAATTTTTTGAAAAGCCTTTCAGAAGGTCTGCACTTATAGTTTCTGGAGATAGAATTAAACACTTGAGAAAGGTTTTTAGTAGGGATGCCGATATTATTATTTTTAACGTAGAAGATGGAGTTTCAGATAAGAATAAGCCTTTTGCCAGATTATTTTTGAGGAAGTTTCTAACTAACACCTCTTTTGATGGTTCAAAAGAGATTGTTATAAGAGTTAATCCTCTTGATTCACAATATTTTTGGGAAGATATAACTAAGCTCCTTTCAGTTATTCCCCATGCTATTCGCCTTAGTAAGGTAGAAACAGCAGAAGACATCGTTGTACTTGAGGGAATTTTAAAAGCTTTTGAACTATCGAAAGGATTAGAGGAGGGAACTATAAAATTACAACTTTCGATTGAAACTGGAAGAGCAATTGAGAATTTAGGAGAGATTTTAAGAGCTTCTAAGAGAGTTAATGCTGCATACCTTGGAATACTTGATCTTTTTGCAGACCTAAAGCTTTCCCAGAAGCTTTTAAAAACGTCAAGATTTGCAGACTACATTAGAGAAAAGTTTGTTCTTACCTGTAGAGCTCATAACGTTTCACCGATTGCCCCAGCTTATCAGGATTACGAGGATCTGGAAGGTTTCAGGAAAGAGGCAGAAAGAGAGAAAGAACTTGGATTTGATGGAAAAATGTGTATTTCGGTTAAGCAGGTAGGGATAGCTAATGAAGTTTTCTCCCCTTCCTTAGAGGAGATAGAGGAAGCTAAGGAGATTGTGAAGCTTTATGAAGAAGCACTTAAAGAAGGAAAAGGAGGGATAACTTACAGAAGAAAGTTCATTGATCAGCCAATCTACAGAGATGCCATTAACAAAATTAGGTATTTACAGAGTTGAAGAATTTCTCAAGGTTATCCCAGAGTGTTCTTGCAGCAGGTATGGGGGTAATATCCTTTCTCCTGACTGCGTAGAAGCTTCTTTTTATGGAAAGACCTTCTATTTTTATTGTTTTCAACTTGTTGCATTCAAGTTCTCTCTGAATGGAGTATTTTGATACAAGACCAAAGCCAACGCCTTTCTTTACAGCTTCTTTTATAGCTGTGTTGCTTCCCAAGAATGCAACAACGTTGAGAAAAATAGGATTAATGCCTTTTGCTTCTAAAGCTTTTTCGACGGTTAACCTTGTTCCTGAATCTTCCTCTCTGAAGATAAGGGGAAATTTTGTTATTTCTTTAATTTTTATGGTTTCTGACCGATAGTATGGGGGAGCTATCAAAACTATTTCATCATCCAGAATTTTTTTGTACTCTAACTTCTGGTCGCCAATCTTCGAACCAACAAATCCGATGTCGTATTCCGGTATGGCTTCTTTTAGTTGCTTAACGACCTTTTTTGAGTCAAGGATTTCAACCTGGATTATGACTTCAGGCATTATGTGTTTCAGCTTTGGAAGTATGTGGGGTATCAGGTAGTCTCCAGGTATATTGCTTGCTGCAATTCTTAGAGTTCCCTTAGATTTCTTTGTAACTGAAAGGAGTTCTGAAAGTGCTTCTTCTTTCTTTTTTAAGAGTTCTACAGCGTGTCTATACAGTATTTTAGCTTCATGGGTTGGAACTACCTTCCTTCCAACCCTGTCAAAAAGTCGTAATCCCAATTCATCTTCTAAATTCTGAATATGAGCACTAACTGTTGGCTGGGATATGCTGAGTTTTTCAGCAGCCTTAGAGAAACTTTTAAGTTCAAAAACTTTTGTGAATACTTCTAACTGCCTTAAATCCATCTTACTCCAGGCCGATGATTTTCAGGACGACATCGACTGTAACGAAGAAGAGAACTCCTGACATGAGGAGGGATATCATTGTTCCAAATCCCCAGACAATTGGTGGAAGTTTCATGCTCTTAACATACTTTACGTAGAATGAAAATGTGATGAGAGCAAAAATGGCAGCGAGGCTTATTTTCAGTCCCATGTAGTGTTCAAGATCAAGTACCTGAGAGAAAATACCAAGTGGCAAAAGGGAAAACATTGTCATCATCATGAGTCCGACAACTGTAGCTCCTATCCCGAGACCTTTTGCAAGACCGTCGTTAAAGCTTTTCATATTTCCCTCCACTCTTTGGATTAGTTATAGGTTTTTATTTTATCAAAACTCTATAATCTTATCTGGATCTATATTTTCAAGTTCTTTTTTCAGTCGATTAACATTCACTCCGTGAATTTCTCCTGAGTAAGGTTCAAGCAGTTCTCTCGCATTTTTCAAGAGGAGTTCAAATCCCCTAAGGTTGTAGTTTGTTAGATGGTAATAAGCCACCCCAAGTTGTATTAAGGCTTGAAGAAATTCCCTGTACTTTCCGAATTCTCCCATCCAGAGCTCTTCAAGGAGTTCGTGAACTTCAAAGTAGAGTTTTGCCTTAAAGAGTTTCCTCGCCATCTGAATATTTTTTTCTATGTCATTACCTACCGGTTCAAACTCTTCAAGGGACTGGAGGAATTCTCTGTAAGTGGTTGCTTTTTCTTTGAGATATTCTTCAGTAAATGGGTCTAATTCTTCTCTGTTCAGGCTTAGCTTATTATTTTTTTTCTTTATTAGTGGGAATTCAGAAACGATTACTTTTCCAATTCTTTCTTCAGTTTCAGCATTTTCTTTTTCAATAACCTCTATTACAGTCAATAGTTTTTCTAAATCTTCATTTTCTTTTTCTCTCAGATAATCGCAGAGATTGTGGGCAAACCAGTTTCTTATTTCGAAAAGATCCAAGTTTTTTCTCCAGAAAGTATTGATTTAGTAAATGGTGCCAGACATAGAGTCTGACACCGGAAAATGGAAAATTCGCTTAGCTTTCAGATCCAACGACTTCATCAGGATGGGCGATTCTACCGAGAACGGCAGAAGCGGCAGCAACTGCTGGAGATGAAAGATAGACTTCACTTTCAGGGTGCCCCATTCTTCCGACGAAGTTTCTGTTGGTTGTCGCAATAGCCCTTTCGCCTTTAGCAAGGATTCCCATGTGTCCACCAAGACATGGACCACAAGTTGGTGTTGAAACGACACATTCAGCCTCTATGAATATGTCTATAAGTCCTTCCTTCATAGCTTGTCTGTAAATTTCCTGAGTTGCAGGAATAACGATACATCTTACGTTTGGATTGACCTTTTTACCTTTGAGTATTTGAGCAGCAACTCTGAGGTCGCTAATCCTTCCGTTTGTACAGGAACCGATGACAACTTGATCGATTGTTACATGTGTTGCTTCTGTAACAGGTCTTGTATTTGATGGAAGGTATGGGAATGCAACCTGAGGTTCTATCTTTGAAACATCTATTTCATAGACTTCTGAGTATTCAGCATCTGGATCGGACTTGTAAAGCTTGTAAGGTCTTTCTGCTCTACCTTTAACGTATTCGAGAGTTTTTTCGTCTGGTTCGATGATTCCGTTCTTCGCTCCAGCTTCAATTGCCATGTTACAGATTGTGAATCTGTCATCCATTGGAAGATCTCTGATGGCTTCTCCAGTGTGTTCCATTGTCTTATAGAGAGCTCCATCAACGCCGATCATTCCAATTACGTAGAGGATAAGATCCTTACCACTTACCCACTTCTGGCGTTTTCCGTAGTAGATGAACTTCATCTGTTCAGGAACTTTGAACCAGACTTCTCCTGTGAGCCATGCATAAGCCATGTCTGTGGAACCGACTCCTGTTGAGAAAGCTCCAAGAGCTCCGTAAGTACAGGTGTGGGAGTCAGCACCTATTACTACGTCTCCAGGACCAACAACACCCTGCTCTGGAAGGAGGGCGTGCTCGATTCCAACCCTTCCTTCAGACCAGAAGTGTTTAATGTTGAACTCCCTTGCAAAATCTCTCATCATTTTTACCTGTTCGGCAGCCTTTATGTCCTTCGCAGGGACAAAGTGGTCTGGAACGAGGGCAATTCTCTCTCTGTCCCATACGGTTTTAGCGCCGAGGGCTTTAATCTGCTTTATTGCAATTGGAGCTGTAACGTCGTTTGCAAGGGCAATGTCAACTTTGCACATTATCAGTTCGCCAGGATAGACCTCTTTCTTCCCAGCGTGGTCAGCAAGTATCTTCTGAGTAATTGTCATTCCCATCTCTTTTACTCCTTTGAAGGGATTTAATTTGAATAGAAATTATAACTTAACCCCCTATATCCTTTTTGCAAAGGGGAAAATTTAGACTTCCTCTTTTTAAAAGGGTTGGGGAATTTTAGCATCCAAGTTATAGGTGTTTATCTCCAACTAAGAAAATAGGACCATACTCGGTTTCAGCAATCTTTACGTCAACTTCATAAATTCTTGAAAGGAGTTTTTCGTTAAGAATTTCCTCTTTGTTTCCTATGAAGTATTCGTTGTAACCTATGAGTATTACCTTTTCTATATATTCCCAGACAAAGTTTATATCATGAGTAACCATAAGTATTCCAAATCTCTTTTCCTTGTTGAGTTTATGAATGATTTTTAAAATCCTTTTACTGCTTTTCAGATCAACACCTGTTGTTGGTTCATCCAGAAAAATGTAGTGGGGATTGCTAACAAGGGCTCTTGCTATAAGCGTTTTCCTCTGTTGACCGCCGGACAGGGTGTTGAACTGTTTATTAGCGATTGATTCAATTCCCAGCAGTTTCATCCAGTGGAAGGCAACTTCTCTTTCTCTGTCAGTTAGTTTTTGAAATCTATTAAGCCTTGGGAAAAAGCCAGAAAGGACAACATCTAAAGCTGTTGCAGGAAAGTTGTGAGAGTAGTCTTCCATTTGAGGAACATAACTCAGGAATCTCTTTTCATCACACCCTTTTGTGCAGTCAATGCCGTGAATAAAAACTTTTCCGGATAATGGCGGAATTATTCCAAGGATAGTTTTCAATAACGTGCTCTTTCCAACCCCGTTTGGACCTACAACAATCCAGAATTCGCTTTCTGCCATGTAAAATGAGAGCCCCTTAACAAGGGGCTCTCCATATCCAATTGTTAAATTTTCTACTCTAATTCCTTTTTCCATTATTTCTGCTTTATGATCTCTTCTAAGGGTTTGAATCCTACAAAGACATAACCTTTTTCTTTTTCCGTAGGTGGAATGTAGATGATTGTAGGGGTTGCGTGGATGTTGTGAGAGAGGAGCTCTTTCTGAAGATCCTTGTAGAATTTGTCGAGCTCTTTTCTCTCTTTCTCTGGAATCTTGCTGTAGTTTTCGTCAACTTCCTTTGAGAAGATTCTTGCATATTTCATGAAATCTCCATTTCCTTTGGAAAACATCTTTTCTATGGCACTTTTCATTCCTTCATTTCTGGCAAGCTGCGTGAAGTAAACAAAGCCTTTCAGGGATCTTTCTCCATGAACTGGAAGGGGAATCATGTGAATTTGGAGATCAAGTTCCTGAGCTTTTTTACCTGCAACCTCTTTGAAATGTCTATAGCAGAATGGACAGTAGACATCCCAGATTATATAAACCTTATTTTTCCCGTTTCCTATGACGTGTGGAATATTGGCTTTCTGAAGTTTCTCATCTATAGCTTTCAGCCACGAGAGATCCTGCTTTAAGGGAACTTCACTCTTTTTCGGTTTTAGAGGAATTATGGCGACCTCTTCTCCTTCTTTTTTAACTTTAAAAAGATCCAATGCAAGGTATTTGCCATCTTCGGACATCCAGATATACTTTCTCACCAATCTGTTATTTTTTTTGTCAATAATGGTTACTTCAAACATTCTTAAACCTTCAACAGGTGAATCCTTAATCGCTTTTACCTCTTTTACTTCCACTCCTCTAACAGAGAGCGGTTTTAAAACTGCCCTGATTATCAATTCTTCTTCCTGAACACTCATTTTCCTGTTTTCGATTTTTTCTTTTTCTTGTGCGTTAGAACAGGAAAAGAGGAGAGAAGTTGCGAGGAGAGCCAAGAGGAATCTCATTTTAACCTCCATCTTTGGATTATGTTCAAATTCTATGTAAAAAATAGTGTGAGTCAAATAAAAAAAGGGGGCAAGAGCCCCCTCAATTTGAAAATGCTTGAACTTAGCTTAAAGCTCTCCCCTCATCTGTCTGATCTTTGCCTGAGCAGCAGCGAGTCTTGCAATTGGAACTCTAAATGGAGATGGACTTATGTACTTAACTCCTATTTTCTGGAAGAAGTTTATTGACCTTGGATCTCCACCGTGCTCACCGCAGATTCCAGTCTTGATTTCGGGCCTTGTCTCATTTCCTTTCTCAATTGCAAACCTTATTAGTTGACCCACACCGTTTTCGTCTATGTGCATGAATGGGTCCCCTTTGAGAATTCCGAGCTCAACATACTTTCCAATGAACTTACCAGAGTCGTCTCTTGAGAGACCAAAGGTCATTTGTGTAAGGTCGTTTGTTCCAAAGGAGAAATACTCAGCATAATGGGCAAGCTGGTTTGCAATAAGAGCTGCCCTTGGAACTTCTACCATTGTTCCAACTTGATATGGAACTTCAATTCCTGTTTCAAGGAAAACTTTTGCGGCAACATTATCTATGAGTTTCTTGAGTTCGTAGAGTTCCCTGTCGTCTGCAATAAGAGGAAGCATTATCTCGGGGAGGACTTCTATGCCGTTTTTCTTGCAGTGGCATGCAGCTTCAAGAATTGCCCTTACCTGCATTTCGTAGATTTCTGGGTATGCAATTCCAAGCCTTGAACCCCTCAAACCAAGCATCGGGTTAACTTCATGAAGCTCCTCAGCCCTTCTCTTGATCTCTTCAACTGGAAGTCCCATTTCCTTTGCAGTTCTTTCAAACTCTTCCTCTGTCCTCGGAAGGAACTCGTGAAGTGGTGGGTCAAGGAGTCTTATGTTAACTGGTAATCCGTTCATTACCTCAAAGATTGCAATGAAGTCTTCTCTCTGCATTGGGAGAAGCTTCTCAAGAGCTTTCTTCCTTTCCTCTTCGGTCTTTGCAAGGATCATTTCACGAACAACAGGGATTCTCTCTTCCTTGAAGAACATGTGTTCGGTTCTACAGAGTCCTATACCTTCTGCTCCGAACTCCCTTCCCTGCCTTGCGTCTTCTGGTGTGTCTGCGTTTACTCTTACCTGGAGATCTCTTATTTCGTCTGCCCACTTCATGAGCTCTTCAAACTCGCCAGAGATCTGAGCAGGAATTGTCCTAATCTCTCCGTGGAAGACCTCACCTGTTGAACCATCGATTGTTATGATATCACCCTTCTTAACTACAGCGTTTCCAACTCTGAATTCCTCATTTTCGTAGTCAACGTGGATGGATTCGGCACCAACAATACAGGTTTTACCCATTCCTCTTGCAACGACTGCAGCGTGGGAAGTCATACCACCGCGGGAAGTAAGGATACCTTCGGCTGCATGCATTCCGTGAATATCTTCTGGAGATGTTTCGTGTCTTACGAGGATTACTTTCTCTCCTTTTTCAGCAAGTTCTACAGCCTCATCAGCAGAGAAGACAACCTTTCCAGAAACTGCACCTGGAGCTGCTGGAAGTCCCTTGGCTATAAGCCTTCCTTCGGCGATAGCTCTCTTCCTGTCCTCCTCATCGATCATTGGGTGGAGAAGTTGATTGATCATGAGAGGATCAACTCTCAATATTGCTTCTTCCTTAGTGATAAGACCTTCCTTAACCATATCAACTGCGATCTTGACAGCAGCTCTGGCAGTTCTCTTACCTGTCCTTGTCTGAAGCATCCAGAGTCTGCCGTTTTCTATTGTGAATTCAATATCCTGCATATCTCTGTAGTGCTTCTCAAGTATCTCTCTGATCTCTTCAAGCTGTTTGTAAACTTCAGGGAACTCTTCTTCAAGGGATGTTTGATCTGGAGATGTTTTCTGAGCCTTTGTGAGAGGTTGTGGAGTCCTGATTCCAGCAACGACGTCTTCACCTTGCGCGTTCTTCAGGTATTCTCCGTAAAAGACATTCTCACCTGTAGATGGGTTCCTTGTGAATGCAACTCCCGTTCCAGAGGTGTCTCCCATATTTCCAAAGACCATTGCAACAATGTTAACAGCTGTTCCGTAGTCCTCTGGGATCTTGTTGATTTCCCTGTACTTGATAGCTCTTGGGTTGTTCCATGAGTCAAATACAGCTTTTATTGCCATTTTAAGCTGTTCATAAGGATCCTGAGGAAATTCCATTCCGGTCTCTTTCTTAACGAGCTCCTTGTACTGTTTTACAAGATCTTTTAAGTCTTCAGCAGTTAGGTCAACGTCTGCCTTTGCTCCAACTTCCTCTTTTTTCTTCTCAAGGAGCGCTTCAAACTTATCGTGAGGGATTCCCATTACAACGTTTCCAAACATCTGAATGAAACGTCTGTAAGAATCCCAAGCAAACCTTTCGTTTCCTGTTGATTTCGCAAGGCCTTCAACAGTTTCGTCGTTGAGGCCAAGGTTGAGGATTGTGTCCATCATTCCCGGCATTGAAACGGGAGCTCCTGACCTTACAGAAACGAGGAGAGGGTTTTCCCTATCCCCAAACTTTTTACCCATCTCTTTTTCTATTTTGGCAAGCCCCTCAAGAACCTGCTCCCACATCCCTTCAGGGAATTGACAGTCGTTTTTGAAATATTCCTTACAAACTTCTGTTGTTATTGTTATTCCAGGAGGTACTGGTAAACCAAGGTTTGTCATTTCAGCAAGATTCGCTCCCTTGCCACCGAGGAGAAGTTTCATATCTGCTTTTCCTTCGGCTTTTCCACCGCCGAAGTAATAAACCATCTTTTTGGACATCTCCTGCCCCCTTAAAGTCCGATTTTTGAAAAGTCTGCGAGCTTTTGAAGTTCATCAGCAATAGTTTTAAGAAGGCTAAGCCTTCTATTTCTAACTGTTTC
Source organism: Desulfurobacterium crinifex (assembly GCF_054656775.1). Taxonomy (NCBI): domain Bacteria; kingdom Pseudomonadati; phylum Aquificota; class Aquificia; order Desulfurobacteriales; family Desulfurobacteriaceae; genus Desulfurobacterium; species Desulfurobacterium crinifex. The sequence continues at coordinate 609,991 of NZ_BAAHXO010000004.1, forward strand.
GTCCTTATCCATTACCATAACGTTGTCAAAGAAAGCATCAACGTAAGGCTTTAGTTCCTTGATGAGAAGAAGTGCTTCCCTGTAATTTCCGGACGAAATAAGACTTGAAAGTTTTTCCCTTATTGAGAGGAACTTTTCATAGAGTTCAACTTCATACTTTCCTTCTGGTTCAAATGGAGAAGCTTCAAACCCTTCAGGGATAATATTTACGACTCTTCTCATAGTTATAAGAACATCCTCAAACTCTTCACTCTTTCTGAGAGTGTCAATTGCCTCAGCTCTAAGGAGTGCGTCATAAATGTCATCGGTTACAGAGAGAACAGCTTCAACTGTGTCGGCTCTAAAGCCTTTTTCCCGGAGGAGAACTTTAAGCCTTTCCTTTATAAAGTCAAGGACTTCTTGTGGAGCGTTTTCTGAAATCTCTATTCCTGATCTAACGTAAATCTCCTTTGCTTTCTGGAGAATTGGAAGAAGATTGAAATGGATTTTGTTTTCAAGAACTGTTTGAATCAGCCCAATTGCATTCCTTCTTAATGAGAATGGGTCGGCCGAACCTGTAGGTTTTATTCCAACTCCAAAGAATCCAACAAGGTTGTCAATTTTTTCTGCAATTGAGAGAGAAATACCAATTCTGCCTTTTGCTACTCTGTCTCCAGAGAATCTTGGGAAGTATTGTTCCTCCAAAGCTACTGCCACCTCTTCATCTTCGCCGTCAAGGAGAGCGTAGTACTTTCCCATCGTTCCCTGGAGTTCTGGAAACTCGTTTACCATTTCTGTTAAAAGGTCGGCTTTTGAGAGGTGTGCAGCTCTTTTTGCCTTTTCTTCAAGGTCTTTTCCGTTGATGAGTTCCGAAATCACGGGAGCTAGTTCTTCAAGCCTTTCTGTCTTATCGAGCATTGTTCCAAGCTTTTCGTGGAAGACAATGCCCTTTAGTTCTGGAACTCTCTCTTCGAGTCTTTTCTTTCTGTCTTCGTTGAAGAAGAAGAGTGCATCTGAAAGCCTTGCTCTTAAGACTTTTTCATACCCTTTACGGATAACGCTCTCATCAACGGGTTTTATGTTTGAAACGCCGATGAAGTAGTTCTTGAGGTTTCCATTTTCGTCAACAACGGAGAAGAATTTCTGATGATCCTTCATTACGACAACAGGTACTTCCTTTGGAAGCTTTAAGAACTCCTCATCAAAGCTACCAAGGATCGGATAAGGATATTCAACAAGGTTTGTAACTTCTTCAAGGAGCTCCTCGTCTTTAAGGAGCTCTCCACCAACATTCCTTGCAAGGGTTTCAGAAACATCCAGAATTATTGACTTTCTCTTTTCTATGTCAGCAACGACAAACCTTTTTTCAAGCTCATCGACAAACTCGTTTACGTTTTCAACCTCAAAGCTTTCAGGAGAAAGGAATCTGTGTCCATAGGAAACGTTAGAGCTCTTTATCCCGTCTACTTCAAATGGAATGGTTTCCTCTCCGTAAACTGCAACAATCCACCTGATTGGTCTTCCAAACCTGATCTTTTTAGTTCCCCATCTCATACTTTTTTTGAAGGGAACCGAAAGGATAAGCTCAGGGAGGATTTCAGATAGTATCTCCCTTGCAGGTCTTCCCTTGATGAGCTTTTTGACAGCTACGTATTCTCCCTTCTTCCCGGGGGGATTTGATACTCTGATTAGCTCTTCTACAGAAACTCCCTTTGATTTTGCAAAGCCGATTGCTGCCTTTGTGGGATTCCCTTCGCTGTCAAAGGCAGCCTTTACGGATGGTCCAACAAGAAGTTCTTCTCTGTCTGGTTGAACCTCTGGAATATCGTAGACAAGGAGAATTAGACGCCTTGGCGTCCCAAAAGTTTCAATATTTGACGCCTGGATATGAGCATTTTCAAGGTGTTTTCTGATTTCTTCTTTTAGGAATTTGAGAGCTGGCTCTATGAAAGAAGCGGGAAGCTCTTCACACCCTATTTCAACCAGTAGATTCTGCGCCTTCACTTTCTACCTCTTCAAGTTCTAAGTACTTCCTTGCACACTTTCCTGCAAGTTTTCTAACTCTTCCAATGAATGCTGCCCTTTCGGCAACTGAAATTGCACCCCTTGCATCAAGGAGATTAAAGATATGGGAGCACTTTAAGCAGTAATCGTAGGCAGGAAGGACAAGTCCTCCTTCAACAAGCCTAAGAGACTCTTTCTCGTACATATTGAAAAGCTGAAAGAGCATTTCAACATCAGCCTTTTCAAAGTTGTAAACAGACCACTGATACTCGTTTTCTTTGTAGAGATCACCGTACTTTACGCCCTCTGTCCAGACTATATCGTAGACATTGTCAACTCCTTGAATGTACATTGCGATCCTTTCTAAGCCGTAGGTAATCTCTACAGAGACCGGGTCTAAAGTAATTCCACCTGCCTGCTGAAAGTAAGTAAACTGGGTTATTTCCATTCCATCAAGCCACACTTCCCAGCCGAGCCCCCAAGCTCCAAGAGTTGGAGATTCCCAGTCGTCCTCAACAAACCTTATGTCGTGTTCAACAAGTTTTATCCCAAGAGCTTCAAGGCTTCCAAGGTAGAGTTCCTGAGAGTTTTCCGGTGAGGGTTTTAAAATAACCTGAAACTGGAAGTAGTGCTGGAGCCTGTTGGGGTTTTCACCGTACCTTCCGTCTGCTGGACGACGGCAGGGCTGAACGTAGGCGACGTTCCAGGGTTTTTTGTCAAGAACTTTTAAAAATGTAAATGGGTGCATTGTTCCAGCACCCTGCTCAACGTCGTAACTCGAAGCTATAATACACCCTTTTGATGCCCAGTATTTTTCAAGAGTGAATATAATTTCCTGAAAGGTCAAGGTTCCTCTCCCGATGAATTATAATAGTCGTCAGCGTAATTTTAGTTTGTAAAGTTTTTTCAGTCAAATAGGACATTGGGATTCTGTTCAAAAAATGCTAAAAGTTTCCCCCTTTAAAAAGGGTGTCAGGGGGATTTTTGTAGCAGTAATTTTTGACCCCCCTGTATTCTCCTTACGAAAGGAGAATTTAACAACTTTTGAAATGAATGCCGGGAGGTTTAATGAGTTCTGCTGTTGTGATATTTTCTGGAGGGCTTGACTCAACAACTGCTCTCTACTGGGCAAAAAAGAACTTTGACGAAGTCTATGCACTTACTTTCTACTACGGACAGAGGCATTCAATAGAGATAGAAATGGCGAAGATAACGGCTAAAAATGCCGGAGTAAAGGAGCACGTTCTCTTTGAGGTTGACCTTTCAAAGTTTGGAGCTTCTGCTTTAACGGATAGAAGTATAGAAGTTCCTGAAACCTGCTCGCTTGAGGAGATAAAGGAGAGGGGAATTCCAGTTACTTACGTTCCGTTTAGAAACGGCGTATTCATTTCAATAGCGGCGGCCTACGCTGAAAGCAGGAATACAACAAACCTTGTTGGCGGTTGGAATGCTGTTGACTACAGCGGTTATCCTGACTGCAGGCCAGAATTTCTCTCTGCAATGGAGGAGGCTCTAAATAGAGGAACAAAGCTTGGCGCGGAAGGGAAAAAGTGGAAAATTCACGCTCCACTCATAAAGCTGACGAAGGGTGAAATCATAAAACTTGGACTTTCCCTTGGAGCTGATTACGCCCACTCAATCTCCTGCTATAGGGGAACTGAAGTCCCTTGTGGGAAGTGTGATAGCTGCGTTTTAAGAGCAAAAGGATGGATAGAAGCAGGAGAGGAGGATCATCTGATTAAAAGGTTAAAAAGGGAAGGAAAGATTATGGAGTGAATTAAAAGATTTCCGAGATAATCTCTGATATTACTGCATTGGAAACAAACAGCCCTTTTTCGCCAAGCTTTAGGACAGGTTCTCTGAAAATTAGATAGTTCTCTTCTATCAGGAGTTTCAGCTTCTGGCTCTTTTCAAGAGCTTTTTTGAACTTCTCAAGCAATCCAATTTCCCTTAAATCAACTCCGTTAATTAGTCTCAACCCCATTATCAACTTTATTTCTTTTTCCTCTTCCTCTGAATAGATAATTACTTCTTCTTCAGGGAGCTCGTTTCTGTTCAGTTTGCTGGTGAATGCCTTCAAATTGCTGACATTTTTCCAGTATTTTCTGTCAACGTAAGATGCAGCAGAGGGTCCAATTCCTATGTAGTTTTTCAGATGCCAGTAGTTAAGGTTGTGTTTTGATTCAAAACCTGAAACTGCAAAGTTTGAGATTTCATAGTGTTTGAAACCTTTATCTATCAGGAAATCCCTTATAAAGTAGTACATTTCACTTAAAGCGCTATCTTCAGGAAGTTTTACTATTCCTTTCTCTGTAAGTTCATATAGAGGAGTTTCTTCATAGACGGTAAGAGCGTAGAGGGAGATATGTTTTATTGGAAAGGAAAGAGCTGTTGATAGATCTTTTTCCAGTTCGAGGATAGTCTGTTCTGGAGCTCCATAAATGATATCTATTGAGACATTACCGAAAACTGAAAGTGCAGTTTCAATAGCTTTAATGTTATCGGCTGCTTTTTGTCTCCTTCCCAGTCTTTCCAGAACCCTATCTGAGAAACTTTGAACTCCAAGGCTTATCCTGTTTACTCCTGCTTCTTTGAGAGCAGATAGGTAATCATAATTTGCATCTTCAGGATTTATCTCAGCCGTAACTTCAGAGAACTGTCCAATTCGTGAAAGAATTGATTGAAAGAAATCAGGTTCCAGACTGGAAGGAGTTCCTCCCCCAAAATAGACTGTTGGAAACTGGACAAACTCGGGAGCTCTGAGAGAAAGTTCCGCAAAGATAGCTTTCTTATACTTTGGAACCAGCGAAAAGTCAGGAATCGAGTAAAAGTCACAGTAAATACATTTTTCTTTACAGAAAGGAACGTGAACGTAAAGAGAACTTATTAACTTCAAGAGACCCTTTCCTTTTCGAGTTTATTGATTTTCTCCTTAAGATCCGGGTCTTTCAAAATTCTATGGGCTTCTTTGTACCAGATAAGAGCTCGTTCTTTTTCTCCCATTGCTTCATAAACTTCTCCGAGTGCCTGTTTAAGTTTTGCTTGCTGTTCTTCTGTTAATTTTCTGTCGTTAAGAATACCCATTAAGAAGTCAATTGCTTCTTTGAATTTACCCTCGAGTCTGAGAGCGGTGGTAATAAGAATTGCTGCTTTTAGGAAAGAGTTTTCATGTTTAAGTGCTTCCTTGGCATTTTCGATGGCCTTATCAAATTTGCCAAGTCCAATCATGGCTTCCGCCATTGATATGTACTTAATACCGTCTGTCTCAATTTGTTTTATTTCCCTATCAATGGCTTTTCTGTCTTCTCTTACTTCTTCCACATAATGAGAAACCATATCTGATAGATCGATGGCCTGATCCAGAACATGGAGAATTTCTTCTGGTTCTGGTAAAACTTGAGCCGATTCCACTTCTTCTGTAATGAGTCTCGAGTATTCCGGGTGTCTAAATGTCATTATTGAAAGTAGTTTGTCATAGGCTTCTCTATCGACTATTTTGAGTCTTTCCATAAATTCAGAACCACTTTCAACTTCGCCCTGTTCAAAGTCTATAAGTGCGTAGAGGAAATACTTAATCTTTGGATCTGGAACGTTTTTAACTATTTGCTTAAAGGCATCCAGTTTATTGGATGCTTTAAATGTATCAACCAAGAACTTGAGGAAATCCAAATTAGAACTGTTATCGATGATTAATTTGAGGACAAATTCCAGTCCTTTATCGCTGTTAGCAATAACGTCAGCAATTTGTCTATCCAGATTTTCAATTTTCTTGATCTCTCGGGCTTTGAGAAATGCTCTTAGAGCTGCTCTGTAGTTATGAAGATTGACATAGAGATTTCCAGCAAGCACATAGTTTGTGAATGCTTCTTCAGTATAGCCCTCTACTTTGAGAATATCGGCAAATTTTTCGTAGAAAAGAGGATGAAATTGATCCTGAATAAATCTCTCTAAGAGATCTTTTATGCTGGAAGTTGGCAGACCTGCTTCTTTAAATCGCCAGTAAGTTTCTTCGAGTGTTTTAAACGCTTCATAGAATAGTTCTTTTTTGTGGTAAGCAGAAACAAGAAGTTTTAAAGCCTTGATGTTGAGGGGATCAACTTTCAAGGTTTTTTTCAAAATGGCAATGGCGATGTCGTAGTATTCCTCTCTTGTTTTCTTTTCTGCAAATTCAAGAAGAAGATTTATTGCTTCTTCTTTTTTTCCGAGCTTTATAAGAGCATCACTGTAAGATTTAATGATGGACACTGAATCGGGATTTTTCTGGAGGAGGCTTTTTCCCACTTTGACTATCGTTACGTAGTCTTTAGCTTCGACAGCCCGGCTGAATTCTTCTTCTTCTGTTCTTTTTCTTCTGAAAAAGTTGAAAATACCCAAGTTACCTCCAGAAGCAACTGGAAAATGGTAAACGATATTAACCTACCACCGATGATATTATAATCAATAGTCTAAATCTATTAGAAGAGTGATACTATTTGAAAAATACTTTGGAAAATACGAAGTTCAGAGGAAACCCAGTGTCCCCTTTAGGAAGGGGGGATGTTGAACTTTTCTTACGAGGAGTAGATAAAGGAGGGGATTAGAAATTCCCCTGTGCTTTCCTCAGATAAGGGGAATTTTCAAATACTTTCATTGGAAGGGTTTTAAACAATGAAAGTAAATCTTGTTTTAAATCCTCGGAGAGCCAGTAAAGTAGCAGAAGAGTTAATAGAAACCCTTAACAAGGGTGGAATCTTTGGAAGGAAAGAGCTCCCTGATGATACGGCTGAATCCCTTAAAAAGTACCTTACAGAGGAAGAATTCCTGAGGTTTATAACTTTGACAACAGCTCTTGACTACATGAGAAATGCCGAGAAACTCTGGAAGAGTTCCGTACTTACCATTCAGGATGAAGAAGTTAAATGGGTTTTCCATCCGGAAAAAGTTATGGAACAAGGAAAGGAAAATTTAAGGTCTGCTCTTAGCAAGCATAAGCTTGCTATGAAAAAAGAAAAGGATTCAGAGATCTGGTTTAAAATATCAAAAGCCCTCCATGAATACTATGGGGGAAGTATAAAGCGGCTTTTTGAGACCTACGATTATGATGTGGGGAAAATGTTTAAGGACTTTATAGCAGGAGAAAAGAAAGAACACTTTCCCAGTCTTTCGGGAATAAAGGTCTTTCCCCATTGGATAAGAAGTCTAAAGGATAAAACGGCTCTACCATTTAGGAACTTGCACAAGCTTCCAATTCCGGTTGACGTTCATATTGCAAGAGCAACTTTTACAACAGGTTGTATAACGGGGAGGTATTCTTCGAAGGGAATGAATGACACAATAAGGAAAAGGGTTATAAAAGTGTGGGAAGAGGGATTGAAGAATTCAGGTATAGTTCCCATAGAAATGTTCAGACCTCTTTGGTTGCTGAGTAAATACGGGTGTCACTACAGGAAAAATGGAGAGAGACCAAAATTGGAAGAATGTCCTGTCAAGAGATATTGTGTTGAAGGAAAGGTAATAGTTACATCTAACCGTGTTGAAATCGATACATAGTTAACTATTCCTTAAGGGAGGAATTTTCAACTGCGGGAAGGTAAGATGAAGAAAGGATTTTCTCTCTTAGAGCTTGTAATTGTTCTCCTGATAATATCACTGGCAGCGGTAGTTACGTTTCCTGCTTTTGTTAACTTTGGTAGTGGTTCTCAAGAGAATTTTGAGAACAGATTGAAAACAGCAATGAGTTCTCTTTTTAGTTTTTCTGAGGCGATTGAGCTATGTGCAGATTTTAAAAAGAATGCCATACAAGTGGGAGAAGAGGAAATAGAGCTACCAGCTGGGAAAGAACTGGAATACATGATATTGCCCGGTAAGGTTGTTTCTTCGGAGATTAACTCGAGGTTCTGCATTTCGAGTAAAAGCTTAGAGGCTGTAGGATTTTTAGCAAAAGAGAGTTCAGAACGATATTTATCTATTCTGGTTTTTTTACCTTCAGGGGAAGTTACAATTAGTTCTCTTTCGCAAGGGGAAGGAGAAACCTTTAAGGATAAAATCTCAAAGGGGAGGATAGTAGAGTGGTTCAGTTTCTTCTCTTATTGATTTTTATAGCCATACTGGTCCTTTTCCTGTTTTCCGTAAAACTCTATTTTTTTCTAAAACAGATAATTTTTAGGATTGAGGAGATTGAGGCAGAGATTGTCAAAGTGGAAAGAAAGACGGTGGAGCTCTTAGAGAAAATTGCACAGAACGAGGAAAAAATTAAATTTTTACAAAATCAGTACAAAATATTTCTCGAAAAACTGCGGGGAGAGAGAGAATGAAGGACTTCATATCAATGCTTAATGCAGACAGGCTTTTTATAGAAAACATTTTTTCACTCAGTGCATTTTTGAAGGAGAAACAGAAGAAGGGGGAGCTCTATAGACCACTGGAAGGTTTTACGGCAGCTCTCATTTTTGAAAAGCCATCGACAAGGACAAGGGTTTCCTTTGAAGTGGGAGTTTATCAACTTGGTGGTCACGGTGTCTATATGGATGCAAGAGGATCTCAACTTGGAAGGGGTGAACCCATAAAGGACACAGCCAGGGTTCTCTCAAGATACGTTGATCTGATAGTGATCAGGACTTACGGTCAAGAGAGAGTTGAGGAGCTGGCAAGGTACTCTGATATTCCGGTTATCAATGCTCTTACAGATGAAGAACATCCCTGTCAGGTTCTTGCAGATCTCTTTACGATCTGGGAGTACAGAAGAAACCTTAGAGGTTTAAAGGTTGCCTATGTGGGTGATGGAAATAACATGTGTAATTCCTGGCTGATAGGTGCAGCCTATATGGGAATGAGATTTTACGCTGCAACCCCAGAAGGTTTTGAACCTCTTCCAGAGTACGTTGAAAAGGCAAAGGAGATTGCAAAGGATACTGGAGCTGAAATAGTTGTAACCCACGACCCAATAGAAGCTGTAAAAGATGCAGATGTTATCTACACGGATGTGTGGGCAAGTATGGGACAGGAAGAAGAGGCTGATAAGAGAAAAGAAATATTTATGCCTTATCAAGTAAATAGAGAACTCGTTGAACATGCGAAACCAGATTTTCTCTTTATGCACTGTCTTCCTGCCCATAGGGGAGAAGAGGTAACGGACGAGATCATTGAAAGTGATAGGTCAATTGTCTGGGATCAGGCAGAGAACAGGCTCCATACACAGAAAGCATTGATCTTAAAACTTGTAAGAAAGGTAAACCCTTAATTCAGTCATTAGTTTATTGGTAAGGGGGGGCTTCCCCCTTTGCAAATGGGATAAAGGGGGGAAAGGCAAAGCGCAATCAGAATAACGGTTTTCTATTTAGAATAGAGAGAAATTACCTTTTCAATAATCTTGCTTGTTGATATGTCATATCTAAAAGGAATTCTTTCGACTTTTTTCGCAAACTCTCTTCCAACGATTTTTTCCAGTGGCCAGTCTGCTCCTTTAACTAAAACGTCCGGTTTAACTGCTTTGATGACCTCGTAAGGTGTGTCGTCCTCAAAGATGAAAACGTAATCAACGGCTTTTAAGCCTATCAGGACTCTTGCTCTGTAATCTTCGGGAACAATGGGTCTTTTTTCTCCTTTTATTCTTCTTATTGAGGAGTCGCTGTTCATTCCAACAATCAGAATATCTCCAAAAGATTTTGTCTTTTCAAGGTAGTCAACATGGCCTGCATGGATTATGTCAAAACATCCGTTGGTGAATACTATTTTCTTTCCCTGCCCTCTGATATTTGAAACAAGAGTTTTTAGCTTTTCTAAATCTCTTAAAATTCTATTCAAAGTTTACTCCCTGACCTAAATTTGATTGAGAAATTTAATTCAGAAGGTGGAAAAGTGAAAGAGATCATAAACGTAATCGGTGCAGGTCTTGCTGGAGTTGAGGCTGCTTATAGAGCTGCTGAGAAAGGTCATAAGGTTAGACTCTTTGAAATGAGACCTGAAAAGTTTACTCCAGCACACAAGACAGATCTTTTTGCAGAACTTGTCTGTAGTAATACTCTTGGAGGGAAGGACGTAACAACTCCCAGAGGTCTCTTAAAGGCTGAGATGGAACTCCTTGGCTCTGTAGTAGTTGAAGCTGCAAAGAAAACAAAAGTTCCTGCCGGAGGAGCTTTAGCTGTTGACAGAGAAAAGTTTGCAGAGTACATAACTGAAAAGATAGAGAGACACCCAAACATAGAGGTTATCAGAGAAGAGGTAACAGAACTTCCAGAAGAGGGAATAACAATCGTTGCAACGGGACCACTGACTTCTAATAAGTTCTCTGAATACCTGAGAAACTATCTTGGAGAGGAGGAACTCCACTTCTACGATGCAATCTCTCCAATAGTCTATGCAGACACAATTGACTACTCCAAGTGTTTTTGGGGTTCAAGGTACGGTAAAAGAGGAGACGACTACCTCAACTGTCCAATGACTGAAGAAGAATACGAAAGGTTTTATAACGCCCTCATGGAAGCCGAGAAAGTACCTCTAAAGGATTTTGAAAGAGCCTGTTACTTTGAAGGATGTATGCCGATAGAGGAAATGGCAGAGAGGGGAAAGCAGACTCTCCTTTTTGGTCCTCTAAAACCTGTGGGGCTAATAGACCCAAGAACAGGAAAGAGGCCATTTGCAGTCGTTCAACTAAGGAAAGAGAACAAGGAGGGAACTCTTCTGAACCTTGTTGGATTCCAGACAAAGCTTAAGTACCCTGAACAGAAGAGGGTTTTCAGGTTGATTCCAGGACTCGAAAACGCTGAGTTTGCAAGGTTTGGAAGTATTCACAGGAATACGTTTATAAACTCTCCTAAACTTCTTTTAAGAACTCTTCAGCTCAGGAAAAACCCAAAGGTCTTTTTTGCCGGACAGATAACGGGAGTTGAAGGGTATCCAGAGTCAGCAGCAACCGGAATCATTGCAGGTTTGAATGCTGCAAGGCTTAATGAGGGAAAAGAGTTGGTTTATCCACCAGAGACTACAATGATTGGAGCTCTGTTAAAATACATCACTACAGCTGATCCTAAAACTTTCCAGCCGATGAATGCAAACTTTGGTCTTCTTCCGCCACCAGAGAAAAAGATTAGAAACAAAAAGGAAAGGAGAAAATATCTCGCAGAAAGAGCTTTAGAGGATATGAAAAGATGGTTAAGCTCTTTGTCTTGATTTTTTTTCTTTTGACGGAAGCTGCTTTTTCGAAAGTTTACGAGATTAAGATTGTCAAACACAAAGATCCAAAAGAGGTAAATAATCACAGTTTTATTGTTTATAAAGTAAAACATGGAGATACCCTTTCAGGAATAATGAGGAAATTCAAATTACCTCCAACTATGATGGATGCTATAGTGGATGTAAACAGAATAAAGAATCCCAATCTTATCTATGCGGGACAGAAACTCAAACTACCTGTTGGTATGAGAGATTCCTCGCAGGGAATACCTAAGAAGATAGAGAGTTTTTTACCTGCAATCCGTATGCTCGGGGGAAAAATAGATAAAAGTGGTGCTATATTCCTTAAGAGTGGAAGAGTGGACTTTAGAAAAAATCCAAAAATTTCTATTAACGGTGAAGAGTACATTCTCGATTTCACCGATAGCTTGAATAGGGAGTTGAAGGAAGAGCTTGGAGCTATTGGAATAAGAGTAATAAAGCCAGGAGAGTTAAAAAACTTACTGGAAGACATAATCAACTTAAACTTTGGAATTGTTGAGAAAAATGGAGAACTCGTTCTGGGAATGAAAGATGTATTAATCTATAAGTATGATTATTTAAGTTATAACGTTTCCACTGGAAACAGAATAGTTATAAACCTAAAAAGAGATACTCCTGTTGTTCTTGTGAACCTATTAAAAACCTATGGTGTAGAAGTTTTACAACCAGAGGGAGAGGAACTTGAAGGAAAGGAAGGAGAACTAAGGATTCTCTCTGGTGGTGGGATTGAAAAAATTGCAGAGTTGGTGAGAATTGTTATTGGGGAAAAAGGGGTGCTCAAGGATTCAGGAGTTGAATTTCCTGAAAATCATCTGTTTGTGGCTTTTGATTTTGTTGATCCAGAAGAAAAGGTAAAACTGGAGCTTGAAGGATATAAGGTTGTAGTGCTTTCTGGAGATTTTATTCGTGATGTGGAGAAAATCTTTTCGTTGATTCCTGTTGTTCACAAACGGGTGAATCTCGTTGTTGTAGAGCCACCAGGAAGTGATGGTGAACGTTCGAAATTTGAAGTTCCGGGACTTTTGGTCTCGACGGAAAAGAGGGATTGGTTTCTGATTGATTGTGTGGATAAACAGGAGGAGATTCCTTATTTGAGGAGCAGAGGAGTAAATCTTATTATTTATTAAAACGGAAAGTCCCCCTTAAGGGGGACAGAAAAAATTACTCTTTGTCTGTTAGAGCCATAACGCCGGGGAGTTGCTTACCTGCGAGAAACTCAAGGAACGCACCACCGCCGGTTGAGACGTGATCTATTTGATGTTCAAGACCGAGCATTTCAATAGCTGCAACGCTATCTCCACCACCAACAATTCTCAGAGCTTCGTTATGGGAAGCTACAATTTTTCCTACTTCCATAGTTCCATAGCTAAACTTTTCAAATTCAAAAACTCCCATTGGACCATTCCAGAGGATAGTCTTAGCGTCTGAGAGGGCTTCTTTGAAGAGTTCTACAGTTGCAGGACCAATATCGAGTCCCATCATGTCGTCTGGAATTTCTTTGTAGGTTGTTAATTTTGCATGGGCTGTAGGAGAAAATTCATCAGCGTTGTTGCTGTCAACAGGTAAGTAAAACTTGATACCATTTTTATTGGCTTTTTCCATTATCTCTCTTGCAGTGTCAAGAAGCTCTTCTTCAACAAGGGATTTTCCAACGTTATATCCAGCAGCTTTCAGGAACGTGTAGGCCATTCCACCACCAACGAGCATCTTATCGACAATTTTCAGAAGATTTTCTATTACCTCAAGCTTTCCAGATACCTTTGAACCTCCAATTATCAGAACGAGAGGTCTCTCTGGATTGTCGAGAGCTTTCTGGAGATACTTTATCTCTTTCTCAAGTAAGAATCCTGCAACTGCAACTTCTACATATTGGGCAATTCCATAAGTTGAGGCGTGTTTTCTGTGGGCAGTTCCAAAGGCATCGTTTACGTAGATGTCTGCAAGTCTTGCAAGTTTTTTGGCAAACTCAGGATCGTTCTTTGTCTCTTCTTTGTAAAACCTCACGTTTTCAAGTAGTGCAACTTCACCATCTTTAAGGTTATCAATTTCCCATTCAACCTCTTCACCGACACAATCTGAAATGAACTTAACCTCTTTTTCAAGAAGTCTTGAAAGCCTATCTGCAACAGGCTTTAAAGTAAGCTTTGGATCCCACCCCTTTGGTCTATCAAGGTGGGAACAGAGGATAACTTTTGCTTTGTGGTCTATCAGGTAGTTGATGGTTGGAAGTGCTGCTCTAATTCTTTTGTCATTTTGGATAACACCGTTTTCAATGGGAACGTTAAAGTCAACCCTTACGAAGACCTTCTTTCCTTCAAGTTCTACTGGTGGAATATCCCTGAGAGTCATTTTGTTAAACATCTTTCTGAAAGGCATTTTCCTGCCACCTCCTTAAAATTTCCTCAGATTTGTCTGTGAGAAAATACCGTATGCTTTTGCCCGATTTCAACCGATTTCTGATTTCTGTTGAACTAATTTCTATCAGTCTGCCGCTATAGATGAGGACGTCTATTTCGCTAAATATGTTGCTATCAATGGGTTCTCCTTTGCTAACTTCTGAAAACTTAATTGGATATCCGATTTTTTGAGCAATTCCATTGACATTGATTTTATATCCAGGTCTTTTAACAACAATAATCTTTGTTAATTTCAAAATCTCTATTGGCTCTTTCCAGCGGTGAAACGATTCAAACGAGTCCGCTCCCATTATGAAAACAGGCTTCTCTCCATGGATTTTCCAGAATTCCCTTAATGTGTCTACTGTATAGGAGATTCCCCTTTTTTTAATTTCATAATCCCAAGCGGAAAATCCTTTTTCTCCTTCTATTGAAGCTTTAAGAAGCTCCAGACGGAGCTCTGGAGGCAGGAAAAGTTTATCCTTTAAAGGCTGCAGGTATGCTGGAACGAAAATAATTTCTTCAAATCCGAAAGTCTCAAGAATATCCCTTGCAACTATAAGATGACCAACATGAACAGGGTTAAAACTTCCTCCAAAAAGGGCTTTCAACTTTTCCTCTTCCCTCTCCACAACTCCCACATTTTTTGAAAGATCGCTACAAGTGTCCATACAATTGTAACAACAAAGAAAAACCAAAAAAAGAAAGTTCCAACTTCAGGTTTTGTAATCAAAATTTCGCTCCTAAAAAGCCTTTAAAAGCTCCCGCCAGAGGGCGGGAGAAGGTTTTATTCCCTAATCTGTCCATCTCCAAAGATGATGTACTTAGGAATTGTTAGATCCTCAAGTCCCATTGGACCTCTAACATGAACTTTATCGGTTGAAATTCCCATCTCTGCACCAAGTCCGAAGACGTTACCGTCTGTAAATCTTGTGGAAGCATTTATATAGACTGCTGCTGAATCAACTCTGTTTAGAAACTTCATTCCGTTTGTGTAGTTTTCCGTAACGATTGCATCGCTGTGGTGGGAACCGTAAGTGTTAATGTGGTCAATAGCTTCATCAAGAGAGTCAACAACTTTGACTGCAAGGATAAGGTCGAGATATTCAGCGTACCAGTCATCCTCTGTTGCGGGTTTAATGTAGTCTGGATCGTAGCTGCGTGTTTTCTCACAGCCCCTCAGTTCTACCTTGACTTTTTTGAACATATCAATCATCGTTGGAAGGAATGCATCGGCAATTGCTGAATGAACCAGCATTGTCTCCATTGCATTACAGACACCAGGTCTCTGAACCTTTGCATTGAAGCAGATATTCCATGCTTTCTCAAGGTCTGCAAACTCATCTACAAAGACGTGGCAGACACCTTTGTAGTGTTTGATTACTGGCATTCTTGCATTTTCTGCAACGAACCTGATGAGTCCCTCTCCACCTCTTGGGATGATTACATCTATGTATTCATCAAGCTGAAGCATTTCTTTGACTGCAGAGCGGTCTGTTGTGTCGATGAATTGAATTGCTTCTTCTGGAAAGCCCTCTGAAGCTGCTGCTTCTTTCAGGATGTTTACAAGAACTCTGTTTGAGTTTATGGCTTCAGAGCCACCTTTCAAGATAACGGCATTAGAGCTCTTTATACAGAGAGAAGCAGCTTCAACTGTTACGTTGGGTCTTGATTCGTAGATAATTCCAACAACCCCAAGTGGAACTCTCATCTTTCCAATTTTAAGACCGTTGGGTCTCTTCCACATCTTTATAACTTCACCAACTGGATCATTTAAAGAAGCAACATCCTGGAGAACCTGGATCATTCCATTAATTCTTTTTTCGTTGAGAAGAAGTCTATCGAGCATTGCTTTTGAAAGTCCCTTTTCCTCTCCAGCAATGAGGTCTTTCTGATTTTCTTTCTCAATTAAATCCTGTTTTTCTTTTATTAGTTCTGCCGCTTTTTTCAATGTTCTGTCCTTAATTTCCGTTGAAAGATCGATTAATTTGTAGCTAACTTCTTTTGCTGTTTTTGCTATCTCTTTGACGTTCATTGATATCCTCCCATTAAGGTTTTAAATTCAGAGAAGAATGTTTTGAAGGGAGTAATTATGAGAAAGATTTTAGCATTATTTACCGTATCGGCACTTCTTCTTGGAGGTTGTGTAACCACACAGCAGGGGCAAACTAGTAAAACAGTCACAGGTGCTGCTATTGGAGCTGTTGCTGGAGGAGTTCTAGGAGCTGCAACAGGTCCTAAGGGTGCCAATAAGGGAGAGAGAGTTTTAATTGGAGCAGTAGCAGGTGCCATAATAGGTGGAACCATCGGTTACATTCTTGACCAGCAGGCAAAACAGATGGGAGAAGATCTTGGAGTTAAACCGATTGACAATACCAATCCAGAAGCTCCACAAGTTACAGGAGCTCCTATTACAGAAAGCAAACCTGTTGCTGTTGTAAAAGAACCAAATAGAGTAAGAGTTGTCCTGAAAGATTCTCTCCTTTTTGACCTCAACAGTTATCAGTTAAAACCGGAAGCAAGAGAAACACTAAGAAGACTTGCAAGAACACTTTCTCAAAATCCTGATAATGTAATTGTTGTTGCTGGATTTACCGATAGCACAGGTTCTTTTGATTACAACGTTAAACTTTCTGAAAAGAGAGCTGAAAGTGTTAAGAATGAGCTTGTTTTGAACGGTGTTGATCCTACGAGAGTTCTCATCTTCGGCTGTGGACCTAAGAAACCGATAGCTCCAAACAACACTCCTGAGGGAAGGTCTCTCAACAGAAGGGTAGAAATCTTAGTTTATCCAAAGGGTGTGACGATACCACATCCGTGTAATTGAGAATAGATTTTGTATGGAAGATTGAAGGATTACTTGTTTTAAGCTTAGATTTAAACCAAACACTCTTGCAGGAGACAGATGAAGAAGTTCTACATAAAGACCTTTGGCTGTCAGATGAACGTTAACGATTCTGAAAAGATGGCGGGTATTTTGAGAGGCCTCGGTTACGAGAAAGCCGAGTCTCCAGAAGAGGCAGATGTAATCATTGTTAACACCTGTTCAGTTAGGGCAAAGCCAGATAACAAGGCTTACAGCTTTATCGGGAATCTGAAGAGGATAAAGAAAGAAAGACCGGATACTATTATTGCCGTTGGTGGATGTGTTCCTCAAAAAGAGAGAAACTCAATACTCAGATTTGAACACGTTGATCTTGTCTTCGGAACGTTTAACTTTATGAAAATTGACGAACTAATTGAAAGGGCAAAAAAGGAAAGAGTTGTTGAAGTTTTAAACTCTAAGATCCCTGAGGAAGATAGAGTTCCGTTAATAGACAGCTATCTTGAAAATCCTTACGTTGCCTACGTTACAGTTCAAAGAGGTTGTAACAGGTTCTGTACCTACTGTATCGTTCCATTTACAAGAGGAAGAGAAAGGAGTGTAAAACCCGAGCTCGTTGTTCAAGAAGTAAAAAGACTTGCAGAAAGGGGAGTAAAAGAGATTCATCTCCTTGGTCAAAATGTTGATTTCTACAACTATGAGGGGACAGACCTTGCAGACCTTCTCTACATAGTTTCAGAAGTTGAGGGTATTGAAAGAATTAGATTTACGACTTCACATCCTTGTGGTTTTAGCAGAAAGATAGTTGAAGCTATGAGGAATATAGAAAAGGTCTGTCCGTATGTTCACCTACCGCCCCAAAGTGGTTCAAACAGAATCTTAGAAAAAATGAACAGAGGTTATACGAGGGAGGAGTATATTGAAAAGGTGATGATGCTTAAAGAAGAAGTTCCAGAAGTTGCCCTTTCTGGAGACTTTATTGTTGGATTTCCTACGGAAACTGTAGAAGATTTTGAAGAAACTCTTTCACTTGTGGAAACTTGCGTTTTTGACCAGGGATTTGTTTTTGAATATTCGCCAAGACCTTTTACTAAAGCTTCCACTTTCAAAGATGATGTTCCAAAAGAAGAAAAGAACAGAAGACTTCAGGAGCTCCAGAACCTTCTCAAAACTCAAGCTGAAGAGAAAAACAAAAAAAGACTTGGTGGGGTAGAGGAAGTACTTGTGGAAGGCTGGAGTCCTAAAGGAAAAGAGCTCTCTGGAAGAACGAGAGATAACAAGTTGGTTGTTTTCGATGGAGATGAAAGTTTAATTGGAAAATTTGTTGACATTGAAATAACAGAAACTTCTCCTTTCTTCCTGAAAGGGAAAGTTTTACAGAAAGCAAAAGTTTAAGGGGTAAAGCCATGGTAGAGGTATCTGTAATAGGTATTACTCAGGACAGATTTAGCGGGATGCCCATCATAATCCTTGGAAACGACGAGGAGAGGTTTGCTGTTCCAATCTGGGTGGGAAACTGGGAGGCGGAACTCCTTGAAACTGAACTCCTTGGCGCTGTTCCACCAAGACCTTTTCCTTATGATTTGTTAAGAGAGGTTATTTCTGCCTTTGGTGGAAGTGTAGAAAGAGTTATTATCAATGACTTTGATAAGGGTATCTATTTCGCTGTGATTGAAGTGAAAAGACATGATGGAGAGATTTTGAGAATTGATTCAAGACCCAGCGATGCCATAAACCTTGCAGTAAGAGTAAATGCTCCAATATACGTTGAAAGGGAAGTTATAGAAAAGGCTTCTATAATACCTCTTGACAATTGCGAGGGAAAAGAGTGCAAAGAGGAGTGGGAAAGGCTGATTAGGGAACTTTTTGGAGAAGAGTAATTGGTTAAGCTTTGACAAGCTGGCCATTTTTCATTCTATAGATTTTCCAGTTGAGTTTTTCAATAAGTTCTTTGTCGTGGGTAACTACAATAATCGATTTATTCGTGTTTTTCAGAAAGCTGACAAGATGGGAGAACTTTTCCTCGTCAAGTCCTGTTGATGGTTCGTCCATAACTAAGCATTTAGGCTCCATAGTAAGGACGGAAGCTATTGAAACAATCCTTTTCTCTCCACCCGATAGCTGATGAGTATACCTTTTTCTAAGATGTTCAATGCCTAAGTTTTTTAAGACAGTTTCTATTCTTCTTTCAATTTCTTTCCTATTGAGTCCAAGATTCAGAGGGCCAAAAGCCAATTCTTCTTCAACTGTTGGGGAAAATAACTGATCGTCAGGATTTTGAAAAATATAGCCGATTGTTGTTCTTAGCTTGTAGAAATCGTTTTCTGTATGAACTTTTTCACCAAATAAGTAAATACTTCCTGATTCCGGTTTTACAAATCCCATTATGGTTTCAATAAGTGTAGTTTTTCCTGCTCCGTTTGGTCCTACAATAAAAATTTTTTCACCATCAGAGATGGAAAAATTAACTTCTCTAAGGATATACCTATCTCCGATTTTAACACTTAAGTTTTCAACTTTCAGAATCTCCACAGCTCAACCGCCAAGAAAAACATTGTGCTCAAGACGACAAATATTATATCCCTGATAGAAAGAGAAAAGTGGGTGTAAACGGGGAATGTTCCTCTAAATCCCCTGCAGAGCATTGCCTTATAGACCCTGTCTGCTTTTCTGTAGCTTCTTACGAGAAGATTTCCCAATATATAGGCAAAGGTTTTATAAGTAAAAATAGAGGTTCTGGGTTTAAATCCCCTGCATTTGACAGCCTTCATCATTGTATCGTATTCATCTTTTATAGTGTGAATGTATCTGTAGGTAAAAAACAACATTTGAGTAAGTTGCTCTGGAAGTTTTAGATGGTGAAGTGCGTGGAAAATGGAAAAAACAGATGACGTAGAGAGAAGCAAAAGCATTAAAACTAATATTTCGTTTGACTTTAAAAATAGGAAAAGACCATACTTTAAACCGTCTACAGATAGCGATAAGAAACCAAAATGAATCATATTTGGACTTTCATAAGTAAAAATCATGCTCAAGACAATAAAAATCAGAAAAGTATTTGCAAAAAGCAGGGGTTTAAGTGCTTTTAGGACGTTTTTGCCTGTTACCATTAGCAGAATAGCCACAAATGGTGTAAAAAGGAGGGCTTCTTTAAAATCAGACGTGAGGGCAATTCCCCACGCAAAGAGAAAAAAGATGAGAATTTTTACCCTTGGGTCAATCTTGTGTAGAAGTGTCTGTCCTTGAGATGACCTATTTTCCATTTTGTTTCCTTGAGTAAACTAAAGCTGCTGCACCAAAAATGCCAAGAATCCAGCCAATACCTGCAAAAATGTCATTGAAAGAGACTTTTGAAAGGTTCTTTTCAGTGTTTAAAAGTTTCTGATGAATAGGCTTAAGCTGTGCCTTTAACTCTTCCCTGATGATTTTTCTTAGCTCTTCTGTATTAATGGTTGAATCTGTGACCTGAACGGATTGGGCTTTTTGTAAAGTTTCTTGAGAAGTTTCACTTTTCTCTGTATCTTCTACGTTTTCAGGATTTTCACTAAACTCCGATGCTTTTACTTCAGCAGTAGCCTTATGACCAAGTTCTGCAACTACAACTACCTTGTAATCCGAAGGTTTTTTAACACTAAAAGAGAACTCTCCTTCGTTGTTTGTTCTGCCCGTTAAAATGAGTTTGCCCGTTTTTTCATCGTAAACTTCTACTTTACCGTTCTTTATAGGAGTTCCATCATTGAAATAGGAGATAACTGTGACCTTGTTTCCTTCAACATCTAAAAATGCAGATACTTTGTGGGCAAGTGCTGGTACAGAAAAAAGTATGGTAATGAGAATTATTATGAGCTTTTTCATTTGATTCCCTCCAAGATTTCGGAAGCTGACTTTTTAAGAAAGAGAAGGACAAAAACGTTTACGATAGACTCCACAATGGCAACGGGGAGATGGGCTAATATCACCAGTTCTGCAGTCTTTTTAAAGGCTTCTCCTACAAAGAGAAGTTCAGCCGCAACTAAAATGCCAGATCCCATAATAGCTACGAAAGCAGCGATTACACCTGCCACGACTAAACTTTTGGCATCTCTTTTCTTTATCAACCCTTTACATAGATAGTAGGCAATTACCGCTGGAAACGCCATGTTGAACGTGTTTACGCCCAGAACGGTAATACCACCAAATTGAAACAGCATTGCCTGAAGAAACAGTCCAACCAATATCACGGGAAATGCTGTCCATCCAAGGAGAATTCCTGCAAGACCGTTTAGAACCAGATGAACGCTTGCTGGTCCTATGGGAACGTGGATTAAAGAAGCTACAAAGAAAGTAGCGGCGAGAAGAGCCGCTAAAGGAATTTCTCTATTGTCAAGCTTTCTCAATCCCAAGTAGGTTCCGATAGCTGTTAATCCCCAGCCACTTATGAGCAACCACCCAGGCAGTACACCTTCAGATATGTGCATTTTACTTTACCTCACGAGGCTTAGGATATGCTTTTACCCAGATAACAGCATCAAGTTCCACTGGATATTTTTTTCCATCCTTATGTTTCTTCATACCTCCTTCGCCAATTGCCGAAAATCCCCACCAACCAGCCCAAGGGATTGTGTACTCAAAGTATCCATTTTCGTCTGTCTTTATAACCTGCGTAACGAATGGATCTGCTGGAACTTTTACACCCTTAGTATTGAGATACTCGACTTCAACGTCAATGTTCGCTGCAGGTTTACCATTTATAAAGACTCTGCCTCTAAAGGTGTTACCTTCCCAGATGCCAAAAGGTCTCGTAAGCGGAACGATTTCTGCCTTTAGACCTATTGGTTCATCCCATCCATCCTCAAGTCCAAAGGCTTCAACGTAAACCTTTGTTATCTGTTTTATAAACTTTCCTTCTGCAGGTTCAAAGTATGGGGTTGGATCAACATAAAACTGGTAAACCCCCGGTCTTCTGATTTTAAATGTTGCTGTATACATGGGAACTTTTTTGTCGTTCCCCTTCATAGCAGGAATGAGATGCTCTTTCCAGTCAACTTTGTATTTCTTACCGTTTAGATAGGCACCGCTATCAACGATTTTGTATTCCATATTGGGGCCACCTTCCATTGGATGGGTAAATCTTGTTTCAAGTTTTATTACCCTTTTGTTTCCTTCTACAATGTCTGAACTGGGTTTTAGAACTACAAAATGAGCTTGTGCAGTAGTGGACATTGCCAGTAATGTTGCCAAAGTAAATAGCGTTTTTCTCATGAACCTCCTCCTCGAAGCAGATTTTATCTTACCGTTATTTTAGAAAAAAATTATTTAGTAGTCAAATTTGGTATAATAGTAATACTAATTGGATTAACCATGACTTCCAGGTATTACCTTGACTGTCTGTAAATACTAACTAAATTAGTATATACTAACGATATGAGAGGAGGAGCGCAACGTACAAGACGAAAAAGGAGGTAATAGATGAGAAAAGCGCTTGGAATGGTGACAGCAGCACTGTTTTTTAGCTCTTTACCAGCATTAGCAGACGATGAAGCTTTCAAACAGGAGCTGGAACTCCTCAAACAGCGGATTGAGCAGCTTGAAAAGAAACAAAAACTTGAGTCATTTGAGCTCCACGGCGGAGTTGTTGGATATTACCAGGGAGCAGCAGCTGACAAAATTAATGGAAAAGAGTTTTCAAACCCCTCTGGAGTTGGATACGTTGCAGATTTAAAGCTAACGTTTAAGCCTTCAGAGAATGGCGAATTCTACATGAGACTCCACGGTGGAGAGGGAACTGGAGCAGACGAGATAGAAGCTTTTGCCAACCTCAACACCCTTGCTGACGACAATCCAGAAAATGAAGCAACATTTAAGCTTCTTGAAGCTTACTATACACATGAGTTCTTGGATGGAAAACTCTTACTATCCATCGGTAAGACAGAACCTCCGGTCTTTATTGACGATAACGAGTTTGCAAACGACGAATATTCACAGTTTGTAGGGAAACCTTTTGTGAATAACCCTATAATTGACGGTGAATTCCAGTTTGCTCCTCTTATTGGTGTTGTATTTTCTCCTACAGAACAGTTTGAGATTGCAGCAGTTGTTCAGAGTAACGAGCAAACAGGTATCTCCTGGGATGGAACAGAGTGGGTTGTTAACGAAAAAAGCCTTTACGACAATGTGTTTGACAACCCATTCTATGCAGTTCAGCTGAAGTATTCACCAGAGATTAATGGACTTCCCGGAAATTACCGTATCTACTTCTGGAATGATTCCGCTGATCACATAAAAGTTGGACAACCAATAGACAATCCTGCTATAAAGCCATCAACTGATGAGGGTTGGGGAGTTGGAATTTCCCTTGATCAGAAACTTACAGAGAACGTTGGCATTTTTGCAAGGGCGGCTTTTGCAAACGATGAAGTCTATGAAGTTGAACAGTTTTACTCCTTTGGTGCAAGCATAAACGGACTAATTCCTTCAAGACCTGATGACACGTTGGGACTTGGTATAGCCGCTCTTATCCCGAACGATAAGTTAGAAAATGACGATACTGAGTACCACTTTGAGGGTTACTACAGAGTTCAGATTTCAGAGAACTTTGCAATCACTCCAGACGTTCAGTACGTTGTAAATCCTCTTGGAAACAGCGATAACGATAATGTCTTTGCAGGAATGGTCAAAGTGGAGTTTTCTTTTTAAAGTGCCTTCGGATGTGCTTATTCCCTTTTCCCTGACTCCCTTCTCTTGGGGAGTATAGCAGCTCCCTATCTTTCAATTTACCCCCCCTCCCACAGCCCCTCCCGTCGAGGGAGGGGAACTCCCTCCTTCTCGAAATTAAGACTCAACAATAAACTCAACGATTGTCCTTACAGGCTGTCCAGTAGCTCCAGCTGAATAGTACTTCCACTCCTTATCGAGGAATGACGGACCTGCTATATCTATGTGAGCCCAGCTTTTTACCTTTTCAGAGTCAACGAAGTTCTTCAAGAAAAGAGCAGCAGTTATTGCTCCTCCATACCTTGTCTTTCCAACGTTTTGAAGGTCAGAGTACGTTCCTTTGATATCCTCTTTTAGATCTTCATCCAGTGGCATTCTCCACATTTTTTCACCAGTTTCTGATGAGAGTTTGAGGAGAGTGGTTGCAAGTTTGTCGTCTTCTGTAAAGAGACCTGATGTGTAGTGTCCGAGTGCAACAACACAGGCTCCAGTTAATGTTGCCATATCAATCATTACGTCTGGTTCAAGTTCAGAGCCGTAAATGAGAGCATCTGCAAGAATGAGCCTTCCTTCGGCGTCTGTAGAGTGGATTTCGACACTCTTACCGTTCTTGTAAACGATAATATCATCCGGTCTATAAGCCTTTTCACCTGGCATGTTCTCGACGGTTGGAATTAGCGCATGAACTTCAACGTCAGGTTTTAGCTGTCCGATTGCCTTCATTATTCCAAGGACTGCACAGGCGCCAGCTTTGTCTGATTTCATTGTTTTCATAAATTGTTCAGGCTTTATGTTAAGGCCGCCGCTGTCAAAGGTTACGCCTTTACCAACCAGAACGATTTTCTTCTTTGGATTCTTAGGTTTGTAGGTAATGTGAATGAACCTCGGTGGGTTTTTGCTTCCCCTGCCGACTGTCAGAATTCCAACCATCTGGTTTTTCTCAAGGTCTTTTTCCTTGAAGACCTTACACTTGAAGCTGTACTCTTTTGAGATTTCTTCGGCGATTTCAGCAAGTTTCTCTGGAGTTACTACATTTCCTGGTTCATTAACAATGTCCCTTGTGAAGTTTGCAGCTTCTGCTAAGATGTAGCCAATTTCAAACTCTTTCTTGTACTCCTTTTCTCCAGCAACAGTAATTTTTTCTATTTCGAATTTTTCTTCTTTTCTACTTTTATACTTTTTGAACTGGTAGTTACCAAGAACAATTCCTTCTGCAACGGCTTTTGCAGCTTTCTCTTTTAGTTTGTCCACACCAAGGAGTTCAAAGACCACTTTCTTAGCCTTCACTTTTTTCGCGCTCTTTACTCCCTTTGCCGCTGCAACTCTTACAGTATCAGACTTGAGCTCGCTCTTCTTTCCAAGTCCGACGTAGATAAGTGTTCTGAAATTCTCCGTTCCAGGAAGTGTAACAACTTCTCCGGCTTTTCCAGAGAAATTCAGACTTTTAAGCTGTGATGCTTCCTCTTTTGTGAGGTTTTTCATTCCTTCATAGGCACCTATCACAAGAGCATCAGCCTTTTTGTTAGCCGGGAGCTCCTGAGTGTATGTAATCTTCATTCTTCACCTCCTTATGCTTTCTGATCAAATGTTCTAAGTGCTGGTGAGATTCTGTTTTTCCTGAGGTTTTCAATTTCTGTTGGGATTATCTTCTTGAGTTTTCTCTGTATCAGAAAGTTTTCAACGAATATGACAAGGGCAATAAGAGTTGCTCCGATGAAAGCGCTCTTCATGTTGTTTGAGAGTGTAGCATACTCTGGACCGGAATTCTGGATTATGAAGTCGAGCATGATAAAGAAAATGTAAAGAGAAACAATGAAGTAGGTCTGCTTAACGTACTCGATGTAGTCAAGGATGATTGCTGTAAGGAAAGTTATCTTAAAACTGAAAGTGAGAGCGTAAGCGAATCCACCGGGTTTGATTGCGTTTAGAGGAGAAAATTCTCTCTTTTCTTCGTTAAGCAGAAATTTAAGGGCAGCGTTTACTCTCATGAGTCCGGTAATTGTTGGAAGACCAATAATGAGGAAAGCTATCAGTCCCCAGATTATCATTGTCGTGTTCATTCTTTCTCCTCCATGTGGGTAATCTCTTTAAGAAGGTTTCCAATTCTCTGTAGTATTCCTCTTTCTTCCTCTTGAATTGATGGATCCTTCATGACGCCGACAAAAGCTTTAAGAAGATGTTCCTTAGCTTCTTTCAGTTTTCCCATTTTGTATAGACACTCGCCGTAGTGTTCGTTTATTACCGAGTCATCTTTCTTTTTCTTCAGAGCTTCCTTCAGGTATTTGCAGGCTTCTTCGTATCTACCCTCTTTATAGAGAACCCATCCCATTGTATCGAGGAATGCCGGATTTTCCGGTTCAGCCTCAAGGGCTTTTTGAATGAGCTCTTCAGCTTCCTTTAGCCTTATTCCTCTATTAGCGTAGAAATAAGCGAGGTAGTTGTAGGCGTCTGGAGATGGTTCTATTTCAAGTAGTTTTTTAAGATACTTTTCGGTTTCTTCGTCTTTTCCAAGCTTTTCAGCAAAGTAAGCAAGGTAGAAGTAGAGCTCTCCATAATTGGGAAACTCTTTCTTCCACACTTTTAAGAGGTTGTAGGCTTCCTCAGTGTTTCCTTCTCTGTCAGCAATTATTGCAACTTTCAGGAGATATTCAGGTTTATTTGTTAGCTGCCATAGTCTTTCAAAGTATGCTTTCGCATCGTTCAATCTATCCATTTTGTAAAGAATAAGAGCTGTCCTTTCCAGAACGGTTGGATTCTCAGGGTAAAGGTCAAGGGACTTTTCGTAGGCTTCAAGGGCTTTTTCGTAATTTCTCGACATTTCAAAAGCAAGTCCCAACATGAAATAGACGTTTGGATTGTCAGGGTTGAGTTTTGTAATTCTCTCTATTATTGGGATAACCTTTTTGTACTCTTTCATTTCAAAGAGGTTGGCAGCAACCCAGGATAGAAGTTTAAGGTTGTACGGTTCTAACTCAACAAGTTTGTTGATTATCTTTATGGCTTCGTCTGTTTTATTTTCTTTGAGGTAGATTACGAGGAGTTCCTTCAGCGCGTAGATGTTGTCTGGATTTTCTTCCAGAACTTTTTTGAGGAATTTCTCTGCCTCTTTATAACGTTTCTCTTTTAGGGCGATCTTTCCAAGGAGAATGTATGCACTTTCAAAGTCGGGGTTTAGTTTAATTGATTTCTCTATGTACTCCCTTGCTTTATCTGTTTTCTCTTCAAGGAAGTAGATTTCTCCAAGAAAATAGAAGATAAAAAAGTTATCTGGATACTTTTTTAGAGCTTCTGTGAGGATCTTTTCTGCTTCAGAATATCTCTTCTCGTTGATGTAGAGGTTTGCCAGCATTATGTAAGTATCTTTATCTGGGGCAATGGAGAGAACCTTTTTGTAGTACTTTTCCGCTTCTGCTTTCTTGTCTTTTACAATGGAGATTCCAGCTAAGAGTTTTAGAGCTTGTGGGTTCTCGGGGTCTATGGAGAGTGCCTTCCGTGTAAACTTTTCTGCATCATCCATTTTTTTCAGATTTGCCGCAAACTTTGCTGCTTCAAGGAGATACTCGATGTTATTCGGATCCTCTTTGACGGCTTCTTTTATTGATTCGTAAGCTTTTTGTAGGTTGCCTTTTCCTTTCTCGTTAAGGTAGACCATGTAGTAGTAAATAGCTCCGGGTCTGTATTTTTCCTTTTTCGCTTTTTGGACAATCTCAGGAGATGGAGTTACTGTTTTCTCTTCTACCTTTTCAGGTTCTGGTTTTTGAACAGGTGATGTCTCTTTTTTTGGTAAAGTGACACACGAAGAAAAGACCAACAAAGCAGTTGACAGATAAAGAGCTCTTCTCATATTCCTTCCCGTAAGGTTGATTAACTGAAATGATAACAAATGGCTATTGTAGCTTAAAATATAGTTACCGAAGAACCATTAAGGGAAATTGATGAAGAAAACCTTAGAAAGAGTTAAAAAACTGCTTAACCTGATTGTTCAGGACAATTTCAAGTATTTCGATAGGGTTAAAGACCCTGACAGGGCGATTTCTGCTCTACTGAAGGAGCTCCAGCCCCATCTTGACAGGAAGAGAAAAGCCTGGGTTTCAAAGGTTTTGAATCTCCTTGAGAAGTATGACTCCTTTACAGAAGAGCAAAAGAAGAGGTTTTTTAAGGAGCTCCATTCAGTTATAACTCTCAAGTTTTCTGAAGAGGATATAGAAAAGGCAAGGCGGGAAGAGGTTCCGAAAGAGAGAATAATATCCGTTCAGGAGAAGATAGAAAAAAAGAAGACGTACCCTATAAAGGCGTTTTTCCAGCCAATCTCAACGGTCAAAGGAATCAGGAAAAAGACGGTTGAAAGACTTCGAAAGCTTGGAATAGAGACTATTCTCGATGCCATCTACTATCTTCCTTTCAGATATGAAGATAGGACAACGATTACGCCGATGGGTTTTCTAAAACCCAACCAGACTTTCCTTGTTAAAGGGAAAGTTGTAAATCTATCGGTAATTGAGACCTCAAAGAAGAGGAAAAAGCTGCTCAAGGTAATCCTATACGACAAAACTGGAACGGTTACACTTATTTTCCTTCAGGAGAAAGTTTTTGGCTACTACAGGGTGCTCTTTTCAAAGGCAAAAGAGCTGGGGAAAGAGGTTCTTGCTTACGGGTTGGCAAAGAGGGAATTGGGCGGCTATTCCATGGTTCATCCTGAAGTTGAGATTTTCGATAAGTACAAAGGGAAGCTTGAAAAGCTTGGAGTGATCCTTCCAGTTTATCACTCAGCTGAAGGGATAAAGCAGTCAATTCTCAGAAGAGATATAGGGAGTGTAGTTAGAAAAGTTGTCCCGTTCTTGCCAGAGTATCTGCCTGAAGAGATCCTGAAGAGGAACTCTTTTCCTGATGCTGTTACAGCTTTCTGGAGAGTCCACTTTCCTCACGATGAGGAGGCGGAAGAGCTTTTGAACTTTAAAACTCCTTACCAGAAGAGGGTGATTTTCGATGAGCTCTTTCTCTTTCAGCTTGCCCTTGCTCTTCACAGACAGAAGATAAAGAGAGAGGAAGGAATAGCCTTTCCTGTTAGTGAAGAGCTGATTGATGAATTTAAAAAAGCCCTTCCTTTCAGACTGACGGGAGCTCAGGAGAGGGTTCTAAAAGAGATAGTCGAAGATATGAGAAGTCCAGAGCCTATGAACAGGCTTGTTCAGGGAGATGTTGGTAGTGGAAAAACTGTTGTTGCTGCTGCTGCGTCCTTCTTTGCAGTGAAGAGCGGATATCAGGTCGCCGTAATGGCTCCAACTGAAATTCTTGCAAACCAGCATTTTAAGAAGTTTCAGGAGTTTTTAAAGCCTTTCAGGGTAAGGGTAGGGCTCCTGACCGGAAGCATGACAAAGAAGGAAAAAGAGACGATGTACAGGGCAATAAAAGAAGGATTTATTCAAGTTGTTGTTGGAACGCATGCCCTTATTCAGGAAACTGTTGAGTTTAAAAATCTTGGATTGGCAATAATAGATGAACAACACAGGTTTGGTGTGAAGCAGAGAGTTGAGTTGAAGAAAAAGGGAAAGATGTCAGATGTTCTCGTAATGACTGCGACTCCAATTCCGAGAACTCTTGCGATGACAGCCTATGGAGACCTTGACGTCTCAGTGATTGATGAGCTCCCGGCTGGAAGGAAGCCTGTGGAAACGAAGATTCTCTTTGAGGATGAAAGGGAGAAGTTAATTGACCTTCTCCTTAAAGAGCTAAAAGCTAAAAATAGAGTTTACATAGTTTATCCGCTCATAGAAGAGTCTGAAAAACTGGAGCTCAAAGCTGCAATCGAAATGCATGAGTACTGGGAAAGGAAACTGAAACCCTACTCCGTTGGACTTCTCCACGGCAGGATGAAGCAGGAAGAGAAAGACGATGTGATGGAGAAGTTCAAAAAGGGGGATTACCAGGTTCTTGTGTCGACAACCGTTATTGAGGTTGGAGTGGACGTTCCAGAGGCAACTGTAATGGTTATAGAACACGCCGAACGCTTTGGACTAGCGCAGCTCCACCAGTTAAGAGGTAGGGTTGGTAGAGGAGATAGGCAGTCTTACTGTTTTCTTGTTACAAAGAGAAATGCTGGAGAGGATTCAATAAAGAGATTGAAGGTTCTTGAATCAACAAACGACGGTTTCAAAATTGCCGAGGCTGACCTTCAGTTTAGGGGT
Organism: Desulfurobacterium crinifex; assembly: GCF_054656775.1. NCBI lineage: Bacteria > Pseudomonadati > Aquificota > Aquificia > Desulfurobacteriales > Desulfurobacteriaceae > Desulfurobacterium > Desulfurobacterium crinifex. Next base: position 639,264 of record NZ_BAAHXO010000004.1, read on the forward strand.
CCCGGTGAGATTTTCGGAACGAGGCAGTCAGGTCTCGGAGATTTTAAGATTGCGGACTTGAGAAGAGACTTTGAAATTCTGAAAATAGCAAGGGAAGAAGCCCAGAAACTGGTAGAGAAAAATCCAGAGCTTGAAGGACTGGATGACCTTAAAGAGCTTATGAAGTTTAGGTTTGGTGAAAAATTTGATTTTGTAGAAGTGGGTTAGTGGATAGTGAAGATATTTCCCCTCCCTTGATGGGAGGGGTTAGCGGAATGTGAATCTATAGATTTATTTGCTTAACCTCTAAAATCTCCGGAATATCCTTAATCTCGCTGATTGCCTCTGATGGAACATCATTATCAACTAAGATTACACCTTTAGCCTCTTTTCCTCTTTCAACCCTTCCAAGCTGGAATCCTGCAATGTTAACGTTGTATTTTCCAAGGATTGAGCCAAGCTTTCCGATTACTCCAGGAACGTCAAAGTTCTTAATGAGCAAAAGTTTCCCTTCTGGAGTTAGATCAAAGAGGAAACCGTTTATCTCAACAATTTTGGGGAACTGCTCATCCATAACGGTTCCGGCAATTGTGAACTCTCCAGCGTCGGATTTGCATGTAACCCTCATAAGCTTCTTAAAGTTTATTCCTTCAGGTCTTCTTACCTCTACAATGGAAATGCCTTTCTCTCTTGCAAGGAATGGAGCGTTAATCAGGTTAACTGGAATATCAACGATCTTCTCCAAGAATCCCTTGAGGAAGGCAGTAGTAAGAGGTTTCAGGTCCTCTCCAAGGTCTCCTCTGTATTCGAGAACTATCTCCTTTGACCTTGAGCATGCAACTTGAACAGCGAAGAGACCAAGCTTTTCAGCAAGCTCCATGAAAGGCTTTAGAACCTTAGCAGCAGCAGTATCCTCGTAAGGGGCGTTAACTGCAAACTCTACTTCATCCCCTCTTAGTGCAGCAAGGACTTGGTTTGCAATGATTACTGCAACATTTGTCTGGGATTCAAAGGTGTTTGCACCAATATGGGGAGTAACAATAATGTTTGGAGCATCAAGGAGAATGTTGTCTGTTGCAGGCTCTTTTGTGAAGACGTCAACAGCTGCAGCTCTAACTTTACCGCTGACCAAAGCCTCGTATAGATCTTTTTCGTTTATTATTCCTCCCCTTGCAATGTTGAGGAGGATAACGCCGTCTTTCATCTTCTCAATCTCTTTCTTTGTGATCATGTTTCTGGTTTCATCGGTAAGAGGTGTGTGGACTGTGATGATGTCTGAACGGCGGAGGAGTTCATCAAGGTCATCTACAAGTTCAACTCCGAGCTTTTCTGCCTTTTCCCTCTTAATGTATGGGTCGTAAGCTATCACCTTCATGTCAAAGGCTTTTGCTCTTATTCCAACTCTTGAACCGATTCTTCCGAAACCAATGATTCCAAGGGTTTTTCCGGCAAGCTCAACGCCCATAAATTTCTTTCTGTCCCACCTTCTCTCTTCTTTCAGGGATTTGTGGGCGTAAGGGATCAACCTTGCAGCGGAGATCATCATTCCCATTGTGTGTTCTGTTGCTGCAAGGGTGTTACCGGTTGGAGCATTTACGACTAAGATTCCTCTCCTTGATGCTTCATCAAGATCAATGTTATCAACTCCAACCCCCGCTCTTCCGACAACTTTTAGCTTTTTGGCTTTTTCAAGGAGTTCTTTGTTGACAGGTGTTCCACTCCTTGTGATGATTGCGTCGTACTCTGGAATAATTTCAAGGATTTTGTCAAAGTTCCTGAAAAGCTCAGGATCGTAAGTTAACTCAACGTCTGGTTGGTTTCTGAGAAGCTCAATTCCGGCTTCTGCTATGTGCTCTGTAACCAAGACTTTGTACATCTATCTAAACCTCCAGATTTATAATCCCTTTTAGGGCTAAAGATTATACTGCATCGTACAGAAATCTTATTACGTTTGTTGCGTAGGAACCAGAAGGAAGGAGGAACTTGAAGAGAGTTCCTTCTTTCACTTCCTGAACTTCAAAATTCCTGATCGGAACAACGGTTTTTCTCTTAAATCTGTGAAATAGCCTGTTGAACTTCTCAAGTCCTCTTTTATCGATATTGAGTTCTTCTAATTTTTCCTCGTAAAATGGAATTTCCATATCTGGAGTAAAAGCGGGAAGCTTTTCAAGAATTTCAACTTTTTCGATAGGAAAGATCATTGTTCCCATTTTGTATTTGAAAGTCAAATAATTTGTCGTTTTCGCCTTTATCAGTTCTTTTAGATACTCATTGAAAAGGTAACTCTGGAGAACGTTCAATTGGAAAGCAATTTCTGACTCGGGAATAAGTTTGAAAGCTCCTTCAAAATCTGCTGGATTTCCTTCTAAAAAGAGTGAAACTTTCTTTCTCCAGCCGGATAGAAATTTAGCAGCAGTTTTATAGTCACCTTTCAGAAAAACCTTTTTTCCTCTTCTACTTCTTGAACCTTCCCATCCAGCCGGTCGAAAAAGGTAGAGGAGAGCATTCTTTAAGTCTTCTGATAATAGATGTCTGGCAAAGAGTTCGTTGCCTCTAACAGATGTAAACCTCTGTTCTCCGTAGTAGTTGGGAATTCCATATTTTTCCAGAATCTTGATTCTATCTTCAGGCGGTTTTCCGTTTCTCACTAAAATTTCAAACAGATTCCCTTTTACTATGGAAGGAGAAATAGGTCTATCAAGAAAGCCAGAAAATGAAAGTTTTAGATCTGGAAAGGAAATTTCCTTCAGGCGAAACTTTTCTGGAACTGAAATGAATTGCTCAGTAATAGCGTTTTTATCCTTTAAACCACCGTGAGAGATAGTTTTAATGGGAATTCCTGATAATTTAGCAATTTTTCTTAAAGCTTCTTCAGTTTCCAGTCCTTTTTTCCAGAGTCTGTAAACTCTGTGTCTGCCTCTTGATTGGAGTTTTTCCTGCAGAACTTCCGTTACCTTGAAATCTTCAGCCTTCTGTTTGATTTTTGCCATCTTCTATTCTAAATTAGATTACGAAGTTAGCTATCCAACTTGCTATCTTTGGTTCCTTTTCCTTTCAGGGGAAAGGAAGTAGTAAACTTTGGTAGTTAATAATACAATAAAACTTCAGGAGGAAGCTTCTATGAAACTCTATATTATAGTCTGCTCTCCAAATTGTCCTCGCTGTGGGGAAGGAAGTTTTATATTTGCAGAGGAGCTCCAATTCATAAATGATTCACACATAAGGGTAGTTGGTTATTTTTCTTTTAGTGAAGATGTTAACGAGTATAGACGTTTGAAAAAGCAAGGAGTGAGAAAGAGAACTCTAATTATTCCTCAGAGCTCCTACCAGTTTATTGAAGAAGTAGAAGTGGAAGCTTGACAAAAGTTGCATCAGGATTAAATTACTTTCCAATTATTGGTTTGAAGGCAGCACCGGAAATAGAGAAGCCCTGAAGGCATGCCGTTTCTGCCTTCAGGGCTTTTTTGCTTTAAGAGAAACTTTTAAGAGAGGTAAGACACATGGAGAAGCTCACAGGAACAGTTAAGTGGTTCGATTCAAAGAAAGGGTACGGCTTTATAACTGCCGACAACGGACAGGACGTATTTGTCCACTACACAGGAATTTCTGGAACAGGTTTTAGGACTCTTGAAGAGGGAGAAAGAGTATCCTTCAATATCACTGAAAGTGACAAGGGTCTTAAAGCTGTTGAAGTTGAAAGACTTTAACGGAAATTGAAATTTAACTAAAATTGGTTGCCACGGTTCCGTCTGAAACGGCGGCGGGATCGTGGCAATTTTTATTAAGAAAGGAGAAAAAATGGAGTTTACGTTTGATCAGCTTGATTCAAGGATTCAGAGATCCTTAGAGGAGATGGGATTTGAAAATCCTACGCCGATTCAGAAAGAAGCAATTCCTCTTGCCCTTGAAGGACATGACATTGTTGGACAGGCACAGACAGGAACTGGTAAAACCGCAGCTTTTGGTATTCCAATAGTAGAAAAAATCAGTCCAAGAGAGAGAGGTATTAAAGCGATAATCCTCACTCCAACGAGAGAGCTTGCAATTCAGGTTGCTCACGAGCTTTCACTTATTGGTAAGAACAAAGGAGTTTCTGCCTATCCAATCTATGGTGGGGTTTCTATAGAGAGACAGGCGAACATTTTGAGGAGGGGTAGAAACCAGATAATTGTTGGAACTCCTGGAAGAGTAAAGGACTTGATAAACAGAGGTATTCTGAGACTGGATAGGGTCAGGTTTGCCGTTCTCGATGAGGCAGACCAGATGCTCGATATGGGCTTTATTGAGGATATAGAGGAGATCCTTTCAAAAACGCCGAAAGAGAAACAGACTCTTCTCTTTTCTGCGACAATGCCTTATGAGATAAGGAAGCTCATAGATAAGTATCTGAAATCCGGTTACAAGACGATTAAGGTCGGAAAGAGTCTAATAACACCGAAGGTTCATCAGAGGATCATCTTTGTAAAAAATGAAGATAAGCTGAAAGCCCTTGAGAAACTCCTGAAGGAGAACGAGGGGACTTCAACTATAGTCTTTGTTAAGACAAAGAGGGATGCAGCGGATATTGAGAAAGAACTTCAGAAGAGGGGAATAAACGCAAGAGCGATCCACGGAGACCTTTCCCAGAGGCAGAGAGAGAATGTAATGAAAGCCTTTAAAGAGGGAAGGATTAAAACCCTTGTGGCAACAGACGTGGCAGCAAGGGGAATTGATATCAAAGATGTTGGGCTTGTTATAAACTACGAACTCCCTGAAAATCCTGAGAGCTATGTTCACAGAATTGGAAGGACTGGAAGAGCTGGAAGAGAAGGGACTGCAATCAGCCTTGTCGCGGATAGCGAAAAGAGGAGAATGTACAGAATAAAGGGCTTGAAAAATATCAAACCTGAAAGATTCAGAGCAAACGATTTAAAAGAACTCAAAGAGGAACTCCTCTCTGCCAGTGCCGACAGGATTCCTGACAGAATAAGAGAAGTGGCAAGAGAACTTTTAGAGAAAAGGGATCCAGAAGAAATTGTATCTCTTTTAATCAAGAAAATAACTGGATAATTAACATAGCTCCGTCATTCTGTTAAGTAAGATTGAAATTTTTCATTTGTACAGAATGACGGATATTTATTGCTTAGTTGCAGTTTTTCTTAAGTAGAATCTAAATCCCTATTTTTCTGAACTTTTCATATCTCTGTTTTACAAGCTCTTCGGGAGTGAGTTCAAGCAACTCATCCAAAGCTTTTGAAACGTGCTCTCTGAAGTTTTTAAAAGTTGTTTCGTAGTCCCTGTGAGCTCCCTCGAGAGGTTCCGGAATGATTCCATCAATTATTCCCAGTTTCAGGAGATCTCTTGATGTAAGTTTGAGAGCTTCGGTGGCTTCTTTCACTTTGTCCTGAGACTGCCAGAGAATGGCTGCACACCCTTCAGGGGAGATAACGGAGTAGATTGCGTTTTCGAGCATCAGGAGTTTATTTGCAACGCTTATTGCTAAAGCTCCTCCAGAACCTCCCTCACCGATAACAACGCTAACAATAGGAACTTTTAACTTTGCCATCTCAAAGAGGTTTCTTGCTATAGCTTCTGACTGGCCGTGTTCTTCAGCCTCTATTCCTGGAAAAGCTCCTGGAGTGTCCACAAGAGTGATTATCGGTTTTCTAAACTTCTCTGCCAGTTTCATAACTCTTAGAGCTTTTCTGTAATCTTCAGGAAGTGGCATTCCGAAGTTTCTCGCTATCTTTTCCTTTGTGTCCCTGCCCTTTTCCTGACCTATTACGCAGACAGGGATTCCTTCAAACTTTGCAAAACCGGCGATTATCGCTTTCCCATCCCCGTAATGTCTGTCTCCGTGAAGTTCGATGAAGTCTGTAAAGACGTTGTTTATGTAGTCAATGGTATGAGGTCTGTCTGGATGCCTAGCTATTTGAACTCTATTCCAGGGAGAAAGATTTTCGTAAAACTCCTTTATCTTCTTCTGAAATTTTTTCTCTATTTCTTCCACTACCACCGGATCAAATCTTCCCATAGACTTGAGTTCCTCTATTTTCTTTCTTAGTTTATCAACCTTTTTCTCAAATTCAAACAACGTTTGCATTCTTCACCTCAGTTTACGGTTATTCTCTCCTTTGGAATTATCCTTTGGAGCTCTTTAAAAACTTCAGGTTCGACGGGTAATGAATAGTCAGGGTGGAGTTGCAATTTTACAAAACAATCCTTCAATTTTGCCTCTATGATCACAGGCTTACCTTTCTCACTACGATTTTTCTCTATAAACTCCTTCAAAGTAGAGAGGAATTCATCTGTTATCTCTTCATCGTACATTTTGATCACAATATTGTTAACTTCGCTGAGTATTTTATCGTTTAAAGGATATATATCTTTTGCTATAACCGATTTTGATTCCTCTTCTTCCCTTACACTTCCCTCTATGATGACAACGTTTCCTTCTGTAATCTGCTCCATCTTTTCCTTGTAAACGTTTGGAAAGACTAAAACAGAAACAGTTCCTTCAAGGTCTGAGATTTCAACAGTTGCCCAGAGGTCCCCTCTCTGTGTTCTTTTTGTTTTTACTTCCGTTATGGCACCAGCTAATTTGACGTCCTGACCGTCTTTCCACTCATCTTTCTCAGAGGTTGAGTTAAAACTGAACTGGATAATATCTTTGTACTCAAGGAGAGGATGTCCTGAGAGGTAGAACCCTATTGCCTGTCTTTCGTACTCAAGCTTTACCCTGTCTGGCCACTCTTTTGTGTCTGGAAACTCCTTGTTGACGATTTCGGTTTCATCACCAAAAAGGCTCATCAGTCCTTTGCTCTTCGTCTTCTGGAGACTCTGTGCAACAGACATTGCTTTGTCAAGGACTTCAAGGTTTGCGGCTCTTGAGATCCTCGTAGAGTCAAAGGCTCCAGCTTTTATCAGTGATTCAATGACTTTCCTGTTTACCTGTTTCAGATCAACCCTTTCGCAGAAGTCGTAAATATCCTTGAACTCTCCTCTTTTCTCCCTTACTTCAATGATGTGCTGGGCAGCTTTTTCTCCAACCCCTTTTATTCCTGCAAGTCCAAACCTTATTCCTTCATTCTCTATGGAGAAGAGAGCATTGCTTTTGTTTATGTCTGGTGGAAGGACGGGAATTCCGTTTTCTCTGCAGTCCTTTATCAGCTTTACGATTTCATCGGTTTTGTCGTAATCGATGGAGAGCATTGTGGTCATAAGCTCTTTCGGGTAGTGGGCTTTCAGATATGCAGTCACATAGGCAAGGAAACCGTAAGCGGCGGAGTGGGACTTGTTGAAACCGTACTCTGCAAACTTGGCTATATCGTCAAAGAGCTTTTCAACCTTTTCCCTTGGGTAGCCTCTCTCGACTGCTCTTGTAACAAAGATGCTTCTCTGCTCCTCCATAACATCCTTCTTTTTCTTACCCATAGCACGGCGCAAGATGTCAGCTTCTCCGAGGGAGTATCCAGCAAGGACGTTCGCAATCTGCATTATCTGTTCCTGATAGATGAAAAGACCGTAGGTCTCTTTCAAGTAGGGTTCAAGTTCAGGGAATATGTAATCAACCGGCTCAAGACCGTGTTTTCTCCTTATATAGCTTTCTGCCATTCCAGAGTTCAAAGGTCCTGGACGGTATAGAGCAACAAGGGCAATAATATCTTCAAATACTGATGGTTTAAGTCTTTTCATCAAGTTTCTCATTCCCTGAGATTCAAGCTGGAAGACACCAACTGTGTTTCCTTCTTGAAGGAGTTTGAAGGTTTTTTCATCATCAAGAGGTAGATTGGCTAAATCAATTTTTATTCCGTGTCTTTTTTCTATCAGTTTTATGGTTTTATCGATGATTGTGAGGGTTTTCAATCCAAGGAAGTCCATCTTGAGGAGTCCCAGCGCCTCAACCTGTCCCATATCGTACTGAGTTGTTACGTCTCCATCCTTGCTCTTTGCAAGAGGAATGTACTTTGTAAGGGTATCTGGAGCGATAACAACTCCAGCTGCGTGAACTCCTGTCTGTCTTGCAAGCCCTTGAAGTCTTGATGCAATCTTGAGAAGTCTTGCAATTGTTTCATCTTTTTCAGCAAGTTCCTTGATTTCTGGAGCTTTTTCAACTGCATCTTCAATTGACTTTGCGTCGTTTGGAATGAGCTTTGCAAACTTATCAACTTCTTTTGGTGGAATCCCGAGAACTCTTCCAACGTCTCTTACAACCATCTTTGTTTTCATTGTGCCGAAGGTAATTATCTGGCATACCTTATCTTCACCGTATTTTTCTCTAACATACTGGATAACCCTGTCTCTACCTTCCTGACAGATATCAACATCGATATCGGGCATTGTAACCCTCTCAGGGTTCAGGAAACGCTCAAAGAGGAGGTTAAACTTCAAAGGATCTATGTCTGTAATTCCAATTGCGTAAGCTACAAGTGATCCAGCTGCTGAACCCCTTCCCGGTCCTACTGGAATTCCATTTTTCTTTGCCCAGTTAATGAAATCCCAAACTATGAGAAAGTAACCGGGAAATCCCATGTCCGAAATTATCTTCAACTCGTGGTTCAATCTCTGGTAGTACTTCTGTCTTGTCTCGCCGTCAGTTATGCCCTGTTCTTTGAATCTCCTTTCAAGCCCTTTTTCAGCAAGTTCTCTCAGGAAAGATTCGTAGGTGTAGCCTTCTGGAACGTCGTACTTTGGCAGCAGATATCCAGAGTTTTCTATCTTTACGTCAATTTTCTCTGCTATTTTGAGAGTGTTAAAGACTGCGTGGGGAACTTCTCTAAAGACTTCGAGCATTTCGAGAGCATCTTTGAAGTAGAACTCTTTCGTTGGAAACCGCATTCTGTTTTCGTCGGATAGTTTCTTACCCGTCTGGAGACAGAGGAGAACGTCGTGGGCTTCCCAGTCCTCTTTTTCGAGGTAGTGGGCATCATTTGTTGCAACGAGATCGATATCGAGCTCCTTTGAGAGTTTAATGAGAAACTGGTTTGCCCTCGGCTGGTCTTTTAAGCCGTGGTATTGAATCTCAAGGTAGAAATCATCTCCGAAGAGTTCCTTATACCACTTTGCAGCCTTTTTGGCTTCCTCTTCCCTTCCCTGGAGATAGAGGATTGGGATTTCTCCTTGAATACAGGCAGAAAGGGCGATTAAACCCTCACTGTACTTTTCAAGAACCTCTTTGTCTATTCTTGGTTTGTAGTAAAAGCCTTCAAGGAAACCTATCGAACTGAGTTTCATAAGATTTTTGAGACCTGTTTCATTTTTCGCCAGAAGGACCAGGTGGTAGCTTCCTTTTTCTCCCTCACTGCCTTTTTGCTTATCAAACCTTGAGCCCTTAGCTATGTAGAATTCCTGACCGATAATTGGTTTTATTCCTTCAGCGGTACATTCTTTGTAGAGTTCGTATGATGCATGCATGTTACCGTGATCTGTAACTGCAACGGCAGGCATTCCATACTCTTTTGCTTTCTTTACTAAGTCTTTTATCTTTATCGCTCCGTCAAGGATTGAGTACTGGGAGTGGAGATGGAGATGAACGAAATCTCCTCTGTTTGCCATGTTATCTCCTTGTCTGAATTGTTTGGTTCTGTTGACACTTTTTCAAGAAAAAAAGCTATACTTACCAATGAAAATTTGCAATGAGGATGAAAGCTGTGAAGAAAAGCTATCTGGCAGACTGGACTTTTGGGAAGATAGCCTTAGCTTCTACTCTGCTTGTGATGGTTATCTTGGCAATGCTCATCTTTGTTCTTTATAAAGAATCTGCCCTTTCCATTCATACTTTTGGAGTCTGGAATTTCATCACTTCTACAGTCTGGAATCCACCTATGGAGAAGTTTGGTGGAGCTCCAGCAATTTTCGGTACCCTTGTAAGTACAGTAATTGCTATTCTGATAGCTGTTCCTGTTGCCATTGGAATAGCAATTTTCCTTACAGAGATTTCTCCCCACTTTCTAAGAACTCCTGTGGGCGTTGCTGTAGAGCTTCTTGCCGCAATTCCAAGTATCATTTATGGTATGTGGGGACTTTTCTACTTTGCACCATTTATGAGAGATAAAGTTCAACCTTTAATTCATGCAACACTTGGGAAAATTCCGGTGGTTGGAGAGTGGTTTGCTGGTTATACTCCAGGAATAGGCCTTCTAACAGCTTCAATAGTCCTTTCCATAATGATTCTTCCCTTTACTGCGGCAATTGCGAGGGATTCTTTCAATATGGTACCCAACATTTTAAAGGAGTCTGCCTACGCTCTGGGTGCAACAAAGTGGGACGTTATGAAGGATGTTGTCATTCCCTATGCAAAGCTTGGTGTGATTGGAGGAATCATTCTTTCTCTTGGAAGAGCTCTTGGAGAGACAATGGCAGTTACATTTGTAATGGGTAACCAGCCTGTAATTCCCCATTCGCTTCTTGAACCAGCAACCTCAATTACAGTAACACTTGCCAATGAATTTACGGAAGCAGATACAGATCTTTACCTTTCCAGTCTCTTTTACCTTGCTCTCATACTCTTTGTTATGAGTTTCCTCGTCATAGCTATAGGAAAGTTTGTATTCCTGAAAAAGGTTGAGAGGTAAGAGTTGGACGCATTTACAAGGAGAAAGATAGTCAATAACATTATCCTCGTTCTCTCAACAATAGCAGCCCTCTTTGGAATTATGTGGCTTTTCTGGATATTGGGAACGCTTCTCTACAAAGGATTTTCTACGCTATCTCTTGAAGTCTTCATAGGAGACCCACCATCTCCTGGTGAAGAAACGGGGGGACTGAAACACGCAATTGTGGGACAGGCGATGATTGTCCTAACTGCAACGGTTATCGGAATACCGCTTGGAATACTTGCCGGAACTTACATTGCCGAGTATGGAAAGAACAGCAGGTTGGCAAACATCGTTAGAGACCTATCGGACATAATGATGAGCGTTCCATCAATAGTAATTGGTACATTCATTTATGCAATTCTGGTTAAGCCTGTTGGACACTTTATGGGAATAGCGGGTTCTCTTTCTCTTGCTGTAATGATGATTCCAATAATCCTGAGAACGACTGACGATATGCTGAGACTTGTGCCTCCGGAGCTCAGAGAGGCTGGTTATGCTCTTGGAGCAACCAAGTTTAAGGTGATAAAGGATATTGTTTATAGGGCTGCAATAACCGGAATTTTAACCGGGGTTATCCTTTCCGTTGCAAGAATTGGAGGAGAAACTGCTCCATTACTCTTTACATCTTTCAACAACAACTTCTTTACCTTCAATATGGCACAGCCGATGGCTTCTCTGACTGTTACGATGTATGACTATGCGATGAGCCCATACGAATACTGGCAAAAACTTGCCTGGGCTGCTGCTATAATCCTGACTGCCGGTGTTCTTGGGGCAAACATCCTTGGAAGAGTGATAGCCCACTGGAAGTTTAAGAAGTAACGGAGGAGTTTATGGCATACGTAATTGAGATAGAGGAAAAGCCAAAGATAAGTGTTGAAAACCTAAACTTCTACTATGGGACTAAACATGCCCTCAAAGGTATCTCATTTAAGGTTCCAGAGAAGAAAATAACGGCTTTGATAGGTCCTTCTGGATGTGGAAAGACAACATTGCTCAGGTGCTTTAACAGAATGCATGACCTCTATCCTGGAAATAGGTATGAAGGAAAAATACTTCTGGATGGAGAGAATATCCTTGAAAAGGATTACGATCTAATTAGATTACGAAGCAGAGTTGGGATGGTATTTCAGAAACCAACGGCATTTCCAATGTCTATTTTTGATAACGTTGCCTATGGTTTAAGGTTAAAAGGAATAAAGAATAAAAGTGAACTGGAAGACAGGGTGGAAAAGGCTTTAAAAGATGCGGCTCTTTGGGATGAAGTTAAGGACAGGTTAAAAGATCCTGCATCTGGTCTTTCAGGTGGTCAGCAGCAGAGACTCTGTATAGCAAGAGCCATAGCGGTTGAACCTGAAGTTCTTCTCTTTGATGAACCAACTTCTGCTCTTGACCCTATTTCAACTGGAAAGATTGAGGAATTAGTAGTTAGTTTCAGGGACAGGCTCACAATAATAATTGTTACCCATAACATGCAACAGGCTGCGAGGGTTTCAGACTATACGGCTTTTATGTATCTGGGGGAACTGATAGAGTTTAACAAGACAGAAGAACTCTTTATCAAACCAAAAGAGAAGCTTACAGAGGATTACATAACTGGACGTTTTGGTTAAACTTTGTTTATTATCGTTCTGAAGGACAAGTAAGAGTCAGGGGAATTTCGAAAGAAATTCTTTAGCTAATTAATATGTAGGGAATGAAAGAACAGCTTCTGGTAGTATACCTTAATGCTCTTGTGTTTTTTATTAAAACTTTATAATCCTTGACAATCGTGGATTCTTTATCTAAAATTCCAGAAGAGGGTATTTTTACGGATTGTTTACAAAACATTTACAATTTGTTTACAGTTTGGTAGGATATTAAACTAACGGGCATAGGAGACGGGAAATGCTTTACAACTTTATAGCCTTTATAGTTGTTATGACACTTGCAGGATTATCTCTATGGCTCCTTACGGTTGCCGTTGCTCCAAAGAACCCTCATCCAGTAAAAGAGGATACCTACGAGTGTGGTCTTCCTGCTCCTGAACCGATTATTTCCAGTGTCAACTTTCAGTACTACTTCTACGCAATCATATTTATCGCAATGGATATTGCGGGGGTTCTTTTTGTCCTTTACGCAATAGGAAAAGGTGACCCTGCATTTGGATGGATATTTATACTCTTTTCACTTCTTTTGATGATTCCCCTCTCTTACGTTATGCTTGGAGGAAAGAGAGAATGATTTTAAAGTTCTTTGATTGGTCAAGATCCAACTCTCCTTGGGGAGTCCACTTCTGTAGTGGGTGCTGTTCCTTAGAAGTTTTAGCCCTTATGGGACCCCGTTTTGACTGGGAAAGGTATGGTTTTATGATGACCCCAAGTCCCAGACAGGCTGATTTTATAATCGTTACAGGACTTGTTTCAAAAAAAGTTCTTCCTGTTCTTCTAAGGGTTTACCAGCAGATGCCAGAGCCAAGATACGTATTCGGGATGGGAGCCTGTGCTGCAGGTGGTGGTCCTTACTGGGATTCAGACTTCGTAGCGGTAGATGTCTCTCAGTACATACCATTTGATATCTTTGTTGCAGGCTGTCCACCAAACCCAGAAGCTATCCTTGAGGGATTTCTCAGGTTAAAGGAAATAATCCTTAGAGATAGAGAAAATGCTGCAAAGAGATATCCAAACAGAATGGAAGAGATCAACTATTAAGTGGGGAAAGGATGTTAGAAGAGATTAAAGAAAAAGTACAGAATGAATTTGGTTTTCAGTCTGAACCCTACGATACTAACATGTTACTCATTCATGGAAATAGAGAGAAAATAAAAGATTTGCTTGAGTTCTTAAAGCGTTCAGGTTTTAACTATCCTCATACTGTTTCGGTTGTTGATTATACGCCGAAAGGTGAGGATTTTCAGGTCAACTACGTGATTGAGAACATTCAGGAAAAGAAATTTGTAATTGTCAGGATAACTCTGCCGGAGAATGATCTTACTGTTCCCAGTGTGTGTGACATTTTCCCCGCTCTTCAGCCTCATGAAAGAGAAGTCTGGGAGATGTTTGGAGTAGAGTTTGTTGGAAATCCGAGGCTTGAGGTTATGCTTTTGCCAGACTGGGCTGAAGGGACGTTTCCACTTAGAAAATCCTACGATTTCAAAAAGCATCGCAAGGAGAAAAAGTAATGAACAGCATTACTCAGGCAGGATTCACTTTTGTAGTGGAGGAGAAAAAGGAAATAAGTGGTGAAGATTTGGGGCTTCTTCAAGAGAAGATTCTCCAGCTTAACTGGGGTGTCCAGCACCCTGCCAGTGGTCCTATGAGATTGAAGGTTTGGGTTGATGGTGATGAGGTTGTAAAGGTTGATCCGGATATAGGTTACGTTTTGAGACTTCTTGAGAAGCTTGTTGAGTATAGAACATGGATTAATGCCATTGTTAACGTAGAAAGGGCTTGCTTCATAGATAACTTTGGAACAATGACCGGATATTCTATAGCTGCCGAGAAGATTGCCGGTGTTGAAGTTCCAAAAAAAGCGGACTACGTGAGAACTATTCTTTGTGAAGGTGGAAGAATAGTCAGTCACCTGATAGGTCTTGGTGGGTTCGTTGGTGTTCTTGGTGTTCATACACCGACGCAGTGGTCTCTGATTGCAAGGGAAAAGTTCTTAGATGCATTTGAGGTCTATTCAGGTCAGCGAATTGCCACTGCTTCCATAGTTCCGGGTGGTGTCAGGTATGAACCTACTGGAAAGTTTATAGAGAAGATGCTTGAAGCAATTGATTTCCTTGAGAAAGAGTATATTCCTCGTTATGGAGAGGTTTTTATTGATAACCCAACTCTAAAGTTGAGGTCAAAGGGTGTAGGAGTTGTTCCAAAAGAGAAAGCTATTGAGCTGGGATTAGCAGGTCCTGCATTAAGAGCTTCTGGTGTGGCTTCTGATATCAGGAAAGATTATCCATATGCGGCTTATGGAGAGCTTGATTTCAATGTGGTTACAAAAGAAGAAGGGGACGCTTACGCGAGATACTGTGTCATCTTTGAGGAGCTCAAAGAGTCTGCAAAGATAATCAGACAGGCAATAGAAGGATTTCCTGAAGGTGAATATAGAACAAAGTTTCCGGTTAAGGTTCCTCCAGGAGAGGCCTATGTAAACGTTGAGTGGGCAAGGGGTTGTTTTGGATTTCATCTCATAAGTGATGGGGGAACTGGACCTTACAGACTGAAAATGAGAGCTCCTTCTTTTGCAAACCTCTGGGCAATGCCTGAAATGATGAAGGGAATAAAACTTGCAGACGTTCCTGTAATCTTTGCGTCACTTTACATGTGTCATGGTGATATTGACAGGTAGGAGGAAAGATGGGACCGTGGATTAAAGCACTTATATTTCCGGGATTCCTTTTCCTGCTGGTAGTCTTCCTGATGGTTTTCTACATGGAGAGGAAGGTTCTGGCAGATGTTCATCTGAGAACTGGTCCTTATTATGTTGGTAAGTTTGGACTGCTTCAGACAACGGCAGACGTTTTTAAGCTTCTACAAAAGGAATTCATAATTCAGAGGAGAGCCAATAAACTTCTCTTTTCATTAATACCGTTTGTTGCTTTTCTTATGGTAGCAATCCTCATTGCGTTTATACCTTTCTCAAGTAGCTCATTTATAGTAAGTACCAGCTTTGACCTTCTTATAGCTCTTGCAATTGTTACAAGTATGCCTCCTATCTTTTTCTACGCAGGTTGGGCTTCAAAAAGCAAATATTCTTTCATTGGGGGATTGAGGGTCGTTAACCAGATGATTTCTGGGGAAATTCCTCTATGGCTTTCAGCACTTGCTGCTGCTGTCTTTTATGGAACTCTAAATCACGTGGAGATAGTTCAAAGCAGTTCCTGGTTAAGTTTTATTGTCCTGTTGCCTGCATTTTTGATATTCATCACTGCAACACTGATAGTTACAGATAGACCGCCATTTGACATTCCTGAGGCAGAACAGGAAATTGTCTATGGATTCCTGACAGAGTTTGGTGGTTTCAACTATGCAATTCTTGTTTTGTCAAAACTAATTGAGCTATTTGGTCTGTATGCACTTGCTGTAACTCTTTTCTTTGGAGGATTTAAGGGACCGGTTCTTCCAGGGATTGTATGGTTCCTTCTGAAGATATTTTTACTCTATGTATTTACTTTTGTTGTAAGAGCTTCAACACCAAGGATTAGAATGGATCAACTTCTTAAGTTTTGTTGGAAGGTTCTAACCCCGCTTGCCCTTTTAAATCTTGCATTCATCATTTCCATCAAAATGATCTTTGCTTAAGGAGTTGCCAATGGAACTTAAAGATGCATTTAAGATACCGGTAGAAGCGACCAAGAAGGTTATAAGGGTAACAAAAGCACTATTTGAACCGAAGGCTACAGAAATCTGGTGGGACAAGGGAATAAGGAGAGAGTATCACTATAGAGGTAAGCACGTTATAAAGGCGGAGCTCTGTATCGGCTGTAGTCTCTGTGCAAGAGCATGTCCTGTTAACTGTATAGAGATGATTCCTACAGGAGTGAAGAAACCAAGGGCTGTGCCTCGTGTTAGAGCTAATGAATGTATGTTCTGTGGTTTCTGTGAAGATGCCTGTCCGGTAAAACCTGAAAAAGCTATAAAGCTTACAGATACCTATGAGATGTACGTAGAACCAGGAACCTGGGACAACCTTACAAAGTTTATCTTTGAACCAGAAAACCTTCAAGAAGCAATCGAGAAGGCCAAAAAGATGGAAGAGATGATAGAGAACAAGAAACAGGAAGCCCTGAAAAAAAAGCAGGAAGCTGAAAAGCAGAAAAAGGGAGAGGAGTAATCATGAACGTTTACTTCTGGATCATCTATGGGGTGATTATCATATCTGCAATAGTGGCTTTAGAAGCCACGTCACTTCTCTGGGCAGCAATATCATTTGTGGTTCTCCTTTCTGAAATAGCCCTCGTTTACTTTGGGATTGGGATGCCAGTTCTTGGTGGAGTTCAGCTTGCTATCTATGCAGGTGGTGTAACTATTCTCGTTCTCTTTGCAATTATGATGATTGGAGAGAGTTACAAAAAGCCGCCTGGAAAAGCTGTAACTGCTATAGTTTTAAGTCTCATAATCCTTGTTCTTGGAACGGGACTTTCTTTCCTGAGTGCTATAGATACATTCCCTTACAAGGTTTACTCAACTCAAGAACTTGGAACTGTTTTTGTTGAGAAGTACTCGTTCTTCACGATAATTCTCGGTTTTATAGTCTCCGCCATTCTCTATATGGCTAATGCAATCATTACGAAGAAGAGGGAGGCAAAGTAAATGTTACTTGAAGCAGATGTTCATGCTTATCTGTTTTTATCTTTCTCACTCTTCGCGGTTGGGGTGTACGGTCTTCTATCCAGAAAATCGGTAATCAGAATGCTCTTCTCGGTAGAGATGATCATTAACGCAGCCAACCTGAACTTTGTCATCTTTTCGGCTCAGAGGAATCTTGACGGGCAGATTTTCACCTTTTTCACAATAGGTCTTGCTGCCCTTGAAGCAGCAGTTGGTCTTGCAATAGTCATCGTCTTCTATAAGAGATTTGGCGAAGTTATACCATCCAAAATCAGGAACCTGAGGTGGTAGTATGGAGAAGTTAGCCTATCTGACAATAGGAATATTCTTCCTTGGAAGCATTCTTGCTTTCCTTGTAGGTAAGTTTACAGAGAAATGGAACTCCTTCTGGGTTGCGGCTATTACAGGAATTGCTGGATTTGGACTTTCCTGTTACATAGCCCTTAACATGGGTGGCTATCCAATAGCCCATGAGTTTGAGTGGTTCAGATTTGGAAGTTTTTCTGTTCCTCTCGGAATTTACGTTGACCATCTTTCGATCATTATGGCTCTGATCGCTACAGGAATCGGTTTCCTTGATATTGTTTTCTCCAGAGGTTACATGGAAGAGGATGAGTCTCCTCATAGGTACTACTTTGAAAAGCTCTTTTTCATTGGCTCTATGGTGGGACTCGTTTTTGTAAGCAATCTGGTTGGGCTCTACATCTTTTGGGAAGGTGTTGGTCTCTGTTCCTACCTTCTGATCGGTTACTGGTACTGGAAGAAGAGTGCAGCTGAGGCTGCTTTGAAAGCTTTTGTAATGACGAGGTTTGGTGATGTCTTTATGCTTGCAGGAATCATCGTTGCCTGGATATTCCTTGGAACGATTAACTTTCAGGAGCTTAACGCATTAAGTGTTGCAGGTGCTTTCAGCGTAAAGCTTGGTCTCATAATCTCTATTCTCATATTCATTGGTGCAATCGGAAAATCAGCACAGTTTCCTCTCTTTCCATGGCTTCTTGATGCTATGGAAGGTCCGACAACAGTTTCTGCTCTTATTCATGCTGCTACGATGGTTAATGCGGGTGTTTACCTTGTTGCAAGGATGTTCCCGTTCTTTGACTACTCTTATGCTCTCATCATGGTTGCGTTTGTTGGAGCTCTTTCTGCATTCATTGCAGCGACAGGTGCAATGGCTCACACCGAAATCAAGAAGATCCTCGCTTTCTCCACGATGGAACACTTGGCACTTATGTTTGTGGGTCTTGGGGTTGGCTCTGTTGCTGCCGGTATATTCCACCTTGCAAGCCATGCAATCTTTAAAGCACTCCTTTTCCTTGCAGCAGGTGCTGTTATTCACATGACACACCACACAAAAGACGCATTTAAGCTTGGTGGACTTTATAAGTATATGCCGCAGACAGCACTACTCTTCCTCGTGGGTATTCTTGCTCTGTCAGGTATTCCACCGTTTAACGGATTCTTCAGTAAGGACTGGATACTTGCTGAAGTCTTCCACTTTGGAAATCCTGTGATATTTGGTTTAACCTTTGTTGCTGCAGTTCTTAGTATTGCTTACGGTTTCAGGCTCTGGTTTGTTGTCTTTACAGGAGAGCCATCTGAAAAATCAAAGCATGCGAGAGAAGCTTACCCTGTAATGCTGGTACCTCTATACATTCTTGCAGCATTTACTCTTATTACCGCTTTCTATAAAGAGCAGATCATCCATTTCCTATTTGGTGAAGTACACGAGCCTTTCTACGCCAACCTGCTTGTGGCAACGTTAATTGTTATGTTTGTTCTTTTTGCAATCGTTTATCTCATTTACTTCAAGAGAACTGTTAGTACTGAAAAGTTCCTTGCTCATCCGATGGGAGCGGCAATAAACACCTTCCTCTACAAAGGATGGATGATTGATGATGCAATCAAGTGGGTCTGTAGAAATATCTTCTACGGTTCTATTGCGAAAGCTGTTGAGTGGGTTGATACCAACATTGTTGATGGAGCGGTGAACGGAACTGCAAAACTTTCCTTAGCCTGCTGGGATAGATGTAGGAAGATGCAGACTGGAGACCTGATTCACTACCTTACCTACTTTGTAGCAGGTGTAATAGCACTTTCTCTGATCATCTTAGCTGTATGAGGAGGAGTAGATGGTTCTTCTTAGTATGATACTTTTACCAATTCTGGCAGCGCCATTTGCCTGGCTGGGGGAGAAGGTAAATAAGGATATCCCCAAATACCTCTCTCTTGCAGTTGGAGTTTTCCTTGCACTGTGTACTGCTTATCTGATAGTCAAATATCCCGGTAACGGTTTTGCCTTTGAGGAATTTTACAAAATTTATCCGCCTTTTGATTTTAACCTTCACCTTGCAGTTGATGGTATCTCTCTGACTTTACTTGCAATTACTGCTTTTCTCGCAATTACTGTAACGCTCTCTTCGTGGAATGTGGAGAAACCGGGAGCCTATTTCTTCCTCATATTGGCTTTCCTTGGTCCTATGGTTGGTGTTTTCGCATCACTGAACCTTCTTTGGTTCTTTATTTTCTGGGAATTTACTCTTGTTCCAATGTTCTTTCACATTGGTATCTGGGGTGCAGAAAACAGAATCTATGCTGCAATGAAGTTCTTTATTTATACCCATCTTGCAAGTGTTTTCCTTCTCCTCGGAATTATCGTTCTTTTCTTGAATGCACACACCTTCGACTTTATGAATCTTCTTGGCATTAAACTGGATCCTGGGATAGCAAAGCTTATATGGATACTCATGTTTATAGGTTTTGCAGTGAAGATGCCTGTTGTTCCATTCCATACATGGCTTCCTGATGCTCACGTTCAGGCGCCTTCTCCAATTTCAGTTTTTCTTGCAGGACTTCTTCTTAAGATGGGTGCTTACGGTCTTTTAAGATGGGAAATCTTTATGTTGCCTGAGACCTCAAAGTTTTTTGCTCCACTAATGGCGTTTATTGCTGTTCTAACGATCTTTTATGCAGGATTTAGAGCTCTTGCCGAAGACCATATCAAGAGGATGGTTGCTTACTCAAGTATTAACCACATGGGATTTGTTCTTCTAGGTCTTTCTGCCATAACGGCTGCTGGAATTTCTGCAGCTCTCTATGAGATGGTTGGTCACGCTCTTATTATCTCTATCCTCTTTATGATTGCTGGTTACATTCATCACAAAACCCATACCTGGTATATCTCTGAACTTGGTGGTTTGATGAAGAAGATTCCGGGCCTTATGACCATGTTTGTGATAGGAGTTCTTGCTGCTGTTGGACTTCCCGGAACTGCAGGGTTTGTTGGTGAGCTTACTGTAATGGTTGCTGCATTTGACTACTATGGATGGATAATGGTTATTGTTCCTCTTGCCAGTGCTCTCGGTGCTGGATTCTTCATGTGGATGCTCCAAAGAGCAGTCTTTGGTCCACTAAGGGAAGCTTTTAAGGAATTGAAAACACTTAAGGAGTTGCCGGCAGTAGAGAATATATCTCTTGCGATGTACATTGCAGCTTTTATCTTAGTTGGTATTGTGCCTTCTAAGGTCTTTAACCTTTACAATCCTGTAGTAGATGCCTTTGCACAACTTTTTAAGTAGGGGGTAGCAGGTGAACATTAACTTTCTCGCTGGAATACTGATATTAGCTCTCACAGGAGCATTCCTGCCGGTAATAAACAGGATATTCAGGATATCTGGTGTTTTAGGGGCAATTATTTCCAGTGTTGGTTATATCCTTGCTGGATTTCTGATTCTGCTTTCGGGAGATGGAAAGAGACTTCTCTCCTCATTCTTCGTTACGGATAGTGTAACTCAACTGATAGGTATGCTCATTCTGGTTGCATCCTGGATGACAATGTTAGTCATTTACTGGATTGCACAAAGAGATAAATTTGTTAACGAGCTTGTAGCAGCTCTTCTTATTTCTACTGCAGGAGCTCTTCTTCTTATTTCAAGTACCAACTTTGTTTCTCTCATTATTGCTATGGAACTTATGACAATGCCAACTTACTTAATGGTTCTTTTCTCATTCGATGATAAGTCAATGGAAGCAGGTGTCAAGTACTTCTTCAATAGTGCTCTGGCTATTGGAACAATGCTTTTTGGTGTATCACTTCTCTATGCAATTACGGGAAGTTTTGATTTTGAAGTTCTAGCAAGGGAACTCCTTAGAGATCCACTTGTTGCTCTCGCAGCAATCTTTATTTTGGCTGGTTTTGGCTTTAAGTTGACTGCATTTCCATTCCACTTCTGGGGACCAGATATTTACGATGGAACTTGCCCTGGAGTAGCTGCGCTCCTGACCGGTATATCTAAGAGTGCTGCATTCATTGCTCTTATGAGGGTTGTTTATGAGGCTCTTCCGACGATTTCTTCCAATCTAACTTTCATATTTGCTCTTCTTGCAGCAATTACAATGACAGTCGGAAACCTTTTAGCTCTTGCTCAGAAGAGAGTTTCAAGAATTCTTGCTTACTCCTCTGTTGCTCATGCAGGTTACACACTTATAGCATTTGCTGCACTTGCTGTTCCTGTTAGTGTAACTGGTATCCTCTATCACTCTGTTGCTTATGTCTTTATGAAGACTGCTGCATTCCTCTGTTTTGCAGTTTTTCTCTATCTTTGGGGTGCAAGAACAATGGATGACTATAAGGGGCTTGGTAAGAGAGAGCCTCTTCTTGCTGCTCTTTTCCTGATATTCCTCCTCTCCCTTGCAGGTGTGCCGCCAATGGCGGGATTTATCAGTAAGGTATTTGTCTTTACTGCAGCGGTTGATGCTGGAATGACGTGGCTTGCGCTTGTTGGTCTTTTGAACAGTGCTTTTTCTGTTGCGTATTACATATGGATAGCGAAGCAGATGTATCTTGAAGAACCTACAATAGAGAAACCTCTTAACAATCCTTCTGATAAGAACTTCATCCTTATTCCTCTTGCTGTTATGGCAGTCTTCTTGATCGTTCTTGGTATCTGGATTAACCCCGTTGTTGACGCTTCAGCTGCTTTTATTTCTAAAATTGGATTCTAATTGTCAGGTATAGATTGAAAGGTCTCCTCATGAGGAGACCTTTTTTTATTGGTAGTTTATCTGAAATTTGCCCAACTCCCTTTAGAAAAAGAAGAGTTCTTGTATTCCTCCTTTGGTAAAGGGGTTAAGAAAAAGAGCAAATTTTATATACGCTTCTCTCCACGGACGGAATTATTTAAATGCTGGTTTATAATTCCATATGAAAAAAACAACAAGGAGACAGTGTGGATACGTATATAAGGGATGTCTATTCCTTGCCTGTTGGGAGTCCATTTGAAGGCTATTTTGTTATTGAACATGTTGAGATTAAGAAACACAGGACGGGAGAACCTTATCTGAGACTTGTTTTATCTGATAAAACAGGGACTGTTCCTGTTCTCTGGTGGAAGCCTCCAAAGGATGCTGATCTGGCCATTTTTAAGAAAGGAGATGTTGTCTTTGTTTCCGGTCATGTTGAGCATTTTCAGGGAAATGTTCAACCTAAGCTGAAAGAGATAAGAATAGCCAGTCCAGAAGAGTTTGATTCAAAGAAGTTTATCTGTGAGAGCCGTTTCGACATAGAAGAGCAGTTTGCCCGTCTTCTTGAGATCATTGATAGTGTAAAGGATCCTTATCTGAAGAAACTTCTGGAAGAGTTCTTCTATGATGATTCCTTTGTGGAAAGGTTTCTGAGAGTTCCCGCTGGAAAAACCATTCATCATGCCTGTATAGGTGGTCTCTTAGAACATACACTTGGAGTCGTTGAGATCTGCGAAACGGTAGCCAAGAGGTTTAAGAGTATCCATAGGGATCTCCTTATTTCCGCAGCTATACTCCACGATATTGGAAAGATCTACGAGTATGAGATTGATGTAGCGATTTCAAGAACGACTGAAGGAATTCTTCTCGGACATCTCTATATGAGCTGCGAAATGGTGGCTAAGAAAATAGACGGAATAGAGGGGTTTCCACACGACCTCAAAGTAAAATTGCTTCACTGCATTCTTTCCCATCATGGGGAGTATGAACACGGTTCTCCGAAGAAGCCGAAAACCCTTGAAGCAGTAACTCTTGCTTATGCAGATGCTCTTGATTCAAGAGTGAAAGGTTTTGAAGAACACATAGAGAGGGAACTGGGGAATAGTAAGGGCTGGACGAAAAGACACTTTGCTTTTGAGGTTCCTATATTCTTTGATGGAGAATTTAACTACGGAGAGGAAAAATGAAGAAAGGATTAACCTACAAAGATGCTGGTGTAGATATAGAAGCTGGAGAAAAGCTTGTTGATAGGATAAAGCCTTTTGCAAAGAGAACCTTTGATGAAAACGTTCTTGCAGGAATAGGGGGGTTTGGAGCAGGGTACCTTATTCCTAAGGGATACAAAGATCCTGTCCTTGTTTCAGGAACAGATGGTGTTGGAACAAAGTTAAAAGTAGCACAAGCCGCAAATGTCCACGATACGGTGGGGATAGATCTGGTGGCAATGTGTGTTAACGATATTCTTACAGTTGGAGCGAAACCGCTCTTTTTCCTCGATTACTTTGCTACTGGAAAACTCTCTGTTGAGACGGCAGCAGACGTTATAAAGGGAATAGCAAAGGGGTGTGAAATCGCTGGTTGTTCTTTGATAGGTGGAGAGACAGCAGAAATGCCAGATTTTTATCCTGAAGGTGAGTACGACCTTGCAGGATTTGTTGTTGGGATTGTTGACAGAGAAAAGTATATAACAGGGAAGAACATTCAGCCAGGAGATGTTGTTTTAGGGCTTGCGTCGTCCGGAATTCATAGTAATGGGTATTCTTTAGTGAGGAAGCTTTTCTTTGAAATACTTGAGCTTAAAATTGATGAATCTGTAGAAGAGCTAAGTGGAAAAGTTTATGAAGTTCTTTTGACTCCTACAAAGATTTATGTAAAACCTGTTCTAAAGCTTCTTGAAGAAGTGGAAGTTAAAGGAATTGCCCACATTACAGGTGGTGGAATCCCTGGAAATCTTGTAAGGATTCTTCCAGAGTCTGTTGATGCTGTTATTAAAAAGGGAACGTGGGAAGTGCTTCCAATTTTCAGATTTATTCAGGAGAAGGGAAACGTTTCGGAAGAGGAGATGTTTAAAACCTTTAACATGGGAATTGGGCTTTGTATTGTTGTTTCTCCTGAAGATGTAGAGAAAGCAGAAAAAGTGCTAATAGAAGCTGGAGAGACAGTTTACAGGATAGGTAAGATAAGAGAAGGTACAGGAAAGGTGGTAATTGAATGAAGATTGCAGTTTTAGCTTCGGGTAGAGGTTCTAACTTTGAGGCTATTGCCAAAGCTGTTAAGTCTGGAAAGATAAATGGAGAGATAGCTGTCCTTATAGTTGACAAGAAGAATATTGGGGCAATAGAAAGGGCAGAAAGGTTAGGAATTAACTGGATATATGTGGATCCCTATAGCCATCCTTCACGGGAAGATTACGATAGGAAAATTGTTTCTATCTTAAAATATCTCCAGGTTGATCTTGTCTGTCTGGCAGGGTATATGAAAATTGTTTCAGAAGTTTTTGTGGATAGTTTCCCAAACAGGATAATGAACATTCATCCTGCAATTCTTCCTTCTTTTCCCGGTTTAAAGCCACATGAAAAGGCTCTTCAATATGGAGTGAAGATATCGGGTGCTACAGTTCACTTTGTTGATAAGGGAGTAGATACAGGTCCTATAATAGTTCAGGTTGCAGTACCAGTTCTACCTGATGATACGCCAGAAACTCTTGGCAGAAAGATTTTGCAGTTTGAACACAGGATATATCCTCAAGCTGTTAAGTGGTTTGTCGATGGCAGGATAGAGGTCAAAGGGAGGAATGTAATAGTAAAGGATGCAGACTATTCTTCTTTACCTGTAGTTCCAGCCTTAGAGGATTTCTGATGGAGTTTGTGGAACTTGAGAATGGATTAAAAGTAATATTAAACCACGTGGATGGACTTGATATCTTAGCCTGTGCGGTTTTTCTGCCTGGAGGATCTTCTGTTGAACCAGGATCAAAAACGGGAATAACGGTTCTCTCTCTTAAAACGGCATTCAAGAGGAGTCTGAAGAGAAGTTCTCTTGAATTTGCAAAAGTTCAGGAGCAGTTGGGGACTCCGTTTGTTTCTGACGTTTCAAACGATTACTCTTTTATCAAGTTTCAAATCGTTCCTGATGGTTTGAAGGAATACATGGAGCTCCTTCAGGAAGTAATAGAAGAACCGGGGTTTACTGAAGAAAGTTTTTCAGTTGAAAAGGAAACCCTTCTGGCAGCTATAAGATCAAGGAAGGAAAATCCTTTTTCTCTTGCCTATGAAAAACTGATGGCTTTAACCTATAGCGGTACCCCTTACGAGAAGTTACCCTATGGGAGTGAATCAACTGTTAAACCATTGACACTTGAAGATGCTGGGAGTTGGTTTAAAGATGTTGTTCTACCGCAAAATACTCTTTTTTCGTTCTGTGGAGAACTAAAACATCAGGAGAAAGTCCTTGACTTGCTGAATGAGTTGAGAACCAAGGAAGTGAAACAGAGTTTTCCATTTGTGGAAGAAATAGAAGATACAGAAGAGCTGGAAGTAAAAAGAAAAGGATCTTCACAAGTTTTCATTATGGTCTGCGTTAATGCTCCTTCTGTTTTTCAGGAGGAATTTATTGATTACAAGCTATTTAACACTCTTCTGGGAGAAGGGATAGGTTCTCTTCTATTTCAGGAACTGAGAGAAAAGAGAGGGTTTGCTTACTCTACCGGTTCATTCTTTCCATCAAGAAGAAGTTCTGGAAGGCTTTTCTTCTACATAGGAACATCTCCAGAGAAAGAGAAAGAGGTAAGAAAAGCTTTATTGGAATTAAAAGAGCGTTTACCGGAATTTGTGACTGAAGAGAATGTCAGAAGGGCAAAACAGTTTTTTAGGGGAAACTTTGAGTTGGATCATGAAACGAGAATGAAGAAAGCTTGGTACTTAGGGGTTTGGGAAATTCTTGGAAGGGGAACTTCATTTGATAAAGAAATCCTTGATTTAGTTGGAAATATTCCTCTTTCCCGTCTCAAAGAAGTTGCTGAAAGAATAGCTTCGGAACCTTATCACATGGTGGTTATAAAGGATGGATAGTGTTTTGATTGTGAGTGCTTGTCTTGTTGGTATTAACTGTAAGTACAACGGTGGGAACAACAGGTGTGAAATTCTGGTTGAGGCTTTCAAAAAGGGAAAGATAATACCTCTCTGTCCTGAGCAGCTTGGTGGACTTTCAACTCCCAGACCTCCAGCAAAGATTTTTGGAAAAGATGGAAGAGACGTGCTAAATGGAACGGGAAAAGTTCTGACAGTTGAAGGTGATCAGAAAGATGTGACTGAAAATTTTCTAAAAGGTGCTTATGAAACTCTACATGTAGCAGAGCTTTTGAGAGATAGAGTTGTTGCCTGCATATTGAAGGAGAAAAGTCCATCTTGCGGAGTGAAAAAAATTTATAAATTTGAAACCGACCAGTTGAAAGAAGGAATGGGAGTGACTGCTGCACTTTTGAGTAAAAAAGGATTTAAAATTATCAGTTCAGATGACCTTGAATCCATAGAAAAAATTTTGAGGGAGATTGGATGAGCAAACTGCCTGAGCTAAAGATTAAGCACTTAAAACCAAAGTATCCAATAATTCAGGGTGGTATGGGTGCAAAAGTATCCCTCCATAAACTTGCTGCTGCTGTTGCAAATGCTGGAGGGATAGGTGTTATCTCTGCAGTTCTTCTCCATGAGAAGGATAGATCAAAACCGAAAAAGACGACCTGTAAGGGAATTGAAGTAGAGAAACTTGGCTTGAAACCCTACCACTATGCCTGGGAACTTGCAGAGGAGATTAGAAAAGCAAAGGAGCTGGCACCTGATGGAATTATAGGTGTCAACATAATGTATGCTCTTACTCACTTTTACGAGCTCCTAATGACAGCCATTGATGCAGGGGCTGATCTAATAATTCAGGGAGCAGGTTTTGGTAAGGATGTGTTTAAGATATGTAATCTCTTTGATATACCCCTGATAGAAATTGTTGCTACTCCAAAAGGAGCAATGCTTTCCGAGAGATTGGGAGCAGCGGCCATAATTGTTGAAAGTGGTGAGGCTGGCGGACATCTCGGAACAATGGAGAGTCTCTGGGATGTTCTTCCTGGAATAGTGAAAGCTGTAAAGAACATTCCTGTTATAGCTGCTGGCGGTGTTTTTGATGGCAAGGACATGGCAAGGGCTTTTGAACTTGGTGCGAAGGGAGTTCAAATTGCCACAAGATTTATAGCAACTTATGAGTGTGATGCCGCTCCAGAATTCAAAGAGTATATAATAAAAGCAAAACCGGAAGATTCTATTTATATAAAAAGTCCGGTGGGTATGCCAGCTCATGCAGTGAGAAATCCTTTTACGGAGAGACTTGAGAAGGAGGGGAAGATACCTCATTCGTGTCCTTATAATTGTCTTAAGACCTGTTCGGGTTCTGACTCGATCTACTGTATTGCTGATGTTCTGTTAAAGTCTGCTGCCGGAGATGTGGAAGAGGGACTTGTGTTTTCTGGAAGTAACGTTGGAAGAGTTGATAGAATGTACCACGTTGATGAACTAATTAAGGAGTTGGTTGAAGAGTGTGAAATGGAACTTGGAACATCTGAAAAATGATAGTTTTTGTTAGTAACCATTAGCTATCGTTATCAGATGTTCTTCGCTACCTCTTGTGAGGTAGGAATTACTATCCCTTATCTCTTTAAATAAGAGACTCAGGGAATACTTTTGATGAGGGAAGAGAGTTAGTTTAACCGCTCTGCAGAGCTTATCTATCCAGTTTGAAAGTTTTAAAAATCCTTCTCTAACTCTCTTTCCTAACTTCTTAATCGCTATGTTTAATGCTCCTGACTATGCCCCACATTTTCATAAGTACTTGAAATACAAAGTCTTAAGAATGGAATGGATTGAAAGAACAGTTGGCTCAATAAGTTGAGAGATGATTGGACAGAAAAAATATAGCTTTTACAAAGGAATTTACAGTATCCATGATGGCTTAAGCCTAAGTGTTAAGCGTTCTTGCAGGTTTTTGTCTGGTAAATGCCTATAGGACAAAGGTTTGGAGACTTGTGGGGTATATTCAGGTTTAATGCTCCGTTTAAATCCGCATTAAAAACCTTGTTGATTTTTAGGTCTTTGAAAAGACCTCTCTTTATCCTCTTTCCTGTGAATTTAAGTTTCTTTATATCTTCGTCTGTTATTTCTCTCCTGTCTTTTCCAGAAATTTCTTCTATATTTCCTGTTATTGACGAAATTTGAGAAGTAAAAGGTTCTGATTCTTTGAGAAATTCTATTCCTGCTAACTGGCACTTATATTCAAGTTTCTGTATCAATTTCCCAAGTGGTATCTGTCTGAATTCCTGATTGAATTTTTTCCCTTTTATTCCTTCTTTCTGGTATTCTTCAGTCAGAGATTCCGAAATAATTACTTTTCCTATTCCTTCTTTCAAGCAGATAGAAACTATGAAGTTTGATACCATTCCAAATACCTGCTCTATCCTTTTCTTCCTGTAGTTCCACAACTTTTTGTGTTCGATTTCTTTTCCTTCACTCTGGAGTTTTGCTGATAGCTTGTTTACCCACTGGTTGAATGCTTTTATTGGATTTCCGTTGATAATAAACGAAGGTAAATCTTCTTTGTTTGAAACTGCTGAAAGCAGGTTTTTAACTCCTAAGTCAATTGACAGGAAATAATCTCTGTTCAGGTTAACTTTACTTTCGGGAATTTCATAGCTGATTAGATAGGTTACCTCTCCTGATGCTGACCAGTTTATTCTGATGTGTTCTATTTCCAGATTCTCTGGAACTTTGAATTTGACCGCTCCAAAGTCCTTTCCGATTCTAACCACTATGTGATTAGATTTTCTCTTCCCTTTTAGTTTTCTTTTATCAACCACCATATTGGGGTTGGTTTCGAGTGTGAAGGAGTAAAGGGAATCAAGTTTTTTCGGTTTTGGTAGTGATGCTTTTTCTCCGTTTTTCCACTTTTCTAACACGCTTTTGAACTCTTTTGCTACAACTCCAACGAGTGATTTTGCTGTATCTGAGCCTATCTTTTCTATCCACAGGATAACAAGCTCTTTTTTCCACTTTTCTATCTTTTCATTTTCAAAGTGAAGTTCTTCTCTTCCTTTGATAAACTTTTCAAGAAATGTTCTAGATAAGAAAGGTTTTATATCTTCTGCATTCTGGTAATATTCCAGTGCACAAAGATAGAGGAGGTTTTTAAACTGCTGGAAGGTTTTAAATGCTCTTTCCAGTTTATTGACTGTACTCTTTTTGGAAGAGGCAATGGAGAGTGTTAAGAGCAAGGTATTTGCTCCGTTCAAATTTTGTAGTAAATTTATGTTCTGTAAATACAAAGAGCAAGTATAGAAAGATTAATGTTATATGGGGAAATATGATGAAATGTAGAACTGTTTATTAGGAGGTGCTCAATGAGAAAACTTTTACTTTTTCCTTTAGCTTCTATAGTTCTCTTTAGCTGTGCTCAGAATCAACAACCCATTAATACGGAAATATCTCAATTGAAAAAAGAGATAGAGCTTCTCAAAGCAAAAACAGATCTCAATTCAACAAAGATAACTTCTCTTGAAAATAGAATTTCTCATGTTGAAGACAAAGTGGCGGAGAACGAACAGCAGATTTTTGAACTTAAGAAAAAAATGGAAAATGTGGAAAAAACAGTTTCTACCATCACTGTACCATCTCCAACTGTTAAAGAAGAAACAGTACAAGAGGAAAAGCCACAACCAGTTGTTCAAGTTTCAGATAAAGATCTCTACAAGCAGGCTTTTAACGCAATGGAGGCTGGTGATCTTGAAACCGCAAAATCAATATTTGAAAAACTTGTTGAGCAATATCCAGATAGCCCTCTGGCAGATAATGCTCTCTATTGGATAGGAGAGATTTACTATTCTCACAATGATTATGAAACGGCAGTAAACTACTTCAATCAGGTTATAGAAAAGTATCCTGATGCAAACAAAGTTCCGGCTGCAATGTTGAAGCTTGCTCTCTGTTATAAAGGTATGGGAGAAATAGATAAGGCAAAGGAGATACTTCAAGAAGTTATAAGCAAATATCCCAATACTCCTGAAGCTGGTATAGCAAGAGCCAAACTCATGGAACTGGAGAGATAGATGATGATAGATGATAAAGCGGTAAAAGGGCTCGGTCTTAGGGCTGCTGATCTCTGGTTAAACCTTGAACTTTCTAAGTTTCGTCCAGACGGTAACTATGAGCAGGTTGAGAATTTCCTTAAACAAAGATTCAAGGCTGATGAGCTAAATCCTCTTCTGTTAACCTTAGGACTTCTTGAAATGGCTCTGATAGAAGATGCTTTAAGGAACAAGCCCTACCTGTCTGAAGAGGAGAGAGAGAAAATCATACAGGAAGTCGTTGAAAGTCTCGCTGAGAAGTTTCCTCTAATTGTTGAGGAAATGGGGAAGATACTTGATGATATCAGTAGTAAAATAAAGGAGTTTAAGCTTCTTGCTGATAAGTACCAAAAGGGAGGAGAATAAATGTCTAAAAAGGTAAAGTTAGCAATAGTTGGAGTGGGAAATTGTGCAAGTTCTTTAGTTCAGGGTATTTACTACTATCAGAACAAAAAGGAAGAAGAAATTTCTGGACTTATGCATTACGATATTGGGGGATATAAGCCCTGGGATATAGAAGTAGTAGCAGCTTTTGACATAGACGCCAGGAAAGTCGGTAAGGATGTGAGCAAAGCCATATTTGAAAAGCCTAACTGTACCACAGTTTTTTGTCCTGATATTCCTGAAATGGGTGTTGAAGTACAGATGGGCCCCATAATGGATGGCTTTGCAGAGCACATGCTTGACTATCCAGAGGACCAGAGGTTCGTTCCAGCTGATAAAGAACCTGTTGATGTTACAAAAGTACTGAAAGAAAGTGGTGCGGAAGTTGTTGTTAACTATCTTCCGGTTGGTTCTGAAGAAGCGACACGCTACTATGCCCAGTGTGCCCTTGAAGCAGGATGTGCGTTTGTGAACTGTGTTCCTGTTTTTATTGCTTCTGATGAGGAGTGGGCTAAAAAGTTTAAGGAAAAAGGACTTCCAATTGTTGGAGACGACATAAAATCCCAAGTTGGTGCTACTATCACTCACAGGGTTCTTACAACTCTCATGAGTGACAGAGGAGTACCAATAGACAGGACTTACCAGCTGAACTTTGGTGGAAATACAGATTTCCTTAACATGTTAGAGAGGAAGAGATTAAAGACAAAGAAAGTTTCAAAAACTGAGGCTGTAAGATCCCTAATTCCTTATCCTATGGATGATAACAATATCCATATTGGCCCAAGTGACTACGTTCCGTGGTTGAAAGATAACAAGATAGCCTACATCAGACTTGAAGGCAGACTCTTTGGTGATGTTCCTATGTATATTGAGCTTAAGCTTTCTGTTGAGGATTCACCAAACAGTGCAGGTTCTGCAATAGATGCCATCAGATGTGCCAAGGTGGGATTGGATAGGGGAATAGGAGGACCCCTCTACTCAATCTCCTCGTACACTATGAAACATCCACCGATTCAGTATCCTGACTGGAAGGCAAAGGAGCTTGTTTACAGGTTTATAAAAGGGGAAATTGAAAGATAATTTAGTAGTGTGGGTGATTATTTCCCACCCACACTGCTCACTGTTTACTATTTACTATTCATTGACTAAAAGACCCCCTGAAGTCTGTGATACTTTCACAGGTCTATTCTCTTCATCAACCAATACAACTGTTGGAGAGAAGTCTTTTATCTCTTCTTCGTCAAGTTCACAGTAGGTAACAATTATAACTTTATCTCCTTTTTGGACTTTCCTTGCAGCAGCACCGTTGAGACAGATTTCTCCACTTCCGGGTTTTCCAGGAATCACATAGGTTGAGAACCTTTCGCCGTTTGTTATGTTGTATATGTCAACCTTTTCGTATGGAAGGATATCTGCTAATTTCATAAGCTCTGAATCTATAGTGATACTTCCTTCATAATTTAAGTCTGCTCCTGTCACTACTGCTCTATGGATTTTTGATTTAAACATAATTCTCTTCATTCTTTCCACCTCGATGGAAATTTGTCAAAAGTAAATATATGTTTAACAAGGAAAATTGTGTGTGGAAGGAGGGGAGGATGGTTAGGTATCCGGCGGTTGCAGGGCAGTTTTATCCGGGAAGTTCAGAAGAATTAAAACTATATCTTGAATCCTTTTGTAGAAAAAATATTCCTAAGATAAACGCAAAAGCTGTTATCGTTCCTCATGCTGGGTACATCTATTCTGGAAAAATAGCTGGTGAAACGTATAGCAGGGTTGAGATTCCAGCTACAAACGTTATCATGGGACCAAATCACACGGGGCTTGGAAAACCCGTAGCTGTTTATCCCGATGGTATGTGGATAACTCCCATAGGAGAAGTTCCTATAAATGAAAGGATAACTTCTAAGCTTGTGAAAAACTATCCTTTTGAAGCAGATACTACGGCACATATCTATGAGCATTCCTTAGAGGTACAGGTTCCCTTTCTGCAGCACTGCTCTAACTACAGAGAGGATCTTTCAGTTGTTCCAATAGTTTATCAGTACATATCTTACAGTGATTGTGTCGCCGCTGGAGAAGTTCTGGCTGAGGTACTCAAGGAAGAAGACGCTTTAATTGTCATCAGTACTGATTTTTCCCATTACGTTTCTCAATCGGAAGCGGAGAAGTACGACTCTTTTGCCATAGATGCTATATTGAACTTAGATCCTGAGGAACTCTATAGGAGAGTTCTCAGTTACAAAATCTCGATGTGTGGTGTTATTCCTGCAACTGTTGGTCTTATAGCTTCTAAGCTCCTTGGAGCCGAGAATGCAGAGCTCGTCATGTACAGGACGTCAGGGGATGTGACTGGTGATTATTCCCAGGTTGTTGGATATGCAGGAATAATCATATATTAATTTAGGGGTCGGAAACCTATTTTTCAAAGCAAGGAGAAGTCACAAAAACTTGAAATTTAAGCTGTCAACTTTAAATTTAAAACCATGAAGCGGATAGTAAAAGTCAGGTTGTATCCTACAGGAGAAGAGAAAAAGAAATTAAGAGAGCTCCAGTTAAGGTGCAGTTCCCTCTACAACCGTGTTAACTACCTTTTGAGACAGCAGTATTTCTCTTTCGGAAAAGTCAAAGTAAGTGAATACTCCCTCTACTACATAGCAAAAGACTTACCTGAATATAGAGTTCTTTCCTCAGATATAGCACAGGAAATTCTTAAAAAGCTATCAGAAGACTGGAAGTCTTTTTTAAAGCTTAAAGAACAGCAAAAGAAAGGAGAACTCCCTCCACACATAAAGAAAGTGAATCCTCCAAAGTACAAGAAGGATAGAAAGAAAAATCGAACGCTTCCTATGAGTATCTACGTAAAAAGCAGTAGAAGTTATCGATTGGGGGATTTTTCTTTTGAACTAACAGTTCCCAAAGACATGAACGATAGAAGATTGAGAATTAGAGCAAAATACTCAATTCCTTATGAAGAAGTTAAAAGTTTTGGAAGAGCAGAAATTTTCTGTAAGGCTGGTGAGTGGTGGTGTTATGTATCTGTTAATCTCCCATCAAGAGAAGCTAAACAGATAGGAGACAAGATAGCAGGAATAGACTTTGGAATACGCAACCTGCTGACACTTGCAGTAGAGACAGGAAAAGGAATAGAAGTTTTCCAGTTTAAAAGCAGAGAACTTGTAAAAGACCATAAGTATTGGAATAAGAGGATAGCTAAGTATCAATCTGTTGTTAGCAAAAATAAGCAATTTAAAACAAAGAAACTCCAAAAGATTTACCTGAAAAGAGATAGAAGATTAAAGCAGTCCATTAACGCTGTTCTTAACATTGTTGTTGAGATTTGTAAGTTAAGAGGAGTTAAGAAAGTCTATGTAGGAGACTTAAGAGGGATCAGAGAAGAAAAAGACTTTGGGAAATTGAACATTCTCCTGCATAATTTCTGGATAAGAGCATACGTAATGAAAAGACTTACAGAAAAGTTCAATGAAGCTGGAATCGGGATAAAACCGATTCCAGAATACAATACCAGTTCAAGATGTTTTAAATGTGAGAGTAAAGTCAAGAGACCATATCAACACTATGTAATCTGTCCTGAGTGTGGAAAGCTCAGTGGAGATTTAAACGGTTCTGTTAACTTGCTCAAGAGAGGAGCTAAAAGGGAGAG
Source organism: Desulfurobacterium crinifex (assembly GCF_054656775.1). NCBI lineage: Bacteria > Pseudomonadati > Aquificota > Aquificia > Desulfurobacteriales > Desulfurobacteriaceae > Desulfurobacterium > Desulfurobacterium crinifex. The sequence continues at coordinate 673,356 of NZ_BAAHXO010000004.1, forward strand.
GAAGGAACTTTCCCTTGAAATTGTTTCCCTCTACCACTTTAAGTGGATTAGAGGGAAAGTAAACAGATGGATACCCGTTGTGACGGGACAAGCTGATAAACCAGCTTGTAATCTCTTAAAGGAGATTACAAAATCCTCACTAGTTTAAGCGGGGGATAGTTTAAATATTAATTATGATACAATTTCCTGCAAATTCTCTGGAGGGAAAGGCTACCGTGACAGACTGTGAGAAAATAGCAGAAGTTCTTAAAGCACTTGGGCATCCTACGAGGGTAAAGATTGTAAAGTATCTTGCTGATGGAGAAAAGTGTGTAAAGGAGATATGGCAGGAGCTGGGAATTCCTCAGCCGACTGTTTCTCAGCATATTAACATACTAAAGAATGCTGGAATAATCTCTTTTCGAAAGGATGGCGTTAAAACCTGTTACAAAATAGAGAATCCAAAGGTTGTTGAAATAATAAAACTTTTGTCAGAGGAGGTAGATTAGATGGCTCAAGAAATTAAATCCATGGAAGAGTTTGAAAGAGAAGTCCTTTCTTCAGATGTTCCTGTTCTCGTTGACTTCTGGGCTCCATGGTGTGGTCCATGTAGAATGCTTGCTCCAACAATTGAGGAGCTTGCTGAGCAGTATGCTGGAAAAGTAAAAGTATTTAAAGTAAACACTGATGAGCTTCCAATGCTTGCCATGCAGTACGGAATCAGGGGTATTCCAACTGTAATGCTCTTTGTTAACGGGGACGTTGCAGATGTTAAGGTTGGTCTTCAGCCAAAAGCAGTTTTTGAGAACATGATAGAGAGAGTGCTTGGGGAGTAATTGATGAAAGTTTGGGATGTAGTTATTGTTGGAGCTGGTCCAGCAGGACTGGCTGCCGGCATTTATGCCGGTCGTTCTCAGCTTAAAACAGTCATTCTTGATCAGATGATGCCAGGTGGTCAGCTTCTGATTACTGAGCAGATTGAGAATTATCCTGGTTTCCATGACGGAATTACAGGATTTGAACTTTCGGAGAAGTTAAGAGTTCATGCTGAAAAGTTTGGAGCTGTTATAGAAAATGGACAGCCTGTATCTTCGGTCGATCTTGATGGGGATCTCTTTGTGGTCAGAGTGGAAGGTGGGGAGATAAAAGGTAAAACTCTTATCTGGGCAGCCGGTTCAATTGCAAAGAAGCTCAACGTTCCAGGAGAGGCAGAGTTTATAGGCAGAGGAGTTTCATATTGCGCTGTCTGTGATGGAGCGTTCTTCAAGGATAGAGTTGTTGCAGTGATTGGCGGTGGTGATTCTGCTCTTGAAGAGGCTCTCTACTTAACGAAGTTTGCCAGTAAGGTTTATCTGATTCACAGAAGGGATAAGTTCAGGGCTGTGAAGATAATTCAGGATAGAGTGAAAAGGAACGAAAAAATAGAGCCTGTTTTCAATAAGGTTGTTGTTTCCATCAACGGTACTCAGTTTGTTGAATCTCTTACTTTAAAGGATACAATAACTGCTGAAACTACGGAGTTACCGGTTGATGGTGTTTTTATCTTCATAGGCAATGAACCCAATGTTGCTCCTGTTGTCCATCTTGTTGAAACAACTGAACAGGGATTTATCATCACAGATAAAGAGATGAGGACGAAGACTCCGGGATTGTTTGCTGCAGGAGATGTTAGACATAAATTCCTTAAACAGGTGGTAACTGCCGCAGCTGATGGAGCTGTTGCTGCAATGTCTGCCACAAAATATCTGGAGGAAAAGGAAGGCTAAAATGAAAAGGCTTTTAGCTGTTGCTTTGGTACTTTCTGCTTTTGTTTTTTCAGCTTGTGAAAAGGAGAAAAGTCAGGGACCTCAAACTGTTAAGACTGAAGCGTCTTCAGAGCAGGAAAAAGGCATTAAAGCCTTCGATTTCAACTTTACTGATGTTAACGGAAATCCTGTAAGATTGGCTGATTATAGGGGTAAAGTTGTTGTCCTTCAGTTTTTTGGAACTTATTGTCCACCGTGTAAGGCAGAAATTCCATTTCTGAATAAACTCTATCAGGAATACAAAGGAGAAGTGGTTGTTATTGGTCTTTCTGTTGATTACATTGGAGAGCCTTCTTCCAAGCTGAAGCCTTTTGTGGAAGAAATGGGAATTTCGTATCCTGTTGTTGCCTCTGATGAAAAGGTCTGGGAAAACTACGCAGGAAGAGTTACAGGAATGGATTCAATACCTCAAACTTTTATAATTGATAAAGAGGGTTATGTCAGATATTACAACGTTGGATACACTCCTCAGTACGATGTTCTTTTTGAAAAGGCAGTTAAGGAATTACTGAACGAGAAATGATGAAAATAAGAAAGGTTGAGCTCTATAAAACGGTTTATGTTCCAGAGGATTTACCTCAGACACCTTATCGTGAAGTTGCTTTTGTTGGAAGGTCAAACGTTGGGAAGTCATCTTTGCTGAACACCCTTGCCAACAATTTCAAGCTTGCAAAGGTGAGTTCTGAGCCAGGGAAGACACGTTCTATAAACTTCTATCTCGTTAATAACAAGTTTTTTATGGTTGACCTTCCTGGTTATGGTTTTGCAAAGGTTTCATTTAAAGAGCAGAAACGCTGGAGAGAATTGATAGAAAACTATCTAAAAGAGAGGGATACTCTGAAAGGAGTTTTCCTTCTGGTTGACTCGAGAGTTGGTCCTACTGAGAAAGATAGACAAATGAAGGATTGGCTGGATTTCTTTGGAATTCCTTATGTTGTTGTTGCAACGAAGGTTGATAAACTGAAATCTTCAGAGAAACAGAAGCTGAAGAAGAAGATAGAGGAAGGGTTTGGAGATAAGGATTTGAGGGTTATCCCTTTTTCCTCAAAAACGAGAGAAGGAAGGGTAGAAGTTCTCAAAGAAGTAGAGAGGTTGTTAGAATCGTAAGGGTATGATTGAAGAACTCAGACTTTCATCTTTTGGTTCAATATCTGCAGAGCTCCTGTTTTCTCCTGGTTTCAACGTTGTAATAGGTGAGACCGGGGCAGGTAAGTCCCTTCTTCTCAGTTCTATAGAATTCCTCAAAGGCGGAAAAAGCAACGTTGTCTCTGAGGGGTGTTTTGTTGAGGCTGTTTTTACTGTTGGAGAAGAGGAAATCTTTGTCAGAAGAGAGATAAGAGGTGGCCGTTCAAGGTATTTCCTGAACGGAATGAGAGTCCCTCAGAGATTGATTGAGGATAGAATTTCTCCTCTGATAACATTTCAGTCTCAGAGACAGTCGATTGAATTGTTAAAACCTTCCTATCAACTGGAGCTCCTTGATGTCTTCTCTGGAGTTTTCCCTTTACTTGAAGAGTATCGAGAACTTTATGAGTTTTACAGGCAGAAAGAGGAAAAGATAAAAGAGCTTGTAAATGAGGTGTCTGCCAGAGATAGGGAAATTGATATTCTTCGTTTCCAGATAGAAGAGATTGAGAGTGCAAACATTCAACCAGGGGAAGAAGAAGAACTCCTGCGATTGAAAGGAATTGTTTCAAAATCAGAGCGGATAAGGGAATTTAAAGCGTTTGCCAGAGCACATCTTTACGAGGGAGATGGTTCTGTTCTTGAAAAGTTGGGAGCGGTTATCAGGGAGTTAGAGCGTTTAGAAATAGGGGAGGAAATTCTTGAAAGGCTTAACTCTATCTATTACGAAGTTGAAGAGGTTTTCTCTGAAATAGAAAGCAGTTTTGATGTTCCCGAAGAAGAGATTTCCCTTGAAGATATAGAAGATCGTCTTTACGAGATTGAAAAGGTTAAAAGGAAGTATGGAAACTCATATCAGGAAATTCAGAACTTCCTGAAAAAGGCAAAAGAGAGACTGGAAATTCTGGAGAACTTAGACTTTGAAATTGAAAGACTTCAAAAGGAACAGGAAGAGCTAAGAAAAAAACTTGAAGAGTTGGCACTGAAGGTTTCGGCTTTAAGAAAAGAAGGAGCTGAAAAACTAAAAAATTATTTAGCTTCTTCTTTTTCTCAACTTAATATGGGATCAGCAAAGTTTGAAATAAAAATTGAGCGCCTTCCAAATTTTTCACCAAAGGGTATAGATTCTGTTCAGTTTCTCTTTTCAGGAAATCCAAAGTTTCCTCTTTCCCCGCTTTCTGAGTCGATTTCTGGAGGGGAGCTTTCCCGATTTCTTCTTTCTGTTCTCTCTTTTTCAGGAACACCAGAAACAACAATGGTTTTTGATGAAGTTGATGCTGGTATGTCGGGTAAAGTGCTATCGAGAGTAGCTGAGAAATTGAAAGATATATCAAAGAGACAGCAGGTAATTGCTGTGACGCATTCTCCCCAGGTTGTTGCAGCAGCAGACAGAGTCTTTAAAGTGGAGAAGAATAGTAAAGGTGAAGTTGTTGTAAAAACTCTATCGGATGAAGAAAGAGAAAAAGAAATTGCTATAATGATTGCCGGTGAATTGACAGAAGGTAGTCTTAGTGCAGCCCAGGAGCTACTTAAAAAATGGGAGGATTAATGACACACGGAACTGAAAGTGGACATGAAACAGTAGGTGGAATACTTCATGCATTTAACATCCACTTGACAAAAGCGGAACTTGCGGAGCTTTCCGTCCTTCTCTTTGTTGCAACTTACGTAATGATTCTCCTTGAAAAGTTTTTTCACAGGACAATTGCAGCCCTTGTTGGAGCTTCTTTAGTTCTTGTCATTGGTGTCATTACTCCTGAGAAGGCTTGGGAAGCTATAGATCAGAATACAATTCTCCTTCTCTTCGGAATGATGAATATTGTTACGGTTATGGGAAGGAGCGGTTTCTTCCATATTATTGCAGCAAAGGCAGTTAAGCTTACAAAAGGCTCTCCGACAAAAGTACTATGGGTTTTCTCACTCCTGACAGCTGTTTTCTCTGCATTACTTGACAACGTTACAACTGTTCTTTTCATGGCACCTGTGATGATTAACATTGCCGAGAAGCTAAAGCTCAATCCAATTCCTTACCTTATAGCTATCGTTCTTGCCTCAAATACCGGCGGTACTGCTACACTCATTGGCGATCCTCCAAACATCATCATTGGAAGTATTGCAGGGAAGACTTTTAACGATTTTCTTATAGAAGTTGCTCCTTATGCTATTATTGCCTTTATTCTTGGACTTATTGTTATGCACATTATGATGGCAAAAGGCAAATTCTTAGAAGCGAAAGCTTCTCCTGAGGAGTTAAAGGAAATTCTCTCAGGAGAAGTGGATGAATCTCTCCTTGACAGGAAATTGATGAAAAAATCGGTAACTATTTTCCTCATAACTATCGTCTTATTTATAGTTGGTCATAACTTAGGACTTGAGCCAGGCGTTATAGCCCTTCTGATGGCTACTATTCTTGCACTTGTTAGTGGACTTTCACCTGCATGGATACTGGAGAGAGTTGAGTGGACAACACTTATTTTCTTCATGGGTCTGTTTATGGTTGTTGGAGCTCTTGAAGTTAACGGAGTTTTCGAAACTGCAGCAACTTGGCTTATAGAGGGAATAGGAGATAATATCCATCAAGGTATTCTTATAGTTGGTTTTTCTTCAGCGATAATTTCAGGATTTGTTGACAATATTCCGTTTACTATGTCGATGGCTTACGTCCTAAAGGGAATGGAAGCACAAATGGGAAGCATTATGGATCCACTCTGGTGGTCTCTATCCCTTGGTGCATGTCTTGGTGGTAACCTGACTTTGATTGGAGCTTCTGCAAACATTGTTACTGCAGATATTGCTGAAAGAAACGGTTACAAGATAGATTTCTTTAGATTTATGAAGTATGGAACACCTGTGGCTATTGTAACAGTTGTAGTTGCTCTTATCTTGTTCTACATCGAACATACTCTATTTGGAGGTATCTGATGAAGTTTGTAGAAAAGATTTTTGAAGGATTCTTGTGGCGTTCAAGACTTATGGTTCTCTTTGCAGTTCTGTTTTCCCTACTTGCAGCTTTATCTCTCTTCATAGTAGCTTCTTTTGAGATATTTGAGCCTGTAGAACACCTATTTGAAAACCACTTCCACATCTCTTCAGAAGATCACAAAAAGCTGGTTGGAGCGATAATAGGAGCTGTTGACCTTTACTTAATTGCAACTGTTCTTATTATCTTTTCCTTAGGACTTTATGAGCTTTTCATTAGCAAGATAGACCAGGCAGAAAGTGACGAAAGATCTTCAAAGATATTAGCTATTCACAGTCTTGATGACCTAAAGGAGAAACTTGCGAAAGTTGTTTTAATGGTTTTAATAGTTACATTTTTTAAATACGCTATCCATATCAAATACGAAACACCCATTGAAACCCTTTACCTTGCAGCAGGTGTATTAATGCTTGCCTTAGCTCTTTATTTTAGTCATAAACACTAAAAACATTAGGAGAGCTTATTCCTTCGTTGCAATCTCGAATGGTGAGTTGTTTTTCAGAGAAGAGTTGTTTACTTTATGCCTGTTTGTGAAGAGTGCAGTTGCACTCGTTGAAGTGGGAAGTTTTTCATTTCAGTGAGGAGAAGTTCATAGAGTCCAACCATCATCAACAACTATGTTTTGTCCATTAATATGTTTGCTCATATCACTTAATAGGAAAATGAGAGTTCCGTTGACGTCTTCTTTATAGAGCATACCTTTTGAGAGGCCAAAGGCATTATACTTTTTCAAGAATACATCAGGTTGATTATCAAGAATTCCTCCTGGGCTGATACAGTTAAACCGTATGTTTTTTCCTTTGAAATACTTTGCCATGTATTTTGTAAGATGAATTATTGCGGATTTTATGCATGCATACTCTACAGGCATTGACATATTTGTTCCTTCATATATTTCAAATCTTGGAGGAATAACTCCGTATATAGAAGCAATGTTAACAACGTTACCGTGTCCTTGCTTTTCAAAGTAGAGAGCAAACTGTTGAGAAGTTAGAAAATAACCTCCAAGGTGCAGGTTAATATTTTCGCAAAAGTCTTTATAAGTCACTTCCTCAAATTTCCGTCCATAGTTGGGATTTCTTGGATATGCACTATTTACAAGAGCATCTATCTTTCCATACTTTTTTAGTGCAAGAGATATAGTGTGCTCTATTGATTCTTTTGAGGTTATGTCGATTTTGCAATAGTCAGCCTTTCCTGGCAAGCCCGACCGATTTACTATTTCTGCAACTTTTCTTGCCCTGTCTTCATTTATATCGGTAGCTATTCCAATTCCACCTTCTTTTACAATTGCCTTAATAAATTCGCTTCCTAAAAGACCAGCACCACCCGTAACAACAACAACTTTATTATTTAGAAGCATTTTTTTCCTCCAACTTCTTCTTCATGAGGAATTCCACTATCTCAAAATCAAGTTCGGAATCTATGTCAATAGATCTTTCTGGTGGCATGACGTAGAGGGCAGTTTTTTCAAGAAAAACTGTATTTTTTTCAAGCAGAACATCTCTTTTCCAAATATATATGGAAGCATTCATATCAAAACAAGGGGGGGAATCCTGTCTTCTAACGATAGGTTTTTGAGGAGGTTTTGAAAGAACTACTCTTCCGTCTTCTGTAAGCTCTACCAAATTAAAGTAGGGGGAACGCCTTGCAGGAGTTGCTGTTATTAGGTTGTCATAGTCACCACTAAAAAAGAGTTCTAAAGCCCTGATTATATCTTCAACGTCTCTTAAAGGAGAGGTTGCATCAAGGTCTATGATAACGTCAAACTTAATTCCATAATGTTTTTCGCTCTCAATCAAAGCATGTCTTATGACGGGTAATTTAGGGGCTGTGTCTGTTGATAGTTCAGCAGGTCTTTTAAAAAAAACATCTCCTCCATATTTCCTGGCTACTTCCATTATTTTATCTGAGTCTGTACTAACAACAATTGCATCACACACGCCCGATTCCTTAGCCTGTTCAATTGTGTGGGCGATGAGGGGCTTTCCCGCAAGAATTCTTATGTTTTTATTTCTGACTCCTTTAGAACCTCCCCTTGCACATATAGTGCAGAGAACTGTTTTATCCTTAAACATCTATTTCTCCTTGAAGCTGTTTTATGACGTTCATAGTTTTCAACCCTTCTTCATAAGTGCAAGCATTCTTTGGAGATCCGGAAAGTAGCTCTTTGTGCATTTCACGGTAGGTAAAATTCCTGTCTATTTTAAACACTTTTTCCTCTCTGTTGCTCTCAGAATTGGAAATTGTAAGTTTTCCTTCTATAAGATCGCCAACAAATGTTCTTCTATCTGTATGGACAACTAACCTTCGGATGGGAATCTTACTAATATAATCCGATGGGAATCTTACTAATATAATCCATGGAAAAGTTTACTATTGCTCCTTGCTTGGTTTTTCCTACTGCAGAGGTAAGATCGTTAGAGTTTATTTCTAAGGAAGACAGTTTCACATCAAACCCCATTATCTTTTCTATTTCTCCCCCTATCCACTGAAGATAGTCTATCTCGTGGCTTAAATCCAATAGAACTCCTCCTCCTTTCTCTTTGGAGGCGCTATAAACCTTCCTATAATCCCTATCAGGCCTCCATGTAGGAAGATACTGACCTACTATAGCATTTAGAAAGAAGGGGGATTCTATTTCCGTTTCTTCCTTTATTTTTTGGATAATAGGATGAAAACGGAGATTGTAAGCAACGAAAACTCTGTTATTACCCGGCGAAAGTTTCATATATTTATGAAAGATCGGTTTTTCAACGAGAATAATTTTTCCATTTACTTGTTCAGTTATGAATTTTAGCTGGGAGTAATGCTTGTAAGTTTCGGATGAAATAATAATGTAATCGAAACTTTGAAGGTTTTTAATATCCTCAAGGTTTTGAAAAACAGAGACTTTATTGTCGTTTACTTTTTGTTTCGTTACGATTGTAAAATCAGCAACTGGTAAAAGTTCTCTTAAAATAGAGAAATGTCTTTTTCCAATAGAACCAAAGCCGATAATCAGGATTTTATTGACCATTTTATTCCTCCAAAGATAGCTTCTTTAGAGCCATCTTATACTCCTTCCATTCTCCAATGTCTATGTAAGCTCCTTCATTTACAGGATAAGCAAATACTTTTTCTCCTCTTTCCAGCAGAGTATTTATGAGCTCTGGCATGTCAAATGGAGAGCCTTGAGGAATAAGTTCAAGAACGTTTTTATTTGATAGGTAAACTCCAGTATTTATCTGAAATGTATATTCAGGTTTTTCCATAATTTTATCAATAACTCCCCCATTAGATGTCATGACTACACCGTAAGGAATTCGGTAGTGACGTATAGCTGTAACTGACGTGAAAACGGAACCGCTATTTCTGTGAAAATCCAGAATTTCGCTATAGTCTGCGTCCACTAAAATGTCACAGTTAGATACAAAAAATACATCCTTCTCTAATTTATCTTCAAGTAACTTTAAGCTTCCAGCAGTTCCAAGGAATGTTTCTTCCCAGATGAACTCAACTTCGTAGTCTTTCTCAAGACCTTTAAAATACGCCTCTATCATTTCTCCTTTGTAATTAAGGGTTATGTAAAACTTTCTTACTCCGAATCGGTAAAACCTGTCTATTATGTGCTCAATTATTGTTTTTTCTCCAACAGGAATTAGGGGTTTAGGGAGAACTTTTGTAAACGGGGAAAGTCTTGTTCCTTTACCTCCAGCCATTATAACTACTGGCACATTTATTTCTTTACCTTTATATAGCCGAGTCTTTTCTTTTTCAGAAAAAACCCGAGTCCATGTTAGATAATCAACTACTTTATTGTTTTCGTCTACAATAGGCAATACTTCAATTTTTTTCTCTATGAAAACCTTTTTTATCTCTTTCTCAGATAAACTACTTTCCTGCATTGCAATAGGGTTTTTATTATAAATATCCTTAACCATACCTGAAAGTTTGCCTGTTTTTATGATATATCTTCTTATATCTCCGTCTGTAAGTGTTCCAACCAAACGCTTTTCTTCATCTACTACAAGTAGAATTTTTTCTGCTGTTTTATCTAATTTTTTGAGAGCTTCTTTAATGGAAGTTTCTGGATATATAAATATTTCTTTCTTCATAAGATAACCTCCTTAAGAAGCATGAATGCTTCAGCGTACTTACAATTACATTGTGCACCTCTATATAGAGCCAAGGCTTTTATATTCTCAGGGCTTCGAGGAAAAGGATGTTTTCCTATTTCCGTTTTGTAAATTTTCATAATTTCTATTTTTTTCTCCAAGTAATCTGAAATGTCAACAAAAACATTTGGCTTAAAGTTTCCTTTAAACTGATTGTCGGTCTCGCTAATAATTTCCATCATCAATACTTTCTTAATGAATGGATATCTGAAAGATTTAAGAAATGGAACTAACGCATTATATGTAATCCTATGGTCAGAATGGGCATCATCATAAAAAGGAATATAGAGAACTTCTGGTTTTATTTTCATTAGTATTTGCCTTAAGCTCTCAATTAGCCTACTTAAAAGATTCTCTGTTAGCTGAGTAGGAGGTAATTCCAAGTTGAAAATTTCCTCAAATCCATAAGTAATAGCAACCTTTTCTATTTCCTTGTTTCTTTTTTCTACGATATTCCTATTGAATCCGTATTCTTCTTTGAGATTAGTAATGTTACACCAGAAAATTCTATCTCCTTTATCTTTGTGCTTTAATAGACTTCCCCCAGCACCTAATGTTTCATCGTCAGGATGTGGAGACACTACTAAAATTCTCCTCATAGTACATAATCTCCCTCTTTAGGTACTTCATCTATTTCATGTTCCAATAACCAAACAGCGTTTTCATAGCATTTCACTAATATCTTTCTTCCATTTACTTTTAATACTTTGCCAGGTTCTATATTTGGAAGATTTACAACTTCTTCTTTGACTTTCCATACTTTGTAAGCTTTGTTTTTGTATAAGACTTCTGCACCTGGATAAGGTTTTGTCAAGGCTCTTACTAGGTTATAAATTGCTCTGCTTGTCATTCTAAAGTCTATTAAACCATCTATTTTAGAACGTATTCTCCAATAATTAGCCTTTGAATGATCCTGGGGTATACGCTTAAAAGTTCCTCTTTCCAGCTCCACAGTAAAAGTTTCTATTTGTTTTGAAGCAACTTCACAAATCTTGTTGTATAAGCTTTGTGCATCATCTTCATACTTTATTTCAACTATTTCCTGAGACAAGATGTCACCGCTATCAGTTCCTTCATCCATAAAAAAGAATGTGGATGCTGTTTCTTTTAATCCTAAAAATAGTGCCCATATTAGGGGATGTCTTCCTCTATTTTGAGGAAGCTTAGTGGGATGAAACCCTATAACCCCTATCCTTGGTATATTCAAAATTTCTTTCTTAAGCAATTGAGACCATCCAAAGCAGTATATTACATCTGGCTTCTTTTCTCTTATGAATTTTACAACTTCCGTATCATTTATATTTTTAGCATATATCCAGGGAATGCCATTTTTTTCTGCTATACAAGATAAGTCATAGAAATCCGAGTTAAATTTTGATTCTTTTTTCGTAATTACTCCTACTAGGTTTGCATTCATACTTACTAACTTTTCTAATGCTTTAGCAGAAAATAGTACGGAACCTATATAGAGAATCTTTATGCTCATAGTATTTCTCCTATAGGTAAATCATAGAACTCTTTTTTAATATTTGTTAACTTTGCGCTTTTCAAAATGTTTTTTATACGGGGAGCAGTATTCCCATCACCATAAGGATTTGCAACGCGTTTCAACATTTGTTGAAATTCTCGCGAATAAAGTTTTTTGAAAGCTCTCTTTATATCTTCATATTGGGGTTTACAGTCTATTACGCTCTCTGCTTTAACTCTACCTTTTTGTCTATCCCCTATGTTTATTGTACCTATTTTGAAGGAAGGAGCCTCTATAATTCCACTTGAGGAATTTCCTACAACAGCATCTACATATTGCATAGTGGACAAATACAACAACTGTCCCATTGAAGTAAAAGCAATTGCTTTTTCAGGATGACTTGCTACATACTCATCTATCAAATAATTTATTTTCCTTCCCTCTGTATCTGCATTTGCTTTAGTAAAAATGAGCAGAGTTTCGTTGAGTTCATCTAAAACTTTCAATAACTCTCTAAATTGCTTTTCAGAAGCTCCTTTTTCTAAAGTAACTGGATGGAAAGTTATAAGCAGATTTCTCTTTCTAAATTTCTTGCCAATTTTATTTTCAACCTCCTTTTTATCTAAAAGTTTCATTCTTTTAATATTATCTAAACCAATAGCACCAACATTGAAAACTCTTAAAGGATCTTCACCAAGTTGAATAACCCGTTGTCTATACTTTTCTGTAGAGGTAAAGTGCAAATATGCAAATTTTGTTATTGAGTGTCTGATTCCCTCATCTATCAATCCAAATGTAGCTTCCCCCCCGTATAAATGAGCAATGGGTATTCGGTTTATGTAAGATGCTATTGCAAATGCCAAAGCTTCAAATCTATCTCCAAGAACTACAGTAACATCAGGTTTTAATCTTTCTAAAGCATCTGCATACCCGATAATTCCAAGTCCAATGGATTTACAGATCCCAGATGGGGTGTCTGAGGATAGAAGCATCTCTACCTTTTCGTCTATTGTAAAACCGTCGTATTCTATTTCTTTATAAGTTAATCCAAATTCCGGAGATAAGTGCATTCCTGAGGCTACGATTTGAAGTTCTAAGGAGGGTTCTCCTTTTATCTCTTCCATTAATGGTTTCAAAAGACCATATTCTGCCCTTGTTCCAGTAAATATACAAACTTTTCTTTTACTCATAAGTCCCTCATTAGTTCATATATCTATAATTTCATCTTGCTCAAAATCCCTGCTTGCTCTTTTACCGATTATTTCTTTCCATCTCATAGGTGAAATTCCTGTTCCGGGTCTCTTAACAGTCAAATTCTCTTCGCTAAAAATCTCTCCCTTTTTTATATTTCTCTTTGCTACAATGCTCTTTCTAACAATAGGTAGATTCTTCCTTTCGGAATCTGAAGGTTTCTTAATTCCAGTTCCAAGTGCTTTTTCAACGTTCCTTATAGCTTTCACCATCCTCTTTAACTCTTCTGGTTCAAGGCTTGCCCTGTGATCTGGTCCAGGTAAATTTTTGTCAATGGTAAAGTGCTTTTCTATTACTTCAGCTCCAAGAGCAACGGCTGCAATGGGTATTTCTATGCCAAGGGTATGATCGGAATAGCCAATCCTAACTTTAAAAGCTTCTTTAATTGTAAGCATTGCTTTTAAGTTAACATCTTCATAGGGGGTTGGATATTCTGTATTACAATGAAGAACAGTGATTTTTTCTCTTGGAGTTCCAGCCTCTATCAGAACGTCTAAAGCATCTTCTATTTCTCCCAGGTCTGCCGTTCCAGTGGATAATATGACCTCTTTTCCATAACTTCCAATTTCACGGAGGAGTAAGTAGTTGGTTATTTCTCCAGAAGGAATTTTAAAAATCTCCAGTCCTAAATCTCTTAAAAACCTTGCGCTCTCAATATCAAAAGGTGTTGACATAAAAATTATTCCCTTTTCCTTACAGTAAGAATAGAGAATATCAAATTCATCGTACGCCAGTTCTAACTTTTTCACCATTTCAAGCTGGGATTCTTCACTTCCTGTTGTTTTAACCTGATAATCTGCCTTTTTAGCAAACCGGCTGATAACCGCCTCGGCTTTAAAGGTCTGAAACTTGACAGCATTTGCTCCTGCTTCTACAGCAATATCAACCAGTCTCTTAGCAAGTTCAAGACTTCCGTTGTGGTTTACACCTGCTTCGGCAATGATGAAGGTCTTAGCGTTCATTATTTAATTCTCCTTGCAGGGTTTCCAACATAAGTTCCTTGCTCTTTTATATCTTTTATTACAACAGCACCGGCTCCTATTATTGTTCTTTCCTTTATTTTTAGTCCGTTCAGAATAATTGCACTGCTCCCTATAAATGAAAAGTTCCCAACCTCGGTCTTTCCATTTATTGTAACGTTGGTTGATATATGACAATGATTCCCAATCCTTACGTCGTGTTCTATAATGGATTTACTGTTAATTATAGAATTTACTCCTATACTCGCACCGGCATTTACGAGTGCGTTGTGCATGATAATGGTTCCTTCTCCGATGGAGGAATATTTGGAAACATAAGCTAAAGGAGATACAATAGTAGGTAGGGAAACACCGTATTTTTTTAGTTCTTTAAAAATATTTACCCTTTTGTCAGGTTTTCCAATAGAGCCAATAGTAATTAGGAAATGTTTATACTCTTTAACTAGTATGGGAATGTCTTCGTCAGAAGCTATAATCTTGTAACCAAAGACAGATTTCCCTATTTTTTCTTTCAGGTCAACAATTCCGGCTATCTTAAAACGACCTTCTGCTTCAATAACGTCTATACAAGACTTGCAGTGACCACCACCTCCTATTAGTATAATCTCTTTCATAATTTAAATTAGTCCTTTTAAAATCTTACAAGATCTCAATATATCATCTTTGCTATTTAGAGGAGAGGATGGTAAGCATATTCCGGATTCAAAAATTTTATAAGAACTTTCATAGTTTTCTTTTTTCATTTTGTACATTGGAAACTCTACTACTGGTGTAAAAATTCTCCGCGTTTGAATTCCCTCTTTCAATAATCTCTTCTGAAGTTCAGAGATGTCAATCCCTTCTATTGTAATAGCTGTCAACCACCAGCAACTTTCCCCTTTTTTGCACTCCTCTTGAAACGAAACATGCTTAAGCTTTCCGAGTTCTTCTCTATAAATGGAATTAAAAAGCTTCTTTTTCTCTATAAAATCCTCTAACCGTTCAAACTGAGCAAGACCAAGAGCAGCCTCAATATTTGTCATGCGGTAATTAAATCCAATTTCTGGGTGATAGTAATTGTGAGAAATATCTCGGGCTTGATTTGCAAGGAATCTTATGTGTTCAAGTCTTTTTTTGTTCTTTCCAACCACAAGGCCTCCACCACCGGTTGTTATTATCTTGTTCCCATTGAAACTAAAGCAGCCAAAGTCTCCAAATGTACCTGTAAACTTTCCACTGTATTTTGCTCCTAAACTTTCGGTGGCATCTTCTATTACATAGAGTTCATACTTCTTAGCTATGTTCAGGATCTCATCCATATTGCAGGGATTACCATACAGGTGAACAGGAATGATAGCTTTTGTCTTTTCAGTTATTTTTTTCTCAATCTCTTCTGGATTTATGTTCCAGGTTTTTATATCAACATCAACAAAAATCGGCTTTGCTCCAACGTAAACGATGGGATTAACAGTCGCTACAAAGGTGAGAGCCGGAACTATTACCTCATCTCCTTTCCCAATTCCGAGTTCGTAAAGAGAAAGGTGAAGTGCTGCTGTTCCGCTCTGGACAGCAACGGAATTTTCCACTCCTAAATACTTTGCAAGTTTTTTTTCAAACTCTGGGACAAAAGGACCTACAGATGAGACATAACCAATGTCTATTGCCTTACATAGGTACTCCTTCTCTCTTTCTCCAAGTAAAGGGGCATCAAGATAGACCATTCTGTCAGACATTGTAGAGATCCGGTTTGTAAAAAGAAAGATTTTCTTTTTCTCTAAACCAATCAACCGTAATTCTTAAACCTTCTTCAAGAGAGTATTTGGGTTTCCAGTTTGTCAATTTCATTATTTTTCTGTTATCACCGCAGAGCCTTTCAACTTCACTCTTTTCAGGTCTAATTCTCTCTTCGTCAACTACAATTTTCACATCGGGATTTATCAGTTCTATAAGCTTTTTAGCAAGCTCTCCAATAGAAATTTCTTTTCCTGTAGCTATATTTATCTCTTCTCCAACAGTTCTATCAGATTTTGCTATCTCAATAAATCCTTCAACTGTATCTTTCACAAAAAGAAGATCCCTTGTTGGGTGGAGAGAACCGAGTTTAACCTCTTTTTTGCCAGAAAGAAGTTGGGTAATTATTGTAGGAATTACAGCTCTTGCAGATTGCCGGGGACCATACGTATTAAAAGGTCTAACTATAACAACGGGTAGATCAAAACTGCGATAGAAAGATTCGGCTAGAGCATCAGCAGCGATTTTAGTAGCTGAATAGGGAGATTGAGGCTGCTTGGGGTGTTTCTCATCTATTGGAACGTATAGAGCAGTTCCATAGACTTCAGATGTGGAAGTAATCAAAACTTTTTCAACACTCCAGCGTTTACATGCTTGAAGAATATTTAGCGTTCCTTTTACGTTTGTGTCAACGTAGTTATCAGGAGCTATGTAACTATAAGGAATTCCAATAAGTGCGGCTAAATGGAAGACAACATCAGTTTCTTTCATTATTTCATCAACAAAGTGGGGATCTCGGATATCTCCAGTAATAACCTCAATTGAGCTAAAAACTTCCTCAGGAAATGTATCCAGCCATCCCCATCTGTTGAGTGAATTGTAGTGAACTAACGCCCTTATTTTACATTCCTCTTTAACTAGGCGTTCTACAAGGTGGCTACCTATGAAACCACCGGCTCCCGTTACGAGAACCTGCTTTCCACTTAGATTCACTAATCCTCCTTACTTTTGAGGAGAGCTTCTTTCCATCCGTCAAGTAAGGTTTTTACGGAAGTTGCAACATCTTCAAAATATTCATCTTTTTCCTGTAAAATGCCTCTAAGGAAGTTAACCTTTAAAGTATTGTAAGTCAAGTATATTTGTTCTTTTAAATCAGAAGGAGTTTCTTCGCTTATAAGCTGTTTAATTGCATCAATAGTGTTAATAATCAAATCTATTTCCTTTCCTCTTTCATTCAAAAGAGAGTTAAACCTGTCAATTTCTTCTGCCACCTTCTTTGCTGGAAAATTCTTTATCTCTTTTGAAAGCTTCCTTACTTTTTCTATTCTCTCTAAAAGTTTCTCATGCAATTTTATCATCGCTTCTTCAGCAGAAATAGTAGAAACCTCATGTTGACCGTACACTTTACGGGGATCATTAAGCATTTTCGCTCCCTATCGTTAATTTTTCTCGCCTACATCAAAGTAAGCCTTTAGGGTATTTTGCATTTGCTCCATCTGGGATTTTATTTGCTCAAGCTTTAGAAATTCCTCCTGCATTCTTTCGAGCTCTGCATCTACTTCTTTTTGTGCTTTTTCATGCTGAGACTTATAAAGGTCAAGTTTACTTTGATAAGTTTCCTGAATAAGGGCGATAAATCCTGTTGTTGGATCCGTGATCCTATCTATCTTTTCAGTTACTTTATCTATTAACCCCCCGGTTGCAGTGAATAGTTTTTTAACAGCATCAAAGTGATTTTCAAGATACCATTCAAGTTTATAATCCTTGACTTTTAAATGTCCTTCTGAATCGAAGTCAATTCCCAGTTGGGCAAGGTTATGAAGTTCCTGCTCAGAATTATCTCCTCCCCAGTTCTCTGTAAAAGTAGCGTCAACATCAACATTGGTTAACACAAGGTCTATCAAAGCAGCTCTGAGATCTGCCACGTAAGATTCACCAAAAAGAGGTCCTGTCTCATAGGTTCCTTCATCGAATTCTGTATAGGACTTTATCTTGTCCACAAGTTCATTGTAAGCATCAACAAAATCGTGAATTTTTTGTTTTAGACTTTCTATATCGTTTTGGACATCTATAATTACAGTGGAGGGAGAATCTTTCTTTAGAGTAATAGTTAAGCCATCTACAAGTTCAAATGAATTATTAGGAGAAGTAATTGTAATAGGACTTGTATTTCCAAACTCCACTTTTGCATCCTGAGCAGTCTGCAAATGGGTATAATCATCACCATTTCCGAGTGTGCTATTATTTGATATATTTGTAATGGTGAAATCTGCTCCTGTGTCTTCTCCGGTTAACATCAGTTTAAAGTCATCTCCAACCTTAATTATGGATGCTGCAACGTGAAGCCCAAGCTCATCAGCTTTACTGTTTAGAGCATTGACAAGGTCGCTTAGGGGCCAGTTTCCATCTGCCATTACTTTAACTTCAACTCCATGATACTTGAATGAAAAACTTTCTCCATTTGTCAGAACAATGTTCGAAGAATCGGAAGTATCGTAAGGGTCAGTAACACCATTTGCTGAAAGCCACTGATCTACAGTAGCTATTTGATTTACTTTTACATAGTAAATACCTGTTGCTACATTGTCACTTACAGAAGCAGTTAAGACAGTCTCGTCGGATACAGAAACCTTTTTAGCTGAAATTCCTGTATCGGAAAAAAGAGATTCTACGGTTGATTTAAATTTTTCCAGAGAATCCTTTACATCAAGAATAGCGGCGTTCTTCTCGTTTATATCTATCGCCTTTTCTTCTATTGGCTTTAGATATTGTGCCTCAAGAGCTTCTCTGTACTTATCAAGAATAGACTGGTAATCTATATCGGAAAAAAAGCTCCATCCGATCTCTGACATGGGATTAATCATCTTCTCCTCCAGTAAAGTTTCCATTACTTATGTAATATATCGTTTACAGTTCATTTAAGTTAAGATTTCCTTGAACTTAGTTTTCTATACTTATCTTCACGTTTGTAAAGGAACTCTTTTAACCTATCCATCATATCATAGAATCTATCCAAAAATACGTTACTTGCATCCTTAAATGCAGGTTCTATCTCGTCAAAGTCCTTCAGGCATAGACTACCGACATAAAGAAGGTGAAAGGCGTGTTTAAGGGTTCCCCTTATAAAAGTTGAAATAGCAGGATAAGAATGAGTAAGAATTTGAATTACGCCGTTTAAATCTTCCATTAATACATA
Organism: Desulfurobacterium crinifex; assembly: GCF_054656775.1. Lineage (NCBI taxonomy): Bacteria > Pseudomonadati > Aquificota > Aquificia > Desulfurobacteriales > Desulfurobacteriaceae > Desulfurobacterium > Desulfurobacterium crinifex. Next base: position 692,007 of record NZ_BAAHXO010000004.1, read on the forward strand.
AAGGTCTTCGTGAGTTTTTACTTCCCTTTTAAAAGCTTTTGGAAATGTTCTTTCAGCAAACTCTACTCCTTCTATTATCTTTTCAAAGGATAGAGGTGAAGTAGCAATTTTTGCTTTACTAAAATGATGTCGAAATCTCTTCATTTGAGTGGATTTGTTTAGAGTTCTCAAGTGTAAATTTTCTGGTCTTAGGGATTCTGTACCGGCAATTTTTGCTCCGTCGGAGCAGTTATAAATCTTGAAACTTTTACCTGTCGCCCTGTAATAAAAAATACATTCTTCCATTGAGCGCCTTGCCCAGTTGAAGACAGAATCTGTAAACACTATGCCGCCGAAGTTACCTTCAAGAATAAAGCGGGCTGTTCTTTTAAGTTTTTCTTCTACGTTTTTGAATTTATCTTCATAAACCGTTCCAGAGGCATGGGGTTCTTTTCCTTCTTTGAATCCAAAATCAACTCCAAAAAGATAGATTTCTTTTACTCCCATTTCAAGAGACACGCTCACAGCGGCGTTTGTAACCGTTGGATAAGCAGCAACGGGAATGGTTTTGGGCTTTAGAAGGTGCATAGCTACGGAACTTGTTCTATTGTAGTAAAAGGTTTCCTTAAATCTTGGAGGAACTTCCGGATGAATAATGTCTGGAGCTAGAAGGTTCAGAGATTTTAATGTATCCTGGTCAACAGTATTTAGAACTTCGTTAATGTGGTACGTCCTTTCAAACTCTACCAGAAAATCGGGTGTTATGCCTTCTTTTAAAAGAGGATTTAGAGCTGTTCCGCAGGCAAAAATTAGAGCTTTATCCTGATTCTTCTTTATGACTTCAATTGTTTCATCAAGGGAGGGACCTGAACCAACAACGAACACTCTTTCTGGAGCTTTTAGCTTTTTCTTTGTGTGAAGAATCAAAGAATCCGGATTGAGGTTTTCAACAAAGTGTTCAAATGCTTCCATTTCGTCATCTATAAATCCCCATCCTTTCTTTGAAAGGTCAAAGGCTGAAACGGCTTGTTTAAGTATCTTGGCTGTGAGTTCTGTTCGGTAGTGACGAAAGATAAAAGCGTAGGCGCTTGTGAATGGGTTTTCCTCAAAAAATGCCCTGAGCTGTGTTTCATAGATAACATTTTCTTGTTCCTGTGGAGGAACTCCTATTTGAAAAGAAACATTATCTTTATTTATCTTTGAGAAAATATCTTTTTCCCAATCTACGAGAAAAAGAGATAGATAAAAGAAGTCAACATTGGGTTCAGCTACATACAGTTTCTTCACGTTGAATCTTTCAAGAAGTTTCTTGATAAGGACACCTCCTCCTATACCTATTACAACTGTAAATGGAGCAAATCCCTTAGGAACTCTGAAAAAGTCTGGAGAGTAGGATTCGTACTTTGTAAAGGGGGTTAAGACATCTCTCAAAATTTGTGTATGCAATAAATCATCGGTGTAAACTTCGGGAGTTGGGGGTGGTTTGCGGATCAGAAGGGTGGAGTATTCCAGAAAATTGTCAAGTTGGTAATCAATAAACTCTTCAAGATGGAAGTCATAAAGAATATTTAGTGTCATTGGTTCAAAAATGTCTATCCTTCCATCCCTGTAAATAAAACGAAACCTGATTGGTTTGTAGTTTTCCATTAGTTGATGGACGTGGGGAAATTCCCTTTTAAGAAGGTTCATGTTCCTTTCAAAGTTTCTTCTCATTGTATCTTTGCTTATCTGCATCCTACGTTACTCCTTCTTTTTATTTTTATATTTTCGCATTTCGCATCTTACGTTTCGCGTCTCACATTTCTCGTCCCTCATCTCCCATTACTTCAAAATTCCCAGCACTTTGAAATATAAACTCAATCGTTCCCTTGGTAAACAAAATAACAAATCCATATAGAGCATAAATCATAACTTTCAGTACCTTAATTTCCCCTTTAAGTTCCTCTCTGACTGTTTCTATTTTTTGATTCACGTGGATCTCTCCATAAAGTTTATGGATTTCACTATAAAGCTCTTCTTTTGCCAGTAAAATGTCCTCCTTTGTCGCCAGTTCTTTTCTTAAGTTCATCCTTTAGTTCAGCTAACAGCCTTTTGTTCTTTGGCTTTTTCTTCAATTGTCTTTAAACCACTTTCCACAGTTGTTTTAGCAACTTTTCTTGCTTTTCCCTTGTTTCCTGTTATTTCTTCTACAAATTTTAACTTTTTAAAAGAAAGAACGTAAACCATTGTTCCTCCGTGAAGCGTAATGTGAGATGCGTGATGATTTGTCCGTTTCGCGTTACTCATCTTGCATTTTGCATCTCATATTTCTAATAAAAAAGGGGGCATAAAGCCCCCTTGTCTTTCGTTTTTTGTTTTGCGTCTCACATTACGCCAATTACCTGAGAAGCTGTGTAATGAGCTGAGCCATCTGACGCTTCTGAGCGAGCATGTTAACACCAGCCTGCTGGACGATTTGCTGCTTGGTCAGTTTAGCAAGCTCTTCTGCATAGTCTGTTTCTGTGAGCTGGCTAACCTGAGCTTCCACCTTGTTGGATTCAACCTGTCTGTTGGAGATGAGATATTCAGCTTGCTTCTGGTATGCAGCAAGAATTCCTCTCATTTCATCAATCTGCTGGATTGCTGCTTCAATGATTACTTTTGCATCTCCAGCCTGCTCCATTCCAAGGACGTTTACAGTGTTAAGGTTTGTGTTAATTGCTGTTTCCTCGGTTTTTCCTCTGAAGCCTGTAATATTCGCAGTGGCATCACTATCAGCAGCACTATCGTAAACTAAGAACATTTCTTCAAATCTAGACATGTCTATTGCATTTCCAGTAGCGTCGTAAATTAGCTCCTGCCATGCACCGTCGTTGTAGTCAGCCCTATTACCCATAGCGTTGACGAAGTTAAGTGTTGAGTTTGGAAGGAGCTGCATTGCTTCTTGTTTAAGAGTTCCCCAGGCTACATTACCTGCTGAATCTTTTGTTGCTACTCCAAACATGGCTCCCAGAGCCGTATTTACTGCAGTGGAGTCTCCCATTCCTTTACCGGCAAGGTCAAACTCGTTTGGAACGTTGATGTAGAACTTGACTTTAAGTAATCCTGCAGTTGCAACAGAAGAAGCCGAAGCAACTGCCCAATCTGCACCTAAGGAAGCGATTGACGTTGCCCTCAGATATGTTAAATTCTGACTTTCAAGAACAACCTGAACTGAAGCGTTTCCTCCAAATGCATATTCAAGAGCTTTCTCAAGAATATCAATTCTGTTAATTCCGGTGCTCTCCTTGACTGTTGGGTCAACAGCCTTTGCAGCTTCAAAGAGGTCTATACCGTTGATAATCACGTCACCTTTTCTGATTACTCCAACAAAACCGCCAGTACTTGTAATTTCTCCTGCTACTGAATCATAAATCTGCTCTCCACTAGAGAGGGTAACGTTATCAGATGTTGAGTTATTTCCATCTGTTACCAATCCTACAATTTGTGTTGTCAATTTATATCCATCACTCGCTACAATTCCTTCTGCGTCAAAACTACCAGCACTTACAAGGATAAATGTGTTAAATTCATATTGTTTGACCTTTCCAACGTTGTAGGACTTTGGAGCAAGACCTAAGTCCCACGTCATTGAGTTTTCTCTTCCAGCAGCAAACCTGAAGTTCCTGTAACGAAACGTATTCATTCCTGCAGCGTTTCCTGTATCAAGGTACATAAAGCCTTCATCAAATACTTTCCAGCCCTTGAACTGAGTCTGTTCCACGATTCTCTCGTAAGCCATCAGGTTGGCTTCAAGTTCGTTCTGAGCCATACCGTTCTCTGACGGATTGTCAATTCCTGTAAGTCTGTCAACTGTCTGCTTCATGTCAAAGAGAATTTCCTGGAGCTTGTCAAGGGCATTTTCTGCTGTTTTTGTGAAGGAGATGAATTCTTTGAGATTTTCAATAGCCTCGTCTGTTCCTACTTTCCAGGACTGAAGGACGTCAGCGATAGCTTTCCCGGACATATCGTCCTTCATGTCGTTGACTTTTGAACCTGTAGAAAGGTTCTCCATAGTCTTGTCGAGCTTTTTCTGAATAGAGAAGAGGTTGTTCTGGAGCGCCCCGTACTCTGAACTGTAACCAATAGCAAAGCTCATGTTGGGTATCATGATTACACCTCCTTTTGATTTGATTTTTCTTAAATATCGTAGGGACTAAAAAAAAATTAAGCTTCTTTCTTCTTCTCTTCTGCTTCTTGTGGTGGCTTAGCTTCTATTTTTAGCTCTTTTGTCAGTCTTTCAAGGTTTTCAAGAAGTTCCTTGTTGAACCTGTCGAACATTTCTTTTACTTCTTTCTGAAGCTTCTCATTGTCAAGCTTTTCTCCCTGCGTGTAAGCAAGAATCTGCCTCAGAACAAGCCAGTTCTCAAGAGATATTCTGTAGGAGAGAAAACTTTTACCGTAAATCTCTCCTAAGAATGCTGTTAGATCCATGTAGAGCTTTTTGGACATCCTGCACCTCCTTCCTCTGGTATTTTTTTATTACCCGCTGCTTGTGCTTATTTCAACTTCTGGGATAGAAATTGTAATAGTAACAGATACGTTTATTAATTCAAATATGCTGTCAAGTATCGCTTCTACATCAGGAAGTTCTGGAATTTCTATTTGTGGAATTTCAACGTTTACTTCAGGGACAGAGAACTTAGGAACTGCAATTTCCCCTATGTTTATCTGAGGCGGTTGTGGGATTTTTATTTCCGGTAGAGGTATTTTTACCTCTGGAAGTTCAATTTTAGGAACTTCTGGAATCTCAACAGAGATTTTAGGAACTTCCACTTTAACTTTTGGAACTTCTATTTCGGGGACCTCAACCTGGGGAACTTCAACAGATACTTCTGGAATCTCCACTTTTGGAATTTGTGGAGAGGGAGGTTGTGGAATTTGGGGAGAAACTTTTGGTATAGTTATGGAAGGAACAGTTGGTTGTGGAATTTCAGCTGGGAGAGATATTTGTGGTTCTTCAGGTGTAGGGATGCTTGGTTCTGTTTCAGGAATTTCTGGTGGTGTTACTGTTGGTATTTGGAGAATGGAAATTGCTGGTTCTTCAGGAATGGTTACTGTAACTTCTGGAAAGGAAGGAATAGCTGATAACTGTGGTTCTGCTGGAACCGGTAAAGATGGTTCCTTCACTTCTACTGTTGGAACAGCTGGTTTAACTTCGGGTTCTTCGGACTCAATTTCAGGGATAGAAACATTTGAAACTTGAGGAACTTCTGGTAAATTGAGTTGGATTTTATAGGAAGTGTAAAGAATGGTTGGCTGGATCTGAAATGCCATGATTGATCCCCCGTTGTATTCTAAAAAAAAGCTCCTCCGAGCGGAGGAGCTTTTGATACCATTTTCTACTATTACTTACACTTAGATAGCATTGGCATCTATAACGCTTACATTTGTTGGAACACTTATTTCAACTGTTCCACTTGGAAGCTCAACTGGAAGGCTTCCGTAAACCATGTTAAGGTAAGCAACCGTGTCAAGGACAGGAACTTCTACAGAAATATTTCCGTTTGGCGTTGAGATGGTAGTTGTGTTGTAGCTGACAACTCCGGGGATAGGTATAAGTGTTCCTATGGTTAATCCACTACCACCAGTTCCTCCTCCACCAGCTTCTTCAGTCTGGACTTCAGGAACAATAACTTCAAGTTGGGCTGGGAATTCTTCTGCTGCGAGGGGTGTCCAGTATTCCTTGTCCGTCTCACCCTCTGCAAGGTTTACAGTATAAGGGTTACCTCCTATCCACTGAGGGAGTTCGCCATTTGCAGAGTGGAGAACGAGCTGATAGTTCTCAACATCTCCACCATCAGCAGTTGCTTCAAACCATACAGTCTTGTTACCCGTTGGAACCTGCTTTTCGACTTCGGTAACGAAGTTAATGTCAGAGACCAGAGCAGAGGTATTGTAAATGGTGTCTCCTGTATCCTGAGCAGTAATCTTCAGAGTTACGGTCTGCCCTGCAAGAGCCTGAAGCTGGTCAGCTCCGAGTTCTATCTTATGCCATCCGATGGCATAGGTAGTATTATCTCCTCCAGGGAAGTTGTAATTAACCTTTTCAACCCACTCAGAAGCATTGATGGACTCCTGAGCAAGTGTATCTATTACCTCACCATTTTCATCAAGAAGCTGAATTGTTACCTTATCGTTGAACTGGCTTCCTACCCACTCCATTGGCTCTTCAGAAACTACATTGTAGTAGAAAGATACAGATTTGGCGTTTTCCGGAACTGTCAGTGTAATTTCCGCTGAAGACTTAGAAATCTTGGCGTCGTCACTCCATCCTCCAGTCAAAGCACCAGAATTAACTGCCAAAAACTTCTCTCCAACTGGTGGCTCGATGTTGCCTAAGTTCTCAACGAGATTTACAGAACCATTCTTCTTTATAGTTGCAAAGTTCTCGTCATTCATTTTAAATGCACTTACTTCTTCTTCTGTGATTGTTTGCATTACATCTTCATACCATACCTTAATGTTGAGGTTACCTACTGTAATCTCTTCAGGGTTTTCAGCAGTTGCGGTTTCAGGAATTTCAAATGTTGTTGATACTGGAACTGTTTCTGGTGGAGCTGTGTTTCCAGTTGGAGCACTAGAAGATGTAGGAGCGGTTGGAGACGCTACGTTAACGTTTGGAATATTAATCTGAGGAATGTTGACTTGTGGAATTTCAACTTCTGGAATTGTGATTTGAGGGATTGAAACGTTGATTTCCGGAACAGCAACCTCAGGAACGTTGACTTCTGGAATAGCAATTTGAGGAATAGTTACCTGGGGAATCTCAATTTCTGGAACGGAAACTTCTGGAACATTAACAGTGGGGACGGAAATTTCTGGAACGGAAACTTCTGGAACATTAACAGTTGGAGTTGCAACTTGTGGAACAGAAACTTCGGGTACTGATACGTTGACTTCTACTGTTGGGACAGTTACTTCTGGTGTTGTTACCTGAGGTACCTGAATCTGAGGTATCTGTACTTGAGGTGGTTGAATCTGTGGAACTTGGATAGGTGGGATTTTGATAGCCATCGCTACCTCCATTTATTATGGTTTCTACTTACACATATCGTTTGGAGAAAGGGAAAATTAAGCCGGTTTGTCTCACATTTTGAAGAGTTTAATTGAATGTTGCAATCTTTCAAAGTGAACTACTCCTCATTGAAATGAGGAGTTTCCCGCTTCAACGAGTGCAACCGCACTCTCCACGGGCGTTAGTTCGGGGCGTTCCACCCCTACCGCTCGTAAGGTGAGCGACTCCTTGAGTTTTTTTCATTCCTTCTTTTAGAAGATTAATTGTCGAATTGTAATCCCTATCGTGCTTTGTTCCACAATTTGGGTACACCCATTCCCTATCAGAGAGTTTAAGATTCTCGTTCTTATATCCACATACAGAACAGAGCTTCGACGACGGGTAGGGTGTTATCCTAAAAAGTGTGTCCTCCCTGCTAGGGAGGACAAAAATTCCAAATAGGAGGTGAACACATGAAAACACTAAACAACCCAATCATAAGAGACCTACTCCAAAAAGCCCTCACAGCAAAATCGCACGAAGAGATGGTCTCCTACCTCCTAAACCTCCTCGCTCTCGTAGAAAGAAACATTTACCTTCAAAACACTCCAGACGATAAAGGAAACGGATTCAGACATAGAAAACTCCACGCAGGTTCTCAGACCTACAACCTCTCAATTCCACGAACAAGAATGGGAGTTTTCCGTCCATCTTTCCTGCCCGAAAAGTGGAAAAGATGTGTTCCCTCTGATTTTACCAACCTTGCATACTCCCTGATACTTTCTTCAAAATCCATAGAAGCTGCAAAGAGAGCAATAAGAGATTTAGACCTTCCAGTTAGTGAGGAATACTTTGAAAGAGTCTTACAAGAGCTTCAGAAGGAATTTAAAGCCTTAAACAATTCTCCTCTTCCTCCTGATTGGTTTTCTCTCTCTCTTGATGCAAAGCATACATCTGTCATGGTTGATGGAGTAATCACACCTTACACAGTTTACATAATTGTTGGAACTTCCCTTGATGGAGAGAGAAAAGTCCTTGTCTCAATGATAAAAGAGGGAAACGAGAACTTGCAAGGTTGGAAAGATGTCCTAAAGAACCTTCTTTCAAGGGGCATAAGAAGGGTTTTAGTAGTTACCCACGATGACTATCCTGGTCTTTCTGGAGTTGTTGAGAGCTACTTTCCCAAGACAGATGTCCAGCTTTGTATTGTTCACTTTGTGAGGAATCTCAAAAAACACCTGACTCCTGAAAGTTTTAGGAAAGCCAAGGAGTTCCTTGATTCCATTAAGAGTGCGGTTTCTTATGAGCATGGATTAACGCTTTTTGAGGAGATGTTGGAAATAATGAGAAAGGGGAATCCTTCCTACGTTCAGGAAGTTGAGAGGAAAAAGGTTTATTACCTGTCGTTTCTTAAGTACCCTAAGGAGTTGAGGAAGTCCTTGTATTCAACAAATCTTGTCGAAAGTGTTAACAGGAAGATTGAGGATGCTGAACAGATGAGTGGTGGGTATTTCCACTCTATCAGGAATCTTGAAGTTAGGTTGTCTCTCATTTTTAAAGAACTCCATTCCGGTAAGTGGAACAGGAAAATACCTGTTGTTGTTAAGGTTAAACATTTTCTCTATGTCCTGTTTGAAGAGAGGTTTGGAGATGGGTAAAGACACACTTTTCTTGACAAGCGCCCCTTAGGATACTTTGATCCCCACTTCTCTTTGAACTTCTCAAAACCCCTCAAAGCCTCCTCTTCCGTAGAAGCTTGATATATCCTCTTTAACTCCTTCGCTATCTTCTTCCTGTCTTTAGCTCTTACCTTGTTCAGAGTATTTCTCACCTTGTGAACCACACAGGATTGAAAATCAGCCTTAGGAAAGTACTCCTTTATCCTTTCCTCAAGTCCAGTAACTCCATCAGCTACGAAAAGGAGAACTTCTCTCACACCACGGTCATAAAGCCTCTTTATCATTTCCAGCCAGCTCTCAGCTCCTTCCGAAGGATTAACTTCAAAATCAAGTATTTCTCTGTATCCTTCCTCATCTATACCAAGAGCAAAAAGAACAACTTCTTTCTCAACAGTATCTCTCCTGACAGATAGCCACATTCCGTCAAGCATTATGACTGAGTATCTCCTTTTGAGCTTTCTTTGTTTCCACTTGTTTATCTCTTCCAAGGTACCTTAATGGCTTACACAAAATTCTTGACACAACCATGGTGAAACCAGAGCATAGAGTATTCCTTCAATAAGTTCTCAGTGTCCTTCCCAACTTTCACGATCCCTTTGGTAGATACCTTAATACTAAGTGCATAATTACCTCGCCAACTACTCTTCTCTAACGGAAGGAGCTTGTAGCTGATGCACACTGTGGTGGCACCGCTACATTGAGATGGTTGACAATGTCCCACTGGGACGGACATACCGGCCCCAGCTTATGCTGGACAATTATATTTGTTCCTTTGTCCCGAAACCGTTTCTCTCCGCGATAGCAGAGAGTACCTTTGGGGGAAGATAATTACCTCATGAAATCCAGGAGACTTATACTCTGACTTTTTGAAAGAAGTAGAAGGTTCATCTGGTAGATATTTTGATACTTGGTAATGGAAGCCATAGCTTCTGCAAGATCAACGTTTTCAAGTTCGTTATCTATTTCTGTTATTTTAGTTTTCTTCTCATTTACGAGGTTTTCGTAGTATTCAAGTCTAGATAGAGCATTTCCTACCTCTATCCTTTTTGCGTTCAAGGATTGTGAAATTTCGTCAATTCTTCCAATGACATCTGAGATGAAGTCGGAAGGAGTATAGTTGGCGGTATAGTTTCCTGCGAACACCGTATCATCCTGAATTATATTGATAGGTCCGCCGTTTGGGTCTAAGGAGTATAACTTCAAACCGAAATAACCCGGATTTGATAAGGATTCGTAAACTCTTGCTTCGAGTTCAAGTCCATATTCTTTTATTTTTTCGTTCAGATTTTTCAAGAACTCATCAAGATTCCAATCATCTCCAGAGTTGTTAGTTAGTTCAACAGTTGTTCCAGCAAATGAAAATTTGAATGTTTTGCCATTCGCAAGAACAGTTGTTGAAGAGCTGACTGCATTGGTGGAAGTCAGGTTGTAACCGGATTTTGAAAGAACAGCTCCTTCAAGTTCAGATAAAACGTCCCAGAGCTGGGTAATTTCATTGGCAAGAATTACATTTCCTTCTATCCGTGTTGATTCATCCACTTCTGCGTTGAATACTTTGTAGTCCCCAAGATATACAGCTTTACCATCAGGATCATTAATTATGTAAGAAGCATGATTAGTGGAGATTATTCTTCCTCCTTCATCAGTTAGGTTTTCTATTCTTGCTTCTGGATCACCGGATATTATTCTTAGATAAAAACCGCCTTCTTTTGTTCTTGTTATTACTGCTTCAGCTAATATTCCATTTTCTTTTATTTTTTTGTTTAGTTCATCTGCCAGCTCTTTTAGTCCCATGTCTTTCGTGGCAGTAACAGAAATAGTTGTGGTAGTTCCATTTTTGACAAAGTCAAAAGAGAAAGTATCTCCCGTTTGATTTAATTCGTCGTATTCAAGAGCAAGGTGGGGATAATCAGGCGAACCGAGAATAGAACCCAATTCTACATCTTCTGGAGATAATGTCTTTTCACCAGAGCGAATTAAGAGCTTATAGGTTCCATCTCCCTGAGGTGATGCATAAGCAAAAGCAGGGATATTTTTTTCATCGGTCTTGGAGTTAATTACATCTATCACTTCCTGAAGGGTCATATCCTTTAGTGCTTTTACGTAAACTACATCGTTTCCTATCCTAAAAGTTAAAGTGTCTCCTTCTGAAAGTGCTGTATCGTCAAGAGCAACAGAGTTTGTAGAAAGAACGTCAACGTTGTAGTCGTTTGAGAATACTTTTGTTGTTATTCCCTGAGAATATGCAAAGGTAAATGGTTTGACATTTACAGAACTTCCTGAAAATATATACTTACCTGTAAACTGAGCATTGGCATAATCCAGAAGGTTCTTTTTTAAAAGCTTTACTTCTTCAGCAATATTTGCTGCTTCCTCTGGGGTTAAGAGTCCATCACCTCTGATTGCCAGTTGTCTTGCACGGGTGATGATATCTGTGAATATATCTCCCATTACCTTTTCTGAGTATTCTAAGTTTGGCCGGATAAACTTTATGTTGTTTTCGTACTCTTCTAAGGAAATATAACGAAATCGGTTTACGACAACTCTTGCAACATCAAAAGGATTATCTGAAGGTTTTTGAAGTTTTCTGAATGAAGCAGCTTCCATTTGCTTTTTCGCAAGAAGAGTGTTTTTTATGAATTTATTCTCAAGAAAAAGATCTCCTATTCTTGACATCGCCATCTACCTCCATTATCGAATCATGTTAATAACAGTTGTTAAAAGTTCATCTGCTACGGTTATGATTTTTGAAGCTGCTTGAAACTGTTTCTCAAGAACCATTAATTTGGCAAGTTCCTCGTCCTTGTTGACTTCGGAAATGGAAGACTTCTTTTCTTTTAAAGCCGACAAAATAGCATCTGTTACGTTTTTGTTATCTGTTGAGTTCTTGGTATCTACACCGATTTGAGCTGTGAATGCAGCAATGTATTCCGCTGGGGCCATGGAGTTGGAGGCGAAGATTTTCTGGTTCTGAAGTTCATAAATTTGTAGAGCAATATCGTTATTTGCTACAGTATCAGGTAGAGAAGAGGTAGCTATCCTGTTAGGGTTCTCAACAATCTTGCTGTTTACTGCTATATCTCCTGCTCCTGTCCCAGTGAAAAAGTTTATACCTGTGGTTCCTTCTATGCTCCATCCCTGGGAGTGAATATTGTTAACAGAATCCATTATTGTTGATGCAAGATTATCCAAATAGGCTGTGTATTCAGGTATTTTTTGATTATTAATCTCAAGTAAAGCACCAAGCTTGCCTTTTTCTGGGTGGATTTCAACGTATTCTTTGCCTGTGTACCAAAAAACGTGAACACTGCCGATGTTGTCTTCGCTCATCACAATAGGCCATACTGTGTCTGCTGTTACTAAAAGGGAACCGGGAGGTCCATAAACTGTTACTGTTTTATCGGGTTGCTCAATGTAGGTTATATCTATGAGCTGGGCGAGGTCATTAAGAGCTTTTTGTCTTTTATCCTTTAAAACTGCGGCTTCTTTTTCAGGTGTGTCTGTTTTTGATATAGCTTTGTTGTAGTTTGCGATGTCCCGAAGTAGCTTGTTAATTTGGGATATTGTGTAAGTAATATCTTTCTTTGTATCCTTTCTCATGTTCTGAATACCAAGATATCTGTCCTGAATAGCTTTAGCTAAGTCTTCTGCTTTTTGAATAAGGGCTGCTCTTACAGGACTGGGAGCAGTTAGGTCAGCAGGCATTGTTGCTGCTTCGTTTGCAAGGTCGCTCCATGCATTGAAGAAACTCGCCAGCTTTTCCGTTAAACTTCCGTCATTTAATTCATTGGTAATGGTCTCTATGTAGCCCAGATATTGTGATTTACTTGTGTAGTATCCCAAATCTTGACTAACCTGATTGATTTTTTTCTCAAGTATGGGGTCTATTTTTCTGTAAACTCTTGTTATGTTTACTCCTGGATAAGGAACTGTTGCCTCTTTTGAGACAGCCTCTCTTGAATAACCATCTGTTCCTAAGTTCGCAAGGTTTTGATCTACTATGCTCATTTCATACTGGGAAGTGAAAAGTCCTTGTTTTCCTGTATTAAACATTGAAAATATATTCATTCTTCAAGTTCCTCCTTAAGGGTTTCTATAAATTCGAATGTAAGGCGAGCAATTTCATCGTGAAGAGTATAAACTTCCTCTGCAAGAGACTTTATAGAAGGTGAAAGCTTGGTAAGTTCGGAAAGCTTTTCTTCTAATTTTGATAAAACTTCCTCTTCTTTTCGCAAAATAGCTTCTACCTTGAAACCATCGAGTTCCAAAATAGCAGATCTTCTCTCTTCTAAGAGTCTCTTATACTCTAAAAGAAGAGCTTCAATCATTTATTAACTCTTCTATAAGATTCTCTGCGATTGATTTAAGATCGATTTTATAAAGTCCGCTTTCTATGAGGAATTTTATTTCCTTTATTCTTTCTTCTCTTTCTTGAGACGCTGAAGAAATGGAAATTTCTGTAACTACTCCTTCCGTAATCTTGGAAGATTTACTACTACCACCTTTTTTTAGATTTTTGGGAGAAACTTTATCTTCTAAAAAACTTTTATAAACTTCTACCCCGATTCTTCGAATTTCCATGATCCTTATCTCCCTAATTCTGGTTAAAGCCTTCTGTAATTACTAACTTAAAACACTATTTTACAATAACCTATGCTGCCTTTGGAAAGATAACAAGCTAAATTATAATATCGTATGAAAGGAAAAATATTTAAGAGTCTTTCAAGCTGAAAGGAACTCTGAAAAATGAGAATTGTGTTCTAAACCTTTCCAGCTTCGTCTAAGACATATTTGTTAATATATACTTCTTTTGCAAAGAGCTGGGAAAGAGTCTTGTAAAGAAGAGAATCTTTAACCATAATGCCGTATTCTTCTTCAAGGTCAACAAGGTTTTTGTCCATTCCGATGGGAGCTCTATATTTCGGCTCCGGAGAAATCTTCTTAGACAGGTCTTTTATTTCCACATCAGGTGGTTCTTTAATATGCTTCTGGGAAGTGGTTTTAAGGTTTATTTCCTCCTGTAACTCTCCAAGTGCTTTTTGAAACTCTTTCTCAAAAGAAAGCTTAAATGGAGTAAAATTTGGAGTGCTTGCGTTTGCAATATTTCCTGCAACAACTTCCATTCGCTTTTCTCTTAATTTCATTCCTTCAACAAGAGCATCACCGAGAACACCTAAGACCTTCATATCTCCTCTCCAATTAAACTATCCCCTCACTAAACTAAGGGGATTTTGCAATCTCCGTCAAGGAGATTGCGGGGTGGTTTATCACCCCATCCCGTCACAACGGGTATTGTTAAAGTTAAATATTAGAAGAGAGAAGGAAGCTGTCAACTGACTATTTTCTCTTTGAATTAACTGAGCGGTTTCCTCTCTCTTTTGAAAAGAAGAGTTTCTAACCGCTGAATACTACCATGAGATTTTATCTTTACCACTTTTCTTAGCTTCATACATTCTACTATCTGCAATTGTAACAAGACGGTCAAAATCATCTCCATCGTATGGTGAACAACTTACTCCAATACTTGTTGAAATATCAAATTTTTTAAATTTCTCTCTTACTTCTTCTTTAAAGGATAAAAGCCTTCTTTTCAAAGTATTGCTATCTATGTTAGTTAGTACGATAATAAATTCATCACCACCTAATCTTCCGATGATATCATAATCTCGAAAGCTTTCTTTTAAAAAGGATGCAAATTCTTTAAGAATTTCATCTCCTTTCCTATGACCAAAGTTATCATTGACCTGTTTAAAGTTATCAAGATCTATAAATACGACCCATAAATTCTTGTTTTCTCCTCTTTTCAGTTTTTTGATTTCTCTTTCTCCAAGCTCAAACACTGCCTTGTAATTATAAAGTCCTGTTTGAAAATCATGCATTGCCTGGAAAGCAAGTTCTTTAAGCAGTCTTTCTTTCATTTCAAATAGATAGTCGTAACGACGGGTGACTTCTTTAAGAAGATTTTGGAGTATTTTATACTTTGTTTCCATCACCTTTCCCTAATCGCAACTATTAGAGATGTTTGATTATAAAATTTAAGCTTTCTAAAAAGCTTGTCTGGTCCTATTTCTCCAAAAGTAAAGAAACCAAATAAAGGAGCGTTAAAAAGAGAGGAGTAAATTTTTATTTCTTCCTGCTGAAGATTTTCTAGAACATATTGTCTTGCAATACAGGAGAAGTTCAATGCAAGTTCTATCTTATCCATACTATAAGCTATTTTTGACGCTTCTTTTCTATCAGCCGAAATTAAAGATTCTGGATCCCCAAAACTCAATTTAAATTTGCTTCCTTCCTTCACGGGTCCAAAAAATTCGATGAATTCTTTATTTGAAATATCTTTAAAAGTTCTCACTACTGAGACATATCCTTCTTCGTCATCAAGAAGAATAACTGGAAAGTACCATAAATCCCGTACAGTATAGTTGTTAACACCTTTAAGAAGTCTATCTACAAGTTGATAGGCTGAGCTCCTATCTATCTCGTAAACTCTATAATCTTTGGATCTTGTAACGGTGTAAATCTCTCCCACAGATTCAAATCCAAGAGATATCCCGAGTTTGTAATCGACCCCTTCTATAGAAACTATTAAAAAACCATCTTTTATAATATTGCCATTATAAAACTGATAAGTTCGCGCACCAGAAGAAACACCGCCAATAAGAAATGTTTTCTCTCCTTTTTCAGGAAGAGCTTTAGAAAGTTTATCTTCTATAACAAATGCAAGCTTTTGATTACAAAATCCTGCAAATATGAGATTTAAGGCATCTTTTCTTTCTTTCAAAAATTCTACGACATCCTCATAATCTTTTCGTGTATAAACTCCTTCTACCGGTAAAACCTTGATTTTTGCTTTTCTTTCGAACTTTATAAAAAGAGCACTTATTCCGTTATTTACAATTTTAGAATTCTCAAAACTATCAACTGCATGAAATGCTATATACTTTTCCGGAGGAATTTTCAAGATTTTTTCAACTGTATACGTTATATAACTGTCTCTGTATTTAGGAGATACAGCAAACATTGCAAAGTCAAAATCTGTAAAATCTTCATCTTTCAACTTCTTTCTAATCTCTTCAATAGCCGAGAGAAAAGACACTTCAGAAGAACTAACAACCTTTGCTATCATAGCTTAAATCCTAATCATATTAAATGTAGAACTACAATATCGTAAAAGTTTGAAGAGAATTAAGTCTAAAAACTCTATTGAAATATGGTAAATCCTTCTACTTTATAGCTTATCTCTTCATCCACCATTTTATAAACAACACCAGTCTGAATATTTAAGACATGAGAAAACAAATAAAGCCTATTCTGAGATAGATTATAAGTTCCAACTATTGCTATTGTAATGGGCTGCTTGACCTCCTTTAATTCATGGATATTCCTTGTAAGGACTCTAAAACCGTTTTGACCAATTGTAAAATATTTTGAGAATTCAACCTGAACCACTTTTGCATTACAGATTTCACTTAATTTGCTTTTTAAAAGTTCGGAAAGCAAAAGTCCTGATTTTCCAGGTTTTAACGTTTCAAGATCAACAAAATCTGTAACTACAATAGTTCTTCCGGAAGTATATGAACAAAGTTTTGATGCCATATCCGATATAGATTCAGAAAGATTCAAGTTTGGAATTATAGAATCTACAGAAATCTGGGGGGTAAAACGATATTTGTTTACAAATGGATTTGATATGCTACAGCTGGTAAATAAAAGAAGAAATCCCAAAAGGAAAATTCTAAGCATTAATACTCTCCCTTTATTCTTATCGTGCTTCCCGAATCTGATCCATCTGTAAGAAGAGAAGCAACATCTTCAATAGAGAGAATTATTTGACCTGTAGAAACAACTACTCCGTTTTTTACATCTATGATTCTTGCATTGACTATAACCGAATTTGAAGTTATTGCATAGGTTCCAGTAATAACTGAATTAACTCTATAGTAGTTTCGAATGTTTCTAATATCCCTCGTAATGGAGAATTCTCCTTGAGGTTTTACAACTATGTCTTTGGCAAGTCTTATGTCAAATACTTTCCATCCTCTAACTTGAAGTTCATGTATGAGATTTTCGGCAATAAGTCTTCCAAGACTAGAAGTTTCTTTCATGTTGTCGAGATTGACGAATGTGGTTACAACAACAGGTTCATATCTGAACCTATTATCAATATTTCTAACAAGCTGATCTGCAAGGAAAATTACTTTTGAATTAAGATTTCCTTCAGGTGTAATTGACGAAAGAATATCCAAATGCTCTTTTACTTTTACACTTTTTGTAATATTCTGCGAACTTGCGGGAGTCAAAGAAGCCAAAACTATAATTGCTGTCATCAAAAATTCTCTCATAACTACTCCTCCCTAATACTAAAAGATGGAATTCTTTTTTCTTGCTGAGGGATAATAACGATCTTCTTCCTTTCTTTAGTTTTGTAAGTTATGGGAAAACTACAACAGTTGTCATAGGTAACTGAGTAATCTCTGCTTTGCGGACAACTTACGAATTTTTCTGAGCAAATATTTTGAGTTTGTAGTTGGGTTTGAACTTGAGTTGTCTGGCAGGAAGTCGTAAGTGTAAATAAAGCAGCAATTAATCCAAACACATAAACTTTCATTGTGTTCCCCCATTAAACTTAGGATGTGGTATTATATCACAAAGTCAAAGTGAGAGTGAGTGGTGAGAGATGAGAAGAAACAGGAAACAAAAAACAGGTTTCACAACTCACAACTCACAACTTACCACTCACTGTTTACTGATTACTAACTAAGGTGAAAATATGCCAAATACCGATAGTGGTGAAAAGACCGAAAAGGCGACGCCGTATCGGCGGCGGAAAGCAAGAGAACAAGGACAGGTTGCCAAAAGCATAGACGTTAATACGGCTGCTGTAATGTTATTTTTCCTGCTTCTCATTTACTTTAGTGGTCAGTACTTTGGAGGTTTCTTTTTTAGGAACTTTCTCTACCTTCTTGAAAATAGTGCTGAGCTTTCTCCTTTTAAGGCTGGAGCAGACGTTTTTGTTATTTACATAAAAAGTTTTCTCCTTATAGTAGTTCTTTTAATGATAGTTGGGATAGCTGCAAATGTTGGACAATTTGGCTTTATATTCACTCTTCAACCTCTAAAACCAGACCTTAATAAACTGAATCCTGTGGAGGGAATAAAGAGACTCTTTTCTTTGAAAACTATTTTTGAAGCATTTAAAGGAGTTTTAAAGGTAATAGTTGTTGGAATAGTTATTTATCTCATTTTAAAGTCGGACTTTTCAAAGTTTGTGGCCTCTGTCTATTCCGAACCAATGGCGACACTTGTTTTTATAGTTAAAGAATGCATGAAACTTCTTATGTATGCTGTATTGCTTTATATTCTCATTGCAGCTGTTGATTTTGCCTACCAGAAATGGGAATATGAGAAAAAGCTAAGAATGACTAAACAGGAAGTTAAAGAGGAATATAAACAAAGGGAGGGAAGACCAGAAGTAAAAGCAGCTATCAGGAGGAGACAGAGAGAAATAGCGATGAGAAGAATGATGCAGGAAGTTCCCCAAGCCGATGTTGTAATTACAAACCCATCCCATTATGCAGTAGCTTTAAAGTATGAGCCTGAGAAAAGAGATGCACCTTACGTTGTTGCTAAGGGTGTGGACAATGTAGCTAAAAAGATTATTGAGATTGCGAAGGGAAATGACGTTCCAATAGTTGAGAAACCAGAAATTGCACGGGAGCTCTATCGACTTGTTGATATAGATGAGGAGATACCTGAAAAGCTCTACAAAGCAGTAGCGGAAATATTGGCATTCGTGTTTAGAATGAAAAATAGAACTCTGATATAATTTAGATCTCGAGAGAGAATAGGGGGTATATGATGGAAAAAGATAGATTATCCTTAGTGGAAGATATTCCTGTTACTATTTCTGTAGTTTTGGGTAAACTGAAGATGCCTCTTAAAGAAGTTTTAGAACTTGATCAAAATCAGATTATTACTCTCAATAAGTATATCGATGAACCTGTTGACATCTATGTAAATGATAGGTTTTTTGGTTATGGTGAGATAGTTGTTGAAAATAATAGGGTTGGAATTAGAATTCTTTCTATTGCTGATGAGGAGAAAGTTGATTGAATTCTATTTGAAGAGTTTCTTCGTTCTTTTAGCTTTGATACTCCTCCTTTTTGTAGTTAATAAATACATTGAAAGAAAAAGAATATTAGCCTCAAGTGGTATAGAAAATCTTAAGGTTATTCCTATTGGGAGTGGAGAGAAACTTGTTATCTTTACTTACAAAGGTGAAGAGTACATAATCTTTTCAACTTCCCACTCTGCTACCCTGCTCAAATCGGAAAAAAAGAACCAGACTTGAAAATGAGTCTTTTATTGGTTAAAATGCTTCCTAACTTGATAAATATCGTAAATATGTAAAGTTAGTTAAGATTGTGAGGAAAAGATGAGTTCTATATTCTCTATTGGAGAAATATACTCTGTCCTCAATCTTCCAAGTAAGGATAAGCAGCTTGAAAAGGTAGCGGTGGAGTTTGAAGCTATTTTCCTACAAAAAATTCTTTCTGAACTTTCCTCATCAACCGAAAACCCATTTTTCTCTCCTCAGACCCGCTTCTGGGAAAAGATGTACATTATGCAGGTAGGAGAGAAATTAGCTGAATCAGGTGGTGTTGGGTTCAAAAAATATGTGATAAATGCCTATAAAAAGAATCTCAGGTAGAGAGATGATAAACGGGAAAGGGAAAAACGGTAAACTTGTAGATAAGAGTGTTCTTAATGATATTCTTTCAGATGAAGAGCTTCAGACTCTTCTTGAAGAAGCACCTGCTCTTCAGAAAGGTGAGAGTGGTTCAGAAGAAGAAGATCAGAAAGTAGAATCTCCTCAAGAGCAAAAGAGTTTCGAAAAAACAGGAAAGGAGAGCGAGGAAGCTTACTACATTCATACAGACTTTAAATTTGTGGACACATTCACTCTTTCGGTAGTAAATGAGTTTCTATCTCTTGTTTCCTCTATGGTTAATACTACTGTGGACCTCGCCGTAACAAAGATTTCGAAGGAAGAAGTTTTTTCTAAGCAAAATTTACTAATGCTAAAGGGAGAGGTGTCTTTTGTAAATATTCCTAAGACAAACTATCCGATTTTTCTTGTATTCCCAAAGGAACTCTTTCCTCTTATAGTTGATTCTATACTTAGTAGTCCTAAGTTATCCAAGTACCAACCGGAATTTGTGCATAGAATAATTCATTCAGCTGTTGATTGGGATATAGTGAAGTTTTTCTGGGGACAACTCTTTTTTTCCCTACAGGAAACAACTTCAAGAGAATTTGCAAAAGCAAAAGTATCAATAACTGGGAATGAAAATAACAGTGGTGAAGTAGTAGCCTACTCTCTTAAGCATACTTTGTTTCGGGTAGATATGAATTTAAAGCTTCATATCTGGAAGTTTCCAGTATCCTTATTAATAGATTACGATTTTTTGGATGTGTGTGACCTTATATACAGAGAAATTCTGAAGGAAAAAACTCCAAACTGGAAAAGTCTTTTAAAGGAAAAAGTGCTAAGCTCTTCAGTAGAAGTAGAAGCAAAAGTTTTTTATTCGAATTTCACTCTGAGAAAACTTCTTTCTCTAAGGAAGGGGGATGTTCTTAGTTTCTCTCCTGAAAATGTGAGTTTGGTTATAAATGGTGAACCAAGATTTAGAACAAAGCTTGGAACAGTGGAAAATAACATGCTTGCCGTTACCTTGGCAAACGAAGAAGAATCTTCTGAACTTAAAATGAAGGAGGTGGGTAACAATGAGTCTGCTTAAAACGGTTGATATAGCTGTTTCAGGAATGGTAGCGCAAAGACTCCGAATGGAAACAATAGCAAGTAACCTTGCTAACGTTGATTCCACTTCAACACCAGAAGGGGGGTATTACAAGAGAAGAGATGTCCACTTTAAAGCAGTACTTTTAGATACAAAGAACAACGTATATGGAGTGGTAGTGGATAAAGTTGTAAAGGACAATCGCCCTCCCATCATAAAATATGAACCTGAAAATCCCGATGCAGATGAGAATGGCTATGTAAAGTATCCAAATATTGATCCTGCAGAAGAGATGACAAATTTGATTGAAGCAAGCAGAATGTATCAAGCAAATGTAAATGTTGCGAACAATGCTAAGAACCTTGTGAATTTGACCTTAGATATTTTGAGAAGTTAACTAAGGAAGTGACGAGTGACGGGAGATGAGAGATAGGTGACGAGTGAAAAAGGGGGTAGAGTATGGAAATAAGAGGAGTTCAATTCAGGCTTTTGAATGATAGTGTGGGTGATCAGACAGCTAATAATGAAAAAGGAACTAAGAGTTTTACCGAAACTTTAAAGAAAGAATTGGAAGAGCTTAACCGAACTGTTAAAACAGCCGAGATAAAAACGCTTGAGGTTGCAAGTGGAAAAAGTGAAGACATACTTGGAGCAGTTGTTGCAGCAACTGAAGCTGAACTTGCAGTAAAAGCTGCTGTCCAGATAAGAAATAAAGTAATGCAAACTTATCAGACATTTATTCACATGCAGGTGTAATAGATGGCTCCGAATGTCAAAGGAATGTTACAGAGCATAGATAAAGAAAAACTTAGATCCTTTTTTGAGAAACATAAGCACCTTATTATAGGGGGAATAGCTGGTTTTACTATTTTCGCGGCGCTTCTTTTTTATGTCTTTGTTTCATCTCCCTCAAGAGATGAAAAGTTTGTTCCTCTTTTCACAAATCTTAATCCTGCAGCAGTTGAAGAAGTTGTAAAAGAACTTTCAAAGGAGGGGATAAGCTTTAAGGTTTCTTCAGATGGAAAAGTTATCTATGTTCCAAAAGAGCTGGTTTATTCTACTCGAATTGCTCTTGCCTCAAGAGGAATTCCTTCAAGTGGAAAGATAGACTTTGATCTTTTTAAAGAGCCAAAGTTTGGAATGAGTAAATATCAGATGAAAATACTTTATCAGCAGGCTATCGCTAACGAGCTTGCAAAAAGTATAGAAACTTTATCACCTGTAAAGTCTGCGAAAGTTATTGTTTCTTTTCCTGAGGAAACTTCTTTTCTTTCAAATGAAGAACCGAGAGCTTCTGCTGTAGTTGAACTTTATCCAGGGGAAAGACTCACGAAAGAACAAATAAGGGGAATTGTTAATCTATTAGTTAAGTCAATTAAAAATCTCAAACCGGAAAATGTATCTGTAGTTGATCAGTTCGGTAACGATCTTTCTGAAGAAGTCTTTGATGTTTCTTCTTCAGATGAAGTAGAGAAAAACTTAAAGATTAAGAGGAAGGTCGAGAGGGAAATAGAGTCGAAAGTAATGGCAATGCTTGCTAAGGTTTATGGTGCATCCAGAGTTTCTGTAAAAGCTAATGTTGACTTAGACTTTACTCAGGAAGAAGTTGAGGAGCATGTATATGATCCTGACAGAAGTGCAATTGTGAGTGAAAAACGTGAGAAAGAAATTAGCTCCACTTCCCCGTCTCTTGGTGGAATCCCTGGTTCAACATCAAATCTTCCACCTCCTGTAGGAAGAGATTTTGAGATTGCAGGAGAACTTGGCCTTGGAAAAGGAGGAAAAGTAGAAAAGAAGAAATCCATTGTGAACTACAATACAGGGGAAGTAAGGAGAAAAAGGATTTTGAATTCTCCAACGATAAAAAGATTAACTGTTTCTGTTTTAGTTAGCGGTAAATATGTTGTAAAGAATGGAAAGCTAAAATATGTTCCATTAACAGAGGATGAACTTCAAGAAATTGATAAGGCAGTAAAAACAGCTGTTGGGTACAGCCCCTCTCGAGGAGATATAGTAACTGTTGCTTCACTACCATTTGAAAGTGTAGCGGAATCGACGCAGGTGAAAGTTACAGAAGAAGTAACAATTTCAGCTCCGGTTAAAACTCTTTCTGAGAAATTGGGAATTCCTCAATGGGTAATTCTTGCTGCGGTTGGAGTGCTTTTACTGTTATTGGTAATAATCGGCTCCATAATCTTAAAGAAAAGGAAGGAAAAAACTATTGCTACAAAATCTATTGAAGAATTTTTATCAACGCAGATTCCGACTGGAGCACCTGTTGAGCCAGAAGAAGGTATAGAATCTTTCCTTGAAAAAGTTGATACTGAAAAAGTTCCTGTTACTCTCTCAGAACTTGCTAAACTTGTTCCCGGTTTAAAGATAGAAGACCTGAAGTACGAACCCGAAAGTGTTAAGGTTGATAAAACTCTGAATGCAATACTTAAACACATAGAGTCTAAGGTTAAGGAAGATCCGAAGAAAGCAGCGGAGATTATTAGAAGATGGCTGAACAGTTGATTAGAAGTAAGGAAGTATTGTTAAAGGAAGTTTTTGAGGAAATAAATAAACTTGAAAGAGGACAGAAGTGGCTTGAAAATTTCAATGTCTTGTTGAAAGCACTTTCTATCAGAGATTCATATACTGAAGGTCATTCCCGTAGGGTTGCTATTTACTCATACCTTATAGGAAAAGAACTTGGTCTTGATAGAGAAAAATTATCTAAAATTTATATTGGTGCTTTTCTTCATGATATAGGAAAGATAGGGATTCCGGATGCTATTCTTCTGAAACCTACTCCTTTGACCTCTACCGAAAGGAAGCTAGTTGAAAGACATCCTATACTTGGTTACGAGCTTCTGAAAGAATATGATTTTCCCTTTATTCTCAATATTGTATTAAAACATCATGAAAGACTTGATGGAAAGGGATATCCATTAGGGATAGACTATAGAAAGATTCCTTTCACTGTAAGTATTGTAAGTGTTGCAGATGTTTTTGATGCTCTTACGACTGATAGACCGTATAGGAAAGCGCTGTCTCTTGAAGAGACTCTTTCAATCATAGGAAGGGATTCTGGAAAGGCGTTTTATCCTGAGGTTGTGGAAGCTGGAATAAAAGTAATTAAAAGAGTAGGAGTGCTGGATATTTTCCGTGGTTCCCTCCTTACAGAGGATCTGGAGAGATTTCGAAAGGAAGCCTTCTTTACAGATGTTGTAACAGGACTTCCTACTTTTGGTAGATGGAAAGAGAAGTTTACGGTAACTTATAAAGGGACCGATATAGCCTATGTGGCTTTTGATATAAAAGGACTTCTTCTTATCAACCTTGCCCGAGGATGGGAAAAGGGAGATGAGATACTTGGAGACATAGGACACGAGCTTCAAAAAAATAGAATAGGAAATTTCTGCCGATTCACGGGAGGAACTTTCTTAGGAATTGTTTCAAAGAAAGATCTCTCTAAGTTTCGAGAAGTTCTAAATACTATCAGTGTTAAGCATCGTATTACAATTCATGAAGTAACTCTTGAAAGAAAGAGTGTTAGATCAGTAGAAGAGCTTGTTGCTATTCTCATTAAAAAGCTTAAAGAGAAGAAGGAGCTTTCTGTTAAAGGAGGTTTAGAAAAGCTTGTTAGGAGACGATGGAGATGACAAATCTTGAGAAAGCGGCTATTTTGCTTCTATCCTTAGATGAAGAAGTTGCTTTTAAAATAATGGAACATCTTGAGGAAAGTGAAGTCCAAAAGATTGCTTTCCTTATGATGAAAGCCAAGTCTGTACCTCCAAGGTTGATAATGAGGGCTGCTGTAGATTTCCTTAGGCTTTACAATAGACCTTTTGCGAAGACTCCTAGTAAGAAGTTTATACAAAAAGTTCTTGAACTTATCTCAAAAAATGATGAAAACGTTAAGAAAATAGTAGAGAAAACGCTTGCCCTTCAAGATGCCAAGAAGAAACTTTCTGTAGCTAACATAATTGACTCTTCGCTTCTTGTAGAGAACTTTAAGTACGAGCATCCTCAGCTTTTTGCTTTCATCATTTCCATTCTATCAGATAGGAAAGCGATGGAAGTTTTATCTGAGCTTCCTGATGAACAAAAGGTTGACATACTCTTGAGAATTGCTGGAATGGAGAAAATATCTCCAGAAGCGATAAATATTGCAAGCGATTCCTTAGTTGACAATATGAAGCTGATAGAAATAGCAGCTTCAGAGAAAGTTGGAGGTCCTGAAAGAGCAGCAGAAATACTAAGAGCTTTTGGTGGCGAACTATGGAAATTGTTTGAGATGATAAGGGACAAGGAACCAGAACTTGCCCAGAAAATAGAAGATATCCTGTTCCCATTCGAGTCTCTTCTTTATGCTAACAATAGAGGAATTCAGAATATTATTATTTCTGTTGACAGGCAGACTCTTCTTGCAGCACTTTATGGTTCTGATGAATCTTTAAGAGAAAAATTCCTTAGCAATATGCCTCAAGCTATGAGGGCTGCCTTTGAGGAAGATCTCAGTATATCTGAATTCTCACCTACAGACGTAGAAAAGGCAAAAGAGGAGATTGTAAAGAAAGCTAAACAGCTCCTTAAAGAAGGGAAACTTGTAATTAATATAGAATCGGAAGAAGGATCAGTTTAATAGTTGGATAAGTTATTATGTTAACCTAATTCTGAGGGTAAGATGTTTAGGCCTCTTGGTGCAGATGAGAATGAGGAAGTTTTAAAAAAGAAGAAGGAAAAGGAGCTTTTTTCTAAGAAAATAGAAGAATTATCGAAGGAAAATGAACTACTGAAAAAACGGATAGAAGAGCTTTCTACTAAGTTTCAACAGGAAGTAACAGAAAGGGAGAAGAGAGCCTTTGAAATGGGATTAAAAGCCGGTAGAGAAGAAGTTTTGAGAAACTTTGGAGGACTTCTTGAGAATCTTGAAAAAGTTTCTCAAGAAGCAAAAATCTCTTCTGAGGAAGCACTTCAGAGAGTAAGAGAACTTATAATAGAAATTGTTTTTGAAATAGTGGATAAACTTCTTCCAGAAATGAGAAAAGATTCTTTAAATGTAGCGCTTACTTCAATAAAGGAAATAGTTTCAAGTTTCCTAACATCGTCTCCTGGAGTAAAGCTTGTTTATCTCAATCCAGAAGACTTTAAAAAGTTAGAAGATCTTATTCAAAGTCAGCCGGAACTAAGAAAGCTTGCAGAGAGTTTTCAACTTGTTTTCGAACCAGATCCTGAGCTGGTTCCTGGTGATGTTGTTATAAAAACTGAAGCGATAGATATAGATGGACGTTTGCGAACAAAACTTGAGGAATTGAAAAACTACTTGAGGGAAAACTTTAATGTTTGAAACTTTTTTTCCGTATAAATTAAAGGGAAAGATCCTTGAAATAAAAGAAAATGCTTTGAAAATTTCCCTTCCGGGATTGAAAGTAGGGGATACAGTTGTCATAGAAACTTCTGATGGAAAGGAACTTTTGGGAGAAGTAGTTTCTATTTCCAAAGGGATTTCTTATGTTACCCCTTTTGGAGAAGTAAATGGGCTTGATGGAAATGCAAAAGTTTATCCCCTTTCTTCTTCCAGAACTGTTAAGGTTGGTAAGGGTTTCTTGGGTCGTGTTGTAAATGCATTTAATCAACCAATAGATGATAAAGGAACGATTCCTTTTGAAGATACAATGCCACTAATTACCGAACCAGAAAATCCTTTGAATAGAAAAAAGATAATAGAAGTTTTAGATGTTGGTGTAAAGGTACTAAATGGGCTTCTAACAATAGGGAAGGGACAAAAAATAGGTATTTTCTCAGGAGCTGGAGTAGGAAAAAGTACTTTACTTGGAATGATAGCAAGAAATGCAAAAGCAGATGTAAATGTTATAGCTCTTATTGGAGAAAGAGGAAGAGAAGTTACAGAATTCATAGAGGATATACTGGGAGAAGAAGGACTTAGAAAATCTATTGTCGTTGTTTCTACTTCTGATGACCATCCCCTTGTAAAAATAAAGGCAATGGAACTTGCCCACATCCACGCTGAATATTTCAAAAATCGTGGAATGAGTGTTCTGCTTCTTGTTGATTCTCTGACAAGATATGCCATGGCAAAGAGAGAAGTAGGTTTAGCTATGGGGGAACCACCTACAACAAAAGGTTATCCTCCATCAGTATTCCTTTCTATGCCTAAGATCTTGGAAAGAGCAGGGAACTTTAGAAGCGGGGGAAGTATAACTGGAATATATACTGTTCTCGTAGAGGGGGATGATATAAAGACAGATCCTGTTGCGGATGCTGCTGTTTCTATCCTTGATGGACATATAGTTTTGTCAAGAGAATTGGCAGGTGAAAGGATTTTCCCTGCTGTAGATGTAACCAGATCTATAAGTAGATTGATGATACAGATAGTTTCTGATGAACACTACCGACTTGCTCAAGACTTTGTTTCAATGTTTGCAGAATATCAGAGAGTGAAAGATGTAGTAAGTATAGGGCTTTATAAACCTGGTTCTAATCCTATAACGGATAGAGCGATAAAACTTTATCCGAAAATGGTAGAATTTATAAAGCAAAAGCCTTCAGAACGTTATTCTTTTGAGGAAAGCTATGAACTTTTGAAGAGAGTTTTCAATAGTGAGTAGTAAGAGGTGGGGATAAGATGGAAAATGGAAAACTAAGGACTAGAGACGAGAAATGAGAAGTCGATTACTTGGTCTGAGGTAAAAGTTGGAGAAAAGGAAACTGGAGTCCTTAGAAAAGGCTGAGGAAATACTTTCTGAAGAAGAGAGAGAAATAAGAGAAAAGTTAGCAAAAGTAAAGAGCCAGATATTGGTTCTTCAAAAAGAACTTAACCAGATAAACGAAGAAGTGGATAGCTGGACTAAAAAACTGGAGAACAGTATATTTCCGGCCGATGAATTGGCAGGAATACTTGACTATACAAATCAACTATCTTTGAAGGCTCAAGAGGTTCTAAGTAAGATAGCATCGGCAGAAGAAGAAGAGAAGAAGCTTAAAGAAGCGCTTTCCGAAAAGATAAAAGTGAAAATTTCGATAGATTCTGTTAAGAAAAGATTGAAAGATAAGATAAGTTCTGAGGAAAAAGCAAAAGAGATTAGAGAACTTGACGAGTACACAAGAATTAAGAGATGGTTTACAGCAATTATAGTTTTTCTTCTTCTTTCATCTCCAGTTCAATCAAAAAACTTAGAAAAGGAGCTATTATCTCCACCTCCAGAGCTTGTTAAAGTTTTGAAAAAGAGAGAAAAAGAACTTCAGAATAAAGAAGCTAAGCTGAAGGTAAAAGAAAAATTTCTGCAAACTTTGAAGGACGATGTTTCTTTCCTTCTTAATGTTCTTGACGAAAAAGCTCAGCGAGAAGAGAATAAGGTATTTGGTGGAGGAACACTAAGTAGTAGAAAATCTATTTCTATTTCCAATGAAGAGATAAAACAAGTCTATAAAGTTATTTCCCGTCTTCCTCCCGACGAAGGAGGTCAGATTTTATCTAAGGTAAAACCACAAATTGTAGCTTTTCTTCTACTTCACTTGAACTCTATGCAAGCAGCCAATCTTTTAGCAAACATGGAAGTAGAACATGCTGCGAAGGTGGTAGAAATTCTTTATTCTCTTGCACCTGAAAAGGCTAAAAATATATTCAACTTGATGGATTCTTTAACAAAGGAAGAATTAAGAGGGGTGAACAGTGAGAAGTGAGAGGTGAGAGGATGGATGGGAATGTTCTTTTAGTCATTAAAACGGATGATAGGGTTAATCACTTGCAAAATGAGAAAAAAGAGAAAAGGGAACCTAATAGTTCTTTTGTTATACTGTTAAATGGACTTATGACTAATCAAGTGAACCAAACAAGTGGGGGAGAAAAAGAAACTGTAAAATCTGTAAGGACTTTTGGTATAGCAGTAGCAAAAGTTGAAGAAAAACATTTTTTTGAGCATTTGAAAGAATTAACAAAAATAAAGTCAGGTGAAATAGAGAAAGAAGAGTCTAAACAACCTCTTCGACCTAAGATGGCTAAAAGAGAAGAAAGAAAGGTTGATTTTTTGAAAGAAGAAGAAGTTTTCTTTAATAAAAAATATAACAAAGGTAGGATAAAAGAAAGTAAAGAAGAGAAAACACTAAGAGGAGTAGAAAAGAGAAAAAAGGATGTTGTACAATTAAGTTGGCAAAAAAGAGTTTCCAAAGTTGCTAAGAAAGTTGCTGATCGGAATAATTCTTCAAAAATCCCAACGGTTACAAAATCGATGCAGACGGAAAAATTTCCTGAGAATTTGATGAAAAGAAATTTAAAACTTAAAGCAGAAAAAGTTGAGTATAGACAATTAATTCAAGATAAGGAAAGTACAATAGTTAAGAAAAAAGAAGTTCTTGTAGGAGAAGGAAAAGTATTTTCAAAAGTATTTAAGGAATATAAAGAAGGTAAAGGAAATGATAATAAAAATAGTCTAACTGTAAAATTGGATAGTTTTAATAGCAGTCATAATATCTCTCAGGAAAAAAGCATTAATTTGAATGGTTCTCGAGCTTCTCAAGTAGAGTTACAAACCCTAAGAGAATTTGTAAAGTCCCATTACGAGCCTATGGAAGGAGTTGTCAGGTTTTATACAGAAATGTCAGAAAAGAATTCTGTAAAAGTTCTTCTAAATAGTCGTCTTGGAATTGCAAAACTTCTCTTTCTTTCAACCCAAAACAATTTCCAGATAAATTCTTCAGTAATTCAAAATCTTATTAATACTCTTAACAATTTGGGATTTTCCAATGTTTCTGTAGGTTACAACAACTATTACGGTGAAGGAAAGAACAATGGTAATCAAAGCTTTCGAGAAAATAGAGGTTCTAAATTTATACCTGTGGCAGAAGTAGAACCCGAAGAGGAAGAATTGATAGTACAAAATGGGATAGATATTATGGTTTAATATATGGTTTGTTATAATATTTTCTGATTTAACTAAAGGGAGGCTCCAATGATAACACAGGTTGGGGATATATTAACAACTAAAGATTCTTCTGCTATTCAAACTCCTGAAAATACAGCTCTTCAAAAAGATGATTTTTTGAAACTTTTGATAGCTCAGATTCAAAACCAAGATCCAATAGACCCGATAAATCCTAAGGAGTTTACAGAACAGTTAACTGCTCTTGCTCAGCTTGAACAGTCTTATAACTTTACAGATACTTTGAAAGAGTTTGGAGATGTTATAGCAAGTCTGAATAAAACAAATATTGTGTCTCTTCTTGGGAAAAAAGTAAAAGTAGGAGATGGAGTAGTTTCTGCTGATGGGTCTATTACCGCTGAATATACACTTCCTCAAAATGCAGGGCTTGTAAAGGTTCAAATAGTTGATGGTTCGGGAAATATTGTAAAGGAAATAGAAATTTCTGGACAGCTTGCAGGCAATTATACAATTTCCTGGGATGGAAAGGATAATTACGGGAATCAGCTATCTGGCGTATACCAAGCTAAGGTTATAGCCTACGATAAAGGAGATATAATAGAGGGTGTAAATGTTTATTCAGTAGGAATAGTTAATGCTGTAGATTTGCAAGAGGAAACTATAACTTTTGGCAGTATAGAAATACCAATTAGTAACATTATAGAGGTAATGAGCTAAGTGTTATTGATAAATTTTTGTAAATCGAATTGGAGGGGAGGAAATGTTACCATCTCTTTATACAGCCATTAGTGGAACAAAAGCCCAGCAAAATGCTCTTGATGCGACCTCTAACAACATTGCTAATGCTCAAACTACGGGTTATAAAAAGGAAAGAGCTAATTTTGCAGATCTCTTAAATACTTTTTACGTTGCTGGTGGAAATGTTTCTTACATAGGTCACGGTGCATATGTAACAGGTTATCAAAACATAATGACTCAAGGTGCTTTTGAAACAACCGGGAGGGCAACAGATTTAGCGATTAATGGAAACGGATTTTTTATAGTTAGGGATCCTAATGCTTACGATGATCCTTATGATACATATAATAATCAGCTTCGTTATACCAGGGCTGGTGAATTTACAATCGATTCAGAAGGAAATTTAGTTACTCCAACAGGTCAAATACTCCAGGGTATAAAAAGAGACGAAAATGGAAGTTTTGCTCCTGCTACACCTGCTAATCTTACAGATGTGAATTTGAAGGGTTTTGAGGTTATTCCTGCGAAAGAAACGACAGAAGGAGCTCTTTCATTTAACCTTAATGCTGATGCTCCAATATCTACTGTCCATACTTCAAAAATAGATGCTGGATTCAGAATAAGACAGTCAAACTCTACTTTTGCTGACCTTGCAGGGATGACTGTTTATGACGTAAATGGTAAAGCATATACTCTTAGTAGTCTTCTTAACAGTTCTTCTGACGCAAACATTATCTTTAAGCAGCATGAGGCAGAAGTTCATCTTGCTCTAAAACTAAAACTTGACGCACCTGACTCAACACAAGATAATCCAACCAATACCGATTATATTCCAATACCAGTCTACGATGGAAACGATAGACAGTTTTTTATAAGGCTTGAGAACTACGATGCAACCAACAGACAATGGGATGTATCTCTTTACTACTATGATCCAGAGGACGGAAGCTATACTCAGGTTGGAACCACCCAAACAGATGCAATTACATTTGATAATGCAGGAAATCTTACTTCAGGATCAGAAAGAATTGAATTTAGTGGTATCGACCTTAATGGTGATGGAGTCTCAACTGATCTTGATAATGATGGTACTCCAGATGAAAAGGTGGTTATCGATATAGCGGGGTCATTTGCAGAGGATGGGTTGGCAGATTTGATGACTGTTCTGGAGAATGAACTTATCAACTCTAAATGGTATGCTGATGTTGGAACTGATCCAGCAGCTTCTACTAACACTACAAGAAAAATTATAACTTTTGATGGAACAGGTAGTATTGTAAGCGTGAAGAACTATGATGAAACTCAAGACGTAGAACCTACTTTTGAACTTTCCCTCAACCAAGATATTGATGGTGATGGAAACAACGATACTCTAAAAATAGACTTCTCTCAAACAGTTTTAAATACCCAACTTCCAAAGGCTGTTTCATTCATTAAAAAGGAAGGTTTTGACCCCAGAAATCCAGATTCTTACGGCTTTTCAACAGCTCTTACTGTCTATGATTCCCTCGGAAATGCTCATCATGTTGATTTCTTTTTCGTAAAGGCTGATAGGGACGATAACCTTGATAATGGTGTCCAAAACTTTAACTACTGGAAGTGGGTGGCCTTTGTTGATGGAAATCTTGATTCACCAATTGCAAGTGGTGGAATTCAGTTCAACGAATCCGGACAAATTGAAAGAATGTACGATACAGATGGCAATCTGATAACAGATGCTAATGGCAATCCCTCTACAACCTTTACACTTTCTATTCCACCTGAAATGCTTACAAACGGAATGCCTCCAAACCTTCCTGCTGATCCCAACTATGCTCCAAGTAATCCGATAACTATGACTTTGTCTTTTGCAGGTTCAACTCAGCTTGCTCAACCATCTATGATTTATAATGCAATACAAAATGGTTATGCAGCATCCCAGCTTGTAGAAGTAAGTTTTGAAAAAGATGGAACATTAATAGGACATTACGATAATGGTCAGAGAATAGAGCTCTACAAGATACCTCTGGCAGACATGACAGAGGATACTCTGAAAAGACTTTCTGACAATCTATGGGCGTTTTCTCCAGAAGTTCCTTTAAATAATGATCCTTATGCACTTATCAAAATGGATTTTGCAACCAATTCAGGACTTGGAGAAATAGTTGGTGGGGCTTTGGAAATGTCTAACGTTGATTTAACTCAGGAGTTTGTAGATATGATTGTTGCTCAGAGAGCTTTTCAGGCTAACACAAAAGTTATAACAACCGATGATGAAATACTTCAAACAGTAATAAATCTTAAGAGGTAGTTGATGTTTCAGATTCTATCCATACTTATTCTTTTTTCTCCTTTCCTTGTACTTATAGTTACCCTCCTTTTAGGAGGGGAGCTTCACTTATTTATTAACTATCCCTCTATACTATTTGTTGTAGCTGGAACATTTACTGCAGGAGCTGCTTCACTCCCTTTGGACGTTGTCGTTAGAACATTAAAACCAATAGCTTTAGCGTTTTCTTACCAGCATGTTAATCTTCAAGAATTTGTGGAGTTTTTCAACAGACTTTCGATTTCTTTCCGTCGAGATGGTCTCTTTGGACTTGAAAGAGAAATAGTTGGAAAAAAAGTTCCCTATGAAGGTATAAAAAGGGCAGTTCAGCTTGCCATGGAAGTTTCAGACACAAAAACAATAAAAGAGATTCTTGAGCTGGAGAGGAAATCTTATCTTGAGGATATAGAAAATTCAATTGTTCTTGTAGAAAATCTTGGGACTCTTGCTCCTGCATTTGGACTTCTTGGGACGGTTATAGGACTAGTTTATATGCTTGCAAATCTTAAAGATCCTTCAACTATAGGTGTAGGACTTGCGTTAGCACTTCTTACAACCTTTTATGGTCTTATTCTTTCTAACATGATATTTACTCCTCTTGCTTCAAGACTAAGATACCTAAGATCGCGAGAAGAAGTTCTCCTCACTCTTGTTGAAAGAGCCATAGTCTTTATGCTTGAAGGACTTTCTCCAAGATTGATAAGAGATTCCTTAATAGAATCTCTTACAAAAGGTAAGGTTGAGTTTTCCGTAAAGAAACCTGAAGAGAAAGAAAAGGAATGATCGTTTCTTCTAAGTCGAGATGGAAGCTTTCAGTAATAGATGTTCTCTTCATTCTTATAATTTTTTTTGTTGTTGTTCTGTCTCATTCAACCTTAGATGTTGATAAATTTACTCTATTTAAACATAGAAAGGGTGAGATTTCAGGGGATAAAGGGCTTTTATCTTCGAAAAGATCACTTTCAGGCCCTCCAATGGTAAAACCTATTTATCCAGGTAGGAAGAAAGCTATGAAAAAGATAAAAACTACTATTGAGAAACTAAAGGAAAAGTATCCTTATCTTAAAGGGTTTAAAATTATAGAAAAGGAAAAAAGCATTAAACTCAATTTACCTGAGAAAATAACCTTTGAAAGTGGTTCTTATTCTCTGAACCCTGGAGTTTCTGTATTTATTAAGGAAATATGTCCTGTTTTAAACGACTCTTCAGTTGAAAGAGTTATTATAAAAGGACATACCGATAATGTTCCTGGAACTGATAACTGGGTTCTTTCTGCCAAAAGAGCGGAAGCAGTTTTAAACGTAATTTTAAAAGAATGTAAGATTTCTCCCAATAAGTTGGAATTAATGGCGTGTGCAGATACAGAACCTATAGCTCCAAATGATACTCCTTCCGGAAGAGCGAAAAATAGGAGAGTGGAAATAGAATTGGTCTTTAAAGGAGAGCAGGTTGTCTCTGGAAGAGAAGAAGGAAAATAAGGGAAAGGATCCCGTATGGTTAACATCTTTTATGGACGTCCTATTTATTTTAATAGCGTTTTTTGCTCTTTATTTATCCTTTACCACTATATCTTATCCTCCTGAGATTTCTATTTTCTTTAGAAAAGGAAGTATTTTTGAAGGGAGTGATAGAACAAAAATCGAACTTCCGGACATATCTCCTCATCTTGCAGAAACTATTATGAAAAGAAAGTTAACAAAAGAAGGTGTTAAAGTTGGAAAGGGAGAAGAAGGCGAAATAGTGTTAATTTTTCCTGAAAAATTTCTCTTTGAAAGAGGGAAATATCAGCTAAAAGGTTCTATTCCTTCTCTTGATAAACTTGCTGAAATTTTAAAGAAGTTACCTATAGGAACGAAAGTCATTGTTGTTGGTCATACCGACAGTCTTCCAGTAAAAAATGGTAGTAACTGGGAACTTTCAACAAGAAGAGCCATATCTGTGGTAGAATACCTCGTTAAAAAAGGTGTTAAAAAAGAAATGTTAAGAGCAGTTGGTGTTGCGGATACTCAACCTTTGGTTGAGGAAAAGGATGAGAATAGCAGGGCTATGAATAGAAGAGTAGAAATAAAGATTTATTTACCTAAGGTTTCAGTTACGGAGGAGAAGGGATGAAAAAATTTTTATTGTTTTTGTTAGCGGTGTTCGTTTTTGTAGGAGGTGGAGGAGTTTTATTTTATGTTCTTCAGAAGGGAGAAGATGAACAAAAAACAGCTGCCTCTTTTAAAATAATGGAGCTTGAACCGATAGTGATAAATTTATCTGATGGTCATTACATTAGAATAGCAATAGCATTGGGTTATACTGGAAAAGAATCGGAACTAAAAAGCAAGTTACCTGCAATCAATGATATTCTTATAACCACTGTAGGTGCGATGTCTTCTAAGGAACTTATTTCTCCTGAAGGTAAAGAGCTCCTTAAAGAAAATCTCCTCCTTAAAATTAATTCTGTACTATCAGGAGTTCAGGTTAGAAATATCTTCTATAGGGAGTTTATAGTTCAATGATAATTGAGAGATAAAAGATGCGAGATGAGAGATTAGTGCATAGTTTGTTATCCATATTACGTCTTTTACCCATTCCGCATTACATATTTCGCATCTCTATTATCTGTTTTCTTTTCTCATCTCTTCTTTTTCCCGTATCTGCTCAAAATACAGACGAACTATTGAAAGAGGCAACAAGATTTTTCAATACAGGTAACTATCAGCAATCTCTTAAAACTTATGAAAAAATATTAAAGACGGGAGTTTCTTCTGCTTCAATTTATAATAATATAGGTGTAATTTATGTTAAGTTGTTTGAAAAGAGCAAGGATGAGAATTACCTGA
Organism: Desulfurobacterium crinifex; assembly: GCF_054656775.1. NCBI lineage: Bacteria > Pseudomonadati > Aquificota > Aquificia > Desulfurobacteriales > Desulfurobacteriaceae > Desulfurobacterium > Desulfurobacterium crinifex. The sequence goes on from NZ_BAAHXO010000004.1 coordinate 727,243, forward strand.
AAAAAGCCATTTCCTTCTTTACTCTTGCAACGGTGATTGATCCTGAGTATAAAATAGCAGAAAAGAATCTAAATGAAGTTTTAGATAGTTATTTAGACGAGAGGATAGAAGAAACAGTAAAGAGTCAACAAAAAACTAAAATTGCCCAAGAACCTCAAAAAATGGAAACAGAGCTTGCTGTATATCAGCCAATAAAAAGAGAGGAAATTTTAGAATTTCTTGAAACTTGGAAAAAATTATGGGAAAGAAAAGACGATAGATATTTTAAGCTTTACTCTCCTCAAGGATGTATGGATTTTGAAAGATTTATAAGATACAAAAAAAGAATCTGGAAAAAGAGCAAGAACATTAAAGTAGATATAGAAGATTTACATATTCGCACTAATCCTGATAATTCAGTTTGTATTACTTTTAGACAGCTTTATTCTTCTTCTTTAATAAAATCAAAAGCAAGAAAAGCACTTTGTTTGAAGAAAATAGATGGAAAAATAAAAATCTACTGTGAGTGGTTTATACCAACTGTAAGAATAGAGTGATAATGATTACTCAGCTTTTTTTTCATTCAAATCGGCGGTACGTTTCATTTACCTTTTTCTTTGTTTGAAAGCCATTTATCTTTTCTCGTAGAATGGAATGTTTGGCTTCAATAATTTGGAGAGCTTCCTTGAAACGAGTGTAATCTTCTTTTGAAGGAAGATTCCCTTTTTCTATCTCTTCCTTTATCTGTTTTAAGACTTCTTCTATTTTTTCATAATTTATCTTATTGTTTTTCACCTCTTTGAGGAGCGTTGTATAAATACTCATTTTATGAACTCCGGAATCTGTAACCAAATTTCTTTTGTAAAGTCTGTGAGCTCTATTAGAAACCAGTTTGATAGAAGAAACATTATGACGAGAGCGAGAAGAAGCTTAGGAACAAAGGTTAAAGTCATTTCGTTTATCTGAGTTGCTGCTTGAAAAATACTAATAACAATTCCTATGATAAAAACACCTGCAAGAACAGGTGAAGTTATTATAAAAGCAAGCTCAAGAGTTCTTTTCAACAAATCTGAAGCTATATCTATGTCCATAGCCAAAACCTGCTATAATTACTCAGTTTAAATATTACCATAAAAAAGGTTTAAAGGTGAACACTCAATTAGAAGAACAGAGTTTAAACTGGAAAGCCCTTCTACCCGAGTTTCTTATTATAGGTGGTGTCGTTGCCATTGTTGTTTTGATGGTTATTCCTATTCCTGCCTTTCTTGTTGACCTCTTGATAGCCTTGAGTATCTCTTTCTCGCTCATGCTTTTAATAACAGCGATGTATGTTAGAAATCCTCTTGAATTTTCCATATTCCCGACATTACTGCTTGTAGCTACTCTATTTAGACTTTCTTTGAATGTTACTACTACCAAAAGAATTCTTCTCTATGGAGATCAGGGAGCTGAGGCAGCCGGGAAAATAATCAAAACCTTTGGGCAATTTGTTGTTGGAGGAAACTTTGTAGTTGGAATTATTATCTTCCTGATATTGGTAATAATTAACTTTGTAGTGATTGTCAAAGGTTCAGAAAGGGTTGCAGAGGTAGCAGCAAGATTTACTCTCGATGCTATGCCGGGTAAGCAGATGAGTATTGATGCTGATTTAAGTGCAGGACTTATAACTGAAGAAGAAGCAAGAAAGAGAAGACAGGAAGTTATTAAGGAGGCTGATTTTTATGGTGCTATGGATGGTGCCAGCAAGTTTGTTAAGGGAGATGCCATTGCTGGTCTTATCATAACTGCTATAAACATAATTGGTGGTATAGCAATTGGAGTTCTTCAGAAGCATCTTCCAATTTCTGAAGCTCTTTCAACTTACACAATTTTGACGGTTGGAGATGGTCTTTCAAGTCAGATTCCGTCTTTACTTACTGCCACTGCTACAGGTGTAATAGTTACAAGAGCAGCTTCTGAAACAAACTTTGGTAGAGATTTTCTAACACAGTTCTCAAAGTATCCCAAAACGCTTATGCTTGTTGGAATGTTTCTAATTCTTTTAGGACTTGTTCCTGGTTTCCCTACCTTCATTTTTGGTCTATTGGGAGCTTCTTTAATAACGTCTGGTTATAAGCTGTCTAAGAAAGCTGAAGAAGAGTACAAAAAGACCTTGATGTTAGAAGAGTTAAAAAAGAAAGAGGAAGTTGAAAAGAAAGAGGAAAGTGAAGAAGAACTTATACAGGAAGATATTTTAGTTTTAGAGATAGGTTATAAACTTGTTCCTCTTGTGGATGAAAGAGAGAATGGAGTTTTAGTTAAGAGAATTAAAAACTTGCGCAAAAACTTAATACAAGAGCTCGGAATTCTCCTTCCTATGATAAGAATAAGAGATAATCTTCAACTTGCGCCCGGTGAATATGTTTTCTACATTAAAGGAGTAGAAGAAGCAAGGGGTACTATAGAACCGGGATCTTATCTTGCGATAGACGTGGGAGGAGCAACCAGACCTTTGAAAGGTATACCAACTAAGGATCCTATCTTTAACTTGAGGGCTTATTGGATACCTGAGAGTATGAAAGCAGAAGCTCAAAGATTTGGCTATACAGTTGTTGATGCTCCTACAGTAGTAATAACCCATCTTTCTGAGATAATAAAGAAAAAGGCACACGAAATTATTACAAGAGAAGATACAAATAGACTTCTTGAGATTTTGAAGAAGAAGTATCCAAAACTTGTAGAGGATGCTTTAAATGCTGCAGGACTTGGTACTATTCATAGAGTTATCTGTAACCTTCTTAAGGAGGGAATTCCTGTAAGGGATATAATTTCCATCCTTGAAACTATTGCAGATTACGCACCTCACATAAAGGATGTTGACCAACTTACAGAACAAGTTAGAAAATCACTTTCAAAGGTAATAACTTCTATGTTAAAAACAAATGGCAGTATTAAAGTAATAACCTTGTCACCGAAGTTCGAGGAAAAGCTTAGAAATTCTATAATTCAAACGCAGGAGGGATATAAAATTACGATTTCTCCACAGGAAGTAAGAAAAGTGGTTGACGAAATAAATAGGTTAATTCCTCGTTTCTTAGAGGAGAATGCTATTCCTGTTCTTCTAACATCGCCGGATGTTAGAAGGTTTGTGGCAAATTTAGTTTCAAGACACATACCAACATTAAAGGTTATTGCTTACGATGAGCTTGCGGACAATGTAAAAGTTCAATCTGTAGGGGTAGTAGGTAACTGATGAAAGTAAAAACATATAGGGGAAAAAGTCTTCAGGAAATAATAAGCGTTTTAAATGAGGAGTATGAGAACTCGTATGCCATTCTATCCGTCAACCAGAAGTTGAAGTGGAGGTTTTTCCTCTTTCCAAAGAGAGAAGTGGAAGTGGTTGTAGGAATAGAGGAGAAAATAACGAAAAAAGAGGAAACGTCCGAAGTTTCACTTCCTTCATTCCCTCTTACTGAATCTAAGAAAACTTCGAATGGAGCTATAGAGAAATTTCTGGTAGATGTCAGAAAACCATCTCCCGTTGGAGAAGGAAAACCTTTAGTTTTCTTTGGACCTACAGGTAGTGGAAAAACTACTCACATTGGGAAAACTTATATAGATCTTCTAAATAATAGTATTGAAGATATTGCAGTTATAAGTCTTGATACTTTCAGATTGGGAGCAATTGAGCAGTTAAAAATATTTTGTAGCGTAGTAGATACTCCTTTTCAGATAGCCTATGAGCCTGATGAGTTTCGAGATATAGTAGAACTTCTATCTGAACACAAAGTAATTTTAGTTGACACTCCTGGAGTTTCGATATCTTCAGAGAGTATAGAAGAGTTGGTAAAATTCTTAAGAGCAACAGAAACAATTAATATACTTACAATAGATGCAAGTAGAGATATAGATGTTCTTGAAAAGTACTTTGAGGCATTTAACTCCTTACTTAATGGTATTGCAGTTACAAAGCTTGACGAGATAGATGAGAAAAAGGTAGAACTAATAAGAGAGCTCATAGGGGATATTCCTGTTTATTCTGTTTCTTATAGGCAAAATCTTACCGAAGGGTTCAAAAGGTTATGGCAGTAACTGTTGGGATAGCAAGTGGTAAGGGTGGAGTTGGAAAGACAACACTAACTATTTTGTTGGGTCTTACTTCTGCTTTTTACAAGAAAAGGACTTTGATAGTTGATACCGATGTTGGAATGGGAAATGTGAATATAATGCTTGGGGTTGGATATAAATATTCTTTGGTTGACTGTTTAAGTAAAGGGATAGAGCTTGATAAAGCTTTAGTAAAACTTGGAGAGAGAGGTTTCAACCATTTGGATATTATTCCAAGTGGAAATCTTGATGATAGAATTTTCAACTACTCTAAGAAGACTGCAACCTACTTTCTTTCAAGGCTCGGGGGATTAATCAGAGAATATGATCTTGTTATCTTTGACCTTGGAGCAGGTGTTAATAATTTCTTACTAAGTATCTTTTCCTCTGTAGATTTTCCTGTTCTTGTGGTAAATCCTGAACCTCCTTCTATGGTTGATGCCTATAGTCTTATGAAGTTGGCCCATATGATTCATGGGGTGGAAAAGTTTAATTTTGTTACAAATAAAGCTGGGAAAAAGGATTTTGACAAAGTAAAGTTAAAACTTGAAGGTATGAAGAAATTCCTTCCTGAAGTAGAGATGAGTTTCTTGGGTTATATGCCACCGATAAAAAATATGCATGCCGTTGTTAACTCTATGGGATTTTCAGATGTAGTGGAGAAAAATTCAAAGATAAGAGAGAAAATTTCAGAAATTTTTGGGGATATTATAAAGCCTTCAAAGGAAGTTAAGAAGAAAGGTAATTTCCTTAATAGATTATTAAGAATTTGGGGATAGAATGCCTCACTACAAAACTAAGGAAATTAATGTAGAGGATTATATCCCGTTAGTAAAGAAAATTGCATCTTCTATATATAAGAGATTGCCAGACTATTCAGAAGTAGAGTTTGAGGATCTTGTAGGTGTTGGTTATATAGGTTTAATGGAGGCTAAGCACCACTTTGATGAAAATAAAAAAACAAGCTTCGGAACTTATGCCTCAATTTTGATAAGGGGAAGAATTCTTGATTATCTTCGGAGTCTTGATGTTAGAACGAAAGAGGAGAAAGATGAGGGTATAAACAAGAGAAAAACCTTAAGTATAGAAGAATTCATTAATGAATCGATTAAAGAAGATCGCCTTAGTTTCTTAGGAACTGATGATGGAAGCCCCTTTGATAGTATAGAGAGAAAAGAGTTGATGGAGCTCATAGCTAAAGCAATAGATTCTGTTTTAAGTGATAATGAAAAAATCGTACTTTCTCTCTTCTTTAAAGAAGGATTGAAACAGAGGGAAATAGCGGATATAATGAAGGTAACACCTGCAAGGGTAACACAGATAAAAAAGGCTGCTTTGAAAAAAATAAGAGGTTTTTTAAAGAATTATGGCTTATGAAGTTGTTTATGATACTAATCTTAAACTGGTAGAAAGAAGTAGCCAATTTTCTGGAGAAACTTTTGTACTCTTAGGAATATTACTTTTATTTATTTTCATAGCTTTTCTTTTCTTTCTCTCTACACGGAAAAGACTTTCAAAGTTGGAAGATGAATTTTCTCTTGTGAAAAGCAGTATAAAGAAAATAACTTTTGAAGTGGCAAAGTTAAGTTCTAAGGTTTCTAATTTTCGGGTACCTGTGGATATTGATTTGCAGAGACCGTTCTCAAAGCCTCCAGAACTAACAGAAGCCGATCTTGAAAGGATAGTTTCTCTTATGATCTCTAAAGCACCTGTAAAAATAAATAAAGAAAAACTTAAAGAGATGATAGCAAAAAATGACCTTAAAGCCCTTGCAAGGGCTTTGAAGATGAGTACTTCTGAGGTGGAAATTTTGCTTAACCTTCGGAGGAAGGGAGTATGAGTATAACAGCTCAAATGCTTTTTGTTGGAGCTTCTGGTGCAAAGGCTATGGAGAGAAAGCTTGAATCTATAACTAACAATATTGCAAATGTTGATACTCCTGGTTATAAAAGAGAAGGAATAAAATTTTCAACAGTTTATGTTCCTCTTACTCAATCTCCTCCTTCAAAACCGGGGGATCCAGTCCCAACAGGTTATATTCCGACTTATAATCTTACCCTTGAATATGCTGGAGCTATAGATAATATTGTTTACTTGGAACAGGGAGCTTTGAGAGAAACAGGGAATAAACTTGACTTTGCAATTGAGGGAAAAGGGTTTTTTGTTGTTGAAGATGAAAATGGAAATAGATTTTTAACCCGAGATGGAAGTTTTAAAGTGGATGAAGAAGGAAATATCAGGACTTCCTCTGGTTATTATGTAGTTGGAAGTAGTGGAAGAATAAAGGTTGATGATTCTTCAGACATTTATGTCTCCGAAGACGGAAGGATTTTTTCTAAAGGAGGGGAAGTCGGAAAGTTTTTGATAGTTGACCAGCCTGTAAAAGAGAAGCTCGGGCAGAACTTGTGGGCTTATGAAGAGGATAAAGCAGTACCGTCAGAGAATTCGAAAATCTATCAAGGATTTTTGGAAGATTCAAACGTTAACGTAGTCTATGAAATGGCAAAGATGATAGAAGCCCATAGGGAATTCGATGCTAACCTCAATGTTGTAAAAGCAGGAGATGAACTTCTTGGTTACTTAAATGAATTTGGGAGGGTTTAAAAATGATTAGAAGTCTTTGGTCAGCAGCTTCTGGTATGTCTGCACAACAGATAAATCTTGATGTAATTTCAAACAATCTTGCAAACGTTGACACTACAGGTTATAAAAAGAGTAGAGCAGAGTTTGAAGATCTTATGTATCAAACTTTAAAGGCAGCAGGGACTCCAAATGCTGCAGGTAACCAGATACCTGTTGGAATTCAAATAGGGCTTGGTACAAAGGTTGTTACTGTTTCCAAACTATTTTCCCAGGGGAACTTTATCCATACAGAAAATCAACTCGATGTTGCAATTGAAGGAGATGGATTTTTTAAAGTTCTTCTTCCAAATGGAGATACTGCCTATACAAGAGATGGGGCCTTTAAGATAGATAGAGACGGAAGACTTGTTACGCATGAAGGATATACGATTCTTCCTGAAATAACTATTCCACCTGATGCGATTAGAGTTAACATAGCAGAGGACGGAACTGTAACAGTAGAAATGCCAGGACAACCAGCTCCTCAAGAATTGGGAAGAATAACCTTAGTAAAATTTATAAATCCTGCAGGCTTAAAAGCTATAGGTAAAAACCTGTTTCTGGAAACAGATGCTTCAGGAGCTCCTCAGGAAGGAGTCCCAGGAACAGAAGGGTTCGGAACCTTAGCACAAGGATTTTTAGAATCCTCGAACGTTAACGTTGTAGAAGAAATGGTAAATATGATAGTTGCCCATAGAGCTTATGATTTCAATTCAAAAGCTATACAGACATCAGATGCCATGCTTCAAACTGCTGTTAACTTGAAGAGATAAAAGGCATGCTTAGGTTTCTTTTTCTTCTTCTTTTCTTTCCTTTCTATTTTGCCTTTGGAAGTACGAATGATAATGACTATTTTGTTAAATTGGCTGTAAAGAGTGTTGAATTTCATATTCCTGAGGCAGAAAGGCTTATTATCAATGGTAAAGTGTTGAATTCACAAGTTCTTTCAGGTTGTACAATCGAGGATATTATTCCTCTTCATCGATTGAGTATTGAAAGGGTAGGGAATTATCTTGTGCAGCTGAAAGTCAAGTGTAAAAACTCTTTTCTTACAAGAACTTTGAATGTTAATCTACAGGTTGATGCTGAAGTAGAAGGATACAAAACAATTGAAACCGTAGAAAGAGGAGAGCACTTAACTGGAAAAGTCAAAAAGGAGAAGTTTCTTCTTTCAAAGGTTAGAGGAGATGTATTTAATGGAGATGTAAACAAAGTTGTTGCAAAGGTAAAGCTTTTACCGAATACGATTGTCCTTCAAAGATTTGTGGAAATCCCTTTTGCTATAAAAAGAGGACAACTTGTCAAAATAGTTGCTAAAAAAAATGGAATTTATGTGGAAACTACCGGAAGAGCGTTACAGAACGGTCGTATAGGTGATACAATCAAGGTTAAAAACATTTACAGTAGGAAAGTGATTGAAGGGAAAGTTAAAGATGAGGAAACAGTGGTTGTTGTTTTTTAGCCTTTTTTTAACTTCTTGTTTTAGTAAACCTCAGGGAACAATTTCTTATACTCCGCCTCCACCTCCGAAACTTAACTTTCAAACTCAACCTTTGAGTGAGGGATCTCTTTGGAATGACAATGGAAAATTCAAATATATTTATGGGGATTTAAAGGCAAGGGATGTAGGTGATTTAATCACAATTCTAATCGTAGAAAGGACAAGTGCTCAAAGTCAGACAGAAACATCACTAAAGAAGTCTTCCAAAATGCAAGGGGGAGTGTCTTCTCTCTTTGGACTTAATCCGAGTGTTCTTAACAAAACTAATGTTTCCATGCAGGGTAGTGCAGAAAATGGAGGGAAAGGTTCGACTCTTAGAGGAAGTACATTTACGGGAACAATAACTGCTCAGGTTATAGGAAAACAACCAAATGGGAATCTCATTATTCAAGCACAAAAAAACATAGTTATTAATGGAGAATCTCATGTTCTTACTATAACAGGACTTGTAAGACCGGAAGACATTGATGATACAAACACTGTAACTTCGGATAGAATATTTAATCTGCAGGTAACATATACTGGAGAAGGGGTTTTAACAGATGTTCAGGAACCGGGACTTATATGGAAAATTGTTGCAAAACTCTGGCCTTTCTAAATTCTTAATCTTACCTATTTGTCTATTGCTAATTACACCAACCGTTGCGGGAAGCGTTGAGACAGGAGATAGTGATAGAGATGGTCTTACAGACTATCAGGAAATGTTTATTTATTTTACTGATCCTCAAAATAGGGATACAGATGGAGATGCTCTTTTAGATGGTGAAGAGGTTTTAAAGTTTAATACAAATCCTACAGAAAGAGATAGTGACGGTGATGGGCTATCTGACTATGAGGAAGTCAAGATTTATAAGACTAATCCAAACTGTGCGGATCCCGATTCAGATGGTCTTACAGATAGGGAAGAAGTAAGAATGTATGGAACTGCGCCGTTCATAAGGGATACAGATAAAGATGGTTTAACAGACTATGAAGAAGTAAGTAATTTTGGAACATCTCCTTTGAAGAAAGACACTGATGGAGATGGTTTAGATGACAGAAAGGAGATTTATCTTTATAAGACGTATCCTGACAACAGAGATTCTGATTGTGATGGTCTTTCTGATTTTGTGGAAGTATCAAAAACAGGAACAAATCCTTTAAACTCAGATACAGATAGTGATGGATTAACAGATGGGGAAGAAATAAATAAGAAGACAGATCCATTTTCTCCGGATACAGATGGTGACGGTCTTTCAGACCTTCAAGAGATAGAATACTATAAAACTTCTCCTATTAAAAAAGATACAGACGGTGATGGATTAACGGATTATCAGGAGGTAGCTGTTTACGAAACGAATCCGTTACAAAAAGATACGGATGGAGATGGTTTCAGCGATAAAGAAGAACTTTTAAAGTTTAAGACCAATCCTTTATCTGCTCTAAGTAAGCCCTCTCTCAAGGTAAAAAGGGAAAATCTGCAAAAGACCAAGAAAAAAGAGGAAAAGAAGAAAGAGAAGAAAGAAAGACTCCTTGCAATTGTGTATTTTGACTATAGAAGTAGCACTCTATCCAAGAAAGCCAAGGAGACTTTGCGTGATATTTGCAAGGCACTAAAAGGAAGCGAAGCTATAGTTATTAAAGGCTATGCAGATTGGAAGGGAAGTGAGTCTTTTAATATGAAACTTTCTGAAAAGAGAGCGAAAAGAGTTGAAAGTTATTTGAAGCGGCTTTGTCGAAAGTATAAGAAAAATATCCGATTCCAGACAAAGTGGTTTGGTTATAAGAAATTGGTTATAAATCAGAAGGGTCCATTAGCTCCTAACAGGAGGGTAGAAATTTATGTTCTGGATTAAGAAAGTTTTTCTTCTTTATCTGTTTTTTATTATCTCAATATCGGCTTATGGAGCAGAGGTTCGAATAAAAGATATAGCAGATGTTGGAATATCAAGAGTCAATTACCTGATTGGTTATGGCCTCGTTGTTGGGTTAAAAAACTCTGGTGATTCTACTTCTTCGGAATTTACCAAGCAATCAATTGCCAATATGCTTGAGAGAATGGGAATAAAGATTCCAAAGAATAACATTAGAACGAGAAATACTGCAGCAGTAATGGTTACAGCGGAGCTTCCTACTTATGCGAAGCCGGGAACAAGAATAGATGTTGTTGTTTCTGCGATAGGTGATGCTAAAAGTATAGGAGGGGGAACTCTTATTATGACTCCGCTACTTGGACCGGATGGTAAGGTTTATGCTATTGCCCAAGGTCCTGTTTCACTCGGTGGAGGATATGAAGTAGCTGGAAAGGCAGCTTCTCTAAGAAAGTTTACAACCACAACAGGAAGGATTCCAGGTGGGGCTGTAGTAGAAAGAAACGTTCCGGTAAATTTTTCAAACAGAAATGAACTGGACATAGTTTTGAGAGATCCTGACTTTAAAACAGCTTCAAATGTTGCTTCTGTAATAAATGAAGAACTCGGTTCAGTTGTTCAGGCTATTCCTATATCTCCTGAGGTTGTGAAGGTTCTTATTAAAAAGGAAGGAATAAACTCAGTTGAAGTTATAGCTAAAATAGAAGAACTTCCTGTTGAAGTTGACTATCCTGCTATAATAGTAATTAACGAAAGAACAGGAACGGTAGTTATAAATGATAAAGTTAAAATATCCCCTGTAGCTGTGGCTCAAGGAGGGGTAACAGTAAAAATTTCTGAGCAACCCGTTATTTCCCAGCCTCCTCCATTTTCTTCAGGACAGACGATATTAACAGAGAGAACATCTATTCAGCTTCGTGAAGGAAAGAACATATTTATGCTTGAACCTAAGACACCTTCTCTTCAAGACCTTGTAATGGCATTAAATGCTGTAGGTGTTACTCCGCGACAACTTATAGCTATTTTGCAAGCTATGAAGTCTGCAGGAGCAATTCATGGAGAAATCAAAATTCAATAATTTTTTTGTCTTTCTTCAGTTCGTTTGTTTTTTTTCTTTCTGTATGCCTTCTTTTGCTGCAGAAACGGGTTGGTTTAGAGCAGAAAATTACTATAGACCTTATGTGAAGGTAGAAAACTTTTTAAACAAGCAAGTACTTTTTATTACTAAGGATGGAAAAGTTTACACAGGAAGGTGCAAGAAAAAGAAAGGATTCCATAATTACTGCTATATAGTTCCTATGAAAAAATTTAGATCAATTGATGGAGGAATGACCTATATTGTTTTAAAAGTTGATGGTTATTACTCTCCTCGAGTAACTGAATATGGAATGATAGATAACTTTAATGTAAGACTAAAAGATGAGAAATGATGGTATTCTGTTATAAAGATGCTTAATTACTACTCACCAAAATACTATGGCGGGGAGAGGAATTTTACAAGAAGGTGAATTTCCCCTTTTAAAGTATCGTACATTATCTCCATCATGTAAGGAACGATCAGAGCAAAGAAAAGGATAACTATAGAGAGCTGAACAGGAATTGCTACAAAGAAGACGTTCATTTGAGGCATTATCCTTGCTACTAAAGCTAAGGAAACATTAAATATGAGAACCATAATTATTATTGGTGAGGCTATTTGAAATCCTAAGGAAAAAGATTGATTGAACTTTTCTACGAGTAACCATAGAAGAGAGTCATCTATTTGGCAATGAAATGGAGGATATTTTAAAAAGCTTATATAAAGTGTGTATATCATCATATTTACAAACCCACCTATAACAAAAAGCATTAACATTGCTATAAGGAGAAATCTACCTATGATAACTGACTGACCTGCTGTTGGATCAAAGATGTGTGCCATTGCAAATCCACCTACTGTTCCTATCATGTCACCAGCAAAAACAGCGGCAGTGAAGAAAAATCTTATCCATAAAGTTACAACAAACCCAAAGAAGATTTCATTTAAGATTCCTAAGGTCAAAGTTAATGGAGAATCCAAGAGTTTTGTATCAAAAAGAATCCCTTTCTCTATGAGAAGAGGTGTTAATATTAAAGCTAAAAAAAGATTAAAGATAACTTTTACTGGCATTGGAAAAGCAGGATGACTGATTACAGGAATAAACGACACAATACTTGTAACCCTTATAAGAACGAGTAAGAAAGTTAACAGAAAAACTTTATACTGAAAAACTAAGTTTAAATCAAACATCTTAAACTGTTATATCAACTTCCACTGGTATGTTCTCAAACTGAAGTTCTGGAAGCTCCGGAGCTCGATTGGTGTATGTAACTTTTACCTTATATTTGTTCCCTAAGAAATCTATTATATCTTTCTGACTTTTCCTTAGCTTTTCAATTAGCTCTTCTGATTCAGAAGTAAAATCAATTCTAAAAGATTTCTCTTGTTTATCAAACAGAATAGAAACCTTTAATTTACCGTACTTCTCAAGGTCAAGTACTATAACTACCGTTAGGAATCCCTGTTGGTAAAAGTTCTTTAATTCTTCTTTATTTATGAAAAGTTCAGCTTTATTGAATGGAGGTAGTGGAAGAAATAGAGGAACTAAGAAAAGATTTTTGGAAAGAATATTTGAAATGGTGTATGACTCTAATAGATTTAAAGACTTTGAAATAGTAATTACTTCATTTCCAGAAGCTTTTGAAAACTCTGAGAGGAGTTTCGCCTTTAGGTCATTTTTTATGTTTTCTAAGTTTCCTCTATAAAGTTTATTTTCTAAAAAAAGCCCACTGTTTTCTATTATATTTCTAACAAATTGAGGTGTTATATCGCTTTCGTTTTTAATAGAAATTCGGCTAATCAGGGAGAAAATTGTTTCTCTTGCTGTAAAATGTTTTACAAAAAAGTCCTTAAAATTGACAACTTTTGTTTCCAAAAGTTTTAGAATTATTTCTGTGGATGTATCTTTTACAAGAACCAAAATATTTTTGCCAACTTCTGGAGTTAAATAACTATTCCACCGAGCTTTAACCTTAAAACTTCCAAAATCTACTTCTACCTCCTTCCCCTTTTCTCCGTTAAAGACCGCAATAATTTTTCCTTTCAGAATATCCCCTGGCCTTAGCCTTATGGATTCTGTAGCACTTGAGGAAGAAGAAATTGCAGAGCTTCCTTTAACCTTAGAGGATATATGAAACTCAGTAATCCTTCCTGTTTTCTCTGTTCCTATCAATCTTTCCACTCTATCTGGTGGCAATGTTGAGCTCCTTTCTTATCCTTAACATCCATCTTTGGATGGTAGCTATATCTATGGGCTTTTTTCTCCGCTTTACAGCAAACTGAAGGTAATTCACTATTGGTAAACTGTCTTCATCCTCAATCATATTTAATTGGTAAAAAGCCCCCTTCATATCTTTTATCTTATCATACTCTCCATTCCTGTAAAGAAGTAACTCGTAGAAAACGAAGTTCAGATAATTGTTTTCCGCAGGTTCAAAGTTCTCTATGCCACTATAGAATCTAAGTATATTAGTTTCATCAAAATTTGACAAATAAAGGGGGAGAAAGTTTAGACCTTTCTTTTCTTTTAAGGCTTTAAAGAATGTTTTTTTGGCCTTTTGTAGATCCTTTTTTACTTTAAGGAGATAAACAAGTTTAAGGCAACTGTCTAGGTTAGGAGAGTTAAAGGCTTCTTTTGGAATACTTTTTAGACTAAAAAATATGTAATACATTGTTGTTTGGTTAGGAATTAAAGAATAGTCAAGTTTTCCAGAATCTTTCACTCTTTTTGCATCTTCATAAGATAGAAAGTCCACAAGGGAAGCAAAAAGATAACTTCTTCCTTTTTTTGAAAGTTGTTTAAGATTTAGACCAAAAAGCTTTTCTAAATTATAGAAAAGATAAACTATCTCTTTTTTATTTTTTTTCCTAAATTCATAAGGAATATGGAGATTAAAAAGGAGAGTTACATACTCATTTAAGTTTACTCTATATTTCTTAGCCAGCTCAATGGTTTTAATACCTTTCTTAAAGAGCGTATGGTCTAAAATTTTAAATTTCTTAGTTAGATAGTCCAAATAAATCTTGAAAATGTCTTTTGATGGAGGAGCAAGAGTTAAGCTAAAGAGAAAATTTTCAGGATCGGTAACTACTTTCACATTTTCACCTGTAAGAAGGGAGGTATGAATCAGATACATTTTTACAAGTCTTGGCTTGAAAGTGGGGTAGAGAAGATAAATTCTATAGAAAAGTCTAAAAGCACTTTCAAAATCTTCTTTTCTGTAAAAACACATGGCAACTCGAAAAACGCTTTTAGGAGTTAGGACAAAATCTGGATAGGCTGAAAGTAAATGTGAAATGAATTTAAGACCTATTTTGCATTTTCCAATCTTTATTGCTTGTTCTACGTAAACAGGAATTTTTTCAGGAGGGATAATAAGAATGAAGTTATCCCAGTTTTTTACAAATTCTTGAAGAGCCTTTTGGGGATTTTCCAGCAGTAAGAAGTAGTTCTTTATCAACTTAAACTTTCTTTTTTCTGTAGATGTTAGATTTTCTATATTAATTTGACGAATAGTTTCCTTTAGCTGAGTGGTATTTCCCAATTTGAAGAGAGATTCAGCATAAAGAAAAAGGAACCTGTCAGTAATCTTCCTGCTTTTTACTCTGCTTAAATTTTTCTTTACAAAGGAGGCACACTTTACAGGATCTTCTTTTGAACAAATAGAAATCGCATTTAGGAAGATACCCATTTCCTCTTCTTTTTCTTCAGTCGCCGCAAAAGGAGAAATAAAGGAAAAACTTACAAGAATTAGTACAATAACTATTAATCTGAACATCAACCTTCCTTAAGTTTATTAAGTATTTCTCTTTGTCTTTCTATGAGGAATTTACGAAGATACGATTTTTCCTTTTCAGGAACTTTTATTTTAAGGACATAAGTTTTAAGACTGTCTTTTCTGTTTCTAACAGTAATCACTTCAGAATCAGGAATTAGCATTTTTTTACCATCTGGAAACCGTAATACTACCCCGAAGATGTCTCCAGGTAAAAGAGGAAGAGGTTTATGAATGAATGAACATGCTTCTTCGTTTATATCGTTAACTGCTGCAACTATTGGCTCTTGATCTACTTTCATAACAAGGTAGATTGGTTCCTTAGGATTAACTTCCACGCGAAACAGTTGCCGTGAATATTTTATTGGTTTTCCTTTAAGTATAACAACAAGTGTTTCTTTTCTCAAATCTACCTTTTCTACTTCTCCTATTAGAAGGTATTTTTCATCGTTGCTAAGAAGTAAAACTTCGTTTCCTTTTTCTAAACATCTCCATACAAAAACAAAGTTGGGAGAGCTAAGTATTACTTTATCACCTTCTATTGCTTCTACTTTAAAATCAACATTTACTTCAACAAAAATTCCTTCATCCTTTAGAAAGCACCTTACTTTTGCTGTAACTTTGTCTTGAGGTAGAAGTTCAATGATATTTATATCCGTTTCTTCTTTTTTGTCTTTAGAATGCATTGGTTTTTTTTCTTGTGGAGGTTCTTTCTTTTCCTCAAATATGGAATCGATAACTTTATCTATTGATTCAGCCAACTTATCTATAGGAGGCTTTTCTCTTTCCATCATCTGTTCGTCTCTCCGTAGGATTTCAACTTCTGCAAAACCTTCTTGAGATAACTTCTCTTTCCGTTGTATCTCCATATTGCTTCTGGATAGCCGTACTTATTTAGAAGCCTTCTAAGGATAAAGGCACCAAAAAGAGCATTATAGCTTGCATCCAAGAAGGCTTCCGGGGGAAGATTATACTTCTCTATCCACAGTCTGTTTATCTGCATTAGCCCCACATCATAGTTATAACCTTTCATATGCAAAAATTTTAACATTTTTTTTGCAACTTTTTCGGAAGAAGATTTTATGATAGTTCCTCTTTGGTAATGAATGCATTTAGCATTGGTAGGACAGGTTACCTTTTTTCCGTTTACATTAATTACTAAGGGATCAAAAGAGGACTCAACATCTGCTACTGCAACTAATAACTCAAAGGGAATCTGATAGTAAAAAGAGGCAAGATAAAGAGATTTTCCTACACCTGCAATTGTTGAAGAGATAGGAAAAAAAAGTATAATAAAAAACATTCTGTAGAAAGGAGGCAAATATTTTGCCAGTTTCAGCTTTGCCGGCAGAATTAAGTCAAAGTCTTGCAACTTCATTGAAACTTCTCCTTATTCTCACCGTTCTTACTATTTTACCAACTATAATCATAGCAATGACTTCTTTTACCCGTATAGTCATTGTTTTAGCCCTTCTCCGTCAGGCAATAGGAACTCCTACAACTCCTCCGGCAATAGTGATTGTTACGTTGAGCTTAATTCTTACAGGATTTATTATGAGGCCTACTTTAGAAGAACTTAATAAAGTTGCGTTGCAACCTTATATGGCTAAAGAAATAAGCGAAATTGAACTTTTGCAGAGAGGTATAAAGCCATTTCAAGAGTTTATGTTAAAGAATACTAGAAAGAAAGATTTGAAGTTTTTTTTAGAACTTGCTAATGTTAAAGTGAACTCACCTGAAGAAATTCCTTTAACTGTTCTCATTCCTGCTTTCTTGGTAAGTGAACTTACTGTGGCTTTTCAAATAGTCTTTGTTGTTTACCTTCCATTTTTATTAGTTGATATAATAGTTGCCAGTATACTTATGTCTTTGGGAATGATGATGCTTCCTCCAGTAATGGTCTCTCTGCCCATAAAAATACTTTTGTTTATAGCAGTGGATGGTTGGGAACTTCTGATAGGTTCTATTGTAAGAAGTTACTACTAAGGGGAAAGGGATGGGAGACATAAAGAAAGCGGTTGCTTTAAAGTATAATCTTGAAGTTGACAATGCTCCAAAGCTCATAGCTAAGGGAGAAAAGGAAATTGCTGAAAAAATAATTAAAATTGCTAAAGAAAATGGAATACCTATTTATGAAGATCCGTATCTTATTTCTATTCTCTATAAGCTTGATTTTTATGAAGAAATTCCTGAAGAAGTTTATGAAGCAGTTGCTGCTATCTTGGCAACTATTTACAAAGCCACTAAAAAGTAAGTTTACTTTTAGATTGTTAAGGGTTGTTTGCCCTAAATGAAAGTTTTTCATTTTTTACATCAGTTTGAGCTATACTTAGAACATCTAAATCTTGATAGTAAGTATTTCCTTGCTTTCTTCTTTTCCTAACTCATTAACTTCAACTCTAATTTTGATGACTGCCGCTGATATGGTATACTTTTTACGGTTGATAAGAAGGGGAGAGGAAAGAGAGGAAATGAAAGTTTATGTTATTCAACTTTTTGCAACAAAGTCAGAAGAAGAAGCTCTGAAACTTTTTAAATCGTTAAAAACAAAAGGTCTTCCTGTACGCGTAGATAAAGTAAACGACTGGTATAAGATCCGAATTGGTAACTTTAAAAGTTACGAAGAAGCAAAAAAAGCCTTTTTAGACTATAACCTTGAAAATAAAGGATATATAACTTTCATCGATTACGAACCATCTCGAACAATTCTAAGATCAGAAGAAAAAGCTAATAATGACGAATCTTCCAATCAAACTGTTGTACAAGTTACTGACTCAGAACAATCTTATGACGATGAAAGCTTTACTTCTTCAGAAGAAGAAAAGTTTTCTAAAAAGTCTACTTCAGAATACGAAAGCGTAAATAAAACGGCGGAAGCCGTAAGTGTTTACGGTGAGCCAACTCATCAACAAGTTGCTGAAAAAAAAGTGAAAACTGCTCTTATATCGGGAGAAAGAAAGGAGGAAGGGATGGATTTTTGGGGTATAGTTCCTTTATTAATTCTTGTGGTGCTTTTTTTATTAATTGTGAAATTGGTTTCAAAGAGAATTAGAAAAAAGGATAATTCTGAAGTTAAAGCAACGAAGCAGGCTGTTGCTAAGAAACTGCCGAAGGAGGAAAGTAAAGAAATGAAAGTAGAAAAGGAAAAGGAGAAAGCTGCACGTGTATCAACAGATGCAGAGAGAAAACAGATAGTATCTTTTGAAGAAAAAGGTTCTATACTTTCTTATGGCAAATTGGTTATAGGAGAATCAGCATTTATAAATGGAAGTATTAGTTCAAAAGACGCTGTAATTATAGGAGATAATTCTACTCTGAAAGGAACTGTAAAAGCAGAAAAATATGTGAAGCTCGGAAAGAATGTTAAAAGTGGAAAAATAACGGCTCCCATTGTTCATACTATAAGAAATGAAGAAGTTCCTAAGGTGCCTCAGACGGAAACTCCAATAGCTGGTGGTATAAAAAGTAGTGGTGACTTAGAACTTTCCAATGGTTTATTGATTCAAGGGAATGTGGAAGTTGATGGAAATTTAAAGATAGGAAAGAAGAGCAAAATATTCGGAAATGTCGTGGCGAAAAGAGTGATAATAGATGAAGGTACCTTTATATCTGGTAAAGTTTCTGCTCATCAAGATGTAGAACTCAAGAATGGCGTGATTGTGGGAACCGCACCAGGCAAAGGAGAAGTTATAGCTGGAGGAACAGTGAAAATAGGTAGTAGCGTTGCTGTATTTGGTAACGTTGATGCTAAGCAGATAGTAACTGAATAATCTCTACACCCCTTGACAAACTGTTAATGAGAACTATTATTAATACCAGACACCCCCTATCCCCCTCCCTCCTCCCCATGATTCTCAGGGGCGCCTCCCAGGCGCCCTTCTTTTTTTATCCATTATTGTGGTATAACTTTCCTGCCATGAAGAAAGTAGTTCTTGGATTCAGCGGTGGAGTGGATAGTTTTTATACGGCTTATCTTTGGAAGAGTCAAGGGCATACCGTCTTCCCAATCTATTTTAAACTTCTTCCCCATGCTTCCACTGAGAAGGCAGAAAGAAGTGCTTCCATTCTTGGTTTAAGGTTGACAGTCATTGATCTTTCAGATGAGTTCAGAAAACAGGTTATAGACTACTTCATTGAGTATTACAGAATGGGCTTAACTCCCAATCCATGCGCTACCTGCAATAGAGATATTAAGTTGAAGTATTTATACAAACTTTCTGAAGAGCTAAAAGCAGACTTTATCTCCACAGGGCATTATGCAAAAGTCGAGTATTTTCGTGAGTGGGGAAAGAATTTAGTCTTGCGCGGGAAAGACAAAAGGAAAGAGCAGTCCTACTTTCTATCTCTTGTGGAAAGCTTCGTTCTCCAGAAGTTGGTTCTGCCACTGGGTGATTTTACAAAGGAAGAAGTGATTAAGAAAGCCAAAGCACTTGGATTTCCTTTTGAGAGTGAAAGTCAGGATGTCTGTTTCATAGAGGGACATTATGTTGATTTTCTTGAGAAGTTTATAGAGTCCCAGCCGGGTCTCTTTGTCCTTCCAGATGGAACTCCTGTTGGGAAACATAAAGGGTATTATAGGTATACTGTTGGCCAACGGAGAGGGCTTGGGATTTCCTACGGTAAGCCTCTCTACGTTGTGTCTATAGATGCTGAAAGAAATTGGGTTGTTGTGGGAGAAAAGGAAGAAATACAAAAGGACGTTATCTACGTTAGAAACGTTAATTGGCATTTAGACTATGAAGATATCAAAAAGTTTGATACTATTCAGGCTCAAATTAGGTACCGTTCAAGACCTGTTGAGGTAGAGAAGATAGACTATTTAAAAAATGGAATTTATTGTGTAAAATTAGCGGCGAAAGTTGAGGCACCTGCACCGGGGCAGGTGTGTGCTTTTTACAGCAATGAGCTCCTCCTGGGAGGAGGCGAAATAACGACAGAAGGAGAAGTGGGATGGAAGGAAGTATTGTAGCCATTGACTGGACTCTGATTGTCCAGGCAGTAAACTTCCTTGTTTTCATGGTTCTGATTAACAAGTTCCTCTTCCAGCCTCTTCTAAACCTCATGGAAGAGAGGGAGAAGGAGTTAGGAGCACATCACTCTGAAGTTGAGGCTCTAAAGCGGAAGGCAGAGGAGCTCCTGAAAGAAGTGGAAGAGCTTCTAAATGAAGCGAGGGCAAAAGCGAAATTAATCATCGATGAGGCTGTAAAGGAAGCAAAAGTTGAAAGAGATAGGATACTCAAAGCAGCCCATGAGGAAGCTTCTGCAAGGATAGAGAAAGCAAAGAAGGAAATATGGAGTACTTTTGAAGCTGAAAAGGTGAAGCTTGAGTCTGAAGCTGAGAAGATAGCTGAGGAGATAGTAGAAAAAATTCTTGGCAAAAAGGCAGCTTAAGGGGGTAAAATGGAGCACGGATCTCACCTTTTGTTCTGGAAAACAGTAAACACAGTAATACTGATAGCCATTCTTTACTATCTGTTGAAAAAACCGATTTCAAAGTTTATTTCTGACGGTATTAATGCAATTGCAAGTAAGTTTGAAAGAGCAAAACAGGAAAAAGAAGAGGCTCTTAGCTTGTTGAAGGAAGCGGAGAAAAAATCACAGGAAGCCAGAGCAGAAGCAGAAAGAATTGTTAAGTACTCTCAGGAGCTTGCTGAAAAAGAGAAACAACAGATAATTGCTGAAGCGAAGGTTACAGCAGAAAGAGTTATTAAGATGGCAGATGAAGAGATAGAAAAAGAGGTTTATAAAGCCAAGGAAGAGCTCAAAAAATTTGCAGCGATGAAGGCAGTTGAGCTGGCTGAGAAGAAACTAAAGACTGCTATAGATCCTGAGACAAATAAAAAACTTATTGAATCCAGCCTTCAAAAGCTTTAGGAGGGATCAAGTTGAGACTGGAAGTAAGAATTGCAAGAAGGTATGCAAAGGCTCTGGCGGATGTTCTACCTACGGAGAGATTGGAGAAGATAAACGAGGAAATTAAAACTCTGATTTCCCTGCTTGATGACAAAGCCATCAGGTACTTCAGAAGTCCAGTTGTTCCTCTTGAAAAGAAAAAAGGTTTAATGGAGCAAATTTTAGAGAAAGCTGGGGTGTCTGAGGAACTTAAAAAGGTTCTACTTCTCATGGCTCAAAAAGACAGACTTGGAATCATCAGGGAATTTGCTTCCGAATTTGAGAAGTTTGTTGACTTCCGTCTTGGAATTGTTAAGGCAGAGATTGTCAGTGCTGTCGAGATCGATGAGGAGACCCTTTCCAGAATTAAGGAGAAAATTGAGAATCTCTTTGGGAAGAAAGCAGAGATAACAGTAAAACTTGATCCCTCCCTTATTGGTGGATTCATAGTTAAAGTTGCTGACAAAGTTCTTGATGCTTCCATAAAGACTCAGCTTGAGATGCTCAAGAAGGCAATAGCAGATTAACATAAAAAAATTAGCGAGGTGAAGGGATGCAGATCAGAGCAGAGGAAATTTCAGAACTAATAAGAAAACAGATTGAAGAGTTTGAAGCATCCGTTAAGCTTGATGAGACCGGTATCGTAATCAAAGTAGGTGACGGTGTAGCAAGAGTTTATGGTCTGGAAAATGTAGAATACGGTGAAGTTGTAGAGTTTGAGGACGGAACAGAAGGTGTAGCTTTTAACCTGGAAGAGGACAACGTTGGTGTCGTTCTCTTAGGAGAAGGAAGAGGAATTGTAGAGGGAGGTAAGGCAAAGAGAACAGGTAGAATCCTTGATATGCCTGTAGGTGATGGACTCATTGGTAGAGTTCTCGATCCTCTTGGAAGACCTATTGATGGTAAGGGTGACATTGAGTACGTAGAAAGAAGGGCTGTTGAGCGTATTGCTCCAGGTCTTGTTACAAGGAAACCTGTTCATGAGCCACTCCAGACTGGTATTAAAGCTATTGACGCTCTCATTCCGATAGGTAGAGGACAGAGAGAGCTTATTATTGGTGATAGACAGACAGGTAAAACAACAATTGCCATAGACACAATTCTCAACCAGAAAAGGGAAGGTGTTATCTGTGTTTATTGTGCCATCGGTCAGAAGAGATCAACTGTAGCTCAGACAATTCAGCTCCTTAAAGAACACGGAGCTATGGATTATACAATTGTTATCTCTGCTACAGCTTCTGACCCAGCTGCACTCCAGTACCTTGCTCCATACTCTGCAGTTACAGTTGCTGAGTACTTCAGGGATACAGGAAGGGCTGCTCTTATCATTTATGACGACCTTTCAAAGCAGGCAGTTGCTTACAGGGAAATGTCCCTTCTCCTCAGACGTCCACCAGGAAGGGAGGCTTACCCTGGAGACGTTTTCTATCTTCACTCAAGACTTCTTGAAAGGGCTGCTAAGCTCAATGACCAGCTTGGAGCTGGTTCACTGACTGCTCTTCCAATCATCGAAACAAAGGCTGGAGACATTTCAGCTTACATTCCTACAAACGTTATCTCCATTACTGACGGTCAGATCTTCCTTGAGACAGACCTCTTCTACAAGGGTCAGAGACCAGCCATCAACGTAGATCTTTCCGTTTCAAGGGTTGGTGGTGCTGCTCAGATCAAAGCAATGAAGCAGGTTGCTGGTAAGCTGAGGCTCGAGCTTGCAAGGTATAGAGAGCTTGAAGCGTTTGCGCAGTTTGCTTCAGACCTTGACCCTGCAACAAGGGCTCAGCTTGAACGTGGTAGAAGAATGATGGAACTTCTCAAGCAGCCACCTTACAGCCCAATTCCTGTTGAAAAACAGATTGTTGCATTCTTTGCTGCAATTAATGGATACCTTGACGATATTCCAGTTGAAGCTGTTACAAAGTTTGAAAGAGAGCTCTACGCGTTCATGGATGCCAAGCATCCTGA
The DNA here is from genome assembly GCF_054656775.1 of Desulfurobacterium crinifex. NCBI lineage: Bacteria > Pseudomonadati > Aquificota > Aquificia > Desulfurobacteriales > Desulfurobacteriaceae > Desulfurobacterium > Desulfurobacterium crinifex. The sequence goes on from NZ_BAAHXO010000004.1 coordinate 749,989, forward strand.
GATCCTTAAAGAGATTCTGGAGAAAAAGCAGCTTGATGACGACCTGACCCAGAAACTCCACGCCGCCATCAAGGAGTTCAAGGCTACATTCACAGCCTAATTGAGAGGTAAAAAATGCCTGGAATGAGAGAAATAAAAGCTAAGATAAAGAGTCTGAAAGGGACAAAGCGGATCACCGCTGCTATGAAAGCGGTGTCCGCTGCTAAACTCCGTAAAGCTCAGACTGACCTTTTCAACGTTCGTCCCTATGCCAACGTAATGAAAGGAATTGTTGAGGGGCTCTACCTGAGAGAGAATCCTGCAATTCACTCTATTTTCAAAGTTAGACCTGTTAGGAGAATTGAACTTGTTGTTTTCAGTTCAGATAAAGGTTTGTGTGGAGCTTTTAACGCTAACATAATCAGATCTGTCAACAAGTTTGCCCGTGAAAAGAGTGAGCAGGGTATAGAGATAAGCCTTACAACTGTTGGTAACAAGGCGAGCCAGTTCTTCACAAAGTATTCAGACCTCAAAGTTCGTAAAGAGATAAGGGATATCTTCAGAAGAATTGGTCTTCCTCTTGCGAACGAAATAAGCGAGGATCTCTACCTCGGTTACATTTCTGAGTATTTTGATGAGGTGTATCTCGTTTACAACAGATTTGTGAATGCTCTTACCCAGGAAGTAACCTTTGAAAGAATACTTCCACTTTCAGTTGAGATTGAAGAAGGAACACCAGTTGCTGAATACACAGTTGGTCCAGATGAGTCGGTAGTTGAGGAGGCGGTAAAGTCTTACGTTTCTTCTATTGTTCTTAAAGCTCTTAAAGAATCAGAGACTTCTGAACATGCTGCAAGAATGACTGCTATGGACAACGCTACAAAGAACACGGAAGACTTAATCAAAAAGCTCACAATTTCCTTTAACAAGGCAAGACAGGCTGCGATTACGAAGGAGCTTATCGAAATTACGACTGCTATTGAAGCAATGAAATAATTGGGAGGATAGATATGGCAGAACATAAAGGAAAGATCGTTCAGATTGTTGGGCCTGTTATAGATGTTGAATTCCCTGATGGGCATCTTCCAAAGATTTATCATGCTCTTAGAGTTCCGAATGTTAAGCAGATTACATGGGATGGTAAGGTAACTACTGGTGACCTTATGCTTGAGGTTCACCAGCAGCTTGGTGAGAACAGGGTTAGATGTGTTGCTTTTGGTGCTACTGAGGGTCTCAAGAGGGGAATGGAAGTAATCGACACAGGTGACTACCTGAAGGTTCCTGTTGGACATGCTACAAGAGGTAGAATCTTCAACGTTGTTGGGGAACCTATTGACGATCAAGGACCAGTTGAAGCTGAAGAGTACTGGCCAATTCACAGACCAACACCTCCTCTTACAGAACAAAAATCCACAGCAGAAATCTTTGAAACAGGTATTAAGGTTATTGACCTTCTTGAACCTTATGCAAAGGGTGGAAAGACAGGGCTCTTTGGTGGTGCTGGAGTTGGAAAGACGGTTCTCCTTATGGAGCTTATCCACAACGTTGCAATGAAGCACGGTGGTTTTTCCGTTTTCGCTGGTGTTGGTGAGAGAACAAGGGAAGGTACAGACCTCTGGCTTGAAATGAAAGAATCTGGCGTTCTTCCAAACACAGTTCTTGTTTACGGTCAGATGAACGAGCCACCAGGAAACAGGTGGCGTGTTGCAATGACCGGTGTTACAATGGCTGAATACTTCAGGGATGTTGAAGGAAGAGATGTTCTCTTCTTCGTTGACAACATGTTCAGATTTATCCAGGCAGGTTCTGAAGTTTCAGCCCTTCTCGGAAGGATTCCATCTGAGGTTGGTTACCAACCAACACTTGCAACAGAAGTAGGTGCTATTCAGGAGAGGATTACTTCAACAACAAAGGGGTCAATTACTTCTGTTCAGGCTATTTACGTTCCTGCTGACGACTTTACAGACCCAGCACCATTTACACTCTTTGCCCACCTTGATGCTACAACAGTTCTTTCAAGGGCACTTGCAGAGCAGGGTATTTACCCAGCTGTTGACCCACTCGAGTCAACATCAAGGATGCTTGATCCTCAAATTGTTGGTGAGAGACACTACAGGGTTGCAAGGGAAGTTCAGAGATATCTTCAGAGATACAAAGAACTTCTTGAAATCATTGCTATCCTCGGTATGGAAGAGCTTTCTGAAGAGGATAAGTTGGTTGTTCACAGGGCAAGGAGAATCCAGCTCTTCCTCACACAGCCGTTCCATGTTGCTGAAGTCTTTACAGGTATGCCAGGTAAGTACGTAACAATCGAAGAGACAATTGAGGGATTTGAGAAGATCATTAGCGGTGAGCTTGATCACCTTCCAGAAAACGCCTTCTACATGGTTGGTAACATTGAAGAGGCAATCGAGAAGGGTGAAAAGCTCATGAAAGAAGCTGGAGCTAAGTAAGGGGTGAATAATGGCTACTGTTAGAGGAATTCCAGCAGAAATGGATCTTTTAATAGCTTCGTCCACGGGAAAACACATTGAAGCAAAAGCGAAAGAAATTTACATAGAGACAGACGATGGTGACCTTGGTATTCTGCCGGGTCACCAGCCTGAATTCTATTCAGTTGGTGCAGGATTTGTGAAGTTTAAAGACAGTGAAGGTAATGAGGTTACGAAGATTCTCTTTAAAGGTTTTGTTCAGATAGAGTCAGACATTGTGAGAATAGGTGTTGAGGATATCTACGAACCTGGAGAGATTAACGTAGAGGAAGTTGAAAAGAAGATTGCTGAGTTAAAAGAAAAGCTTTCGTCTCTTTCTGAAGAGGACGAAGAGGCTCGTCATAAATTAGAGTCCGAAATTGCACAAAGAGAAAATCTCATTAAGAAGGCCCGTTAAGGGCCTTTTTCCTTTAAATCCTCCCTCCTTCTAAAAGTATTTAAAAACTCCTCCTTAAAGTTTACTCTACTACTATCCCCTCCTATAAGGATTAGAATTTAGCTTTCTCAAAAGGAAAAATTCTGTATTTTTCATCTTCTATTCCCTACTTCTTGACAATTCTTATCTACTTTAGTAAATTTCCGCTTGCCCGCTACATTTTCGGCGTTTAAGAAAAACGCCACTATTTGGAGGAAAACTGATGAAAACCTTCATGCTGAGGAAGGAAGACGTACAGAGAGACTGGTACGTTGTAGATGCTGCTGGTAAAACGCTTGGAAGGCTTGCAAGCGAGATTGCAAGAATCCTCATGGGTAAGCACAAGCCTACCTACACTCCGCATGTTGACAACGGGGACTTCATTATCGTTGTTAACGCTGAAAAGATCCATGTAACAGGAAAAAAGCTTGACAAGAAAATCTACTACAAACACACAGGTTACATGGGACACCTCAAGGAAACAACTCTCAGAGAAATGCTCCAGAAGAAGCCTGAAGAGGTTATCAGGCTTGCTGTAAGGGGTATGCTTCCAAAGAACAAGCTCAGGGACAGAAGAATGAAAAGACTTAAAGTTTATGCAGGTCCTGAGCATCCACATGCAGCACAAAACCCTAAACCCCTTGAGCTTTAATGGAGGATTAAATGGCGGAAGTTAGATATTACGGAACTGGTAAGAGAAAAACAGCAATTGCAAGGGTTTGGCTTGTTCCAAATGGTGAAGGAAAGATAACTATTAAGCTTTCTAAGAATAAAGCCATTCCTGCTGAAGAATACTTTGGCAGGCTTGCTCTTTTAAAGATAATGCAGCAACCATTTGATATTACAGGAACTAATGGAAGGTTTGATGTAATTTGCACAGTGAATGGTGGTGGTAAGTCTGCTCAAGCTGATGCTGTAAAGTACGGTATTGCAAAAGCTCTCCTTGCATTCAACCCTGAGTTAAGGCAAACTCTTAAGAAGGCAGGATTCCTCACAAGGGACGCAAGAATCAAGGAGAGGAAGAAGTACGGACAGAGAGGAGCTCGTGCAAGATACCAGTGGTCCAAGCGTTAAGGTATCTATTATCGGTGGTTCTGGATATACAGGGGCGGAGCTTCTCCGCCTCTTACTCTTTCATCCGTTTACAGATGTAGTTTCTGTAATCTCAAGGCAGTTTGAAGGTCAAAAAGTTACAGAAATTTTCTCCCACCTTTCAAAAAGTCCTTACGAGAATCTGGCCTTTGAAAACTACAATTCTGAAAAAATTGCTGAAATTTCAGATGTCGTTTTCTGCTGTCTTCCACACAAAGCCGCATTTCCAATTGTTAAAGAACTTTATGAAATGAAACCTGAACTGAAAATCATCGACTTCAGTGCTGATTTTCGTTTTAAAGATGCGGAAAGGTATGAAAAAGTTTATGGTGTAGAGCATACAGCAAAAGAACTCTTTGAAAAAGCTGCTTATGGACTTCCGGAAATAAACAGAGAAGAGATAAAAAAGAAAAACATCATCGCGAATCCTGGTTGCTATCCAACAAGTATTATTCTGGGACTCTATCCTGCAAGAGTTAACAATCTTATAGATTCCTCTTTTCCCGTTATTGCTGATAGCAAATCTGGAGTAACAGGAGCTGGCAGGAAATCCACCTTAGCTTTTACCTACTGTGAAGTAAATGAATCCTTTAGAGCTTACAGTGTAGAAGGGCATAGACATGCTCCAGAGATTGCAGAGAAATTGGATTTAAGTTCTGTCAGGTTTACTCCCCACCTTGTTCCGATGAATAGGGGAATCCTCTCAACCGTATACTTCAAAACAGATGCTACAAAAGAAGAGCTGAAAGAGATTTACAAAGAGTTTTACAAAGATGAGTACTTTATAAGATTAAAGGATAATCCACCCAAAACCTCCGACGTTGCAGGAACAAACTTCTGCGATATTTACGTAACAAAAGACGAAGAAAACGGGCTTGGAATTGTTGTCTCAGTCATTGATAACATAGGGAAAGGGGCTTCCAGTCAGGCTGTTCAAAATATGAACATTGTCTGCGGTTTTCCAGAGACTACCGGTCTTGAGATTTTCAGCCAGTGGATATAGTTTTATCCATAGATTTAGAACAGATTTAAGGGTAAATCAATGTCTTTAGCAGAAAAATACCTTCCTTATTACACTTATGAGGACTATAAACAATGGGAAGGAGATTGGGAACTGATAAACGGTATTCCCTACGCAATGGCTCCTTCACCTTTTAAAAAGCATCAATTAGTGGCTGTAAAGATAGTAAATCAAATATTTGAGCAATTAAAGAGTTGTCCAGAAGACTGTCAGGTAATTTTTGAGGTTGACTGGATAATAAGCAGAGATACAGTTGTTCGTCCTGATATTCTCGTTGTCTGTGGTGATGAATCCGAGGATTTTGTCAGAAAAACTCCGGAAGTTGTGTTTGAAATTGTTTCTGAATCCTCTTCCAGAAAAGACGAAAACCTAAAATTTGAACTTTATGAAAAAGAAGGAGTAAAGTATTATGCTCTCGTCTATCCAGAAGAAAAGAGATTAAAGGTCTATAAGCTAATAAATGGTAGGTTCATAAATATTTTTGATAGAAATAAAGGAACCTTCTCTTTTAGTGTTAAATGTACATTTACGTTAAATTTAGACGAATTATGGGAAAGATTTTAAGTTCATCGTAAAGTTTTTCAAGTTTTAGATTATGAATGCCTGCAGAAGGTGTTCATGAATTGCTTTAGTTTCTTCCTACCTTAGTTGTTACCTATCTTTGGCTTCTCTAACTCTGGGATTTCTCCTAAATTTTCTTTTGTAAACTTATTGAGGTAGAGTGGATTGAAGGACAAAATTGTTATCAAAGGTGCACGTCAACACAATTTAAAGAACATTGATCTTGAAATTCCCAAGAATAGTTTGGTTGTTATTACTGGGGTTTCTGGTTCAGGAAAGTCTTCCCTTGCCTTTGACACTCTCTATGCTGAAGGACAGAGGCGTTATGTTGAAAGTCTTTCCGCCTATGCAAGGCAGTTCCTTGAACTTATGGAAAAGCCAGATGTTGACCTGATAGAGGGACTCTCTCCTGCCATCTCCATTGAGCAGAAGACAGTTTCTAAGAATCCCCGTTCAACAGTTGGGACAGCGACAGAGATTCACGACTATTTGAGGGTTCTCTTTGCAAGAGCTGGAACGCCCTACTGCCCAAAGTGTAACGTTCCTATTGAGCCCCAGACTGTTCAGGAGATAGTTGACAGGATTTTAAAACTTGAAGGGAAAAGGATAATTATCATTTCTCCTGTTGTAAGAGAAAGAAAGGGAGAACATAGAGAACTGATAGAGAGAATTTTCAGACTGGGATTTAGAAGGCTTAGAATTGATGGGAAAGAGTACAGAATAGAAGAAGCTTTAAATCTCAAGCTTGAGAAGAAAGTAAAACATACAATAGAAGTAATTGTTGATAGGTTAAAAGTAAATCCAAAGGATAAAACGAGAATTGCAGACTCTGTTGAGATAGCAGTAAATCTCTCTGAAGGTCTTGTTACGCTGCAGGATTACGATACAAAAGAGGAAGAGACTTTTTCAACAAAGGGTGCCTGTCCTATCTGTGGATTTAGCTACAGAGAAATTTCTCCAAGACTATTTTCTTTCAACAGTCCCCTTGGAGCATGTCCTGAGTGTGGAGGACTTGGCTTTAGGCTTGCAATCGATCCAGACCTTTTAATTGACTGGGATAAACCGATTATAGAAGCTATTGAGCTTATTGAAAAAGCAAAATTTGAGTACTTACAGGATTTAATAGAAACAGGATGTGAGTATTTAGGAATTTCTTCCTATACGAAGATTTTTGAATTATTAAAGAAGGAATTAGATTTCCTTTTTTATGCAGAAAAGCAAGGAATAAGGGTTTTTAACACAATTCCTTATAGCCGTGGAAACTATAGACCTTACTACTTTGAAGGAATAATCAGACACCTTGAAAGACGGTATATGGAATCGGAGTCTGATTACGTTAAGGAGTTGATAGAGCCTTACCTTAGGGAAGTTACGTGTGAGAAGTGTAAGGGAAGAAGGTTAAATGAAGAAGCTCTCTCTGTGAAAATTGAAGGACTTAATATTGCTGAAGTTGAATCTATGAGTGTTAAAGAGTGTTATGAGTTCTTCAAGAGGGTGAAGTTTTCAGGTCGAAAAGCAATTGTTGCTGAAAGAATTCTGAGAGAGGTTAAGAACAGACTTGAGTTTCTCCTTGACGTTGGTCTTGATTACTTAACACTTGATAGGAGAACCTCTACCCTTTCAGGTGGAGAATCCCAGAGAATAAGGCTTGCAACTCAAATTGGTTCAAGGCTTACAGGAGTTCTCTATGTTCTTGATGAGCCAAGTATAGGTCTTCATCAGAGAGATAATAGAAGACTTATTGATACCCTTAAAGGTTTGAGGGATCTTGGTAATACTGTTGTTGTTGTTGAACATGACATTGAAACCATAGAGAGTGCTGATTTTATCGTTGATATGGGGCCAGGTGCTGGAGTCCATGGTGGTGAAGTTGTTGCTGTAGGAACGCCGGAAGAGATAAAGAGTAGTGAGAGATCTCTGACGGGTAAGTACCTCTCTGGTAAGCTGAAGATTGAAGTTCCCAAAGAGAGGAGAAAACCTGGAGATAAGTGGTTGCGGATAGTTGGTGCAAGGGAACATAACCTTAAAAACATTACCGTTGAGATTCCATTAGGACTTTTTGTCTGTGTTACAGGAGTTTCAGGATCGGGAAAATCAACCCTCATAAATGAGATTCTTTACAAATCCTTAGCAAGAGAGATTTACAAGAGTAAAGTTGTTCCGGGAGCACATGATAGGATTGAGGGACTTGAGTTTGTTGATAAGGTTGTGAGAGTTGATCAATCTCCAATTGGCAGGACTCCAAGATCAAACCCAGCCACTTATGTAGATGTTTTTACACATATTAGGGAGCTCTTTTCTGCAACTCCAGAAGCAAGGGCAAGAGGTTATAAAAAGGGAAGATTTTCATTTAACGTTCCCGGTGGAAGGTGTGAGGCCTGTAAGGGTGATGGAGTTGTAAAGATTGAGATGCACTTTTTGCCAGATGTCTATGTAACCTGTGAAACTTGCGGTGGAAAGCGTTACAACAGGGAAACTCTTGAGATTACTTACAAGGGTAAGAACATCTACGACGTCCTTGAGATGACAGTTGAAGAGGCTATGGAGTTTTTCAGGAACCATCCAAAAATCTTGAACAAGCTTCAAACCCTTTACGATGTGGGGCTTGGATATATAAAGCTTGGACAACCTGCAACGACCCTTTCAGGTGGCGAAGCACAGAGGATAAAGCTTGCAAAAGAGCTTTCTAAAAAAGGGACGGGAAAAACCGTTTACATCCTCGATGAACCAACAACGGGACTTCACATCCACGATATAAAGAAACTAATAGACGTCCTCCAGAGGCTTGTGGATAAAGGTAATACAGTAATAGTCATTGAACACAACCTTGACTTTATAAAGTGTGCCGATTGGATAATTGATCTTGGTCCCGAAGGAGGAGACGCAGGTGGCAGGGTAATTGTAACAGGTTCACCTGAGGAAGTAGCAAAAACTGATACATGGACAGGAAAGTTCTTGAAGGAAATTCTGTGGTAAGATAAAAATAGAGATGATTGCAAATACGGAGGAGTTGTGAGAAAAAAAAGAAAAACCATAACTGTAGATAAGAAACTTACAATTTCCTGAAAGAACAAAAAGAAAAATTCCATCTAACTTACGATGAGCTTTTAAGGAAACTTGTTGAAGCAACTGCTTTGGAACTTGAAGAATTGCATCCTGAGGTGGAAGTTGTAGTTAAACCTCCCGATACTTTTCCCAAAACGATAGAAGTTTCTCTTCCGATTAATCTTCCAGAGGCTGGAATAATTCTTCCAGAGCCATTAGAAAAGGAAATCAAAGTTTATGCCGCAAAGAGGAAAATTTCTCTTAATAAGGCAGTAATAGAGCTCCTTTCACTTTCTCTACATTTTCAGAAAAAAAGCTACATACTGATTTCCGACGAAACAGAAGAAAGAATAAAAGAGCTCATTGAAAAACTTCCAAAAGATAAGAGGGAAAGTTTTAAAAGAGAACTACAGAAAATAGTAACGTTTTACATAAATAAACTTATTTCAAAGTACAAAAAGAAAATAAAGCACTGAATAAAAAAATTGCCTGGTTTTTAAATTATTGTGGGGGAAGATTTCTTAGGTGGCAAGTCGGGTTTTAATAGTTTTGAGATTAAGTGGCTAATGACTAAAAAAATCAGCATGTAGTTCTTCACCCTGGATGGTAAAAGCGACAAAGGTTACCAAAACACAGAAAGAAGCTATAGAGATAGCAGGAGAAATAGCTAAAACTGAAAAGGCTACAGTGAACGACCTTGTTGAGTAGATTCTTGACAGTGACAGAGTATTAACATTCTAAAGGTGCGCCCCGGCGCACCTCTAATTTAAGACTTTAAGTCTTTTTTTGTGTGTGACACTCTCTGCAATCCATTTTTGTTTTATTCATTCCTTTTACATTGACAGGAATAAATGTGCCTTTATGGTAACTGTTGAGAAGTTCAACTGCTTTCCTTGCTACACTGGCGGAAAGCCTTGCACATCTTTCTGATCTTTCCTTGCTATTGTAAACGATAGGTCTCTTGAAGTGTTCAGTTGCTGCTTTACACCACTTCATTACAGAGACGTGGCATAGAGGAGAGGATGAGATGCTCTTTGGATAAGATTCTTTTCCTTTGGGTGTGTAGTCTGGAAGAGGTGTTTTCTGATACCAATTGTAGAGTGCATCAATTACTTTAGCGTAGTCTTTACATGTCAGTGTGATAATTCCAGCGGCGCCATTCAGAGCTCCACAAAGTGTTCCCCAACCGACGACTCCCCCTTTTCCGTAAACGTAGAGTTCAGAAGGAATGTATTTGTAGGGAGCTCCAATTTTCTCTTTAAGTTCGTCAAGTATTGATGCAAATACAGCGTATGCACAATGTCCTTTGTGGTAGTAAACATAGGCTCTATTTGCAATTTTTTCCGGGTCAAGTTCAACGTATGGGTAGGGAAGTGAATCTTCGTTTTTTGAAGCTTTTGAAATGGGAAGTGTTTTTGCGAGCGATAGTCCTGATAATCCAACTATTCCAAGTCCTGCCTGGAAACTTAGAGAGAAGAAATTTCTTCTGTCCATGGTTCCTCCCTTTTGATTTTAAAATATCTCGTAAAAAACACATTAATAAATTTATGTGGATTAGTCAAATTGTAAGTTTATCTTGTTTGAAGTTTATAAAAGCTACCAGTTTATTCAGCGGTAAAGTCAGTTGTGTATAAATTCCCCAATATTCGAAGATATTTCAATGATTGCAGGACTTTTTAAGAGTGCAATTAATTCGTTTCTGGAGCAGGTTGGTTGTCTACCGTGTACCAGTTTTCTTTTACGTGAATAACTTTTCCATCCTTTGTTCTAACGTCGTATTCAGTTTCAGCTTGAACGGTGTGGGTATTCTGTTGGTCATTGCCGAGGACGTAGCCGAGAATTCCCCCTGCTATTGCTCCATAAAGAGCTGCATCTTTAGCATCTGCTTTGTAGTGTTTGTGGGTCGCAGCACCTACTGCAGTTCCTCCAAGGGCTCCAAGCATTGCTGCATCGGTTTTTGAAAGCTGTGTTGTTGTGCAGCCAGAGAGAATAAATCCTGCAACACTAAGTCTGAGGATTAACTTTTTCATCATACTTCCTCATAGCGGATTTGTAAGCATCGAGGATTTTTCTCCTTATATGTAAGTATAGATCTTTATTGAGAGGGTTAACAATGGGGACGAATTCACCTGTTCTTGTCTTTTTTGATGGCATCTGAATGAAGTAGCCATTGTTTGAATAGACTATCTTTATGTCTTTTATTTCCAGTATGTCATTAAGCTTTATGGAAGCAACCGCTTTTACATTTCCTCCAATTCCAGTTGTATCAAAGGGGTAAATCTTGACTTCTGTAACCTCAATGTTCATTACAGGAAGTCTTTCGAGCTCCTTCTTATTCACTTTATGGAGACTCCTTCTTCTATTGATTTGTAGATTTTGTTTCCCTGTTCTCTCCACCTTGAGAATCTTCTCTCTGAAATCACCTGAACGGGAAGGTAAACACCCTTTCTTTCATAGACGCTGAGAGCAACTTCCATTACGGGTTTAAGGCTTTCGAACTCGTCTGTAACCAGTACGAAGACTTCCAGTCCTTCTAAACCTGTTACAACCTTTATATCGTTAAAGGTAACCCTTGCTGCTACTTTTCTTGAAAACTCTAAAAGGGCTTCTTTTTTCTTCTCTTCAATTTCCAGCTGATTCCACCATGATGGTTTTTCTATTTCTTTGTTTTGATTATCCAGATAGACAGTTATTCCTTCTGTTCCATCAGGAATTTCCACATTTTCTAAAGGAACGAAGACGCCGTTCTTAAAAATAACTTTAACGGTTTTCATAGTCTTGAACCCGGATAATATTTGATAGGTAGGAATTTAATCTGAGGGGGAATAGATGGCTACTTTTAGAGACAGACTTCACGGGGGGATGGAACTTGCCAAGAATGTGTCTTTACCTTCTAATAGTGTGGTTTTTGCAATACCGCGGGGAGGAGTTCCTGTTGGTTATTCTCTTTCAAAGACTCTACAGATTCCTTTTGACATAATCGTTGTCAGGAAGCTTCCGATTCCCTGGAATCCTGAGGCCGGTTTTGGGGCGATAACCCTTGATAGGAAGATTGTTATCAATCCGGAGTTTGAAGGATATCTTGACAGAGAAACGATTGAACAGATTGCTTCTGAAGTTCATCGGGAGGTGATAAGGAGGAATCAGGTTTATAGAGGAGGGAAAGGTTACAGGAATCTAACAGGAAAAGTTGCTGTTGTTGTGGATGATGGTTTCGCTTCTGGCTATACAGCCATAGCTGCATATAACTTGTTGAAACAATTGAAGCCGGATGAGGTTTTAGCTGTTTCTCCCGTTTGCCCGAAGAATACGAGGGAGCTTCTTTTGAACCACTTTGACGACGTCTACTGTCTTGTGGAGAGTACAGAGCTGCCCTTTGCGGTTGCCAGCTTTTATGAGGACTTCCACGATCTGACAGATGAAGAGATTATGGAGTACATTGAGGATCTGAGGAGAGAGAACCTGCTCTGGATGGAGGAAGAATGAAAACAGCGGAACTGTTAAAAATAGCGAAGGAAGCAATAAATAAGTCTTACTGTCCCTATTCAAACTTTCATGTTTCAGCCGTTTTGATTGGGGAAAATGGAATCTATACAGGAGTAAACGTTGAGAACACTTCTTATGGATTGACAATCTGTGCTGAAAGGGTTGCTATATTCAAGGCTGTTTCCGAAGGGGAAAAGAGTTTTTCAAAGATGTTGGTTTATTCTCCAGATGGAATGCCCTACCCCTGTGGTGCCTGCAGGCAGGTTATGGCCGAGTTTTGCTCAGAAGATTTTGAGGTTGTGGTAACTAATGGGCAGGAATTTGAGCAGTTTACTCTTGGCGAGCTCATGCCTTTTAACTTTAAGTTATAATAACTCACCCATATAAATAAAGAGTCAGGAGAGGTAAATGGTAGTTTTACTCGTTGAGGATGATGAGGATCTTGGAGAACTTGTAAAGTATAACCTTGAAAAGAATCAGTTTAAGGTTGACTGGGTTCTTGATGGAAAAGAAGCGCTGGAAAGGATAAAGACCAACAGATACAATCTCATTATCCTTGACCTTATGCTTCCCGGAATCAGTGGACTTGATATCTGCAAAGAAATGAGGGAAAACCCAACTAATAAAGATGTTCCTGTAATTGTTCTAACAGCACTCTCAGATGAGGATACAAAAGTAAAAGGTTTTTCAATGGGAGCAGATGATTATGTAACAAAACCTTTTAGCATGAAGGAGCTCCTTGCCAGAATAGAGGCAGTCTTGAGAAGAGCAGGTTATGTTCGCAGGGATATTGTGGAATTTGAAGGGATAGTGTATGACAAAAAATCAAAGAGTGTTACTGTTGATGGCAACCCAATCTATTTAACAAAAACGGAGCTCCAGCTCCTTGAGTTCTTCCTTGAGCATCCGGAACAGCTCTTTTCCAGGGAGGAGCTCCTTGAGAAAATTTGGGGACACGACCATAACGAAACAACGAGGACAGTTGATGTCTATATAAGCAGATTGAGGAAGAAGCTGGGAGAAAAGGGTAAGTTTTTAAAAACACTACCGAGACTTGGCTATAAGCTAACGAGGGAGTAAGAGATGAGAATAGTAGATCTTAGAACAGAAAACTGGGAAAAGAATCCCGAGCTCCTTAGAATCAAAAACAGAGGTCAAGGGCTTGAAAGCAAATACGCTCAAAGTGTCCTTGAGATAATCGAAAACGTAAAGAACTTCGGAGATAGTGCAGTCTTTTCTTACGCAAAGAAATTTGACAGGGTTGAGCTCACTCCGGAAAACGTCAGGGTTGCTGAAGAAGAGATAGAAGAGGCCTTTAAGAAGGTAGAGCCAGAAGTTCTTGAAGCCATAAAGGTTGCTGTTGAGAGGGTTAGAAAGTTTCACGAGTATCAGAAGGAAAACTCCTACTTTGTTACAGAACCGGGAATGGTTCTTGGACAGAAAGTTACACCCTTAGAGAGTGCTGGAATTTACGTTCCCGGTGGAAAAGCTTCTTATCCATCCTCTGTCATAATGAATGCAGTTCCCGCAAAGGTTGCGGGTGTTGAAAAGGTTGTGATGATCACTCCAGCTATTGGTTCCTTAGAGGTTAATCCTTATTCACTTGTAGCAGCAAAGCTTTCCGGAGTTGATGAGATCTACAGGGTTGGTGGAGCTCACGGTGTTGCTGCAATAGCTTTTGGAACTGAATCAATACCAAAGGTTGACAAGATTGTTGGTCCTGGAAATATCTATGTTGCTCTTGCAAAGAAGTTTCTCTTTGGAACTGTTGATATAGATATGGTTGCAGGTCCCAGCGAGATACTTGTAATTGCAGATGAGTCTGCAAATCCAGAGTGGGTTGCTGTTGATCTCCTTTCTCAGGCTGAACACGATGAGCTTGCAGGTTCTTTCCTTGTTACTCACAGTGAGGAAATTGCAAAGAAGACAGTAGAGGCTCTAAAAGGAAAACTGAAAACTCTTAAAAGAAAAGAGATTGCAGAAAAATCCATTGAGAATTTTGGAACTGTCTTCATTACGAGGGATATTTACCATTCCTGTGAAGTGGCAAATGTAGTGGCGCCAGAGCACCTTGAGGTTGCGACAAAAGAGCCTTTTGCTCTTCTTGACCACATAAAGAATGCCGGTGCCATATTCCTTGGACACTATACCTGTGAATCCTTGGGAGACTATGTTTTGGGACCGAACCACGTTCTGCCGACAGGAGGCAGTGCAAGGTTTTTCTCTCCCTTAGGGGTTTACGACTTCATTAAGCGTTCTTCTGTTCTCTACGTCAGTGAAGAAGGGTTTAAGCAGATTTCAGAACACGCAAGAAACCTTGCTGAGTGTGAGGGACTTGAGGCTCACAGACTTGCAGTTGAAGTGAGAGAAGCAATTAAACTTGTAACTAAGACTATGGCTGAAAGAGTGTAAAGCGAGGTTAATCCGATGAAGCACCTTATTTCGGCAGAAGATATTTCAGTTGAAACATTTAACCAGATTTATGATTTATCCTTACAGGTTAAGAAAGCTCTAAGAGAGGATAAGAAGAAGTTCACAGTCCTAAGAGGCAAGTGTGTTGTGAACCTCTTCTTTGAGCCTTCCACCAGGACAAGATCTTCTTTTGAAAAGGCTGGAAAATTCCTCTCAGCTGATGTTATCAATATAACTGCATCTGCAAGCAGTGTTAAGAAAGGAGAAAGTCTCATAGATACACTGAAAAACCTTGATATGATGCATCCGGATGTTGTTGTTCTGAGACATCCGTGCGAAGGGGCTCCCTATACAGTGAAAAACTACATCAACGCTTCAATAGTTAATGCTGGAGACGGCTGTCATCAGCACCCAACTCAGGCTCTCCTTGATGCAGTTACTTTAATTGAGCACTTAGGAAGTCTTGAAGGAAAGAAAGTTACCATAATGGGAGACATTTCCCACAGCAGAGTGGCAAGGTCAGACGCGATACTCTTCAGGAAGCTCGGAGCTGAGGTCTTCATCTACGGACCTTCTCCAATGATGCCAAGGTTTCCGGAAGCTCTTGGGGTAAAGAAGCTTTCCTCTTTTGAGGAAGTGGCTGAAATCTCAGACGTTGTAGTTCTTCTTAGAATTCAACTTGAGAGGCAATCAGCGAGAAAGGTTTTTCCTTCTCTTAGAGAGTATGCGGATCTCTTTGGAATGAACAGGAAAAGACTTGAAATGCTCAAAGCGGAGACTGTTATCCTTCATCCAGGACCTTTCAACAGAGGAGTGGAGCTCAACAACGATGTCGTTACTTCAAGCCGTTCCCTCATCTTCCAGCAGGTTGAAACAGGACTTGCCGTTAGGATGGTTGTTCTTTCGCTGCTTTGCGGAAGACTTGAGAAGTTGAAGGAGGAAATAGCATGAAAAAGTTAATTGCTTCTGGAATTCTTCTAACTGCTGGACTTTTTATTTTTAGCTGTTTTGAAGGTGGTGTCCTAAATAGAGATCTTGTCTTTAAAAATAAAAATGGAGATGTTGTATTTAGCCATGTTTACCATGTAAAGGTAAAAAAGCAACGTTGCTCTTCCTGTCATCCAAAGCTATTTACACAAAAGTTTGGAGCGGACAAATTTACAATGCAGGACATCTGGAACGGTAAGTTTTGTGGTGCTTGTCACAACGGAACGAAAGCTTTTGACGCTAAGAATCCAAAGAACTGCTCAAGGTGTCACAAACAAACTACAAAAGGGGAAGGTAAGTAATGGCTTCTCTTCTCATAAAAGGTGGAAGAGTTGTTGATCCATCTCAAGGCGTAGATGGACAGTACGACATTCTGATTGAGAACGGAAAGGTTGTAAAAATTGAAAAAAACATTTCTGAAGCAGAAGCGACTGAAGTTTTAGATGTTGGTGGACTTATTGTTTCTCCGGGTTTTATTGATCTTCACTCCCATCTAAGAGATCCTGGACAGGAGTGGAAAGAGGACATAGAGACAGGTTCTCAGGCTGCTGTTTCAGGGGGAATAACCTCTGTTTGCTGTATGGCAAATACGGATCCGGTTAACGACAATCCTGCTATTACGAGGTACATTGTTGAAAAGGCTGAAAAAGTAGGACTTTGTGATGTCTTTCCGGTTGGTGCAATAACAAAGGGACTGAAAGGGGAGGAGTTAGCAGAGATAGGTCTTATGGTGAAGGCAGGTGCTGTTGCGATTTCGGATGACGGTGAAACACCGAAGGATGCGAAACTTTTAAGAAACGCAATGGATTATGCAAGAAGTCTTGGAATTCCCGTTTTCTGTCACAGTGAGGATAAAAGCCTTTCTGTCGGCGGGCATATGAATGAAGGTTTTCTCTCCAGCTACCTTGGAGTTCCAGGAATGCCGGCAGAGGCTGAAGATATTGGAACAATGAGGGACATTCTAATAGCGAAGCTCACCGGTGCTCACGTTCATATCTGTCACGTTTCAAGTAAAGGAGCTCTGGAAATAATAAAGAGAGCGAAAGAGGAAGGAGTAAGAGTTACGTGTGAAATTACTCCTCACCACTTTACTCTTACTGAGGATGCTGTAAGGAGTTTTGACACAAATGCCAAGATGTCTCCGCCTTTAAGAACGGACGAAGATGTAAAGATGTGTAAGGAGGCTTTGAAAACAGGAGTTGCCGATGTTATAGCAACAGATCACGCTCCTCACACAGTTGATGAGAAGATGGTTGAGTTCTGTCAAGCACCTTTTGGGATAATTGGTTTCCAGACAATGTTGTCCCTGTCTCTTAATCTCGTTAGAGAGGGTTACATTTCACTTTCCCAACTCATAGAGAAAATTTCGACGGTTCCCGCGAAAATAATAAACAAAAAGGATATAGGGACACTGAGACCAGGAGCTCGAGCCAATATTGCAATTTTTGACCCTGATGAGGAGTATGTTTTTACGAAGGAGATGGTTAAATCGAAGAGCTATAACTCTCCGTTTCTTAATGAAAAGTTAAAAGGAAAAGTGAAATTTACAGTTTATAATGGTAAAATAGTGTATAAAGATTTATAAGGAGTCTATATGCAAGGTCCAAGTTTCTTTGATTTGTTTTTCCTTCTAATCATTTTCTTTTCCCTCTGGCCTATCTTTCAGCAGAAAAACCTTGAATGGGCAAGACTTCGTCTCATCAGAGATATAGAGAAAAAAAGAAAATCAAGAGTAATAACAATGATTCACAGGCAAGAGAGACTTGCCTTTATGGGTTTTCCTCTTATGCGATTCATTACAATTGAAGATTCTGAAAGAATTCTGAGGGCAATCAGAATGACTCCTGATGATATGCCCATAGACTTAATAGTCCACACTCCTGGTGGACTTGCTCTTGCTGCTACTCAAATAGCTTCTGCTCTCGTTAAGCACAAAAGTACTGTTAGAGTAATAGTTCCTCACTATGCAATGTCTGGTGGAACTTTGATAGCCCTTGCTGCAGATGAGATAGTTATGGATCCAAATGCTGTTCTGGGGCCCCTTGATCCACAGCTTGGGCAGTTTCCAGCTCCTTCAATTGTGAAAGCTTTGAAGACAAAGAAAGGCCAACTGAAAGATGAGATGCTCATCTTAGCGGATGTTGCAGAAAAGTCGTTGGTACAGATGAAAAATACGATCCTTAGAATCCTTACAGCCAAAGGGCACAGTAAGGAAAAGGCAGAAAGAATAGCAGACCTTTTAACTTCTGGTTACTGGACTCACGATTATCCGTTAACCGTTGATGTGATTAAAGAGTTAGGTCTTAACGTTTCAACTGAAGTACCAAAGGAAGTTTACGATTTAATGGAGCTTTATTACCAGCCTACGGGTCAGGCTGCTGTTCAGTATATACCTGTTCCGTATGGAGAACCCAAAAAAGGAGAGGTGCCAGTAAGGAAACCCCATTAGGAGTGTAAAGTGTTCAAAGTAGGAGATAAAGTTGCCTGTCCACCTCATGGTGTAGGTGTTATTGAAGGTAAGGAAGAAAGGGAGGTGGGAGGGAAGAAGTTAGTATATTTTAGAATTTCTCTCATTGGAAAAAACATGTCTATTCTTGTTCCTGAGGCAAGTATTGAAAATTCAGGGATCAGACCTATCCTGTCTGAAGAAGATATAGAGGAAATATTTAAGTTTTTATCGGAAGTTCCAACGAACATAAGTGAAAAGTGGACTGTGAGACATAGGCTTAACGTTGATAGACTCAAAACGGGCAATATAAAAGAGCTTGCGACTGTTGTCAGGAATCTCTCTTACAGGTCAAAAGATAAGGAGCTTTCTTACTCAGAAAAGAGAATGTTTGAAGAAGCTTTTGGAAAGCTTTCTGAGGAGATAGCCCTTTCCTTAGGAGAACCTGTAAAGAAAGTCAAACAGAGGATAAGGAAAATCCTCAGAGAGGTTAAGAAGTCGTGATACTATCAAAGTTTCTTGGAGGATTTTTCTTATTCCTCCTCTTTATTTCAATGGTGATTTTTAAGAATTACGGTTTTACTTTGACTCAATCTCTCATAATAGGAATTTTCATTACTGCTGCATCCTTTCTATTCTACGAATTTGTAATGAAGAAAAGGCTAAAAATTAGAACGATTATCGTTTTTTCAGCAGGTTTCTTTTTAGGTCTTTATATTGCAAAGGGAATTACACTTTCCCTCTATTCAATATTTACAAATTTCCCTTATTTGCAGGAAATTCTATTTATAACTCTTCCGTACCTCTTTGGTTTTACTGCTGTAGAAGTTACAAGGAACAGACCTATTTCAGAGCTCCTTAAGGAGGAACAGGGGCTTTACTGTACTCCAAAGGTTATCGATACCAGTGCACTCATAGACGGTAGGGTGGTTGAGATAGCGAAAATAGGTTTTATTGAAGGAAAAATCATCATTCCAAGATTTGTTCTTGAAGAGTTACAGACCCTTGCGGATTCCACTGATCCGATGATAAGAACTAAAGGGAAGAAAGGTCTTGAAATGGTTTCCCAGCTAAGGACTCTGGATAAACCTCCAGTAGAAATCTACGAAAGAGACATTCCATGGATTAAGGATGTTGATTCAAAGCTTGTGGAACTTTCAAGAAGATTGAGGGCAAAACTGATAACTACGGACTACAATCTAAATAAGATTGCCTCGATAAAGGGAGTTGAGATCCTCAATATCAATGATCTTGCAAATGCTCTTAAACCTGTTGTTGCAGTTGGAGAGGAGCTTGTAATTTTCCTTGTCAAAGAGGGCAAAGAGAAGAATCAGGCTGTAGGGTATCTTGATGATGGAACGATGGTTGTCGTTGACAACGCAAAGCATTTGATAGGTCATAGGGTGAAAGTCCTTGTAAACAATCTGCTTCAAACGTCTTCAGGAAAAATAATCTTTGCAAGACCGCAAGAGGTTGTAAAGTGAGATTTGCCGTTATTCCTGCTGCTGGTTCAGGAAGAAGGTTTGGCGGAAAAAAGCAGTTTTTTGAAATAAAAGGAAAACCGCTCATTGAGTACCCCTTGAAGGTTTTCCAAAAAAGCGAACTGATTCACGGTATTATCCTTCTTCTTCCTGAAGAAGATCTTGAATTTGGTGAAAAGCTAAAAGAAAAGTTCCCCAAAATAGTTAGGGTTGTAAAAGGGGGAGAAGAGAGGCAGAGCTCCGTTTATAGAGGTCTCAAATCGATAACTGAGCCTGTAAAAGAGGTTCTCATTCACGATGGAGTGAGACCGGTTATTTCAACAGTAATGATAAGGGATCTTGTTATCTCTCTTTCAGATTACGATGTTGATGGAGTTATTCTGGGAGTAAAGCCAAAGGAAACTGTAAAAGAGGTCGATTCTCCTTTAGAACCTGGGGATTTCTTCGTGAAGAAAACTCTTAATAGGGATAGTCTAATTCTGGTTCAGACTCCACAAATCTTTAGCTTTCAGATTCTTCTTGAATGTCATGAGAGAGCAAGAGAAGAAGGCTTTTTCGCGACCGATGATTCAGCACTCCTTGAAAAGTACGGTTACTCTGTCATTGCAATTCCTGGTGATTACAGAAATATAAAAGTTACCACCCCTGAAGA
This sequence comes from Desulfurobacterium crinifex, assembly GCF_054656775.1. NCBI lineage: Bacteria > Pseudomonadati > Aquificota > Aquificia > Desulfurobacteriales > Desulfurobacteriaceae > Desulfurobacterium > Desulfurobacterium crinifex. Next base: position 770,058 of record NZ_BAAHXO010000004.1, read on the forward strand.
CGTTGAAATTGTTTCTCTCTTTCTATCCTAAGAGTCTATCAAGGATTATTGCTGCTGCCGATCTGACAGATAGGTGGTTGTAGTCAGTTGCACCTCTTATAGGTTCTAAAACGTAGTCTGCGCTCTTTATAAATTCTTCTGTAAGTCCCCATCCTGTTCCGAAGCAGATTATTACATTTTCTCCAGATTCTATTTTTTCTCTCAGATGTTTAAATGAGATGCTGTTTTCATATTCTCTTGCAGATGTAACGACAACTTTAGGTTTGATTCCATCTTCTTTTTCTATCTCTTCAAGAACATTTTCAAAGTAGGGAACGGCTTTTACAAGTTTTAGAGCTTCCCATCTTTTTGGATTATATTCCCTGCCGTGTCCACCCTGCCAGAATGAGAGAAGCTTGTTTGCAAGCCAGAGGTGGTTTTCTATTGGTTGAACAATAAAGTATTTCTTTACTCCGTAAGTTCTCGATGCTCTTGCAATGTCATGGATGTCAAGGGTGGTCAGAGATGTTGCTACCACTCTTTTCTCTTTGTTGTAAACAGGATAGTGGAGAAGGGCAACGTACACAGCCATTAATTCTCTCCGGTTCACAGTTTTTGTTGGTGAAGGATATCAAATTTTTGTTTGGGTATCTTTTGTGAAACGGTTTGCAACGTAAACGGCAGGGAGATAAACTAAGAGAAGTTTGGGAGCAAAGGAGAGAACCACTGCTCCACCAAGTAAGACTGCTCCCCAGAAGAAATCTCTATCCTTAGAGACTTTTTCAATGGAGGGGATACTTATCATTTCCGGAATAGACTCTATCAGTTCAATATAGGCCATTGAGATGTTTACTGTTTTTCTCTTAATTTCATCTAATAGCATTCTCGGAGCTATTTTCTTTAAGTAAGGTTTTAGAAGTGGAGGAAGTCTAAAGTCTTCGTATATGAGCCTTGCAATTGATTCTGTATGAGCTATTGTCTTCATAAGGATTACGAGCTCTTCGGGTAATATGATTTTGAACTTTCTGGCAGCAGATAATTCTTCGTAAAAAAGTTTTTCAGCATCTATTTGTGAAAGGGGTCTGTTATAGTATTTGTCAAGGAATATGAGTATTTCCCTCTTAAGTAAGGAGACGTTTATATCTTCTGTAATAGCTCCAATTCTTCTCAAGGCATTAACTATTAGGTCAGGATCTTTGTTCATAACTCCTATAGAAAAGGCAAAAAATGCTGATAAAGTATCAGGTGATAGTCTACCCACTATTCCAAAATCTATAAAAGCTAACTTCCCATTTTCCAGAAGGAAGATGTTCCCAGGGTGAAGGTCTCCGTGGAAAACTCCAAGCTCGAAAACCGTTCTGTTGACTATTCTTACAAAGTCTTTGGCCAATTTTTCCCTTCTTTCTTCGGGCAAGTCATCAATCTCATTTAGTTTTCTTCCATTTATAAATTCTATTACGAGTACATTCTTTTTTGAAAGTTCCCAGATAACTTCAGGAACGTAGAGAGATGGTTCCTTGTTTGAGAACTTTCTGAATAGTTCCATGTAAGCTGCTTCTGTTGTAAGGTCCAGTTCTCCTATGAGTATTTTCTCTAACTCTTCAACTATCTGGGGAATTCTAAACTCTCGGAAGAAAGGAATATACTTTGAAAGGAGCTTTACGGTTTTCTTGAGGACTTTTATGTCCTGTTTTATTACCTCTTCTGCATTAGGTCTTAGTATTTTTACGGCCACTTCCCTTCCATCTTTTAGTCTTGCCCAGTGAACTTGAGCAATAGAACCTGAACCAATAGGGGTACGTTCAAATTCAACTATGTGTTCTTTGAGATATTGACAACTTTTCAATATTTCTTCTAATGGTTCTGGAGGGACTCTGTCCTGGAGTTTCTCGAGTTCCATGATGTATTTGGCAGGAAGAATATCGATTCTCGTTGAAAGGAGCTGTCCAACTTTTAGATAAGCAGGACCTAACTTTTCAAAAGCTATTCGAAGCCTTTCAGGAGGAGAGTAATTGAGAAGGAATCGATATGGATAGAAAAACAGAAAACCAATTATTTTTATAACAAATTTAGGAACATAGTTAGCGAGATGTTCATAAGTGCAAAAATAAAGGTAACCTATGATTTGCCAGAATCTCTGTAGGAAATTCATCACTTATTGTTTTTCTTTAGGTTTTCTATCTCTTGTTTCAATTCTTCTATCTCCTTTTTTATGGGTTCCAGTTCTTCACGAGTTACAATGTTTACCTCTTTAAGTATCTTCCCAACTTCTTTAAACAGGTCTTCTTTCTGTTTTTGGATATTCTTTTTCAGTTCCTCAATGAACTTTTTCCCTTCTTCCTCTGATAGTTTTCCTTTTTCCTCAAGCTCCTTGATCAGTTTTTCTACTTTCTCTGCGACAAGAGAGATGGCTCCTATTTGAAGGAGGGCGATTTTTTTGATAAGTTCTGCAGGGGTTTTCATGATTTCCTCTCTGATATGATTTCATTATAAAATTTAATGCAAACTCTGGAAGAGGGAAGGCGTTATTGAGAAAACTCTTTCTGATTGTTGCTTTCCTATTGCTAACTGGTAGTGCGTTCCCCTCTGAAATACCAGTTCATATTACTGCAGAGAAACTGAGTGGTAATGTAAACGTAAAAGTTGCAGCTGAAGGGAACGTTGTCATAACCTATGAAAATGTTGAAATCATAGGGGATAGCGCTTCTTACGATAGGGAGAATGGGATTTTGAAGGTTTCCGGTAATGTCGTTATAAAAGAGGGGGAAGTTGAGCTTCACTGTCAGAATCTGATTTATGATCTGAACACCAAAAGAGCGGTTCTTGAAAAAGTTTCAGGAAGAGTTTCACCGACGGACTACATTAAAGCTGATAGAGTGGAGAGAATTTCTGAAAAAGAATGGATTGCGTACGATGGTGTGTACACTCCCTGTTCTCATACCTGTCCTGACTGGTCTGTGAAGGCAAAGGAGTTTAAGGTTTTGCTTGGAGAAAGCTTTAAAAGTAAGTGGGCTTCTTTCCGGGTTAAAGAAATTCCTATCATAGTTACCCCTTATTTGAGTGGTCCGATAGTTAAAAAGAGAACTTCTGGTTTTTTATTTCCTAAGGTGGGTTACAGAAGTGATGATGGGCTTATCTACAAACAGCCTTTCTACATTGTTCTGGGAAGAAGCGCGGACATTACTTTAACCTATGAAAAGCGGTTTCGAAATGGAAATAGTAGAAGTGGGGAGCTCAGATATGCTCTTTCAGAGAAAAACAGAGGGAAGCTCTACTACTACGTGATAAATAGAGAAGAGGGACGGGATTGGAAATTTACTTTTTCTCATGATTTTAATCCGTCTGACTTTTTCTACGGCAGAGGAAACGTTGAGCTGATTAACAGCAGAAGGTACTTTAAGTCCACAGACAGCTTTGACATAGAGGAGAAAACCCAGGTTTACACAAAGTCTGATATAACTGTTTCCAGGCTATGGAAGCATGCCATTTTGAACATAAATGCAGTTTATCTGGATTACCTTGATGGTTCTACCGATACGGTATATCAGAAATTCCCTACGGTTAACTTTTACCTGCTCGATATTCCAGTCTGGAACACTCCTTTCACATTCAGTACCGATTCAGAGCTTACCTACTTCTATAGAAAGGCTGGTGGTAGTGGTTATCGTTTGAATGTAAAACCTGCTGTCAAGTTTAGTCAATCTTTCGGTGTAATAAAAAACACGGCGAAGTGGGCGTTTCTGTTGACTAAATACCAGCACGGTGGAGACAGAAGTATATTTCAGTTTACAGATGTGATTACTACCACTTCTCATTATTCTCTGTCAGATGATTTTCTTCTTTCTCTTAATCCAGAGCTCCAATTCCGTTTTACAGAGAATGAAAATCAGAGTGATAATCCCTTTTATGACAATTCGGACAGGATAGAGAAAGAGAAATCAATCATTCCAGGCTTGACAGCCTATCTTTACCGTTCAGGGGAGAGGCTGGGAAGAGTATCTATTTCTGGACTTTACAATTTCTACAACGATGAAGATCCCTGGGGTTTATGGAAAATGGACCTTGACACAAATCCTGTTTCATGGCTGAAGTTGAAGGAAACTGTTTATTACTCTCCACACGATGCTGAAGTTAAGAAAACGAATTCATATGTTTCAGCAAATCTTATAGGGATTTCGTTGTGGTTGAATCACTACTACGATTTTGACGAAGAGGTGAATGCAAACTATTTGCGGTGGGGGTTCTCTCTTCCGATAAACAGAATTATTTCTTTCTCTTACCAGCAGAGGTACGACCTGAAACTTTCTGAAGACAGGGAAAGGGAATACGGGTTTTCAGCCAATAGAGGTTGCTGGAACGGCAGGATCTCCTATAGGTGGGTGAAGAACTACGACAACACAATTGATTATCAGATACTTTTGACGATAAATCTACTCAAACTTGGAAACTATGGATATAAGTTTATGGGAAGGAGAGAATAGTTCAAGGTTGACATAGGAAATTGCCTTTCATATTTTTCTAATCTGCAAGTGCGCCCGTAGCTCAGTAGGATAGAGCGCGAGATTCCTAATCTCGAGGCCGCAGGTTCGATCCCTGCCGGGCGCACCATTTTTTATTTTTGTTGACTTTTTTCAGAAAATCCATAAAATTTGCACTCGCCTTTTACTACGAATCGGGAGGTTTTATTATGGCTGGACTTGATGAACTTATGAAAGTGGTTCAGGAGAAATATACCAGGACAGATATTCCTGAATTCAGACCTGGAGATACAGTAAGAGTTTACGTAAAGGTTAAGGAAGGGGACAAAGAGAGAATTCAGGCTTTTGAAGGTGTTGTTATCAGGAAGAGGGGCTCTGGAACAGACGGAACTTTCACTGTAAGAAAGGTCTCCTACGGAATTGGAGTTGAAAGGACATTTCCATTCAACACAAGGGTAATAGATAAGATCGAAGTTCTCAAGAGAGGTATTGTAAGAAGGGCAAGACTTTACTACCTCAGAGAGCGTAAAGGTAAAGCTGCGAAGGTTAAAGAGAAGAAAGAGTGGATGACCAAGAAGTAATCCTTCAGTTTGAAAGAGAGTACTGGGATAAAGGTTTCAATCTGATAGCAGGGATTGACGAGGCGGGAAGAGGTCCTCTTGCAGGGCCTGTTGTGGCAGCAGCAGTTATCTTCCCGCAGAACGTCAATCCTTTTTTATTTAGGGATTCAAAAAAGTTAACGGAAAAGAAGAGGAGGGAACTCTTCTTCAGAATTTTTGAAGAGGCTATTTCTGTTGGTGTTGGTTTTGCCGATTCTCTGGAGATAGATGAAATCAACATACTGAACGCGACAAAGCTGGCAGTAAAAAGAGCTCTTTTCTCTCTTTCTGTTAAGCCAGAATTTCTGATTACAGATGCACTTGAGATAGAAGGATTTGAGGGTAGGTCTTTAGTTCTTGTCAAAGGTGACGAAAGAAGTTTTTCCTGTGCTTGTGCCAGTGTGGTTGCAAAAGTGGTCAGGGATTTTATAATGGAAGAACTGGCTAAGGTTTTTCCCGATTATGGTTTTGAAAAGCATAAAGGTTATCCAACCAGATTTCACATTGACAGGATAGAGGAAATAGGTGTTTCTCCCATTCACAGGAGGAGTTTTGGAAGGGTCAGAGAGAAGGGAGAGAGGCAAACAGGGGGAGAAGATAGCTTCCCGGTGTCTATTGAAGAAAGGCTACTCTATTATCAGGAAAAACTACAGGAGCTTCTTCGGAGAGATTGACATTATCGCTTTTGATGAAGCTCAGAAAATTCTTGTTTTCGTTGAAGTCCGTTTCAGATCTGAAGACTTTCAGGTTAATCCTCTCGAATCGGTGGATTACAGGAAACAGGGAAAAATCAGAAAGACTGCTCTCAAATTTCTTTCTGAGACAAAGATTCCTTATGATTCTGTTAGGTTTGATGTTGTTGGGATAGTTGAAAGGGATGGGAGGTTTGAGATAGAACACGTAAAGGATGCCTTTTGATTTGAATTATTGCTATAATTCGCCTGCTGTTTATATTTATGTTGAAGTTTCTAACCGTTTAGAGATGGAGGTTTCGTTTTGGCGAAGGTAAGAGTTCACCAGCTTGCAAAAGAGCTTGGTATGTCATCAAAGGAGTTAATTAAAAAGCTTCGTGAGGAGCTTGATATACAGGTTAAAAGTATTCACTCTGGACTTGATGAGAAACAGGTTATGCTTGTTAAAGAGTTTATCAAGCCTGTTCGAGTAGAGGTTTCGGAGCCTGCTGCTACTGAGAAGAAGATGGAGGAGCCCGTACTTGTAGAGGAAAGAGCAGAGGAAGTTGAGGCTAAAGCAGAAGATGAAGTTTCTCCAAAAGTGAAGCCGGAGAAAATTGTTCAGGTAGAGACAGAGGAGAAACCTGAGAAGAGAGAAGAGCAGCAAGAAAGAGAAGAAGTAGTAGCAGAGAAAAAGGAAGAGAAAAGAGAGGAGAAACCAAAAAGAAGATCCGATGTGAGGATTCTTTCTCCTGAAGAGCTTGCAAGGAGAAGACGTAGGAGAAGGAAGCCTTTTAGGAAACGTGAAGAGGAAAGACGTGGAGAGAAAGTAGAAGGTAGAGAGGGAAGACCTCCAAGAAGAAAAGAGAAACCAGAAAGACCAAGAAGAGAAGAAAAGCAAAAGCCTGTAGAGGAAAAAGTAACAAGGGAGCAGCTTGAAAAACTAGTTGCTTCTACGAAAGAGGGTAGAGAAAGAGAAAAACCAAAAACTGCAGAAGAAATTCTTGCTGAGAAGAAAAGAGAGAAGAAGGAGCTTGAGGATCAGAAGAAGTTTGAAGAGCTCATGAGAAAAATCGAGGAGAAAAACAGAGCCAAGAAGAAAAAGCGTAAAAAGAAAAAGAAGGAAGAGGTTAAAGAGGAGATTCCTTTTGAGGAGCTCTCGGAAGAGGAACAGCTTCAAAGGCTCATCGAAGAAGAAGAGAGAGCCAGAACTGTTGTTATACCTGAGGTAATCTCAGCAAGAGAGTTTGCTGAGAAACTTGGTATAGAACCCAATCAGCTTCTTCAGGATTTAATTGCACTTGGAAAGTTTATTGCAATAAATCAACCAATAGATTTTGAAACAGCTGCAAAGGTTGCTGAAAAGTACGGTAAAGTTGTCAAGCTTGAGGGTGAAGAGGAAGAAGAAGCTCTCCTCGAGAAAGAACTTGAAGAAGCACCAGATAGAGAGGAGGATCTCAAGCCCCGTCCTCCGATCATTACAGTTATGGGGCACGTTGACCACGGAAAGACAACTCTCCTTGATTACATAAGGAAAACAAAAGTTGCTGAAAGAGAGGCTGGAGGAATCACCCAGCACATTGGTGCTTCTGTTGTAGAGGTTGATACAAGCGAAGGTAAGAAGAGGCTCGTTTTCCTTGATACTCCCGGTCACGAAGCCTTCACTGCAATGAGGGCAAGGGGAGCTCAGGTAACAGATATTGCTGTTCTTGTTGTTGCAGCCGATGACGGTGTAATGCCACAGACTGTTGAGGCTATAAACCACGCCAAGGCTGCTGGTGTTCCAATAATTGTTGCAATCAACAAGATTGATAAACCAGGAGCGAATCCAGATAGGGTTAAGCAAGAGCTTACACAGCATGGCCTCATTGCAGAAGACTGGGGTGGCGATACTGTAATGGTTCCGGTCTCTGCGAAGACCGGTCAGGGAGTTGATGAGCTCCTTGAAATGATAGCTCTTCAGGCAGAGCTTATGGAACTCAAGGCAAATCCAGAAAAAAGTGCTCGTGGCGTTGTTCTTGAAGCAAAGCTTGATAAGAAGAGAGGTCCTGTTGCCACATTCCTCGTTCAGAGTGGAACCCTAAAGGCGGGAGATGCTGTTGTTGCAGGTCTTTATGCCGGAAAAATAAGAGCAATGTTTGATGATAAAGGAAATCCTGTTAAGGAAGCAGGACCTTCAATACCTGTTGAAGTCCTTGGTCTTGATGGTGTTCCGCTAGCCGGTGACAAGTTCTACGTTGTTAAAGATGAAAAGACAGCAAGGAAGATTGCAGAGAAGAGGCAGGAGCTGGCAAGAGAGTCTGCCCTTGAGAAAGAGAAGAGAGTTTCCCTTGAGGAGCTATTCTCTCAGATGCAGCAGGGAGAAGTTAAGGAGCTCAACATTGTTCTTAAAGCTGATGCTCAGGGTTCTATAGAAGCTATCAGGAAATCACTCGAGGAACTTTCAACAGATGAAGTAAAAGTCAGAATAATCCATGCTGGTGTTGGTCCAATAACAGAGAACGACATTATGCTTGCTGCTGCTTCTAACGCAATCGTTGTAGGGTTTAACGTAAGACCTGATTCTTCCGCAAGGAAAGCTGCGGAGAAAGAAAAAGTTGACGTAAGAACTTACAGAGTTATCTACGATATTGTTGATGAAGTTAAGAAGGCTATGCAGGGTCTCCTCACTCCAGAGGAGAAAGAGGTTTACCTCGGTTCTGCTGAAGTTAGGGCAACATTTAAAGTTCCGAAAGTTGGAACTGTTGCCGGTTGTTACGTAAGAGATGGAGTCATCAGAAGAAATGCAAACGTTAGACTTGTCAGAGACGGTGTGGTTGTTTACGAAGGTAAGATTGCGTCCCTCAAAAGGTTTAAAGATGATGTCAGAGAAGTTCAGGCTGGCTACGAATGTGGTATAGGACTTGAAAACTTCAATGACATTAAAGTTGGTGATATTATTGAGTGCTATACGACAGAACAGGTTGAAAGAGAGTTGTAGTTGAAGAAATAAGAAAAAAATAAAGGGCTTCCCTTTGAGGAAGCCCTTTTAATAAAGCAATCATAATCTTCTCATACAACTCCTTCTTGGTCTATGTCTCAAACTTTCCATTAAGCTGCCTGCATATTCTTAATCATGTACTTTTTTTTAAAAAAAAGCTGGTGATTTGAAGTTTATTTTATAAACTTCTAAATAAGAACTGTCATAATCTTGGAGGGGAGATGATACTTTCGGTCTGTCCAAATCCCTGTCTTGACGTCTATTATTACACAGGAGTTTTAAAAGAAGATGATACAAATAGAGTCGAAAATCCATTCCTCTCTCCTGGTGGGAAGGGGGTTAATGCAGCAAGGGTTGTTGCAAGATTTGAAGAAAATCCCCATTTAGTTGTTCCTCTGGGTGGTTGTATTGGTAAGTGTGTAAAAAAGCTTCTTGAGAAAGAAGAAGTTGGATGCATTATTGTTGAAGTGGATAATGAAACGAGAGTTAACACAATTTTAGAGCAGAAGGACAAGGGAAAGCATATTCTGATAGCAGCAAGGGGTGCTAAGTTAAAGAGAGAAGAAATTAAAAAGCTCCACTATGCAGTCTGTAAAGATTTAGAACCGGACTATCTTATCTTAGGTGGCAGTGTTCCTCCGGGATTGCCAGATACGTTTTACGCCGCAATTATAAAGAACTATGAAAGAACAAGAACCAGAGTACTTGTAGATGCAGATGGTGAAATTCTGAAGAAAGCTGTTGCTGAAGCTCCATTTGCAATAAAGCCTAACAAACATGAACTTGAAAGACTGGTAGGAAGACCTCTTTACTCGATTGATGAGATAGTTGAAGCGTCAAAAGAGATTGTGAGGAGGGGTGTTGACGTAGTGATAGTGTCTCTTGGAGAATATGGGGTAATCTGTGCAACAAAGGAAAGAGTTTTAAGGGTAATTCCTCCAAAAGTTGAAGTTGCTAATACCGTTGGTGCTGGTGATTCCCTGGTGGGCGGGTTTATATTTGCACTTCATAGAGGAGAAAAATTGGAAGAGGCTTTGCGATTTGGTGTGGCCTGTGGAACTGCAACGGTTATGGAAGAAGGAGTGAAGCTCTGTAAGCCTGAAAGGGTAAGAGAGTTGCTGTCACACGTTAACATTGTTCAACTGTAAAAAGGGGAGAGACTTTCTCCCCTAAATTTCATCCCATCCCTCAACGGCGCTTGCCTGGTTATAAGAGGTAACAGTTGCCTCAAAGAAGTTTGCCCTGACGTTTCCTTCTCCACCTGTATCAGCTATTCTTTCAAGGTGCTCATAAGGGTTTGGTCTGTCGGGGAATATGGGTTCAAGTCCGAGAGCTTTTAGCCTCTTATTTGCGATGTAGTATGTGTAATCCTCAATGGACTTTTCGTTCATTCCAAGGATCTTATTTCCAATAACCTTTTTGCTGAACCTCTGTTCCTGATCAACTGCAATCTTGAACATCTCATAGATTTTGTCTTTCGGCAGGTACTTCTTGAAGTTTTCATCTGTCAAATCTTTCATGAAGTGTTCGAAGAGAATGACGTGAGTCAGTTCGTCCCTGTTAATATAACGGATTATGTCTGCTGTTCCCTGCATGAGATTACGAGATGCAAGGTTGTAGAAGAACATAAAACCGTTGTAGAAGTAAAGTCCTTCAAGGAGATAGTTTCCAACGAGAACTTCTCCGTAGTTTTCCATTGTTGGTTCTTCAAGGAACTTCTGGTAGATATCGGCTATGTACTTGTTCCTTTCAAAGAGTATAGGGTCTTTTCTCCACCAGTAATAGACCTCTTCCCTGTGTTCTGGAGGAACAACAGATTCTATTGTGTAACCGTAGCTCTGGGAGTGAATTGCTTCCTGGTAGGCGTGGATGGAGAGGTCAATTGTTATCTCGGGTGCTTTCACGTAAGCTGCAATGTTTGGGATGTTTGTTGTCTGAATGGAATCAAGAAAGACTAAGAAGGAGAGGATTTCATCGTAAGCCTGTCTTTCATCGTCTGTTAACTCTTTGTAATCCTGAACGTCCTGAGTCAGGTCAACTGTCTCAGGAATCCAAAAGTTTGCCATCATGACCCTGTAGAGCTTTGGTGCCCATTCGTACTTTATAACGTTAAGGTTAAAAATGTTTGTTGTGTCACCGTAAAGGATTCCCAGTTTTGCAGGATCGTCGTTTCCTTCTGGATTAAAGATAGGTCTTGGTTTCAAGAGTTCTTTTCTTATGTCAGACATTGTTACCTCCATAAAATGGTTCACAGTAAGATCGGTTTTAGTTAATTTGCACAGGCTATGCATTCATCTTTCTTTGAGAGCTCTGCCTCGCTGTCCTTCTGAACAGTTCTGATGTAGTAGATTGTTTTGACACCTTTTTCCCATGCGTACATGACGGTTTCGTATATGTCTTTTGCTCTTATTCCAAGGTTGAGGTTGAAGAGGAGTTCCATGCTAATTCCACTATCGACCCACTTCTGGATTGTTGAGATGACCTCTACAACTTCTTTCTGATCCATGTATTTGCTCTCTCTGTAGAACCAGAATCTCTCCCGTAGGTATGGAGGGCATATTGGTACAGCCTGTTTCTGGTTCTTGTCGATGTAGAACCTGCTGAACGGTGGCAAAACTCCAGGAGTTGCTCCCTGAAGAAGTCCAGAGCTCGTGTTTGGGGCTATTGCAAAGAGCTGGCCATTTCTGATGCCATACTTTTCAAGCTTTTCTAAGAGACTCAGCCACTTTTCCTTTAGATTTGTCTTTTCTGAAAGGTATTCTCTGTTCTTGCCAATGATTATTCCCCTACTCCAGTCTGATCCTTCATAAGCAGGGAATTTTCCTCTCTCTTTTGCAAGATTTATGCTTTCATCAATTCCGTAGTAGGCTATCTTCTCGTAGAGTTCATCTATTACGTCGAGGGATTGTCTGCCGTAAGGTATTTCTCTCTTTGCAAGATAATCTGCAAGTCCGAGTGTTCCAATTCCGATTGTTCTGTATTTGTCGTTGTGGAGCTTGCTTTCAAGGATTGGAGGAGCTGTAAGCTCTATTGTGTTGTCAAGAATTCTAACGGCAGTTCTTACAGCTTCTTCCAGTTCCTCATCGTTCTCTATGTTTGCAAGATTTATTGAGAGGAGGTTACAGGTGTGAACAAGTCCCGGTTCTTCAACTTCACTGATAACCTTTCCATCCTTCATGTAGGTCTTGAAGCTTTTAGATGGCTTAAAGTTTGAGAAGCTCTCCATACAGAGATTTCCATTTCCAATATAGCCGTCGTGCTTGAGAGGGTTTAGTCTGTTTGCAGTATCCTTGAAAAATATATAGGGGAGACCTGTGGCAACCTGAGTTTTCAGAATCTCTTTCAGGAGCTCTTTGGCTCTTACTTTCTTTTTCAGCTTCAGTTTAGAGCTCTCGTTTTCAATCTGCATGTAAGCCTTCTCAAACTCATCTCCCCAGAGTTCATAGAGCTTAAATCCGAACTTCTTTTCGACTTCATAAGGATCAACAAGAAGCCAATCCTGGTCGTACTTAACCCTCTCCATGAAAAGATCTGGAATGACCACCTGTGGGAAAATGTCGAAAGCTTTTCTTCTCAGATCACCATTCTCTGTCTTTAGTTCAAGAAAATCGAAGATATCGAGATGCCAGACGTCAAGGGCAACGGTAACGGCACCAGCTCTTTTGCCTTCCTGGTTTACCGCTACGGCTATATCGTTCAGGATTCTTATCCATGGAACAACACCACCACTTGCGCCGAAGACCTTTTTAATCCAGGAGCCCTGAGCTCTGATTCTTGAGAGATTAACCCCAACACCTCCAGCTCTCTTTGATATCTGGGCAACCTGGTTTGCTGTGTACATAATTGAATCAAGGTTATCATCCATCGCTGTAATGAAACAGGAGGAGAGGTTTCCATTTGGACGTCTGAGGTTAATGAGGATTGGCGTTGCAAGGGAGAGCTTCTTTCCAGCAATCAGGTCATAGAATCTTTTAGCAGTTTTGAGTCTTGTTTCTTTCGGTTCATTTTTTGCGAGCATGAGAGCAATGGACATGTACATTTCCTGAGGAAGTTCAATCGGGAAGTCCTCATATATACAGAGATAGCGCTTGGCAAGGAGATTTGCTCCTGCATAGTCGTAGAGAAAGTCATACTCAAGTTTTAGATAGTCTCCAGCCTCAATGAGCTCTTCTTCTGAGTAACTTTTAAGAATTTCGTCAGTATAAAGTCCCTTTTCTACAAGATCTTTTACAACCTTTAAATACTCTTTACCACCACCAACGTAAGCGAGTTTTGAAGTTCCCCTTCTGATAGAGACTTCTTTGTAGAGGTTAAAGATAAAGAGCCTTCCGGCAAGTATTCTCCAGTCTGGTTCTTCTGGAGTTGTGAGTTGGAGAGCTGTATTCACAACGGATTCATGAATCTGTCTGGTTGTAATTCCATCAAAGAAGTGAAGTTTGAGCTTTGCCTCCAGTTTTAGGGTGTTTATGTTTAGTCCTTTCGCTGCCCAGTTTATGACCTTCCTTATCTTTTCTATGTTAAGAGGTTCTCTAACACCTTTTCTCTTAACGACAGTGATCTTTTTCATCTCTCCTCCAGATTGGATATGGGTTCCTGCTTCAATAGTAAATTTTAGACATGTAAGGGGATAGTAGATGGATCCTACTTACTGGCAGTGCTGTTACCACTTAAATTTTCTGTCTCTGGTTTCTTTTAAAAACAAGAATTTTATTAAACATTTCATATTGGAATTGTTAGTCCTTTCAAGTAATCTACATACTTAAAGGGGGAGACACAGATTCCGTTACATCCCCCTACAAAATTTTGTAGAGATATTCAACATTTGTGGAACTGGATTGAAGATTGTAGTCTGAAAGGTAGGGAAATAGTTCCTTTACGCCTTTGTTTACCTTTATGACTACCCTTTTCCGCGCAACTCTCTCTGCCTCTTTTAGAGTTTCTAAGGAAACAAAATCCTTTACGGCCACCTCTCTAAAAGGGGCCATAACATCACAGTGCCATTTTGGTTTTATGAACATTGGAGAGAAGTAAACGACATCAAATGATTTGTCTGGCTGGTTTTTTAGGAATTCATAGTTATCTGCATTGGTGGGCTTAATCAACTTAAAAGCAAATTCCGCAACTTTGAGTTTCCCTTCCGGTTTGTATCTTTCAAGCCCCCTTCTTACTATCTCGTAGATCACAGGATCCTTTTCAACTCCTAAAATTTCCCTCTTTGAAACAAAAGCTGCAAGTAGAGCATCCTGGGCAAGTCCAAGGTTGCAGTCAAGTACCGTTTCTCCTTCCTTCAGATCCATTGCCTCAATCATTGCTTCATGGCCTGTTGCAATGTAATTGAGGAGCCTTATCTTAAAAAGACCTGGATGGAAGAAGAGTTTTTTACCGGAGAGAGTATGGAGTGTGAGATTTAAATCCTTTCCAACAACGAGAACATTCTTTTCGAATTCTTTCTTTATCGACTCGATGGTTCTGTGGCGTCTTTTGACATAGGTGGTGTTAAACTTTTCGGCGAGCCGTTTTGCTTCTTCTATCATTTCGGGAGTTGGTTTTCTATCGGTTGTAATGACAGCTTCCATGAATTCTCCTATTGGGCTATGAGATCTGGTCTTTTTCTTTCAAGGTACTTCTGTGTATAGGAGCATAGAGGATAGATTTTGTAGCCGTTATCTTCAGCATACTCAACAAGTTTTGCAGAAAGCTTTCCAGCTATTCCTTTACCCCTCTGACTTTCCGGAACGTAAGTTGTGCTGACAACAATAACCTTCTTCTTTTCTTCAATTCCAAAGGTAATAAAGGCTTCATCGCCGTTTTCAAACTCCATGTAAATTTTCCCGTCGGTAACCTTTATCTTCATTGCTACCTCCGATTTCCATTACTGCAAATTGTATAACAAGAAATTTGCCAAAAATTCCAAAATTCCTAAAATTGACCTCGTCACGGGTGAACGGGAAGTCCGGTGAAAGTCCGGCGCTGTCCTCGCAACCGTGAGCAGGGAGATTGCTGGGCTTTAACCACTGGAGAGTGTGGGTGAGAAGCTCCCTTTCCGGGAAGGTTAAAGCCTGTTTAAGCCCTGCGAGCCGGGAGACCGGCCCGTGATGGGTAGGTGAAATACCTGCCCCTTCGCGTCCTGCGGGGGTTCGGGGCGCGGGAAAGAAGAGGGGATTCCTTTTTCTTTTCCCGCCTTAGAGCTTCCTGCAGGTGTTTAAAACAAAACACCGCAGGAGGTAGAGAAATGAAAACGTACGCTTACGGTTTCCCCAGACTGGGGAAACAGAGAGAGTTCAAAAGGCTCATTGAAGGGTACTGGAGCCAGAGAGTAACAGAAGAAGAGCTCCTAACCGGCATCAAGGAGCTCAATAAAAAGAGGGAGGAGACGTACAGAAAGTACGTGGATGCTCACCCTCAGGGTGAAATGACCCTCTACGATCCAATGCTGGACGTTGCGCTCCTCTTTGGAGTCTACGAGACAGAGACTCTTGAGGAGTACTTCAACCTCTGTAGGGGTAAGAATGCCCTTGAGATGACAAAGTGGTTTAACACAAACTACCACTACTTAGTTCCAGACTTTGAAGGAAAAAAGCCTGAATTCAAAGTCTCAAAACCGGTCTGGGACAGACACGAAGGAGCAACGGAGAACGTTCACCTCATAGCTCCGTTTACGTTCCTCAAGCTATCCAAGAATCTTCCAGAAGAGTCTTTTGGAGAGGCTCTAAAGGAACTTACAGAAAAGTTTGTCCAGTACATAAACGAAAGAGGTTTTAAGTCTGTTCACCTTGAGGATCCAGCTCTTGTTATGGAATTAGCAGATGAAGAGTGGAAGCTGTTAGAAGAGGCTTACAAGGCTTTTGAGAACGCCAATGCTGAAATAAATCTCTTTACCTACTACGATAGCGTTGACAACCTCCAGAAACTTTTTGACCTTCCAGTTTCTGGTATTGGTGTTGACCTTGTTCACGACAGGGGTGAGAATCTCGCACAGCTTAAAGAGATTGACCCTAAAGGGAAAAGACTTTTTGCTGGTGTTGTTGACGGCAGAAATGTCTGGAGGAATGACCTCTTTAAGATAGCTGAACTGATTAAGGAGCTTTCAGAGAAGTTTGATGTCGTCATAACAAATGCTGCACCGCTATTCCATCTTCCTGTAAGCCTTGCAGGAGCAACGCTTCCAGAAGAACTCCTAAAGAAAGTAGCTTTCGCAGAAGAAAAACTGAAGGAGCTCCAGTTAATTTCTCAAGTTCTTTCAGGAGATGAAGAAGAGGCAAGAAAGTGGATTTCTGGAATCGGAAGCTCCTTTGGAGAGATTCCATCTGTTAGAGAGCGGGTTAAGAACCTGAGAGAAGAGGACTTTATCAGAAAGCCGGAATATAAAGAGAGAATCAAGAAACAGCAGGAAGTTCTCAACCTGCCTCTCTTCCCGACAACAACAATTGGAAGTTTTCCACAGACAGAGGAAGTTAGAAGGGTAAGGCTTCTCTACAGGAAGGGAAGACTTTCTGAGGAAGACTATAAAACGTTTATTAGGGGAGAGATTGCAAAAGCTATTCGGATTCAGGAAGACCTTGACCTTGATGTCTTTGTCCACGGTGAGTTTGAAAGGACAGACATGGTTGAGTTCTTTGCCGAAAAGATGAAGGGAATTGCGACAACCGGAAATGGCTGGATAATCTCCTATGGAACCAGGTGTTATCGTCCACCTATCATCTACGGAGACGTTGAAAGAGACGGAAAGATGACAATTGATGAGATAACTTTTGCTCAAAGCTTAACAGAAAAACCTGTCAAGGGGATGCTTACAGGTCCTGTGACAATCATCGCCTGGAGTTTTGTGCGGGAAGACATTCCAACATCAGAAGTTGCCTATCAGATAGCACTTGCTCTTAAAGACGAGATAAAGGATTACGAAGAGGCTGGAATTAAGATTGTTCAGATTGATGAACCGGCCATCAGGGAAAAAGCTCCAATCAAGAAGAGAAACTGGGAGGAGTACTTCGACTGGGCTATTAAGTCATTCAGACTCTGCCACTCTTCAGTTAAACCTGAAACACAGATTCATACTCACATGTGCTATTCTGAGTTTGGAGAGATAATAGATTACATAATAGACATGGACTTTGATGTGATTTCGATCGAGGCATCAAGGTCAAAAGGTGATATCATAGAAACATTCGAGAAGGTAAACTTTGATAGACAGATAGGGCTTGGAATCTGGGATATTCACTCCCCTTATGTTCCAGTTTCTGAGGAGATGATAGAGATTGTAGAAAGAGCTTTAAGGGTTATTACAAAAGAGAACTTCTGGATCAACCCCGATTGTGGTCTCAAGACCAGGAGATGGGAAGAGGTGATTCCAGCTCTCAAGAATATGTTAACTGTTGCCAATGGATTGAGGGAGGCCTGATGGGGGTCTCCCCCTTCCTCGATGTTGATATTCCGGTTACCTTCAGAGATCACCCTGGTATTCAGTCTGCTGTTCTCTACACAGAAATAGATCTTTGTAACCTTAACTGTTACCAGTGTCACAACCGTCATGCATATAGCGAGAAAAAGGAAAAGATAACCTATCAGAAGTTAGAAGAAAAACTTTCAATGCTTAAACTCCTTGGAGTAGAATTGATAATCATCTCCGGTGGAGAGCCAACCCTTGAGAAGAATTTAAAAGAAGGATTAAACTTCATTAAATCTCTTGGCTTTCCAGTCAGAGTTGATACAAATGGAACAAACCCTGAAGTAGTTCAGCAGCTAATAGAAGAAAGATTGGTTGACGGTTTCGCCGTTGATGTAAAGATCCCCATCAAGGATGAGTATACCCCTCAGGAACTGGAACGCTTTAAAACAATACTCTTTACAAAATCTGATTTAGATAATGCAGTTATTTATGATTATTCTAAAAAACTAAAAATAACAATAGAGATAATAAGGAAATACTCTCTTCCCTACACAATCTTCCGAACGGTGGAGTATCCTCTACTATTACCAGAAGACAAGAACGAACTTAGAAAATTGTTAGAATCCCTCCCACATCAGTTCAATCCGTTTTACCCTGTGGAGGGATAGATATGACAAACAAGTACTTTAAGCTCATCGATCTTTTCATCGAGAATGATGACATCTCCAGGAATAATGCCAACTTTGTTAGAGGTGTTCCTGTCTTAGAGCACGTTGTAACTGGCGAGGTAATGAAAGATTACCTCTTTGAGGTTATCTATAGAGGACTTCCTGTAAGAGTTCACCACGAAGAGGGGTGGGCATATCACCATCAAACATACCGTCTCAGTGCTTACTGTATTGGTCTATCGGCCAAAGATATTGCGTTCTATGGACTTAGAAGTAACGCTAAGAATGAGAGAAGGGCTGCTCCTCCAAAGAGACTTGAAACACTCTTCATGCAGTGTGCGAACCTCATCTGTCTTATAGCTCAGGAAGTTTCGGGAGCAACTTCCCTTAACGACCTCTCAACAGTTGCTGCTGGATACCTCTATCACCTTGAAAAGGAAGGGAAAAAAAGCTACTCAGACTATGACCTTGAAAACCTCTGGCAAGAGTTTCTCTACAACATTAACCTGCCGTTCAGAAGTGGAAACTCTCCATTTTCAAACATCACCTTAGATTTTGGGAAACCCAACAGCAGACTCAAGTATGAGCCTGTAGTCTATGCCGGAAAGTTCTTAAACATTACTTACAATCAAATTCCTTCCCACTACTTTGATAGGATAAACACAGCCTTTATAAAAGCGATGAGGAAGGGAGATGCTGACGGTAATCCCTTCACTTTTCCGCTCATAACTGTGAATATTACTGAAGACTTTGACAGGAATAATCCTGCATGGAAGTTACTTTTAAGAGGGAGTGAGTACTTCGGAGGATTCTACGTCCAGAACTATCTGAGAGAGCCCTTTGAAAAACCCTCAATCTACAAACAGAAAAACCCTTACATAAAGCCTTTTGACGAAGGAATGATCTATTCTAACTGTTGCAGAATGTTGTTTAACATTTCCCAAGTAGAAGCAGTTACAGGTTCAAATCCTTTTCACTCCGGAAGTGGCGTTGGAGGAATCGGTGTATATGCGATCAACATGAACAGATTACTATTCCTTGCTAAGGATGATTTTGAGTTTCTAAAGAGAATGATTGATTATACGATGGACGTGGGAGCAAGAGCTCTACAGAGAAAGAGAAAGTGGCTCAGAAAACACTGGAACGATCTTTTCTCTTATCTCTCATATTATCAAAAAGATGATCGTTCTCTGTTTAACATCTTTTCTATTGTTGGAGTCCATGAAGGAATGGTGAATGCAGGTTTCAAAGGTGGGCTCTTCAACGATGAAGCAAAGGAATATGCTCACCAGATAGCTCAGTATTTTTACGAAAAACTTCAACAATTTATGGAAAGAGACAAAGTGCTCTACTCTCTTGAGTATGCTCCCAGTGAGAATGCAGCGTGCAAAATGGCAGAAAAAGATCTACAATTTGCAAATGCCATAGCTGATGTTTTGAATGGTGAGAAAGATTATAAAATCTCCAAAGATCCATACTTGAACCTCTTTATAAAAGAGTCTATTGTTAAATTCGGTGAAAAATTGTTTGATCTGGTAGGGGTGGAAGATGGAAGTTACTAAGAAAGTAAAGGCCAGAATTTACGTTAATGGTGATCCGTCATCCAGAAGGGTTTTTTTGACTTCAGGCTTTCAGGCTCCATTTCAAGAAGGAGATTTACTGAAGCAGATAGATGTGAATTCCCATTTTCAATCCTACGCAACGGGAGGAAGCATTTTCCATATCTTCACCGCTGAAGAAATGAAACCGGAGGAACAGGAAAAGCTCATTTTCGGGATAATAAGGAACTTTCCGATCCAGTACCTGACAAAGACACCATTTCTGACAACGTGTAACTCATGTGGTCACAAGATGGTTGGTAGAAAAACAAAGTGCGAAAAGTGTAACTCAGAAGATGTAACACTCTGGTCAAGGCCTATCGGTTATTTCAGACCTGTGATGAGAGGAAAAATCGAGGAAAACTTCAAAAGTGCCCAGTATCTCTTCTGGCTTTCTGGTCGAATAGAGGACTTTGCAACGAGAAAAGAGGTTTGTAAAAAAGATGTTGAGGAGATCGTGGACGAGCTTAGTTCGATTATTTAATGATAAAATTCCCCAAATTCAGACGTTGGAGAGCTGAATGCGGGGAATAATTCTTTTCGTGCTGGTTTTCTTACTTTCTTTTTCTTCCGTTAGAGGTGGAAGTCTTGACGAGCTTATCAATAAGATAGGGATTTTAAGTCCTGATGAGATACTAAGAGAAATAGATAAGCTGCCTCAAGAAGAGAGAATAAAGCTTCAAGTTCTTTTGCTTTTCTATGCCGGGAAAGATGAGAAAGCAAAGGAACTCCTCAAAGGACTCTACCCTAAGAAGATAGTGTCTAACGTTCTTCTCCTTCCTGAATCGACAAAGGCGATTGTTGTTGATAAAACAAGGGAGATTCTCTATGTGGTGGGAATCAACAAAGGTGTACCATACATTGAAAAGAAATTCCCTTGCATAACAGGAAAGAGACCGGGAGATAAATTAGAAGAAGGGGATCTCAGAACTCCAGAAGGGATCTACTTCCCTCTCTACTGGAGAACTAATCTGCCGAAGATGTACGGAATAGGAGCCTATCCTTTGAACTATCCCAACATTCTTGACAGAAAAATTCTCAAAAGAAACGGTCACGGAATTTGGATTCATGGAACAGATAATCCAAACAGACCTCCACACAGTACAAATGGCTGTATAGCTTTGAGAAATGAATATCTTGAGGAATTGAGGAAAATCATAAAACCAAGGTTAACTCCCGTAATAGTTGTATCGGAACTTAGTTACTCTACAAAAGAAAGTTATATAGATGAGCAAAAGTCTCTCCTTGACTTTGTCTTGAGATGGAAAAAAGCTTGGGAAGACACTCCTAAGAATATTGAGGAGTACCTGTCTCTGTACTCTAAGCATTTTGTATGGAAAAATGGTGGTTATAGAGAATGGGTAAAGCACAAGAAAAGAGTTACAAGCCAGAAAAAGTGGATAAAGATTAACATTTCCAATATTTCCATATCAAAAGACGGAAGATTATTAGAATTTGGTAACATTTATGTTGTAAGTCTTGACCTCGACTACAAATCTAACAATTTTAATTCTAAAGGAAAAAAATTACTTTATGTAATTAAAGAAGGAAAGCAATGGAAAATCTTGGGAGAAGAGAGTTTGTAAGAGGGGTTCTAAGTTCCACTCTTTTGCTTCCTTTCTCAGAAAGTGCTTTTGGAGCTACGGGAGGAGGAATTCACATTGTTTTGCCGGAGATAAAGTTTCAGACTGTTTATAAACAGGGAAAAAAACGTGGAGGAAAGATTCTTCTTGTAGGAGGAGTCCACGGAAACGAACCCGGAGCCTACAAGGCAGCAGAGATTTTGAGACAGGTTGAAGTGGAAAGAGGGGAACTCTTTATTGCTCCACGAAGTAATTTTATCTCTATTCTTGCTAATGTCAGAGGTTACAATGGAGATATGAATAGAAAATTTGCAGAAATTTCTAAAAAAGACCCTGACTATCCTTATGTTGTTGGACTTAAAAGACTTATAAAAGAGGTAAAACCTGACGTTGTTCTTTCACTCCACGATGGCTTTGGATTTCACGCTCTAAACAAGAAATTTTGGGGGCAGTGTATAGTAATAGATGAGGAAAGATATAAGAATTTTGAACTTGGGAAGACTGCAAGAACTGTTGCTAATGAAGTAAACAGTAAAATTAAGAATAGAAGATGGAAAATTCCTGTTTTTAATACTCACACCTTCTCAAAGAACACGAAACATCCTGAGCAAAGACGTTCCTTAACTTATTACTGTCTTTCAAAATGTAGCACTCAAGCTTACTGTCTTGAAGCTTCAAAGCAACTTCCCGATCTCGAAACAAAGGTTAAGATTCATCTTTTGATGTTGAAAGAGTTTTTTAAAATTTTCAATGTTGAAATAAAACCCAACTTTGATACCTTAATTGAAAATTGTGAAAAAATTTTGAATGAGAAAAGAATTTATACAGCAAATTTAAGGATAAACGGTAGGGAAATCCTTGTTTCTTCTAATAAGACCATAAGAATCCCATCTAAAAGTGAAGTTGAGTTTCTCTCCTTTAGCGGCTCAGGTGGAACAAACGCCATTCCAGTTGGTGTTAACCTTAACTGGAGAAGGTTTAGAGTTAGGCAGAACATTACGCTAAAGGTTAAGGATGATTTTAAAGAAGTATTTAAAATAAAGTTAGTTATGGTTTAACTTTTCTGATAAAGAGAAAGTGTCTCTTAAAAGCAAATCCTACTGGTTCAAAGGAAATTTCTTCTATTTGATAACCAGGGAGTTTTTGAGAAAACCGTTCTTTTCCTCTATATATGCAAAGGATAGCTCCTTTTTCGAGTAGGTGCTTTGTTATTTCTATAGCTTCGATAGGATCCTCAACGGCTCTCATTAAGAGCATGTCGTAATTTCCATCCACAGATTCAACTCTCGAGCAGAGAACCTTAACGTTTGAAAGTTTTAACTCTCTCTTTACCTGTTCTAAAAAGACGCACCTTTTGTGTCGGGATTCAATGAGGTCGAAGGTTGAATCCTGAATAGCTATTGCCAGTGGAACTCCAGGAAATCCTCCTCCGGAACCGACGTCTCCGAGATGTTTGTTATGATAGTCGAAACCATAGATTTCAAGGGCTTTTAGTCCAAGGAGAGAGTCAAAGAAGTGCTTTTCTTCAATTTCCTTATCGTTGAGGATGGAGGTTATATTAATCCTCTTTCCCCACTTTTTGAGGAGATCCCTGTACCTTTCAAACTTCTCGTACTGCTTTTCTGATAACTCTATACTGTTGAGTTTACAGAGCTCCTTCAGTCTCTCAAGACTCACGTTTTAGCTCTCCTTTTTTCCACTTCTCTATGTAGATGGCAAGTATCGGAATTGAGGCAGGTCTTATCCCTTCAAGCCTTGCAGCTTGTCCAAGTGTTAACGGTTTCATCTCTTTCAGCTTCTGTTTCTCCTCTGTTGAAATAGGAACGATATCATAATCAAAATCTGGCGGGATCTTAACATTCTCAAGTTTTCTGAACCTCTTAACCTCCTCAAGCTGTCTCTTTATGTAGCCTTCGTACTTAACTTCGATTTCAACTTCTTCTAAGATCTCTTCCAGAAGCTTTCTATCTTCTATATCAAGTTCGAAAGAAATAACCTTTAGTATTTCTTCTAACTTGACTTCTGGTCTCTTCAGGATTTCATATACAGTTTTACTCTCCTTCAGAGGAGTTGAACCAGCTTTTTCAAGCACCGGATTAATAACCTCAGGTTTTACCTTCACTTCCCTTAGTTTCTCGATGAAGACCTTAACAGTTTCGTACTTTCTCTTAACCCTCTCGTACTGTTCCCTTGTTAAAAGACCAAACCTGTAGCCGTACTTTGCGAGCCTGTAGTCTGCATTGTCGCATCTCAAAAGGAGTCTGTATTCAGCACGGGAAGTGAATAGCCTGTAGGGTTCTCTCACTCCTCTGTTTACAAGGTCATCAATCATGACACCTATGTAGGCTTCATCCCTTCCGAGAATAAACCTTTCATCTTTGCCAAGGGCATAAAGGGCAGCATTTATACCTGCAACGATTCCCTGACCGGCAGCTTCTTCATAGCCCGTTGTTCCATTTATCTGACCGGCGTTAAAAAGTCCCTGAATGATTTTTGTTTCAAGGGTGGGATAGAGATGTGTTGGGTCAACGAAGTCATACTCAATGGCGTAGGCTGGTCTTATTATCTTTGCATTTTCGAGTCCCGGAATCGAATGAATTATCTTCTCCTGAACGTCAAATGGAAGACTTGTGGAGGTTCCATTTGGATAGAATTCAATCGTGTTTCTTCCCTCTGGTTCAACAAAGACGTGGTGTCTCTCTTTTTCCGGGAACTTTACGATTTTATCCTCAATGGATGGACAGTATCTAACCCCAACACCGCTAATTAGTTTACACTCTCCGTACATTGGAGAGCGGTGAAGGTTTTCACTGATTATCCTGTGGGTCTCTGGAGTTGTATATGTAAGCCAGCAGGGAATCTGTTCAATTTTCCTTGGTTCTGTCCAGTAGGAGAAAAACGGTGGTGGCTCGTCGCCATCCTGCCTTTCCATCTTTGAAAAGTTGATCGTTGTCCCGTCAAGCCTTACTGGAGTTCCGGTTTTGAGTCTTGCCACCCTGAAGCCATGTCTAAGGTAGAAATCGGAGAGTTTATTTGCAGCAGGTTCCCACATTCTGCCGCCTTCAAACTCGTTAAAGCCGATGAATATCTTTCCCTTTAAAAAGGTTCCTGCCGTTACAACTACAGCTTTTGCTCCATACCTTGCGCCGATGTGGGTGACAACACCTTTGACTTTTCCATCTTCAACGATTATGTCATCAACTATCTGCTGGATAACGTCGAGGTTTGCTGTATTCTCAATAACGCGGCGCATTCTATCTCTGTAGGCGTACTTGTCAGCCTGAGCTCTTGGAGCTCTTACAGCAGGACCTTTCCTTCTATTTAAAATCCTGAACTGTATTCCTGTTTCGTCTATGTTCTTCGCCATTTCGCCGCCAAGGGCATCAATCTCCCTTACAACCGTTCCCTTGGCAACTCCACCGATTGCAGGGTTACAGGACATTTCAGCTATTCTGTCAACGTTGACTGTAAAGAGGGCGGTCCTGCACCCCATTCTTGCAGCGGCTAAAGCTGCCTCACAACCCGCATGCCCTGCACCAACAACGATTACATCGTAAACACCATCCCACATTTAAAACTCCACTCTGACTTTCATTCCTCTTTTTGCCTTTAAAATGTGAGCAGCAGATCCCATGTAGGCAACTATTTGAAAGTGTCCTTCTGGATTAGTTGATACAAAAAGTTCTCCTTTCTGGAATCCTGAAAACGATTCGGAGCTTTTCTCTATTCTAACTCCGTTCATTTCAATTGCTCTGGGTAAGCTACCTTTATTTTCCATGTTGAGAATCAGGTTCCCAAAGTTATCAATGTCAAGAACTATTGCTTCAAAGATACCAGGTGAGATTTCGACGGGAGAGGGTATTCTAAATCTTTTTAAGCGGGAAAGATCCATCTCTTCACCTAAGTGGTAAGCAGCCTGAAGCCTTGACAGCTCAGCAGCTATTGGGGTAAGTATGTTACGTCCTCTGAAATTTCCTGATCCTTCTAAGAAGTAGTGTTCAGCGGTTATTCTGTAAACGGCTTCTGGAGGTTCTTCCTGAAAAACAAGGCTTCCAACGCCGTTGTTTGGACAAACGATAAAGAATCTTTCTGTGGAAACAATTATTGGTTCCGCGGTGGGATCAGGATCAACAAGAATTAAGAAGACAGTTCCCCTTGGAAAGTAGTTGAATGACCACTTAAATTTAACAGCAGCGTCGACTAGATCAAATGGTCTAACATTATGGGTAATATCAACGATTTTTGCTTCTGGATTAATATTTCTTATTACGCCGTGAACAGTTCCGACATAGTGATCTTTAAGGCCATAATCTGAAATGATTGCAATCAGGTTTTCCATCCCATCTCCCTGTCACACCGATTCGTCAGGTTCTTCAACGCTAATTCTAACCTTTTTCTAAAAGACTCAGTATCCTCATTTTTTTCGGGATAGATTGGCTTACCTACTATAACTTTACATTTGCTGAAAGGATAAGGAATCAGGAATCTATCCCAGGAGGAGAGTTTTTTTCCTTTAGAAGTCGAGAAAGTTACGGGATAGATAGGAGCTCCTGTAAGTATTGAGAGCTTTGCTGCTCCGGTTTTAAAAACTTCTCTTGGACCTTTTGGCCCGTCTGGAGTTATCGCAACAGACTTCCCGCTATTTAAGAGCTCTATCATCTTTAAAAAAGCCCTTTCTCCTCCCTTGCCTTTTCCTGTTGATCCCCTTACTGTAGAGAATCCCAGTTTTTCTATAACTCTTGCTGCCACCTCTCCGTCTCTGTGGCGGCTGATTAGAACCGAAACCCTGTCTGCATAGTCCTTAAAAACAAAAGGTAGCAGGAACATTCGTCCATGCCAGAAAGCTATTATTGCTGGAAACTCAACATTTGATTGAAACTCCACTTCTACGCGGAGAGTCTTTACATAACCCTTTAAGAGAAAACTTAAAATACTTTCTTTACTTAAGCTCAAATTCCACCCTTAAACGGATTTTGTTCAATCCTACCTTTTCTGGAATTGGATCAAATGGCTCTGAAGAGTAGATAGCTGAGATTGCAGATCGATTAAAGAGCATATCGGATGAGAGTCTTTCTACATTTATTTCGTCGAGTTTCCCTTTTTTGTTTATAGAAACATAAATGACAACTTTTTTATCCTCGAGAAAAAGATTCTTTGAATTGACATATGGGTTTTTCCAGTTAGAAATAATCCTATCTCTGACTTTCAAAAGATAAGGAACTACTTTACTGGTACTTATGGCAGGTAATTTCTTATTAGGCTTATTTTTGAAATTTTCCATAGAAAAGGAGAGAGCGATTCTTCCTTTTCCTGTTTTTGAACTAATAACCTTAGTTAATCCTGATGAGTAACTAAGATTGTTGGAAATAGTGGATTCATATTCTCCTTCACGTTGAGCTGAAAACTTCTTCTGTGTAGTTTTCTTTTTATCTGAAACTTTGCCCTGAGGCATTTCAGTGAAACTTCCTGTGGTCATGCTGATTTTAGAATCTCCCTTTTTTGCTTTCTCTCCTACCAGTTTTGAGTCAACATTTACGTCAAGCGATAGGGGTAAAATGTCGACAATCCTATAAGTTTTAGTATGAAACACTTCAGTAAAACCGGGAATCAAAAATAACAAAAAATGCAAAGCAAGTGAGATGGCAAATGAAATTAAATCCAGTCTATAAATTTTTACCATTTACGTTTCCTGAATGGAGCGGGCGACGGGACTCGAACCCGCGACCCTCAGCTTGGGAAGCTGATGCTCTACCATCTGAGCTACGCCCGCTCTGTTTTTAATTGAAAATATACCCTATCCTCAAGCAGTTGGCAATAAAGGAGTTGAACTGTTTCTCTATCTTATCTTTTTTCCTTACATACAGTTTTATATCTAATTTTTATCTTTTATCGTAGTCTTATAGTAATACTTTTGGCAATAAATAATCAAATCAGCAACTGATATAATAATTACTCAAAATAATTACTCAATATTATTTAT
Source organism: Desulfurobacterium crinifex (assembly GCF_054656775.1). Lineage (NCBI taxonomy): Bacteria > Pseudomonadati > Aquificota > Aquificia > Desulfurobacteriales > Desulfurobacteriaceae > Desulfurobacterium > Desulfurobacterium crinifex. The sequence goes on from NZ_BAAHXO010000004.1 coordinate 796,980, forward strand.
GGAGATCTCGATGAGTAACATAGACTATTCAAAGCCTATAGAAATAGCCGACAATGTCTTCTGGGTCGGTTATGTAATACCAAACGATCCTTTCCAGTGCCATGTTTATGTAATAAAAAATGGAAGTGAAAGTATCCTGATCGATCCTGGAAGTATGATTACCTTTCCTGTAGTTCTTGAGAAAATATACAAAGTATTAGACTTGCGAGACATTAAGTACATTATTATGCACCATCAGGACCCAGATATTGTTGGTTGTTATTCCGTTCTTGAATCTATAATGCCCCAAAGAGAAAGGTATATAGTGACTCACCAGAGAAGCCAAGTTCTCTTGAAGCACTACCAATGGAAAACCCCTTTCTACTTGGTAGACCAGAATGACTGGAAACTTATTGCAGGAGATAGAGAACTCGACTTTGTTTTCACTCCGTATGCTCACTTTCCAGGAGCATTCTGTACCTTTGACAAGAAAACAAAGACTCTTTTCTCAAGTGATATATTTGGTGCAATTTCAGATAAGTTTTCATTGTTCTTGGAAGATGATGAAGAACTTTTTGAAGGAATAGAACTTTTTCATAAACACTATATGCCGAGTCGAGTCATCTTAGATTTTGCACTTAATCAGATTGAAAAGAAGAATCCAGAGCTCATAGCCCCTCAGCATGGAAGTATTATCAGAAAAGAATTTATAAAAGCTGTCATCGAGAGATTGAGGAAAATAGACTGTGGCTTGTATCTGCTAAATGAAGAAGAAACAGATGTATTCATTCTTAATAAAGCTGAATCAGTACTTAAAAAGTTCCTTGAGGATGCAATCCTATCTTCCTCTTTAAATACCTTAATTAGTAATTTATTTAGCAACATAAAAAAGGAGATAAATTCTCTGGAGAAAATTATTATCGTTACCCAGCCAGGTATATATGAAGGAAAAGAAGGAGACGTGGTCTACATTGAAGTTACAAGCATTGGAATCAACAAAGAAATTCGCAAAGAAGTACCTAACGTAAAAGGCTACAGTTATTCTCTGGATCTAAAGACCAGCAGAAAGAAGATTGGAAAACTATACCTAATAAGCAATAAACTAAATGAAATGAATTTACGGTTTCTGTCTATTCTCTTTAAGAGGATTGCTTTTCCTCTTGCTATTAGCTTAGAAAAAGAATTGACCTACGAAATGATAGAAAAAGCTAATAAAGAGCTCTACGAAAAAGCAATCAGAGATTACCTTACCTCTCTGTATAATAGAAGTTATTTCATAGACTACTTGAAAAAGAAAATAGAAGAATCAAAACAGTACGATATTCCCATCAGTCTGGCAATCATTGACGTTGACTATTTTAAGAGGATTAATGATACTTATGGACACATCATTGGCGATTGTGTCTTGAAAGAGATTGCTTCCTTTCTCCAGGAAGAAACCAGAAGCTTTGAATGTGCAGCAAGATATGGTGGAGAAGAATTTGTTCTTGTTATGCCTTTTACAAAAAAGGAAGATGCATGCAAAAGAATGGAAGCTTTAAGGAAAAGGATTTCATCTTCTAAGTTCTGTGAAGAGAAAAACTTACGTGTTACTGTAAGCATAGGAGTTGCTGAGTACAAGGAATCCATGACAATAAATGATTTTATAAACGAGGCAGATAAAAAACTTTATAAGGCAAAAAATGAAGGAAGAAACAGAGTGATTTGCTGATTCACATTTCCCATCCTGTTGGTTCTTTTAGTTAAAATTAGCGAATCAAACTTTCCTATGTAAAGGAGAACACAATGTTGAGATTTTTCACAGCCGGTGAAAGCCACGGGAAGGGCATTTTTGCATACCTTGAAGGAATTCCTGCAAACTTTGAGATAGATTTTGACTTCATCAACAATGAACTTTCAAGAAGACAGAAGGGTTACGGTCGTGGTGGAAGAATGAAGATAGAGAAGGATAGAGTGGAGTTCTTATCTGGTGTTAGACTCGGTAAAACCCTTGGTTCGCCGATCTTAATGGCTGTCTGGAACAGAGATTATAAAAACTGGGAAGAGATTATGAAACCTGAGCCAGGGGAATTGCCGGAGGATAAAAAAGTTACAAGACCAAGACCAGGACATGCAGACCTTTCGGGAATTTTAAAGTACAACCTTAGCGATGTAAGAAATGTTCTGGAAAGATCAAGTGCAAGGGAAACGGCAGGAAGAGTTGCTGCTGGAGCTCTCTGTAAAGATATATTGAGAAGACTCGGAATAGAGATAGGAAGTTATGTAACTTCCATAGGTAGTGTAGAAATTCCTAAAGAGAAATTGAAGGAACTTTCGTATCTTGAAAGATTTGAAAACGCGGAAAACTCAGAAGTCAGAATTCCCATGAGAGATTTGGAGCTTGAAAAAAAATTTAAAGAAGAAATTGACCGAGCAAGGGAAAAAGGTGAAAGTCTTGGTGGAGTTTTCGAAATCTTTGCGGTAGGTGTTCCGGTAGGTCTTGGAAGCCATACTCAGTGGGATAAAAGACTTGATGGCAAGATAGCACAGGCAATTATGTCCATTCAGGCGATTAAAGGAGTTGAGATTGGAATTGGATTTGAAGTTGCAAGGAAATTTGGTTCTCAAGTTCACGATGAGATTTTTTACTCAGATAGGAAGGGATTTTACAGAGAGACAAACAGGGCAGGTGGTATTGAAGGTGGAATGACCAATGGAGAACCAGTTATAGTTAGAGCAGCAATGAAACCAATTCCTACTCTTTACAATCCATTAAGAAGCGTGGATATAAAGACGAGAGAATCTTTTGAAGCTTCAATAGAAAGGTCGGATGTCTGTGCCGTTCCAGCAGCTGCAGTTGTTGGAGAAGCTATGCTGGCAATTACACTACTTTCGGCTATTCTTGAAATGTTTCCTGCTGATGAGTTTATAAGGCTGAAAAGATGGTTTGAGGAGTACAAAAAAGAAGTCGTTTCCTGAAAGCATATTTCCGGTTTATTTTCCTGGTAGCTAAGTGTTACTGCGATGTTGAAATTTTTGATAGTCAAGGTTGGCTATATATAGCCTTTGATAGCTTTAAAATTCTGTTGTAGATTCTTGTCGAAAATCCAGACGTTTTTTACGGCAATTGTTTTGATTTCTCTGCATCCCATTTTGCTGTTAAATGAATTTAGTCAACAGATCTACTCCGGTAGTTGTATGACTTAGAATGTTTGAGACCGTGGTTCCTCAATTATGGTAGAAATAGCCATTTTTCCGGTTATACGACAGGTCTATATTGTTTATTAGGGAAAAGGTTATTGGAAGAACAGAAACTTCCCGGCATCTCCAGAAAAGTGATTTATAAAATGGTCGGGGCGACCCGACTTGAACGGGCGACCTCTGGCCCCCCATGCCAGCGCGCTACCAGGCTACGCCACGCCCCGACGCAAGGAAAAATATAAGAATTAAAACCTTGATTTCAAGCTTTAATCCTATTCAATTGTCATTATTGCTTCGTCTGGATTAACGTTGTCGCCAGGTTTAACGTAGATTGCTTTGACAGTTCCACTAATTGGAGCATGGAGTTCGTTTTGCATTTTCATAGCTTCGACTATAGCTACAATATCACCTTCCTTAACTTCATCTCCTTCTTTAACCTTAATTTCGACAACTTTTGCAGGCATTGGAGAAGTTACGTCTCCTTCTTTGGTTGCTCTTGGACGTTTTGAGGAGCTGGCAAGCTCTCCCTTGATTTCTACCTCTTCGCCGGTTGGAACAACTTCAACGAGAGGTTCAACTACAACTTCCTCAAGCCTTCCATCTATCTTGATAAAGTAAGGTTTCTTTCCTTCTTTCTTATGACCTACACCGGCAATTTTGACGTGATAGCTTTCACCATGAACGTTGATGATGAACTCTGTTGGAGCAAGAGGTTGTGGACACTTCTTTTCCTCTTCCATTTCATCTGCAAGGTCTTCTTCAGAAATAGCGGGAATTTCTCCTTTTTCGACCTTTTCTCTCCACTCAAAGAATTCCTTTGCAACCTGTGGGAAGAGACAGTAAGAAAGAACATCTTCCTCACTTCTTGCAAGATCTTTTATCTCTTCTCTACATTTGTCCAGTTCTGGCTGGAGAAGGTCTGCTGGTCTGCAGGTGATCGGTTCTTCGTCTCCAAGGACTTTTTTGATTATCTCTTCCTTGATTGGAGCTGGTGGTCTTCCGTAAAGCCCCTTGACGTAGTTCTTTGTCTCCTGAGTAATCATCTTGTACCTTTCACCAGCGAGGACGTTGAGAACAGCCTGAGTTCCAACTATCTGGCTTGTAGGAGTAACAAGAGGAGGATAACCCAAGTCTTCCCTTACTCTTGGGACTTCCTCAAGGACTGCTTCAAGTTTATCAAGAGCTCCCTGTTCTTTTAGTTGGTTTATCAGGTTTGAAATCATTCCGCCAGGTATCTGGTGTTCAAGAACAGCAGCATCAACGCCTTTAAAGTCTATATCGTACTTTTTGTATTTCTTTCTGACTTCTTTAAAGTGGTTAGCCATTTTTCTAAGTGCTTCCTTATCGAGGCCTACATCAAATCCGAGTCCTGCAAAGGTGTAAGCCATAGTTTCTGTAGCAGGGTGGGATGTATCTGAAGCCAATGGGGATATTGCAACGTCAAAGATATCTGCTCCAGCTTCAGCGGCTTTTAGCTGTGCCATCTCAGCAAGGCCGCTTGTGCAGTGTGTATGGATATGAACAGGAAGTCCTACTTCTTCCTTTAAAGCTTTTACAAGGGAATAAGCCCTTTCTGGAGAAAGGAGACCAGCCATATCCTTAATTGTAATTATGTCTGCTCCCATCTCCTTAAACTGGAGAGCAAGCTCAATATAGAGGTCTTCGGTGTGAACAGGACTAATTGTGTAGGAGATGGCTCCTTCAACGATCTTACCCATCTCCTTTGCAGTTTCAACTGCTACCTCAACGTTCCTTAGGTCATTAAGAGCGTCAAATATTCTAAAGACGTCGATTCCATTTTCAGCAGCTTTTCTGACAAAGGCTCTAACTACATCATCGGGATAGTGTCTGTACCCTACGAGGTTTTGACCTCTCAGAAGCATCTGTAGTCTTGAGTTGGGCATGAGCTTTCTAAGAGTTCTTAGCCTTTCCCATGGATCCTCTCTCAAAAATCTGAGGCAGGCGTCAAATGTTGCACCGCCCCACATTTCAACTGACCAGAAACCTGCTTTGTCAATTATCGGAGCTATATCAATCATGTCCCTTGTTTTCATACGGGTAGCAAACAGAGATTGGTGAGCGTCCCTCAGCGTTACATCTGTAAACTGAATCTTCTTAGCCATCTTTCATGCCTCCATAATTCCCTTATAGTCCATGGTGAGTCGCAATTGCAGCAGACAGTGCCAGTGCCAGAACTTCTGGATCTGGCTCTTTTATAAATGTGAATTCCTTTATCTTTCTGTCTATGAATGAGGTATCAAATTGTCCTTTGACAAACTCGGGATCGTTGAGGATCTTTTTAAAGAATGGGATGGTTGTTGGAACGCCACGGATGACGAATTCATTTAGAGCTCTTCTTGAGCGTCTTATCACTTCATCCCAGTTTCTTCCCCAGACTATGAGCTTTCCAACCATGGAATCGTAATAAGGGGGAATTTTGTAACCTTTGTAAACAACACCATCCATTCTTACACCGATTCCACCAGGGGAGTAGTAGGCAGTAATTGTTCCTGGAACCGGAATGAAATCTCTGGTAGGATCTTCTGCATTTATTCTAAACTGCATAGCAAAGCCGTGCATCTGGATGTTCTTTTGAGAAAAGGAGAGTCCCATACCGGCAGCAATTCTTATCTGCTCCTGAACAATATCTATTCCTGTAACTTCCTCTGTTATTGTGTGTTCAACCTGAAGTCTTGGGTTTACTTCCATAAAGTAGAAGTTTCCGTGTTTATCCATTAAAAATTCCCAGGTACCTACTCCGTAGTAGCCGATTGCTTTCGCAGCTTCTACACAGATCTTTCCGAGCCTTTCTCTCTGTCTCCGTGTTAGAACTGGAGAAGGAGCAATTTCGAGGACTTTCTGGTGTCTTCTCTGAAGGGAGCAGTCCCTTTCTCCAAGGTGTACAACGTTTCCATGTTTGTCTGCAACTATCTGAATCTCTATGTGTCTTGGGTTTTCTATATATTTCTCAATAAAGACTTCTCCCTTACCAAAAGCAGCTTCAGCTTCATTGATGGCAATCTTGAACTGAGTTTCAAGTTCTTTTTCATCTCTCGCAATCCTTAGACCTCTTCCGCCTCCACCATGGGCAGCTTTTATCATTACAGGATAGCCTATTTTCTTAGCTATCTCTTTAGCCTTTGAAAGATCTGCTATTGGTTCATCGCTTCCTTCTGCAACAGGAACACCAAGTTCTTTCATAAGTTTTTTAGCTTCAATCTTGTTACCGAACATTTTGAGGTGTTTAACATCCGGCCCAATAAACTCGATGCCATGACGTCTTGCATACTCTGCAAAATCTGCTCTTTCAGAGAGGAATCCATATCCAGGGTGAATCGCATCAGCACCAGCTCTTTTAGCGATGTCAACAATCTTGTAGTAGTTGAGATAGGCTTTTATTGGATCACCATGGATGAGATATGCTTCATCTGCTTTTTTAACGTGGAGTGAGTTAACGTCGGCTTCGGAGTATATGGCAACTGTCTGTATCCCCAGTTCCTTGCAGGCTCTAATAACTCTCGTCGCTACTTCACTTCTGTTTGCAATCAAAACTTTTTTAAACATCAAAGCAATCCTCCAATAAGCCTTAAAATCACATTTGCTATGATTCCGGCCACTGCATCATCAATGGTTATTCCCCAGCCGCCGGGGAATTTCTCAAAGAACTCTATTGGTGGAGGCTTCATTATATCAATAATTCGAAACAGGATTAGTCCAAGGAATGCCGTTTTAATATCTGCATGGAGTCCTAAAAGAGCCAATTCCATACCCAGAATCTCATCTATTACAACACAGTCAGGATCTTTGTTCCCAAGCTGGTTGGATACGTAATCGGCAGAAATTACACTTAAAACAAATGTTATGAATATGGTAAGTAGTTGAAACTTTAAACTCGTTGGCCAGAAGAAGTAGAGTAAAATGGCTGCCAGGATAGAACCCCATGTTCCAGGCATTTTAGGAAGTTTTCCACTGTAAAAACCTGTTGCTATGAATTCCATTAGTTTGTTCACGGGCTTTACCTCAAAAGATTTTAAAGTTTATTATATCCTGATACCTATTTGCCAGTGAAAGGAAAGAACTTACACTAATCTCAGAACTATTTAAATCAGTGCAGGAGAAAAAGTTGACTCGATTTGAGCTTTATTTTGAGAATAAAGAATTTGTCTGGAAGCCAGGACTGGAGAGAATAAAAAAAGCAGTGGAAGAAACGGGGTTTAAGAGCTTTCCTTCAGTTATTGTTGCTGGAACCAATGGAAAAGGTTCAACATCCCACATGATTGCTGAAATTTTGAAACAGAATGGACTAAAGGTCGGGCTTTTTACCTCCCCTCATCTCTTCAGGTTTAACGAGCGTTTCAAAATTGATATGAAAGAGGTTGAAACAGAAGTTCTGGATAGCTGTTTTGAGGAGATTCTACAGCTCGTGGAAAAGCACCAACTTACCTACTTTGAAGGAGCCTTTTTGCTTTCGTTAAAAGTCTTTTCTGAGCTAAGAGTTGATGCTGCCATTTTTGAGGTTGGTCTTGGAGGAAGATTGGATGCCACAAATGCCGTTTCTCACGATTTAGCAGTTATTACCCATGTAGATTTTGACCACAGAGATTACTTAGGAAATACCTTAGAGGAAATTGCAAGAGAAAAGGTTGCTGTTATAAAGGATAAAATTCCTGCTGTTATCTCTGAAAACCCTCCTGTTGTTGAAAAACTTGCAAGTGAAAGGACGAAGGAGATCTACGTTTATGGAAAGGATTTTAAGGCTGATAATGTGGAGCTCTCACTTGATGGAACAGAGCTTGATTATGAAGGTAAGAGAGTAAAAACTACCTTGTTGGGGAAACATCAGGCGATTAATGCGGTAATGGCTTTGAAAGCCTCTGAAGTTTTTCTCAAACAGAGATTCTTCGCTACGCTTAGAATGACAGATGAAATCAATGTTTCACTTCCGGGAAGATTTGAGATTATCAGAAGAAATCCGACCATTGTTTTTGACGTTGCTCACAATAGAGATGCTCTAAGGAAACTGTTTGAAACTGCACGGGAAGTAGGTTTAAGGGCTGATGTTATTTTCTCGGGGTTAAAGGATAAGGACTTAGAGGAGAATCTGAAAATAGTTTCTGAGTATTTGAGTTATTCAAAGAGGAAGCTTTACCTTCTTGAAATAGCAAACGAAAGAGCTGTTAAACAGAGTGAGCTTGTTAAGATTGCTCAAAGCGTGGGGATTGAGAATGTTTCAATACTTGAAAGGGTTAGCTTAGAGTCTTTGAAAGACGATACCATAATAGCTGGTTCATTCTACATGGCGGAGCTTATAGATGGTTACAGTAGAGTTTAAGTGGAGAAGAGAAGTTCCAGAAGACTTTATCGTAAAAGAAATCGCAGAATATCCCATTGTTGAAGATGGAAGACACTACCTCTATCTATTGGTAAAGAGAAACTTAACAACAAAGGATTTAGCGAAACTTTTGGGTTTTAGCTATGCTGGAATGAAAGATAAGTTTGCTCTTACCTTCCAATTCGTCTCTTTTGAGAAATTCGTTGGAGAGTTTGAGAAGCAAGAGATTAATTCTGAGTCATGGTATGTCCTTAAGTTTATTGGAAGGATTCAGAAGAAATTGAAAATTGGTCAGTTGAAAGGAAACAAGTTTTTTATCAACCTGCGAGGACTTGAGGTAGAAGAAAGGGAGTGCTTTATCAACTACTATGATGTTCAAAGGATAAGCGTTAACTGGAAGAAGGGGAAAATACTGATTCAAAAACTCTTTGAGAATCCAAGGAGGAGGCTCAAGTGGAGAGAGAATTTCTTGATAGATTCCTACCTCTCTTATCTGTGGAATAAGAGTTTAGAACTTTTTCTAAAGGAGAGGTTTAATGGATACCTGATAAAAGAAAAAGAGGAAACGTTTTTTATTCCCAATGCGGATAATTACGAGCTTCTTCCAAAATTTTGGACTATCTTGGGTTATAAGAAGAAACTCCTTGAAAGTGAGCCTTACTACGAAGAAATTCTAAAAGAGGAAGGTTTTGAATTAAAGGAATTCCTTAAGTTTCTAAGGAAACTGGGAATTAAGGGAGATTACAGGATGTCCTACGTTTTAATCAGAGACTTCAAGAAGTTTAACGAGTATATTTCTTTTTTTCTGCCGAAAGGTTCTTATGCAACAATGTATTTAAAGCATCTGCAAAAAGTTTGATGGAGAAGAAAATGAACCTTTACAAATTTATCTCGCCGTGTACCCTCTGTCCCAGGAACTGTAGAGTAGAGAGGGATAAAGGTGAAGTTGGTTTCTGCAAGGTAACCGATAAGCCGATGATTTCTTCTTATGGTCCTCACTTTGGCGAGGAACCTGTTCTTGTTGGATGGGGTGGTTCCGGGACGATTTTCTTTACAGGATGTAACCTTGGCTGTGTTTTCTGTCAAAACTATCAGATTTCTCACCTCATGGAGGGTGAGTACATTACAGTTTCTGAGCTTTCCGACATAATGCTCCATTTGCAGGAGAAAGGATGTCATAACATTAATCTGGTTACTCCAACCCATCAGGTTCCTCAAGTTTTCTCTGCCGTTGAGGAAGCTAAGAAGAGAGGTTTAAGGATACCGATAGTCTATAACTGTGGTGGTTACGAGAGCGTTGAGGTTTTGATAGAACTTGAAGGGCTTGTTGATATCTATATGCCGGATATGAAAACGTTTAGTCACGAATTTAGCAGGGATTATCTGAAAGCGCCTGACTATCCGGAAGTTGTGAAAGAGGCAGTTCTTGAGATGAAGAGACAGGTGGGACATCTGAAAGTCAACGAATATGGTGTAGCAGAAAGGGGGCTTATGATCAGACATCTTGTGATGCCGGACTGGACAGAGGACAGTAAAGAAATTTTAAGCTGGATTGCAGAAAACCTTGGAAGAGAAACCTATGTAAACGTTATGGATCAGTACTATCCGTTCTACAAGGCCTGTGATTATCCTAAGATATGTAGAAGGACAACTTCTGAGGAGTTTAATGAAGTTTACTCCTTTGCAAAGAGACTGGGATTGAGGCTTGCAGTATGAAGATAGAGAAGGAAGTTATCCTTGCTCCGATGGCTGGATACACACACTCGGCTTTCAGAAGGCTTTGCAGGAGATTGGGAGCAGATAGGACATACTCTGAGCTGATGAACGCAACGGGGATAGTCTACAAGGGAGAGGAAAAGGAGCTTGCCTATTTTACCGATGAAGAGAGGCCAATTCATCTCCAGATTTATGGAAGAAATCCAGAGGAAATTGCAGAAGCTGCAAGGAGAATGGCAGAGAAGTATAGACCTGAAGCAATTGACATAAACTTTGGCTGTTCTGTTAAAAAGGTTCTCAAGGCGAAGGCTGCTGGATACCTGCTTCAGTTCCCAGAGGAAATGGGAAGAATAGTTGCTGCTACAGTTGAGGCTCTAAAGCCTTTAAACACTCCGGTGACTGCAAAAATAAGGCTTGGGTTTTACGAGGATACACTTGAGAAAATCGCTGAAGAGCTTCTGAAAGCTGGTGTTTCAGCTATTGCTCTTCATCCAAGGACTGCAAAGCAGGGCTTTTCGGGGAAAGCCAATTGGGAGAGGGTAAAAGATTTAAAAAAGATTGCTGGTGATGTTCCGGTTATAGGAAGTGGAGACATAAGAAGCTGGAAGGAGATTGGCCAGAAGTTTGAAGAGACAGGATGTGATGGGGTGATGGTTGGAAGGGGAGCTCTTGCAAATCCCTGGATTTTCAAGGAGTATAAAGAGAAGAGGGATATTAAGACCACTTTGAAAGAGAGGATTGATTTTGTTTTAGAGGAGCTTCAGCTAATGTGGGAGTTCTTTGAAAGAGAAAGAGCGTGTAAAGTCATAAAAGCTCAAATTGTCTATCTCTTCAAGGGAATAAGAGGAAAATCAAAACTCAATGACAGAGTAATGAGAAGCAAAAGCTGTGAAGAGTTGATTAGAAATCTTGAAGAGATGAAATTGGGGGAACAAGAAATCTTTGAATATGTTTAACTCCTTTCAAGTTTTTCTACGCAGGATTGAATTTCTTTTTTCAACTTGTCCAGTCCCCACCTCTTTGTTGCGGAAATGAAAACAACAGGAGAGTTAAAATCAGGCAGTATTCCGGCAATTGCTGGATAGAGTTCAGAAACTTTTTCGTAGCTATCAACTAATTTATCCACCTTATTGGTAGTGTACGATATTTTGTGTAAGCTTGAGAAATGGGATAACCTCCTGGGGAACACCCCACAAATACCAACCCCAGGAGGCAAAAATGGAACTACAGAAGATTTTACCAGACCTCGTTAAAGAAGTGGTAAAACAAACCTTAGAGTCAATCATGACAGCTGAAAGAGAAGTGTTTCTTAAAGAACATGGAGGAACAAAGAACGGTTTTTACGTCAGAAACCTTGATACTGTTGTAGGAAAACTAAAAAACCTGAAAATCCCAAGGGACAGGGAAGGAAGATTTAGAACTAAGCTGATAGAACCTTACAAAAGGAGAGACATCAACCTTGAGGACTTAATCCTTGGAATGTTTGCCTCTGGCATGAGTGCAAGAACAATAGCCCAAGCTCTTGAGAGCGTGTTTGAGCTTAAATACTTGCCTTCAACTATAAGTAAGATATCGCAGGTGACCTTAGAGGAAATAAGCAAGTGGAAACAAAGAAAGCTCAAGAGGAGATACTCAGTCATAATGCTTGACGGAATGTGGCTATCTGTCAGGAGAGATACTGTTGAGAAAGAAGTTGTTCTTTTTGCTCTTGGTATAGATGAGGAAGGATACAGAGAAATACTTGATTTTGAAGTTAATCCTTCGGAAGGAGCTGAGAGCTGGCTGGAAATGATAAAGAGGCTTTATGACCGTGGTGTGAGAGAAGTTTTCCTTTTCGTAGCTGATGGAGTTACTGGACTTGAGGAAAGGATAAAGGAGTACTTTCCAAAAGCAGACTTTCAATCCTGTGTGGTTCACAAAGTGAGAAATACTCTGAACAAGGTAAGAGCTAAAGACAGGAAGAAGATAGCGAAGGACTTAAAGAGGATATATCAAGCCTCTACGGAAGAAGAGGCTCTGAGGGGTTTTGAGAAGTTCAAAGAGAAGTGGGGATCAAAGTATCCTAAGGTTGTAAAGTCCTGGGAACAGGAGCTTTATAAGTTCCTTACGTTCCTCAAGTATCCTGAGTCCATTCAGAGAGTGATATACACGACAAATCTGATAGAAAGGACGATAAAGGAGATAAGGAAGAGGGTTAAGGTAATAGGAGCTTTACCGTCGGTTAGTGCTGTTGAGAAGTTCGTTTATCTCAGGGTAGCAGTGCTTAATGATAGATGGTCTGACAGGGTAATTAATGGCTTTTTAGAAGCCAGGGAGGAACTTAAGGAGATGTTTTTCAGGAGGTACTCCTAATAGCTTACACAAAATTATTGACACAACCACCTTATTTGCAACGAATATCTTTGGTTTATCCCAGGCTTTAAGTTTTTTAAGGACTTCCTCGACAGATTTGAGCTCTTCTTCAAGTTTTTCTGAAGAGATGTCAAAGACAATCAACAAGATATCTGCTTCTCTAACTTCTCCAAGAGTTGCTCTGAAGGAAGCGACTAACTCATGAGGGAGTTTTCTTATAAATCCTACGGTGTCGGATATCAAAACCTGCTTACCCTCTAAGTAAAGAGAGCCAGTCTTAACGTCTAAGGTTGCAAATGGGATGTCCTTTATAAAGACGTCCTTTTTGGTTAAAGTTTTGACAAGGGTTGACTTTCCAACATTTGTGTAGCCAACAACTGCAACGGTTATGAAGTTCTTCCTTTTTCTGCTCTCCCTTATAATCTTCTGTCTCTTTTCTATTTCTTCAATCTCTTTTCTGAGTTTGTGAATCTTCTTTCTCAGTGCTCTTGCTTCAACTTCCGTCTTTGTCTCACCAGGTCCTCTCGTTCCAATACCACCACCCAGCCTTGAGAGCTCCTTACCTTTTCCCCGGAGGTGCGAAAGCTGGTAGTAAGCTTTGGCGAGTTCGACCTGAAGTTTTGCTTCCTTTGTTCTTGCTCTTCTTGCGAAGATTTCAAGGATAACTTCTGTCCTGTCTATGACGGGTAATCCTGTAAGCTCTTCAAGGTTTCTTTTCTGGGAGTATGAAAGTGGATGGTAGGCAACAATGAGAGTGGCGTTTTCGGTATCTATCTCCTGAACCTTTCCCTTCCCTATGTAGGTTGAAGGTGAAAAGGCTTTCCTCTTCTGAATAACGGTTTGTACAACCTCTCCACTTAGAGCCTCTATGAGCCCTTTTAGCTCTTCTATATCTATCTCTATCTCTTCTCCGGGACGTTTTACGGCGATTATTACCGCTTTCTCTTTTTCCATCATTTGAACTTTATACAAAATCTATTCTATTCTGTAAACTTGTGGAATGTTTACAGATTTTTTACAATTAAAACCAAGTTTCAGAATTGGAGGATTCTAAATGTTTAAAGGTGGAATGGGCAACCTTAATCAGTTAATGAAGATGGCAAAACAGCTTCAGACTCAGGCAAAGAGGATAAAGGAAGAGATTGAAGAAAGGGAATTTGTCGGAACTGCTGGTGGTGGCGCGGTTAAAGTTGTTGCAAAAGGTTCTGGAGATATAGTCTCTGTTGAGATAGATCCTGAGCTCTTTGAATCTGGCGATAGGGAGATGGTTCAGGACTTGATCGTTGTTGCTGCCAATCAGGCTCTTAAAGAGGGTCGTGAAACCCTTGCAAGAGAGATGGAAAAGCTCACAGGAGGACTTGGAATCGATATCGGAGGTCTCTTTTGATATACCCGGATAACCTCGAGCTCCTTATTCAGTTTCTTTCAGAGGTTCCAGGGATTAGTGAGAGAGCTGCAGAAAGGGCTGTATTGCAACTTTCAAAACTTGACGAAGAAAAGAGAAGGATGATAACCAACGCTCTCAGGGAGCTCGAAAGAGTAAGACCATGTGTTGAGTGTGGTCTTCCCGCTGAAGAAGACTTCTGTGCGATCTGTAGAGATTCGGAAAGAGACCGAACAACTATCTGTGTCGTGGAGCAGCCAAGAGATGCAATCTCAATAGAAAAGCTTGGTGAGTATAAAGGGCTTTATCACGTTCTTGGTGGTGTAATATCACCGCTTGAAGACATATCACCGGAAGATTTAAGGATTGAGAGTCTTTTCGATAGAATTCAGAGAAAGGATATCAAAACGGTCATCATAGCCCTCAATCCAACGGTTGAAGGTGAGGCAACCTCAAAGTTCTTAATTGATAGACTTGAAAAGATGGAAGTTGAAGTTTACAGGATAAGTTACGGTATCCCTTACGGTGGAACGATAGATATGGCAGATGAGCTCACTCTCAAGAGAGCCTTTGAAGATAAGAAACTTATCGCTGGAGGAAAGTAATGATAGAGATAAGATGGCACGCCCGCGGTGGTCAGGGTGCAGTAACTGCTTCTAAGATCTTAGCCAGTGCTGTTATTCAGGAAGGAAAGTACGCCCAAAGTAACCCAGACTACGGTGCGGAGAGATCTGGAGCACCATTGAGAGCTTACAACAGAGTTTCCGAAAAGCCGATTACCCTCCACTGTATGGTTCTCAATCCAGACATCGTTGTTGTTGTTGACCCTACTCTTCTCAAAACTGTTCCATTCCTCGAGGGAACAGACGAGAACGCCATTCTTGTAATCAATACCGATAAAACTCCACAGGAAGTTAGAGAGAAGTACGGAATTAAAGGAAGGAAAATCTATACAGTTGATGCAACAAAGATTGCGATGGAGGAACTCAAAAGACCTCTCATGAACGTTCCAATGCTTGGAGCTCTTGTCAAAGTCCTGAATGGTCTTGTTGACATAAAAACAGTTGAAGAAGACATCAAGGAAGCTTTTGGGAAGAAAATCTCAGAAAACGCCCTTGCTGCCAACATAAGGGCACTTTACAGAGCTTATGAGGAGGTACAGTCAGAATGATTAAGGGATGGAGAGAGTTAAAGATAGGTGGAGTAATAACTGAGCCAGGCTCAAGTGAAAAGTACAACACCGGTGAGTGGAGGGCCTGGAGACCAGTTTTTGAAGCTGACAAGTGTGTCAACTGTATGCTCTGCTGGGTATTCTGTCCAGATTCCTGTATCCTTGTCAGTGAAGAGAAAATGGTCGGCGTTGACTACGACCACTGTAAAGGTTGTGGTATCTGTGCTCATGAGTGTCCAACCAATGCTCTTGAAATGAAACCTGAATACCTGTTCCGTGAGGAGGACTAACTATGAGACCTGAGCTTATAAAAGAGGTAACCTACGTTCCATACTCCGGAAACATGGCAGCAGCAGAGGCTATGAGGCAGATAAATCCAGATGTTGTTGCTGCATATCCAATTACTCCTCAGACTGAACTTATGCAGTTCTTCGCAGATTTTGTTGCAAATGGTCTTGTTGACAGTGAGTACATTCCTGTGGAGAGTGAACACTCAGCAATGTCTGCATGTGTTGGTGCAGCGGCTGCTGGAAGCAGGGCAATGACTGCAACGGCAGGTCCTGGTCTTGCCTACATGTGGGAAGTTCTTGGTATCGCTTCTGGAATGAGACTTCCAATTGTTATGACTGTTGTGAACAGGGCTCTCTCTGCTCCTATTAACATCCACGGCGATCAGTCAGATATGATGGGAGCAAGAGACCAAGGCTGGATAATGCTCTTTTCCGAAAATGCTGAAGAGCAGTATGACAACTTGATTCAGGCCATAAGAATAGCTGAAGACGAGAGAACAAGACTTCCAGTTATGGTTGGTATGGATGGCTTTGTTATCTCCCACGCTATTGAAAGGGTAAGACTCCTCCCAGACAGAGCTGTAGAGGAGTTTGTAGGTGAGCTAAAAACTATGTATCCACTTCTTGATGTTGACAATCCAGTTACCCATGGTGCTGTTGCCATGACAGACTCCTACATGGAGTTCAAGAGGCAACAGAGAGAAGCTATGATGAATGCCTATAAGGTAATAAGGGAAGTTGGTGAGGCATTTGAAGAAGCTTTCGGCAGGAAGTACGAACACATCGAGACTTACAAAACAGAAGATGCAGATTACATCCTCGTGATAACAGGTTCTACTGCAGGAACTGCAAAGTACGTTGTAGATAAATTGAGAGAAGAAAAAGGCATAAAAGCTGGTGTAATTAAAATAAGAACATTTAGACCTTTCCCTTACTACGATGTAATGGATGCAATAGAGGCATCCAACTGTAAGGCAATAGGAATATTTGATAGAGCTGAAACCTTTGGTGGTGCTTCAGGACCACTATTTGAAGAAGTAGCAACAGCACAGCACTTGAGGCGTAAGTACTACCCAATGACAGGGTTCATCTACGGCCTTGGTGGAAGGGATACAAACGTTAACCACATTGAAGAGGCTATAGACAAGTTAATGAGGCTTGCTGCTGGAGAGGAAATTCCTCTCGTAAACTACCTTAACTTAAAAGAGTAATGGAGGAAACAATGGCTCAAGTTAAAGCTGCTGAGATTAAAATTCCACCTTTGAAAAAACTAACAAACTATCCTGAAAAACTTGCTCCAGGTCACAGGCTCTGTGCAGGTTGTGGAGCTTCTATCATCATAAGGCAAATGTACATGGTTGCGAATGCCCTTGGATATGAGCTTATTATTGCCAATGCAACAGGTTGTGTTGAAGTTTGTACTACCATTTACCCTTACAATTCCTGGAAGTCTCCATGGATTCACAACGCTTTTGAAAACGCTGCTGCTACAATTTCTGGAGTGGAAGCGGCCTACAAGGCACTTAAGAGAAAGGGTAAATTGCCTACAGATAAGAAAGTAAAATTCGTTGCTCTCGCTGGAGACGGTGGAACTTACGACATTGGTTTCCAATCCCTCTCTGGAGCTCTTGAAAGAGGACACGATTTTATCTATGTCTGCTACGACAATGAGGCTTACATGAACACAGGAATTCAGCGTTCCAGTGCTACCCCTAAGTATGCGAATACAACTACACAGCCGGTAGGTAGCGAAAGCTTGGGTAAACCTCAAAACAAGAAATGGATACCTGCAGTTGCAGCAGCTCATGGAATTCCATACGTTGCTCAGGTAGCTCCTTCACATTGGAAGGATTTTATGGAAAAATTCAAGAAAGCACTTTTAACTGAGGGACCTTCTTTTATAAATGCGTTTTCTGTCTGCCCAAGGGGATGGCGTTCAAAGGAAGAAGAGGGTATACTTGTAACGAAACTTGCAGTAGAGACCAACTACTGGCCACTATTTGAAGTTGAGAACGGAAAGTGGAGGATTACTTACAAGCCAAAGAATCCAAAGCCGGTTGAAGAGTACCTGAAGTTGCAAGGAAGGTTTAAACATCTCTTTAAGCCTGAAAACAGACATCTAATAGAGGAGTTTCAGGCAGAAGTTGATAGAAGATGGAAATGGCTTAACCAGATGGAGGAGATGGGAGAAGAAAGATGTTGAATATTACACCTGAAGAAGATAAAGAATTAAGGAAATTACTTACTGGCCTTGCAAAGGAGAGTAAGTCAAAGATAGTTATACTGATTGATAAATCAGGACAGTTAATCAGCCGGAGTGAATCTCCGGCTTTCTCTTCTGATGATATCACTTTTGCTTCATTAACAGCAGGAAATGTTGCAGCTTCAGAGGCACTTTCAAAGCTATTAGGGGACAAGGATCTGAATCACATGTTTACAGAGACAGAAGAAGAAGGTATTTATATGATTCTTTTGGATGGAAAATACATATTGGTAGCAATTTTCAACAAAAATCTTTCAAATCTTGGCATTATTAGAGTAAAGATTAAAAAGTTTTATCCGGAAATAAAGGAACTTATAAAAAGAATAGAAGAAAGAACAGAGAAAGAAACGACAATTTCATCGGATATTAATGTGGAAGAAATCGATTTGGATTCACTTTTTGAATAGGAGATGTCATGTCGTTCATAAACTTTGCGACTAAAGAAATCAACTGTAAGATAGTTTATTATGGGCCGGGATTAAGTGGTAAAACGGTTAATATTAAGTGGATCTATGAGCATGTGAGACCAGAAAATAGAGGAGAATTGGTAACCCTTGCTACAGAAACGGAAAGAACACTCTTTTTTGACTTTGTACCGATAGAAGTATCAAATGTAAAAGGATTTAAGGTTAGATTTCATCTATATACAACACCTGGGCAAATTATTTATCAAGCAAGTAGAAAGCTTATACTTAAGGGAGTGGATGGAATTGTTTTTGTTGCAGACTCTCAGGAAGAAAGACACGATGCAAATCTTGATACCTTAGATGACATGATAGAAAACCTTAAAGAGTATAAAATAGACATCGAGGAAATTCCTCTTGTATTTCAATACAACAAGAGAGATCTTCCGAATATTTTACCAGTAGATATTCTTAGAAGAGATCTTAACAGGTGGAACCGTCCAGATTTTGAAGCAATAGCTATCAAAGGTATAGGAGTTCTTGAAACCTTCAAAGAAATAACAAAACAAGTTCTGAGAAAGCTCAAAGAATGAGAGAAGTGATAAAGGAAATTCTCAACTGTTCTCCTGAGGAGTTCTATTCCTTTCTCAACATATCTCTTCAGAAAAAAATTAAGTACTTTGGAAAACAAATAGAAACTTGTGCTATTTTAAATGCAAAAAGTGGCAAATGTCCTTCTGACTGTAAGTTCTGCGCACAGTCGGCAAGGTTTAATTTAAAAATTAAGACTTATCCGCTTCTTGAAGAACAAAAACTTATAGACGCTGCGCTCAATGCTTTTGAAAAAGGAATAGACAGGTTTAGCTTTGTAACAAGTGGTATTTCTATAGATAGGGAAGAGTTAAAAAGAATTGCTAAAGTTATTGAAAAGATAAAGTCTAAAAGTCCAAAAGTTAAAGTCTGTGCATCTTTGGGTCAGCTTAGGAAAGTTGATCTAAAATTCTTAAAGGATTCGGGTCTTGATAGGTATCACCATAACCTTGAGACTTCAAAAGAGTTCTATCCTACAATAACGACTGTTCAGAAGTGGGAGGATAGAGTAAAGACAATTGAACAAGCAAAAGAGGTTGGTCTCTCAACCTGCTGTGGTGGAATTTTTGGTCTTGGTGAGAGTGATGATGATGTAGCTTCAATTATTGAGACCTGGAAGGAGCTCCAAGTAGACTCTATTCCTGTAAATTTCCTTCATCCTGTAAAAGGAACTCCTCTTGAGAACGCAAACTTCTTAACTCCTTTGAAGTGTTTGAGAATTCTTACGGCAATTAGAATGGCAATACCTGCAGCAGAGATACGGATTTGTGGGGGTAGAGAGTATAATCTAAGAGAGCTCCAACCTCTTGGGCTTTTTCCTGCAAGTGCTTTAATGGTTGGAAACTATCTAACAACAAAAGGCAGAAGTTTAAAAGATGATGCTGAAATGATAAAGGACCTTGGTTTTGAATCGAATCTGAGGGTTTAATGTTTATTCTTTCAAAGTTTTTTACATTTTTATTTCTTCCACCTGGAATCTTTGTTGTTCTCATACTAATAGGTATAGTTCTTCTTTTAATCAACAAGAGAAAAATTGGAATAGTTATTCTTACGCTAACGGCTACTCTTATTTATCTACTTTCAATAGAACCTGTTAAGGACAGGATACTTCTTCCATTAGAAAATGCATTTCCTTACCCAAGTAAAACTGAACTCGATTGTGAAGCGATAGTTGTTCTTGGAGGTGGAAAGATTTCTCATTCTCCGGAAGAAGGGGGAAAAGCAGCAGTAAAACCTCAAGTAGCAAAAAGGCTTTATACAGCCTTTAAGGTATGGAAAAGGATAAAGAAACCTCTTGTTGTTTCAGGAGGAAAAGTATTCAATGAGAAGGCAGAACCGGAATCTTCAGCAATGAAAAGATTTTTAACTAACCTTGGCATCCCCGACAAAGAGGTAATTGAGGACGATAAAAGCAAGAATACTTTCCAGAATGGTATCTTTACCTACGAGATATTGAGTAAAAGAAGAGTTAAAAAGATTTGCCTTGTCACTTCAGCGTATCACATGCCAAGAAGTTATAGGATTTTTAAGTCTGTAGGTTTTTCTGTTATTCCTGTACCTGCTGATTATAGAGTCGATAGAGCTCCTTATAAGTGGTCAAGTTACTTTCCGAGAATGGGGAATTTATACGATGGTTTCTCAGGAATCCACGAGTATATAGGAATAGTTTATTTTGAGCTAATTCAGAAGAGGAATCTTTTAAAGTGGCGGGCCCGGGAGGATTCGAACCTCCGACCTACGGATTAGAAGTCCGTTGCTCTATCCAGCTGAGCTACGGGCCCCTGAAGGGGAGGGATTTTAAAATGGTCGGGGCAGCCCGATTTGAACGGGCGACCTCGTGCTCCCAAGGCACGCGCTCTAACCAAGCTGAGCTATGCCCCGAAACTTGACGATGAGTAATTTAGGACTTCTGGCAGGATTTGACAAGTCCTTTTGCTCGAGTTTGATTACAAAATAGTTGTTCAATTTGTGTGGAGATATTGATTTACAATAGATTTGGTTGGACAGAAATTCTAAATCCATCCTCTCTTTCTGAAGTAGTAGAGGAAGGTGAGTGAAACGCACAGCATTATGAAGGAGATAAAGAAAATACCATAAGGTGAATGGGCTAAGGGAAGTTCTTCCACATTCATGCCATAGAAACTACTAATGAGCATTAGTGGTTCAAGAATGGTAATAAGTATGGTTAAGGTTTTCATAATGTCATTTAGCTTGAAAGAGACAAGGGAAGAGAAAACATTGAGAACGTTTTGAATAAATTCATGCAAAGTTTCTGCTCTGTCGTAGAGAATGCTAATTTCATCAAGAAGGTCTCTGAAGTAGTGGATGTTTTCAGGATTTATGAAACGGGGAGCGGAAGAAATCAGTGATTTGTAGGTATCCCTGAGCTGTTTAAGTGTTCTCCTAAGTGTGAGGATTTCAAATGAGAGGTCTGAGATATCTTCAAGAAGTTCCGGGTTCTGCTCTTTAAAGACTCTTGCTTCTACTTCATCTGCCTGTTCTTCTAAGATGTCTGTAACATCTTTAAACTTGTCTGCTACGATGCTTGAGATCAGCCAGAGGATCTTTTCTATTCCCTGATCGAACGGTTTCTCTTCTAAGGAAAGACTCTTCCTTGCCTCTTCAAAAAGTCTCCGACTACCAACTGTTATTATGAAATCTTTTCCCCAGAAGATGCAGAGCTTTTTCTGGCGGATTATACCTCCATCAAAGTAGATCATCAGGACAAATACGTAATCCTCAAAAACCTCAACCTTTGATCTTGCTTCTGAACGGCAGTCTTCCAAGGAAAGTTCGTTTATTTTGAAGTGTTTTAAAAGGAGTTTTTCTGCCTGGTCGTCTATATTTCTCAAATGAATCCACTTGGGACTTTTAGAGAGGAGTTCCTCATTCTCCAAAAGAGAAGGAATCTCTGTTCTCAGAGTGGTTATAGAGTCCCTCTCAGGAATGACGACCCAGGCAAGATTTTCCATTATATTTTCCTGTCAAAATAGATGTTTTTGCCGGTTACAGATAGTGGAATTCCGTATCCCAGTTTGATCTTCTCTGGAACAAATCCTCCGACGATTGCTGCTTTTCCGAAGGAGAACATTATCCTGTTGTCGATATTGTTGTCGGAAGCGACTTTAACTGCTGAGCCTATTGCTGTTCCAAGGTCTCCCACAGCGTATGCGCAGTAAGCTCTAGCCTTTGAGGATTTTTCACAGTCTTCAAACCCGCAGAAACCACAAAAAGGTATACCCCTTGGTTTTACCTCTGTACCAATGAAGACAACAAGCAAGGAGTCTCTTACGTTCTTTGCATCCCTGATGAAGAAAGGAATCTCCTTTTCTTTACCTATTTGTTCCATAAGATCTGCAACTCTTTCTTTTTCCTCTCCTTCGAAAATTTTCGTGTAGAGGAGGTTAATTCCTTTTCCCTTTGGTGCTGTTATGGCGCTACAGCACATGAGCTCTGCTACCAGTTTAATTCCGTTTATGTATTCAAACATTTTTCTCTCCCAGAGCTTTAATGAGTTTTTTCAGAGATTTTTCGGGATTAAGTCCGTGAGCTTTAAAAACTTCTCTTAGAGTTTCATCTTTGAACCCTTCGCAGTAGATGCATTCTTCAACCAATGAGTAAAGTGTATCTTTTAGCTGGGGGAATTTCTCAAGACACTCCCTGAGTGTCATATCAAGATTTGGTTCTTTCAAAACAAAACCTCTCTTCGAGTGCTTTATGGAAAATTTTATCATTCCAAACACCTTTTCAAGTTAAAGGTTATAATTAGTTAGCACTTTATAAACAATCCAGGGGAAGGAAATGGATAGAGAAATCGTTGAACAGCACGTTACCTGGGAAGAGTACCAGAGGATTTTGAAAATACTGGGAAGGGAACCAAACCTTGTTGAGTTGGGTATCTTTTCTGCAATGTGGTCAGAACACTGTTCCTACAAGTCCTCGAGACCACATCTGAAAAAGTTTCCAACTGAAGCTCCATGGGTTGTTCAAGGGCCTGGTGAGAATGCTGGAATAATAATGGTCGATGAAGAGAATCAGATATGTGCAGCTTTTAAGGTTGAATCCCACAACCATCCATCGTTCATAGAACCGTTCCACGGGGCAGCGACTGGAGTAGGTGGAATACTGAGAGACGTCTTCACGATGGGTGCAAGACCTGTTGCCTGTATGGATTCTCTCAGATTCGGAGAATTGAACGATCCTAAGATGAGGTATGTTGCAAAGGGGGTAGTTTCTGGAATCAGTCACTACGGAAACTGTGTTGGTGTACCGACGGTTGGAGGGGAGGTTTACTTTGATTCCTGCTATCAGACCAATCCTCTCGTAAATGCCTTTGCCCTTGGAATAGTGAAGAAGGACAAGATCTTCTACGCAAGGGCTGCAGGTGTTGGAAATCCTGTTATCTACGTTGGTGCAAAGACTGGAAGAGATGGGATCCACGGTGCAACAATGGCTTCTGAGGAGTTTTCGTCTGAGGAGGAGGTTGAAAAGAAGGTAAACGTTCAGGTTGGCGATCCTTTTATGGAAAAACTCCTCATTGAAGCCTGTCTTGAGGCGATGGAAAAGGATGGAATAGTTGCCATTCAGGATATGGGAGCTGCAGGGCTGACTTCCTCCTCAGTTGAAATGGCAGCTCGTGGAGGAGTTGGTGTAAGGCTCGAACTTGATAAGGTGCCAACAAGAGAAGAAGGAATGACTCCTTATGAAATAATGCTTTCTGAATCACAGGAAAGGATGCTTGTTGTTTGTGAAAAAGGTAAAGAAGAAGAGATAATGGAAGTTTTCAGAAGGTGGGATCTTGATGCCTGTGTAATCGGTGAGATCATAGAAGAACCAGTCCTTAGACTCTTCTGGTATGGAGAGAAAGTTGCGGAGCTCCCAATTAAAGCCCTGACGGACGAAGCTCCGGTTTACTGCAGACCGTTTAAGGTTCCTGAGTATATAAAAGAGAATCTCTCCTACGATCAGAACAAGATTCCAGAACCAGAAGATTACAACGAAGTAGTTAAAAAACTCCTTGACTCTCCAACAATTGCCAGCAAAAGATGGATTTACAGACAGTATGACCACATGGTTCAGATAAATACGGTTGTCTATCCGGGATCCGATGCAGCTGTTTTAAGGGTTAAGGAGAGTAAAAAGGGAATTGCAATAAGTTCTGACTGTAACTCCCGTTATTGTTATCTGAATCCTTATGAAGGTGGAAAGATAGCCGTTGCGGAAGCTGCAAGAAATGTTGCCTGTTCTGGAGCTATTCCAAGAGCTATAACAGACTGCCTTAACTTTGGAAGTCCTGAGGATCCAGAGATAATGTGGCAGTTTGTGAAGGCAACAGATGGAATGGCGGATGCCTGTAGAGTTCTTGAGACTCCAGTAGTAAGTGGAAACGTAAGTTTTTACAATGAAACCACAACTGATATAGGTAAGAGAGCGGTATTTCCTACACCAACAGTTGTCTGCGTGGGAGTTTTAGAGGACGTTGAGAAGAGGATGACCTCTTTCTTTAAGGAAGAAGGGGATGTAATTGTTCTCCTTGGGGAGAATGTTGGAAACATTTCTGGTTCAGAGTATCAGAAGCTTGTAGAGGGAGAGTTTAGAGGCAGAGGACAGTCAATAGACCTTGCTTTTGAGAGGATTCTTCAGAGAGCCATTGTTGAAGCAATAGAAAAAGGACTTGTGAAGAGTGCCCACGACGTTTCTGAAGGTGGACTTGCTGTAAACCTTTTTGAGTCAGCGTTCGAAAAGGAACTTGGATTTGAGGTTGATTTTGAAGATAACATCCGGACAGATTTCCTCCTCTTTGGTGAAGATCAGAGCAGAATAGTTGTAACAGTTGCTAAGGAAAAAGTGGAAGAGCTTCTTAACTTCTTTGAGGAAAAGACTGTTCCTGCGAAAGTAATCGGGGTAGTAACAGGAACCGGTAAAGGGATTGTCAGACACAAAGGTAGAGAAGTGATTAATTTGAGCATTAAGGAGTGTAAGGAGATCTACGAAAACTCTCTTGAGAGAAAGCTAACAGGTGAGCTTTAAGACAGGAAGTAGAGTGAGGGACTGGCATTTTTAGCCGGTCTCTTTTTTTATTCCTGAATCACTTAACTATTTTTCCTTTCTTTCCAAACAGCTTAGAGTTTTTGATGGGATTTTATTCTTGGATAGCAATAACTCTTGCGTTAACTTGTTTAATCCTTTTCTTTGCAGGTCAGAAGCTAAGGATGGAGTTTTATTTAGGGGTAGGCTGAAGATAGATTTCCACAAGAGAAAAAAACTAAAGACCCAGAAACTAAAAATAAAAGCCCCCGAAGGGGCTCAAATTACTTCTCTTCGGTTTTCTCTTCTGATTTAGCAACCTCTTCAGCTGGAACTTCTTCTATCTCTGCAAGTTCGATAAGTTTGTCAAGGGCTTTCTGTCTCAGGACATCCTGTCTTATCATTCCAAGGAGTCCTCTTTCTTCAAGAGACTGTCTTGCCTGAACATAGTCACCGCCAAAAGCTGCGTCTGCAAGCTTTTGAATTTCAGCTTCGAGGTCTTCGTCTGTTACCTCTATACCTTCGAGTTCAGCAACTTTCTCAAGGAGTAACTTCACTTTAACAGTTTTCTCAGCAGTAGGTCTTACCATTTCAATAATTGATTGAGGATTCATCTGTCTAACGTCAACACCGAACTGGGCAAGTCTTCTTAGCTGATTCTCTGCCTGAGCTCTTATCTCAAGGTCGAGCATTGATGGAGGAACTGGGACCTCTACTTTCTTGAGAAGATCTTCAACTATCTGATCTTCAACCTCTTCCTGTTCTCTTGTTTTTTCGGAGATTTCAAGGTCTTCCCTAATCCTCTTCTTCATCTCTTCAAGGTTTTCAAAGCCGAGCTTCTTGGCAAACTCGTCGTTAACCTCAGGGAGTATCTTCTCCTTAACGGCTTTGACCTTGAACTTAACAGTTATTTCCTTGCCTGCTGCTTCTCCATAAACTTTTTCATCCTCAGGTGCAGTAAATGTTACTTCTCCCTCTTCTCCAGCCTTCTTACCAAGAACTTCTTTCTCAACCTCTGGCCAGAGTTGCTTCTGACCGAGAATTACGGAAACAGAACCTTTCTGAGTTTTCTCCTCTTCTCCTTCCTTTATCACCGTTTCGTATTCAAGCTCAACAAGATCTTCTTCCTTTGCTTCTCTTTCAACCTCTTTGAATTCAGCCTGCTGGTTCCTGAGCCCCTCAATTACTTTCTCAACGTCTTCATCGGTAATTTCTCTTGTGGTCTTTTTAACCTTTATGCCTTTATAGTCTTCAGCTTTAAGCTCGATAGAGGGTTTGACTTCGAAAAGAATGGTTGTGGAGAATCTGTTTTCCTTCAGAGAAAAATCCAGTTCCTCAACCATAGGCTCCGTAATAACCTGAAGTTCTTTTTCCTTTATTACTTCAGAAAGTTTCTCAGCAACAAAGGTTCTTAGAAGAGCATCCCTTATTGTCTCTTCGTAGTACTTCTTGATTATGTTGATTGGAGCCTTTCCTGGTCTGAATCCTGGAATCTTTGCTGTTTTCCTGATCTCCTTGCAGATTCCGTTGACTTCTTTTTCGAGCTCTTCAGGTTCGGCAGTAATTTTTACTGCATAAACTACCTCGTTCCTTTTTTCAACTTCGTACGCCATCTATTTCCTCCTTTCCTTTCTTACTCTTCCCATAACTTTTAATGGTAAGCTCCAAACCTTTGTAAATGCTGCTCCAGCCTTGTGATCAAAAGTGTCTTTTGGACTGTAAGTTGCAAGATCCTCAATGTAGAGTGAGTTTGGAGATTGTCTTCCAACAATTGTAGCGTTCCCTTTGTAGATCTTGAATCTTACCTTTCCGGTTACAAGCGGAGCGATTGAGTTGTTAAAGGCATCCATTGCTTCTCTTAACGGTGTGAACCAGAGAGCTTCATAAACAACCTCAGCGTAAGGGTGCTTTATGTGGCTCTGCTTGTAGTGGTATGTGAATCTATCGAGAACAAGGCTTTCGAGTTCATCGTAAGCCCTTATAAGAAGTAACCCTGCTGGAGATTCGTAAACCTCCCTTGACTTGATACCAACAAGTCTGTTTTCGACCATATCAACTCTACCGTAGCCATGCTTTCCGGCTATCTCGTTGAGATCCCAGATGAGTTTCCAGAGCTCCTCATATCTTTTTCCATTGATGGCAACAGGAGTTCCCTCTTCGAACTCTATCTCCACATACTCAGGCTCATCTGGAGCTTCAAGTGGATTTCTTGTGATAACAAAGGCGTCTTCTGGAGGCTCAACGTAAGGATCTTCAAGAGGACCAGCTTCTATAGCAACACCCCAGAGGTTTCTGTCGTAAGAGTATGGCTTTTCCTTTGTTGCAACAACGGGAATTCCATGTTTCTTTGCGTACTCTATCTCTTCCTCTCTTGATTTAAACTCCCACTCCCTAACTGGTGCAAGAACCTCAATATCTGGATCCAGTGCCCAGACAGAAGCCTCAAATCTCACCTGGTCGTTTCCCTTTCCAGTTGAACCGTGGGCAACGTAATCTGCCCCTTTCTCATGGGCAACTTCAACAAGCTTCTTGGCAATGAGGGGTCTTGAGAGTGCAGAAAGAAGTGGGTATTTCCCTTCGTAGAGAGCTCCAGCCCTCATAAGGGGCAAGCAGTACTCCCTTGCAAATTCCTCCTTTATGTCGTCAATGATTGCCTCTACGGCACCAGCTTTCTTAGCCTTTTCCTCTATCTCTCCGAGTTCCTCGCCCTGTCCAACGTCTGCCGTGTAGGTGATAACCTCAAATCCTCTATCAGCCAGCCACCTGACAATAACCGATGTGTCAAGTCCTCCAGAATATGCAAGAACAACTCTTTTACCCACATTCTCCTCCAATTTTTTCTCTTTAGATTGTGGAATTTTACGAAAAATTTGTTGACAGTGGGAAGTATAGAGGATATATTTTTATCCGCAAGTGGCGACGTGGCTCAGGTGGTCAGAGCGGGCGGCTCATACCCGCCAGGTCGGTGGTTCGACTCCACCCGTCGCCACCAAATTTCTAAATAGTTCCTGCTTATGTTAAAAGAAAAAGTTGAAAAGACAATCAAAAAGTTTTCGCTAATTCCTCAAAATTCAAAAGTTCTTGTTGCCCTTTCTGGTGGTCCTGACTCCGTAACCCTCCTACACGTTCTGCTCCAACTAAAAGAAAATCTAAAGATTGAAGTTGTAGCGGCGCATCTTAATCACATGCTGAGAGATGAGGAGTCAGAAAGGGATGAACAGTTTGTAAAAGACCTTTGCAGGAAATGGAATGTTCCTCTCTTTGTCCGAAGGGAAAATGTCAAAGAAATTTCCAAAGGAAAGAATGTTGAGGCTATTGCAAGAGAGGTAAGATACAGGTTTCTGGAAGAGACTCTGAAAAAAATAGATGGAGATCTTATCGCAACGGGACATACAGCGTCAGACCTTGTGGAGACAGTTATTCTCAATTTAACAAAAGGAGCGGGAATTAAAGGTCTTAGAGGTTTCCTTCCAAAGAGAGATAGGATCATCCGTCCCCTTTTTGAAGTTACAAGGGAAGAGGTAGAAAGATACGTTGAAGGAAATCGGCTTCCTTTTGTTATCGATAGCTCCAATTTTAAAACAGATTTCGAGAGGAATTTAGTAAGGATAGGAGTAATTCCTGTTCTTAAAAATATCAATCCTCGCTTAGAAGAAGCTGTACTCAGGAGTGCAGAAGTTTTGAGAGAAATTGAGGGGTTTTTGTTAGAAGAGGTGGAAAATCTTCTTCAGAACTATTTGAAAGAGGAAAACTTCTGCGTACCTCTGGAAGAGTTTAAGGCTCTCCGTCCGGCACTAAGAAAAGAGCTCCTTAGAGAAGCTTTCAAAAGAATAACCGGCAGAACACTGCCCCACGGTAAAGTTGAATCGATTGAAAATTTAGTTGAGAAAAGGGGTTACAAAGAGTTTAAACCTCTTGAGGGATTTGTGATATTTAAGGATCAAGGAAAGTTATGTATATTAAAAGAAAACGGAAAAGATAAAAGTTTTTTTGTGAGAGTAGAGGAATTTCCTTCCCGGGTAGAAACACCTGCTGGGATTCTTGAGTTTGACCTGTGGAATGGCAGAGAAGAAGGCTTTCTCATACCTTATAGTGAAGCTATCAGTAAAGGTATAATTGTCAGGAACCGAAGACCTGGGGACAGATTACGTTTTAGGGGCTTTTCGAGACCTCTTAAAAAAGTTCTGATAGAGAAAAAAATCCCCCTTAGGGAAAGAGATATTTTACCTGTTGTTCAGCTTGGAGAAGAGATAGTATGGATTCCTGGAGTCTACAGGACATATATTAACTCTACTCCAGAAGAAAATCATATCATTGTGAGGTTTAAAAGTTGGACTTCGAAATCTTGATACCGGAAGAAAAGATAAAGAAAAGAGTTGAAGAATTAGCTGAGGAGATTTCAAACGAATTTGGAAACAGTCTGATAACGATCGTTTCGATTCTTAAAGGAGCTGTTGTCTTTACAGTGGATTTGATGAGATACATGAAGAGTGAAGTTGAACTGGACTTTATAAGAATCAAGAGCTACCATGGAGAGAAAAAGGGTGAACTCAGGATAACTGTTCTTCCGGAATTGGATCTTAAGGGGAAGCAAGTTCTTATTGTAGATGACATATTTGATACTGGAGAAAGCTTAAAGCTTGCTTATGATGAGGTAATAAAACATTCTCCTGAAGTTGTTAAAACTTGCGTTTTTCTTGATAAACAAATTGAAAAGAAAGTAGATATTAGACCCGATTTCGTAGGCTTTAAGATTCCTGATTATTTTGTTGTTGGTTACGGACTTGATATTAACGAAATGTACAGGGATCTACCCTACATAGGATACTTTAAGAGAGGAGAGTAAAGATGGACAAAATGAAGGAGATAGGAAAAAGTCTTGCGCTCTGGTTGACAATAGCGCTTTTAATCATTTTAGCCTTTAACTTTTTTAACTCCAATCAGCTCAAGAGCCATACGGAACCATTCTCAACGTTTATTCAGCAGGTTGAGAAGGGAGAAATCAAGAAAGTTGTAATCCAAGGACAGAAAGTTGTGGGGGTGACAAAGGATAACAAGCCTTTTGAGACTTACCTTCCCCCGGGTTATAACAGCGTTATAGATAAGTTAACAGAAAAGGGAGTTGAAATTCAGGTTAAACCAGAAGAAGGAAGTCCTTGGTATATTACTGTTCTTGTTTCATGGCTTCCAATGATTTTCCTTATTCTCCTCTGGCTCAGTATGATGAAACAGATGAGTGCAGGAAGCAATAAAGCTCTTTCTTTTGCAAAAAGTAGAGCAAAGGTGTTTATTGACAATAAACCAAAAGTTACTTTTAAGGACGTTGCAGGAATTGATGAAGTAAAGGAAGAAGTTTCTGAGATTGTTGATTTTCTAAGGAATCCAAAGAAATTCCAACAACTTGGAGGGAGGATTCCGAAAGGAGTTCTTCTTGCTGGAGCTCCTGGAACTGGTAAGACCCTCCTTGCAAAGGCGATTGCAGGGGAGGCAAATGTACCGTTCCTATCCGTTAGTGGTTCAGAATTTGTTGAAATGTTTGTTGGTGTTGGTGCATCAAGAGTGAGGGATCTATTTGAGCAGGCTAAAAAACATGCTCCATGTATCGTCTTCATCGACGAAATCGATGCTGTTGGTAGAAGGAGAGGAGCAGGAGTTACCGGTGGACACGACGAGAGGGAACAGACTTTAAATCAGCTCCTTGTCGAGATGGACGGTTTCGAAAGTTCAGAAGGAATAATTGTCATTGCAGCCACAAACAGGCCTGACATTCTGGATCCTGCTCTCCTAAGGCCTGGAAGGTTTGACAGGCAGATATACGTTCCTCTTCCTGACGTAAGAGGAAGGCTGGAAATTCTTAAAATTCATACAAAGGACAAACCTCTTGCTGAGGATGTAGACCTTGAAATTATTGCCCGTTCAACTCCTGGGTTCTCTGGGGCAGACCTTGCAAACATTGTAAACGAAGCAGCTCTCATTGCTGCAAGAAAGAACCACGGAAAGATAACAATGGAAGATTTTGAGGAGGCAAAAGACAAAGTAACCATGGGAATTGAGAGAAAGAGTATGGTTCTCTCCGAGGAGGAGAAGGTTACTACAGCCTACCATGAGGCGGGTCATACACTTGTTGCAAAGCTGCTTCCAAATGCCGATAAAGTCCACAAGGTTACCATAATTCCGAGGGGTAAGGCTCTTGGAATCACACAACAGCTTCCAGAGGAGGACAAGTATACCTATACTAAAGATTATCTCCTTGACAGACTCTGTGTTCTCTTTGGTGGAAGGGTTGCTGAGGAGTTAGCACTTGGAACCATCTCGACAGGTGCTGGAAACGACATAGAAAGAGCAACAGAGATTGCCAGAAGGATGGTGGCTGAGTGGGGAATGAGTGATAGAATTGGCCCCATAGCTGTAAAACTTAAAGAGCAGTTTGGTGAACCTGTGGAGCTTATCAGTGAAGAAATGAAAAGACTGATAGATAAAGAAGTTAAGAGAATCATCAAGGAGACTTATGAAAGAACTAAGGAGCTCATTTCTCAGAACATGGATAAGTTAGAAAACCTTGCAAAAGCTCTTCTTGAGAGAGAAACCCTTACGGGAGAAGAGATTGATAAGGCGATGAGAGGAGAACTGAAATCAACGAGTTCCGATTTTAATAATAAACCTCCTACAGGTTCGGAGAAAGAAGAAGAAAGAAAAGAAAAGAAAAATGCTATAGAGGATATACCACCTGGTTTAAATCCCCAACTGGAGGCGTAAGGGTTGGCTTTTGATAGGGAAAGAATAGAGAAAGCAGTTAGAGAAATTCTCATTGCCATAGGAGAAGATCCAGACAGGGAAGGCTTGAAGGATACGCCGAAAAGAGTAGCAAAGATGTATGAAGAGGTTCTTGCCGGTTACAACGACTCGGTGGAGAACCATCTTGTTCTCTTTACAGAAAAGTACGATGAGATGATTATTGTCAGGGATATTCCTATCTACTCATTATGTGAACATCACATGCTTCCTTTCTTTGGAAAAGCTCATGTTGCCTATATTCCAGGAAATGAGAAGGTGACTGGACTTTCAAAACTGGCAAGAATTGTCGATGTCTATGCAAAGAGGCTCCAGCTTCAGGAGAGAATGACTGAGCAGATAGCGGATGCCATAATGGAGAAATTGGGTGCAAAAGGAGTAATGGTTGTTATTGAAGCTCAGCACCTTTGTATGATTATGAGGGGTGTGAAGAAGCCGGGTTCCTACACGGTAACAAGTGCTGTGAAGGGAGCGATGAGAAAAGAACCAACGAGAATGGAGGCTCTTTTCTTGATAAAGGGGAGGTAAATGAGACGTCTTACGGCTTTAGTCCTTGTTCTTATGCTGACTTCATCATGTGGTTCCTTGTTTGGTGGATCAAAGGAAAAATCCATTAGAACTGCACCACCGCCTCCCCCTCTACCTCAAGAAAAATATAAACCTTCTCCTGAAGAGAAAGCAGAAGGATACTATCAGATTGGAATCTCTTATCTTCGTATTGGGGAGATTCCACTTGCACTAAACTATTTTTTCAAAGCAGAGAAGCTTAAATCAGATGATCCAAAGGTCTATAATGCAATCGGTGTTGCTTTCATTCAGCGGGAAGATCTTGATAGGGCAGAAGAATACATTCGTAAAGCAATCAAATTGAAACCAGATTTTTCTGAAGGGTATTTGAACTTAGGAATTGTTTATGAAAAGAGAGGAGATCTAAAAAAGGCAAAAGAATACTATGAGAAAGCTCTTTCCAATCCGCTCTACCTGACACCGGAAGTGGCTTACTACAGGTTGGCTCTTCTCGCCGAGAAGGAAAATCAGATAGAAAGAGCCAGAGGATACCTTGTCAAAGCACTAAGAAACAATCCGGACTATATCCCTGCGTATTTGGAACTGGCAAAGATCTTAGAAAACGAGGGAAAGATTAATGAAGCTCAGGAGATATACCTGAAATTGATAAATCTTTATCCAAAAGTGCAGTATCCTTATTACAAACTATCTCTAATCTACATAAAGAAGGGTAAACTGCAACTTGCAAAGAAGTTTTTGAAAAAGTGTATCGATTTAGATCCAACTTCTGATATTGGGATAAAGGCAAAAATCAAGTTAGAGGAGCTAAATGAGTAGGCTCTGGACGATATTGACAATTTTCCTTGGAGCAGTTGTAATTGTTTCTTTAGCGATTCTTTTTATTTTCTACAGACCATCAATCGTTACAAAACACATAGTCAAAGAAGAAAGTAAGAGGGTGGAGAAAGAGAGTGTTCTTGAGAATAGAATAGAAGAGACAATGAATGAAACAGTGAAGACGGAAGCGATGATGACTGAGAACAAAGAGGAAGACGTATCAAGTAGTTCTTCCGATTTAAATCAGGAGTTAGAAGAAAGATTGAAGAGCCTCGAGAAAGTTGTTCCCAATTTCTTTGTGAAGATACAGGAAGGTATTATTTACCATCCAGCGCTTCTCTTTAAAGTTTACGGAATGGCAAAAGGAACAAGCATTCATATTCTGACGTTTTCCTCAATGGAGTGGAAATTCATAAAAACCTTTCTGTCAAGAGGAAAAGTCTTTTCTGAACCTGATAGAGTGTTTTTCTGCAGTGGCGGGGTAGTTGACGTTAACTACGTGATTAAGGGGATCTGGCCTCCAGAGATTCCCCGGGGAAGTGTTGATTCGGTAGGATTGCTGGTAATTCCTGAAGAGAAAGGAACTTTACGCTTTGCAAACTTTGATGGAAACTGCACAGAAAACGGTTTTGTTTTTAACCCCGGTGGAGAATTTGCAGGAATCTGTTTTGGTGGTAAATTTATAGACTACAGCGCTCTTTATTCTGAGATTCCTGATAAATGTCAACTGATTTATGAAAAGGGGGAAGGAAACGATGGCGATATACAGAGCAAAAACTGATAGCTGGTATGTTGAAAGGATAACGTCTTTTCTTGCAGGATTTTTTGTTTTCTTCAGTGTTATTCTCGGTCTTTATACAGGAAATAAGTATTTCTTCTACTTTACGGCGTTTGTGGGGTTCATGCTCATGTTCTTTGCGATTACTGGATTGTGCCCTTCTTCAATTATGCTCCATAAGCTTGGTGTTCCATCGCTTTTAGAAAAGTACTGTAAAGAAGAGAAGTAACCCATATTTATGCTTCTTGCAATCTGCTGGCGTGGCTCAGATGGTAGAGCGGGTGACTCGTAATCACCAGGTCGGGGGTTCAAGTCCCCCCGCCAGCACCACCTTAAAGGCGAATAACAGAGTCTGAATTTGCAAGAGCTTGAACCACATCGTAGGCATTTGAGGCAATTCCAACTTCTAAATTGTCCAGAAGGTTAAAGTAATCAAGGCATGTTCCACAGCAGATAATTTCCACACCTTTCTCTTTCAGTGTCTTAAGAGCTTCAAGAATTTCAGAATCTGCGCCTTTGCAGGCAAGCTTCACAGCTGTATTAATGAGTATTATCCTTGCTGGTAATGGATCCGCGTTTACGAACGTTTTTATGAAGCCTTTTATCAGGATTTTTCCAAGTTCTGGGTCTTCTCCAACGTAGCTCGAGGCAATAAGAACTGCATAGCTTTTACCCTTTTTCTCTTCAGTTGTTTCTTCAGAGGCCATTTTGGAAGTTTTTCCTTTTGTTATTGTAAGGTAGTAAAGTCCATCTTTTTCTTCTACTTCTACCTTGCAACCTTCTTTTTGCGCAAACCTTTTAACGTTTTCTCTTGAAGCCTTATTGTCCACAATTACGGTTATTGTTCCACTTTCAATTGATTCAAGGGTCTCTTTTGTTTTCAGAACAGGAACAGGGCAGGCAAGTCCTTTGCAATCAACAATTTTTGACATTGTTTTCCTCCTTATTAAAAGACTTCAGACTGTTTATACATTGTTACTCTTTGTATTCAAGAGTACAAGAATATTAGGACTATAAATCTTCGTTTTTTAATTGTTTTTTTCTATGAATTCTCTGAATTTCTCAAGTCGCTCAAGAGTTATTCCCCACTCTACTACACTGTTTTCGGCGACCATAACTTTTTTTTCAAAGTAAAGAAGAAGTTCACAGGGAAGACAGTAGTCTTTGTCTTCTTTGTGTTTTTTCCAAAAGGTTTCTATATCTAAAGGCTTAGATGGTATTCCGAGAGACTCTGTTTTCTGCACTTTGTCTTTTAGGTATATAAAATGGCTGCCATCCCAGAAGACGGATATTAGGAGATACCTTTCATCTTCAAATCTACTTTTCAGTTCCAACTTTCTCTCCGCTCATGGTAATCTTCTCACCTACTTCTCTGAAGATCTGGTAGGCGATTCTTTCAATACATTCTTTCCTCTTTCTTTCTATTTCCTGAGGAGTGCCTGTAGCATCGTAAAAGTCGTATCGGGAGATAGAGAATGTGTAGAGAGGTTTTCTGAAGCCGTATTTTATGAGTTTTACAGTTGCTGAAATTGTCATTTTATATTCAGTAACCCTATCGTACTGGTCAAAACCTATAGCAAATGTAGATATGGAATCAACAGAGGGTTTTACCAGTAGAGTTACTCCCGGCTGGGGAGTTTTCTCCACTCTAAACCGGGAGTCTGAATAAAAAACATCATTGGCAACTCTTGTAAAGATTACATCAATACCTTCTTCAGGAGTTCTATTCGTTACAGGCTCGAGATATACATGTTCAACTTTCTGAGGCTGTTCCTTGACAATTGTTGTCGCACATGAAGAGAAAAAAAATAGTAGAAAAATTGCTAAAAACCGCATTTTTTCCTCACTTAACAACTATGTTAACGAGCCTTCCTTTTACATAGATAAACTTAACGATATTTTTACCTTCGGTGTATTTCTTTATCTTCTCATTGGAGAGAGCAAATTCTCTTACAGTCTCTTCATTTGCATCTGCCGGAATAGTGATTTTCCCTCTTACTTTTCCGTTTACCTGAACTGGAATTTCTATCTCTTCAACTTTTAATGCTGATTCATCAACTTCTGGCCACTTCTCTTCTGCAAGGAGGGTTGTGTGTCCGGTTATCTCCCACATCTCTTCTGCCACGTGAGGAGTAAATGGTGAGAGCATGACTATTAGTTTTTCTATTGCTTCTTTGAGAACGTTCTTATCTCCGTCTGTTTCAGCTTTAAATTTGCTAATTTCGTTGAAGAGCTCCATGATGGCTGCTATTGCTGTGTTAAACTTGAACCTTTCCTGGAGCTCATCTGTAACTTTTTTCAGGGTTTGATGTACTTTCCTGCGGAGCCCCTTCCCAACCTTTGAAGGTTCTCCTTCAATCTCCTGATCAAAGAGTTCTCTATTTTCAGCAACAAACTGGAATACACGTCTTAAGAATCTGTAAGCTCCTTCAATTCCTTCTGTTTTCCACTCAAACTCACTTTCAGGAGGTGCCGCAAAGAGAACGTAAAGCCTTGTGGCGTCAGCTCCGTACTTTTCTATCATCTCGTCAGGGTCAACAACGTTAAGCTTTGATTTACTCATCTTTGAAACTTCGCCGTACTTCTTTTCAAGTTCAGAGAGCAGCTCATCTGGGTTGTCGATAAACTTCCTGATTTCATCTACTCCAAGAAGTAGAACAGCGTTGTCTCCAATTGTTATATGGTACTTTCTCATAAGAGAACCAACTGTTTCGCTGTTTTCGACATCTTTTCCTGAAAGGGCTTTTATGAGGGCTGATACGGGACTTGTTTCGTCAAGGTTGAAGGCTTTCAGAAGACTTTTAACACTGACCCACCTTTTACAGACCATTCCCTGAGTCAGAAGGTTCTGGAACGGTTCTCCAGCTTTGAAGAACCTGTACTGCCTGTGGTTTTCTTCTGCCTTGAAGAGTCCAAGATCTCTCAAAACTTTTGTGAAGAATCTTGAATAGAGAAGGTGAAGAACGGCGTGTTCAATTCCACCTATGTACTGGTCAACAACCATCCAGTATGAAGCATCTTCAGGGTTGAATGGAAGCTTTTCCTCCTTAGGTGAACAGTAGCGTAGGAAGTACCAGGAGGAATCAACAAAGGTGTCCATTGTGTCTGGATCTCTTTTGGCGTCTCTACCACACTTTGGACATTTCACGTTGATAAATTCTGGAACCCTTTCAAGTGGGGATCTTCCCTCTCCTGTCAGTGGAGCATTCTCCGGAAGTTTGACAGGAAGTTCATCCTCTGGGACTGGAACGATTCCACACTCTGGACAGTGAATAACAGGAATTGGTGTACCCCAGTATCTCTGCCTTGAAATGTTCCAGTCTCTGAGTCTGTACTGGACGGCTTTTTCTCCTTTTTCAAGTTTTTCGAGCTCCTCAGTTATTGATCTTTTTGCTTCTTCACTCTTCATTCCAGAGAACTTTCCAGAGTTAACAAGGACTCCAAGCTCTGTGTAGGCTTCCTGTAGTTCTTCAGCTTTTAACTCTTCACCTTCAGGAATGATAACAACCTTTATCGGAAGTCCATACTTCTTTGCAAATTCAAAGTCCCTCTGGTCATGGGCAGGGACAGACATAACTGCACCGGTTCCATAATCCATCAGGACAAAGTTTGCCGTATAGACAGGAATTTTCTCTCCAGTAAGAGGATGGATTGCATAAACTCCAACGAAAACACCTTCTTTTTCAAGATCTCCTGTTGTTCTCTTTCTCTTCTCTGTTTTTTTCATCTTTTCAACGAAGGCTTTAACTGCTTCTTCCTGTTCTGTTCCTTTAGAAAGCTCCAGAGTGAGAGGATGTTCAGGAGCAAGGACGATGTATGTAACTCCAAAGAGGGTATCAGGTCTTGTTGTAAAGACTTCAATAGTTTTACCACTCTCTGTTTCAAACTTTACCTTTGCACCGATGCTTTTTCCTATCCAGTTTTTCTGCATCGTTATGACAGGGTCAGGCCAGTGGCCTTTAAGGAGCTCAAGGTCTTTTAAAAGCTCTTCGGCATAATCTGTAATCTTCAAGAACCAGCTATCTATCTCTTTCTGTTCAACAACAGTTCCACATCTCCAGCACCTGCCTTCTTCATCAACCTGCTCGTTTGCCAGAACTGTTAGACAGGAGGGACACCAGTTAACTGAAGCTTTTGCCCTGTAGGCAATTCCCCTTTCAAGCATCTTCAGGAATATCCACTGGTTCCATCTGTAGTAGTCAGGTAAACAGGTGGTTACTTCTCTATTCCAATCATAAGAAAAGCCAAGTTTTTTGAGCTCTTTTTTCATGTAGTCTATGTTGCTGAGAGTCCACTCCTTTGGATGAACACCACTCTTTATCGCGGCGTTTTCAGCAGGCAGACCAAAGGAGTCCCATCCCATTGGATGAATAACGTTATAGCCAAACATTTTCTTAAATCTGGCAATTACATCTCCGATAGAGTAATTTCTCACGTGTCCCATGTGAATGCGGCCGGAAGGGTAGGGAAACATCTCAAGAACGTAGTACTTCTCTTTTCCTTTTTCAGGTTTTGATTTAAAAACTCCTCTCTCTTTCCATATCCTCTGCCACTTATTCTCTATATCTTTAAAGTTGTATTTCATTGCTTCTCCTCCAGAAATTGGTGAAAATTGAGCCATTTAATAATACTAAAGTTGTAGGAGAAATTGTATGACTGATTTTCTGTTGACCATTGCAGGCTTCGATCCAACCGGTGGGGCAGGAATACTGAGAGATATTAGGACTTTCAACCACTTCGGATTCTACGGAACAGCTGTAATAACAGTAAACACTGCGCAAAACACCAAAGGGGTAAAAGCTTTTCGTTTTGAGGATGAAGATCTGATACTGAAACAACTTGAACTTATTCTTGAAGAGATAACTGTAAAAGGTGTAAAGCTTGGAATTCCCCATATAGAAAGAAAAACAAACGAGAAGATAGCTGAGATCATTTCAGACTTATGCGTTCCGGTGGTTTTTGACCCTGTTCTCTCTCCAACTTTTGGGAAGGTATTTATTGAAGAAAAGGAAGTTGTTGATCCCTTAATCTCTATATCAACAGTAGTAACTCCCAACGAGAATGAGTACAAGATTCTAAAGTCTCTATTGGAAGATTTCAAAGGATACATAGTTCTAAAAGGTGTTAAATCAGGAATTTACGTTGAAGATCAGCTTATTAAAAATGGCGAAATACTAAGCAGAATAAAGCATAAAAGGGATAACCTTGTTGTGAGGGGAACTGGATGTGCCTTTTCTTCTGCACTTCTTTCCTTACTGGCAAAAGGGAGCTCTATTTCTGAAGCGTTTGAGAAAGCATCAAAATTTCTAGAACTTTATAGAAAGGAACATTTTTTGAAACCTGGGATGTTTCAGGGATACTCAACGGTTTGAATGGTGCCCGGGGCGGGAATCGAACCCGCACGGGCTTGCGCCCAAGGGATTTTGAGTCCCTCGCGTCTGCCAGTTCCGCCACCCGGGCTTTGGGATAAGTTAAGAAGGATAAACTATAATATAGGCAAATTTAGAAAATTGCACAACTTTTTAAAGGGGTAGAAAATGAATGTAAGAGTAGGATTCATAGGTGGCGGTAATATGGCGGAGGCTTTCATTGACGCCTTTATAAATGGTGAATTTCTACTGCCAAATCAGATTTCTGTTTCTGATATCAATGGAGAAAGATTGAAATATTTAGAGGAGAAGTATGGTGTTAAAACCTTTAACGGTAACGTTCAAGTTGTTGTAAACTCTGACATCGTTTTCCTTGCAGTTAAACCTCAAGTAATGACTTCCGTTTTGAGGGAGATAGCTGAGGTTGTTACACCAGCTCAAGTTGTTATCTCAATGGCTGCCGGATATCCAATCAGGAAAATAGAAGGAGTTATAGGGGATGATAAAAAGATAGTGAGAATAATGCCTAATATACTTGTAAAGATAAGAAAAGGTGTAACTGCTTTCTGTCACAACTTTAGACTGTTGGATAGGGATATAAAGCTTGTAAGGGAGTTTCTATCAACCTGTTCAGAGGTTGTTGATGTGGATGAGAAGCTCTTTGATGGAGTAACAGCTCTCTCTGGAAGTGGTCCAGCATTTATTTTCCTCGTTATAGAGGCACTGTCCGATGGAGGGGTGAAGGCAGGACTTCCAAGAGAGACGGCAGTTAAATTGGCGGTTGAAACGATTATTGGCTCTGCCGAAATGGTGAAAGCGGGAGAACATCCGGAAGTTTTGAAGGATAAGGTTACATCTCCCGCAGGTACAACGATTGCAGGACTTTCTGCCCTTGAGGAGAACAGAACCCGTTATGCTTTTATAAAGGCTGTTGAAGAGGCTTATAAAAGGTCTGTTGAAATCTCGAAGTTAATAGAAGAGATGTAATGTTGAAGAAACCAAAGCCTGAAAAACGTTTTTATAGAGAGCTAATAAGGAAAAGAGGATTTATCTCCTTTGAACTCATAGCCGGAGAGAGTGATATCTGGATTTCTGTTCCACAAAGGGAAGTAGAGGATCTGGAATCTCTGAAGGAAACTCTAACCGATTATTTGATTTTTCTCAGGGCTCAGATACTTTCCTACGGAGAGAAACATCCTGAGTTTTTAAAATCCCTTGAACCCGTAGTTGTTGACATTCTGGCTCCTGCAATAGTGAGAGAGATGGCTATTGCTTCGGAAAAGGTTAGCGTTGGGCCAATGGCCGGTGTTGCCGGTGCGGTAAACAAGTTCATCGGTGAAAAGCTGAAGGACTTTGGAATTTCGCAATTTATAATAGAGAACGGAGGAGATGTTTTTGTTTCATGTTCAGAATCTGTAACGTCAGCCCTTATAGTTGGAAATCCCAAGTTGGATGGGAAGCTTGGAATAGAGATTCCACCAGGAGAATGGGGACTCTGTAGTTCGTCAAGCAGGATTGGGCATTCGTTGAGTCTTGGATATACTCAGATAGCAACTGTACTGGCAAAGAATCCGGTAATTTCAGATTGTCTTGCCACCCTTCTTGGAAACAGTAGAGTAGAAGACGAATTTATAGAGAGGTGTAAGTCTATACCGGATATTGAAGGGGCTATTGGGTTGATAAACGGGAAATTTGTCCTTTTTGGACAATTGAAACTTGTTAAACTTTCTTGACATACAGGATAAAAGCCAATATAAATTAATCACAATATTCGAATTAATGGGGTTGATAGAATGAAGTTAAAGTTGATAGCCCTTTCTTTGCTTCTGACAGGTAGTGCTTATGGAATTACCCTTAATGAAGCTGTAAAGACAGCTCTTGAGAAGAATAATCTGCTCCTTGCAAAGAAATATGAACTGAAGGAAAAAGAGTCCGATTTGAAGATTTCTAAACTCCGTCTTCTTCCAACCGTAGATCTTTACTCTGAGTATAACAAAACAACGGATCCACCTTATGCCGTAATGAACAGAATGGAAGTTCATAAACTGGATATGTTGGGAACTAACTTTAACGATCCTGGAAAATCTCAGCTCTTTAAAACTGGTGTAAGGGCAACTGTTCCTATATGGCTGGGAGGAAAGCTGAGAATAGCAATTGATCTTAGTAAAAAGGAAGTAAAGGCAACAGAGAAACAGCTTAAAAAAGATACTGAAAGAGTAGTTTTTGACGTTGTCAGTGCCTACTACAATGTTTTAACTGCAAGGGCTTTTGTTGAAACTGCTCAGCTTGCTGTGAGAGATGCTGAGAAACATCTGAAGGATGCAGAAGCTGTTTACAAAGCAGGGTTGGGCTTAAAGTCCGATTATCTAAGAGCTAAAGTCTATCTTGAGCAGATGGAAGAAAACCTTGTAAAGGCAAAGAGTAACTATGAAATAGCAAAGAGAGCTCTTAATATTGCAATGGGGTTACCACCGTCCCATCTGATAGATGTTGATGGTGATCTGACCTACAGAGAATTCCAGTTTGAACTTGATAAGCTCATCGAAACCGCCCTAAAGAATAGACCAGAATTGAAAGAGTTAAAGGTGAGACTTTCTCAGACAAAGGATATAGAGAGACTTGCAAAATCCGATTTCCTTCCGAACTTTGGTGCTTTTGGCGAATACTTTATGGCAAGCGACAAGGTTCCATGGAATAATGAGAATTCCAGCTGGGTCTTTGGATTTCAGGCATCCCTTAACCTTTTTGATGGTGGTATAAAATTCGAAAAGCTAAGAAAATCAAGACTTTCTCAGCTTAAAGTTAAAGAGTATATTGAAAGGGCAAAGAAAGGAATAGAGTTTGAAGTATCAAGGGCTTACTTCAGATTCCAGGAAGCAAAGAAAAGAGTGGAATTAGCAGAGGCAGCTATAAAAGAAGCTCAGGAATCTCTCAGAATTGTTGAGAAAAGGTATAAGAATGGTCTTACAACCATAACAGAACTTCTTGACACTCAGACAGCTTTGAACCAGGCAAGGAGTAACTACGTAGCAGCTCTTTCTGCCTACAGACAAGCAGTGGCTGAAATTTACTACACAGAGGGAGTTCTTCAGAAAAAATACTCTGAACTTGTTGAATAGACGGCAAGTAACGAGAAACGGGGATGGGGGAATTAAAAGATATTGAGATTCTTCAGCTGCAAAGCACTCTCAGAATGACGAAGAATGTCATCCTGAGGGCGAAGCCCGAAGGATCTCTCAAAATTCATAGTTACTTTTCAAGCAGTCTTGCCCCAGGATTTTGTCATGTCTGAAACTCTGATAAAATAAGTCATGAATGTAAAACTATAATTTGAAAACTTTTATTTGAGGAGGAGGCATTATGTTAGTGAGAGAATTAGTCCAAAAGACAAGAAGAGAAGGTTTTTCTCTTGTTGAATTGATGGTTGTTGTGGCAATTATTGCAATTTTAGCAGCAATTGCTATACCTCAGTATAAGAAGTATCAGTTGAAGGCAAAGACCAGCGAAGCAAAAATGAACATTGGAGCGATCAGAAGTGCAGAGGAAGCTTATTCCGCTGAAAACGATTACTATATACTTACAAATTGGGCACCAGAAAAGATCCCAGGAACTGCAGCAAATACTTTTGCAGA
The DNA here is from genome assembly GCF_054656775.1 of Desulfurobacterium crinifex. NCBI lineage: Bacteria > Pseudomonadati > Aquificota > Aquificia > Desulfurobacteriales > Desulfurobacteriaceae > Desulfurobacterium > Desulfurobacterium crinifex. The sequence continues at coordinate 839,584 of NZ_BAAHXO010000004.1, forward strand.
AAACGGTACCAATAACGGTACCAATAATGGTTTTGATAAGTTAGGTTTTGCCCCAGCAGGAAAAGTTTATTACTCCTATGCGGTTTTGGATACTTCAGATCAAACGGCAGATGATAATAGCGCTAATGATACAAGTGATGACCTTAATGGAATTCAGGTAAAGGCAGATGCTACTGAAAATATTCATATCTGGGCTGTTGGTGATCTTGATGGTGATGGCGATGCTGGAAATGCTACTGATGTCAGTAGTTTAGGTAATAATAGTGCATTCATGTCAACAGATGAAGATCCTAAAATCATTGATAAAAATCCTGGACATTTCTAGTTTGTGTTTCCTGCCCTCGCAAGAGGGCATTTTCTTAATTTCGATTAGGATTAAAATCAATGAGAGAGGCTTTTTCATTAGTAGAAATTCTTATCACTTTAGCAATTCTTGCTATTCTAACTTCTATAGCAATTCCTCAGTACCAAAGGTATGTTCTTACATCCAAAAGGGTGGAAGCTATTCACAACCTTCTTTCTATCCGCTCAATGGAAGAGTCCTACCGCGCAGTTAACGATAAATATGTTACAGCTGAATGGTCTCCCTCTAATGTTCCTGGAAGCTCAAAGTCAAACAACTGGAATTCAAATTCTTACTTTTCTGAAATTGGATTTAGGCCAAATGGAGGGGTTTTTTACAGATATGGAGCCTGCAAAATGAACGGTCTTAATAAGACTCATACGGAGTGTGAGTCAAATCCACAAGGTTGTTGGGATGACGCTCCAGAACCTTCAAACGGTTTTGCTAATGTCACTTCTTATATTGACATACTTATAAAAGCTGAAGGCGACCTTGATGATAATAATGAGACTGGAAAAATCTTTTCCCACGATGAGATTGGTAAAAAAGTTATATATGTTAACTTTTCAGAGTTTTAATTAGTGAATAGTGAAAAGTGAGAATGAAAAGTAAGTGGTGAGAAGGAATGATAGAAGTAATGAATCTTAAAAAAACATTTGAGAAAGAAAAATTTCTCAGGAAAGAAAAAATTAATGTTTTAAAAGGTATAAGTTTTAAAGTTGATAAGGAGATTTTTGGATTTATTGGTCCAAACGGTGCAGGAAAGACTACAACTATAAAGATAATAATGGACTTTATAAAACCAACCTCTGGAGAGGTCAAGATTTTTGGAAGGAACATAAATGAAGTTAAAGAAAAAGTTGGTTTTCTTCCAGAGAGACCTTTTATTTACTCTTCAATAAAAGGTATAGAATACCTTCAATTTTGTTGTGATATGTATGGAGTTTCTTACTACGAGAGAAAAAAGAAAATTTCCAAACTTCTTGAACTTGTTGATCTTGTGGGAGCTGAAGAAAAGCCCATTTCTTCCTACTCAAAGGGAATGGTTCAAAGACTTCTTTTTGCATCAACCCTTATGAATGATCCAGACCTTTTAATTCTTGATGAGCCTATGAGTGGGCTTGATCCTATCGGTAGGAGTATTATTGCAAACGTTATAAAGGACTTAAAGTCTCAAGGGCGAACTGTTTTTTACAGTTCTCATATTATCCAGGATGTTGAAAGATTTTCTGATAGAGTTGCAGTAATAATAGATGGTGAAATCAAACTCTGTGATACGGTTTCTTCAATAGTTTCAAAATACTTAAAAGGCTACCTGATAACTTTTAAGGAAAATATGCAGTTAAAAACTAAGGAAGTGAAAAAAGAGCATTTGTGGATAGAGCTGGAAAACTTGAAGTCGATGAAGTGTGAGATTATTTCTGTTGAACCTTTAAGACTTTCTCTTGAGGACATATTTGTAAAACTTGTGAAAGGGGAAGAAATTGAAAATTCTTCCGGTAGCAAAGCTAACAGCTAAGGAAGTATTGAAAGAAAAGTCATTTGTAGGTGTAATTATATTTAGTGCTATATTCTGTGTTTTGAGTTATTACCTTTCAAACATTTCTGCGGGAAATAACGTCAAAATAGCGATGGATTTTATTCTCTCTTTTCAATTTTTTATAACTGCTGTTTTTACTATTTTTATGGTTTCAGGCTCTTTTCACAAAGACCTAAATGATAAAGTAATTTATCTGCTCTACTCAAAACCTATAACAAAGGTAGAATATCTTACAGGGAAAGTGGTTGGATTTTTTTCTGTCTTGACACTTTTATCTTTTATCCTTTTTCTTATAAATACTTCTGCGATTTTGATAATAAATAAAATTTCAAATCTCTATGTTCCCCACATTATCCTTACAGAAAGAGCATTTATTTTTTCTCTGTTACTCACATTTATGGGACTTTTGCTGATATCAGTTGTTACTCTTTTCTCTGTTTCTTTTTCAAGTTCTACCTTAGCTATGTTGGTTTCGTTTCTTGTTTTCATTATTGGTCTTGAACTTTCTCCAGTAAAAGAGCTCGTTACTGCTTCAAAACTGGTTTCTGAGTTTAACAAGATAATAGTTAAGGTTGTTTACTACGTATTTCCAAACTTTTCTCTTTTCGATGTAAAAACGATAGTTGTTCACCATTTTTTAAAGTTTTCTCCTTTTTTTGTTTTAGGAGTTATTGCTTATTCTTTTATCTATTCTATGTTCCTTATTCTTATTTCACTTTTAGTGTTTGAGAGGAAAGAACTTTGAAAAGGGGCATTATTGCTCTTTTATCTTTTCTTTTACTTGGAGTTTCTTCTGTTTTAATGGTAAAAGTTGAAAAGTTAAAACCAGTTCTTGAAGAAGAAGAAACAATACCAGTTTATAACTACAGCTCAATAGTTTTTCTCTTTCCTGCTCTAAGAGAAGCTTTAGCTGATTTCTTTTATATGAAAACCTGTCTTTTGACGGGAACTGGGGGATTTGAAAAGAAAGAGAGAAAGAAAGAGTTTTCTTCTGAAGATTGGAAGAGGCTGGTTGAAAATCTCTATACCATTCATAGGCTTGATCCATACTACTTTGATCCGTACTATTTAGAAGCAGCTTTTATTAGCTGGATGGTAAAGGGAAATCCTGAGCTTATAGAAAGAGTAAATCAAAATCTCAAATACGGTCTTGAATTCTGTAAAGACTGGAGAATTCCTTTTTTCCTGGGATTTAATTATTTTTACTTTCTTAGGGACAAGGAAAATGGGGCAAAGTATCTTGAGATAGCTTCTCAAATGAAAGGAGCACCGTCCTACTTGAAGCTTCTTACGTCAAGACTTTACGCTGAAAGCGGAAGAATAAACTTTGCAATTGCTGTGATAAAGGAAGAGTTAAAAAATACACAAAACGAAAATCTTAAAGGGAAACTTGAAAAGAGGCTTAAGGCTTTGGAATCAATGAAACTCCTTTATAAAGCAATAGCAGTCTTTAAGAGTAAATTCGGTAGATGTCCAGATAACTTGGAAGAGCTTATCGCGAGGAGGGTTCTTAAAAAAATTCCTGAAGATCCGTTTGGTGGAAAGTTTTACTTGAGGAAGGATTGTAGCGTTTGGACAACCAGTAATTTGAGAGACAAACATTAAACTTAGATTATAATTAAAACCATCACACCAAGGAGATATAAAATGATAGACCTTCACACCCATACAATTTTTAGTGATGGAGAGCTCATTCCGAGCGAGCTTGTAAGGAGAGCTGAAAGCATCGGATATAGAGCAATAGCAATAACAGACCACGTTGACTACTCAAACTACAAGTTTGTCCTTGAAAGACTTTATGAAACAGTGGATATTTTAAATGAAAACACATCTTTAACAGTTATTCCTGGAGTTGAGATTACCCATGTGCCACCTGTTAAGATTCCTGAATTGATTCAAAAGTGCAGGGAAGTAGGAGCTAAGATTGTAGTTGTTCATGGAGAGACTGTCGTTGAGCCTGTGGCTCCAGGGACAAACAAAGCTGCAATTGAGGGAAAAGCAGATATTCTTGCTCATCCGGGATTGATAACAAAAGAAGAAGTTGAACTTGCAGTAGAAAATGATATTTATCTGGAGATAACAGCAAGAAAAGGACACAACATAACAAATGGTCATGTAGTTAAACTGGCAAAAGAAATAGGAGCAAGACTTGTTATTAATACCGATGCCCACTCTCCTGGTGATTTGATACCGAGAAGTTTTGCGATAAAAGTTGGAGTTGGAGCGGGATTGACCATTGGTGAAGTTGAGGAGTGTTTTATCAACAGTGAAAAACTTGTTGAAAGGTTTAAAGTCAATGCGTTTAAAAAAGGAAATGGCTGATTTCTTGAGAGATGAAATAGAAAAGCTTCTGCCAGATGCAGAAGTTTATCTATTTGGTTCAAGGGCTTATCATTATAAGAGAGGTGGAGATATAGACATCCTGGTTATTGGAAACAGAAAGTTAACTCTTTCTGAAAAGAGAAAGATCCGTATTGAGTTTTTTAAGCGTTTTGGAGAACAAAAACTTGATATTGTTTCGTTCTCAAGAGATGAAGAATCGGCTTTTAAAGAATTGGCTTTAAAAGAAGGGGTGAAACTTTGAAGGATGAAAAAAGAGAATTACTCCAAGAAAGTCTGGAAATGCTTGAAAAGAGTCTGTCGTACCTTATAGAATCCTACGAGAAGTGTAAGAAAATAGGAATAAAAGATAACTATAATTCTCAGGAGCTGATAGAGTTTGAAGCTTTAACATCGAGATTTGCCCGAACTGTTGATATATTGACTGCAAGAGCAATAAGATCTCTTTTGAGGTTTTTGAGGGAAGAGAAGAATACATTAATCGATGTGGCAAATTATCTTGAAAAATTGGAAATAATTGAGAATGCTGATGAGTTGCTGTTGCTTAGAGATACCAGGAATCTAATAGCTCACGAATATGTTCTGGAAAATGTAAATGAACTCTTTAAAGAAGTTCTAAATCAAACACCGAAAATTTTTGAAATAAGTAAAAGGTTAAAAGAGTTTATAAGTAAATACATTTAAATCACTTACTTGGGCAGATCAGAGAGTACAAATGTGCCCTCTTCAGTAATTAGGCAGTCATCTTCTATTCTCACTCCGCCGAGCTCAGGAATGTAAATTCCGGGTTCAACAGTTACAACCATTCCGGACTTTAAAATTTCGTCAGATCGCTTTGAAAGAGTAGGTAATTCATGAACTTCGACTCCTATACCGTGTCCAGTAGAGTGGACAAAGTATTCACCATATCCTTTTTTCTCTATGTAGTTTCTAACTGCAAGGTCAATCTCTTTACAGCTTTTTCCTGCTTTTAGAGATTTAATTCCAATTTCTTGAGCCTCTCTAACAACTTCATAGATTCGTTTAATTTCATCGGGAACATTCCCGATTAAAAAAGTCCTTGTTATATCTGAAACATAACCTTTATAAATAGTTCCAAAATCAACGATTACAGCATCCCCATCTTTTATCTCTTTATCTGAGGTTTCCCAGTGGGGAATTGCCGAACCTCTACCGGATGCAACTATGCTCGTGAAAGCTTCTCCTTCTCCTCCATACTTGAAAAAGGCAGTTATTAGTTCTTTTCGGAATTCCTTTTCCGTTATTCCAGGTTTTAGAAGGTGAAGAACACTTTTGATGGCAAGTTCTGCAATGTTTATGGCTCTTGTAATGAGAGAAATCTCCTCTACGCTTTTTATCGCTCTGAATTCGTCAAGGAATTTGTTTTCTTCTTTTATTTGTAGATTTTCTGATAGCTTCCGATAGATAGAGAGTTTTAATCTGTTTGGATCAACAGCAATACTTTCTATCTTCTCAGATTTAAGTGCTTCAAAAAATTTCTCCCAGCTTTTCCATTCTAAGATTTCAAAAGCTTTTATTTCTTTCTTTGCTTTCTCTAAGTATCTGCCGTCGGTGAAAAATAGCAGTTTTCCTGTTGAAGTAATCAGAGATATACCAAAAGTTGATTTGAACTTAGTTAGGTAGAAGTTTTCAGCTTTGTCTACAGTCAAATAGGCATCAACGTTTGAAGAGCTAACTTTTGAGATAATCTTTTCGAAGCCCATCTTTTCTCCATTGGACTCTATTCTATAAATGTTTAAATCCCCCTTTAGAAAAGGGGGAAAGAATAGTTAGAGGATGTACTTGGTTAAGTCTTCGTTTTCGATTATGTCTTCCAGCTTGCTTCTTACATATTCTCTGTCGATGACGATTTTCTCTCCCTTCATTTCAGGAGCATTGAACGAAATCTCCTCCAGTAGCTTTTCTATAACTGTGTGAAGCCTTCTGGCTCCAATATTTTCAGCTTTTGTGTTAGCCTCTTCAGCAATACGGGCGATTTCTTCTATTCCATCTGAGGTGAACTCTATTTCAACTCCTTCAGTTTCAAGGAGTGCTTTGTACTGCTTTGTGAGGGCATTTTTTGGTTCTGTGAGGATTCTCATAAAGTCCTCTTTTGTTAGAGGTTTCAGTTCAACCCTTATGGGGAATCTACCTTGGAGTTCGGGAAGAAGATCTGAAGGTTTTGCAATATGAAAAGCTCCTGCTGCTATGAAAAGGATATGGTCTGTTCTTACAAGACCATATTTTGTTGAGATTTTACTGCCTTCAACTATTGGTAAAAGGTCTCTCTGTACACCTTCTCTTGAAACGTCTGGACCTCTTCCGCCATTCTTCGCTGCTACTTTGTCTATCTCGTCTATAAAGACAATTCCCTGATTTTCCACTCTGTCTATCGCTTCCCGTATCACTTCATCCATATCAATAAGCTTCTGAGCTTCCTCCTGAGTAAGATAACGGAGAGCCTCTTTTACTTTCATCTTTCTCATTTTCTTTGGCTTTGGAAAGAGGGAAGAGAGCATGTCCTGAATGTTTGCCAGATCTCCACCGATTCCTATAACGTTTACTCCTGGAGTTTCTACAGTGACAGCAATTTCAACAATTTCATCGTCGAGTTTTCCTTCCTTCAGAAGCTTTTTGATTCTATTTCTTTCGTCTCTTAGCCTGCTCTGTTCCTTTTCAAAATCGGGGGTTTGTGCTTTTTGGGGAGAGAGGAATACGTCAAAAAGGCTCTGTATTGATTGCTGGGAAGGCTTTGGCTCTGGAACCATTATTTCGGCAAGCCTATCGTAGGCAAGCTCCCTTGCCCTTTCCATAACAGCTTCCATTTTTTCTTCTTTAACCATTGTTACAGCAATTTCGACAAGGTCTCTGATTATCGATTCAACGTCTCTTCCCACGTATCCAACTTCAGTGAACTTTGTAGCTTCGACTTTTATAAATGGAGCTCTGACAAGCTTTGCCAGTCTTCTTGCAATTTCCGTTTTACCAACACCTGTTGGACCAATCATTATGATGTTTTTCGGAGCTACTTCATCTCTCATTTCTTCAGGGAGTCTTTGTCTTCTCCATCTGTTTCTCAGAGCTATTGCAACTGCTTTTTTTGCTTCGTGCTGACCAACAATGTATTTGTCAAGCTCTTTAACTATTTCTTTTGGAGTCAGAAATTTTTCCTGATCTTTTTTCACTTCTTTATCTTCGCCATTTCCACCAAAAAATTTTTTAAACATGTTTCCTCCTTTTACCCTTAACCTAACCTTTCCCAATCAATGGGGAGGGAGTTATAAGTGTATTTAACCAAGCTCTTCTACAATTATGTTTGTGTTTGTATAGACACAGATGTTTCCTGCTATCTCGAGGGCTTTTTCTGCAATTTCTCTTGCGGACAGATCTGTGTTTTCATAGAGGGCCGTTGCGGCAGCTTGTGCATAAGCTCCTCCGGAACCTATTGCCATTACAGGGATATCTGGTTCTATTACGTCTCCGTTACCTGAAATGAGGAGAATTTTTGTTTTATCTGCGACTAATAGCATTGCCTCAAGTCTTCTCAGAACTCTATCTGTCCTCCAGTCTTTTGCAAGTTCGACAGCTGACTTTAAAAGGTTCCCGCTGTAAGTTTGAAGTTTGTCCTCAAACCTTTCAAGGAGAGCAAAAGCGTCGGCAACTGAGCCTGCAAATCCTGCAAGTACCCGCCCGCTGTAGATTTTCCTTACCTTTCTTGCACCATTTTTGAAAATTGTATTTCCAATGGTGACCTGACCATCACCAGCCATTGCTACTTTACCATCTTTTAAGACGGCACAAATAGTAGTTGCGTGAAATTCCATGCTTCCTCCTATGCTGTAGCCATTTGTCTTCTTCTAAACCTTGCTCCCGCATACTGTCCAAGAACTGCAATCAGGATGAGGAGAGGAGCAAATTTCCAGGGGATTCCAAGTCTTAATCTAAGGGCAATGATAAACGGAATTGGGAAATGAACATAAAGAAACCATGGAAGAGAGAATTTTTTAGCGCCTTCTCTAAGCCAGCCAAATGGAGTGTTCATAAGAAAGGTAATGACCATAGCGAAAATGAGAGATTCCATCTAAAGCCTCCAGGTAGGAAAATGTAACGTAATGATAATTTATTAGGTATTTTTATCTTCTGCAAAGAGGATTTACCTGATTCCGTGGTGCCCGGGGCGGGAATCGAACCCGCACGGACTTGCGTCCCTGGGATTTTAAGTCCCATGCGTCTGCCAATTCCGCCACCCGGGCGTAAGAGGTGGGGGATTTATGGGAATTTTGAGATTTTATTTTTTGAGAAGTGGTGCCGAGGGGCGGAATCGAACCGCCGACACGAGGATTTTCAGTCCTCTGCTCTACCAACTGAGCTACCTCGGCAACTGCATGGGAAAATATAGATGCTTAGACTCTCTCTGTCAAGATGGATTGTTCCTATTTTCGAGCCAATCCTTGAGAATCAGAGCAGCGGCTATATCATCAACTTCCTTTCTTTCTTTCTTTCCAAGGAGTCTGCAGAGCTCCTCAGCTTCCATTGTTGAATAGGATTCATCGACAAATTCAAGTTCAATCTCTCTTCCTTGTTCTTTCAAAAAGGATTCAAATTTTGAGATAAACTTTCTTATCTTTTCTGCGATTTTTGTCTCATCTCCTTCAGTGTTTATTGGTATCCCAACTATTATCTTTTCCACGTTCAAATTGTTTATCAGTTTAAGGAGGTCTTCAAATGTCTCTCTATTGCTCTTTCTGTGGATGATTGTATAAGGTCTTGATGTAAAGAGAAGTGGATCAGACACTGCAACTCCAATCTTTTTAAAGCCGACATCAAGTGCCATCACCCTTTTCATTCTTAACCCTTTGAAGTGGCAACTACAACTTTTACTTTCTCGCCATCGTTTATCCTATCATCGTCACAGAGGAGTTCTTCACCTTTTACCACCACAGCAGTTTCTGGATAGATGCTTAGAACCTCAAGTAACCTATCTACTCTTATACTTTTTCCTTTTATTTCAACCTCTTTCTCTTTTCCGTTGATTTCTACTAAAATTTTGCCCAAAGCTAACCTCCTTAGAAGGGAGTTTTCAATGAAAGTATACCTCGATGATTGGAGAGAAGCACCTCCTGGATACATACTTGTGAGGACTGTGAACGAGCTTAAAGAGCTTGTGAAAAAGCACGGAAAGGAGATAGAAATTCTTGACCTTGATAATTACATGGAGGAGTACTACCCTTTTGGTGGAAATGGAATTGATTTTATCAAGTGGCTTGAAGAAGCAGTTTATCTGGGAAAAGTAGAGCTCAACCCTAATGTTAAAATTGTTTCGCACTCTTCTGACAGGTATGCAGCAAGGGAAATTGAGGAAATTGGAAAGTCAATAAAAGCCTATTTGAGGAGTAGGAGATGAAACTATCAAAGGAAGAGGTAAAACACATTGCAATGCTCTCAAGGTTAGAGTTAAAAGAAGAGGAGGTTGAAAAGTTTCAAACTCAGCTCAGCGAAATTCTTGACTTTGTAGAGAAGCTTAACGAGCTGGATACTGAAGGGATTGATCCGAAGTTCCAGATCATTCCGCCTCAGAATGTTCTGAGAGAGGATGCCCCTGGAGTTAGTCTTTCAAGGGAAAAGACTTTTATGAATGCACCGGAAACAGATGGAGAATACTTCATTGTTCCAAAGGTTGTTAAAAAGTAGGAGGAAGAAGATGGAGCTTCTTAATAAATCTTTAAGAGAACTTAACGAGTTGATAAAAAGAAGAGAGGTTAAACCAACAGAAATCTTAGAGGAACTTCTCAACAGAATAAAAGAAACTGAACCGAAACTCAATGCCTACATAACAGTTACGGAGGAAAAAGCGAGGAAAAAGGCTGAAATTGCAGATAAGGAACTTGAAAAACTTAGTGAAGATGAGATTCCAGAGCTCTTTGGGATTCCTCTTTCTATAAAGGATAACATAAACGTTGAAAATGTAAGGATGACCTGTGCTTCAAAAATTCTCGAGAACTTTATTTCACCTTATGATGCAACTGTAATAAAGAGGCTCAGAGAAAGGGGAGCCATCTTTGTTGGTAAAAACAACCTTGACGAATTTGCAATGGGTTCTTCAACTGAAACCTCTTACTTTGGTCCAACCAGAAACCCTTGGGATCTGGAGAGAGTTCCAGGAGGTTCATCTGGAGGTTCTGCGGCGGCTGTTTCAGCAAGGTCTGCAATTGCCTCTCTTGGTTCAGATACAGGTGGTTCAATCAGACAGCCAGCGGCCCTTTGTGGAGTTGTAGGACTAAAACCAACCTACGGTAGAGTTTCAAGATATGGTCTGACAGCATTTGCTTCTTCCCTTGACCAGATTGGACCTATAACAAAGACGGTGGAAGATGCTGCTTATCTTCTAAACATCATTTCAGGACAGGATTCAAAAGATGCCACGAGTGCAAGGATTCCAGTTCCTAACTTTTTAGAAAACCTGAACAATGAAATAAAAGGCTTAAAGGCTGGACTGCCAAAGGAGTACTTTGTTGAGGGAATTGAACCTGAGGTGAAGGAAAAAGTATTAGAAGCAGTTAAGAAACTTGAATCTCTTGGTGTTGAAATTGAAGAAATTTCTCTTCCAAACACAAAATATGCTGTTGAGACTTACTACATTATTGCTCCTGCCGAAGCCTCTTCAAACCTTGGAAGGTTTGACGGTGTAAGATATACCTATAGAGCAAAAGACTACAAAGATTTAATCGACATGTACTGTAAGACAAGGGCTGAAGGCTTCGGTGATGAGGTCAAAAGGAGAATAATGATAGGAACTTACACTTTGAGTGCTGGTTACTACGATGCCTACTATTTGAAAGCTCAAAAGGTTAGAACCCTTATCTATCAAGGATTCCAGAACGCTTTTGAGAAAGTGGACTTTATCGTTACTCCAGTTTCTCCTACGACTGCTTTTAAGATTGGTGAAAGAACCAATGATCCAATTAAGATGTACCTCTCCGATATCTTCACAATTGCAGTTAACCTTGCAGGACTTCCAGCAATTTCAATTCCTTGCGGATTTGACAGTAAGAACCTCCCTGTAGGACTTCAGATAATTGGAAAGGCTTTTGATGAGGTGACAATTCTCAACGTGGCAAATGTCATTGAGAAAGAATTGAATCTGAATACCATACCGCCTGTGTAATAGAATCTACTCAATCCCCCCTTGCAAAGGGGGGAATTTAAATTCTTCCTTTTCTAAAGTAGTAGGGGGAGCTGTTTATTTCATTAGTTAACTTAAAACTATTAAGGACTAAGTTCTTAAAAGGGAACAGGAGGAACTTTCTTCAAACAGCATGATTCTTCGGGCTTCGCCCTCAGGATGACATTCTTTGTTATTCTAAGGCTGCTTTGCAGCCGAAGAATCTCAATATCTTTTAGAATCCAAAACAAGAACTTTCAAACACCCTCAAATATTGTCGGTTTTTATAAAGATAACTTGGCTCACGCCTATTTCTTAGTTTGGCGGAGGCGGATAGGAATCGAACCTACCACCCCATCCCTGATGGGGCCACCGGATTTGAAGTCCGGGGGAGACACCAGCCTCCGTCCGCCTCCAGAAATAGTGATAAATAAATTTTTTTACCAATTGTTAATTGTCAAGAGGTAGCAGCGATTACCCTATTCTTTCCTGTTCTCTTTGCTATATAAAGAGCCTGGTCTGCTTTCCTGATTAAATCTTCTAACTTGGGAGATAAACTATTATCTGCGATACCTATGCTAATAGTTATTTTGATTCCGTCAATATCAAGTTTTTCTATAGTCTTCCTTAATCTCTCACCTACTATCTTTGCAGACTCAAGATCAGTATGAGGCAAGATTACGAGGAATTCCTCACCTCCATATCTTATTGCTATGTCACTACTTCTAAGCGTTTTTCTGATTGTTTCTGCTACTTCCTTTAAGACTTTATCTCCAAAAAGGTGACCATAAGTATCGTTTATTTTCTTGAAGTTATCAATATCGATCATCAGGATAGAGAAATGGTAACCGTATCTTTTTGAACGATGGAATTCTTTTTCAATTAGGTCATAGAGTATCTCTCTTCTATAGAGTCCTGTAAGTATGTCTTTGTAAGCTTTATCTTTAAGCAATTCCCTTCTTTCTTGTAGAGATAAAAGCCACTTTTCTCTTTTAGCCACATGAATAAGAAGAGAAGCAATGGATTCCAGAAACTCTCTGTCTTCATTGTTCAAGGAGTAAGAGTTTTCAAATTCTATGAATATCTTTATATCACCACTTCCATAGACAAAAAAGTTCCCCTGTGGAAGTTTCAATTCATTTAATTCGTCCAGATTTCTTGGAGCGTATCCTGACTCCTTAGAGTAGACGTAAAGATGATTTCTAACTTTTAGGATGACAATAATATTTCTTAACGGTAGAACAGAAGAAAGCTGTTTTTCGACAACTCTAAGGATTTCAGACATAAATAGTTTCTTGATTGTTAAATCTTTAATTAATGAGAAAATATGTCTTCTTTGTTCTCGGATTTTAAAAATTTCAAGGTTTTTAGCTTCAACCATTTTTCCATATTCGAAATCTTCTACAGCAGACATTACTTTTTTCACAAAGTCTTTTCCTTTAATTATTGAACCGTGCTGAGGTGCAATTATTTCTATGTCCAGTTTTTTTAATCTTTCTATATTGTAGATGACAACTTCTTTACAGGGCATGTATATTTCATGGAAAGCCCTGATAGATTTTATGTACTCTTCTTTTTCTGCAAATAGGGACCAGTTTTTTTCAACCCATCCACCAAAGATGTCGCTTGAGAAGAGTATTTTTGTTTCAGGATCATAGGTTACAATATTGCCCGGGTAGTGCATATAAGGAGTAAAAAGAAACTGCAACTTTCTACCACTTTCCAATTCAAGCTTGAATTCGTGCTGATCCACAAGATAAAAGGGCGTTAGTAAGTTGTAATGTTTAAGAAGGAAGTATGTTTTCCAATGGGTGACAATGTACCTTTCTCTTTCTGGAAAGACCTTTTCTATTTCTGGAAGGGAAGCTGCTAAATCAGGATCTTGGTGATGGCAGATAATGTACTTTATGTTTTTCAGATCTATCAGATACTTGATTTTCCTTAGCGTTTCTTCAAAGGTTATTAGAGAACCTGGATCAATTAGAACAGATTCTTTACCATCTCTTATAAGGTAAGGATGACACTGAAAAATGTCATCTTTTATATAACTTCCTACCCAGAAAACGTTTTCTGCAATTTCAACTGGTTTGGTTAAATCTAGATTATTCATCAAGTTCCCCTAATAAGATTCGAGGGGCGATTCTAACAAAAAAATATGTTTTTTGAAATATAAATAGATGAGGCTGTTTGAAAATTGCCAAAAGAAATAAAAAAGCCTATCTCTTTTCCTATGAGAGCAAAAAAACTAAACCCCAAGAAGATATTCAAAATAGTCAAAGCATACCTTAAGGAGAGAGGACAGGCACTAATAAATTTACGCTCAAAACCCAAAAGTAGGGGAAGACCAAAGAAATATCCAGATGAAATCATCCTAATACCAAAACTAGTGTAGAATTAGATTTATGAGAACGATAGACGGAACAAAGATAAAAGAGGATTCAGAAGATTTAAAAAGGCTACTAAAGCGAGTAACTCAGCGGAGATTTATTCCCCGTATCCAAATGCTCATCCTTTTAAAGGAAAATCCAAGGATGACATTAAAAGAAATGACAAACTTATTACATTTTAGTTACGTAACTTTAAAAGGATGGTGGAAAAAATACGAGAAAGGAGGTTTAGAAGAATTACTTGATTGGAAAGTAACTGGATAAAGGGGAAGAATGAGATGGGATCAGCTTCAAGAATTTATAAAGGAACTTAACAATAAGGGTTTTAGTAACCAGAGAGAAATGATAGAGTAGATATATCGAAAGTTTGGAATCAAATATTCCCAGCAGGGAATATCAGACTTGTTAAAGAGAATATGAGCGAAGAAGAAAGTAGGACGACCGGTGAACATTAGGAAGGATGAGAACCAAGAGAAAGAATTCAAAGAAAAGATATTTAGAGAAATAACAAAAGAAAATCCAGATAAAGGAATTTTTTTTTATGACGAATCCAGATTTGGATTGATGTCCCAAGTAGGCAGAGAATGGAGAGGAAGAGGGATAAAACCGATAATTCCGACAATAATGAAATTTGAGTACAGGTATTTATATAAAGCCGTATCTCCTATAACAGGAGACAGCTTTTCATTTGTAATGCCCGATATGACAACAGAAAGCTTGAATCTGTTTTTAAAGGAATTCAGTAAATACTTAGGAAAAAGGGAAGCGATAGTAGTTATGGACAATGCATCTTCTCATAGGATAAAAAGTTGGAAGTACCTACAAACATACAGATAGTGTATTTGCCACCATATTCACCGGAACTTAATCCAGTAGAGAGGGTGTTTCAGGATATAAAGAAGCACTTGAAGAACAAAGTTTTTAATGTAATAGAAGAATTGGAAGATACTGTATGTGAGATAGTGAAGTCATTTACTCACCAAAGGTTAAAAAAGCTTAGGGAGTGTCCACCCAAGTGTGTAAAAATTAAACCTAAAGGAGGGTGGACACATGAAAAAGAAATATGATCCAGAACTCATTAAGGATGATCTTAAAAAGCTCATCCAACAAACATTAAAAGAAGCCTTAGAAGCAGAGCTTGAAGAGTTCCTTGGCTATTCAAAGTATGAGCGTACTAATTCTAACAACTCCAGAAACGGCTATATCTCCAAGACTGTTAAAACCGCAGCTGGAGAAGTAGAGATTGAAACTCCAAGAGATAGAAAGGGAGATTTTGAACCCAAAATAGTCAAAAAACGCCAGACAGTCCTTGAAGACCTGGAGAACAAGATAATAGCCCTATATTCAAAGGGAATGACAGTAAGAGACATTCAGGAATTACTCTCCGACATGTATGGAATGGACATAAGTCCTTCTTTGATTTCAAAGATTACCGACAGACTAACTCCGAGAATAGAAGAATGGCAGTCAAGACCACTTGAAAGAATTTACGTTATCCTTTATATAGACTGCATCTTTTACAAAGTACGACAAGATGGCAAGGTAGTAGATAAAGCAGTTTACGTGGTCATAGGGGTAAATAAAGAGGGACGAAAGGAACTCCTTGGTTTTTGGATAAATGAGAGCGAAAGTGCCAGCTTCTGGTTCAAGGTACTAAATGACCTAAAAAGTAGAGGAGTCAAAGACGTTCTGATATTTAGCGTGGATAATCTGTCAGGAATAGGGAAAGCCATAAAAGGAGTATATCCTCAAGCAGAAATACAAAAATGTGTAGTTCACCAGATAAGGAACTCATTAAGATATGTATCGTGGAAAGACAAAAAAGAATTATCATCGGATCTCAAGAGGGTTTATGGAGCAGCTACACTTGAGGAAGCAGAACTTAGGATGAACGAGTTTGAAGAGAAATGGGGAAGTAAATACCCACACGTAGTAAGGAGTTGGAGAGCTAATTGGGAAGAGCTTATGGCTTACTTTAAGTATCCGCTTGAACTCAGGAAACTTATGTACACGACGAACATCATAGAGAGTATTAATAGTAAGTTCAGGAAGGTAACAGATGGAAAGAGGGTATTTCCGAGTGATATGTCAGTTCTTAAGAACCTCTATTTAGCTGCTTTGGAACTTGCGAAAAAATGGAACAGAAGTGTTATCAAGGATTGGGGTATTATTTACGGGCAGCTGTCAATAATTTTCGAGGAGAGGTTAGAGGCATGATAGAATTTACACAGTTCTATGGACACTCCCCGAGGAGAGGTTAGAGGCATGATAGAATTTACACAGTTCTATGGACACTCCCATCAGTGATTTTCGAAGAGAGGTTAGAGGCATGATAGAATTTACACAGCTCTATGGACACTCCCAGCAACCGTACCATATTTTTTCTGTTAGTTCTAATTATTTTAGAAATTTATGCTCTTTCCTCCTCAAAGTTTACTTCCATTTTTATTTATTCCTTTGTGATAAGTGAAGTAAAAAATTGGAACCGCATGGAACTTTTTTACTGCCATCTATCCTTATTTACAAGATTAATTTTTCTAACTATATTTCTAGGAGTTACTTTTGATAAGTATCTAGAGTCTCCATTGCTGTTCTCTAATTTGTACTTAATCTTCTTTTCTTCTCCTATCTTCTATGTTTTTTTGATTTGGTTACATGACTTATTTTTTCTTCCAAATGTACGAGTCATAGAGTATTCGGATAGAACGGAGTATAGAAACTATATAAATCAACTTGCTGCAAGAAATCCTTCGTTCAGACCTCGGATTTTGGTTTTTCTCCTGAAATTATTCGTAGCTTACATGGAGACCGTTTAATAACTTTCTATCTATTAAATTTAGAAAGCTTTTTAGCTTATGTAGCAATATCTCTTCCGTTTCAAATTCCAAATTTCTTCCATTTTAGAGATTTTTTAAGTTTTCGAAACCTGAGCTTTATGGTTTCTACTTTCTATTTATTTTCGCTTTTTTGCATAGCTGATCAGTATATAATTAAAAAGTTACATAAAATTCTTGAATTCCTGAAATCTGAATCGATATTGAAGATAATACATGTCTTTCTTTTCATTCTTTGATTTTATTTTGTAGTTAGGCTTTTTCCGCCGGAAAGTCTTTTTAATCGACTTCGTAGCTATTTTCCAGTACCGATATTGCGGGATTTAATAATTTCTATATCTTCTTTTTATCAACTTCCAAGAGGACAAATGTTTCAGGAGTATTCCATAAATAGAGGACTATTCGGTGGGGCGTTTCAATCAGAAGTATACGATAGAGAGCGTAGATATGTTAAAGAAATCTTTATAATTTTATTTAGTAAGCTTTATACTTCAACTTATACTTACCAGTAACATCTGGGAAAATTAAATCCCAAGTAGGGGGAAGAAGTGATTTGTCTTTTTCCTAAGCAAGCATCTACAATTCAGGCAAAGGTAGTTTATGAACAGTTTTCTATTCTTGAAAATGAAACAAATAACCTTCTAAGTGTTTGCTTATTTTTTCTAAATAAAAAAGAGTAATAGATATTTTCAAGAAGAAAACTGGCAAATTTGAAAAGTTACTTGATAAGAGTGTAAAAGAAAGTATCCTAAAAAAGTAGCTCGACTTCTCAATAGTGGAAAAGGCAATAGAGAACACAAAGGAGGAACTTTTTAACATTTTTATAGCATTTGGTTATCGAACACCTGATGAGGTTTATTACGGGAGAGAGGTATTAACTATGAATGATAGAATAGTGGTGCAAAGTTAGGGATCCACTTCAAACTCTTGAAAAGGCATCTTGAATTAAGTCTTTCAGAAGACTCTCTTTTGCCTATAGAATTACTCACTCTTTTTTCTTTATATTTTAAAGAGACAGATAATATTTAAAGTCTCTCAACGTAATAGTAAAGATACTAAAGTTTAAAGAGAGAATGCTTATCAGAGTTATGTTCTCGTTCCTCTTCTTCACAGGCGTTACAGACTTTATAATTTGCATCTTTTTATGAACATACAGTTTAAAAGTGCAGTGGAAATTTTCGTTGAGAATAATATAAATCTGTTTAAAAATGAGAAAGATAATAAAGCTCCCAATTTTCTCATTTCTTCTGATTATGATATTGGAGACGTAGTTGTATCTAAGTCAGCAACTGCTTTAATAAGGGGCTTGTTCTTCTGGAGAGAATAGAGTAGATTTCTTCCTATCCTTCTACATGAAATTGCCCATAGAGTGATAAGAGACATTAGCAAGTCAACGGAAAAAAGACTAAAAGAAAAACTAAATGACGTATTCTTCTGTACAATTTCACCAGTTATAGAACCTAATAAAGACATTTTTCTTGCTTTATTGGAAGATGTACTTGCTAATGCTATTGGTTATTGCATATACGGAGATGCATATTTTTCAGTATGCTTTTTGAGGATTATGGAACCTTGGATATTATGAATTCATAAATCGGAATTATAGATTTGGAGAAAGTGAAAGGTTATTCCTCAGAAATTATGGCTTCATTCCTACCAATTTAACAGATCTCAGAAGTTTTCACAAAGTAGAAAAGGCTATAATTAGAATTCGTGTACTTTCCATGCTTAGAAAAAGATATTTAAATGGAAAAGATGAAAAGATAGATGAACTTATAAGCGAATGTTTACAAGCTGTAAATGACCTTTATCCTGTAAATAAGGAAGATGGTATTGCTTATTTTTACTTAACATTGGAAAAGGAGTTAACTTTTAAGTTTAAAGCTTCTTTAATGGAATTTTTAGTGAATGAGTTTTCTAATATTGTTTTTTATGAATTAAAACTAAAACTGAAACCTATTTTCAATGAGGAAGGAATTGCTAATGTCAGAATTGCCGAAGTAGATAGCAAAAAATTAATTTATCTATTTCTGCTCCTATAAACCAAGAATCTTACAATGCTATTTTTGAAAAAGAAAATGATAGTTTTACGATAACAGTAGAAAAGAACTTACGATGATGAAGATAAAGGAATGAAAGAAGATAAAAGGATTAACATTTACAAAGCTATTTAGTTGATTAATATAAGTCAAATAAAGACCGCAATTAAGGATGAAACAATCGAATTTTTCTTAAAAAGCTTAATTTGTGGGAGGGAAGAATATTTAAAGCATATTGTATGATCATTCCTTATTCACCAGTGATAAAATCATATTCTGATAAAAAATTGTTTTTTCTCTTTGGATGAACTTGTTCAAGTAAAGACAAAGTACGTTTATGAAGGAAAGGATATTGAAAGTATTTACAGTTTATATGAAAAATTTAGAAAAAAAATTAGGTTCACATCCGTTTTATTCGTTGGGAAGTTTTGATTTCTTGTTTTTCCTGAGTGAGGCTACAATGTTAGCACACGAAACTGCCAAAGATTCATCTAAGGAAGAAGAGTTATATAGCCTGTTTCACGATACATTCTGCTATGCAGACCGGTACTCTTTATTAAGGTTGAAACATAAAAAACTTAATTCTCAAGAATCTATTTGGCGAGGCATTATACTTGTTAGACTGGCCGACTTATGGAACGAAGAGAAGAGAGCTGTTGAACAATTTTGTAGATTTCGAAAAGGATTTCTTTGGATTTTCTAATGGGTGGGAAGATTTAGTTTTTGTAAAAGAAGGAACCTTAAAAGATATTTTTAAGTTGAGAGTAGATCTTTTTGACCAAAATTGAGCTATTTTCTCCTGAATCTTCTATAAATACAGAGAAAGAATCCGCTATTCATGCAACTATCAGGATCACAAAGAGAGAGAAAAAAAGAAGATTTAGAGTTATTTGTATATTCCGGTAGACATGACTTTCTCTATTTTAAAAAGGAACTTTCAGAAAAAGAAGTTTTTGGGGAAATTAAGCATCTTCTTACATGCACTAACTGACCTAGAAAATTAAAGATATACATATAGATGTTTTAAGGATAGAAAATTGTGAGAAGGGGCTCTTTAGCCCCTTCTCGGATTAATACTCAGGCATTGATGGCATGCTCTTGTCTTCTTTTTCGGGAATCTCAGTTACTGTAGCTTCTGTTGTGAGGAGGAGTCCAGCTGCAGATGCAGCATTCTGGAGAGCCACCCTTTCAACCTTAGTTGGGTCGATGATTCCAGCTTCAACGAGGTTTTCAAATTCACCTTTCCTTGCGTTGAATCCGTATTCGTGGCCTTTCTCCTTGATGAGCTCTTTAACCTTCTCAACGATTACCTGTCCAGAATAACCTGCGTTGTCAGCAATTTGTCTTAGTGGAGACTCAACAGCCTTCTTGACGATTTCAACACCATGTTTCTTATCAACTTCGCCGTTTTCATCAAACTTTTTGATGAGGTCGTTGAGCTTTTGAGCTGCTGCAATGAGTGCTGTTCCACCACCAGGAACGATACCTTCTTCTACTGCAGCTCTTGTAGCATGGAGAGCGTCTTCAACCCTTGCCTTCTTCTCTTTGAGTTCAGCTTCTGTAGCAGCACCAACTTTTATGATAGCTACGCCACCAGCAAGCTTAGCAAGTCTCTCTTGAAGCTTCTCCTTGTCGTATTCGGATGTAGCTTTTTCGAGCTCAGCCTTAATTTGTTTGATTCTTGCTTCGATATCTTCTGCTTTACCTTTACCGCCGATGATTGTTGTGTGTTCTTTGTCAACAACAACCTTGTCAGCCTGACCGAGCATGTCGAGTGTAACGTTTTCAAGCTTGATTCCAAGGTCTTCGAGGATTGCAGTTCCACCTGTAAGGATAGCAATATCCTGAAGCATTGCTTTTCTTCTTTCACCAAATCCAGGAGCCTTAACAGCACATACTTGGAGTGTTCCACGGAGCTTGTTAACTACGAGTGTAGCAAGAGCTTCACCTTCTACATCTTCAGCAATGATGAGGAGTGGTCTTCCTTCCCTTGCTACACCTTCAAGAACTGGAAGGAGCTCTCTGATGTTGGAGATTTTCTTACCGTAGATGAGGATGTATGGATTTTCAAGTACGCACTCCATTTTGTCTGGATCTGTTACGAAGTATGGAGAGAGGTATCCTCTGTCAAATTGCATACCTTCTACAACTTCAAGGGTTGTTTCAAGACCCTTGGCTTCTTCTACTGTGATAACTCCTTCTTTACCAACTTTATCCATAGCTTCGGCGATGAGCTCACCGATTTCCCTGTCGTAGTTAGCAGAGATTGTAGCTACTTGAGCGATTTGTTCTTTTGTTTCTACAGGCTTGGAGATGTTTTTGAGTTCATCAACGATAACTTTAACGGCTTCGTCAATTCCTCTCTTAACTTCGATAGCATTGTCACCAGCTGTGATGAACTTGAGACCATCGTTGAAGATTGCCTGAGCAAGAACTGTAGCTGTTGTTGTACCGTCACCAGCCTTGTCAGCAGTTTTTTGAGCAACTTCTTTTACAAGCTGAGCTCCAATGTTTTCAACTGGATCTGGAAGCTCGATTTCCTTTGCAACAGTAACACCGTCCTTTGTAACAACTGGAGAACCGAACTTTCTTTCAAGAACAACGTTTCTACCGCCAGGACCCATTGTAGCTTTAACAGCGTTTGCAAGCTTATCTATACCAGCCTTTATTTTTTGTCTTGCTTCATCTGCAAAGAAAATTTCCTTTCCTGCCATTTTTCACCTCCCTCATAGGATTTTTTAATTACTCTTCTACGATTGCAAGAATGTCTTCTTCTCTGATTATGAGGAGCTTTTCCCCATCGATTTCAACTTCATTTCCAGCATACTTGCTGTAAAGAACCTTGTCTCCAACTTTAACTTTGAGAGGTCTGATTTCGCCGTTTTCAAGGAGTTTTCCTTCTCCTACAGCAACAACATCTCCAATTTGGGATTCTTCCTTTGCAGTATCTGGAAGGATGATTCCTCCTGCAGTTTTTTGTTCCATTTCTACTTTCTTGACCACAATTCTGTCGTAGAGTGGTTTGAGTTTCATCCCGTCACCCTCCTTTATCTGGTTTTTAGCACTCACTCAAGGTGAGTGCTAATGTTCACCTATAAATTTAAAAAACGCCTGTTGATTGTCAAGGGAGATCAGGAAGGTATTTGGAAATTTCTGGTCTTGGTTCTGAAAAGTATTGAGATTTTTCGCTTTGCTCAAATTGATTTTTTCATCCTGAAGGCTAAGTCCTAAGGATTTCTTAAGTTTTTTAGCTATTTTTGAACAACCTCTCAATCAAGAGTGCCAGCAGAAACGATGTATACAGGAAGTTCTGTTTTAGGCAGTCCCAGAAAACGCTGGAGGTCGAAGTCGTAAAAGGCTCCAATGCCGCAGGCTCCTATCTCCATGGATTCAGCAGAGAGGTATATGAACTCGCCGAGAGCTCCCGCCTCCATCAGGGCTCCCCTGTAATCCCTGCAATTCTTTTCCTTAAAGTCGTGGGTGAAGATGACATTCACGTTAGCCCGGGAAACAAAGCTCTGCCCTAAGCAGAGGTAGGCAAGCTTCGTGCTGAAATCACCTTTCATAATCGGGTAAAGTTTTTCTTCTCCGACGGCGTAAATACCATCCAGTATTCCTTCAACGTTTTTCACTTGAACATAGAAGTTTGTCTGAGGAAAGTTCCAGTCTGCCGGGAAGCAGGAGAGAGAAGACTCGAGGAGGTGTTTGAACCTTTTAAAGTCCAACTTTTTTCCGGTAAACTCTCTCCTTGAGCGCCTTTTTAGAAGTGTATCCTTTAAAGACAGTGACTTAACCTCGGGATAGACTTCAGGGGATTCCGGGTAGTTTCTGTAAAACTCACACGAAGTTAGATTACCAGAAAGGTGGGTGTTGACAACTTCGCTGTTGTATATGGACTTTTTCAGAATTGGCTGGTAGTCAGGGAAACGGGCTGTGAATATAAACTCTTCTCCCCAGTATAGAGCTGGTTTATCTATCAGAATAGTTGCAAGGACAAACTCGTTTTCACCGTCAATACCAAGAAGCTGGTTGAGTTTATCGTCTATGAATTTAGAGACAACATTTCCTCCCAATCCTATTGACCTCAGATAAGCCACACCGTTAGCAGCCATATGCCCTGTATCAAGAAGGCAGTAGCGGTAAGCCCTTGTTCTATACTTCCATGCACTGCGAGCATAGATGGAAGTTATAACTGCAACGATGTTCCCTGGAATCTCTGCGCAGAGGGCTGCCTGAAGGTGCTCAAAAAGGTTTTTCTCAATTAGAAGCTCTAAGGAGTGGTCGGTGGGCTGGTAGTGGTAAAGACCATCAGGAAGTTCTGAAAGATCTTTAACAAAGAGATAAAGCTCAAATGGGTAGAGAGCCCCAGCAGAAGGAGTGGCTCTAAAGGCAAATTCCTCCCCGTGGAAGTTCTCAACCTTTGTTATCCCGTTCATGGAGAAGGTGAGGTTTGAAAGCTCCTGAAGGGAAAGGGTATCCTCAGCTCCTTCACTACAAATCCTGTAAAGAACATCAAGTGTCTCCTGAGTGTGTCCATCAAAAGGAAGGAGGGGAAACTTTTTGACTCCTTTATAAACCTTAAATGGATTGGGATAGTTTGACCAGTCAAGGTAGTGGGGTCTCCTTACGCTCTCAAAGGTGTGAGCCGTCTTAACGTGGTAATTGAAACAGTTACCCATGGCACATCCTCCTCCGTCTGGATTTTATCACTTTCAAATGAGTTGTAAGTAACTGGTAACGAGAAACGAGTGACAGGTAAAAGATAATTGGTGGTAAAAAACAGTTACTCGTTACTTGTCATTGTCTCTGTAAATGGACAGACCATCAGCAATTTCTTTGATTGCAAGTAGTTTTCTGTATAATTCGATGGTAAAGGGGGTTAAAGGATGGGAGATTTGGTTAAGTTCTTGAGACAGATACCTCTTCTTTCAGGGCTTTCTGAAGAACAACTCACCAGAATAAAAGAGATATCGATTGTCAGGAGTTACACCAAAGGGACGGTAATTTTCAATCCCTCTCAGAAAGCTGAGGGTTTTTACATTTTGAAAAAAGGTAAAGTAAAGATTTACAAATCCAGTAGGGGAAAAGAGCAGATAATCAGGATTTTCTCCAGACCTACTTTCTTTGGGGAAGCTGCAAGCTTTACAGGAGGAAATTTTCCTGCCTGGGCAGAGACCATAGAAGACAGTGAAATCCTTTTTATTCCAAGGACAGAATTTCTGGAACTTATGAAGAAGGATCCTGAGATAGGAACGAGACTTCTTGCTGTAATGGCGCAAAGGCTGATCTATTTGACAGGTTTGATAGAGAGTCTTTCTCTTAAAGATGCACTTTCAAAAGTCTCTTCCTATATTCTAAGGAACAGTAAGGAAGTGGGTAACAATGAATTTAAATTCAGCACGAACATTGCAGCGATGGAACTTGGACTGACGAAAGAGACCGTTTCACGAATGCTTTCAAAGCTTAAATCTATGGGAATTATCGAAAAAAACGGCAATCTAATCAGGATAAGAAACAAAAATGCTCTTTTAGAGTTATCTGAATGATTGAAGCCTTACGAATTTCTCTCTTATTTCGTGGATGAGCCAGCCAAAAGGGTCATAAAGAAGCAATCTTGGACCGCTAAACCTCATTACTTCTTTTATTTTTTTTCTCTTTTCCGGTTGATAGCAGTGAACTGTACACTTCTTACAGCTGGGTTTCTCTTCTTTGAAGGGGCAGAGATCTAATCTTTTGAAGGCATAGTTGAGAAGTTCCTGGCATTCAGGACAGAGAGCTCCTTTTGGAGAACCGTGCTTTGCCCGGCAGTATATTTTGATCATCTTTTCTATTGTTCGTTTTTCTCTTTCGATAGACATCGTGTACTCCATATTAAAAATCCCCTCCCGAAAGGGAGGGGTGGGAGGGAGGAGATGAAGAAGCTTTGGGGGTGGAAAATTATATTCCAAGTGCCTCTCTCTTTTTCATGATATGTTCCTCGATTCCATTTGCAGCTTCTACTGGATCATCTCCAACTGCAATCTTACCACCTGTGAGTCCTTCCACCTCTTCTGTGAGAAGTTTGACAACTTTATCGGATCCTGTGACAGGTGGGACTGGAGAAACATGGGTGTAAAGTCCCATTGCAACTGCTGAGAATCCATCAATTACAGCTTTTTGCTCCATGTACTCGGGAGCAGTAACAGCCACAGGAAGTTGTGATGGGTCAACACCAAGAGCATTTGCAATAGCTATAACTGTCATGATTATTCTTCCTGTATCTGTACAGGTACCGAAAGAAAGGACTGGTGGGATTCCAAGGGCTTTACATACTCCTGCAAGCTTTGGACCTGCATATTTATCTACAGCTTCGAGTGTTTCAAGTCCGGCTTTCTGGAGACCTGCGTTTCCACAACCAGCGCCGATTACGAGGATATCTCTCTTTATGAGTTCCTTTGCAATCTGAACAGTCATGCTGTCCTGTGGACCGTTAGCTAAGGAAGTACAGTTAACAAGGGCTACAACTCCTTTGATGTCCCCACTCTTGATAACATCAAGGAGAGGATTGAGGCTTCCACCAAGAGCGTTAATAATAGCTTCAGCAGAGAATCCAACGATAGCCTTCTGTTTGAATTTTGCCACATCTGCTGTAGGCTTATTCTTTCTCTCCTTGAAGTTCTCAATTGCTATTTTGATTATCTCTTTGGCAATTTCTCTTTCTTTTCCAGGCTTGTACTCAAGTCTCATTGCTCCTGGAACGCCAATGATGTTAGAAACGGCAACCAGCTTGAAGTTGTACTTGTCTGCATACTCCTTGAGGTTTGCAAGTGAACAGTTCATATCCATTGCAAAAACATCAACTGCACCTGTAGAGAGGAAGTACTCAATTGAGATCCAGTTTGATGTAAGACCTGCAAAAACATCGTCACATTCAAGTCTTGCCATCATTTCCTGACCGGTTTCAATAGAACCTACAATCTTTACTCCTTTTGCACCGGCTTCTCTTGCCATCTTCTGAATTTCAGGGTCTTTAGCCAGTTCAACAAGTGCCATTCCAACAAATGGCTCGTGACCGTTTGGAAGGATGTTTACGTAGTCTGGATCGAGAATTCCAAAGTCAACTTCACACTCGTGTGGGGTAGGTGTTCCGTAGAGAGCATCCTGAATGATTTCAAGAGGAACGAGGGCTCCAAATGCTGAAGCTACACCGTTCCTGAGGGCTGCAAGGGCAAGAGATATGTAGTCGCCGTCGATATTTGTCATTGATCTTGTAACAGAATCAACGAGCTCGTTCATTGGACCTTTTGGCATTATTCCAAGCTTTCTGAAAACCTCTTTTCTGCTCTCAGGAGCAAGTTTCTCAACGAATATTGAAACATCATTCTGTGCAAGGCTGTTAAGGACGCCTTCTGCAACGAGCTTTGCTTTTTCGTTGAGAGGGAGAGAAGTATCTATATCCAAAACTTCTGCAAGGAGGTCAATCTTTGAAGGGTCTTTGATTTCATAGATTGTGTTTCCTTTTGCAGTTTCAAGGAGTGTTAGAGCAGCTTCTCTACAGTGGTATGTGTATGCTGAAAGTCCCATGTTTGCCTTGATGAGGAGGTTTCTCATTACGATACCGTGGGCATCAATACCACAAACGCCTCTTGGAGTTTGAGGTGTGATTCTACATGGACCCATTGAACAGAGCTGACAGGAAACGCCCTCTTTACAGAACTTACATCTGACTTTTTCCATTGCTTCGAATCTGTCGGCAACATTTGAGAGCTGGGCTTCCTTTACTTTTTGGTACATGTAGTTAACACTCTCGTGGAAACTTGGTACTTTGAGACCAACACCTGTGGAGAGGTCAGATTCCACACAGAAGTTCTCCTGTTGTTGGTTTTCTTTTTCATTCCCTTTTTTGAAGAATCCGAACATCCTGTTCCTCCTGATTGAGTTTATTCTGTTTTAAGGATACAGACAGTTTTCTGGAATTACCTTGACTTAAATCAAACTGAAGACAATATTTGAATACAAAGCTGATTGGAATTTAACAATTAAATGTAAGTATGGAGGTGAAAGTGAAAGTTGCGGTTCCAGTACTTGATACTGAGGTTCAGGGAAGAAAGCTGGTTAATGCCCATTTTGGGAAGTCAAACCACTTTGCTATTGTCGATACCGATACAGGAGAAGTTGAAGTTGTGAAAAATCCCGGCCTTCATCTTGAAAGAGGAAGAGGGATTCTCATCGCTGAAATGTTTGAGGAGAAAGGGGTTAAAGCTGTCCTTGTAAAGGAGATGGGTCCCGGTTCTTTCGATAAGATAAGGAACGTTTTGGGAATGAAGGTTTACTTAGTTCCACCTGAGGTGAAATTTCTCGATGATGCAGTTGAGAAGTTTAAGAAGGGAGAGCTTGAGGAGCTCCTTGAGCCCAACGAGGAGGAGCACCATTGAAGTGTCACAGATGCTACTCACCTGGTTGCTACAGAGAAGGAAAAGAGTGTAAGGATGTAGGGGAGCTTTTGAAAGGTCTGCCAGAATTTGAGAGAAAGCTATTAGAGGTTTCCTCAGACATCGAGAGGGAGTTCTACTGCAAGCTGACACGGGTTGAAGAGCTTCTTGAGTTTGCAAGGAGAATGGGATTTAAGAGAATTGGTATAGCTTTCTGCGTTGGTCTTTTTGAAGAGACAAGAATTCTTGCAAAAATCTTTGAATCCAATGAGTTTGAGGTTTTCTCAGTGGCTTGCAAGGTAGGAGCTGTAGATAAAGCAGAGCTAAACATAGAAAAGATGAAACCAGAGCTCTTAGAGGCTTCCTGTAACCCTGTTGGTCAGGCAGAAGTTCTGAATGAAGTTGAAACCGATATGAATATAATTGTTGGTCTTTGTGTTGGACACGACATGCTTTTCCAGATTCACTCAAGAGCACCTGTAACCACGCTGATTGTTAAAGATAGAGTTTTAGCCCACAACCCAGCTGGGGCTCTTTACAGTAACTATTACAGGAGAAGATTAATTAAGTAGCTGTCTCTTGGAATATTTGCATCTTCTGAATTTCTCTTCTTTTCCTTTTTCGTTGAGGGTATTTAAAATTCCTATGGGCTCTACAAGATATTAAGATTCTTCAGCTGCAAAGCAGCCTCAGAATGACCAAGAATGTCATCCTGAGGGCGAAGCCCGAAGGAGCTCTTCAGGTCCCTTGTTATTTTTTTCAAACAGTCTCCTTTTCTCATTTGACTTCTTTCCTTTCCTTCATTACACTCTCTATTCGCTAAATTTGAAATAACTTTAGAGGTCTGGATGGGAAAGAAGAAACTTCTCATAGTTGAATCGCCAGCAAAAGCCAAGACAATCCAGAGGTATCTCGGGAAAGACTTTATTGTAAAAGCTTCTATGGGACATGTTATAGATCTTCCTGAGAAAGAGTTTGGAGTAGATATAGAGAAAAATTTCAAGCCAAAGTACGTAACGATAAAAGGGAAAGACAAAATTCTCAGAGAAATCAAAAAAGCTGCAAAAGAAAGTGATGAGGTTCTTCTTGCAACAGACCCCGACCGTGAAGGTGAAGCAATCAGTTGGCACATTGCAAATGCCCTGAAAAGGATAAAAAAAGATGGTATCTACAGGGTAAGATTCCACGAAATTACGAAAAAAGCTATAGAAGAAGCAATTAAAAATCCTGACCAAATCGATGAAAATAAGGTCAATGCCCAGCAGGCAAGGAGAATTCTTGACAGAATCGTCGGTTATACAATTTCTCCGTTGCTCTCAAAGAGATTTAAGAAAGCTCTCTCTGCTGGTAGAGTTCAGTCTGTTGCTCTAAGGCTCATCTGTGACAGAGAAGAGGAGATAAGGAAGTTTGTTCCAAAAGAGTACTGGACCATTGAGGGGATTTTCAGAAAAGAAACTTCTAAGTTTCCTGCAAAGCTTTTTGCAGTTGATGGAAAAAAACTTGATAAGTTTGACATACCTGACGAAAAAAGTGCCAAGGGGTTGGTTGAAAGGGCAAAAGGGGCGCCCTTCACAGTTACAAGAGTTGAAAGGAAGGAAAGAAAGAGAAAGCCTTATCCACCATTTATTACATCAACTCTTCAGCAAGAAGCATCAAAGCGGTTTGGTTTTCCTGCAAAGTTAACCATGCAGATTGCCCAGCAGCTCTACGAGGGTATTGACCTTGGAAGCGAGAGGGTAGGTCTTATCACCTACATGAGGACAGATTCCACAAGAATTTCTGATGAGGCGGTTAAAGAGGTCAGAAAGTTTATAAAGGAAGAGATAGGTTCAGAGTGTTTACCAAAGACGAAGAGAAGTTATGAAGCAAGAACTCCAAAGTCTGCTCAGGATGCCCATGAAGCGATAAGACCCACTTCTGTTTACAGAACTCCGGAGAGCGTTAAGGAATACCTGACTCCTGAACAGTACAAGCTCTATGACCTCATTTGGAGACGGTTTGTTGCCTCTCAAATGGAAGATGCAGTATTTAATACAGTTTCTGCAGATATTGAAGGAAACGGATTAAAATTTAGGGCTACTGGAAGCACTTTAAAAAAAGAAGGATTTTTAAAAGTTTATCCTGTAGAAGTTGAGGAAAAGCTCCTTCCCGATTTGAACGAAGGAGATAAGGTAGAACCGGAAAAGATAAAGGGAGTTCAGCACTTTACAGAGCCTCCTCCAAGATATACCGAGGGAACCCTTGTTAAAGCACTTGAAGAAGAGGGAGTCGGAAGACCATCGACCTACGCAACGATAATTTCAAACATCATTCAGAGAGGATACGTAGAGAAGGATAAGCAAAAACTAAAGCCCACAGAGCTTGGAGAGTTTATTAACGATATACTGAAGAAGCTTTTTCCTAAGATTGTTGATGTGAAGTTTACGGCTAACGTGGAAGAAGAGCTGGACAAGATAGAAGAAGGCAAAAAGGAGTGGAGAGAAGTACTAAAAGAGTTCTACTTTGGAGAGTTTAAAGGACTGCTTGAAAAGGCTGAAAAGGAGTTGAAGAATCTCAAGGGAGAGGAGATTGGTAGAGAGTGTCCTGAATGTGGAGCTCCTCTTCTTAAAATTCACGGCAGATACGGAACCTTTATAGCCTGTTCTAACTATCCTGAATGCAAGTATAAGGAAAGCCTCAAGGAGGAACCTGAAAAAACCGGAGAGAAGTGTCCAGAGTGTGGTGGAGATCTGGTAATAAAGAGTGGTAGATATGGTAGATTTATAGCTTGTGCAAACTATCCGGAATGTAAGTACACTGCTCCAATTACCTACGGAAAGTGTCCCAAGTGTGGTGAGGGTGATGTTGTTGAAAGGAGAAGCAAGAAAGGAAAAAAGTTCTACGGTTGCAGCAGGTATCCTGAATGCGATTTTATTTCAAATAAACCGCCATCTGGAGACAGGAAATGAGAATTGCAGTGGTTTCTGATTCCCATGATAACCTTGAGAAAATAGAGAAATTTGTAGAAATGGTTAACTCTGAGGATATAGAACTTGTTATTCACTGTGGAGATTTTGTTTCTCCATTTTCTATAAAGCTGCTCCTTTCAAAGCTAAAATGTGACTTTATTGGAGTTTTTGGAAACAACGACGGAGAAGTTGGGGGATTGTTGAGGATTTCAGGAGGATTAATAGCTAAACAGCCTATCTACAAAGAAATTGATGGAGAAAAATTCGTAATCATGCACGAACCTCTCTTTGTTGATTCCTTAGCAAAATCTGGTGACTTTGATTACGTTCTCTACGGTCATACCCATGAGATCGATACAAGAGTTTTAAATGGTTGTCAGATTGTAAACCCTGGGGAGCTCTGCGGATACCTTACAGGAAAATCCACTTTTGCTATACTTGACACCTCTCAAAATCTGGTTGAGATAAGAGTAGTTTGATGGAAGCTGTAAAGGTAATAGAGAAACTCTTAATAAGGGATTGTATATCCCGTGAAAAGCCCGAAAGGTATGATTCCTGTATAGTTTGTGCTTCATCTATGGTCTGGAGAATTTCCCAACTCTTTCCGGAGAGCTACATAGTTTCAAATACGGCTTCTCAGATTCTTCCAAACCTTGCTTCTATTTACTATTCAGTAAAGACGTTGAAGGTTCCACTTATAGCGATTACAGGGACAACAGCAGTAAACCTTGAGGAGTTTATAAAGCTTGGTTTTCAGGCAGCAGAGGTTGAATTTAAACTTCTCAGAAAAGTTTACGAAAACAACATAGATATTCTCCTTCCCCTCTACGAGGGAAATGAGAAGCAGTTGAATGCTGCCCTGATGGAGATAAACATAGATGCGCAGATAGATAATCTTCTTTCCATTCCAGAGTTTGAGAACCTTGTTTCGAAAGGAAAGCTCTACATTTGTGGACTTGTTCTTGATGAGTCTGGAATTTATGGGGACAGGGCGAACTTTTATTTAATTAATTTCAATGGATTAAAAGATCCTGATGAAATTAGGAATCACGAACTCCTTGAGGATATTCCTGAGGCTATAAGAAAACAAAAGGTTAAAAGGATTCACGTTCAGTTTTGAGTAGAACTTCCAACAGAATCCATTCAACAACAGATTGGGGCTTTCCATAGAACTTTAAAAACTCTCTTCCCTTCTGTATAGCTTCAAACCACCTTAAAACTATGTCCTTCTGCGATAGAAGGTTTTCAAGAGCATTTAAAAAGAGGAGGGTTTCTTCCCTCGATAGTTTTGAGAAGTTTGAAGAGAATGAAATGATTCCCTTTAACTTATCTCTTGACTTCATAAGGTTTATAAACTCTTTTATAAGCTCTGGAACCTGGCTTTCTGAAAGCCTTACAGCCATTCCTACGCTTCCATTTGATAGTTTCACTACTCTTTTATCAGGTTTTAGTCCAAGTTTTTCAAGTAGATATTCAATGTTAGAATCGCTGAGTTTTCCGAACCTGAATACTCTACATCTTGATCTGAGGGTTGGTAAAACAGCTTCTTCGTTTTTTGCTATTAATACTATGAATCCATAATCTGGAGGTTCCTCAAGGGTTTTAAGAAGAGCATTTGCAGCTTCACTTCTCATCTCATCGGCATTGTCTATTATCAGCCCTTTTCCTTTTCCAGATGGAGGTTTTGTAAAGAGCCAGGCCGAAGCTTCTCTTATTTCTTCTATAGTACTGGGTTTTTCCTCTCCCAGAATTCTGACGTTGAGTGGATTCTCCGTGAGCAGTTTTAGGGATTCTGTGGCTATCAATTTTTTCCCGATTCCTTCTGGACCAACAAAAAGAGAACTGGATGGAAATCTCTTTGAAGATATCAGAGATTTCAGAATTGAAATCTGTTTTGAGTGTCCAACAACACTGCTAAAAGGCATCTGTTCTTTGCCTCAAAATCTCCAAGATATTTTTAAAAACTTCTTCAGTACTGCCTCTTCCATCCACTACCACAACCCTTTCAGGATTAGCTCTGGCAATTTTAAGAAATCCCTCTCTTACTCTTTTATGAAAGTTTATCTCTTCCTTTTCCATTCTGTCCTGTCTCCTCTTCTCAATCCTCGAGAAGCCTATTTCAACCGGAACATCTATCAGAAATGTAAGATCAGGTTCGAGTCCTCCTGTTGCCTCTTTGTTCAAATTCTCTATGAGTTTAATATCAATACCTCTTCCATACCCCTGATATGCAACAGTTGAATCTACAAACCTGTCGCAAATAACCCAGACGCCTTTCCTTATGGAGGGTTTTATCAGATTTTCAACGTGAAATCCCCTTGCAGCCATGTAAAGGCAAAGCTCGGAGAATGGCGGAAAAGATTCTTCTCTTGGCTCTAAAATGAAATTCCTTATCTCCTCAGCAGCAGGAGTGCCTCCCGGTTCTCTGGTTAGGATGACCTCTTTTCCGTTATCAAGGAGCCACTCATATAGGAGTTTTGCTTGAGTGCTCTTTCCACATCCTTCAATGCCCTCAAAAGTTATAAACATTTAATCCCCCAGAAGCTGAGATCTGGTAAGTTTGCTTTTCTTTTTTGGTTTCTTCTTGAAGATGAGGTTGAGAACTCTGGAAGACTCTTTGACTG
Organism: Desulfurobacterium crinifex; assembly: GCF_054656775.1. Taxonomy (NCBI): domain Bacteria; kingdom Pseudomonadati; phylum Aquificota; class Aquificia; order Desulfurobacteriales; family Desulfurobacteriaceae; genus Desulfurobacterium; species Desulfurobacterium crinifex. The sequence goes on from NZ_BAAHXO010000004.1 coordinate 872,212, forward strand.
CTATTGATCCCAGAATGGACGACAACAGAACGTAAGCAGCCGTAAGTGGTACAATTTTTGGCGTTGTTGCAGCCACAAGAATAGAAAATTCACCTCTTGGCAGTAGCATCAGTCCGGCAGAAAGTCCTCTCTTTGCCCCAAGGCCGTAAAACTTAACGGATACAAGTCCTGTCAAAATTTTTGTGATGAAAGATACTATCAGAAGAGCTATCAGAGGAAGGATAATTGAGGATGAGAAACTCCCGAGATCTATTGAGAGACCAAATGTCAGGAAGAAAAGAGCTCCAAATAAATCTCTGTAGGGAATAACAACAGATTCAATATTTTCCTTGTAACTACTTTCAGCAAAGAGCATGCCTGCTATGAATGCTCCAATTGATTCAGATAGTCCAAAACCAAATGTAGTCTCAACGATTAGGAAGAGGATAGTCGCAACAAATAGAACGAGAAATTCTGTTGAGGTACCTATTTTCTGGAAGACAAGATCAACAAGTTTTCCGGCGTTCATGATGACAATAAGGGCTATGGAGATAAACAGGGCAATCTTTACAAATATCCGTAGAGTTTCAGTTGGTGTAACTGTTTCGCTTGAGAAGTTGACAAGGAACGCAAGGAGTGTAGCTGCAGCAATGTCCTCAAAGACCAGAATGGCAAGGACTGTGTCAACTTCCGGGTTTGCAAGTTTCCGTAAGTCAATAAGGAGCTTTGAAACTATGGCAGAACTGCTGGGATAGAGAATAACAGAGATAACAAAGGCTGTAAATGAATTAAATCCTAAAAGTTTTGCAATGAAGAAAACCGGAACCATGTTGAGAATAAGATCAACAAGACCAACTGAGATAATCGATTTAAAATTTTTCTGGAGCTCCGCAATTGAGAACTCAAGTCCAATATAGAATAGGAGGAGGATAACGCCAAGAACTTCGAATATGTGGATATCTTGAACATGAAAAATGAGGGAAATAAGAATTCCAGCAATTATGTATAGGGGAATAACCGGAAAATTCAGCTTTACCGAAATGGCGTAGGATACCGTTAAAGTTGTAACAAATGCAGCGAAAATAGAAATAAAGTGTTCCATTTACTCTTCCTTACCCTCAACCAGTTTTACGAACTTCTTAACGTTATCGAGAGTTCCAACGACTACAATTGTGTCACCAGGCTGAAACTGGAAAAGGGGTGAAGGTGAAACGATAACGTTCTCATCCCTGATGATTGCTACGATTATCACTCCGTACTTTTTACGAATTTCCAGTTCTTTTATGTTCTTCCCGGCGAGGAATGAACCCTCTGATATCTTTACCCACTCAAAAGCGAGGTGTTTCATCAGGAAACCGATTTTTTCTTCGTCTGAGGTTGGCTGGAAGAGAGCCCCGACTAAAATAGTTCCAAGTGTCCTTGCTTCCTCGTCTGTAAGTTCAATAACTGCTGTTGGTTCTTCGTTTTCATCCTCAAAATAGTAGATCTCTCTCTTTCCTGTGTGATGAATTACTACAACTATAGTGTCGCCGTTTTCTGTCTTCATAGAGTATTTTTTGCCAATACCTGGCAGCTCGCCTTCTTTTACAAACATAGTTACCCCCGATAGTTCGTTTTAACTCCCTTTGGTTCCCTCTTGCAAAAGGGATTGGGGGAATTCTACAGTTCGTCTGCTGGTATAACCACTTTCACTGCTCCTCTTAGATCCCCAGGTTTATAGTTAATTGCTTTATCTTCCGGATACTTTTCCCTGATGATTTTCACAATCTCTGGCTTCATTTCATTTACCGAACCGTGGCAGTTGAGGCAGAATTGATTAATTCTAAGTGGTTTGTAGAAAATGTAGGAAACTTTACCGTTTTCTTTGACTGCTGTTATGTAGTAAGGAGGAAGTTTCCCTTCCTTTAGTTTTTCCTCAAAATATTTAAGTACCTTTTTGTCAATCTCGTCAGGTTTGTTCGCAGGATTTCTGTACTTTTCTGAAACACGGCTGACCTTTACATTGATGAGTTTGTTATTGACCTCTTTTGTTATCTCTTCAGCTTTGTCTGCACAGAAGGAGATTGCTCCAACTATACCTTCTCCATTTATGGCTTTTACAAGGTTAGACTTGAGCTCCATCATGAGTTCTTTTGTAGCTTTCTGTCCTATGGCTTTGATTTCTTCAACCTTTTCCTGTGGGACTTTTACCTCTTTTTTATGAACACAAGAAGTAAGAACAAGGGAAAAAGCAGAAACTGAGAGTAAAAGTACAAGCCTTTTCATTCTGCTACCTCCTTCCAATTGTTAAAGTTCCGCATCCGCCCAGTTTATCTGTTCTAAACCTATTGCTTAAAGTAATCCTTATTCCCATTTCTCTCAGGAAAAGGAAAGCTTTTTCATACTCTTCTTTAGTTACAGGCTCAAGGTCAAACCCATCAACTTTGTTGTACATCATGAGCATTACAGTGAACCTGTGTTTTTTTGCAAGCTCACCAAGAAGTTTCAAGTTTTCCAGATCATCGTTGAGATTCTTTATCAGCAGATATCCCAGTTGAAACTTCTTTCTGCGGGAAGAAGAGGATTTAGAAAGATGTTCTTCAATTGCATCTATAAGTTCTTCCAGTTTTTCCTTCTTTTTGAATATCTCTTCCCTCGTTTCGTGGAGAATTCCATGGACAGAGAGGGTAAGTCCATTATGATTGAGCTTTATAAGCTTTTTAAAATTTTCAATAGGATATCCAGTTGTACTTATAGTTACCTTCAATCCCTTTTTTCTGAAGTAGTCGACAGCTTTCCCTACATTATCAACGTTAAGCGCCGGTTCTCCAATTCCTGCAATTGCTATTCCTTTGATAGGTAAAGAATCCTTTAAAAGTTCGTACTGAGTCACTATTTCATCAAACGTTAAATTCCTGAAAAAACCTTTACTTCCCGATGCACAGAAGATACACCCTATCGGGCAACCGACCTGAGTGGAAATACAGAGTCTTTCTCCTTTATAGAATACAGACTCTACCCTATGGTTGTCTTCCGTTTCATATATAAAAAGCTTATTCAGTGGGCTCTGGAGTTCCTTCACTATCCTCATTGCCACTTATAACTCCTGATTTTGAAAAGCACTTGAATCTATCTTCGTGTTTCTCTTTTAATTTTTCAATGTATTCGTTCCACTGTTCCTTAGTAACAAAGTACCTTATTGAGAATTGTTTTCTACCTCCTGTTTCAAGTTCAACTGTTAACATTTCCAGAGGAACATTAATATCAACAACTGTTCCTTTTCCTTCCGGTGTTTCAACTACTTCTCCAACATCAGGCAAGAAGTTCCTTATGTAGTAATTTGCCTCTTCAAATTTCAAACAGCACATGAGTCTTCCACACGTTCCTGAGAGCTTTCCTGGATTTGGTGGAAGTCCCTGAAGTCTTGCAAGATTGAGGGAAACAGAATCAAAGCATTCAAGAAAATCCTTACAGCAACAGATCCTTCCACACATACCGACAGCGCCGATCATCTTGACTTCATCTCTAACTCCGATCTGTCTCAGTTCTATTCTGGTTTTAAAGTGAGCTGCAAGGTCTCTGACAAGTTGTCTGAAGTCAACTCTTGATTCTGCCGTGAAGTAGAAAACTATTCTTTCCCGATTCAGAGTGGTATAAGCTTTTACAAGTTTCATCGGGAGTCCGTGTTTTTTAACCTTTTCCTTGCAAACTTCCAGAGCTTCGACTGCAAATAGCTGATTTTCTGTAAATCGGTTAAAGTCTTCTTCGGTAGATTTTCTTACAACTTCATAAAGAGATCCTTCATCAATTTCAAACTTCTCAAGACTGCTTTCTTCTAAGGAATACAGATCCAGGACTTTAACAAGTTCTTCACCTCTGTCTGTTTTTACAACTACTCTGTCTCCATACCTCAGAGTTTCAAACTCAACAGCTCGGGCTAAGCCGCTTTTTTCTGTGTCAGGGTATTTGAACTTAACGATTGTCATACTGCTCTCCTGAATTATTTTGGATTTATTAAACTATTAATCCAATTTGCCACTTATAAAGATTTCCTCTTTTTAAGGGAAATACAAGGGGATAGGGATCAGTGAACGGTTCGCTATTCACTACTCACTCTTCACTAAGACATAGGAAACGTTTTAGCGGTTTTTGAAGAGGAATGGAAGGATATGTTTAAAAAGTCTATAATTAAGAAGTTCTTATACAATAGATTAGTTGATTAATATCAATGTTTGACATTTTGGAAAATCCAAGTATAATCTATAGCACTAAGGAAACTAAAATGCGAAAAGGAGGGAAGCATGAAGGGGAAGCTCAGCAAGCTTCGCACAGGGCTGCTTGCAGCTACATTAGCAGCTGCGATGTCTTTTGGTCTTAATACTACCAGCGCAGAAGCAGCCCTGACAAAGGTTTCACCACAGTCCCAGGCATGTCTCGGTTGTCACAAGGGTATGAACCCTGCTCTCGTACAGCAGTGGGGAGTCAGCAAGCACGCTGGAGCTGGAGTTGGTTGTTACGAATGTCACCAGGCTCAGAAGACTGACAAGGATGCCATGCAACACTTTGGATTCACAATTGCCGTAATCGTTTCTCCAAAGGACTGTGGTAAGTGTCACCCACAAGAAATGAAAGAAATGACAGAATCTCACCATGCTAAGGCCAACAGATTTGTTGGTTCTCTTGACAACGTTCTTGGAAGGGTTGTTACAGGAGAGGCTAACTTCAACCTCGGTTGTGCTCAATGTCACGGTTCAAACGTAGAGGTTGGAAAAGGTGGAAAGCTTAAGGTAGGTCCATGGCCTAATATGGGTATCGGTAGAGCAAACCCAGACGGAACACTTGGTGCTTGTTCAGCATGTCACTCCAGACACACATTCAGCCTGAAGCAAGCAAGACAGCCTGAGATGTGTGGTAAGTGTCACCAAGGTCCTGACCATCCACAAATCGAGATTTATGAACTCTCCAAGCACGGTATTGCTTGGAAAGCTCACGAATCTGAAATCGAGCCAACTCTTGATAACGCTAAGTGGGTTCTTGGAGAGGACTACTACCAGGCTCCAAACTGTGTAACATGTCACATGGGTGCTACTGCTAACGGAGTGAAGGGAACACACGACGTTGGTGCAAGAATCTCTTGGAATCTCAGAGCTCCAGTATCCTTCCTCTTCGGTGGAGACTACGACAAGCTTAAGGATAAGAGACCTGGACTCTGGAAGAAGAGAAGAGCTGAAATGCAGAAAGTATGTCTCAACTGTCACCAGAGACCTTGGGTTGAAGGATTCTATACACAACTTGACGAATACGTAAGACTCTACAACGAGAAGTTTGCACTTCCAGCCAAGAAAATCCTTGGATTCCTCCACAAGAATGGAGTTCTTGATAAGACTCCATTCAACGAAATTACAGAGATTGACTTCTGGCACCTCTGGCACCACGAAGGACGTAGAGGAAGACATGGTGCTGCTATGAACGCTCCAGACTGGTCCCACTGGCATGGTATGTACGAAGTTGCTCTCAACTTCTACTTCCACCTCCTTCCACACGCTGACAAAGCTGTTCAGGATGCATACAAGAAAGGCAAAATCAGCAAGAAAGTTGTTAAAGAGTGGAAGAAACTCAAGAGCAGCATCCTCAATTCTGTTGACCACAAGTGGGTTAAGGGTCTTCCAAAAGAGGAGCTTAGGAAGATTGCTGCATACTACAAGAACAGATATGGACAGAGTGCTACTCACTAATAGATATCTGGCGGGTACCTCAGGTACCCGCCTTTTATTCTCTACTTCCTGGAGGTTAAATGAAAAAATCTCTTATTGTTAAAGCGTCTACAGTTTTACTTCCAATCTTGTTAATTTCTACTTCACCGTTACAAACGGCAGAAGCTAAAAATAGCCAAATAACTGTTGAAAAAGAAAAACTTGACTTTAGGAAAGAACCAGCAAAGTATCTGGGAGAGATTTATAACGATTATCACTTTTATAAAACAGATGAAGGAATAAAGAAGGCAGAAAATGCATTAAAGATAATAGACGAAATCTACAGGAAAAATCCAGAAACAGAATTGAATGATCCTGCACTAAGATGGAAAAAGGCTTATCAAATTAAATCAACGCTTCACACCCTTCTTGGGATGCTTTACTTCAGGAAATCACTTGACGTTGCCGCTGAAACCAAGAAGAAAGAATCAGAGTATCTCAAGAAAATATTGAAAGAGAAAAAGAAACTTACAGATGAGGACATAGAAAAACTTGCTAAGATGGCTGAAGAACAAAATAGAGTTATGGAAGTTGAAGCTAAAAAATATGCAGATTTAGCTGTTGAACACTTTAAAAAAGCAGTAGAAGTCTATCCAGAAAATCCTTATCCTCACTATCAGCTTGCTAAATTTTACTTGACTGCTGGTGAGAAAGAACTTGCTGAAAAGGAGCTTTTGGAAACAGCGAAAATCTTTTCAAAGTGGAGAGACTATAAAGCCTTAGAGTCTCTGATAGATTTTGTAAAACAGGCTGGTGCTGATACAGCTTTTATAAAGAAGCTTGAAAAGCTGAAAAAGAACAACGGATAGAGGAATGAAAAGATTATCTGTACTGCTTCTCTTGATGTGGGGAGTTTTTTCAGGGTGCGGGACTCAGGAAAAGGTGGTTTACGTCCCTGTTTCTCAACAACCAGGTTTGGAATCCAATCCTTTAAATCTTCAAAATCCTCCTCCAAGGCCAATGCCTGAAGTTGAAAAACTTGATGAATATTATAAGCATCTTGTATTTGCAGAGCGTTATCTGGAAGAGGGAGATTATCCTGAAGCCTTAAAGGAAGTTGAAATTGCGAATAAATACAGAAAGGATGAGGATCCTGTTTTCTATGAGTTGAAAGGAAAGATATATGAAGGGATGGGTGATAGTGAGAAAGCTTTTGAATACTTAAAGAGAGCTGCGTGGATTTTTTATAAAAAGGGTGACTTAAACAAAGCTTGGGAACTGCTTGGTTGGATGAGGACTTTAAAACCGGATTCTCCAGAGATTCAGAAGTTAGAAGATAAATTGAGGGAAGAAGAAATTTAGTATAATCTTAAAATACCAAAGTGGAGGTATCGATGGAGGAGAAAAAAAAGACCCTTCTGACAGGGGGAGTAGTAGGTTTTATAGTAGCTGCTGTAGTTGCTCTTATTTCTGCCCAAATAGTTGAGTCCACAGGGCAACCATCGTTTTGTGGTTCCTGTCATGAGATGGAACCGATGTTTGAAACATGGGAAAAGGGACCCCATGGACCTCTTGGAAACGAGAGAGGAGCGATTAGGGCATCTTGTACAAGCTGCCATCTACCACATGACAATGTAGTAACATACCTTGTGACCAAAGGGATTTCTGGAACAAGAGATTTCATTGGTCACATCTTCCATGGTGGATACGCGGATAATCCTGAACATTGGATTGAAAAGAGGAAAGAAAGGAACCACTATGTTTTTGTCTCAAACTGTGAACATTGCCATGAGGCTCTTCCAGATAACATTATGCACCAGAAGTTAAAATCCGGGGAGATAGAAGGAAACTGTCTTACCTGTCACTGGTACGTAGGACATGGATTTGACTTTGAAGCTAAACTAAAAGAATTCTTTGAAAAGAAAGAAGAGAAACACGGCGAGAGTTAAAACAACCTTTTGGGGAGGTGTAAAGTGAAAGCGAAAACGTTAGCACTGCTGACAGGCTTCATAGTAGCCGGTAGTGGATTGGCACTGGCAGATCAGCATCCAGTACCACCAAATGTTATTCAAAACTTACCACCTCAACAGCAACAGTGTAGAGTTTGTCACCAGCAAACGACTCCACAGGTTTACAAGGAGTGGGCAAAGTCAAAACACGCAGTTGCAAACGTAAGATGTTTCCAGTGTCACGGAACACTTGAAGATTTCCACAAGACTCCACCTATCGAAAAGTGTGCAGCTTGTCATTACCATGAAGTTGAAACAATGCAGAAGAAAGCACCAGGATTTAAGTGTTGGACATGCCACACTGCTCATGTATTCCAGTTCCACGGTGAAGGTGTGAAAAAGATTAAGACTGCAAAAGATTTTGGAGCTAAGTAAAAACTTAATCAAAGTACGGAGGGTACGATGGGAATTGGAAGAAGGGACTTCCTTAAAAAGAGTGCAGCTTTAACAGCAGCATCTCTTGTAGGAGTTAACCTGAAAATAAAAGCTGACGGTATTGGCGTAGAAGATGCAAAAGCTGGAAACCTTGCTCAGATACCTGCTGAGGTTAAGAACTCACCTGCCTATAAAGTAGAAGGTGGTTACGAGTGGATAAGAGGTGTTTGCCGTTTTTGTGGGACGGGATGTAAAGTATGGCTTGGTCTTAAGAATGGAAAGCCTGCGATTATCAGAGGTGAGAAAAATTCTGCCATCAACTTTGGTTTCCTTTGTATGAAAGGAATGCTCTTTTACAAACTCTTCAGACATCCAGACAGGCTCACACAACCTCTCTACAGAAAGAGCAAGAAAGAGCCCTTCAAGCCAATTTCCTGGGAGAAGGCTTTTGACATCATCGCTGATGAAATGATTAAGGCCATCAAGAAGGGCGAATGGGGTCCAATGGGATGGACCGGTATTGCCTACTATGGTTCAGGACAGGCTCTTACAGAAGAAACATACTTCTTCCAGAAGTTCTGGAGATGTCTCGGTTCCAACCACGTAGAGGGTAACCCAAGGCTCTGTATGGCTTCTGCAGTTGGTGGATATCTAACGTCCTTTGGAACAGATGAACCGGCTGGTGGATTTTCAGATATTGATGAGGCTGACACAATCTTCATCATTGGTTCAAACACTGCAGAGGCTCACCCAATTGTCTACAGACGTATTATGAAGCGTAAGCTTTCAAATCCTCAGGAAGTAATGGTAATTAACGTAGATCCAAGGGTTTCTCCAACATCCAAGATTGCAGATATCCACATGCAGTTTAAGCCTGGAACAGACCTTGCTCTTATGAATGCGATAGCAAACGTAATTATCAATGAGGGTCTTTATGATAAGGAGTTTGTAGAGAAGTACTGTGCATTCCACATCTTCTCCAAAGGAAAGGATAAAGTGCCTCTTATAGGACACCAGGTGTCTTTTGAGGAATACAAGAAGTTTATATCAAAATATACTCCAGAGTATGCTGCTGAAATCTGTGGTGGAAACATTACTCCGGAAATGATTAAGACTGTTGCAAGAAGATTTGCAAAGACAAAGACTGTCTCCATCTGGACAATGGGTCTCAACCAGAGGACAAGAGGTGTCTGGATTAACAACCTCGTTACAAACGTTCACCTGTTAACAGGTAACATTTGTAAGAATGGTGCCGATGCCCTTTCCCTTACAGGACAGCCAAACGCTTGTGGTGGTGTTAGGGAAGGTGGAGGACTCTGTCATATCCTTCCAGGACACAGAGTTGTCAAGAATCCAAAGCACAGAGCACAGCTTGAAAAGATCTGGGGAGTTCCAAAAGGAACAATTCCTCCAAAACCTGGATACCATACAGTTAAGATGTTCTCAGCTATTTCCTACACAGAAGAGGACAAGAGGAGATTCCCAGGTCTTAAGCCTATCTACTTTATCTGGGTTAACGAAACAAGCCCACTTCAGTCTCTTCCAAACATGAGGAGATTCCGTGAAGGATTCGCAAGGGATGATGTTTTTGTAGTAGTAACAGATATCTTCCCAACAAGAACATCTGAACTTGCTAACATGATCCTTCCATGTGCATTCCATTTTGAGAAAACAGGTGTTTACGGATGTACGGAGAGACGTTCCCAGCTTACACCTAAGGCTGTAAAAGCTCCAGGACAAGCAATGCCTGAAGTATGGATGCTTGTTCAGCTTGGACAGGTACTTGCTAAGAAGCTCAAGAAAGAAAGAGATAAGAGACTCAGGGAGAGAGCTGTCGCTGTTTACCAGTGTGTGGCTCCATTTATTGAAGCTGCGAAGAGAGATCCATGGTGGGAGCTTCCGAAGAAAGTATGGGAAGAGTATGCTGGAAAAGTTACAAAAGGACAGGACAGCACACTTGCAGGTGCGACTTACGAAGTTCTTCTTGAGAGACCAGATGGTGTTCAGTGGCCTGCACCAACAGTTGAAATTGCTAAGAAGGGTGGAACAAGAAGAAGATTCGTTGTTGGAAAAGACCCTCTTGCCACAGAATTTGCCGAAAAACATGGTCTTAAAGACTGGAAGGTCATCGATTACGGACACCTCCACAAGGATCACAAGTTCTGGATTTGGCTCAGACCTTACAAGGGACCTGCTGAGCCACCAGATGCTGAATATCCATTCTACCTCTCAACAGGAAGGGTTATTGACCACTGGCATACAGCTTCAATGACAGGACGTATTCCTGAACTTATGATGGACTTCCCATACGCATGGATTGAGGTTCATCCAAAGGATGCTCAGAGACTTGGAATCAACCCAGGAGATCTTGTCCTTGTAGAGACACGCCGTGGTAAGAACATCCTTCCTGCAAGGATTTCCACAGAAGAAGGTCCAATGGAAGGAATGGTATTCGTCTACTGGTACGATCAGGCTAAGGATAGGATGATTAACTTCTGTACAATTGATGCCTTTGACCCAGGCTCCAAGCAGCCAGAGTTCAAGATTTGTGCATGCCGCATTAAGAAGTATGCACCTGCTCAACCTCTCAAGTCCTTCCTCGTCAAAATGGAGAAGGTGGCAGGTGGATACAAGCACAACTCTGAAATTGACAAGAGCCAGAAAGATCCAGTTTAATTCCGTAATAATTAGGAGGGGGGCAGTAGCCCCCCCTTTTTCTTAGGTCTCTTTGATTCGTTTTTTATAATGAAAACAAATAAGGAGAGGTTAATATGCCGATTGTGAGCTGCATTGTTTCAGCAGAACCGGAAAAAGGATTTGCAGTTGAAAAAGCTCTTTTGGATATTCCTGGTGTTGAAGTTTACGGTGGAGAGTTGAAAGAAGAGGACAATATTCACTATATAATTGTTGTCCTTGACGCTGAAAGGTATGAAGAATTAGAAGAAATGGAAGCTAAGATAAGAAGAATCGATGGAGTTTTACAGGTTGCAGTGGTAGAAGCATACTTCCTCGATGAATTTGAAAAAATTGAAAAGGGCGAGCTTATTCCAAAGAATCCTTTCCACGGTCTTAAGAAAGCGGAGAAAGTTGCTGAAAAGATGTGGCTTGGAGAAGATGAAAATGGAGAGAAAGAGCATTAAAACGAGAAGAGAATTTCTCAAAGTTACCCTTGGTGCTTTTATGGGTGGAACACTTTTTTCTGCCTGTAGTCTTTCTGATCTTAAGAATCCAAAAACAATGGTCAAATCACCAATTAAAACAAATATTCTCCGTCCACCCGGGGCAGTTTCTGAGGAATATTTTGCCCAGAAATGTATAAGGTGTGGAAGGTGTGGCGAAGTTTGTCCTTATCACTGTATAAAATACTTCGATGTTAAAAATGGTGGGGTCTTTTCAGGTACTCCTTATATTGACGTAATGGAAATTCCCTGTTATCTCTGTATGAAATGTGTCCATGTCTGTCCTACCGGTTCTCTTGTTCCTTGTGAGAAGGAAGAAGTAAGAATGGGCGTTGCTGTTATAAACAGACAGATTTGCGTTACCTGGCAGCAGGAAAAAACCGGGCTTATGTGTAAAACCTGTTTCAATGTTTGTCCCTTCTCAGGTGTAGCTATTAAAATTGATCATGATTTTAGACCTTATATTGTTGAGGAGTACTGTACAGGTTGTGGAATATGTGCTTACTCCTGTATTGCTGACCAGTATCCAGAAAATAACGGTAAAAAAGCTATTACTATTGCTCCAATTAAGTGGAAAAAGATTAAAAAGATTAAGCTTGAAGACATCAAGAAAAGTTAAGAGGTACCTGCCGTGAAAAAGAAAAGCCTGTTCAAAAAGATAAATACATGGCGTTTTCTCTTTTTGATGGTCTGTTTCATCGTTGTAGTTGGTAACCCTTTTGTCAACTACAAGTGGGATATAAACTTTATCCAAGGATGGTTCCAGTCCCTTGGGGTTGGTAATCTCTGGGTGGTTTCTCCATTAGAAGGTCTTGAGTCTATTCTAACTGCAAAGTTCTTCTACATGCCGTCACTTGTCGGTATGGTAGTACCTGTGACCCTCGCGTTGCTTATGGGAAGGGTTTTCTGTAGCTGGATGTGTCCAATAGAATTTCTCTCCAACCTGACAGATAGGATTCTCGGTATTTTCTCTAAGAAACTAAGATATAGAAAGGATTTGTTGAGAATCCCTAAGTATATTATTTGGTTTTCTCTTCTGACGGAACTTCTCTTGACTATGGTTATTGGTTATCCTATGTTTGTCTGGTGGTCTCCTCCGGGACTTGTTGGAAGAGAAACAATGTTTTATGCCTTTTACAAGGTCATAACAGTTGAAGTCTGGATAATTGTAGCTGTTCTACTGCTTAACTTGATGACAAGGCGGTTTTTCTGCAGATATATCTGTCCGTTGGGAGCTTTACTTTCCTTGATTGGAAAGAAGAGGCAGCTTGTCATTAAGTACATACCGGATAAGTGCGTTGGTTGTAAGGTTTGTGATACAAAGTGTCCGATGGGAATCAAACCAAGTGTGGGAGAAAGTCAATCTGTTTACTGTTGGAACTGTGCTGAGTGCGTTGATGCCTGTCCGACAGGAGCTTTGAAATTTGTCTGGAGAGATGATGGTATTATTAGATTAAAACTTCATAATGATTTGACAAACTTGAGAACTGTTGATAAATTGACACCTACAAAATAAATTGAGGAGGTGAAAACGATGAGGAAAATGTTTGTAGCTCTTGTTGTTGCTGCGGCTATGTCAGCTCCTGCTGTAGCTGGTGTGTGGGAGTCTCAGTGTGCAGGTTGCCACAACGGTGCAATGGCTCCTTCTGTCCAGCAGCTTAAAGCTAAATACAAGACACCAGCTGCTTTTGTTAAAGCAGGAAAAGAATCAACAAATCCAATGATGGCTGCATTCAAAAGCAACGTTCAAGCTCTCAAAGATGCTGCTAAAGAAATCTACGGAAAGTAAATTTTTTCGATTTGATTATCCCCCCTTGGTAAGGGGGGATTAAGATGGGTTAAAGGGAAGATACGTAATTCAAAATTTGTCTAATGCCTCTTAATGTTAAATCAGGAACAAGAATAGTCTCCCGTAGGAATTTTCTCAAGATTTTTGAATCCCCTCCTGTTAGCAAAATTGTATTAATGTTGTAAGTTTTCAGAGTTTCTTTTATTCCTCCAATAAGTGCTACTAATATTCCGCTTTCTATACACTCTGTTGTGGATTTGCCGGGAATTTGAAATCTTTGCAAAATTTCTATTTCTGGTAGTTGAGAGGTTTCAAGGTTTAAAGCTTTTGCCATTGTTTTCAGTCCTGGAAAAATAACTCCTCCCTGAAAAACACTATCTCTGACAAGATCTACAACTACTGCTGTTCCAGCGCTTATAACGGCAAAAGATTCTCCAAACTCTAAACCACCACAGGCATTGGCTATCCTGTCTGCTCCTAAGGTTTCTGGTGTTTTGTAGTCAATCTTTATCGGAAGATCTAAGTCGGCCGAGACAAAGGTTGCATCGGGAAAAATTTTCCGCAAAGTATCAGTTGCCTCTCTAACTACAGAGGATATTCCTACTCTTTTCCAGACGAAACTTTTTAGTTTTTCAGTTAGAACTTCTGGATAGCTCAAAAACCTTAGCGTGGGAAGTTTGAAAAGTTGCCAAGCTTTTTCCCCCTCCCAAATGGCAACCTTAGTAAGCGTATTTCCAACATCTATCAGTAAATCTGCCATGTTAAGTTCTATATTCTGCGTTTATTTTCACATAGTCGTATGTCAAATCGCATGTCAGATATTCAAATGTTTCGTTCCCAAGGTTTAAGTTGAGCTTGATAACAATTTCGTCATTTTCTTTCAGGTATTTGAAGACCTCTTCCTCAATGAAATCTGTTCTTTTTCCTTTGAACAGGAGATAGTTTCCTATGTAAAGTTCAACTTTTTCTTCTTCTATTCCCGTTGATGCTGCTCCGGCTGCGGCAATTATCCTTCCCCAATTGGGGTCGCAGCCAAAGATTGCGGTTTTAACAAGAGGAGAAAGAGCTATTTTCCTTGCAATCTTTCTTGCCTGTTCCTTAGACTTTGCACCGGTTACATTTATTCTGATAGTCTTTGTTGCTCCTTCACCGTCTTTAACTATCTGGTAGGCGAGCTCTTTGAGGACTTCTGTCAGGAGTTTTTTAAACTCTTCGTAATTTGAGTCATCGATTACTTTTTTGGACTTTCCGGTTGATAAGAGAAATACGCAGTCGTTTGTACTCATATCTCCATCAACTGTAATTGCGTTAAAGGAAACGTCAACTGCTTCTTTTAGAGCTCTCTGAAGCGTTTCACTGTCCACTTTTGCATCTGTTGCAACAAATGAGAGCATTGTTGCCATTGCAGGGTCTATCATCCCCGCGCCTTTTGCAATTCCACCTACAACAAAACCGTTACCCTCTCTAAAAGAGACCTTCGGAAATGTGTCTGTAGTCATTATTGCCCTTGCCGGTTCTTCTTCCTTTGCTTTCCCAAGGTTTTTAACTGCCTCTTCTATTCCTTTTTTGACTCTGTCCATTGGAAGTGGTTCACCGATTACTCCAGTAGATGCTACCAGAAACTGTCCTTCTTTTCCTATGAGCTGAGATACTATTTTTGCCATCTCTTCTGCATCTTTTAATCCCTGTTCTCCGGTACAAGCGTTGGCATTGCCGCTGTTTGCTACAATGCCGAAAACCATGCCTTTTATGGACTTTGAGAACTTTATTGGAGCTGCCTGAATGTCGTTTGTTGTAAACACAGCGGCAAAGTTTGAAGGTTCATCTGTAACTATGACAAGCGTATCTGGTCTATCGATCTTCTTTTCTGTCTTTTTGATTCCTCCAAAGCCTGTTCCACAGGTTATTCCCGGAACCTCTGCTATTCCTTTCTTCATACTCTTCTCCTGTGAAAAGTGTTAGCATAAAAAAGTGTTAGTGATGGTGTTAGTGTAAAAAAGAGTTGTTGCTTGGGGTACAATATAACACAATTTGGTGAAATTGGTTAAGGAACTAAGAGGCATGCGATTTAAGAAACCGGAAGAGTTAGTTGCTGAAAGGCTTAAGAAAGCAGGTTTTAGAAAACCGAAGTTGCTTTTTCATCCAAAGAGAGGAGATATTTTTAACCGTATTGCTTATGGTTTGGTGAAAGGAAACTTTGGAATTTTCACCGAAAAAGAAATAGGAGAGAAGATACTTCCAGGACATAAGATAGATGAGTGTTGCGGAATAGAGCTTTTGGCTCTTATGGGAAAAGAAAAGCCTGACTCGGCGATAGTCAGGGGAAGAAAGGGTGTTGTTGACTTTAGCGATATTAGATTTGAGTATCCTACCTTCGCAGTTGACCTTTCTCTCTACGAAAGGCTTCTGCCAAGAGAGAAGAAGAGCCTTTTGAATCAGATTGAGATAACGTATGGTGTGGTAAAGGACTTCTTTACTCCTGAAAACTTTGTTATCACTTCCGTTGGTGATGATGCAAGAAAGGATCTTGAAAAGTTTTTCACCCCTTATGTGCCTTTTCTTCTCCTTAATAAGCCTGGGAAGAAAAACATTATTGTTCTTGATCCTCATGGGGATAAGGAGTTTACCCACGAGGAGGTTACACCGGATACGTTGATTGTTGTAGGGGGTATTGTTGATAGTGGTGAGAGAATGGCTGGGTCTACCGGTGAGATATTTCCAGATGCAAAGCACAGAAGGATTTCATACAGAGGGAGTACAGAGCTTGTTCCGGATAGGATAAATGATATCGTTAAGATTATCTGCCAGTACCTGACGGAGGATGTTTCCCTATCTGAGGTTGTAAAACAAAACATTACAAGAACTGCAAAACTGAAGTGGCTCAGGAAAGCACTTGAAGAGTCTGTTGTTAGGTTTGTGGTGGATGGGAAGACCTTGAGGGGAATTTCTGAAAAACTTTACAACCAGTGGATAGAAGAGTTTGACCTGACTGATTTTCACTTTAAGAAAGGAGCCAAACATATTGGAGGATTTTTGGTTTTTAGAGATTCGATTTTTGATAGGGTAACAGGTAAGGAAAAGAGGAGAGGAAAAGAGATATTTCTTTTAGGGGAGTTAAGAGATGAGGACGTTGTCAAGATCTATTCTTGAAACCATAGGGAATACACCTCTTTTGAAGGTGGAAATTGAAGGTGTGGAGCTCTTTCTGAAGCTTGAGATGTTTAATCCTGGCGGTTCGATTAAGGATAGAGTTGCCCTTGCAATTATTGAGGATGGAGAGAAAAGAGGGAAACTGACTCCAGAAAAGGCAGTTATTGAGGCAACCAGTGGAAATACAGGTATAGGGCTTGCTTTGGTGTGTGCTGCAAAGGGTTACAGGTGCATTATTGCCATGCCTGAGAATATGAGTGATGAGAGAAAGAAAATACTGAAGGCTTACGGTGCAGAGCTTATTCTCACGCCAGCAGAGGAAGGAATACCAGGTGCTGTCAGGAAGGTTAAAGAGCTCCTTGAAAAAGAACCTGACAGGTACTTTCCAGCGAGACAGTTTGAAAATCCTGTGAATCCACAGGTTCACTACGAAACAACTGCATCTGAAATCTTGGAGCAGATGGGAGTTTTTCCAGAGGTCTTTGTTGCAGGGGTTGGGACAGGAGGAACTCTCACAGGAATTGGTAAAAGATTTAAAGAGGTAAATCCTGAATGTCTTGTTGTCGCAGTTGAGCCAGATACTTCTGCCGTTATTTCCGGGAAGCCTCCTGGAGCTCACAAGATTCAGGGAATAGGAGCTGGATTTATACCTAAGATCCTAGATGTTGAGCTTATAGACAGAGTAGAAACTATTTCCTTTGAAGAGGCGAAGAAATATTCAAAGCTTCTTGCATCACAGTTTGGAATTCTTTCAGGTATATCGGCAGGAGCAAACGTTGCCGGGGCTCTGAGAGTTGCAAAGGAGACTGGAAAGAAGAGAAGGATAGTTACGGTTCTTCCTGATACGGGAGAGAGGTACCTTAGTACTGATCTTTTTGATTGAGAAGGTTAGCAGGTTGGAAGATTAGAAACTATTGTTGACTTTTCAGCTTAGCGAGGAAGTCTGGAAGAAACCTTGATATCTCCTGAGTAAACTTCAGGTCAGGCTTTTCTGCCATCAGCTCAACCATTGTTCTCAAGTTCAGTGAAACAATGAAACCATCGTCTGTTTCAGATATCTTGAGGAACGGCTTGTCTACCATTATTTTAAAAAGCTCTTCTCTGTAGGAGCTGCCAATCTTAAAAGTCATTACTCCATGTTCAACCACAGAGAGATGACCCATTCCGACAACACGCTCGATCAAGCTTCTGTCATCCTCTTCTGAATACCTACAGAGGAGCTCATCTAAAGGCAGCCCGGAATAGCAAACCCGAGCTGCAGTAGCAACCGTTTTAAGCATGTTTTCTGTATGGGATAGGAGGGTTATTCCCATTAATACTTGTCTCCGTACTTAGCCATAAACTTCTCTACTCTACCTCTTACAACCTTTTGCTTCTGGCTACCTGTGAAGAAAGGATGGCACTGGTTGCAAACTTCGACCTTGATTTCAGGAAACCTTGTTGATCTTGTTACCCATGTGTTACCACATGCGCAGATAACTCTTGTCTCTCTGTATTCTGGATGAATTCCCTTTTTCATATGAACAACCTCCTGATATAATTCCAATCGGCTTTGCGTTAGTGAAGTTTAGTTTAGAGAGCCAAGGGTGTCAAGTGGAACTTGCTAACCTTCTTGATGTGTCGATTCAATTCATAAAGTCTCATCCGGAACTTGCCTGTTTTTCACTCTTTCTATGGGCATTCTTAGAAACAGGATTGCTCATAGGGTTAATTTTGCCTGCTGAGAAAATACTCATAGTTGGCGGTATTCTTGTTTCAAAAGGTGTTATCTCCCCGTTGAGTTTCTTTTTCTGTGGAACCTTAGGAACTTTTCTCGGTTATACAGCAACCTATTTTATTGGTTACTACATAGGAGAAGAGGTTTTAGAGAAGAACCTGCAAAGGTTAAGGCTTAGCAGAGAGGATTTCATCAAGACAAAGCAGTTTGTGGAGACCAAAGGAGAGATATCTCTTGTATTCGGAAGGTTTATCCCTGTTATTAGACCGCTGTTACCTCTTCTTATAGGAGCTTTCAGACCACCACTCAAGAAGTTTACCTTGTTTAATTTTTTAGGTGCTATTTTGTGGATCTCTTCTTATGTTCTGATGGGGAACTTGCTTGGTGAGCTGATATCATTTATCATTACTCATAAAATACCGGGCATTGCCCTAACTGTTGTACTCTTCTTACTCTACCTTGCCTGGAGAAAGTATGGAAAGAATAAAAAACTGTTTTGAAAGGCTTGAAGCAAAGGGAGAGAAGCCGTTAATCGTTTACGCTACAGCCTGCGATCCAAACTGTTCTAAGTCCTTGGAAGTTTTCAGGCTGATACTGAAGTATGCAGATATGGTAGAGATAGGCATGCCATTCTCAGATCCCTTAGCTGATGGGCCTACAATCCAGAAAGCCCATGAAAGAGCACTTGCTGCTGGAACAAATACACAGAAAGTCCTTGAGCTTGTTAAGAAAATCAGAGATTTTGAGAGTGAGAAACCTTTAATTCTTATGGGTTACTACAATCCGATATTTGTTTACGGTGAGGATAAGTTTATTAGGGATGCATTTCAGGC
Source organism: Desulfurobacterium crinifex (assembly GCF_054656775.1). Taxonomy (NCBI): domain Bacteria; kingdom Pseudomonadati; phylum Aquificota; class Aquificia; order Desulfurobacteriales; family Desulfurobacteriaceae; genus Desulfurobacterium; species Desulfurobacterium crinifex. The sequence goes on from NZ_BAAHXO010000004.1 coordinate 890,915, forward strand.
AGGTGTTGATGGATTCATAGTTCCAGATCTTCCTCCAGAGGAAGGAGAGAATTTTGCCAGAAAGGTTAAATCTATGAAGCTTTCTCCCATCTTTCTGGCAGCTCCTACAAGTACAGATGATAGGGTAAAAAGGATAGGAGAAGTAACAGGGGAATTTATCTACTACGTCTCAGTTACAGGGATTACAGGAGAAAGGGAAGAGTTAGCCTACAGAGAGATAGAAAGAGATATTGAAAGGGTAAAAAGGATTACTGGTAAAAGAACTGTAGTTGGTTTTGGTATCTCCCGTGGAAAACACATAAGAGAAATGTATAATAGTCCTGATGGGTTTGTGGTTGGTAGTGCTGTAGTTAAAAGGATAGAGCAAGAAGATTATAAAGGTCTTGAATCTCTATTAGAAGAGCTTAAAGCAGCAACAAAATTCTCTTAATGTTGGAGGAAAAATGTTTGGTATTGGTACTCAGGAACTTATTATAATTCTTGTGATTGCTCTTCTCATTTTCGGTCCAAAGAAATTGCCTGAGCTGGCCAGATCTACAGGAAAAGCAATTAACGAGTTTAGAAAAGCCTCTTCTGGTCTTTTAGATGAAGAAGAAGGAAAGAAGGAGAAAGAACAAGAGAAGGAAAAGACAGTTGTAGCTGAAGCCCAGAAAAAAGAGGAAGTGGAAAAAATAAAGGTTAAGGAATAAAGTCTCGAACATGTCAAAAAGAACAGTCATTCCAGAAGAAGAATTACCGGTAACTGAACATATTGAAGAGCTCAGGCAGAGAATTTTTAAATCGGTAATAGCACTTGTAGTAGGCTTTTTGATTGCCTGGCCCTTTAAGAAAGATATTCTTCTCTTTTTAGAGAAACCTCTTCCTGAAGATTTAAGAGGTAAGCTAATCTTCCTTTCTCCTCCAGAGGCATTTTTTACAGCTTTAAAGGTTTCTTTCTTTGCGGGGATTCTAATTGCCCTTCCTTTTGTTCTCTATCAGGCATGGAAGTTTATAGAGCCTGGGCTTTACGAACATGAAAAGAAATTCATCCTTCCTTTTATCTTTTTCTCGCTGCTGTTCTTCTTTGGTGGAGCATTTTTCGCTTACTTTGTGATTCTGCCGTTTGGTTTGAAATTTCTCCTTGGATTTATGGGAGATCTTCTGACGCCTCAAATTACTGTTGGTAGCTATATCTCTTTTGTTATCCAGATGATACTTGCATTTGGTTTTGTTTTCCTCCTTCCAGTTGTTGTATGGTTGCTTTCAAAGCTTGGAGTCATAAATTACAGGATGTTAGAAAATAACAGAAAGTATGCTATACTGGTTATATTCGTAATAGCAGCAGTTTTGACTCCTCCCGATATATTTTCCCAGGTTATGATGGCTTTACCTCTTTTAGGTCTTTACGAACTCAGTATATGGATAGCAAAAATCACGGGAAGGGAAGAGTAGTAAATAATCCAACAGTGGAAAACCAAATCTGGAGGAAATCCTGTAATGGCGGAAAATACACTGGAGGGCTTAACTATTGACCAACTCCAGAAAATGAGCATTTTTGATCTGAGAAAGATTGCCAAATCCTTAGGGATTGAAGTTAAAACGGCAAAAAAACAGGAATTTATAAGAAGAATTCTCGAAAAGGATGCAGAAAGAAGAGGGGCAATTTTCAGAGTAGGAGTTCTTGAAGTTCTTCCGGATGGATTTGGTTTTCTTCGTTCACCGGAAAACAACTACCTTCCAAGTTCTAACGATGTCTATGTGTCTCCTTCTCAAATAAGGAGGTTTGGTCTCAGAACAGGGGATACTATTGCAGGTGAGGTTAGACTCCCAAAAGAAGGTGAGAAGTACTTTGCCCTTCTAAAGGTTGATGCAATAAACTGGGAATCTCCTGAGATAGCAAAGACAAGACCTCAATTTGATCAACTTACACCTCTTCATCCGACCGAGAGGTTCAGACTTGAACACGATCCGTCAGAGCTTTCTACAAGGGTTGTTGATCTGATCACTCCTGTTGGAAAGGGACAGAGGGGATTGGTTGTTGCTCCTCCGAGAGCTGGAAAGACAGTTCTCCTTCAGAAGATGGCGAACGCTATAAAGACCAATTATCCGGATACTTATCTGATAATTCTTCTCATTGATGAGAGGCCTGAAGAAGTTACAGATATGAAAAGAAACACTTTAGCTGATGAGGTTATAAGTTCAACCTTTGATGAGCCACCAGAAAGGCACGCCCAAGTTGCAGAAATAGTAATTGAAAAGGCAAAAAGGCTTGTTGAGCACAAGAAGGATGTTGTAATTCTCCTTGACTCCTTGACAAGGCTTGCAAGGGCTTACAATACTCTAACTCCTCCAAGTGGAAAGATTCTTTCAGGTGGTATTGATGCCCATGCTTTCCACAAGCCTAAGAGGTTCTTTGGTGCTGCCAGGAACATAGAAGAGGGAGGAAGTCTTACAATCATAGCAACAGCTCTTGTTGAAACTGGTAGCCGTATGGACGATGTTATATTTGAAGAGTTTAAGGGAACTGGTAACATGGAGATTGTCCTTGATAGACAGCTTGTTGAGAGAAGGATATTCCCTGCTATAAATATTCAGAAATCGGGAACAAGAAAAGAGGAACTTCTTCTCTCCGAGTGGGAACTTAACCGTAGTTGGATACTCAGGAGACTTCTTACATCTATGTCCCCTGTGGAGGCAATGGAGTTTCTCCTTGAAAAACTCAGAAAGTATAAGACAAATGAAGACTTCCTGAAGGCGATGAACGCATGAAGGAGCTCATATATTACTCTTTCCTTGAAAGTGCAGACCTAAAGAGGGCTTTTGTAGAGGAAAACAGAGAAAAGATCTACTCTGTTTTCTTAGAAGTTGCAAAGAGGATAAAAGAAGGGAAAAAGATACTTCTCTGTGGTAATGGTGGTTCTGCTGCTGATTGTCAACACATAGCTGCTGAACTTGTGGGCAGATTTGGAATGGAGAGGAGAGCTCTTCCTGCCATTGCTCTTACAACAGACACCTCTATTCTTACGGCTGTTGGAAATGATTACTCATTTGATAAAATATTCGAAAGACAAGTAGAAGCGCTAAGTAAGGAAGGAGACGTGCTTATAGGAATAAGCACAAGCGGAAATTCAAAAAACGTGATTAACGCTGTAAAGAGAGCAAAAGAGTTGGGACTTCTGACTGTAGGTTTTTCTGGTAAAGATGGGGGTGAGTTATCGAAGATAGCTGATCACTGTTTTGTGGTTAAGAGCTTTTCAACCCCAAGAATCCAAGAAGTTCACATAACCCTGGGTCATATTCTCTGTGATTTCATCGAAAAGTATCTCTATTCCTATGACAACTATTTCCCTCCCGTTGGGGAGGGGTGTCAGCAGTAGTCTATTCTGAAAACAAAAATTCCTGTTAAAATTCCCAAACTTGATTTTTACAATTTTTGAAAACTATTTCGGGAGGTTTTCATTATGAAAATAGGAAAAGCTATAAGAATGGAGAGACTTATCAACAGAGAAACGGGAAATACTGTAATAATTCCGATGGATCATGGTGTTTCTATGGGTCCAATTCCGGGAATAATAGACATCAGAGAATCCATAGATAGAGTTGCAAACGGTGGAGCCAATGCAGTTATTATTCATAAAGGTCTTGTAAGGCATGGTCACAGAAAAAGGGGTAAAGACGTTGGATTGATTGTTCATATGTCAGCAAGTACTTCTCTTTCTCCCAAGCCAAATACAAAAGTTCTTGTCTGTACCGTAGAAGAAGCCATAAAGCTTGGAGCAGACGGAGTTTCAATTCATGTTAACTTAGGAGACGTTAACGAAGATAAAATGCTTGAAGATTTTGGGAGAGTTTCTGAAAGTTGTCTTGAATGGGGAATGCCGTTAATAGCAATGATGTATGCAAGAGGAGAACATATAAAAGACCAGTTTGATCCAGAAGTAGTTGCTCACTGTGCAAGGGTTGCAGCCGAACTTGGAGCTGACATTGTAAAAGTTGCCTATACGGGAGATCCTGAATCATTCAGAAAAGTGACAGAGGGTTGTCCAATTCCGGTTGTTATAGCCGGTGGTCCAAAGATGAGCAACGATATGGAAATACTTGAAATGGTTGAAGGAGCTATGAAGGCTGGAGCTAAAGGTGTTTCCATCGGAAGAAATGCCTTCCAGCATGACAACCCTGAAAAAATAGTAAGAGCAATTGCTGCTATAGTTCACGAAGGAAAGTCTGCAAAGGAAGCTGCTGAGTATTTAAAGTAAAGAAAAAGTTAATTTTCCCAACCCCCTTTACGAAAGATGGAACTTTAATCATTCCCCCCCTGTAAGGGGGGGAACGAAGGGGGGGATTAATTCAGATCAAAACAGATTGTTTTAATCTCTGTCATTTCTTCTATTGCAAAGTGAGGTCCTTCTCTTCCTATTCCGCTCTCTTTCACTCCACCATAAGGCATTTGATCAACTCTGAATGTTGGAATCTCGTTTACCATGATTCCACCGCATTCTACCTCTTCGCTAAACTTAAAGGCGTTTTTCAGGTTGTTTGTGAATATTCCAGCCTGGAGACCATAAGGGGAGTTATTTACCTGTTTTATTCCCTCTTCAATGGAAGAGACTTTATTGACAACAATTACTGGTCCAAAGACTTCTTTTTTAAACAGTTTGGCCTCTTCAGGAACATTTATAACAACCGTTGGTTCAATCAATGTATCTGATATTCTATTTCCACCATATACAACTTCTGCTCCGAGCCCCTTAGCCTCTTCTATCCATTCAATTATCCTGTCTGCAGCGTTCTTATCGATTACAGGGCCCATGTCGGTGTCTGATTTTCTGGGATCTCCTACTTTTAGTGTTCTTGAAAAGTCTGTGATTTCTTTAACGAAACTATCAAACAGTTTTTCATGGACGAAGACCCTTTGAACGGAGATGCAGACCTGACCAGCTAGGGCAAAACCACCTCTTGCAACTTTTTCAGCTATTTCTTTGAGCCTATAGTCCTGATCCTCATCTATATAAACACCTGCGTTTGAGCCAAGCTCCATTGCATATTTTTTAAGTCCGCCTCTACTCATTATGATTTTTCCAGTTTCAACGCTTCCCGTAAATGTAATCATCCTTACATCTTCGTTCCTGACTAAGGCATCTCCAGCTTCCTCTCCGTATCCTGTTACGACGTTCACCGCTTCTGGAGGGAATCCAGCTTCAATCAGGACTTCAGCTAACTTTATCACTGTTAGTGAGGTGTTTTCAGACGGTTTAATGATTACGCTGTTTCCTGCTGCAAGTGCAGGAGCCACTTTGTGACAGGTGAGGTTTAAAGGAAAGTTAAAAGGTGTTATGCATCCAATAATCCCAAGAGGAACTCTCCTGTAAAATCCCACTTTGTTTTTGATTCCTGGAGCAGCATCAAATGGAACTTCTTCCCCGAGAATTCTCTTTGATTCTTCTGCAGCCAGCGTTATTGTGTTTATTGCTCTTCCAACCTCTGCCATTGACTCTTTTATCGTTTTCCCGACTTCAAGGGTGAGGATTTCTGCGAATTCTTCCGCTCTCCTTGAAATTATCCTTGCGGCTTTTTGAAGACACTGGTATCTTTCATAAGCTGTCATCTTTTTAATCTTTTCGAACCCTTTCTTTGCAGCCTCTACTGCAAGGTCAACATCTTCTTTTTTCCCTCTTGGAATGGTTCCAACCAAAGAGCCGTCATAGGGAAAGTGAATTTCTATCTCTTCCTGCTTGTAGACTTTTTTTCCGGCTATCAACATGTAACCCTTCATTCTATACCCCCAAAAGTAATCTTGCTGCTAAGAATTCAGGAAGTCCTGCTTTCAAAATTGCCTTTGCTGCAGATTTGACGTCGTATTTTACCTTTCTAAAATAAACGGTTTTTTCATCAAGGATTATAAAAGCGGCATTAGGGTTTTTATCCCTCGGCTGTCCCACGCTTCCTGGGTTTATTAAATATCTTCCCTTTTCTATATTGATGATTGATGCTCTAATTCTATCCGGATTTGCACTTTCGAGTTTATATGCTGCAGGTATGTGGGTGTGACCAGAGAAGCAAACAGGTCTGACCTGTCTGATGAGACTGTAGTAAGCATCTTCGAGGGTTAGTATGTACTTCATACTTCCTGGTGATTCCGGGGTATCATGAACCAACTGGAATTGAGAGGTTAGTATCTGAACTCCTTTTGTTATGAGAAAATCCAGAAATTCTGTTTTTATAACCTCTTTTGTCCAAATAATTGCTCTTGCGGCATAGTCGTTTAGCATTGATAGGTCTATTAAATTCAAAAGTGCCAGTTCATGATTTCCCAGAATGAAGTATTTACAGTTCTCCTTAACCCACTGGAGACATTCGTTGGGGAAAGCTCCATATCCAACAACGTCACCGAGGCACCAGATTTCATCAACCTTTTCTCTTTCTAATTCTTCTGCCACAGCCTGGAGGGCGTGGAGATTTCCGTGTATATCGGATATTATTCCTATCTTCATAGCAATTTAAGTTTATTACGGAGCTCTCCGAAATGGAAGATATTTTGAAGTTGAGAAGCAGAATTCTTAAAACTGTAAGGGAATTTTTTGATTCTCAGGAGTTCATTGAAGTAGAAACCCCGGTACTTGTTCCCTATGAAAATCCCGATTCAAATGTTGTTAACGTCAGAACTCTATTTTCCGACTTTTCGGGAAAGAAATTTGACTGGTTTCTCCACACTTCCCCTGAGTTTTTTATGAAAAGAATTATCTGGCATGGCATTCCAAGGATTTATCAAATCTGTAAGGTATTTAGAGATGGAGAAGTAACAGAGTCTCACAATGTCGAGTTTACAATGGTTGAATGGTATAGAACAGGAGCAGACTACAAAAAAGGAATGGAGGAAACTTTTGAGCTCCTAAAGCACTGCACAAAAGCTGCAGGTAAAAAAGAGCTTTCCTACAGAGGAAGGAGAGTGAAGGTTGATAATTACACAGCTATCACAGTTGAAGAGGCTTTCATAGAATTTGCCGGAGTCAGGAATCTTCTTGATGAAGAAGAAGTTATTAAAGTTTCTGGAGAGAAAGAATATGAATCTGGATTTTTCAGGCTTCTGGTCGATAAAGTAGAACCAGCTCTTTCACAGTTTGAAGTACCTGTTTTTCTTTACAACTATCCCGAGAAGTTCTCAGCAATGGCTAAAGTAAGTAATGGATTTGCAGAGAGGTTCGAGCTCTATGTTTGTGGTCTTGAGTTAGCAAATGGTTATACGGAGCTTACAGATTTCGAAAGTTACAGAAAGAAATTTCTTGAGAAGGGAAAACGGGCATTGGATAAAGGCTTTTTAAGACTTCTTAGAGAAAAACCACTTCCAGACTGTGAAGGTGTGGCTCTTGGTTTTGACAGACTCATCATGTTGATCACAGGAAAGGCTATTAAAGATGTAATTCCTTTTCCCGTAGGAAAGTTAATAAAAGAAGTGAATGGAGAACAGTGAGTAGTGATTATTCTCCCCAGTTTTTGACCAGATTAAATTCCTTTCCTGTTAAAGTTCTAAGAGCCCTCTCAACTACAAAATTGACCAGATCTTCTACTGTTTCTGACTTTCCATAGAATCCGGGAGATGCAGGCAGTACTGTCGCTCCGGCATCTGTGACTCTTAACATGTTTTCAATGTGAATTCTGTTTAATGGGGTTTCCCTGAAGACCAACACTAAGGGTCTTCTTTCCTTCAGCGTTACATCTGCAGCTCTGTGTATCAGATTGTCTGTAATTCCCAATGCTATGTGTCCGAGGGTTCCGGCTGAGCAGGGAGCTATGATCATTCCAATAGTTCTATAGGAGCCACTTGAAGGAGGTGCAAATAGGTCGTTATGATCAAAGAGTGTAACCTGTTCTTCTGGAAGGGAGTTTATAAACTCTTCTACTGTAATTCCTGTTTCGTATTCAAACACTTTTTTTCCAGTTTCTGAGAAGATAATGTCAACCAGATAGCTGTTCGCGACTAAGATTTCTACAATCCTTTTGCCATAGATGGAACCGCTTGCTCCTGTTATTCCAACAACAATTCTTTCCATTCCTATCTCCATGCGTGGTTTCCAAAGAGGAGAGAGAAGATTTTAGCATCTGAAGAATAAACAGCCTCTTCAGATATAAGGAATAACTCTTTTATAATTGAGTTTCAACACAATCTTAATCTGGAGGAGTAGAGTGGAAAAGCTTATAGAGAAAGCATCAATCCTTTTGGAAGCGCTTCCGTATATAAAGAAATTTTATGGGAAGACAATAGTTATTAAGTATGGCGGCAATGCAATGATAAGGGAAGAACTAAAACGTGCTTTTGCTGAGGACGTTGTACTTCTTAAATACATCGGAATTAATCCTGTTATAGTTCATGGAGGGGGACCTCAGATTGGAGAATTCCTTGAGAAGCTGAAGATACCTACTCGGTTTGTTGGTGGTATGAGAGTAACGGATAGAGAAACTATGAATGTAGTTGAAATGGTTCTTGTAGGGAAAGTAAACAAGGAAATTGTTAAGCTCATTAATTCCCATGGTGGAAATGCAGTCGGATTGTCTGGCAAAGATGGGAATCTTATAGTTGCCGAAAAAATTGATTTTAAGAAGTATTTGTCTGAAGTGAAGGCACCGGAGATTATTGATCTTGGATTCGTAGGGAAGGTTAAGAAAGTTAATCCAGATATTGTCACTAAACTGCTTGAGTCCAAATTTATACCAGTAATAGCTCCCGTCGGAATTGGTGAGGACTTTGAAGCTTATAATATAAATGCAGATTTGGTAGCGGGAGAGGTGGCAGCAGCCTTAAAGGCTGAAAAACTTATAATGTTAACGGATGTTGAAGGAATAAAGAATAAAAAAGGTAATTTGATAAAATCTATCGCAAGAGGGGATTTGTCGGGTTTAATTGAAGATGGAACAATTTCTGGGGGTATGATTCCAAAGGTTAAAGCTTGTGAAATTGCATTAACTGGAGGGGTAAAAAAGGCTCATATCATAGATGGAAGGGTGAAGCATTCTGTTCTCCTTGAGATTTTTACACAGGAAGGTATCGGTACAGAGATAATATAAAAAATTACTAATATACAGTGTATGAAATGTTAACCGTAATTAGTAAGTTTTGGTATAATAATTGTGCTTAAAATCTAAAGAATAAGGGGATAAAAACTTTCAGGGAGGTGCCGCGATGGACTTCGTACTACTGGTATCGCGACTGCAGTTCGCGATGACAGCCTTCTTCCACTTTATCTTCGTACCATTAACCTTAGGGCTGTCAACGCTGTCTGCAATCATGTTGACGCTTCACTACGCAACAGGCAAAGAGATCTACCGGGACATGGCAAAGTTCTGGGCTAAACTCTTTGCCATCAACTTTGCACTGGGGGTTGCTACAGGACTGGTTCACGAGTTTGAGTTCGGTATGAACTGGTCGGTCTACTCAAGGTTCGTTGGAGACATTTTCGGTGCACCACTTGCTATTGAAGGACTTCTTGCGTTCTTCATGGAGTCAACCTTCATGGGAGTCTTTCTCTTTGGTTGGGATAAGGTGCCAAAGGGAGTTCATCTCTTAGCTGCATGGCTTTCATCTATCGGTTCAAACCTCTCAGCTCTTTGGATTCTCGTTGCCAACGGATGGATGCAGCACCCGGTAGGTGCTGAGGTTGTTCAGACACTTGCAGGTAAAAGAGCAGAGATGAAAGATTGGTGGGCAATAGTATTTAACCCAGTTGCGGACGTTAAGTTCTGGCATACAGCTACAGCTGGAATGGTTCTTTCAGCAGTATTTGTTCTTGCTGTAAGTGCATACCACCTCCTCAAGAAGCAGCATGTTGAGTTCTTTAAGAAGTCTGCATACATCGCTCTTGTTTTTGGACTTATCGCTTCTGTAGGTGAAGTAGTAATTGGTGACATCCATGCCCATGAAGTTGCTAAAACTCAGCCAACAAAACTTGCTGCAGGTGAAGCTCTTTGGGAGACTAAGAAAGGTGCAAATCTCCTTCTCTTTGCATGGGCTGATGAGAAGGCTCAGAAGAACGTTGTTGAGATTCCAGTTCCAATTCCAGGTCTTCTTAGCTTCCTTGCTGCACACGATTTCAATGCTGAGATTAAAGGTATCAAAGATCTTCAGAAACAGTTTGAAGCTCAGTTTGGTTCAGGAAACTACATTCCACCTGTTAACTTCAACTTCTGGGCATTCCACTTGATGGTCTATCTTGGATTCTACTTTGTGATTCTCTTCCTTGTAGGGCTCATGAAGTTTAGAAATCTTGAGAACAGTACAGGCTACCTGAAACTGGCACTCTACTCTCTTCCATTACCTTACATTGCTTGCTGGCTTGGATGGGCGTTTGCAGAAGTTGGAAGACAGCCATGGATTGTTTATCCACTTACGGATGATTACGGAAAAATTCTGATGCCAGGAATAGGTCTTAAAACTGCTCAAGCTGTATCTCCTCTTACAAATGTGGAAGTTGTCATTACTTATGTTGTCTTTGCTGTTACATTTACAGCCCTTGCTATTGCAGACTTCTATCTTATCGCCAAGTTTGCAACCAAGGGTCCAGAGAAAGAAGCAGAACTCTATTAATGGAGGAGGTGAGAGATGCACTTTGATTTGCCTACAATATGGGCATTCTTAGTTACGGTGCTCATTGCTGGATACATTCTTACGGACGGTTTTGACTTAGGGGTAGGAATTCTTCACACAATTATTGCCAAGACCGATATTGAAAGAAGAGTTATGATCAATGCCATTGGTCCTGTATGGGACGGTAACGAAGTATGGTTTATCACTGCTGGTGGTGCCGCTTTTGCAGCCTTTCCAGAACTCTACGCAGCACTCTTTAGCTCTCTTTACATAGCACTCTTTGTAGTTCTCCTTGCTCTAATTTACAGGGCAGTTTCGTTTGAGTTCAGGAGTAAAGAAGAGGATCCAGGATGGAGGAAGATCTGGGATCAGAGTATCTTCTGGTCAAGTTTTATAGTTGCTCTTCTTATTGGTGTAGCTATCGGTAATATTCTTGCTGGAATTCCAATTAAGAATATGGGTATTGAAGGCGATCCTCTTGCAGGTTTTGTTTATGCTGAAAAGTTCCCACTTAGCTTTATCAATCTTATTAATCCACTTACGTTCCATGGTCTATTTGGACTCCTTGTTGGTGTAACAACTGTTCTTTTTATCATCCTCCACGGTGTCTCCTGGCTTATCTGGAAGACAGAGGGTGAGATTGCTGAAAGGGCAAGAAATATCGCTCTCAAGCTTTGGCTTCCATTCGTTGTAATGTACGTTGTGTGTACTGGAGTTGCTTATACAATCTCATTTAAGATTTCCAATCCAGAAAATGTCAGGTACCTAAACCTTCCAGAGGATATGCTTCAGCAGATAGCTTCAATGCTTAACAATGGTGTTCTTGAGCATGCTCTTTTCAGATTCCCTGTTATCGAGCTTATCCTCATTGTTCTTGCTGCACTTTCAGCGGTTGGCTACTTAATGGCTGTTAAAAACATGAATGGAGCAAAAGCATTCCTCTTCTCATCCTTAACGTTCGTCTTTGCAGGTTTTGCAGTATTCTTCGGTGCTTATCCACTGGCAGTTCCTTCCAGTGTTGGGCTTGAGCACTCAATTACCATCTACAATGGTGCTTCAAGTACTCTCACTCTGACGGTTATGCTCGTGGCAGCTATCATCTTTACACCAATCGTTATTGCTTACCAGGCTTGGGTTTACAAGATGTTCCTCTTCAAGATTTCTTCTGAGTCCATCAAGAGAGAAATTGAAGAGGCTCGTGGATAAGCTTATTAAGGTTAAAGGAGGTAGTTATGTGGCTTATAATAGCTTTTATCTGGTGGATAAGTGTTGCGTGGCTGACATATACACTTGCAAAGTCTAAATTGGAGGGTGAGGGGGTTTAATCCCCCTTTCCTTAAATTCTTGAGAGGAGTGTAAATGTCCGCGATTATTGGGCTTAAAGAAAGGTTCTTTGCAGGTAGAAAGGAGTTGATAGATAAGGCTTATGAGCTCTATGGACAAACTGGAAATTGGGAAGAGGTTGAAAAGTTTTTGAAAGAGGAATTAAGAGAAGAACTTAGCTTCTTTAAGCCCAACCTTTTTACCTACTTTTTGTTAATAGGTGGAGGTTTGCTTTTACCGTTTCTATACCTTTGGAAAGTTGTTTTTGAGCCCGGTACAACTGCTCACTTCCTCTCAAGGCTTGTGTTTATTCTGTGCGCTATGTTTGCCCTTAAAGGAATTGTAGGGCATTATGTAGTCGTCTTCTTGAACAGAGATAGATTTGAGACGGAGCTCAACACTTTAAAAGCCTCAATTGAAGGAGGGAAGGATGGAAAATAGCCCAATTAAAAAGCTTATGTTTTATGGGGTTTTTGGAATATACATTTTGATTGTTCTCATTACTTCTTTCACTATCATTACAATGAAGTAAGGGGGGCTGTCCCCCTTTTCAATTCTGTTCTTCAGACTTTTCCAAAAATTTTCAAAATTTTCTTCTTGCTAAAGTATTTCCTTAACCCAGCTTGCCATCTGTAAATCCTCTATTTTCAACCAAAATAAAAACCCCCCAGTCTTCTTCGTAAAAGAAGGAGTTTTTATATTTTCTATGGGATAATCTTTTAAGTGTCTTCTTTTCTATGAAGATAAAAGGCTATATATTCCAAAGTCCAAATGCAGAAAATTTCATAATCTGGAGGAACTATGGAGTTTGAAAGAAATCCAGTGGTTATGGAGAGAACAGAGACAACCTCTTTTAATGCTTTTCTCGGAAAGGTTTTTCTGAACATGTTCTTAGGTCTATTGCTTACAGCTATTACATCCTATTTGGCTCTTACTTCCGGACTTGTGTTTGCTTTTGGTAAGTGGGGATTTATAGGTTTTGCAGTTCTCTCTTTTGTTCTTGTGATTGCTACGGGACTTCTCAGAAATAATGGTCTCCTTGCAGGAGTGGCGTTTTACCTCTTTTCAGCAGCAGAGGGAGTGCTTCTTGCTCCAATCTTGGTCATGTATACAGGAAAGTCAATTATCACTGCATTTCTCTCTGCTTCTATTCTTTTCGGGATAATGGCTCTTCTTGCGATGAGTAAAAAGGTGGATTTCAGAAGATTTGGAACTTACCTTTTTGTTGGATTGATCGGTATTATTGTTGCGTCATTTCTGAACATTTTCCTTGTAAAGTCCGCCGGTCTTGGGATTGCAATTAGCGTTGTGACTGTTCTTGTCTTCTTAGGGTTGACTGCTTACGATATTCAGAAGCTTGAGGAGATGGCTTACACTGAGGGGAATGCATTCTTTGGAGCTCTTGCTCTGTATCTGGATTTAATCAACCTTTTCTTAGCTCTTCTCAGACTCTTTGGCGAGAGGAGAGAATAGGTCTGGATTTACGACTATTGTTCTTTCGTTTTCGTAGATTACAAAGCCAGGGGGTGTTCCCTTTGGCTTTTTGAGGTTTTTTGCCTCTGTATAGTCGACCGGAACCTTTCCTGACTGTTTTCCCTTACTGAAAAAAGCCGCTGCGGCGGCAGACAGGAGAATGTCCTCATCTGATGGTTTTTCCTCTCTGTTGAGTCTTAGTATGACGTGAGAGCCGGGTATCTCTTTTGCGTGGAACCAGATATCCCACGGATTCGCAAGTTTCATGGAGAGGAATTCGTTCTCTTTGCTGCTTCTACCGACTATAATCTTTCTTCCTGAGGGCAGGGTATATATTCTGAAGCTTTTCTTCTTTTTCTCTTTTTTCTTCTCTTCCGGAATGAGATCCTGAAGCTCTTCCAGAGTTTCTTTATCATTTATCGTTTCCTTCAGAAATTCCAGTTCAAGGAGCTCCTCTTCCAGTTTTTTTCTCAAGGTTTCTTCGTGTTCTACCTTTCTTTTGAGTTTTCTGTACTTTGAGAAGTACTTTTCGACATTTTTCTGTGGAGAAAGTTTCGGATCGAGAGATATTTCCACTTCCTGATTGGTGTAATAGTCAAAGACTTTTACGTTTTTCACTCCTGGTTTTATGAGGTTCAGATTGTACTTCAGGAGCTCTCCCAGTTTCCTGTTCTCTTCGGCTTCTCTCAGGAGTTCTTCTCTGCTTTTGAGAGATTGGAGCTCTTTTTTAAGCGCTTCAACTCTCTTTTCCAGATCTCTTAGAAGCTTTCTTTTCAGTGATTTTAGTTCTTCTCTTTCAACCTTTTCTAAATAGTAGGTTTTCCAGCATTCTGTGTAGGGAAGTTTTCCAGAGAACTCTTTGAACCTCAGTCTCTCAAGCGACTGGTAGAGAAACGTTGTCATGTACTTTGGCTTATCTTCTTCGTAGTAGAGGTAAGCGCTATTTGACAATCTGTGTTTCTTGAGGAACTCTTCGTACGCTTTTTCAAGACTTCCCAGCTTTTCAAATAGATGGGCAATTTCCTTTGCGTTTAAGGGAGATATCCCGGCAGCGAATTTGTGGAGGTTTTTCTCAATTCCCTCCTTGGTTGCTTCTCCAAAATGAAGCTGATGAAACTCCTTTTTCTCCTGTGGAGGAAAGGTATAAGTATCATTTTTTTCAAGGGGTCTTACAGAGCTCTTAACCTCTCTCAACGTTGAGATGATTTTTCTTTCTCTATCAAGCAGAAAAACGTTTGCGTTCTTTCCTGTAAGCTCGAAGATAAGATAGTAGGTTTCAGTTTTTCCAGATGGAAGGATCTTTACCGTTTCAATCTCAATTACCCTGTCGATAACTGGAAGTTTAACGGATTTGACAAAGGTTCCTTCAAGTGCCTTGAACCTGGAATTCTTCTCTTTTGCTATACCAAAATCAGAAAAGAAAAGGGCATTTGGCTGCCCTGCATAGATGTTGAGAAAACCTTTTCTGAACTTCAATGAAAAGCTTTTAGAATCGGCGTGAACGCTGGATATTCTCTCTTTCTGAAGCTCTTTTTCAAGTTCTATTTTACATTTTTCTATGAACAGATAGTCCACCTATGCTCCCGATTCCTGAATCTGAAGAGCTGAAGAGCGAATCAGTTTCTCGTTTGCCTTTAAAGCTCTTGCTGCTGTTCCAATGTAATTCTTTGAGAGTTTTATAAAGGGTTCTCTTAGGCTAAAAGCTTCTTTAAATGCAGTTTCTGGAATCTTGAGACTGCTCAGGAGTTTTTCAAACTCTCCTTGCGCGGATTTTTTAGCTTCAAATAGCTTCATCTGAACTCTGCTCTTTACATTTACCTCTCCGTCGCCAGAGGTTTCAATTGAGATGAAGATGCTTTCCGGGTAGTCTGAAAGGACTTTTACCTGAGCTCCATCGCTTTGGGTTGAAGGCATGCAGCCAAAAGGTTTTACAGAAACTGTCATGTGAGCTTTTTTCTCTTTTACGTTGTAGATGTGTTTTGCAACTTCAAGATGTCCTTCACCACCGACCACAAAGTAGTCAAAGTAGGGTTTTGATATCTTTGCCAAATATCTTTGAGATGGAAGTGGTTTGGGTCTGAAATCGAAGATTTTTCTAAAGATGTTGTAGAGCGTTCTAAACGTTACTGCCATTCCTTTTACTGCAAGAAGTTTTTTAATTCTATCTGCTGTCAAACCTTTTATCTTGATATCAGCTTTAATTTTCTCTTCTTCAATAAAGAGTTGGTAATCTATCCATCCTGCTATTGACTCGACCCTTACTTCAGCACCTTCAGATTCAAGCCATCTGTGGAGATGATAGTTCCCATCCCCTTCAGTTGTATGGGCCCAGAACTCTCCAATTACGCTAACAACGGGTTTTACTCTTGTATAGTCAAACTGAAGACCTTCAAGTCTCTTTCTAAAAAGCCTTAGGACTGAAATTAAATCCTTGACCTTTCCACCTTTTTTTAAGATCTGGTAGATTTCTTCTTTTGATCTTGAAATGGTTTTATCTACAGAGCCAGGTATAACTTCGTAAGGTCTAAGCTGATAGCCAAGATCCCTTACAATGTCTGCAACCCAAACGGCTTTTACCAGTTTCCAGACAAGCGAGGGTGTAAGTTTGAGTTCTCCTTCTGAAGAGAATTTACTCTGGTTGAGTATTGAGAAAGAGAAGTTCTTAAAGCCAGCCGCTTTTAGAGCATGTCTATACTCAGATTCGTACATGCCGAATCTGCAGGGACCACAGGCGCCTATAGTTACAGACATGTATTCTTTTTCAACGTCTATACCAGCTGAGCTCTTTTCCTGAAGGTACTTGATGAGATTACCAACCGTGTAATAGGTTGGATTGCACATTCCTCTATTACAGAACTCTCTACCAATTGCAAGAGAACAGTTATCTGGAGTTGGTAGAAACTCGACTTTGTAACCTAAGCTTTCGACGGCTCCCTTCATAAACAATTCGTGGAGTGGAGTCAGCCCACCAAAAAGAATAGTTTTACTCACTCTTTTTTTCCTCTTCTTTGAAGAGGTTCTTGATAGGTCTTGATGGCACTATTGTTGCTATGGAGTGCTTATAAACCAGTTGCTGTGTTCCTCCGTTTTCAAGCAGGATTGTAAATTGGTCAAAGAACGTAATTACCCCCTGAAGTCTTGTTCCCCTTGAAAGGAAGATGCTAACTGGGATTCTCTCTTTTCTTAGTCTGTTGAGGTAAGTGTCCTGTAGGTTCATTGCTCCTCCCTTAGATCTTTTTTTATCATCTCTATCAGTTTTTCTTCCGGAATTTCTGATAGATTTACCCATTTAAATTTAGGTTCTTTCCTAAACCACGTAAACTGTCTTTTTGCAAACTGCTTGGTTCTCCTTTTAAGAAGTCTGATTGCCTCTTCAAGAGATTTTCTTCCCTCTATGTGCTCCAGCATCTCCTTGTAACCGAGAGCCTGGAAGGCTGTTATATCTTTCCCGAAATGGAGGAGCCATTTAGTTTCATCGATGAGCCCTCTCTCTATTTGTGAATCAACTCTGTCTTCAATTCTCCTGTAGAGCTCAGGTCTGTTTCTGTAGAGGAAGTAACCTAAGAATCTATAGCGAGGTTTTTCGGGGAATTTGAATGAAGAGAGAGGTTCTCCTGTTAGTTTATAGACCTCATAAGCTCTTATTAGTCTCTTTCTGTCGTTTTTTCCTATTCTCTCTGCTGACTCTCTGTCAACTTCAAGCAGTAGATTGTAAATCTCCTCATTTGACAGTTTCTTTAGTTCTTTCCTTATCTCTTCACTTCCGGGAGGAACATCCGGAAGACCGTAGAGTAGAGCTCTTATATAAAAACCCGTTCCACCAACAACAATCGGGTATCTATCCTTTTTTCTTATTTCGGCTATAGCTTTATCTGCTTCTCTCACAAAGTCAGCAACGGAAAATAGTTCGTCAGGCTCTCTGATGTCTATCAAGTAGTGGGGAATCTCTTTCCTTATTTCCTTTGAGATTTTGTCTGTTCCTATATCAAGTCCTCTATAGACCTGCATTGAGTCGGCGCTGATTATTTCGCCGCCAATCTCCCTTGCAAGTTTTATGGAGAAGTCTGTTTTTCCAGTTGCTGTTGGACCTGTTATGATTATCAGCGGCTTTTCTCTTTCCACTTTTTAAACTCCGGAGAATTTTTCCATCTTCTATGAAACCAGAACCACTGTTCTGGGTGTTTCCTTACAGCTTTTTCAATGGTTTTTGCATATTCCTGAGTAAGTTCTTCAACAGTTTTACCATCTGGATAAATCGGTTCATAGACCTCGATTGAGTATTTGTCTCCTTCCATGAAACAGAATGCTGGAATTGCAGGCTTTCCCGTCTTTATGCTGAGGATTGCTGCTCCCCTGTTTGTGTAAGTTTCTCTTTCGAGGAATTTTGTGAGAACTCCCTCTTTTACTTTTGGTCTCTGATCAAGGAGAATTCCAACGTACCTTTTCCTCTTCAGATCTTTTACTATCTCAATTATGTTCCCTGTTGGAATAACTTTTATTCCCCATTTTTGACGGATAGAGTTTATAAGCCTGTCCACTCTCCAATTTTTCATCGGTTTTGCAACGACTGAGAGCTTTCCATCACTAAGTACTGAGAATAGTGCTCCCATAAGCTCCCAGTTTCCGATGTGGGCTGTAAGGAGGATTCCTCCTTCTGGTGGAACGACTGATGGATCAACAGGTTTAAAGATACCTTTCAGGTATTCAAATGAGTAGTTTTTTGAGCGAACAAAGTCTATTGAACACCGCAAGAAATTTTTAAGGCTCTCTTTTCCAATTTCAACAGGAAATCTCGTAAATTGGAGATTCTCTTCCGTCACTCTTTTTATCCTGGGGTAGTTATAGAGAATATCAGCCAGAATATCACCAGCTTTAAAAGCCTTTTCCCTATTAACCTTCTCTATTAAAGAGAGACTCCCCTTTAAAAGTAGATACTCCAGAAGGTAGGAAATCTCCTTCAACTTCTTCCTCAACCCTTTCAACGTTTTTGATGTTTGATACTATAAATTCTTTTAGACCGTAAGCGTCAAGTCTTAAAACAGGTGCTTTTGCTCTGATTCCAGAGTTTCTGAGCTTTATTAGATCCTTTTCGGTTGTTACCGGATTTTTCAAGCTTTTAAGTTTTTCAATCTCCTCTTCGGTGTAGGAGTGGTGATCGTTAAATACGAGGTAGTTTCGGATTTTATAGCCCATCCTTATCAACATTTCAACAAACTGTGAAGGATTTCCGATTCCGCAAAAGACGTCGATTTCTTTTTCTTCTGGTGGTTCTGTTCTCTCAAACCTTTCGTTTACCCAAAATTTGAACGTCTGTTCGGCTAAGAATATGGGTTTTCTAAAGCTTTTCAGGTAAAGTTCTAAGGATTCGAGCCTTTTCATATCAACGAGATTACTTCTTGTGACCACAAAACAGTCTGCTCTCTCAAGGTTTTTAATGGATTCCCTCAGAAGACCTAAGGGAAGGCAGTATCCATCTCCAAAGGGGTTAAATGGGTCAATCGCCACAATGTTAAGTTTCGGAACAACTTTTCTGTACTGAAACCCGTCGTCAAGGATTGCGACGTTTGAACCTTTGGAGAATGCAAACTCTATTCCTTTAAGTTTTTCTTTGCTGACGACTGTTCTGTAACCTTTGAGGGCGTAGATTGAAGCTTCATCTCCAAAGCGTTCCGGATTATCTGTTGCAAAGATGGGTCCTTTCTCCTTTCCTCTGTATCCTCTTGTTACAATGGCAGGGGAAAATCCCAACTCTTCAAGGATAAGGTATATCGATTCTGTAAGAGGGGTTTTACCTGATCCACCGGCGATAACGTTTCCTACGGAGATAACGGGAAGTGAAAAGGATGTCGATTCCAGAATGCCAGCGTTGTAAAGAAAGTTTCTAAAAGCTGCTCCGCCGCAGTAAGCTACCGAGAGTAACCAGAAAAGGGGAAAGAGCGGAGCTCCAATTCCCTCTTTCCTCAATACTTTTAATCTTAGCTTGTTTAGATTCAAACTTATTCTCCTATAGCCTTCAATATCCTGTCGGTAACACCTTTTTCCTTTTGATAGGACTTAAAAATAGTTTCTGAGACCTCTTTGTGAAATACCTCATCAGAGAGGAGCTTTTCTACAAATGGTAAAAGTTCTTCCTTTTTTAGAACAGGTGCCTTTAACCGCTGTGCAATTTCGAGAAAATCCTTTCCGTAGATACCAAGTATTACAGGTTTTTTCCAAAGAACTCCTTCAACGGGATTATGGCCACCTATTCCTTGAATGAAACTACCGCCTATTACTATCACATCACCAAATCTGTAGAGAGAAGAGAGTTCTCCTATTGTGTCAACTATGTAGAACTCAACGTCTTTAGTAATGTTTTTTGTTTCGCTTCTAAGTGCAAATCTTGATGGTGGATTTATCTCTTTAGCCCTTCCTA
Source organism: Desulfurobacterium crinifex (assembly GCF_054656775.1). Taxonomy (NCBI): domain Bacteria; kingdom Pseudomonadati; phylum Aquificota; class Aquificia; order Desulfurobacteriales; family Desulfurobacteriaceae; genus Desulfurobacterium; species Desulfurobacterium crinifex. The sequence continues at coordinate 910,681 of NZ_BAAHXO010000004.1, forward strand.
TGTGTCTTGGAGCGATGATTGTGAGGATATCAGGGAACTTTTCCTTTAGCTTTTTGTGAATCTCAAAGGCGATTTCCTCTTCTCCAGGGTGAGTACTGCCCCAGATGATGACTTTCCTTTTCCCTTCTATGTGGAGATCTGAAAGCTGTTCAGGTTTTTCTACGTCAAATTTTAGATCTCCTACAAACTCCACCTTTCTGAATCCCAACTCCTTAGCCCTCATCGAATCTTTTTGAGACCTTGCAAGGAAAGTAATATTTTTAAGGAGTGGTCCAAAGAAGAATTTGAATTTCCTGTAATTTTCAAAACTTCTCTCAGAAATTTTACCGCTCACCATGAAAACAGGAATTTCCATTTTTCCTGCCAGATAGAGGAGAGAGGGCCAGATTTCTGTTTCATATATCAAGATTTTCTCTGGTCGGTTCTTTTCAAGGAAGATTCTCACTACTGGATAGAAGTCAAAGGGAAGAATTCGTGATGGAATTTCTGGATAGGTCTTTTTTGCCCTTTCAAGTCCATAATCTGTAAACACTGTGAGAGCGACTTTATCCTTTATCCGGTTTACAAGGGGTTTGACAGAGTTGACCTCTCCGATGCTTGCAAGGTGAAGCATGATTTTTCCTTTGAGTTCCGGAAAATCTGTTTTGAACCTGTTGAGAAGAGATACGCTTCCTCTCTTTCTTGTTGCAAATTTGACTGCCGGATAGAGGGAAATAGTAGAGAGCAGGAGCAGATTGTAAAAGAAAATACCCATTACTTTAACCCGATTAACTTGTGGAGTTGTGGAATTATTTTGATTTCAAAGTCGTTGATAAACTCTCTGTCAGCAATAACAAGTTCAGAAACCCGTTTTGAAGTCTCAACGTAGTTTTCAAAAGGGACTTCAAGGGGTTGGATTACTATAGGTTTTCTTATGAGTTTTGCGTTTCTGTAGGTAAACTGTCTAATAACTTCCAAGTCCTTTTTGTCGTAAACGGCAAACTTGATATAGGTATTTTCGTAAGTAGCCAGAAACTTCTGTAGAGCTCTTTCAGGAAATTCAACTTCCATTGTGGGAGGTTTTGGGGAAAGAACGATTTTTAACTTTGGAGCTCCGAGGTCATTTCTGAAAATGTGTCCACAGGTTTCAAGGGTTATTTTTCTGATGGAATCTATACATGAGAGTTTCCTGATAAGAACTGGCAGATTTTTCTCCTCAACAGGTTCTCCACCTGTAATAACAACTTCAGGGATTTCGGATTTTAGAACTTCTTCAATCAGATCATCGATCTTCCACTCCTTGCCTCTGCTCCAGGAATACTTTGTGTCGCAGTACTTACAGCCTATTGAACAACCGGAGGTTCTAATAAAGAATGACGGAGCTCCCGCATCAATCCCTTCGCCCTGAATGGATATGAAAAGTTCTGATATATGTATGATGGACATTATTCCTTCTTCTCAACCTTTATAGGTGATTCTACCTCTATGTTGTAGTGCTTACCTGCGTAGTAACCAGCAGCGGCACCTGCACTACCTGCAACCAGTAGAGGAACACAGCCAGAAAGAAGAAGAGGTATGACAGAAGCGGCTATCAGTTTAAAAATCAACGCCTTCTCTCCCATTGATACCTCTGTAGTAAGGATGTTTTATCAATTTTAACTCTGTTACATAGTCTGCAAGTTCTACAATTTCCCTTCTGGCGTACCGCCCTGTGAGAATTAATTCAACGTGCTTTGGTTTTCCTTTAATTAACTTTACCACTCTTTCTACCGGAATGAGTTTCAGGTGAACGGCGACGTTTATTTCATCGAGAACCAGAACGTCAAATTCCTTTATCTTCTCTTCAGCTATTTTTATTCCCTCTTCGGCTCTCCGGTAGTCTTCCTCAATCACTTTGAAATCGTATCCCGGTCTGCCTGTCTGGATAAAGCAGAAGTCAGAAAGTTTGCTGGCTGTGATCATCTCTCCGGTGACAACACCTTTTATGAACTGTATAAAACAACACCTTAATCCTCTTCCAAGGGCTCTCATACAGAGGCCAAGGGCAGCAGAGGTTTTTCCCTTACCGTTTCCTGTATATACATGAACCAGCCCCTTCTCTAAAGGCATCTGGCGATCTCCAGAGCGATTCTCCTCGCTTCTCTGTCTATTTCAATGACCTCTTCGATGGAAGCTGGTTCTCTGAATTCCGATTTCTCCAGGGTCTTCTCTATCAGGATAGGAATTTCTGTAAACTTTATTTCTCCATTCAGGAAGAGCTCTACAGCTATCTCGTCAGCGGCGTTGAGAACAATAGGGTAAGGGTAGCCAAGGCGTAAGGCGTCATAGGCAAGTCTTAGGGCAGGAAATCTTTTAAAGTCCGGTTCTTCAAAAGTTAGATTCAGGCCGTAAAGGTCTAAGTGCAGCTCAGGAGTTTCAAGCGGCAATCTTTCTGGATAGCTGAGAGCGTAACTAATCGGAATTCTCATATCAGGTACACCAAGCTGTGCAAGGACAGAGTTGTCAATAAACCTGACAAAGGAATGGACTATGCTCTGGGGGTGAATGACAACTTTTATCTGATCTAATTTCAAGTTGAACAGCCAGTAGGCTTCTATAACCTCAAGTCCTTTGTTCATCAGAGTGGCAGAGTCGATTGTTACCTTCTTTCCCATATCCCAGTTGGGATGCTTCAGAGCCTCTTCTACGGTTACGTTTTCGAGGTTTCTTCTCTTCCTGAAAGGTCCTCCAGATGCTGTGAGTATTATCTCTTTGATATTCTCTCTCTTCTCTCCGTTGAGGCATTGGAATATTGCCGAGTGTTCGCTGTCAACAGGAATAATCTCCTTAGCTGTCTCTACAATGAACTTTCCTGCACACACTAAGGATTCTTTGTTTGCGAGGGCAATTCTGGCGCCTTTTTTAGAAGCCCAGTAGGTAGGTAAAATACCTGCTGAACCTGTTATAGCAGAGACACATATATCAAAGTCAGTTTCTTCAATAAGCTTTTTTAACCCTTCAAGCCCTGTGTAGAACCTGCCATCAAATGATAAGTTTTCATTGGAATTTACAAGACAAACAGCGTCAGGTTTAAACCTTTCAGCCTGTTCTTTTAGCTTTTTGACGTTACTTCCTGCTATGAGTGCCTTTACTCTGAACTTTTCTGGAAATCTTGAGATTACGTCAAGAGTGTTCTCTCCAATTGAACCTGTTGAACCAAGGATTAAAACGTTCTTCATCTTTAAAGCCTTGCTATGAGTACTTCAAGAGTATCAACTCTTTCCTGTTTTCCTGTTTCGAGCTCTTTGAGGGAGAAAAATCCTTCTTCCACCTCTGCTTCGCCGATTATTACAACATACTTTGCCTTTACTCTATCAGCAGCTTTCATCTGAGCCTTGAAGCTTCCCTGTCTGTGATCCATCTCAGCCCTTATTTCTTTTTTCCTCAGGAACTCTATTAGCTTCAATCCTTCTTTGTAAGCTTTTTCTCCTCTTGTTACAACAAACACACCGTTTCTTTCTTCTTCTTTCTCAGGGATGAGGAGCATTACCCTGTCTATTCCCATTGCAAAACCGAGAGCTGGGGTTTCCGGACCTCCAAGTTGGGAGATGAGTTTATCGTACCTTCCACCGGCAAGAACTGTGCTCTGAGCTCCAAGCCTTTCTGACTTGAATTCAAAAACGGTTCTTGTATAGTAATCAAGCCCTCTGACAAGAAGAGGATTCTCTGTAAACTTTACGTCTAAGGTTTGCAGGTATTCCTTTAATTTTTCAAAGTGTTCTTTGCATTCATCACACATGAAATCTGTTATCTTGGGTGCTTCAGCAACAACTTTTTGACAACTTTCAACTTTGCAGTCCAGAACTCTTAAAGGGTTTCTCTCAAACCTTTTCAGACAGTCTTCACAAAGTTCTTCCTTTCTCTGCTCAAGGAACTCAATAAGGGCTTTTCTGTACTCTGGACGGCACTTTTCACATCCTATCGAATTGATCTCCAGTGAGCAATCAACTTTGAGAGAGTCAAGGATATCGGCAGCTACTCTTATTACTTCAGCATCCGCTCCCGGAGACGATAAACCAAAGACTTCACATCCAGCCTGGAAAAACTGTCTCTTTCTTCCGGCCTGAGGTCTTTCGAATCGGAACATAGGACCAACGTAAAACCACTTTGTGAAAGGTTCCTTTGCGTAAACACCATGCTCAATGTAAGCCCTGACTGCCGATGCTGTTCCTTCAGGACGGAGGGCAATTACCCTTCCACCCTTATCTTCAAATACGTACATCTCTTTTTGAACAATATCAGTTGTTTCCCCTACGCTTCGGGAAAAGAGTCCTGCTTCTTCAAATATTGGTAGGATAACTTCTCTGAAACCTGCTTTCTTGACAACATCCTTGAATATTTCAACTACTTTTTCAAACTTCTCACTTTCTGGAGGAATTAAATCCTCAACTCCTCTAACTGCTTTAAATTCCATGGGACTCCACTACCTCCACGTTTTCTGTTCCACAGAATCTATCGCCAGCATCTCCAAGACCTGGAACAATATATCCATCCTGATTGAGTTTTTCATCAACTGCTGCTGTTACGACTGTGAGTCCTTCAAATTCTTTCAGTTTTTCCACTCCTTCTGGGGCAGAGACCACAGAGACAAAGGTTATGTTCTCCTCTTTAATTCCTGCTTCTATCAAAGTTTTTACTGACTGGGAAGCAGTTCCACCTGTCGCAAGCATTGGATCAAGGATTAAGTACCTGGCATTTTTAATCAGAGGAAATTTAACGTAGTAGTTAACAGGTTCAAGAGTTTCTTCGTTTCTATACGTTCCAATAAATCCCAGCCTTCCATAAGGGTAAACCTTTAGCGCTGGAGGAACCATTGAAAGACCTGCTCTTAAAATTGGAATGAAGACAACTTCCTCTTCCGGTTCAAAGCCTATTGTTTCTGAAAGGGGAGTTTTTATCTCAGATTCTTTCAGGTTCACATTGACAAGAGCTTCAGAGATGAGGATTTCTGAGATTCTTTCAAGGTACTCTCTAAACTTGGGATAGTTCGTCTTTACGTCTCTTAAAATAGTGAGGAAGATTTTTGAAAGAGAGGATTCAATAACTTTTAATTTCATTCTAAAAGCCTCTCTGCAAGGGTTGTGATTGGGAGATTTTTGTAATCTCCCTTGAGAATTTCGAGGAGCTCCATTGCTTTTTCTCTATTTCCTTTTTTGAGTGCAATGATAATGCTGTCGTAAAGAGCTTCTGGATAAGTCCAGTCCTTGTCCCTCTTCATCCGGGATATTATGTTTTCTGCTTCGACCAATTTCCCATTTTCTATATGGCTGGCAATCAGGGAGCTCTTTGACGGTGGTGAGGTGAGATAGCGGTTTTTCTCTATTAAGAATGTGAATTCCCTGTTTTCCTTTTCAATTTTGCCTTTGAGAAATCTACCAACAAGTGTGGAAGGTGCTTCAGGGTAGTTCTTTTCAGCTTCACGGAAGAGTTTAACTGCTTCTTTTTCTTTGCCCTCCTCAAGCTTGAAGAATCCCTCATCAACAATTTGAGAAGCTTTTAGTTCAATGGAGCTCCGGTACCACACGTATCCCAGATAACTACCTCCTATGATGAAGATAACTCCCAGAACTGCTGCAATTTTCTTCCAGTGGGTTAGCAAATAGTTTCCAACTTTGTATAGGTCATCAACAAGTTGCTCTGCCTCAGGGGTATCTATCTTTTCTGGAATGTGAACAGGCGGTTTCTCCTCTTTCTTTTTCCTGTAGACTTTGTATGGTGGTTTTTTCAAAGAAACCTCCTAAAATAATTAAAGTTGTTTACCGAAATTGTAACAATTTCAACCCTGTATGCTGAATTGAAAACAAGGAAAAATCAATACGTTTAGAGTGATTGTAGAAGTTCAAAGGTTATTCTTCCACACCTTTCAAGGGCATAAAGGTTATATCCCCCTTCCAGAGTAAAAAGAATTGGAACAGAGAGTTCCTTAGAGGATAGCAATAGCTGTTCAATGATAAATCGAATCCCCTCATCAGTTACTTCAAGTCCTGTAAGTGGGTCGTCTCTGTGGAGGTCGTACCCAGCAGAGACGAGGATTATTTCAGGTTTGAATCTCCTTAGTGCTTCTCTGTAAATTTCTCCATAGACTTTCTTATACTCTAAATCACCAGAACCCTCTGCCATTGGAACGTTCAAGATATGGTCATTGTTCTCCTTCTCACTTCCTGTTCCTGGATAGAAGGGGTACTGGTGAGTTGAAAAGTAGAAAACTTGAGGATTTGTATAAAACGTGTGCTGAGTTCCATTTCCATGGTGTGCGTCAAAATCGACTATGAAGACTCTTTCAAGTCCAGAAAGAAGAGCTTTTACAGCTCCAACTGCAACGTTGTTGAAAATGCAAAAGCCCATCGCTCTATCCTTTTCAGCATGATGTCCCGGGGGTCTGACTGCGCAGAAAACTGCTTCATAATCGCCTTTTAAGAGAATTTCAACTCCCCTTTCAACAGCTCCTGCTGCAAAAATTGCCGCATCGTATGTGTATTCGTTGTAGTAAGTGTCTGGATCGAAAAAACCAGGAGCATATTCCTTGCAGGAAAGCTTCGCCTCTTCTATGTAATTTTCACTGTGTATAACTTTCAGTAGTTCATAGCTTACAGCTTTAGGTTTCAGAACAGGAAAGTTGAACTCAGGCAGACTTTTCAGGAAGTATTTAAGTCTCAGACTGTTTTCTGGGTGTGTTGGTAAATCGTGTTTAAGGTATATGTCATCGTAAATAACAGCTGTTTTCATATCTTGAACCCTTTAGTTTAGTTCTCCCTTTCCTAAACTCATTATCCATAAGTCATAGGACAACTGTGTGTACCGAACTTTTTCTCCTTATCCCTTTATCTCCCCTATAAGGGAGGAATTGAAGGAGTGTCCCCACGAGGGGGAAACTTGGAGGATTTTAAAATTACTTCAGTTTCCTCACAAACTCAAAGTCTGCCTTTCTGTTTTCAATATCAACATTTATCAGTTTTACGAAAAGCCTATCTCCAATTCTGAAGACGGTTCTGGTCTTCTCACCAACAAGACAATACTGCTTAGGAACACATATGTAGTAGTCGTTTTTCAAACTTGCAATGTGGATAAAGCCGGGTATTACCTGTTCAATTGTCTCTATGTAGAGTCCCTGTTCAGAGATACCACTGATTATTGCTTCAAAGACTTCACCTATGTGCTTCTTTGCGTATTGAAGTTTCTTGAGTTCAATGACATCCCTTTCAGCTTCATCAGCATTTATTGACCTTTCAGTTACGTGTTTACATACAATTTCAAGTTTCTCTTCCCAGACGGGAATACTCTCAGCAGTGAACTCTCCATTTAGTGCCATTTTTATAAGTCTGTGGAGCTGCAGGTCTGCGTAACGTCTGATTGGAGAGGTAAAGTGGGTGTAGTAGGTAGACGCGAGTCCGAAGTGTCCAATGTTGTCTGGAGAGTATTTAGCCCTTGCCATAGTCCTGAGCATTAGATAGTTAATCAATTTTTCTTCAGCTTTACCTTCTACCTCTTCAAGGATCTTTTGAAGCAATTTGGGTTGAATATCGTTTTTGACTGCTGGAACTCTTATCCCAAGAGATCTAACAAAGTTTAGAAATTCCTGGAGTTTTTCCCTATCCGGGGATTCGTGAATCCTGTAAACACTTGGATAATCTGCCCAGAACATATACTCAGCAACGGTCTCGTTTGCAGCAATCATAAACTCTTCAATTATCCTGTGAGACCAGAGTCTTTCAGCTTTGTAGATGTCGATCGGTTCACCTTCAGCACCAAGAACTACAACAGGTTCTGGAAGGTCGAAATCAAGTGAACCCCTCTTGTAACGCTTCTTATAGAGTATCTGAGCAAGTTCGTGCATTGTCTTAAGGGAATCGACTACGTGAGGAAATTTCTCTATTGCCTCTTTATCTCCATCTACAATCTTTTGAGCAATTGTGTAGGTAAGTCTCGCTTTGCTGTGAATTACACTTTCATAGATCTTGTAGTCAATAACCATTCCTTTCTTGTTTATTACCATTTCGCATGTGAAAGTGAGCCTGTCAACGTGTGGATTAAGGGAGCAGATCCAATTTGAGAGTTTTTCTGGAAGCATGGGAATACATCTATCTGGAAAGTAAACGCTGGTTCCTCTCTTGTAGGCTTCAAGATCAAGGGCACTTCCAGGTTTTACATAGTGGGAAACGTCTGCAATGTGAACATAGAGTTTGTAGTTGCCGTCTGGAAGCTTTTCAATTGCAACGGCATCGTCAAAGTCTCTTGCATTTTCACCGTCAATTGTAAAGCAGAGCTGTTCTCTAAGGTCAACTCTTCCTTTTATTTCTTCTTCTGAAACTTTATCTGGAATATCTTCTGCTTCTTCAAGAACTTCAGGTGGAAACTCTGTAGGGAGATCGTACTTTCTAATAATGAGCTCAATGTCAAGTTTTGGACCAGTTCTTCCAAGATTTTCCAGGAGCTTTCCAACTGGTCCTCTTGTCTCTGAAGGATAGGAGATTATCTCAACGACGACAAAATCTCCATCTTCAACCTTTTCGCAATCTTCAGAGGTAAGGAGAATATCGTATCGGATCCTTTTATCCTCTGGGATAACAAAGCAGTGCCTTCTTGTCTTTTCCACTCTTCCAACGACTTTTTTGACAGACCTTTCAATGATTGAAACTATCTTCCCTTCCTTTCTACCATCTTTGAACTCTTTTACGATCTCGACAGCGACGATATCCCCGTTCATTGCACCTCTCATGTTCCTGCCAGGAACAAAGACACCCTTTCCACCATCTATTGGGTCAACAAAACCATAACCTTCTCTATAAACACAGAGTTTTCCAACAACAAGGTTGAGCTTTTCTGGAAGAGCGTACTTTGCCCCCTTTAGCTTTACCAGTTTCCCCTGTTTTGCCAGCTCTTTAAGCTTTTCGCGGAGCTCGGTTCTTCCTTCTGGGGGAATCCCTAAGAACTTTGCAATTTCCCTTGCTTTTAAGGGTTTGTTTAGCTTTTCAAGAGCTTCGAAAATTCCTTTTTCTATATTCATATTTCCTCCGGAGAATTGTTGCCAATTTTTCTGAAACTATTATATTATCCTTGTGTCAAATATAGGGCCGTAGCTCAGTGGGAGAGCGCCACCTTGACGCGGTGGAGGTCAGGGGTTCGAAACCCCTCGGCCCTACCATTGACTTTCGGAAGATTAGGCTTTAGTAAGGTTAGAAGGTCGGAAGATTTGAGAAAGTGCGAAAAAAATCAAAGTTCAATCCCCCATAACCAACCTTCCAATCATCTAACCATCCAATCTTCCAAGATAGATCTTTCCCTTTACGTAATCACTGATGAAAGATTCTTGGATGCTTCCAATATTTGTGAAGCCGTAGAAAGAGCAATCCTTGGTGGTGCTACCGTTGTTCAGTACAGAGCAAAGAAAAAAACTGCAAAAGAAATGTACGAAGAGGCCCTGATAGTTAGAGAAGTAACAAAGCATCATCATGTTTCTTTTATTGTTAACGATCGGTTAGATTTAGCACTTGCCGTTAGAGCTGATGGGGTTCATGTTGGTCAAGATGATCTACCTGTAGATGCTGTAAGAACTATAGCTGGAAAGGAATTTATTGTTGGTCTTTCGACCCACAACATAGATCAGGTCAAAAAAGCAAATGAAGAAAAACTTGCAGATTACATAGGATTTGGTCCCGTTTTCCCAACAACTACAAAGGAAAATCCTGATCCTGTTACGGGAGTTGAAGCTCTCTGTGAAGCTGTAAGGATATCGGAGCTTCCTGTTGTTGCTATAGGTGGAATAAATGAAAAGAATATAGATGATGTTCTTAAGTGCAAGCCCGCAGGAGTTGCTGTTGTTCGTGCTGCTTTTGAAAATGGAGATCCGTATGAGAATGTCTTGAGGCTGAAAGAGAGGGAGATTGATTGATTTCTCGATTAGAGATCTGGGGAGAAAGGTTAGTTGTTTTTTCGACTTTTCTATTTGCGATTAGTATTCCGACTTCAATAGCCTTGGATAATATAGCTTCTGGAATTGGTCTTTTAGGGCTTTTGTTTTTGTTGATTTCAAAGAAAGCTGCTCCTTTCCCCTCTTTAAAACCTTTACTCTTTTTGTTGACACCTCAACTTTTAGAAGCATTGATAAAATTTCCTGCAAAAATCCTTAAAACTGATTTTAATCAGCATTTAGTTCCATACTTTACAGTTTATAGAACGTTGTTGAAAAGAGATTACCTCGAAAAACTCCTTCTTCTACTTGCGATTTCTTCTATTGTTCTATCATTTTCTGTGATTTTTGAAGCATTTACCTGGCAAAACATTAAACACATAGATTGGTGTTCGTTAGAGTTTCATGCAAATACGGTGCGTCCTCGAGGTCTTCTCAATCATTGGTTGACTACAGGTGGAGTTATCTTTCTTCTTTTCACACTTTTCACTGGGTCGTTCCTCTATTTTAGAAAGTCTTTATATCTAACAACTTCCTTTTTTCTATTCTTAGCACTGATATTTAACGGCAGTCGTTCTTACTGGCTTGGATTGGGAGTGTTCCTCGTACTGCTTGTAATTTCGATTGGTAAGAAAAGAAAAGAGGTCTGGATAGCTGTTCTTTCTCTGGTATTCCTTGGTGCTCTTTCAGTAAACATTCCCTTTGTAAAACATAGATTTGAAAGTGTTACAAATACAAAAGACAACTGGAGTAACCTTGATAGATTAGTACTGTGGAATTCTCATCTTAATGCCTTTATTAAAGATTATTCCTTTACAGAAAAGTTATTCGGTGCGGATTACAAAGCTGATGATTACGCATGGAGAAGGTTTTCTTCAAGTTTTGAAAAAATAACAGGTAAACATTCTCCATCAGAGAAAGTTTTAAAAAGACACTTCCATGGAGGAGAAACTCATAACATCTACTTAAAATTTCTTACGAAATATGGAGTCGTAGGTCTTTTAGGCTATATTGCTTTCTGGGGAATTATTTTCTATAAAAATCTTAGGAATAGAACTAAATACGATGTATTAATAAAAACTCTTCTTGCTGGTTATGTTGGCTTTTTAGTTGCAGGCTTTTTCGAAAACAACTTTACGGATGCAGAAGTTCAGTTTGCTCTGATGTTTATTCTTGGATTAAACTTTGCTCTGCTACAGCAAGGTAGCGAGAAAACACTTCTTCGTCAGAAAGTATCTGGTTAACAGAGAAATCTGGGGTGAGTTCGGAAACTTTTCCTATAAGCTGAGCTAACCTCTTCTCATTAATCTCATCTATCAAAAATCCATTTTTTCCATCTATTACCAGGTCTTTAGCTCCTGTATATTTTGAAACTAAAACAGAGACATGCATAGAGAGGGCTTCAGCTATGACGTTTCCAAAAGTGTCGTAAAATGAAGGATGGGCTAAACAGTCTATTGCAGAATAAAAGTTTTCCATCTTTGAAACTTTTCCTAGGAATTTAATTCTATTGTCTATTTTCAACTTTCTTGCAAGGGAAAGATAGTACTCTGGATTTCTTCCACCTGCAATGAGGAGCTTCTTTTGGGAATCAAGATATTGAAGTGCTTTTATTAAGTATTCAAGTCCTTTAAGTTTAAAGTTACTTGAAGCGAAACCTATAACAAAATCGTTTTCTTTAAAATTAAGCCTCATGCGCTCCTGAGTTCTGTATTTATTCTTTTTTTCATGATTAAACTTTTTTTGGTTGATTCCGTTGGGTATAACCTTTATCTTCTTCTCAAGCTGATGTCCATAATATCTGAGTATTTCGTCTTTTACTTTTGTAGAAACAGCTATTATCTTTTTAGTTGACAGGAAGATCTGTTTTTCTAAGAAAGGATTGTAGTAATTAATAGGATTTGAGGCTCTTGAAATTCTTTTTTTTATTTTTTCCAATCCCTTATAAGCTCTGATAGAAGTTTCTAAAAATCCTTTATGAGTTCCTCCTCCATTTCTGTAAACGTGGCATCCCAACACTTTTGAGAAAGAAAAATTAACAACGTTACTATCATGAGCTTTTTCTTTTAGATACTGCGTAACTTTCTTTTGAAAAGAAAAAGTCTTTAGAAATCTACCAGGTTTTAGGAATCCAAGCTCCAGTACTTTTCCTGGAAAATCATCTACTTCTTTTCTACCACATACAACTTCAAGCAAAAGTCCTCTTTCGTAGAGGAATTTGGCAAAACGGTACGCTACTACTTCTGCTCCACCGTAAGTTGAGAATTTTCCTATAATTAGCCTGATTTTCATAGCAAACAAATTTATAGCATAGGAGGAGTTTTTGAAAGTTCTTTTTGTCGTTGGTGGATTGCCATTTGGTGGTATAGAGAATTTGCTATTTGATATTGCTCTTGAATTCTTAGAGAGGAGTGTTGATTTTAAGATAGTTAATCTATCGGGAACAGGTGAAAAAATAGAAGAGTTCTTGAGAGGTGGATTGCCTGTGATCAATCTTGGAAGCTCAAAGAGGGATATAAAGACTTTTAAAGTAAAAACTGTTTATAGGCTTAGGGATTTTATCAGAAATTATCAACCTAATATTGTACATTCAATGCAGTTTTCTGGAGACTACTTTACCAGGATAGCTTCTATCGGCTTAAGCAGTTTTAAGATTGTAACTCACATTCATAACATAAAAAGAGAAACAAGAATAGAGAGGAGGATATTTAACAAGTTGCTTTCTTATAGAACAGATGTCTTTCTTTCTGTGTCTAAAGAGGTTTTTGAAGTTGTGGAAAAAGAGCACAATGTAGCAGGAAAGCCACATTATGTTCTTTACAATTCAATAAATATTGAAAAATTCAAAGAGGAAGGAAGTTTGGAGTTGGAAAATGGAGTGAAGTACATTACGTGTGTGGGAAGACTGGTAAAACAGAAAAACTTTGATGTTGCGATAAAAGCGTTTTCATTGATTGAAAAGAAACATCATGATACACGGTTGCTCATAGTTGGAGAAGGAAAGGAGAGAGAAAAGCTTCAGGATTTGGCTAAAATTCTCGGATTGGCTAAAAAGATCATATTTACAGGATATAGAAGGGATGTTCCTGCGATTCTTAAAACATCTTATATCCTTCTCATGCCTTCTTCTTATGAAGGATTTCCTATAACTCATCTTGAAGCCATGTATGCAGGACTTCCTGCAATTATTTCTCCTAATGTTCCTTCAAAAGAGGTAGCTTCTGAATGTAGTTTGATAGTTCCTATTGATCCAAGAAGAATAGCTAATGCACTGGATAGACTTCTGGCAGATGAAAATTTTTATGAGAAACTTTCTCGCAAAGCTAGAGAAATTGCACAAGAATTTACGATAGAAAGGTATGTTGATAAACTGCTTGATTTTTATGAAGGTGTTCTATCAGAAAATCTTCCATATAAGGTGGTTTTATGAAAGGTTTTACTGTTCTACTTTATCATAGGATTCATCCTGAATTTGGGGTAAAGCCAGAAGTTTTTGAGGAGCAGATAAAGTTCCTAAGGAGATACTTTCAGATTCTTAAGATAGAAGAGCTTAAGGGAAGTGTTCATTTTCCTTCTGTTCTAATTACTTTTGACGATGGATTCTCAGATGTCTTTTTCTATGCTTATCCAGTTCTAAGAAAATACAATGTTCCTGCTGTTCTGTTTGTTTCTCCTCAAAGGGTTTTAGATAGTGAGGAAGTTAGAAGTAATTCTATGGTTTCAGAGGTTTCGACTTTTGAAGCGTTTAAGCGCTCCTTTTTGGATGGTAACAACTCGGCTTTTCTTTCATGGGGTGAGCTAAGAGCTATGTCTGATCTTGTTGATGTTCACTCCCATGCTCTTTCCCATAGAGCAGCTGTAGGAAAGGGGAAACCCTTTAAATCCCGTAGCGACTGGAGAATTTATTCGCTGAGTGAGGAAGAAAGGAAAAAAGTTAAAGAGGGAATAGAGCTAACAAGCATTCTTGTAGCTGATTATAAAGAGGCAGAGAAAGAGCTTAGAGAGTCTAAGAAGATAGTAGAGGAAAAGTTAAACAAGGAGGTTGATGCTATAGCGTGGCCATGGGGAATATACGATGAAAAGGTTGTGAATGTAGCTAAAAATGTTGGTTATAGATTCTGCTTCACTACTGAAAGAGGTTGGAATAGAGATGATTTCTGTCGCATAAAAAGGCTTGCAGTGAGTGAGAAAAAGAGTATGTTCTGGTTTAAGACGAGAACTTTGCTTTACGCGTTTTAGGAGCTCCCATGAAAAAGTTTCCATGGTGGATATTTAGCTACTTAAAGGATTTGAAATTTCTTTTTGTTGTAGCTGTTGTGACTCTACTTCTCAACGCAGGAATTACCTCTTACCTTGCTTACTTTGTTAAGGATATGGTTAATACGGTTTTTGTCACAAAGAATGAAAGGATGATAACTTTAATTCCCTTTATTCTCTTTGGGCTTGTTCTTGCGAAAGGTATAGTCTTTTTTGTTAACTACTATACAATGGCATACATAGGTCAGAAAGTTATTGCAAGGCTTAGAGATGATTTATATGAAAAAGTTTTAAGGCTTCCGCTTGAGCAATTTTTGATTGAGCCGCCGGGAGCTTTTATCTCAAAGATAATAAACGACACTTCTCTTCTTCAGGACTTTACCTCACGTCAGGTTGCAACCTTTACAAGAAACTTACTGACAGCTATTGGTCTGATAGGGGTTGTTTTCTATCAGGATTTTGAACTGGCAGTTCTCGGATTTATAGGGCTTCCTCTAATAGGTTTTCTCATCTCAAGGATTGGTAAAAAGATTAAGAAATACACTAATAGAATGCAGGATAAGCTTGCCGTTATAACAAACCATCTCTTTGAAGGTGTCAAAAACATAAAAGAGATAAAGCTCTTTGGATTGGAGGAAAATTTCTCGAGATTATTCCGAATAGACAACAACAGATATCTGAGAGAGTTTATGAAGATTAAAAAAGTGGAAGGGCTTTATCCGCCAATTGTTGAGATAACTGCTGCTGTAATTGTTGGATTTTTAATATTTTACGGTGGAAAAAAGATAGTTGCTGGAGAGTTGACAGCTGGGGCGTTTTTTTCCTTTATCATTGCCCTTATAATGGCCTACGAGCCAATCAGAAAGCTTGGACAGGGCTATAACAGGATTCAACAGTCAATATCTGTTGCAGAGAGGGTAAAAAGAATCCTGGATCTACCTGATGAGTACCAGTTAAAAGATGGTGATAAGGAACTTGAGAAGCCGATAGAGAAATTGGAGTTTAAGGGCGTCTCTTTTAAGTATCCAAGCTCTGAAAACTTTACTCTTAAGGAGATAAACCTTTCTTTTGAAAAAAGAAAAAAATATGCAATTGTTGGAAAGACTGGAAGTGGAAAAAGTACACTGGTAAATCTGATTCCAAGGTTTTATGATCCCACAGAAGGCAGGATTGTAGTTAATGGCATTGATTTGAGGGAGCTCAAGTTAAAGCCTTACAGAAAAAGAATAGGTGTTGTTAGTCAGGACATTATTCTTTTTAGAGGGACAATAAGAGAG
The DNA here is from genome assembly GCF_054656775.1 of Desulfurobacterium crinifex. NCBI lineage: Bacteria > Pseudomonadati > Aquificota > Aquificia > Desulfurobacteriales > Desulfurobacteriaceae > Desulfurobacterium > Desulfurobacterium crinifex. Next base: position 926,140 of record NZ_BAAHXO010000004.1, read on the forward strand.
AATATAGCGGTTGGAAAGCCTGAGGCTTCTTTTGAAGAGATAGTTACAGCAGCTAAGATTGCAAACATTCACGATTTCATAGAATCACTTCCTAAGGGTTATGATACTCTGATAGGCGAAGGTGGAATTCAGCTTTCTGGTGGACAGAAACAAAGAATTGCAATTGCAAGGGCTGTTTTGAAAAATCCAGATATTTTGATTTTAGATGAAGCTACCAGTGCCCTTGATTCTGAGACAGAGTTTGCCGTTCAGAGAGCTCTTGATGAGAAGTTTGGAGATAAGATCCTCATTGCAATTGCCCACAGGCTTTCAACTGTTGTTAACAGTGATTTGATAATATTCTTGAAAGAAGGCAAAGTTACAGGAGTTGGAAGTCACAAGGAACTTTATGAAAACCTTGAGGATTACAAGAAACTTTGTGATATACAGTTTTCACAACCTTCAGATTGAGAATTCCTCAACAGTATTCTTTACTTTTTCAAAATCGGGAAACTCTCCATTCGAATGAACCTCTTTTACAAACTCAACAGGTGGAAACCAGCCTGATTTTTTTCTGTCAATTACGATGGTTTTTGTTTTCTGGGAGACAGCTACGTGGGAGGCAAAGGAGTTGTTACCGATAAAGAGAGAGGCCTTTCTAATCAGAAGTGCCAGCTCTTTTATTGAAAGTGATTTTTCTGGGGAAATAAAACCAGATTTTGAGAGGCTTTTGAGCTCCTCAATAAACTTTTCCTCTCCGGGCGCATAGCAGACAACTGAAGGGATGCCTAGCTTTTTCTTCATGAAATCTATGAGTCTGGCAAAGTTTTCAAGATTCCACATCTTTTCAACCTTCCTTGCGGTTGGAACTAAGATGGCAAACTTTCCTTCGGGGATAAGCTTTTTTACTCTATTACTTTCTTCTTCAGAGACGAAAAGCTCTGGTAGATATGGTTTAACTGGATTTTCTATTCCGATTCCCTTTAAAAGCTCCATTCTTTCCCATGCAGTGTAGCCATAATTTTTCCACTCAATAAGTCTATTGTAGTAGAAGTTCTCTTTTTCTCTTTTGAATGCAATTCTGAGAGGAGTTCCCGAAAAAAGCGTAATCCTCTTAGATCTTCCTGTTCTTTGAACATCTACAATTGCATTGTAATTTTCCTGTCGTACTGAAAGAATTGTCTGGAGTTCCCCAGTTAAACCTTCTTTAATGGTTAGAATTTTATCTATAAAGGGGTTACCTTTTAGAATTTCTCTCCCAATAGGGGAGGTAAGAAAATGAACTTCTGTATTTTTCAGATTTTCTTTTATAACTCTTGCAAGCGGAGAGGAGAGAAGGACGTCTCCAAGTTGTCTAATCTGTATCAATAGTATTTTCATTAAAGCTACCCATCGGTTAAAATTCGTTCAACTTTTGATTCAAGAAAATTATACGGAGAAGAAATTTAAATGAGAATTCTTCAAGCGACAACTGCAAGAGGCTGGAGCGGTGGAACGGAGCAGTGTCTTCTGCTGGCAAAGTATATGAACCGTATGGGTTATGAAACTCACATTCTTACATTTAAAGGATGTGAGCTGGATAAGAGGGCTGAAAAGCTTGGAATAGAAAGAGTCTATTTTCCTAATACTAAAAAGTTCAGTTTTTCTGAAGCAAAGAAACTGGCAGGAATTATTGGAAATTACGATATTGTGAATACCCACATATCAAAAGCCCACTGGTTTGTATGGCTGGCTTCTTGCTTTACTAATTCAAGACCGAAGTTGGTTTATACGAGACGGGTTCTTTTTGATATATCTTATCTTTCTGCCGTTACGAAGTATAACTTGAATGTTGATGCAATTATTGGTATATCCTATGAAATATGTGAGAAACTGAAGAAGAATCCTTTTCTAAAAAGAAAAGTACACTATATACCTTCTGGGGTAGAACTTGACAGGTTCCAGCCATTCATAGAATCAGTACTTAGAGAAGAATTGAACCTTTCAAGAGATACGTTAATACTTACTCAGGTTGCCAACTTTTCAGAAGTTAAAGGTCAACATATTCTTTTTCCTGCTTTTAAAAAACTTATAGATACTTATCCTGAAAGAAAGTTTGTTTTAATTCTGGCAGGTAGAGACACGCAGAGTGAGATGGCTTATTCTTTGATAAATCAATATAACCTGAAAAATAAGGTTATTCCTCTTGGATTTCGGAGGGATGTTCCTCGAATACTTAGCGATACAGATCTTTTTGTTTTTCCTTCGATAAATGAAGGTTTAGGAAGTTCTCTTCTTCAAGCAATGGCAATGAGAAAGATTGTTGTAGCTTCTTACGTTGGTGGGATAAAGAGTTATTTGAAACACATGGAGAACGGAATAGCAGTTGAACCGGGGAGCGTTGATTCTCTGTATCAGGGACTGCTCAAGGGATTGGAAAACTTAAACAACGAAAACATGAAAGAGAACGCAAGGAGAACAGCGCAAGGATTTGATATAAAAAACGTTACAGAAAAAACTTTACAACTTTATAAGGAGCTCCTGAGATGAAATTTCCAGTTTTTGAGGATTTTCTATCTGGAAAGGAAAAGATAGCTGTAGTCGGTCTTGGTTACGTCGGATTACCTTTAGCAGTTCTGCTTGCTGAAAAGTTCAGGGTTGTAGGTTTTGACATAAACAGTGAGAGGATAGAGGAACTAAAGGAAGGTTTTGATAGGACTGGAGAAGTTGAGAGTGGAAAGCTGAAAAGTATTCATATAGAGTACACAGACTCTCCAGATAAGCTCTCTGAGTGCAGACTTGTGATAGTTACAGTTCCTACTCCAATTGATGAGCATAAGATTCCTGACCTGACTCCTGTAAAGAAGGCCTCTGAGACTGTTGGAAGATTTATGAAACCGGGAACTGTTGTCGTCTATGAATCGACTGTCTATCCGGGTGTTACAGAGGAGATCTGTGTTCCAATTCTTGAAAATGAGTCAGGGCTTAAATATATGGAAGAATTTAAGGTTGGATACTCGCCAGAAAGGGTTAACCCTGGAGACAAGAGGCATACGATAGACAGGATAGTTAAAGTTGTTTCTGGTTGTGATAGAGAAACTTTGGAGCTCCTTTCTTCTATCTATGGCTCGGTAATTAAAGCAGGTATCCATAAAGCTCCAGACATAAGAACTGCTGAAGCTGCGAAGGTAATAGAGAACACCCAGAGAGATTTAAATATAGCCCTTATGAACGAGCTCGCTCTCATCTTTCACAAAATGGGAATAGACACGAGGGACGTTCTTGAAGCAGCAGGGACGAAGTGGAATTTCCTGAAGTTTGAGCCCGGGCTCGTAGGAGGACATTGTATCGGAGTGGATCCTTACTACCTGACTTTTAAAGCTCAGGAGCTGGGTTATCATCCAGAAGTTATCTTAGCGGGGAGGAGAATAAACAACTATATGGGTAAATTTGTTGCGGAGAGTACTGTTAAGCAGATGATAAAGGAGGGGAAACAGATTTTAAACTCAAAGGTTCTGATACTTGGCTTTACCTTTAAAGAAAATATCAGAGATGTCAGAAATACAAGGGTGATAGATATTTACAGGGAGCTTGAGAGTTACGGAGTAAAGCCGCACGTTTACGACCCTCATGCAATCCCTGAGGAGGTGAAAGAGGAATACGGAATAGAGCTCCTGAAGTCTCCAGAGGAAATGGCACCTTACGATGCTGTGGTGGTTGCTGTAAAGCACGAGGAGTTCAGGAAGCTAACACCTGAATTTTTCGAAAAGATTTCTGTTTCAAAGCCAATAGTTATGGACGTGAAGGGAATTTACAACAGGGAAGAATTTAAAGAGGTAGTTCTCTGGCGATTGTAAGGAAGTCTATACTCAAATCTATGCTGGATTTACATTACCTTTTCTAAAGGGGACTGGGGGATTTTTTTTGAGGTTCTTTAAGTTTCGAAAATCCACGAAATGTATGGTTTAACCTCTTCCGGACAGATTATCTCTTCATTTAAAAGCAGGGTAATTCCTACGTTGTAGGACCCCTTGAAGCCAAACCAGATGCTTTTTGAAATAAAGGAATTTCTTACAGCCTTTTTTACAGCTTCTTCAGTCTCCTCAGCTTCCAAAAGAAGAATAAAACTGGAGAGGTAGTGGTCTTCTGGAGTTTTTAGGAGTTTTTTTGAAACTCTTGGAAAGATATTCCACAGGTCTTTAAAATCATTGAGTATGAGTTTTTGATATCTTTTCCCGAAGATGTATAGAAAGCTCCTTATTTCGTAGTCTTTCATAAAAAAGGTTGTATGCACTAAGCTGGTTTCAAGATGGACGAAAAAGTCAAAAGTGATTCTGCTTACAGTAAAAGGTTCCAGAAACTCACCATATGGTAGAACTTTTTTCTTAACTTTCTCACTTAACAAAGAGGATTACCTCTTCTTTGTCTTTCTTTCCCTTTAAAAGCATTTCTCTGGCAAGCTTCTGGTAGTAAAAATCCTTGTTCTTTTCAAAAGCAGTAATCCTCTCTTTGAGGATTTCGTTCCGGTTTTTCCAGTAGTTCTCTTCTTTTTTAAGCTCTTTATAGGTTTCTTTTAACTTTCGGTAAGTAGAGAGGGAGTTATCCCCCAGAAAATAACTGTAGAAGGCCCAGGGGGCGAAAAAGATCCAGAAAAGGATAAGATATCTGAACCTACACTTCAGATTCTGTATCAATTAGTCCTCTCTCAATCAGTTCTTCATTATAGTAGCGCCTGTAAAGGGCATACCATTCAGGAGTTCCCTCGTAAATGGGTCTTGAGTGAGAAGCTATTTTTTCTCTAACTTTTTCGTCTATCTCTTTTCTGAGTTTTGCAATCTCTTCAAAGGATTTGACGATAGTTGCCCTTATGACACCTCTTTCCTGTGTGTAGTCCAGTTCTTCATCTGTCAGTATGAGTTTGAGAACCTTTCCAGCAAGGTAGTTGGCTTTTTCTCTGGAGAAAATGTTACCAACTACGGCAATTCCTCTCTCTTTCGCCAGTTTTTCCTTTATGAGCTTTCTCGCCTTGTGGATGGAAACTCCTCTGTATGTAACCTCTTCGGCGTTTTCCTGAATAATTCTTTCAGCTTCTTCTTCCAGCTCTTTTTCTGTGATGTAGTCATTGTAAAGGATGTCGTACACTTTCTTCTTGAACTCTTCTGGATTATCTGCAATAACGTACTCTTTTTCTAAGAGGTTGTCTGCGATTCTATCTGCAAGGAGTTTCAGAAATCTATTCTGTTTTGCCATCATTCCTCCTTTTTCATCTTTTGCAAAAGAGATTTTACCTTTTCTGCAGCCACTTCGCCTTCTTTTGTTCCTTGCTTCAGCTTCACAACTTTCTGATAGAGCTTGAGAGCCTGTTTGTAATCTCCTTTTTCCTCAAAAAGCTGAGCTGCTCTGTAGAGTGATGTGGAAGCCCAGGGTTCAACATCGCTGTATTCGTAATTTATCTTCATATAGTTGAGGATTGCTTCATCGATGTTGCCTTTTTCAGCTTGAATGGAAGCTTTCCAGAAGAGGGATTCAACTTTCTGCTCTTTTGTCTTTGCCTTTTTTATGGCTTCATTAATCAGTTTTTCGGCTTCGTCGAGCTTTTCTTCTTTTTCGGCAAAGATTGCAAGCCTTATAAGATCGTCGTAATCAATAGTTGAGAGGTTTCCTGAGTTTACGAGTTTGTCAACAATAGTTGATGCTTTTTCTTTATCTCCCATTAACTTGTAGTAGTTGGCGAGTTTAGCCAAGAAGGAACTTCTCTCATTTTCAGGAACGTTGTTGATATCCTTTATAGACTGGGCTGCAGTGTAGGCATCCACAAGTCTTCCGAGCTTCAGGAAGATCTTGAACGTGAGGAAGTTCTTGAGATCCTTATCGGACTGATTTCTGTTTGGCAGGAGCTCCACGTCTTTCAGAGCTCTGGAGTAGTTCTTCTCCTTCAGGTCTATGTCCACCAGTTTCTCTATGATTCTCTTTCTGATTTCATCTGAGGTTGTCCTTTCAAGTGCCAGTTTTAGCAGTCCATAAGCTTTTCCGTAATCCTCTGTTGAGATGTAATCTTCGGCCTTTGATATGAGGGTATCAACAGATGTTATTCCATTTTCAGGGTTGTATGCTATGAACTGAGGGTCGTTGAAGAGCACAGGTTCAAAGCTTCCTGATTTAAATGCGAGGTGGTTGACCATTTGTCTGGCGAAGTTTGATACTACCTCATCGGTGGAGTGGTTGAAGATGACTGTAAGGTATTCCATTGCCCTGTCAGGTGTTGACTTCTCGTAAGTAAGGGAGAGGTAAAGAGCAGCAGCAATTTTTTCGTTTCCGGAGAGTTGGGGCAGTAGTTTTTCTACCTTTTTGATGTTGTTTGAGGTTATGGCAGCCATTAGCTGAACAGATGGTGACGTAAAGTGGAATTTCTTTAAGTCCGATTCTTTCTGCAGGAGCTTTGAGAGATAGACCAGTCTGCCACCGTTAATTTCTGGATAGAGTCCGTTTGTCTTCAAGTGGTTTTTTAGAACTTCATAGGCTCTCTTTCTGTTTCCAATCTGAAATAGGTCAAATGCCAAGTATGTATTTGTATCTCCATCTTTAAATGAAACTCTTGAGAGATAAAGAGCTCCATTTTTAAAGTCCTTTTCGTTTGTGTAGCCAAGTCCCAGCAGCTTTTTAACTTCGTCGGTCTTCAGTCCAAGCTGGTTTTCTGCGTACTTCAGGAGTTTTACTGAAAGGACTGTATTTCCGCTGTAGAGGTAGGTTCTGGCAGCAGGGATTATGGCTTCTCTGTAAAAGGGAGTGTTCTGATAGCTCCTCATCAACTGTGTATAGACAACAGAAGCAACTTCTGTGTTGAAGCTGCCAAGCTTGCCAAGGAGATAGAGAGTTCTCGGCATGAGAAGTTTGTCTGATGTGTTCTGAACGGCTTTTTCGAGATAGGAGAGGGCTTTTCTGTAGAGTCCTCTTTCGTAGTAGATGTAACCAAGGTCGTGGTAAGAGCCAACCTCTTCTGGTACATCCGTTGAAAAAGAGAATATGTATGCTTTTGGATATAGCTCGGGATAGAGCTTTTTGAGCTTTTCAAAGTGAAAGTCGCATCTGAAAAAATCCAAGAGAACTTTTAACTTATCTGGGATTTCAGGTTTTGATACATTAAGTCCAATAATTTCCGGAATCTTTTCAGGATGACCCAGTTTGAAGTAGCACCATGCTTTTAGATACTTTGCTTCTTTTGAGTTAAGGTCTTTTAAGGTTTGGAGAGCTTCCTGATATTTTCCATTCAGGTAGTAAACCCTTGCAAGTTCAATTCTGACGTTATCGGATGGATATTTCTTGTAGAGTTTTTCCGCTTCGACGAGAGCTTCAGAAAATCGTTTCTTCCTCTCGAGGTATTTGACGTATTCGAGGATTTCTTCTGGGGAGCTAAACCATTTGCCGTAATTGTCAAATATGAGGTCGATCAGCCGGTAATCGTTTTTTTTAAGTGCAATCTGTAACGTTTTTTTCAGAAAAGAGCTCTCTTTGAGGGTGCCTTTCAGGTCTGTGTTCTTCGATGAGAGATTGGCGATGTAGAAGAGGTCGTCGGAGGAGAGTGGATAATTTGAAAGAGTTTTGAAGAACTGAATCTTGTTGTTAATGGAGAGTTTAAGGAGTTCATCCTGATTTATCACTTTTTGAATTGGTTTTCCAGCGCGGAGCTCTAACACAGTTTTTAGGGCTAAAAGCTCTCCTTTGTTGAAATCTGGGAAGTTCTTTTCCCAGTAGTTAACAAACTTTTTCAGATCTTCAAAGTCTTTGGATTTCAGGAACGATTGGTATATAACCTGGTAAAATTTTTTAAACTCTTCCGGTGAAAGTTTTTCCAGGTTTTCGCTGAAAGTCTTTGCTGCCAATGAATAAAGTCCATCCCTGTAGAGCTTTACACCAAGGTTAAAATCGGAAGCAAAAGCTGTGGAATAGAAGATTAAGGAAAGAGCTAAAACTTTAAGTCTCATTTTTTCCCCAGACAGCAAATTTTTTAAAGTAGTCTTAAATTATATTCCTATGGAAAAGCGGTTTAAAGTTATTTCTCCTTTTGAACCGAGAGGCGACCAGCCTAAAGCTATAAGAGAATTATCTGAAGGGATTAAAAAGGGTTTAAGGTATCAGACCCTTCTGGGCATTACCGGTAGTGGTAAAACCTACACAATTGCAAAGGTAATTGAGGAAGTTCAGAAACCAACCCTCGTTATCTCCCACAACAAAGTTCTTGCAGCCCAGCTCTACCACGAACTAAAGAACTTCTTTCCTGAGAATGCGGTTGAGTACTTTATCAGCTACTACGATTATTACCAGCCTGAAGCCTATATCCCAAGCAGAGATCTTTATATTGAGAAGGACTGTTCGATTAACCCTGTAATAGACAGGATGAGACACTCAGCAACCGTTTCTCTCCTTACAAGGCGGGATGTCATTGTTGTCTCTTCTGTCTCCTGCATCTACGGTCTCGGTTCTCCAGACTACTACAGGAATCTATCGTTAAGGTTTCAGGTTGGAGAGGAGATTGAAAGGGATGAGGTAATAAGAAAGCTTGTGACTCTTGGATATGAGAGAAGCGAGTACGAGCTAAAGCCAGGAATTTTTAAAGTAAGAGGGGACGTCATAGACATCTTTCCTGCTGATGTTGAAGATCACTTTATAAGGATTGAGCTCTTTGGAGATGAGGTTGATTCAATAGTTATGCTTGACTACTTCAACCAGAAAGTCCTAAAGGAGTTTGACTCTTATACTGTCTATCCTGCTTCCCACTATGCAACCCCCTATGCAAGGATAGTTGAAGCTGTTCAGTCGATAGAGAAGGAATTGGAAGAGAGGATAGACTACTTTTTGAAAGAGGAAAAAGAGCTTGAAGCAAGAAGGCTTGAACAGAGAACAAGGTACGATATGGAGCTCCTCCTTGAGATTGGCCACTGTAAAGGAATAGAGAACTACTCAAGACACCTTGACGGCAGGGAACCTGGAGAGCCTCCGTTTACCCTTCTTGATTACTTCCCTGATGATTTCCTTGTTGTCATAGACGAGTCCCACGTAACGATTCCTCAAATCAAGGCCATGTGGAGAGGAGACAGGGCGAGGAAGTACAACCTCGTTGAACACGGTTTTAGATTGCCATCAGCTTATGACAATAGACCTCTGAACTTTGAGGAGTTCTTAGAACGAGTTCCTCAGGCAATCTTTGTTTCTGCAACACCGGGGCCTTTTGAGCTTGAGGTTTCTGAGAAGGTTGTTGAGCAGATAATCAGACCAACGGGACTCCTTGACCCAGAGGTTGAGGTAAGGAAAACAGAGGGTCAGATAGATCACCTTCTTTCTGAAATCAGAGAAAGAGTAAACAGGAACGAGCGGGTTTTAATCACAACCCTTACAAAAAGGAGTGCCGAAGAGCTTACGGAGTATCTCCTTGAAAAGGGAATAAAAGCCAAGTACATGCATTCAGAGATAGACTCCGTTGAGAGGGTTGAGATTATAAGAGGATTGAGGAGCGGTGAATTTGATGTTCTCGTTGGAGTTAACCTTTTAAGAGAAGGGCTTGATCTGCCAGAAGTATCACTTGTTGCAATTCTTGATGCAGATAAAGAGGGCTTTTTGCGGTCAACAACTTCTCTTATTCAAACAATTGGTAGAGCGGCAAGAAATGTAAATGGAAAGGTAATCCTCTATGCTGACAGGATAACTCCATCGATGAAGAAAGCAATTGAGGAGACAGAGAGGAGAAGGAGAATTCAGAAGGAGTACAACGAGAAGTACGGTATAATGCCCCAGACTGTTAAGAGAAACCTTGAGACAAGCATTCTTGAAGATGCGGGTGTAACACCGTTCTATAGGATAAAGATTAAAGAAAATGAGAGAGTTCCGAAGACAGAAGAGGAGCTCCTTGAGGAGATTGCTCGCCTTGAAAAGGAGATGAGAGAAGCAGCTAAAAACTGGGAGTTTGAAAGGGCAGCAGAATTAAGAGATAAGATAAAAGAACTTAGAAAATTGCTAATTCCTGCATAGAATCTTTGGTTCCTATCTCACAGAGAGGGGGACTGTAAAGATTTTACCTTAAATTAAATATAAGGAATTTGTTATATTTATAAGTAATCTAAGGAGATGTTATGAAGTTTCTCAAGAACTTAACTCTCAAAAAAAGACTCCTTCTTTTGGTTGCTCTTCTGATTTTTCCACTACTTGTAATTGTAGCTAATACTGTATTTTCTGGATTAAGGGAAATTGACAAAATAAATAACGAACTGGAAGGATTGAAGCATCTAAAAGTTCATACAAGGTTGGTTCTTCTAATACAAAGACATAGAGGTCTAACGTTTCTCTACCTCAATGGAGGAAAAGAGGTAGAGGGAAGGATTAGAAAGCTGGAGTCTGAAATAGATAGTATTCTTTCAAACTGCATAGAACACTGTAAGGATGAAAGGGTAAAAGAAAAACTTAAGAGGTTTAAAGAAGTTTTTGGAAAGCTTAAGATAGAGGATGATCTTTACTCTCCCGAAAAATCTTTTGAGAGGCATACTAAACTGATTAGTGAATTTCTATCGCTTCTCAAAAGTGAAGCTTTTAAGCATGGAATTCTTACTGAGCCGGATCTAATTGTAAGGACATTGGCGGATACAGCTCTGCTTGAGATTCCAAAGCTAATTGAAACTGCAGGAAGGATTAGAGGTCTTGGAAGTGGAATTCTTGCAAGAGGAAATATAACGGAAGAAGAGAGAAGAAAAATCATTGAGCTCTATGGTAGTCTATTTGGATATGAAAGGGTGGTATTCTGGACAATAGAAAACATTGATGTTCCTGAGGAAATTCTCAGGAGTCTTAAGAGAGCCAAGAATAGGGTAAAGGAGTTCCTTGAGATTGTTGAGAATCACTTTTTGATTGAAAGTAAAACAAAGCTTTTGAGTCCAGTTGATTACTTCAATACATCAACAGTTACAGTTGATGAAATATTCAGAGTTTATGACTTAACCTCTTCTTACCTGAATAAGGTTCTTGAGGATAAAAAATCGTTGTTCATAAGTAATCTCCTTTTTAAAAGTTCAGCTCTTTTTCTCCTTTCAGGGTTCATACTCTATATAGTTTTCTTAATCTATAGAGTAACGGTTAGTTCTCTTGATTCTATACTCTTTGTAGCAAAGAGAATTTCAGAAGGAGACTTAGACGTAAAGCTTAGAGTAGAGACGAAAGATGAAATTGCCGTAGTTGCAAGCACTCTCAATACAGCCATTGAGAAGCTGAAGGAGACGATAACTCTTCTGAGAGACTACAAAATAGCTATAGATACAAGCAATATTATTTTCAAAACAGACCCTGATGGAATAATAATCTACGCGAACAAGAAGTTTGAAGAATTGAGTGGCTTTTCGGCAGATGAAATCATAGGAAAGCCAATAACTTTCCTCTATGAGACTTTTACTAATAAAGAAACCTTAAAAGAAATGCTTTCTTCAATGAAAGTGGGAAAGCTCTGGAAGGGAAGGCTTGTTGGAAGAAGGAAAAATGGTGAAAAGTGCATAATTGACACTACGGTTGTTCCTGTTTTCAAGAAGGATAAGTCGATTTTAGAGTTTTTAATTGTCTGCCATGATATAACTGAGCTTGAAGAGAACAGGCAGAAGCTCCAATATCTTCTCAACTACGATGCAGTAACAGGATTACCAAACAGAATTAAACTCCTTGAAGACATTCAAAAGCTACATAGACCAGCAATATGTGTTATGGATATTTCTGACTTCAGGTATTTAAATGAACTCTACGGCGAGGAGTGTGGAGATTCCATTCTTAAGCAGGTTGCAGAGGAATTGAAGAAGCTTGAGTCAAGAGTTCGTCTATATAGAGTCTATTCAGACGAATTTGCACTTCTTTATGATCTGGAGGAAGGAAAAATAAATCTAAAGGAGTTTTCGGATTACTGTAGTGAAACAATTAGTTCCCTGGAAGATAAAGCATTTAAGTGTAATGACTTTGATATTTTTCTTAACTTTACGGCGGGTATAGCTGAAGGAGAAGAGGAAAAGGAGAAATTGTTAATACATGCAGATATGGCACTAAACGAGGCGAAAAGAGAGAGGAAAAAAATTGTATTCCTGAAAGGTGAAGATAGAAAGAAGGAAAACTACTTAGAAAATATGCTGTGGATTAGAAAGGTTAAAAAAGCAATTGAAGAAGATAAGATAGTTCCTTTTTATCAACCAATAGTAAACAATAAGACAGGAAAAGTTGAAAAGTTTGAGGCTCTTGCAAGACTAATAGATGAAGATGGGAGCATTGTCCCTCCTGGGAAGTTTCTTTCAATTGCCAAGAAATCAAAACTATATCCAAAGATAACAAGAAATATTGTTAAGAAGGTTTTCAACGACTTCGAAAGACTGCCATTTGAGGTCTCAATAAACCTCTCTTTTGAAGACTTGATTTCGGAAAAAACTGTACAGTTTATACTCAATAAGGTGAAGAAATTTGCCGATCCTTCAAAAATAACTTTTGAAATTCTTGAAACAGAAGAGATAGAAAATTACAACCTCCTCTACGGTTTTATATCAAAGATAAAAGAGCTTGGATGCAAGTTTGCCATTGACGATTTCGGGACAGGTTACTCCAACCTTGAACACTTGATGAAGTTGAAAGTTGATTATCTGAAGATAGACGGTTCTATCATAAAGAGAATATCAGAAGATAAGGGGGCTCGTATTTTAACTGAAGCTGTGGTTTCTTTCTCTAAGGAACTGAAGATAAAAACCATTGCTGAGTTTGTTTCGGATCAAAATATATACGAAATGGTTAAAATGTTAGGAGTTGATTAGGGAGTGTCCATAGAACTGTGTAAATTCTATCATGCCTCTAACCTCTCCTCGAAAATTATTGACAGCTGCCCGTAAATAATACCCCAATCCTTGATAACACTTCTGTTCCATTTTTTCGCAAGTTCCAAAGCAGCTAAATAGAGGTTCTTAAGAACTGACATATCACTCGGAAATACCCTCTTTCCATCTGTTACCTTCCTGAACTTACTATTAATACTCTCTATGATGTTCGTCGTGTACATAAGTTTCCTGAGTTCAAGCGGATACTTAAAGTAAGCCATAAGCTCTTCCCAATTAGCTCTCCAACTCCTTACTACGTGTGGGTATTTACTTCCCCATTTCTCTTCAAACTCGTTCATCCTAAGTTCTGCTTCCTCAAGTGTAGCTGCTCCATAAACCCTCTTGAGATCCGATGATAATTCTTTTTTGTCTTTCCACGATACATATCTTAATGAGTTCCTTATCTGGTGAACTACACATTTTTGTATTTCTGCTTGAGGATATACTCCTTTTATGGCTTTCCCTATTCCTGACAGATTATCCACGCTAAATATCAGAACGTCTTTGACTCCTCTACTTTTTAGGTCATTTAGTACCTTGAACCAGAAGCTGGCACTTTCGCTCTCATTTATCCAAAAACCAAGGAGTTCCTTTCGTCCCTCTTTATTTACCCCTATGACCACGTAAACTGCTTTATCTACTACCTTGCCATCTTGTCGTACTTTGTAAAAGATGCAGTCTATATAAAGGATAACGTAAATTCTTTCAAGTGGTCTTGACTGCCATTCTTCTATTCTCGGAGTTAGTCTGTCGGTAATCTTTGAAATCAAAGAAGGACTTATGTCCATTCCATACATGTCGGAGAGTAATTCCTGAATGTCTCTTACTGTCATTCCCTTTGAATATAGGGCTATTATCTTGTTCTCCAGGTCTTCAAGGACTGTCTGGCGTTTTTTGACTATTTTGGGTTCAAAATCTCCCTTTCTATCTCTTGGAGTTTCAATCTCTACTTCTCCAGCTGCGGTTTTAACAGTCTTGGAGATATAGCCGTTTCTGGAGTTGTTAGAATTAGTACGCTCATACTTTGAATAGCCAAGGAACTCTTCAAGCTCTGCTTCTAAGGCTTCTTTTAATGTTTGTTGGATGAGCTTTTTAAGATCATCCTTAATGAGTTCTGGATCATATTTCTTTTTCATGTGTCCACCCTCCTTTAGGTTTAATTTTTACACACTTGGGTGGACACTCCCAGTTGATTACTCCCAGGGCTACTACTTAGGAAAGCCTGAACCGATAGAGGTAATAAGAGAAAGGTTCTCTTAATCTTAAGCTTCTTGAGTATCTCAAACTGTTTCTGCATCACATATTCAGTTGTTATACCAATGCCACGGTAACTAAACGTTTCTGGTTAGTATATAGCCAACGTTTGTCAGCGTTTTCAGATGTTTTCCTTTTTCACCCAACTTCTTTCTTAGCCTGTGGATATAAACGTCAAGAGTACGAGCGTTTTTCTTGCTTTTCCAAATTTTCTCAAGGATGAAATCCTTAGGCAGGACTTCTTCCTGGTATTTAATTAGGAGCTCCAGGATCTGGAGTTCTATCCTGGTCAGGTCGATACTTCTTTCGCCGATGATAACTCTACCCTCTTTCTTTTTCAGAATTATGTCTTCAAACTCAAGGACGTTCTTTAACTTTTCTCTGTAGCGTCTCATTATGGCAATGCATCTAGCGAGGAGCTCCCTTGTGCTGAACGGTTTCACCAGAAAATCATCAGCTCCCATTTCAAACCATCTGACTTTAACGTTGATGTCACAAACGGAACTAAGAACAATGATGGGGATACCCTTTTGTTCTTTCACCTTCTTGCAGATTTCAAGCCCCTTAACTCCCAGAAGGGCAAGATCAAGTATGAGAAGAGAATAACCATTTTTCGTAAATATGTCGTCTCTACTGCTGCCTATTTCAACATCAAATCCGTAGTCGGTAAAGATGTCGTAAATCTCTTTGGCAACACTTTTATCGTCTTCTATCAGAAGAATTTTCATGGCTCCCTTTTACATCCGTTTAACATGTTTTTTACAAGAAATTAACAGTTATTTCTAATCAACTTGTATAAGGAAATTTTAAAATTTTGTTACAATATTGGCAACAAAATGTAACAAGGAGGTGCTATGAGGAAGGTACTGACTGCGACATTGCTTGCAGCTCTTGCGGTTTCTCCTTCGTTTGCGCAGGAAGATGTTGAGGCTTTGAAAGCCCAGATTCAGCAACTCCAGGAGCAGATGGCAAAGCTCCAGGCAAAACTTGTAGAGCTTGAATCCCAGAAAGGAGTGGGAGCAAAAGCCGTAACAGGTGCAAAGAGTGGCATCAAGATCTACGGAAAAATCAAGCTTGATGCTATCTACGACACCCACAACATGGGAACAGACCAGTTTATAACAAAGCTTCCTGTGGGTGATAGGGAAGACCGTTCTACCTTCAACATGAAGGATACCCGTATTGGCTTTATCATTAACGGCCCTCAGGTTGACGACTGGAAGGTAACAGGAAGAGTCGAAGCAGACTTTTACGGAAAAGTTGTAAATAACGATGATAATGGAGGATTCAGAATTAGACTCTCCTACATTAACCTCAACAACGGTCAGGGAACAAACATCAGAATCGGTCAGGACTACATTCCTATTGCTTCTCAAATGGCATCAACCCTTGACTTTTTGAGCATGGGAGCTTCTGGTAACCTCTGGGACAGAGTACCTCAGGTTACTATAACTCAAAACTTTGGTAATGGTTTTGGAATCCTTGGAACAGTGTGGAAGAGTACTGCCACAACAGACCATGTTGGAATGAGAATGCCATGGGTGGGAGCAAAAGTCTTTTATAAAGGTGATGCTTTTGGAACAGGGAAACCACTTTACATTGCTCTCGGTGGTGCTTACAGACAAGGAACTGATAGTATAGATAAGAAAGACAATGCTGGTAATGTTATTGCAACCTATAAAGGTGATGTTGATGACTACCTTATAGCTGTTGAATGGAACATTCCATTTAACCTCATCTTCCCGATGGCGGTGAAGGGTGAAGCTTATGTAGGTCAAGGACTTACATCGAGGGATTTCCTGGTGTTTACAAACCCCCACTATCTTGACGGAACAGAAGTTAAGGAACTTCAAACAAGAGGTGGATTTATCCAGCTCAGTATGAAACCATTTAAGAAGGTTGGATTCAATTTCGGTGCGGGTATGAATGATCCTGATAACGATGATGCAAAGCTTTCTGGTGATTACGAGAAGAACTGGAGAGCTTTTGGAAACATCCTTTACAAGTTTGCTCCAAACGTAACGTTTGGATTTGAAGTTGATCATCAGGAGACTCTCTATGATGGAACTGTTGAGCATGGGGAAAGGTACATAGCTTCAGCTATCTACCTCTGGTAAATAAACTAAAGGAGGAAGGGTATGAAAAAGGAAGAACTCCTGAAAATTCTTGGTGATCCAGAGTTTCAGAATCTTGTAGGAAACGTAACCAGAGTTGTAACAATCTTCACTGTTATTATGCTTGTTGTTTATTACTCCTTTATCCTGATGCTTGCTTACGGGAAAGCTTTTCTTTCAACTCCTATCTGCGATGGTTGTGCAACAACAATTGGAATCATAATTGGTATCGGAGTAATTGTTTTCTCCTGGCTTCTTACAGGTGCCTACATCTGGTGGGCAAACAGCAATTATGACCCGACGGTTAGAAAACTCAGAGAAAAGTTCAGGAGGTAGGAATGGGAGTGTCAAGGAAATTACTGACAACAATTGGGGTGTTGCTGGGATTGAGCAGTCCTGCCTTTGCAGGGGAGGCTATTGTTGGAATGCACCCTGTGGCTATAGGTTTCTTCATAGTCTTCATAGCGATAACCCTTGGAATTACCTATTGGGCCGCAAGAAGATCAAGGACTGCAGCAGAATTCTATGCAGCGGGAAGGAGCATCTCCGGTTTTCAGAACGGACTTGCCATAGCTGGTGACTACATGAGTGCTGCTTCGTTCCTCGGTATTGCAGGTATGGTTGCAACAAAAGGTTACGATGGATTGATCTACTCCATCGGTTTCTTGGTTGGTTGGCCTATAATCATGTTCTTGCTTGCAGAACCTCTTAGAAACCTTGGTAAGTACACTTTTGCCGATGTTGTAGCCTACAGACTTCAGCTTAGACCGATAAAGATACTTGCAGCCCTTGGTTCAATAGCGGTTGTCATCCTCTACCTCATTGCCCAGATGGTTGGTTCCGGGAAGTTGATTCAATTGGTATTTGGAATTCCATACGACATTGCGGTTATCATCATTGGTGCTTTGATGATTACTTACGTTCTTTTTGGTGGAATGCTTGCAACAACATGGGTTCAGATAATCAAAGCAGTTCTCCTTCTTTCCGGTGCAACAATAATGACAATCTGGACTCTTGCGCTCTTTGGTTTTAGCCCTGAAGCGCTCTTTAAGGCCGTTAAGGAAACTGCGGGTGAAAGGTGGCTCCAGCCAGGTGGACTTGTTAGCAACCCGATTGACGCTATTTCCCTTGGTCTTGCTCTTATGTTTGGTACGGCAGGACTTCCTCATATCCTGATGAGGTTCTACACGGTTCCAGACGCTAAGGAAGCAAGGAAGTCTGTTTTCTTTGCGACAGGTTTCATTGGATACTTCTACATCCTCACTTTTGTTATCGGTTTTGGAGCTGTTGTTCTCGTTGGTCTTGATAAGATTCTCTCGATCGGTAAGGGTGGAAACATGGCGGCTCCACTCCTTGCCAAAGCCCTCGGTGGTGATGCGTTCCTTGGTTTCATTTCAGCAGTTGCCTTTGCAACAATCCTTGCAGTTGTCGCTGGACTTACACTTGCTGGAGCAAGTGCCCTCTCCCACGACCTCTATGTTGGTGCTATCAGGAAGGGAGAATCTTCTGAAGAGCAAGAGATAAAGATTACAAGGATTGCTGTTCTTCTCCTCGGAATCATTGCAATTGTCCTTGGAATTGCGTTTAAGGATCAGAACATTGCTTTTGTTGTTGGTTTAGCGTTTGCCATTGCGGCAAGTACAAACTTCCCAGCTTTAATCATGTCCATTTCCTGGAAGAGGTTTACAACAGCTGGAGCTGTCGCAAGCATGATAACTGGACTTGTTCTCTCAGTTATTCTCATCATCCTCAGTAAGACTGTTTGGGTAGATATTCTCAAGAATCCTGCTCCTATCTTCCCTTACAAGAACCCTGCAATCATCTCAATGACTGCAGCGTTTATTGTTGGAATTATCGTTTCTCTCTTCACAAAAGAACCTGAAGCAGAAGAGAAGTTTGAGGAAATGAAAGTAAGGAAGTATCTGGGAATTGGTGCTGAGTAGATAAATACTTTGGCAGGGAGGCACCTCCCTCCCTGCTTTTTAGTCTAAGTCAGGAGAGAACATGCTTGATCCAGTAAAGCTGTTTAAAACAATAGAGCCTTTTAAAGATTTACCTGAAGGAGAGATGAAGTTTTTAGCTAAAGCGATTGTTGCCGATTATGTGAGAAGAGATGCAGAAATTTTGAAAGAAGGTGAAGAGGTTAAGTATCTCTACATAATTGTTAAAGGAAGCTGTATTGTTAAGAAGGATGGAAAAGTCGTTGATATTCTTGAAAAGGGAGATTTCTTTGGAGCTTCATCGATAATATTCAAAGAGCCTTCAACGTTTACTGTAAAGGCTGCTGAAGATTCGATTCTCTACATGATTCCCCGAGAAGTTTTTGAAAAAATTCTGGAGGAATACCCACAGTTTAAGGAGTTTTTCACAAAGACAACTATTGAAAGGCTCAGTGAAGGTTATAGAAAGATTCAGCCAGGTGTAGAGGACACTATATCACTTCTTCCTGTTAGAGAGTTGAGACTTAGTCCTCCTGTTTTCTGTGAGGAAGGTGAAAACATAAAAGTTGTAGCAGAAAAAATGGTAGAGAAAGGGACTTCCTACTGTCTGGTTAAATCAAAAAAGACTGGAATTATCACAGATATGGATATAAAGACAAAAGTTGTTGCAAAAGGATTGAATCCATTAGATGTAAAAGCAAAAGAGATAGCCACTTTTCCTGTTTTAATGATAAATAGTAATGATTTTGTCTTTGAAGCAATTATAAAAATGATTAACAACAATGTAAAAAGGCTTCCAGTAGTTGAAAATGGAGAAATAATTGGAGTTCTGGAAGATAGAACAATTTTTATTCAGCAGTCGAGAAACTTTGTTTTCCTTGCAAAAGAGATAGAGGCTGAAAAGGAGATTAAAAACCTTAAACGGCTTTTCCTTTCTGTAGAGGAGGCAATAGAACCTCTCTTTAAGACAGGAAAGGACATAGTAATTCTCCAACGTTACATAAGTGAAATAAACGACAAGTTCATTAAAAAGGCTGTAGAACTTGCTTTTGAAAGAGTTGGAAAGCCGACAGGTGATTTCGCATTTCTGGTTCTTGGTAGTGAAGGGAGAAGAGAGCAAACGATAAAGACCGATATTGATAACGCAATAATCTACAGGAATCCAGAGGAGAGAGAGTATTTCTTAAAGCTTGGGAAAGCCATAACAGAAATTTTGCTTGAAATAGGCTTTCCAGAGTGTCCTGGAAAAGTTATGGCTTCCAATTCAGAGTGGGTGAAATCTTTTGATGGCTGGAAATATACTCTTGAAGAGTGGTTTTCCAGACCGGATGGGAAAAGTATCCTGAAATCGAGTATCTTTCTTGACTTTAGACCTGTCTATGGAGATAGGAGTTTGGCAGAGGAACTCCGGGATTTTGTAAATAAACTGGCAAAGAACTACAGAAATTTCCTTGTGGCGATGGTCTATAAAGTCCTTGAGGCAACACTTCCTCTGAACATTTTTCAGAGGTTTGTCCTTGAAAAGAGTGGAGAACACAAGGGAGAGCTCGATCTCAAGAGAGGTGGAATTTTTCCCATCACTCAGGGTGTTCGGGTACTTGCTCTTGAAAATGGCATAAGTGAAACAAACACGGTAGAGAGATTGAAACTTCTAAAGGATCGGATAGGAAAGGATTTTAGCGAAGAGCTTATTGAAACTTTTAAATTTCTCCAAGCTCTTAGACTGAAGAATCAGTTGGATAAAATTAGCAAAGGGCTGAAGCCAGATAATTACATAAATCCAGATAAATTAACAAAGTTTGAAAGAGATTTACTAAAAGATGCCTTTAAAGTAATCTCAAGATTTCAGGAGATGCTGGGAGTTCACTTTAGATTGAGGGTATAAATGGGTGTTGTTAGAGAAATAAAAAAGTTTATGTACAGAAATAATCCTCATTTTAAGAGATTTTTTAAAGAGGTTAACCTTAGTAAACCAGAGAACGTTGTTTTCTGTTCTTTTGATCTCGAAACAACTGGGCTTGATTTCAAAAATGATGAAATCATTTCAATAGGAGCAGTGAAGATAATCGATTTTAAAGTTGATTTTTCAACTACGTTTTACACTCTTGTTAAACCTGGGAGAAATTTAGATAAGGAAAATGTGTTGATTCATGGGATCAGGGAAGAGGAACTCCAGAATGCTCCATCCATAAAAGAGGTTTTGCCTGATTTCCTTGATTACATAAGAGGAACAGTACTCCTGGGTTACTTTGTAACGTTTGATATAGCAATGATTTCAAAATACACAAAGAAGTTTTTCGGTTTTGAGATTCTTAACCCCTACATAGATCTTCAGCAGCTCTACCAGTTGAGTCTAAGGAAAAGGTATCTAACCAGCCGTATATCAGAGGAAAAGAGTCTCGATGAGATGGCGAAAGAGCTCGGAATTGAAGTGGAAAAGAGGCACGATGCTATGTGTGACTGTCTTATTTCTGCCTTTGTCTTTCTCTACTTTGTAAAAACAGGAATTAACTGGAAAAAAGCAGTTAACATTTAAACCACATAAAAGGAGGTAACCATGGCAGAAGAGAAGCTCGACCACCTGCTGAAAAAGGAAAACGTTATCTATCCGCCAAAAGAGTTTGTAGAAAAGGCAAACGTAAAGGACTACGAAGCTGAGTACAGCAGGTTCAAGGAAGATCCTGAAAAATTCTGGGCAAGTGTTGCCGAAGAACTCTTCTGGTACGAAAAGTGGGAAAAGGTTCTTGAGTGGAACTACCCTTATGCAAAGTGGTTTGTTGGTGGAAAGACAAACATAACTGTCAACGCTCTTGACAGACACGTCAAGAATGGAAAGAAAAACAAAGTTGCGTTCTTCTGGGAAGATGAGCTTGGAAACGAAAAGGTTGTTACCTACGGTGAACTTTACAGATTGGTAAACAAACTGGCAAATGCTCTGAAGGCTGCCGGAATCAAGAAGGGAGACAGAGTCGTAATCTACATGCCTCTTGTTGTTGAGCAGGTTGCTGCAATGCTTGCCTGTGCAAGGATTGGAGCTATCCACTCAGTTGTCTATGCAGGATTCAGCGTTCCAGCTCTCAGACACAGGATAGAGGATGCAGAAGCAAAGCTTGTAATCACAGCAGACGTAACGATTAGAAGAGGAAGAGCAATTCCTCTCAAGAGAATTGTTGACGAAGCAATTATGGATCTTCCATTCGTTGAGCAGGTTGTTGTTCTGAGAAGGCTGGAGCCAAAGGTTGACCTTATTGGTGAAAAGGAAGTTGATTTCTACGAGTTTATCGATGGACACCTTGACTACTGTGAGCCAGAAGTGATGGATGCAGAAGATCCTCTCTTCATTCTCTACACATCTGGTTCTACAGGTAAGCCGAAGGGTGTTCTCCACACAACTGGTGGATACATGGTTGGAACTTACTACTCAATGAAGACTATTTTTGACCTGAAAGAGGATGACGTTTATTGGTGTACTGCTGACCCAGGATGGATTACAGGACACAGCTATATCGTTTATGGACCTCTTGTTGCTGGAGCTACACAGGTTATTGCAGAAGGAGCTCCAAACTATCCAGACTTTGGAAGATGGTGGAAGATAATTGAAAAGTACGGTGTAAACATCTTCTACACAGCACCAACTGCTATCAGGATGTTCATGAAAGCTGGAGAAGAGTGGCCTAACAAGTATGATCTTTCATCTCTCAGACTTCTTGGTTCTGTTGGTGAACCTATCAACCCAGAAGCATGGCTCTGGTATTACAGAGTTATTGGTAAAGAAAAATGTCCAATTGTTGATACATGGTGGCAGACAGAAACCGGTGCTGTGATGATTACAACAATCGATGGCCTTCCAATGAAACCAGGTAAAGCTGGTAAACCTGTTCCCGGTGTTATTGCAGATGTTGTTGATAAAGAAGGAAATCCTGTTGAGGCTGACAAAGGTGGATTCCTTGTTATTAAGTATCCATGGCCTTCCATGATGAGGACTATTTTCAAGAACCCAGAAAGGTACGAGCAGTACTGGAACACCATTCCAAACTGTTACACAGCTGGAGACGTTGCAGTTAAGGATAAGGACGGCTACATAATGATCCTTGGTAGGGCGGATGACGTTATCAACGTTTCCGGACACAGAATAGGAACGATGGAAGTTGAGTCAGCTCTTGTTTCCCATCCAGCGGTTGCAGAAGCTGCTGTTATTGGTAAGCCTGATCCTGTTAAGGGAGAGACAATCAAAGCGTTTGTAATTCTCAAGGAGGGTTACAGCGCTTCTGAGAAACTCGTTAACGATCTCAAATACCACGTTAGGATGGAGCTTGGAGCTCTTGCAGTCCCATCAGAAATTGAGTTTGTGGATAAACTTCCAAAGACAAGAAGCGGTAAGATCATGAGAAGGGTTCTCAAAGCCAAAGAACTGGGAATGGATCCAGGAGACCTTTCAACTCTTGAAGATTAATTGTAGTGGGGGCTTCTGCCCCCTCCCTTTAATATTTTCTTGAACTTATTAGCAAGAAATTATCTCTTAAAGATTATTTCTTTGATGAGTTTGGTTAGAGCAAGATATGGAGATAATGGTGGTATAGACGTGTTTTCTAATATGCTCTTATATAATTCTCTTCTATACGTTAAATCTTTGATTTCTTTTACATCAACAATGCGGGCAGTCACTTGTATTTTCTCGAGCTGACTTACTAAAGCTTTAAAAGTTATATTATCTTTTGGATTTAAAAGAGTGGGATTTATTTGAACAAAATTTTTTTAGTAATAATGTCCATTTCTATGTTAGGTGGTTTTTTTCTCTCAATAGAAAGTTCTAGGATCTTAGAGTTATCACCAAAGTTTACAATGATAGGTTTAATGATATCGTCTCTAGTTATGGGAACATTTCCAGAATTGATAATTCTAAATAAAATTAAAGAAACATCACTAACATTCTTTCCGTCAAAGAATATTTCTATTCTGTTCTTAACATTGCTATCGATTTTTATTAGTGGTATATTCTGTAATAATTCATAACAGAGTTCTTTCTTCTTTCTAATTAAAATGACTTGAGAAATACCTAATATAATTGTTATACCTCCTATGACTGCTGTTAATATTTGCCATGTTAAAGGGTTGTTCCACATCTTATATTTAGCCTCCTTTTTAATGTTTAATTGTCTGTTGAAGGGAATTGCTTATATTTTCTCACATAGAAAAAACATTTTCATGGGAAATGAATGAAACCTGAAGTCCTTTCACCGGCAGGAAATCTTGAAAAGCTAAGGTTTGCAATAGATTTCGGAGCTGATGCAGTTTACCTTGGAGGTAAACTTTTTAACCTCAGGGCAAAGGCGAACAACTTCACCATTGAAGAGATGGCGGAAGGAATCGATTACGCCCACAAAAGAGGCAGAAAGGTTTATGTAACGTTGAATGCTTTTGCGAGAAATTCCGATTTTGAAGGAATAGAGACGTTTATAAAAGAGGTTAAGGAACTTCATCCAGATGCGTTCATCGTCTCAGATCTGGGTGTTCTTTCCACAGTTAAGGATATAGCCCCTGAAGTTGATGTTCACATAAGCACGCAGGCAAACACCACAAACTATAGAGCTGTGAAGGTTTATAGAGACCTTGGGGTAAGCAGAGTTGTCCTTGCGAGGGAACTCTCAATAGATGAGATAAGGGAAATCAAAGAGAGAGTCCCAGATATGGAAGTCGAGGTGTTTGTCCACGGAGCAATGTGTATGGCTTACTCTGGAAGATGTCTTCTTTCCAATTACCTCTCTTACAGGGAAAGTAATAAGGGTGCGTGTTCTCAAAGCTGTCGATGGAAGTACTATCTCGTTGAAGAGACCCGTCCGGGAGAGTTTATACCGATAGAGGAGGATGAAAAAGGGACATATATATTCAACTCAAAGGATCTCTGTGCTCTTCCACTTCTTGGAGAGCTGATAGATGCTGGTGTTGATTCTTTGAAAATTGAGGGAAGAGTAAAAAGTGCCTACTACGTTGCTGTTACAACGAGTGTTTATAGGAGAGCTGTTGATCTGATTTTAAATGACAGGGAAACATTCAGAAAAGAACTTCCACTTCTCCTTGAAGAGCTTAAAAAAGTTAGTCACAGACCTTACACCATAGGATTTCTTTCAGGAAACGGAAAGAATCTCCAGCACTACGAGACAAGTTCCTACATAAGAAACTACAAGTTTCTTGCAGTCTTTAAAGATGGAAAGTGGAATGTAAGAAATGCATTAAAGGTTGGTGATGAAGTAGAGATTTTTACTCCAGATGCTAAAACAAGAAAGACCTTTATAAGAGGCATTCGGATTTTCAGGAAAGATACACTTGAAGTGGTAGAAGTTGCTCATCCGAATCAGATAGCTGTTTTAGAACTAGAGGATGAACTGAAAATTCCAGAAAACGCAATATTGAGAAGGAAAGAATCACTTTAGTAGTTCTCCCATCTTGAAAATTGGTAGATACATAGCGATGATGATAAATCCGATAATTCCTCCTATGATTACCATCATCATTGGTTCTATCAAAGATGTCAAAGCATCAACAGTTCTATCTACTTCCTCTTCGTAGAAGTCGGCAACTTTGGTTAGCATCTCATCTAAGGTTCCTGCCTCTTCTCCAATTGCTACCATATTAATGAGCATTGGTGGAAAAACTTTGTATCTTGAAAGTGCAACTGAGATACTGACTCCTTTTTCAACCTGTTCTCTGACTCCATCTATAGCTTTTCTCAAAACTTCATTGTTTGCTGTTTCTCCTGCTATTGAAAGCGCATCGAGGATGTTAAGACCACTTCCGATCATTGAAGACAGTGTTCGAGAGAAACTCGCAATGTTAGATTTTAGGATTAGTTCTCCAAAAATTGGAAGGCGGAGAAAGAATGAATCCATTACATATCTTACTTGCTTGATTTTTCGTAATTGAATCAGTAGAACAATAGTCACAACAAATCCCAAAACAATCCAACCAATATAGTCTCTCAAAAAGTTACTTGTGTTGATTACAAGCTGTGTAAGAGCTGGAAGCTCGCCTCCTAAATCCTCATAGAGAGCTTTAAACGTAGGAACTACAAAAACGAGAATACCTCCTACTATTATTGTAGTTATCACCAGAACGAAAACGGGGTAAGAGAGGGCACTTTTGATTTTTCCTCTAAGTTTTTCAATTTTTTCAAGGTAGTCCGATAGTTTTTTAAGAGTTTCTTCCAGTGTACCTGACTCTTCTGCTGCTTTTATCATACTAATGTAAAGATCTCCAAAAACATTCTTGTACTTTGAAAGGGCAGTTGAAAACCTTCCACCTTCTTCAATATGGGAAGCAAGATCTCCAGTGATTTGTTTAAGTCTTTTGTTTGAGATTTGCTCTTTTATAACTTTAAGTGCAGCGACAATGGGAATACCTGCATGTACCATGGCGTACAGTTGTCTGGTAAATACAAGAATGTCTTTTAGAGTTACTCTATTGAGGAAGGAAAAGTCTAATTCAGTTTTGAAAAATGACTTATCTTCTTTAAGCTTTTCTATGCGAACTATTCCTCTAGAGAAAAGAAGCTCCCTTGCCAGTTCTTCATTGTCTGCTTCTATCTTTCCTTTTCTCCTTCTGTCAAGAACATCTCTGCCAACGTATGTGTATATTGCCATCGCTATCTTTTAGAATAGGCTTTGATAAGTGATTCAAGTTCCCTTACATCTGGAGATACCTTTTTGGCTTCTTCAATAGTTATAAGACCTTCAGTGTATAACTTTGCAAGTGATTGATTCATAGTTATCATTCCTGTAGCAGCCTGTCCTGTTTGCATTAACGAGTATATTTGATGAAGTTTGTTTTCCCTTATGAGATTTCTTATAGCGGGAGTAGGAATAAAAACTTCTACAGCGGCGACCCGTCCCTTTCCGTCTTTTCTCCTTAGAAGTTTTTGGGCAATAGCACCGACCAGAACGAAAGATAACTGAATTCTAGCTTGAACTTGTTTTTCTGGGGGAAAGACATCGATTATACGGTTAATTGTTTCTATAGTTGAATTTGTATGTAGAGTAGAAAACACAAGGTGCCCAGTTTCGGCTGCGGTGAGAGCAGCTTCAATTGTTTCAGGATCTCTCATCTCACCGACCAGAATAACGTCTGGATCTTCACGAAGAGCAGCTCTTAAGGCATTTGCAAAGGATTTTGTATCTACTCCCAGTTCTCTTTGAGTTACAAGGGATTTCTTATGTTCATAAACAAACTCTATGGGATCCTCTATCGTTATAATGTGGTATGGATAGGTTTCATTAATGATATTTATCAAAGAAGCAAGAGTTGTTGATTTACCTGAACCTGTAGGACCTGTAACAAGTACAAGTCCTTTATCTTTATGAGCAAAATTTTCTACTACTGGCGGTAATCCAAGTTCTGAAAATTTTGGAACTTCGTAAGGAATCAAACGGAAGGCAGCAGCTAAGGTTGTTCTTTGATAATAAGCATTACCTCTGAATCTTGCAAGTCCTTTTATTCCAAAAGAGAAATCCAACTCCAGGTCTTCTTCTAACCTTTTCTTTTGAAAATCGGTTAGGACACTGTATATGAGTTGTTTGGTGTCTGATGGAGAAAGGACGCCATAACCTTCAACGGGAATTAGCTTTCCGTTAATTCTCAATCTTGGAGGACTTCCGGGTGCAATATGAAGGTCTGACGCTTTACGTTCAACGACTTCCTTTAAAAGATCAATAATATTTACTGTCATACTTCCGTTCCATAGTCTGGTATTCTGTGCAAAAAATGCTTTATCGTCACTCTGAACCTGCTTTAGCAGGTTCAGAATCCCTAAGGGGTCTCAAGTAGAGATTCCCACAAGTAGCATCTTAATGAGAAGCTACCCATTGTCTATTTTTGGAATTATAACAAGAACAGTTTTAGAAAGAGAAAACCTATAACAATCCTGTAAATTCCAAATGGAATGAATGTGTGGGTTTTTATAAAGTTTAAAAGCCACTTAACTGAAATGTAGGCAGATGCGAAAGCTGTAACAAAGCCAACGAGTAAAACAACACCACCTTCTGGGGTAAATTCTTTAAAGTTCTTAACCATTTCAAAACCTGTTGCAGCAAACATTGTTGGAATGGCTAAGAGGAAGGAGAATTCTGTTGCAGCTACCCTTTTCATTCCAAGGAGAAGACCACCTATGATGGTGGCTCCGGAACGGGATGTTCCCGGAACCATTGCAAGGGATTGAAAAATTCCAATCATTGCAGCCTTTAGATAACTTATCTTTTCGGGTTCAGATATGTGATGTTCTTTCTCTTTATATAGGAGCTCGATTACGATAAAAACTGCTCCCCAGAATATTAGCGCAACGCTGACAACAAACGGGTTGAACAGCTTTTCAACGTAGTGGTGTAACGCAAGGCCTATTATCCCTGTGGGAATAAAGGCTACGATTAACTTTTTCCACAGTTCAAGATTGTGGGTGAGCTTTTCTCTGTAGATGGAGACCACTGCCAGGATAGCTCCAAGCTGAATAGCAATTTCAAAAGTTTTTTCAAAGGAGTTCTGTTTCAATCCGAGAAGGTAAGAAACTAAAATCATGTGTCCCGTTGAAGAGATGGGAAGGAATTCGGTAACTCCTTCAACTATTCCCAGTATGATGGCATCCAGTATGTTCATTCTGTTCTCCTTAAGTGGTCAAATCCGACTTTCTGAACTTTTTTTCCATCAACGAAAACACCGCTCCCTTCGGAGACAACTCCTATGACCTTAAATCCAATTCTTTCTACACTATCAAGTAGATTTTCAGGAAAGGTAATTATGAGTTCGTAATCCTCTCCACCAAACAGGGCATATTGAAGAGCCTTTTCACGGCTACTTGCGTAGGAAATAAGCCTTTCAGAAAGAGGTATTCTATCACTGAAAATTTTTATTTTTACCCCGGAACTCTCAGAAATCGTATAGAGGTTAAAGATCAGTCCATCGCTAACATCTGTTCCACACCGAACGCCAAGGCTTAAAGCCTCTCTACCTTCTTCTACTCTTGCAGACGGATTGAGAAACCTTTCAATAAGATAATTGTCAATCGGTCTGTTTTCCAAAAGAATCTCAAGTCCAGCTCTGCTATCTCCAAAGGTTCCTGTTACTGCAACCAAATCCTTAGGTTTTGCTGAAGATCTTAACATGTAGCCTTTGCTCTTTCCTGTAAGTGTTGAGTCAAAAAATTCCGTTTCTGAAGCTACCGTATCTCCTCCAATAATTGACACGTTGTAATCCTTACAAGCATCTGAAAGACCATCGTAAAGCGATTCTAATAATTTTTCCTCTGATTGACTGGATACTCCTAAGTTAACTATTGCAAACTCGGGGGCTCCTCCCATAGAGGCAACATCACTTACAGAGATTGATAAAAGTTTTCTTCCTAAGTAATAGTAAAGCTCTGGAATCCTACCTATCCACTTTCTTTTGTAGTGGGAGTTTTCAACAAGAGCATCTGAAGTAATGATTTGGTAAGAGTCGTTTAACTTCACAACAGCAGCGTCATCACCAATCCCTACTACAACTTTTTCAGAAGGACAAGAAAGCTTTTTTGTCAACTTGCTTATGAGTTCAAATTCACTTAGTTTCATCAGCCTTTACAACCTTTAGGTAGCAGGTATTGTTAAACTTTTTCACAATGCTTTTAAAGAGGTATCTTTTTCCCCGATCTGTAAGAGGATCAAGCCCCCCTGTTGCTTCTAAGTAGATACAACCGGTAGAATCAACTATACAGGAGTCCGACCTTGTAATTCCAGGATTCCTACATTCTGCAGGACAATTCCATCCCATATATTTGGCTCTTATAACAACTTCTTTACCAGTGAATCTATTACAGTTCTTTTTTATATTACCGATCGTTTCGAGCCTGAAACGAGCTTCTCCGTTCAATGTAACAGAAGAGCAGGAAGAGAAGAAGAGAACAACGAGAGTAAAATTCAGAAATTTCCTTAAAAGTTTCATCTTCACTCCGTCAAGGTATAATATTCTTTTAGGAACTCGTCCCATTCCGTATCTGTAAACGGATTGTAGTAACCATTAACAATTTCTCCATTAAATTCGCAGGTTTGAGGATAAGCCACATAGTAACATTCATCTATATTGCTTTCGCTAATTGGGAAGTAGATAGAAATTCCGTTCAAGTTTCCTTTCCTGAACTTGTAAAGACTATCTATTTTAAGCCTTATGTTTACTGCACTGTCGTAAGAAAAGTTGCTCAAAAAAGAGTAAAGGTCAACATAGTTTCCACCTTCCCAGTTCGGAACTTCCCAGGAGTTTTCTCTTGCACTCTTAAAGTTTTCGTAATTGGTGCTATCCAAATAGCTGACGAACTGATTGAGATTGTTAACTATGTAGTCAATATCGCTACTTTTAAAGAGGGTTAGAGTCAGGTCGGAGTTATAATATTCATACTCTTCCTTGAAGGAATCAACAATCATCTTTCCAAACTCTTCAGGAGAAGATGAAGGGTTTGAGGAAAGCTTTCCAAAAACTCTTTCGTAATTCCAGCCATCTGCCGGTTCAAGAGCTTCTGAAGCAACAAAATACTCAGCGAAGTCCTTTATATCGTAAAGTGGTTCAATCATTCCCATTAAACATTCATCAAAACCGATAAGATCAATCTTGTAGCCATTGTCACTTAAATATTTTAGAGCATTTTCGGTTTCAAACATAAAGAGTGTATCACCATCTGTTTCGTCAATTGCTGAAAACCTTGTTTGATAGTTTACAGACCTCCAGCCATCTCCGTGATCCCAGAAGATTAGAGCTCTCTTTGGAGACGGATATTTATCCATATACTCTTTAACAAAGTTAACCAGCGTTTCTGGATCTCCCATGTTAAGTTCGTTAGTATCGGCTACTTTTTCCAGCTTTCCGGTGTCGTCTGTTTCATATATTTCTCCTCCCGTATCTCCATAGTAGTCAACAAGAACAACAACCTTTACCTGAGGTGGAAAGAGGACATTTTCCATCTCGGAGAGGTCAAAAGAGACGTAAGAGTTCTCTCTTGTACTGCCAAGAGAATTATCACCATCCATATAAATAAGGACGAGCCACTGACGGTAGTTTACGGAGGTGCAGTTTGAGTCTTCACAAAGTTTAACAGTTGAGTTTGATGGATAGCACTCAACTGCGTAAGTCTTTCCATCACTATAAAACTCTACCTTTACAGTTTCTCCCGATCTAAGGTAATCTTCTATTGAATTGGTTGAATCGATAGATTGATCATTTATAGATACATCGGATATATTGCTAAGGTCAATTACAGGTTCTGTACCGTTAACGTCACCGCCAAAAGCGTGAATAATCTTTGAAAGAATATCTCCAACAGTTTCATTTCCTTCCGCCATCTTAAAAGGAGTTATGATCTCTCCGTTTTCCTTAAGGGTGTAGTCTGCAAGCAGAATGTTATCTACGTAAAAGTTTAAGGTAGGGAAAGGAGCAGGCGATTTAAGATAAAAGTTTCCATTCTCATCCGTCAGACTACAAGTATCGGAGTTCTTTATACATACTTTTAAACCCTTTACACTACTTGCAACAACCTTTCCACTTATAGTTATATTTTCACTACCCCCACCACTACCACAGGAAAAAAGAAGTGAAGACAAAATGGCAACGAGTGAAAGCTTCCTCAAAGTAGAGCCTCCAAAATCAAAGTTGACAACTGCACGCTTTACTTTTTATAAGTTTTTCAATCTCTAGGTTTTCAATCCCAAATTCTATCACTCCTTCTTTTGAACCGTATCTAAAGACAGTAATTCCTTTTAACTTTAACTGGTATCCCAGCCAGAAAACTTTCTTAACGTCTTCAACTGTAGCATTGTACGGTAAGTTTACAGTCTTTGAAACAGAGTTGTCCGTATACTTTTGAAAAGCTGCCTGCATCTTAACGTGCCATTCTGGAGGTATATCAAGAGCTGTTATGAAAATCCTTTTTACATCTTCTGGAATTCCAGGGATTTTTTGAATACTTCCTGTTTTCAGAATCTCTCTTAGCTGTTCTTCCGAGAGTGTGTTTCCAGCATACTTAAGGAAAAATGGGTCTATCTGAACGGCTGCTCTGTCCTCGAGAATCCTCTTTACATAGGCTATGGCAAAGAGAGGTTCTATGCTTGGGGTTGTTCCTGCAATCATGCTTATTGTTCCAGTAGGAGCAATGCTTGTTCTTGTGGCGTTTCTAACCTTTTTTCCTTTGTAGATGCTCTTTTCTATGTTGGGAAAACTACCCTTTTTCTCTGCAAGCTTAACGGAAGTTTCAAAAGCTTTTTTGTTTATAAAGGACATTATTTTTTCTGCAAGTTCTAAAGCCTCATTACTGTTGTAAGGGATTTTCATGTTTATTAAGAGCTCGGCAAATCCCATCACTCCGAGGCCTATTTTTCTGTTTCCTTTTGCCATGACTTCTATCTCTTTTGCTGGATACCTGTTAACATCTATTACATTGTCAAGAAATCTGACGCTAATTTCTACCAGTTCTTCAAGTTTTTCCCAATCTATTTGTCCGTTCTTTATCACTTTTGCAAGGTTTATTGAACCTAAGTTACATTCCTCGTAAGGAAGGAGAGGGACTTCTCCACAGGGGTTTGTTGCCTCTATTTTTCCAAGGTCTGGAGTTGGATTTTTCCTGTTTATTTCATCTATGTAGAGAATTCCGGGGTCTCCTGAATCCCAGGCAGACTCTGCTATAAGGTCAAACAGATCTTTTGCTTTTACTCTTTTCCAGACCTCACCGTTTCTTGGGTTTTTAAGTTCCATCTCTCCATTACTCTTTACTTTTTCAAAGAACTCATCCGTTGCTGCAACAGATATGTTAAAGTTCTGAAAGCTTTTCTTGTCTCTTTTACAGGTTATGAACTTTTTGACATCGGGGTGGTGTATAGAGAGAACCCCCATGTTTGCTCCACGTCTTTTCCCTCCCTGCTTTATCGAGTCTGTTGCACAGTCGAAAACCCTCATGAATGAAACGGGGCCAGAGGCTATACCGTTTGTCAGTTTGACAATATCTCCTTCTGGTCTCAGATGAGAGAAGGAAAAACCTGTTCCTCCACCGCTTTTCTGGATTATTGCCATCAACTTGACAGAATTAAAGATTTCCTCGACCGAGTCTTCAACAGGTAGAACAAAGCAGGCAGCAAGCTGGCCAAGCTCCGTTCCGGCATTCATCAGCGTTGGAGAGTTTGGAAGAAATTCAAGGTTTTTCATTACAGTGTAAAACTTCTCTTCCCACTTCTCTGCAAATTGGGGAGGGTGATAGAGGAGCTCCCCCATTGAAACTGCCTTTGCAACCCGCCTGAACATCTCGTCGGGGGTCTCCCCTGCCCTCAGATACCTTGCTTTCAGTATTTCAAGTGCTGTTTCAGAGAGCATTTCTCTCCTTAGGTTTGGTTTAAAAGCTTCTCTATGTCTGCTGGCTTTTCAACGTTTATGACTTTCAGACTTCTATCGATTCTTCTTATGAGTCCCTTCAGAACATTCTTTGGGCCAATTTCGTAGAAAGTGTCAATCCCCATTTCCTTCATCTTTAAAACGTCCTCAACCCATCTGACTGGAGAGAACATCTGTCTGTAAAAGGAGTCCTTTATCTCTTCTGGATTTTTCATGGGCTTAACGTCGGCGTTGTTGATAATTGGAACTTCAGCGTTTTTGAACGTAATCTCTTCCATCAGGACTTTTAGCTTTTCTGCAGCAGGTTTCATGAGCTCTGAGTGAAAGGGAGCTGAAACTGCAAGCCTTACGATTCTTTTTGCGCCAGCTTCTCTGAGTTTTTCCTCAGCCTCTTCAAGGGCTTTAATCTCCCCAGAGATTACTGTTTGCTCTGGGCTGTTGTAGTTTGCCACCTGAATGAATCCAGATTCAACGGTTTTTAGAACTTCCTCTATTTTCTCAGAAGGGAGTCCTATTACTGCTGTCATTCCACCAACACCGGGTGGTACAGCTTCCTGCATAAACTCTCCTCTCTTTCTTACAAGGAGAGCTCCATCGTGAACAGAAAATACCTTAGCTGCGCCGGCAGCAGAAAACTCACCGAGGGAGTGACCTGCAACTATAACCGGTTTTTCGTCAAAGCCAGCTTTCTCAAGGACTTTTAAGACTGCCATACTGACGGAGAATATTGCTGGTTGTGCATTATATGTAAGGGTTAGCTCCTCTTCTGGAGCTTCAAAACAAAGCTTTGCTATGTCAACTTTTGCGCCTTCAGAAGCTTCTTCAAATACCTCTCTTGCTTCCGGGAAAGCGTTAAAAAGCTCTTTTCCCATTCCACTGTACTGAGAACCCTGACCAGGAAAGATGAATGCAACCGCCATCCTTTCTCTCCTTTACTCTTTATTGTTTTATTGAGTCGTGACCTACAACAATTTTTCCAGCCCACTCTGAAAGTATGTCGCAGGCTACCTCAACGCCGCTTCCAACTGCAGCAACAATCATTGTAATTACACCGGCAGCAAGACCTGCAACGAAGATTCCCTCTTTTGTAGGTTTAAGCGCGATTTTTCCAGGTCTTGGAGTTTTTGGATGGGGGATAACCTCAACACCATCACACTTTATTTCAAAAGAGTGAAAACCTGTAGCGAGGACAACAAGTTTTGCCTGAAGTTTCCTACCGTCAGAGAGTACCACTGTAAAGTTTCCTTTCTTCCCTGAGATTTCAGAAACCTCTCCTTCAACGAGGTTAACCTCTTCAAATTCTTCAACCTGTGCTGTCAGAAACTTAAGATACTCTTCTCCTGTTGTCCCTTTCTTTATGCCTGGAACGTTGTTAAGAACTGCCTTAAGAGCATCAGAATTTACTGAATCAATGACAACAAATTTCTTTCCTTTAGCAAAATCGAATCTCTTTGCTCCATCTGCAAGCGTTAGAGCGCAGGAAAGTCCTGCTGGACCTCCTCCGACGATTACAACGTCGTACATTTCCTCCTCCTCGAGAATGCTATAGCTATGATAATAGCATAAAATTCGAAAAATCATGTTCGAAACTTTTGGTATCATTGCTTTTAAGCTATTCGGAGGTGAGATGAAAGCCTATACCGAGTACTTGACGTTCAATACCAAAAAAATAAGGGAGCTCATCAGAATAACAGATACTGTAAAAGAAGCTGTCAAAAAGTCTGGTGTTAAAGAGGGTCTTTGCCTTGTTTCTGCGATGCATCTGACAGCAGCGGTCATTATTCAGGACGATGAGGAAGGACTCCACGAAGATATCTGGGAGTGGTTGGAAAGGCTTGCACCGTTTAAGTCAAACTATAGACACCACAGGACTGGTGAGGTTAACGGAGATGCTCACCTTAAAAACCTTTTAGTTCACCTTCAAGTGGTTCTTCCGATAACTAATGGAGAGTTAGACCTTGGTCCCTGGCAGGAGATCTTTTACGCTGAATTTGACGGTCAGAGACCAAAGAGAGTTATTATTAAAATAATTGGAGAATAGATGAAAGAAGCTGTTCTTTTAACTTACATGGGAGCTCCATCTTCTATTAAAGAAATTCAGCCTTTCCTTTATAGACTTTTTTCAGATAGAGACCTTATAAACTTTGGAGTTCCTGCTTTTCTTCAGAAACCTTTAGCCTATCTGATTTCGAGCTTAAGAGCTCCAAAGGTAAAACCCCAGTACGAGGCAATCGGTGGTGGAAGCCCTCTTGTGAAATACACTCAGGAACAGGCTGAGCTAATTGAAGAGAAGACAGGGCTTAAAACTTTTGTTGGAATGCTCTACTCGGAACCTCTACTTGAAAGAGTTGCCAGGGAAATTGAGAAGTACAGTCCAGATAAACTCTATGTTCTCACACTCTATCCCCAGTACTCAACTGCAACTGCTGGGGCTTGCTTCAGAGATGTTGAAAAGTTTTTAGGAGGAAAAGTTAACTACACTTTTGTCAAATCCTGGTGCAGAAATCCTTTCTATATAAGGTGGATTCAGAATTTAATTGAAAAAGAGCTCAAAGACCTAAAGGAGCCTCTGATACTCTTTTCAGCCCATAGTCTTCCAAAATACTTTGTTGAGCAGGGAGATATCTACGTAAGAGAGATTGAGGACACGGCAAAATCTGTGATGGAGAAGTTTCCAGACGTTCCATACAGGATTTCCTATCAGAGTAAGGTTGGCCCGATAGAGTGGCTTGAGCCATCAACTGAGGAGGTTTTAAAAAAGCTTTCAGAAGAGGGAAGAAAAGAGGTCGTTGTTTTCCCGATAAGCTTTGTTTCAGAGCACATTGAAACCCTTTTTGAGCTTGACATTGAATATGGAGAGGTTGCACAGGAATTTGGACTGGACTATAGGAGAGTGAAGCTTGACCACAAAAGTCCTCTTCTGATAGATGCAATTGTTTTGGAAATTGATAAATTAAGAAAACACTAAACTGTTTAGGGGAGGATTTGTGAAGGTTGCCGTTATAGGAGCTGGAATTTCCGGACTTTCAGTAGCTTTCTACCTACGAAAGGGTGGAGCTGAAGTCAAAGTCTTTGAAAGGGAAGAAACTTGCGGCGGTAAGATGAAAACGCTCCATGAGGATGGTTACATAATAGAAACAGGGCCAAATGGCTTTCTTGATGGAAAACCCTACACTCTAAACCTTGTGAAAGAGCTTGAAATTGAGAGTAAGCTCTACAGGAGCTCTGACAAAGCAAGGAAGAGGTTCATATACACAGATGGAAGACTTGTAAGGCTTCCTGAAAATCCGATAGCTTTTCTCAGTTCTTATTTACTTTCGTGGAAAGGAAAACTGAGGCTTGTTGGAGAGTTTCTTGTCCCACCGAAAAAAGATCCTAAGGATGAAAGTCTCTCAGAATTTGCAAGGCGGAGAATCGGAGAGGAAGCCCTTGAGAAGCTCCTTGATCCAATGGTTGCGGGAATTTTTGCTGGAGACCCTGACAGACTCAGCCTCAAAGCCTCCTTTCCAGCCATCTATTACCTTGAGAAACAGTATGGAGGTCTTATAAAGGGTCTCATAGCAAAGATGAAAGAAGCAAAGAAGAGTGGGAAGAAGTCAAGCGGTCCAGCAGGTCCCGGAGGAGTTCTCACTTCCTTTAAAGGAGGAGTAAAAGATTTAATTGATTCTCTAAGTGAGTTCCTACGAGATTCTGTTGAGACAGGAGTGGAAATCTTAGGTCTTGATAGAGTAGAGGAAGGCTGGAAGATAAAGTATAAAAAAGGGAATGAAGTTTATGAAGAAACTTTTGAAGCTGTTGTCCTTTCAACGCCGGCTTATGTAACTGCTAAATTTTTAAAAGATCTGGATCCAGAACTTTCTAAGCTCCTTTCAGAGATAGAGTACTCTCCAATTTCCGTTGTTGCTCTTGGATTTGAAAAGAGAGGACTTGGACACAACCTTGATGGTTTTGGTTTCCTTATTCCAAGGAGTGAAAAGAGAAAGATCCTTGGAGCTCTCTGGGATAGTTCGGTCTTTCCAAATAGAGCTCCAGAAGGGAAAGTCCTGATAAGAGTTATGATAGGTGGTGCAAGACAGCCTGAACTTGCACTCCTGCCAGATGATGAGCTTGTAAACATTGCTCTCAAAGAGCTCAAAAGAATAATGAAAATCCGCCACTATCCAGAAAAGATAAAGGTCTTCAAGCACAAAAAGGGTATTCCACACTATACGGTTGGACATACTGAGAAGGTGGAAAGAATATTTAAACTAATTGGTAAATATCCCGGTCTTTATCTTTGCAACAATGCCTACACTGGAGTTGGGGTCAACGACTGCACGAAAGCAGCAGAAGAGGTTGCAAGGAGAATTCTTGTTGGCTAAGGTTAGGTTGAGTGACTGGGAAGTCTCAGCTATTGAAGCTATAAGGCGGGATAGAGAGACTCTTTAATGAGCTTCAGCTTTGAGTTTCCGGAAACAAAAGGAACTTATTGCATTCTTTTTGTGATAGACACTCTTTCATTCAAAGTTAAAAGCGGTAAACAGTTTTCACTCAAGAAAGGCATTTATGTTTATGTTGGTTCAGCCTTTGGGAGCGGTGGTTTAAGGAAAAGAATTTCAAGACATCTCAAAAAGGAAAAGAAAAAGCACTGGCATTTAGATTTCATTTCAACGGACAATTCTTTTAAAGTCCTTGAGATTTGGATTATTGAAGATAAAAAAGTTGAATGTTCCTTAGCCAATTTAATATCTGAGACAGAAAAACCTATTATCGGTTTTGGTTCAACCGATTGTAACTGTCCATCTCACTTATTCAGAGTTAGTGAAATTGAAAACTTAAGAAAACGGTTGCTTGAAGAATTCAATGTTAAAATTTTCGAAATCTGACAGGCGGAGAAGAAGATGGAAGTTAAAGAGATTCTAAATAAGCTCGTTGAAAAGCAAAATCTCTCTTTTGAGGAAACAAGAGACCTTTTCACACAGATAATGGATGGAAAACTGACAGACGTTCAGATAGCCGGAATCTTAGTTGCTCTCAGATCAAAGGGAGAGGCAACAGAGGAGATAGCAGGTGCAACTTCTGTAATGAGAGAGAAGAGCCTGAAAGTTCCGCTTTCCGAAGATATAAGGGAGAGAATAGTTGACACCTGTGGAACCGGTGGAGATTTGAGAGGAACCTTTAACATATCTACAACCGTTGCCCTTGTTGTTGCTGCCTGCGGTGTTCCTGTTGCAAAGCATGGAAACAGGTCTGTCTCGAGCAAGTGCGGAAGTGCAGATATCTTAGAAGCTTTTGGGGTGAAAATAGATCTGACGCCGGAGCAGGTTGCAAAGTGTATAGAAGAGACAAACTTTGGATTTATGTTTGCTCCAAAGTTTCATCCTGCAATGGCTTCTGTTGTAAGACCGAGAAAAGAGCTTGGAATTAGAACGGTTTTTAACCTCCTTGGTCCAATGACAAATCCGGCTGGAGCTAAGAGACAGCTCATGGGAGTCTTTGCAGACTACCTGACTGAAAAGTTGGGTGAAGTTCTCTTGAAGCTTGGAACTAAAAAAGCCTTTATCGTTCATGGGAAAGATGGAACAGACGAGATAACCATCTGCGACGTGACAAAGATTACAGAAATTTCAAACGGTGATATAAAGAGCTACGTAGTCTCTCCAGAGGATTTTGGCATCAGGCGAGCCTCTTTTGAGGAGATAAAGGGTGGCGAAACCCTGGAAGAGAACAAGGAAATTGTCAGAAGAGTTCTGACGGGAGAAGAGAAAGGAGCAAAGAGAAACGTTGTTCTCCTAAATGCTGCTTTTGCACTCCTTGCAGCAGAGAAAGTAAGCTCTGTAGAAGAGGGGATAGAGCTTGCCAATTCAATTATAGAGGAAGGAAAGCCTTACGAGCTCCTCTGTAAAGTCGTTAAAGTGACAAACAGTTTTTAGCATCAAGGGGCTAAAAGCAGTGAACTTTCCCGATTTTGAGTTTCATATAAAAGGAAAAAAGATTCTAAAAGAGCGCAAAAAAGCTTTCTACCTTTCACTTCTGTTCCCAGGACTTGGACAACTCTACCAGAAACGCTGGGTTTCCGGAATTTCGTTTCTTTTGATTTTTCTCTTTCCTTTTTATTACCTCTACCTCATAGGATTTGGAATTAACTATGGTTCAGTTACACTTGTTCTGGCTCAGCTTCTCCTCTACGTCATTCAGGCTCTTGATGCCAGAAGAGGGGCTAAAAGGGAAACTTCTCCCTGTGAGGATTTCTGTCCTGCGAACGTCAACGTTCCAACTTTTATGAGCTACTCAAGTATAGGAGATTTCAGAAAGGCTTTTGGTTCTTTTGTGACACGAGCTCCCTTTTCCTTTACTCTTGGAGAGATCTGTCCTGCTCAGTGCGAAACAAAGTGTGGAGTTCTTCCTGAGAGACCACTTAGGATAAGAGAGGTTCACAGAGAGTTTGGGAGAAGAGTCCTTGAGGAAATTGAAATAATAGAGAGAGACCCAGTCTTTCCAATTGTTGATAGAAAAGTTGCTGTCATAGGTGGAGGGGCTGCTGGATTAACCGTAGCTTACTACCTTGCCTCAACAGGTGTGAAAGTTGAGCTTTTTGAAAAGGAAGGTGAGCTTGGAGGACTTTTAAACCTGATACCCGACTTTAAACTTGATAAAGCTTTTCTACGAAGGGAAATTGAGTTCATAACCTCGTTTAAAAACATTAAGGTTTTCTTAAACAGCGAAATCAGATCAAAGCTGGAAGGCTACGATTTCATTGTCATTGCAACTGGAGCTCAAAAGGCAAAGAAGCTGGATATTCCAATCAAAGGGAATCCAGTGATTCTTTATCCTCTTTCATTTTTGAAAACTCCACCGGAATTAAAGGCTAAGAGAGTTGTAATCGTTGGAGCAGGAGATACAGCCTTTGATGTTGCAAGGCTTACAGTTCGAAATGGTGGAGAAGCCCTTGTCTTCTATAGAGGAGAGACTAAAAATGTGAGAGCTCAGCAGAGAGAGGTAGACACTGCTGTGAGAGAGGGAGTGAGAATCTATACAAACTGCCAGCCGGAACTGATTGAAGATAACAAAATTAGATTCTCTTGCGGAGAGGTTGAGTTTGATTATTTAGTTCCTGCCATTGGTTTTGAGAAGGATAGAGAGATTTTTGAAACTTTTGGTGTTTCGGGAGAAAAACTTTTTGAAAACGGGATCTTTGTAGTTGGAGATTCCCTCAACGGTGTCTCTTCTGTAATTGAGGCAGTTAGAGATGGAAGGACTGCAGCCTATGAAATTCTTAAAAGGCTTGGTCTGTGGGATAGAGCATGGTTTATGGTTGACTTTTACAGACTAAAACCAGAGAGAACTTCAGGAAAGAATCTTTCTATAGTTTCTGAAGCTTCACTGTGCCAACATTGTGGAATAAAGGTTAAGAGTTAAAATTGTTGGTACTCTGTCAAAAAGATACTTTATCGTCGTTTTGAGGGTAAAGCCAGAAGAATGACAGCACGATTGAACACCTTGAGGTTATTTATTATGAGATTTTAAATTGTTATATTTTATAATTTAGAAATACCTAACTAAGTTATCAGAGGAGACAATGAAAGAGGAAAAGTTAGCTCCAAGGCTTGAGGATTACCTTGAGACAATCTACCTCATAGAGAAGAGGAACGGTGTTGCAAGGGTTAAGGAAATAGCCAAAGAGAGAAACGTAAAAATGCCGACGGTTACTGAGGTTTTGAGGAGGCTTTCAGAAAGGGGATATATCTTCTATGAACCCTATGGCTACGTCAGGACAACCGAAAAGGGAAAGGATTATGCAGAGAGTCTCTACAAAAAGCACGAAGTTCTCATAGATTTCATGAAAACTGTTCTTCAACTTCCACCAGAAGTTGCAGAGGAAGAAGGGTGTTTAATGGAGCACCACCTTTCGAAGGAGACAGTTGAGAGAATTCAAAGATTAATTGAGTTCTTCAAGGAGAAAGGACTTTCTGAAGAGTTTAAGGGGTTTGTATGGAAGGAATAGTGACTGAATTCTTTGTTCCAGAGCTTGTGGAGGATAAAGAGCTCATTCCGATAGCAGAGAGAGTTCTATCCGGTGAAAGGCTCTCGTTTGAGGATGGAGTTAAGCTTTTTGAGACAGAAGACCTTTTAACTCTTGGAAGGCTTGCTGATTTTGTAAATAGGAAAAAGAACGGAAATCTTGTCTATTTTGTTGTTAATAGACATGTAAACCTTACAAATATCTGTGTTGGAAGCTGTAAGTTTTGCGCCTTTAGAAGGCGTAGGGGAGATGCTGGTTCTTATGAGCTGTCAATAGAAGAAGTTTTGAGAAAGATTGAATCTTTCAAAGGTGTTTCCGAAGTCCACATAGTTAGTGGTCTACATCCGGACTGGAAGTACGATTATTACATAACTCTTTTGAAAGAAATAAAGAAGAATTTCCCGAATGTTCACATCCAGGCGTTTACCGCAGAGGAAATTGATTATCTCTCAAGGATTTCTGGGAAGAGTGTTGAGGAGGTTCTTCACGATTTAATAGAGGCGGGACTTGGTTCACTGCCCGGTGGTGGAGCTGAGATTTTCAACGAGGAGCTAAGAAAGAAACTCTGTCCAGAGAAGCTTTCTTCTGCTAAGTACCTTGAGATTCACAGAACTGCTCATAGATTCGGTTTAAAAACAAATGCTTCAATCCTCTATGGTCACATTGAGAGTTATAAAGATAGAATTGACCACCTTTTGAGACTGAGGGAGCTCCAGGACGAGACTGGAGGCTTTCAGGCTTTTATCTCTTTTGCCTACCATCCAGAGAACACCGAACTCGGTGGCAATCTAACAACTGGATTTGATGACCTCAAGATGCTTGCTGTTGCAAGACTTATCTTAGACAACTTTTCTCATATAAGGGCTTTCTGGATAATGCTTGGAGAGAAGCTTGCTCAGGTTTCCCTTCATTTTGGAGTTGATGACCTTGATGGAACTGTTGTTGAGGAGTCAATTACCCACTCTGCGGGTGCAAACACAGGTTCTTTTCTGCCGAAAGAGAGACTCATAAAGCTTATAAAAGAAGCTGGAAAAGTACCTGTGGAGAGGGATACAGTTTATAACGTTCTCAAAGTCTACGATTAGGGGTGCTGATGGAAGAGGTTATTCTTTCTCTTGTAAAGGATAAAAAGTTAATTCCTATTGTTGAAAAGGTTTTTTCCGGAGAAAGACTCTCCTTTGAAGATGGACTGACACTCTTCAATTCCTTTGACCTTCCGGTTCTGGGACTTCTTGGGAATTATGTTGCTGAGAAGAAGAATGGCGAATTTGCCTATTTCAATGTTAATGTCCACATAACTCCTACAAATATCTGCGTTGGAACATGCAAATTCTGTGCCTTCAGAAAGAAAAAAGGAGAAGAGGGAGCTTACGAGCTAACTGTTGAGGAGATATTGAAAAAACTGAAGGGTTACAGAAAACAGAATCCTGGACTTACAGAAGTTCACATTGTTGGAGGGCTTCATCCAGAGTGGGGATACGATGAGTACGTTGGAATAGTGAGAGCTGTTAAGGAGAACTTTCCGGACATTCACATAAAAGCCTATACCGCTGAGGAAATCAAATACATAGCGGAGAAGGGAAAAAGAAGCATTGATGAAACTTTAAAAGACTTGATAGAGGCGGGACTTGGTTCAATTCCAGGAGGCGGCGGAGAGATATTAAGAGAAGAGATAAGGAAGAAAATCTGTCCAGACAAAATATCTGGTGAAGAGTATATAGAAATTCATAAAACTGCTCATAGACTTGGTTTGAAGTCAAACGCAACGATGCTCTTTGGACATATTGAAAGTTACGCTGATAGAGTTGATCACCTTTTGAGACTGAGAGAAGCTCAGGATGAAACGGGAGGTTTTCAAACTTTTATTCCACTTGCTTTCCATCCTCTTAATACGGAGATTCCCGGAGCAGCTTATACAACGGGAGTTGATGAGCTTAAGACTATAGCCGTTTCAAGGCTTCTCCTTGATAACTTTCCGCACGTAAAGGCTTACTGGATAATGTTAGGAGAGAAAATTGCTCAGGTTGCTCTCCAGTTTGGAGCTGATGACATAGATGGAACAGTTACGGAGGAGGATATTACTCAAGCTGCCGGAGCAAAAGCTGGAGAGTACATGCCAAAGAATAGACTCATAAAGCTTATAAAGGAAGCAGGAAAGATTCCTGTTGAGAGGGATACTCTCTATAACGTTATAAAAATATATGATTAGCAAAACTTTATCTTTTTGTCTTTATTGTGAAATTAGTATATTATTACCCAGATAATCTGTTCTGGGGGTAAAGATGTCTGAGAATACAATCCTTGGAATAATCTGTACAATTATTGCAATAGCTCTACCACTCTCTTTTGCGATACTGGCATGGAAACACACGTTAGAAGAGAAGAAAAAGCAAAAATCCTCATAACAGGTGCTTCGGGGTTTATTGCAACCCACCTTATAAGTGAGCTCCCGGAGGAGGAGCTCCTTCTCATTTCGAGAAATGAAAAAGTAAAAGAGAAGTATCCTTCAGCTACTTTTATTCCTTTCTCAGAAGAAAACCTCCAGAGGGCAGTTGAAATCTATAGACCTAAAGTAGTTATCAACTTTCTTGGAATTCTGAAAGAATCAAAAGAAGGAACCTTTGAAAAAGTTCACTTTCACTATACAAAGCTATTGGTTGATGCTTCTTTAAAATCGGGAGTCAAAAAGTTTATTCAGATTTCAGCCCTTGGCGTTACTGATAAAACGAAAAGCAGATATTACAGGACAAAGTTTCAGGCTGAAGAATACATAAAGCAGTCTGGTATTTCTTACGTGATTTTTAGACCATCAATAGTTATGGGGAGAGGACAGAAGCTTTTTGAAGATCTGAAGTTGATTTCAAAACTTACTCCTTTGATCATTGTCCCGAAGTACAGAGTTCAGCCGGTAAATGTAAAGGATGTTGTTAGGGCAATAAGGAAAGCAATATTTGAAGATATAACAGGAACTTATGAACTCTGTGGGAAAAAAGTGGTCTCTCTGAAGGAACTCTTTCAATTTGTCCTTTCTTGTGTTGGCAAAAGAAGAATAGTAATAGAAGCTCCAAAGCAGATTCTTCTGCCGCTTGCTTTCCTTGGTGTTGGAATGACTCTTGATCAATACTACATGATGGAGATGGATAACGTTTGTTTGGTTGATGGCTTTAAAAATTTGGGAATAACGCCTTTACCGGGACTGGTTTGTGATTAGCTATAGGTATGTTTGATAGAATGAATAAATGAAGAAGAGTGGAGGGAGAGATGGAAAAACTGGTTCTTTGGCTTGAAGAAGTTGGTATTGAAGATGTTCCTCTCGTTGGGGGGAAAAACGCCTCTCTTGGTGAAATGATGAGAGTTCTTTCTCCAAAAGGTATAAATATTCCAGATGCCTTTATTGTAACAGCGAATGCCTATAGATATTTCTTAGACTACAATAGTCTCGTTGATAGAATAAAGGAAATTCTTAAGGGACTTGATATAAACGATATTGATGATCTTTCCAGAAGAGCAGAGAAAATAAGGGAACTGATAAGTAACGGCAAATTTCCAAAGGATTTAGAAAACTTAATAAAAGAGTACTACTTTGAACTTTCGGAGAGATACAACACAGAAAATGTTGACGTTGCAGTAAGGTCCTCCGCTACTGCAGAGGACTTGCCCGAAGCTTCTTTCGCTGGTCAACAGGAGACATTCTTAAACATCAGGGGCATTGAAAATCTTCTTAACGCAATAAAGAACTGCTTTGCTTCTCTTTTTACAGATAGGGCAATCTCTTACAGAGAAGCTTTTGGTTTTGATCACTTCAAGGTTGCTCTATCTGCGGGCGTTCAAAAAATGGTCAGGTCGGATTTAGCTTCAGCGGGTGTTGGTTTTTCAGTTGAGACTGAGAGTGGATTTAAAGACGTAGTCCTCATTAC
This sequence comes from Desulfurobacterium crinifex, assembly GCF_054656775.1. NCBI lineage: Bacteria > Pseudomonadati > Aquificota > Aquificia > Desulfurobacteriales > Desulfurobacteriaceae > Desulfurobacterium > Desulfurobacterium crinifex. Next base: position 970,582 of record NZ_BAAHXO010000004.1, read on the forward strand.
AGGTTCTTATGGTCTTGGGGAGATGATTGTTAAAGGTGCTGTTACTCCTGATGAGTGGCTTGTTTTTAAACCAACGCTGAAGGAAGGTTACAAGTCAATAATAGAGAAAAAGCTTGGTGATAAAAAGATAAAAATGATATACGGTGATAGTGAAGAGGAGCCAACGAAGGAGGTTGCTGTTTCCCCTGAGGACAGAAAAAAGTTCTGTCTTACGGATGACGAAGTTCTGACTCTTGCTAACTGGATAGTTGAGATAGAGAACTATTATTCTCAAAGGAACAAAAGCTGGACACCTATGGATGTGGAGTGGGCAAAGGATGGGGAACTTAATAGACTTTACATCCTTCAGGCAAGACCTGAGACAATTCATTCCCGCAGTGGCCATAACAAATTAACGATCTACAGGATAACTGAACCGCCTGAGGAAAGAAAAGAGAAAGTACTTGTTTCTGGTATAGCTATTGGAAGAAAGGTAGCAGAAGGAAAGGTAAAAATTCTCCTGTCTGTTGAGGATGCAGATAAATTTGAAGAAGGGGATATACTGGTAACAGATATGACCGACCCTGACTGGGGACCGATAATGAAAAAGGCAGCTGCAATTATTACAAATAGAGGAGGCAGAACCTGCCATGCAGCGATAGTTGCAAGAGAATTGGGAGTCCCTGCTGTTATTGGAACTGGCAATGCAACAGAGGTTCTCAAAGAGGGACAGTATGTTACAGTTTCCTGTGCTGAAGGGACTACAGGGTATGTCTATGATGGAAAGATTGCCTATGAAGTTGAGGAGGTTGACCTTTCAACTCTTCCAGAGCCAAAAACTCCGATAATGTTTAACATAGCAACACCGGAAGGAGCATTTGATCTTTCGTTTCTTCCAAACAGTGGAGTTGGACTTGCAAGGGAAGAGTTCATCATAAACAACTACATAGGGATTCATCCTAATGCTCTTATAAACTTTGAGGAGATTAAGGAAAGAGATCCTGAGCTTGCAGAAGAGATAGAGAAGAAAACGGTTGGTTATGATGATAAAAGACAGTTCTACGTCGATAAACTTTCCTTTGGTATTGCAAAGATTGCTGCTGCTTTCTATCCAAAACCGGTAGTTGTAAGGTTTTCAGACTTTAAGTCAAACGAGTATGCAAGTCTATTAGGTGGGAAATACTTTGAACCTAAGGAAGAGAATCCGATGCTCGGATGGAGAGGTGCTTCAAGGTACTATTCCCCTCAGTTTAAAGAGGCTTTTGGTCTTGAATGTCTTGCCATAAAGAAAGTTAGAGAGGAAATGGGACTGAGAAACGTTATAGTGATGATTCCTTTTTGTAGGACTCCTGAGGAGGGAAGAAGGGTACAGGAAGTTATGAAAGAGTATGGGCTTGAAAGAGGGAAAGATGGTTTAGAAATTTATGTGATGTGTGAGATACCTTCAAATGTCATTCTTGGTGAACAGTTTGCTGAAATCTTTGACGGCTTTTCGATCGGTTCAAACGACCTTACACAGCTAACACTCGGAGTAGATAGAGATTCCAACCTTGTTGCTCATCTTTACGATGAGAGAAACGGAGCCGTTAAAAGAATGGTTGCTTGGGCTATTGAAAACGGTAAGAGGTATGGAAGGAAAGTCGGAATATGTGGTCAGGCTCCTTCAGACCATCCAGGTTTTGCCAAATTTCTGGTTGAAAAAGGGATCGATTCTATATCGATTAATCCCGACTCAATCCTTGAAGTTATCAAAGCTGTTTATGAGATTGAAAAAGAGCTTGGAGTTCACTGAAGGTGGAAGAAAAAGTGTTGCGGTTTTTGATATAATGCTTAGAAGGACAGGTGAGTGTAGATATTCCATAGTTTAACTAAGGAGGAAGGGGAATGGCGGTGGTTTTCTCATTTGATGGATCTGGTATTTCAGAATTGGATATTCAGAGAATGATAGAAGAACAGAATCTTTACGGTCTGATAAATGAGAATGAAATGCCATTTATTAAATCTCTACAGACAGATCTGGGAGAAATCAAAAGAACAATGGGAGATTTTAAAGACAGATTTGATACTCTTGTGGTTGTAGGTATGGGAGGTTCTTCCCTTGGAACAAAAGCCATTTACAACACTGTAACGGCTGGAGAGCCTGTTTATGGTAGGAAGCTGATCTTTTTTGACAATGTAGATCCTACTTATATAAAGAGGTCTTTGGATTCAATTGATTGGAGGAAAACAGCTTTTGCCTTTATCAGTAAGTCAGGAAGGACTCTTGAGACAGTTACTCTGTTGAACATCATAATCAATGAGTTTCAGAAAAGGAAAATTGAAAATCCTGGAAGACACATGATTTTTATTGGGGATCCAGGAAATAGTTTTGAGGAGTTGGCAAGTAGACTTGATTCACTTTTCTTTTCTATTCCTCCAGAAATTGGTGGAAGGTTTTCTGTTTTAACATCTGTGGGGCTTGTACCTGCTGAATTTATAGACTATAGCATTGAGGAATTATTGAGCGGAGCGCGTTCAGCAGTTGAAAATCCAGAACCTGTAATTCGTCTGGGAGTTTATAAATATCTTCACTATCTCAAGAATAGGACAATTTCTGTAATAATGGCTTATTCAAACTATTTGAAAGAGTTTACTGAGTGGTACGCTCAGCTCTGGGCAGAAAGTCTTGGGAAAGATGGAAAAGGTCAAACACCTATGAAAGCAATAGGAACCTCCTCTCAACATTCGGTTCTTCAACTCTTTATGGATGGTCAGGATGACAAGGTTTACCAGTTTTTCATGATTGAAAATTACCCTGAAAATATTTCTCTTCCCGAAAAAACAGAGATACTTGATTTCATATCAAATAAAAAACTTTCAGACGTTATGAGAGCAGAGTTTGAGGGAACAGTTAAAGCTCTTCTAAGTCGTGGGAGACCGGTGGTTCAGATCAGGATGGATGAACTTTCTCCATGGAATATGGGATACATATTCATGAGTTATATGATGGCTACAGTAATCATTGCAAAGCTTATGGGAGTAAATCCTTATGGTCAGCCTGCGGTGGAGATCGGGAAAAAGATAGCTTACGAAAAACTCAAAAATTTAGAGATAGGTTCTTTAACTTGATGCAAACACGTTCCAGATAGTTATTCCTGCTGCTACCGAGACGTTGAGGGATGGGGTTTTCCCAACGGTTGGGATTGTTACTATCTTATCTGAAAGTTTCAGAAGGGCTCTTTCTATACCCCTTCCCTCGGAACCAAGGATAAGTCCTAAGGGTTTTTGAAGTTTGATATTTCTTATGTCCTCTCCGCCTGTTTCAACAGCATAGAGTTTACCACCGAGCTCTTTAAAGTAGAATAGAGCTTCAGATAGGGAAGAAACCCTTGAAACCATTAGATGAAAAAGAGCTCCTGATGATGATTTAACAGCGACCTCGTTTATCGGTGCAGAACCCTTTTCTGGTAAAAGGATTCCAACTCCTCCAAAAGACTCTACAGTTCTGGCGATAGCTCCTAAATTCTGAGGTTCTGTTATTCCGTCAAGAACGACGAAAAAACTGTTTGTTACAATAGTTTTCTTGAATAACTCTTCGGGAGAAACGTAATCTATTGGTGATAGGATTGCCACTATTCCCTGATGTTTCTTAGTTTTCGCCAGCTTTTCGAGCTGCTGTTTCTTTACCCACTGAAATTTAACGTTTTTCTTCTTTAACCAGTTGAGGAAATTAGGCTCAAAATAGTGACCATACTGAAGGTAAAGCTTTTCTAACCTCTTTCCAGACTTTATCGCTTCTTCAACCGTATTACGTCCCCAGATAACCAGATTCAACACTTCCTCCTTGTTAAGTTTCAATTTTCTCATACTTTTTATCAATCCAAAATAAAGACTGGAGAAGAGCTCATGAAAATTAAGAATATTGCAGTAATTGCCCACGTTGACCATGGGAAAACTACACTTGTTGATGAGATGCTGAAGCAGAGCGGAACCCTAAGGAAGCTTGAAGAAGAGAGAGTTCTTGATTCTTTTGATCTTGAGAGAGAAAGGGGAATAACTATCCTCTCAAAGAACACAGCTATTTTCTACAGAGACTACAAGATAAACATAATTGATACTCCCGGCCACTCAGACTTCAGCGGTGAAGTTGAAAGGGTTCTGAAAATGGTTGATGGGGTTCTGCTCCTTGTTGATGCTCAAGAAGGAGTTATGCCTCAGACAAAGTTTGTTGTCAGGAAAGCACTTTCTCTTGGACTTAAACCGATTCTCGTTGTTAACAAGATAGATAAACCTGCAGCCGAGCCTGATAGAGTTGTTGATGAAGTTTTTGACCTGTTCGTTGATATGGACGCTACTGAGGAGCAGTTGGATTTTCCAGTTATCTATGCATCTGCGAAGAACGGGTATGCCAAACTCAACCTTGAAGAAGATAATAACGATTTGATACCGCTCTTTGAAACGATAATCAGCCATATTCCTGAACCATCTGGCTCTCCTGATGCTCCACTTCAGATGCAGGTCTTTACACTTGATTACGACAATTACGTTGGAAGAATTGGAATTGCGAGGGTTTTCAACGGAATAGTTAAGAGGGGAATGGCAGCCAAAGTCATTGGGCAGAACGGAGAGATTAGAGAAGGAAGGATTACAAAGCTCTACACATTTAAAGGTCTTGAGAGGCTTGAAGTTGACGAGGTACCTGTTGGTGACATCGTTGCAGTTGCAGGGTTTGAGGAGCTCAACATCGGTGACACAATTGCAGACTACGAGAATCCAGTTCCTCTATCTCCACTTCATATAGAAGAGCCAACAATAAGTGTCTTTATAAGTGTTAACGATTCGCCTCTTGCTGGAACGGAAGGAAAGCATGTAACCGCCACAAAGTTGAAGGACAGACTTCAGAGAGAGATGAGAGCAAACGTTGCGATGAAATTTGAGGAGCTCGGAGAAGGAAAATTCAAGGTTTCTGGAAGAGGGGAACTCCAGATTGCTATTCTTGCAGAGACTCTAAGGCGAGAGGGCTACGAGTTCTCGATAAGCAGACCTGAAGTTATCGTTAAAGAGGAGAATGGTAAAAAGCTGGAGCCTTTTGAGCTCCTCGTTGTTGATATTCCAGACGAGTTTACAGGAGCTGTTATTGAGAAAATTGGAAAAAGAAAAGGTGAAATGGTTTCCATGTCTCCAATGGGAGCAGGAAGAACCAGAATTGAGTTTGTCATTCCTTCAAGGGGTTTGATAGGCTACAGAAGTGAGTTTCTCACAGACACAAAGGGTGAAGGAATAATGAACAGCACCTTTTTAGAGTTTAGAGAGTTTTCGGGAGCTCCTTATAGACGTAAGAACGGAGCAATTGTTTCAATGGAAAATGGCGTTGCAACAGCATACGCCCTCTACAACCTTCAGGATAGAGGAAAGCTCTTTGTAAAACCAGGAGATAAAGTCTATAAAGGAATGATTATCGGCGAGCACAATAGGGAAGGAGACATCGACGTTAATCCTATAAGAGGTAAGAGACTGACAAATATCAGAGCTGCTGGAAGTGATGAAGCTATAAAACTTGCTCCACCCATTGAGATGACACTTGAAAGAGCTTTAGAGTGGATTGAAGAAGATGAGCTCGTTGAAGTAACTCCAGAGTCTATCAGACTCAGGAAGAAGTTTCTCGATCCAAATGAGAGGAAGAGGTACCAGAAGCAGAGAATGGGATAGAGAATTGAGCAGATTAAAGCAGCTTTATCAAAAAGTAAAAACCATGCCGAAGAGGAGGTTGATCCTCCTCTCGGTTTCTATAAAACTTATTCAAGTTGCTGTCACTACCTATTTAATTAAGAAGTTTTTCTTTAACTAACCTCTTTTCCTCTGCCAATAACAATTCTAATTTCCATCTTTTCAATTGGATGTTCAATGCCCTTCAGTGGCTTGGCAAAACCGAAAAGAATTTCTTTCAGGGTTGCTCGAACGTAATGTTTTAAGGGAACTCTATTTCCGTTAATGAAGAGTTCAACTTCGTCAGAGAACTGGTCTTCTCTTTTTTCAATGAAATTTTTCTCAATAAATTCAGCCACTTCTTCAGGATTATCTATGGAAAAGTTTCTGACTCCTTCAACTTTGTAATCAGATATAACACCAATAACGTTTTCCACTTGCCCAAGAAGAGTTGGTTGGTTTAGCTCTTTCCTTGTTACCTCGAACTTTGGAACGTTGGAGTGCTTAAAGCCTTCGCATATAACAATATCGTAGTCGTCGAAGAGGAGGAAGGAAAGGTATTTAAGGTCAATCTCTCCAATTTTCTGAAAGAGGATAAGTTCTTCTGGAGTAACGATACCAACGGCATCAGCCCCGGCTTCTTTATATTTGTAGCTGTCTTTTCCTTCTGTATCTTTTATTACACCCTTGTGTTTTGTTGACTTCAGGACGGCTACTCTGTATCCCTTGTTTTTGAGTATTTCAACAACTTTCGCTGCAAACGTTGTCTTTCCTGAATTGTGATATCCGATAAAGGAAATAACAGGAACCATGAGCTTCCTCCAAGTTTGCAATTTCTACAAATCATACCGAACCAGGGTGAAATCACAATTTAGTCGGTCTCCTAATCTTTAGACCTTCCGATAAACATTCTCTCGGCTTCGTAAGCTCCCCAGACTGTGGGGAAGAAGTTTTTCACCCTGTTCCTTGCTGCTTCGAGGACTAACGGAGCAGCTATGTAGATTAATGGTTGCTCGTAGGAGATTATCCTATATGCCTTCTTGTATATTTCAATCCTCTTCTTGAAATCAAGCTCTCTTGCTCCTTCTTCAAAGAGTCTATCAATCTCTGCTTCCCATTCCGTTGCCGGTTTTTTCTGGTTCGGATTCCACATGTGGAGCTGTCCACTGCTCATCCAGACATTTCTGCCACCGTTTGGGTCGATTGACCCTGTTAATCCAATTATCACGGCGTCAAAGTCGTGGGTATGGAGGAGCTTTTCAACAAGGTTGTTAAAGTCGAGGGGCTGGAAGTGAACGTCTATTCCAAGTCTTTTAAGGTCGTACTTGATTATTGCACCTATCTGGACTCTTGAAGGATTGTTTGAGTTTGTCAGAAGGTTAAACTCTACCTTATGTCCATCTGGAGTTTCAAGCCATCCGTCTCCATTCCTGTCCTTCAATCCTATCTCTTCTAAGAGTTTCTTTGCCTTTTCCAAATTGTAGGGGAACTTTGGATAGTCTGGATCATAGTAGAGCTTGTTTGCAGGGGTTACGGGAGAATAGACAGGATATCCTAAGCCGTTATAAACTGTAAGAATTATTCCTTTCCTGTCAACCGCATGGGAAATTGCCCATCTGAACTTTCTGTTTGTAAAGAGTTTCCACTTCCAGTCAGGTATGGCTCCCTTTTTCTGGTTAAAGCAGATAAAATCGGCAGTTAGGGAAGGTCCAAGGTTGTAGATTGTGTAGTTTCCTTTTTTCTCTCCAGATTTCAGCTCTGGAAAATCGTCACCTCTGACTCCATAGAAATCGAGCTCTCCAGCCTTAAACTTTAAAAGCTGGGTGTTCTGGTCAGGGAGGATAAACTTGACCTTTTTATCTATGTAGGGAAGTGTCTTTTCCTCTTCATCTTTCTTCCAGTAATCTCTGTTCCTTTCATAGACCAGATACTGTCCTGGAACGTATTTAACCAGTTTGTAAGGACCTGTTCCGATGAGTTTTTCAGGAGGTGTAGAAACAGTCCAGGTTTCCATAAACTTTCCGGACTTTACAGCCTTTTCAAGGACGTGTTTCGGAAATATCGGCGCTGATAGCGAATAGAGAAGAGGAGCAAAGGGTTCAGGAAGGTCGAACTCAACTGTATATCTGTCTATCTTTCTAACTTTTGGTAGTTTTCCATCTATAAGGAACATGTCCTTTGTAGAGTTAGGAATTTTCGGATTGAAGTAGATCTGGTTGTAGGTAAAAACAACATCGTCAGCTGTGAATTCCTTTCCATCAAACCACTTAACACCTTTTCGAAGGTGAAAGACCCACTTTAGACCGTTGTTTTTGAATTCCCAGTTCTCTGCAAGAGCTCCTCTTGGCTTTAAAGTTTTTAAGTCAACCTCTGTTAAACCTTCAAAGAGCTCCCCAACGGCATCTGTTGACGATGTTTCGTGTGCCATTACAAGGTTAAATGTTTTTGGATCAGAAGATGTTGCAGTATATAGAGTTCCTCCATAATTCCCCGGTAGAAATCTGACCTTTTCGATGTTAACCGTTTTTCCCAGAGAATAGCTCTCTTTTTTCCCTTCTGGCTCTGGAATGAAGAAGAGAGGCAGGAAGACCAGAGCAATGAATAAGACTGAAGCAAACAGCAGTTTGAAAAGTACTTTCATCGTTTTATCCATTGATTTACAAAGTTTCCTGCTATAATTTTAAACAAAATTCTCGTTGAAAGGAGAGTTAATGGCAAACAACGAAAAGTATGATGCTTCAGCGATAAAGGTTCTTGAAGGGCTTGAAGCTGTAAGAAAAAGACCTGGAATGTACATTGGAGATACTGGAAGCTACGGTCTCCACCATTTGGTCTTTGAAATTATTGATAACAGTGTGGATGAAGCCCTTGCTGGATACTGTACAGAGATAAAGGTAATAATCCACGAAGATAACTCAATAACGGTTGAGGATAACGGAAGGGGAATCCCAGTTGATATACATCCTGAGTACGGTAAACCGGCAGCAGAAATTGTTATGACTGTTCTTCACGCTGGTGGTAAATTTGAGAAGAAAGCTTATAAATACTCCGGTGGTCTTCACGGCGTTGGCGTTTCTGTTGTTAATGCGCTCTCTGAGTGGTTAAAGCTTGAGATTCACAGGGATGGAAAAGTTTACAAACAGGTTTATGAAAGGGGTAATCCTGTAACTCAGTTTATGTGTATTGGAGAGACAAAGAAAAGGGGAACGATTGTAACCTTCAAGCCAGACCCAGAGATATTTGAGGTAACAGAGTTTAGCTGGGATATTCTTGCTAATAGATTGAGAGAGTTGGCTTTCCTCAATAAGGGTTTGAAAATAACTCTCATAGACGAGAGAGTCGAGCCTTCAAAAGAAGAGGTTTTCTACTACGAAGGCGGAATTGTTGAGTTTGTTAAGAGAGTCAATGAAAAGAAAGATCCTCTCTTTCCTGAGCCTATCTATATAACAGGAGAGAAGGACGATATCCTCGTTGAAGTTGCCCTTCAGTACAATTCAACCTACACAGAGCAAGTCTTTAGCTTTGTTAACAACATCAATACCCGTGAGGGTGGAACACACGTTGCAGGTTTTAGAACGGCTCTGACAAGGGTTGTAATCAAGTTCATCGAGGAAAACAACCTCCTGCCAAAGAACGCTAAGATTTCTGTAACTGGAGATGATGTAAGAGAAGGTCTTGTTACTGTAATTTCTGTTAAGGTTCCAAATCCTCAGTTTGAAGGTCAGACAAAAGCAAAGCTTGGAAACTCAGAGGTTAGACCTATTGTTGCTTCTATTGTTTACGATAAACTTTATGCCTTTTTGACTGAACGTCCTGATATCGGAAGGAAGATTGCAGAGAAAGTGATAACTGCCGCAAGGGCGAGAGAAGCTGCCAAAAGGGCGAGGGAGCTGACAAGACGTAAGAGTGCCCTTGAGGAGTTCTCCCTTCCCGGAAAGCTTGCAGATTGTTCTGAAAGAGATCCTGAGAAAACGGAACTTTTCTTAGTTGAGGGTGACTCAGCCGGCGGTAGCGCAAAGCAGGGAAGGGATAGACGCTTTCAGGCAATCTTGCCACTCAAAGGTAAGATAATAAACGTTGAAAAGGCAAGGATTGAGAAGGTTCTCTCAAACGATGAAATTAAAACGATAATTACAGCCCTTGGAACTGGAATCGGTAAGAACTTTGATATGAGTAAGCTCCGTTATAGCAAGATAATCATAATGACAGATGCGGACGTTGACGGAGCTCATATCAGAACTCTTCTCCTTACTTTCTTCTTCAGACAGTTTCCAGAAATTATTGAGAGGGGACACCTTTACATTGCACAGCCTCCGCTTTACAGGGTAAAGAGGGGTAAGAGGGAGATCTATATAAAGAGTGACTCTGAGCTTGAGAGTGTTGTTTTGGATTTTGCCCTCGATTCTGTCTCATTCCTTGACGGTGATGGCAAGGAGGTTCCGAAAGAAGAGGGACTGAAAATTGTTGAGGATATTTCAAAACTTGAGAATGTTGTTTCAATACTCTCCAGGAAGAGAGACAGAGACATTGTTAATATCCTCCTTAGAATCAGAGCTGACTATAAGGATCTCTACGATAGAGAAAAGGCTGAAAAGCTGGTAGAGGAGATAAAGGAGAACCTTCCAGAATCGCTAAGGGAAACAGAGTTTGAGCTTATAGAGGATAAGGAGCACTGCTGTTTCAGAATCATCTGCCGTATTCCTTTTGATAGCTATCTCAAAAAGACCGTCGAGATAAATGAAGACCTGTTGATGTCAGACCTCTATAAACAGGGAAGAGGCTTAAAGTCCAGAATTAGGGAAAGACTTGGAGAGCCTCCTTACAAAGTTAAAACTAAGAAGGGTGAAGTTAAAGAGTTTCTGACCCTTGAAGAACTCTACAATTACCTCCTTCAGGTTGGAAAAGAGGGTATCTACATTCAGCGTTACAAAGGCCTTGGTGAGATGAATCCAGACCAGCTCTGGGAAACAACGATGAATCCTGAAAATAGAACTCTCCTCAAAGTTTCTGTTGACGATGCTGTAAAGGCAGACGAGATCTTTACAATCCTGATGGGAGACAAGGTAGAGCCGAGAAAGGAGTTTATTCAGAAATTTGCCAAAGAGGTAAGAAACCTTGATATTTAGGGAAGTTTGATGTACTACGAACTTCTTTTTGTTTATGGCACTTTAATGTCTGGGCTTTCTGCCCATGCATTCCTTTTTGATTCAGAGTTTGTTGCCCACGGGATTCTCTATGGTGCAAAGCTTCTTCACTTAGAAGAAGGGTATCCTGGAGTTATTGAAGGTGAAGGAAAAGTTTTCGGAGAAGTTTATAGAGTCGATTCCCTCACCCTTGCAGCAATTGACCTTTTTGAAGAGTTCTACGAGCACTTTCCTGAAAGGAGCCTCTATATCAGAATCAAAAAGCCCGTAAGGCTCATTCCTTTTAACGATTTTGTTGATGCCTGGGTTTACATTCTGAATCCTTCAGTTGTCGAGAGGCTATCCTTTACAGAAGTTCCCTTTGGAAACTGGAAAGAGTTTGTAAAGAAGTTGATGAAACTTTAAATATTTTTGTCTTCTTTTCGGTTCTTATATCAATACTCAAGAAAAATTTGTTCAATGTCATTCTGAGGCTGCTTTGCAGCCGAAGAATCTCTAAAAAGTTTTGTTCATTACACTATAAAAAGAGATTCTTCGCTTAGCTCAGAATGACGTAAGCGTAATTTAAAGCAGTATTCTTACTATTGCCTAAGATGTCGGGAATTAACAGGATCCTTTTTGAGCCCTAAGTGTGCCAGTTCCTTATTCTTTCCAAAACTTCTTCTGCGACTTTTCTTGGTATTCCTATCTTTACAAGTTCATCTACGCTTGTTTCTGCCAATTCTCTGATATCGGGATAGAACTTTTCAAGAATCTTTTTTCTTTTAACTCCAAGCCCTTTAATTCCGTCAAATACACTCTTTACCATCAGTTTATTTCTCACTTTCCTGTTGAACGTTATAGCGAACCGGTGTGCCTCATCTCTCAAATTTGTAAAGAACCTGAACAGATATGGGTATTTTTTCGTTTCAACAACTTCTCCATCGTCTGTGTAAACGATTTCTTCCTTTTTGGCAATAGAAAAGACTCTGAAGTCGAGACCGAAGGTGTCCCTTACCTTTATCGCAACGTTAAGCTGTCCAATTCCACCATCTATCAGAACGAGATCGGGTTTTTTAACCTCTCCATTTTTTATTCTCCTGAAACGCCTCATTAGAACTTCTTCCATAGAGGCGTAATCGTTTACACCTTTGACTGTTTTTACCTTATATCTTCTGTAGTCGTCCTTAACAAACCTTCCTTTCTCCCAGACCACACAGGAACCGACTGTTCCAGTTCCCTGTAGTGTAGAGATATCGAACACCTCAACCCTTTCGGGAAAAGTGTCTAAGAATACGCTCTCATATTCTGACTTGAGATTTTCTAAGTTTAGATTAACTCTCCCAACAGTTCTATTTTTCCTGACAAACTGAAGTATCTCTTCTGGGATCTCCTTAATAGGAATATTGTTTCTCATATAACGGAAGTTGGTTAAAATCTCTTCTGGAGGTTCTTCATTTTCGTAAGTTCCCTCAATCCAGATGGTTCCAACTATATCTTCGTTTATTTCATTTACTCCATATGTGAAAACTTCTAAGAGTAAATTCTCATCCCAGGGGTCTATAGGATCAAATTGAAATGTTTCCTTTCCGTAGATAATGCCGTTTCTGACGGTTAACTTGACACCCAAGAAAAGTCCGTTTCTCTTCTCAAGGTAGAATACGTCACAGTTGGGGTGATCCTCAAAGAAAATAGAGCCTCTTTCGTAAATGTTCTTTATGGCTATGAGCTGATCTCTGAGGATGGCAGCCCTTTCAAACTGCAAATTTTCAGCTGCTTCTTCTATCTCGTTGTAGAGCCTGTTTATGTAGTTTTTGACGTTTCCTGTGAGAAAAGAGAGAGCTCCTTCAACCTGCTTTCTGTAATCACTTTTTGAGACATAGCCACAGCATGGAGCCGTGCAGCGGTCTATGTAGTACTGAAGACAGGGTTTTGAACGTTTAGTTAACTTTTTACATTTTCTCAGTTTGAAAACCTTATGAATTAGCTCTTTTAAAGCTCTGGCGTTCTTTGGTGGGATAAAAGGGCCAAACCGCTTTCCATTTGCACTCTCTTTCTTTCTGATGATTTTCACCGTTGGGAATTCTTCATCTGTGATTACAAGATAGGGATAACTCTTGTCATCCTTAAGGAGAACGTTGAATCTTGGAAGGTGCTTTTTTATGAGCTCTGCTTCTAAGGTGAGTGCTTCTCTTTCATTTTTCACAACTATGTAGTCAAAATCTGCAGCATTCTTAACAATTCTGTAACTTTTCTCATTTGGATTTGTACAGTTGAGGTGGGAAGAGAGACGATTCTTTAAGCGTCGAGCTTTTCCAACGTAGATTACTCTTCCCTTCCCATCTTTAAAAAAATAGACCCCTGGTGCGTCTGGAACCGTCTGGAGTTTCTCTCTCATCATCCGCTGTATGTGGCACAGGAAGTTGGAGTTTCATGAATGGAGACCTTGGAACACTCTATTCCAAGAGGTTTTATGTTTTCGCTTACAAAGTGGAAAAAGAACCTTGCAAGGTTCTCTGATGTAGGAGAACCGTTGAAAAGAGCAATTCCATCAAATAGTCTCTGGTAGAAATCTGCCTCAAAAGAATCTGAATCTATCTTAAAGTTCTGGAAAGTTAGGAACTTGAGCTGTTTTATCTCTGAAAGGTTTAGCTCTTCAAAATCAAGTTTTGTTACCTTATAGTCTTTATTAACAGCAATAACTTCGACTTCAGGTATTTTGCCATCTATTCTCGGCAGGATGCATTTTCCATTTTCTATAAGTCCCAATTTGCCGAAAAAGAATTCAAAAGCTGGATCTTCTATTCCAATAATCAGCTTGTGGTCAAAGCAGTCATCTATAAACTCCTTTAACCAGGAGAGATGTCCAAAGTCTGTAACCATCTGGGAAGAATCCAGTTCTTTTGATTTTAGGTAAACGACAAGTTTATAGTTATGACCATGACCGGGAAGTCTTCGGCACTTTGGATAAGTATTCTTTGTCCATTTACTGTTTAACTTCTGTGAGTAAACTGAATGGGCGGCAGAGAATTCGATTGTTTTTGAGATTTCAAACATCTCTTACTCCTTTTCTGGATGAAAGTTTATAAATGTAACAAGGGTTGTTCCGTAACCTCTTCTCTCAACAATCCATTTCTCATCTTCTGGTAGAAAAGGTGTGTTCTTTGGTTCTTCAAGGATGAGAAGACCGTCTTCATCAAGAAGATTAAAGTTCTTTATCATGTTCACAATTCTTGTGTAGTAACCCTTTTCGTAAGGAGGATCTGCATAGATGAAGTCAAACTTCTCTCCTCTTTTTGCAAGTTTCTTTATAGCGTTTACGTAATCGTCACAGATTATTTCATACTTTTCCCTTTCTACACCAAGCTTTTTAAGGTTTTCTCTTATCAGATTGCAGAAACGTTTGTCATTTTCCACAAAAATAACTTTACCAGCTCCTCTGCTGATAGCTTCTATCCCAACGTTTCCTGTTCCTGCAAAGAGATCTAAAAACTTGACTCCCTCGAGGTAGTTGTTGAGAATTGAAAAAACGGACTCCTTAACTCTGTCGGTTGTAGGTCTAAGAAGTTTTGTATCGGAACGTTTGGGAAGAGACTTTATCCTTTTTCCCTTGTACTTTCCACCGATTATTCTCATCTTTTCTCCCGGGATTTGTTTAAATGCTGCCAAGTAATAAATTATGCCATGTAGGAAAGGAGAGCAGTATGAAGAAGATTTTGTCTATCTGGTTTTTGGTTCTGTTTCTTACAACTTCTGCTTATGGAAATGTAGACTGTTTTCTGAAAAAACTGAAGTCTGTTAAAACGTTAAGGCTTGTCTTTTCCCAGGAGACGAAGATTCCTGTGGCAGGAAATGAAGTTGACCTGTATGGCGGAGTTATCTACTATGAAAAGCCATCGAGATTTCGCTGGGAGTACACAAGAGGAAGCGATATTTTTGTTGTTTCAGATGGAAAGTTCATAGAAACTGTTTTCCCATCGGATAAGCAGTGTCAGGTGGCGGAGCTTGACTCAAAGAGTGAACTCTTTCCTCTTTTTCAGATTCTCGATAGTCCAGACAAGTTTGATGAACTTTTTGAAGTTTTGAGCGATGAGAGAGATGGAAAGATGGAAGTGCTTGAGCTCAAACCAAAGTATAAGGATTCAATCTTTGAAAAGATTATTCTTTTTATAGGTGAGAACTGCAAGCTGAAAGCTTTCAAAACGGTTCAGTTAGACGGAACTTCAAGTACCTACATAGTAAAAGAGCTTAACGAAAATCTCGGAGTGTCAGAGGATCTTTTTAAATTAATTCCCTGCTTTCAGGGGTCTTTGAAATAGTAGAGGGTAGGCCGGCCTACGCCGGCCGGGAGGGTACCATGGGAACTGGAAGGAGGGGGTAATAGTAAATTTATTCAAAAATTACAAACTGTCAAGTATAGAATTTTCTATCATTAAAGAGATTTAATCTTTCTTCTCTCAGGTAAAATTACCTCGCACGAAACTCAGGAGGTCTTTTGTGCTGAAGAAAACGGTCTGTACCTACTGTGGTGTTGGATGTGAACTGGGATTTGAAACAGATGGTTCTTTTCCAGTTAAGGCTGTTCCTATAAGAGAAGGTATTGTAAGTAAAGGGAAGCTCTGTATCAAGGGAAACTTTGGTCATGAGTTTTTAACCAGTCCAAAGAGAATAAAAGGAGCTCTTGTAAGGAAATCCTTTCTAATAAAAGCTGGTTTAAATGTGGATGATTTTGAAACTTATGATGAAAATTTTGTGAAAGTTCCGTATTCTTTGGCTTACGATGTTGTTGCGAAAAAGTTAGTCGAGATAAAGGATAAGTATGGCGGAAAGGCTTTTGCTGCCATAGGAGGAGCGAGAACGAACTGTGAGAGTGCCTATGTCTTCCAGAAGTTTGCAAGGGAGGTTATGGGTTCTCCTCATGTTGATAACTGTGCAAGGATCTGTCATGCACCAAGTCTCAGAGGACTTGTTGAAACTGTTGGAGAAGGAGCAGCCTCTGCACCTTTTGATGAGATTTACAACGCTGAACTCATTGTTGTAATAGGTTCAAACACAACAGAAGCCCATCCGATAGTGAGTCATAGAATTATTGAAAAAGTAAGAAAGGGTGGAAAGCTTGCAGTTATCGATGTTAGAGAGATTGGACTCTTTAAGTTTGCCCAGCATAGACTGTTGATTCCTTTTGAATCAAACCTTCTGGTTCTGAATGCAGTTGCCAGAGTAATTCTGGAAGAGGAGCTTTACGATAGGGAATTCATAGAGCAGAGAACTGCAGGTTTTGAGGAGTATAGGAATTCCATTCTTGCTGATGAGTTTTCTGATCCTGAAATATTTAAAAGATTACCTGGTTACGAAGGCTTATCAGAGAGAATCAGAGAACTTGCAAGAGAAATAGCCTCAAAGAAGACAATCTTTCTATGGGGGCTTGGAGTAACTGAGCATATTGATGGTAGTTATGCCGTTATGGCAATTGCAAACCTTGCACTTCTGACGGGAAATGTCGGGAAGAAAGGAACAGGTTTGATGCCTCTTCGTGGGCAGAACAACGTTCAGGGTGCCTGTGATATGGGTGTGCTTCCTTACTACTTGCCTGATTACAGAAGATCGGATGAGATAGGACTAATGACTCCAGACATCATTGATGCTATCTTCGATGGAAGGATAAAGGCACTCTTTGTGATGGGAGAAGATATTGCCCACGTTCACGCTAACCAGAGAAAGATTCATTCAGCTCTTGAAAAGCTCGAGTTTTTGGTTGTCAATGAGCTCTTCCCCTGCGAAGTTACTAAGTTTGCAGATGTTGTTTTTGGGGTAAAAAGTTGTTACGAGAAGACAGGGGTTTATATAAATGCTGAAAGGAGGCTCCATCTCAGTCAACCGATCTTTGGATCAGATCTACCGGACGACTGGGAGGTGATCTCAGAAATAGCAAATAGAATGGGAGCAGAATTTAACTATTCAAATTCAGAGGATGTCTGGAACGAGGTCAGAGAAGCAGCACCAAAGAGATTTTCGGGGGCAACTTATGAAGTTTTAAGGAAGCACTTCCTCAATTCTCCTCAATGGCCTGTTAAAGATGGTAAGGGGACGAAGATTCTTCATACCGAAAAGTTTTCAACTCCGGATGGAAAGGGACATTTCAGGTATAACCAGTTTAAACCGAGAGGAATGGTAAAGGAGCTCCTTGAAAAAGGAGAATTTTCAGACTTCTATCTCACAACGGGAAGGATTCTTGTTCACTACAACAACAGTGTTCAGACTGGAAACTGTAAAACACTTGATAAGTTTAAGCTTTTTAAGGAAGATGTTGTCTATGCCAGCGAAGAAGATAGAGAGAAATTGAAGAATGCAAAGAGGGTTAAACTGCAATCAGAGTATGGGGAAACTGAATCTTTACCTCTTGAATTCAATCGCCATATAAAGAAAGGAACGCTTTTTGTAACTTTCCATCGTTCTAAGAGTAAGGTTAACTTCCTTTTTGGTGATGAATCGGATGAACTTGTTAGAACTGCACGGTTTAAGTCGGTAAAAGTGAAAGTGGAAGTTGTGGAATGAGGCTTAAGAAATCACTGGGACAACATTTCTTGAGGGATAAGAACATAATTAGAAAAATAGTTGATTTTGGAGATATTACTTCTGGAGATAGAGTGATTGAAATAGGGCCAGGAGGGGGAGCTCTAACTGAGGAAATACTTAAAAGAAATCCAAAGGAATTTATAGTTATTGAGATTGATAAGGATTGGGTGGAGCATTTAAGGGAAAAGTTTAGTGACAGAATTAAAATCGTAAATGCCGATGCAACCAAGTTTGACTTTTCTTCTTTGGATGGAAAGTTTAAATACTTTGGAAACCTTCCATACAACGTTTCAACTGCAATCCTCAGAAACCTTCTTGACCACAGGGAGTCGATGGAAAAGGGAATCTTTATGATTCAAAAAGAGGTTGCCAATAGGCTTTCTGCACGAAAAGGTAAGGAGTACGGCTATCTGCCGGCACTTCTTTCTCTCTTCTTTGATATAAAAAAACTCTTTGACGTTCCTCCAAGGGCTTTCACTCCTCCTCCAAAGGTTATGTCAACCGTTTTTATGATGACTCCGAAAGAGTTTGATATGGAAGAAAAAGAGCTAATTGAATTTGAGAAATTCCTGAAAAGAGCATTTTCACAGCGGAGAAAGAAATTAAAAAGCAATTTGGAACTCAAAAATTATCCAGAAGAGATTTCAGAATACATGGAAAAAAGAGCTGAGGAGCTCCCTCCAGAGAAACTACTAGAGCTTTTTTATACAGTTCGAGATTTTCAGCTACACCAATAACTTTCCTTCTCTCATTATTTCAACTTCTTTTTCACCAATCTTGAGTTTAATTGTCGGTTTATCTATCAGGAGATCTATATGAACGTTTGCTCTTGTCTCTCCACCAAAAGCGCTGTTGTCTCCAATTGCTATGTGACAGGTTCCAAGGATTTTTTCAGCCTCGAGTATGTTGTCAAACCTTTCTGCTTTTTCGTTTGTTCCGATCCCAAACTCTGCAATGTTGTCTGCATTCTTCTCATGATGGATTAAATCTGTCAAGAATTTTGAAAACTCTTCTTCACCCTTTACTTCTATGACCTTTCCATTTTCGACGAATAGCTTTACTGGTTCGTCCAGTTTCCTTGTAGGTGCATATTTTGTTACAAAGACTCCTTCAGCTGTTTCTTCAACTGGTGCAATAAATGCTTCTCCTGCTGGTAGGTTTCCAAAGTCTCCGAGTGTACAGAGTTTTCCTGTATCTGCCAGTCCTTCTCTTCCTTCAAGAGAAAATCTTATATCTGTTCCAAGTGAACATGTAATGTGGGCTTCTGTTGCATCTGTTAGGAGGCTTGCAAGAACTTTTGAGCGTTTTGCAACCAGATTCCAGTCTGCCTGCATTGAAGTGTAGAACATGAATGGTTCAAACAGAGGCATACTTGCAAATCTCATTGAAAGGAAATTTGTACAGAGCTTCCTGAAAAGCGTGTGGCTTAGAGAATGTTCGTTCACGGAAACGACTACTGATGGCAAATCAAGGGGAGAAGTTGTTTCAAGGAGAATTTCTTTTATCTCTTCTTCATCGCTTTGAGTTAATTCTTTTCTCTGTATCCTTTCAAAAAGTCCCTTTGATTTTAGTTCTTCAACGAACTCAGAACCAAAGGTTCCCCTCCAGACAACCTCTGGTGGTTCAAGACCGTGTCTTCCCGTTGGTGGATATGTCAGATGGAGGATGTAATTTGAAAAGTTAGTTCCAACAGAAAAGAAGAGCTCTCCAATCCTTTCTTTGTAGGTATCTGAAAGGATTAGAACCTTATCTTCCTTAGATGTACAAAGATTCTTTATAAATGAGTTTTTAATTGCTTTTTTTACCTTTTCATCGTGCCAGTCCCAGATTCCCATCTTCACCTCCCCATTGGAAGCTTTCTCTCAACCTGTTTTATTACAGATAAATCTATTCTCCCTGAAATTATCCCTTCACTCTCTCCAGCAGAAGATAAGACTCTTCCCCACGGATCAACAATTATTGAGTTTCCTGCCATTTCACCAATACCGTTTGATGCAACCAGAAAGCGCTGTGTTTCAATGGCTCTTGCAGAAGTTAAAACTTTCCAGTGTTCTTTCCTTGCTTTTCCCCACTGGGCAGAAACAGTGAAGATTTCAGCTCCGCTTTTTAAGAGCTTTAAAAAGATTTCAGAGAACCTTAGCTCAAAACAGATTAAGGGTGCTATTACGCCAATGGAAGTTTCTACGAGCTTCAAATCCTTTTCACTGCCAGCAACAAAATATTTATCTTCATCCATTGGAGCAAAAAGCTTTATCTTGGGACGAGAAAGGAGGAGTTTCCCTTTATCGATGATTTGAACAGAATTAAAGAATTTGCTGTTAATCTTTTCAACTACTGTGTAAACGAGGGTAAGCTCAAGTCCTTTTGAGAATTCTAAGAGCTCACCAACGACCCTTTCAGAGAACCTTGCGGCAGATTCGATATCTTCATAGTAAAAACCTGTGAGGAAAACCTCAGGAATAACAACCAAAGAACCTTTTTCGCAGAGGTTTAGAAACGTTAAAAATCGACTGTAGTTCCTCTCAAACTCACCTGCGACTGTTTCAAACTGAATTGCATAGGCTTTAAAGCTTTTCTTCAAGGAGTTTCCTTCCATTCTTCTTATCCCAGACAATCTCACAGTACTTAGACCTTCCGGAGTTGATTTTATAGTAATAGTACCTCATCGGCTCTTTTTCAAAGAATCTCCTGTGGTATTCCTCTGCCACGTAGAAGTTTTTGAAAGGCTTAATTTCTGTAGCTATAGTTTCAGAGAAAAGACCGCTTTCTTCAAGAATCTTTTTGCTCTTCTCAGCCAGTTCCTTCTGTTCTTCATCATGGTAGAAAATCACAGTTTTGTAGTGACTTCCTCTATCTGCAAACTGTCCACCTGAATCTGTGGGATCGACTGAAGTCCAGAAAGTTATGAGAAGTTCTCTATAAGAAACCTTTTCTGGATCGTAAGTTATCTGAACAGCTTCAACGTGTCCTGTCTTTCCGGAGCAAACTTCTTCATAGGTAGGATTCTCAACATCACCCCCAGCATATCCAGGAATAACTTCTACAACCCCAGAAACCTTAGAAAATGCTTCCTCAAGACACCAGAAGCAACCACCTGCAAAAGTTGCTTTTTTCACAAAATCCTCCTTAGGAAACTCTCAATCTCAGAAATTGAAAAGACTCCAGTCCACCTGTTTACTTCTTTTCCATCAATTTCAAGGAGAATAACTGGAGCAGACAGGATGAGCCTATTTGCAGCAACTTCAGGATTTTCGTCTATTGAGACCTCTTCGAATTGAGCTTTGAACTCCTTGGCGAGTTCCTCAACCTTTGGCTTCAGTGCATGACAGACTGAACAGCGTTCAGAGGAAAAGAGTATGAGTTTAATTTCCACTTTTTTCCTCCAGTCTTTCGTCTCTCTTCTTTAAGAGGATCTTGACGGTACCGTAAACACATCTATTGTAAGGAATCTCAATTCCTTTCTCTTCAGCCTTTCTGATTAGGGCTCCTGTTATTCCTTCCAACTCTATCGGTTTGCCTCTTTCAAAATCTAAGAGCATTGAAGTTTTGTAGTCCATCAAGTCTGGAGAGGATTTTAAGTAGTTTTCCATGATCTTAGGTTTTAACTTAACGCCGTGGGCTTCAGCAACTCTGTAGCACTCCTCCATCAAGTTTTTCAGTATTTCATAACTTTCCGGCATAGAAAGCATTTCTCCAACTGTTGCTCCCGTTATGACCGAGTAAGGATTAAATGCAACGTTCCAGACCAGCTTTTTCCAGAGGGTGTATCTGATATCTTTTGAAGCCCTTGCTTCAATTCCACATTTTTTAAGCTCTTCAACAAGGTTTTCAACCCTTTCTGACTGTTGTCCACTCATTTCTCCGATCTCTAAAAGACCTGCTGCTTCATGGACAACAACTCCAGGTTCTTTAACGTAAGCTCCTACAAACGCTGTAGCTCCTAAAACTCTATTCTCGCCAACGTATTTCGCGAGTATCTCTTCATTTTCAATTCCGTTTTGGATGGAAACAACAACAGTATCTTCCTTTAACATTGGGGGTAATTTTGGAGCAACATTTTCAGTGTCGTAGGACTTCACGCAGACAAAGACAACGTCAACTTTTCCAGCCTCTTCTGGTTTGTCTGTGAAGATAACTCTTTTTCCATCCTCCTTAACTGTCCATTCACCGTGCTTGAAGCTCTTAACAGTTAATCCCTTTTCTTTCATTGCTTTTAACTTTTCACCTCTTGCAATGAAAACGACCTCATGACCACAGCGGGCAACCATTCCGCCGTAAAATCCTCCAACTCCGCCGGTTCCGAATATTGCAAATCTCATTTCAGACCTCTCTTACTTGAAGTTTAGATTAGGAAAGCAAATGTCTCCAGAGTTCCTTAGCTTTATACTTCACTGCAGTCTTTGAAGCCCGCAGTAAGCTCCAGCTTTCAACAGGTTCCAACCTTCCTACAAAGATGACCTTTATACCCCTTGGTTTATTGCCAAAGTACTCCTCTTTCACGCCAAGACCGTTTGTAGAGGATTGAGAACTAAAATATTTTACTCCAATAACTTTTCCTTCTTTCTTTATGAACTCCAGCAAAGCTGCAGAGTGGTCTGTATGAGGTTGTTTGAAAATTTATAACTTATAGATCCCCTCACCCCCTTTACGAAAGGGGGAATTCTATCTTATTACCTGCGTTGAGTTATTAGGCTCAGTAACAAAAGCCTGGGAGAACCAGGAATAGAGCCTTAAAACATAATTTGAAGTTTACTTCCTGTTAAGAAGCCCTGTGAGAACCACTTCTAAGACGAGCTCTTTAACCTCTTCCGGTTTCATATCTATAAAACCTTTCAAACGGAAATAGTCAATGTTTGCAAGAGCACCTGAAATAAGGAGGAATATCCCCTCTGGGTTTAACTTCTTAAATATTCCCTCTTCAATTCCCTTTTCAACAATTTTTGAAAGTTTCTTAACGTAATCTCTGTACCACTCAGATAGGTTAAACCTTTCTGTATCTATTATGAATGAACTCCCCAACTCCATCATGAATATTTCAAAAAAGTCCTGCTCTTTGGAAAAAAAGTCAACAACGGTATTAACATAGACTTTTATAGCCTCAAGAGGTTCCTTCCCTTCAACAGCTTCTTCTACTTCTTTTTCCATTTCCAGAAGCTTTTTCTTTATAACCTCTCCATAGAGTTCCTCTTTACTTCTGTAAAACCTGTAGATAGTTCCTACAGAAACGTTAGCCAACTCAGCAATTTTTGAGATTTTTGCATCGTAAAAACCTTTCTCAGAAAAGACTTTTTCAGCTGCTTCAAGAATTCTGTCTTTCAATTAAATTCCTCCAGTATGCTTTGTTTCATTATTTCATCGTGTATTATATACTGAGTGCTTGTGATAGAATTTGAACGAGGATTTAAAAATGAAGAAAATAAACTATTTGCGGGTTTCTGTTACCGACAGGTGTAATTTCAGGTGTAGATACTGCATGCCAGAGGGGACAAAAGAGTTTATTCCCCATCCAGAAATACTCCGATACGAAGAGATAACCGAAATTGTTAAAGTTTTCACAGAATTTGGCATCGATTCAGTCAGGCTTACAGGCGGTGAACCACTTGTAAGAAAAGGTATCGAAAATCTAATAGCCCAGATAAGAGAACTGAAAGAGATTGAAGATATATCCCTAACAACAAACGGCTATCTTCTTTCAGAAAAAGCTAAATCCTTAAAAGAGCATGGACTGGACAGAGTCAACATCAGCATCGATACCCTGAAACCGAAGAAATTTGCGTTCATAACGGGAACTGGGAATATCAATGCCCTGTCAAAAATTCTTCTTGGATTGGAAGAAGCAATTGAGGAGGGACTGGGACCGGTTAAAGTGAACACAGTTCTGATAAAAGGTTTCAACGATGAGGAAATCGAGTCATTCATTAAATTATCGGAAGATTACGGAGTGGAAGTTAGATTCATAGAGCTCATGCCGGTTGGGGGAAAGTTTTTCTCCAAGGAAAACTTTATTTCAATTGCTTCAATAAAAGAGAAAATTGAAAAAGAATTTGGAAAGCTCATCCCAGCTAAGACCAAAAAGAATGGACCTGCAAAATCCTTCATTGTAGAAGGAACAAATGCTAGAATAGGCTTCATTCCATCCATCAGTGAACACTTCTGTGATTCATGTAATAGAGTGAGATTAACGTCTGATGGAAAATTGAGATTGTGCCTTATGAGCGATAAAGAGATAAACCTGAAATCGATAATCAGAAACCCTGAATATAAAAGACATCACCTCAGAAAAGCAATTGCTGAGGCACTTCTGAAGAAATCTGACATTAACGGGATTGAAGCCCTTGAAAGTCTTGGATGCTCAAGAAAAATGTTTACGATTGGAGGATAGATGGTAGTTGCTGAAATCTCTCTTGCAGTTATAGCCGTTTGCATGGTTGTAATTACGATAGCTTCAGTTGGACTGGCTACTGTTACATACAGACTCCTGAAGAAGTTTGAGGAGAGTGTTGACACAGTAAACAATCAGCTCAGGCCGGCTGTAATTGAGCTTAAAAAAACTGTCCTGAATCTTACAGAGGCTTTTCAAATGGTAAATGACACGGTTTCGTTCATAAGGAAGTTTAGAAAAAAATAGAGAAAATGACCTATATTAAAGTAAAGCCTATTAAGGGAGGAATTATGAAGAAGAGTTCCATAATGTTCTTAATTGGAAGCATTTTAGGTGCAGGAGCAGCCTACGTTGCAGCAACCAGAAAGGAAGAAATTCTCAAGAAAATTGAGGAGCTCCAGGAACAGATCAAGGAAAGTGATCTGCCAGAAAGGGCGAAGAACCTTGTGAAAGAGATCTCAGAATCGATAAACCATCTACTCACATCAGGCGAAGAGGCAATGAGCGAAGAAGAGAAGAAAAACATTCTTGAAGAAGTTGAAGCAAAGATTCAGAAGCTTGAAGAGACAATTCACAGAGGGAAGTAAATAATTTTTCTGTTGTTAATCTCCTTACTTTCCCCCTTTTCTATAGGGGGTTTAGTAAGCTTTTTTATATTATCTTTGAATTCAAGACAGTAAGGATTAAATGAAACTTAAGAAGCTCTTAGATTATGCAGGCATTCCCTATTACGGAAAGAATCCAGAGATAACAGATATCACAGAGGATTCAAGAACTGTTACCTTAGGTTCGCTTTTCTTTGCAGTAACAGGATTCTCTACAGATGGAAACAGATTTATTCCTGACGCTGTTAAAAAAGGAGCAGTAGCCGTTATTTCTGATAATAGAGAAAAAGCACGAGAATACTCAAAAAAATATGGAATCCCTGTTATCTACGTTGAAAATATCAGAGAAAAAGAAGCTCTCATAGCATCAAAGTTCTTCGGAGAACCGTCAAAAAAGCTGAGAGTAATCGGAATAACGGGAACAAACGGGAAAACAACAACTTCATACATACTTTACACTGTTTTGAATCGTCTCGGCAGAAAAACGGCAATAACAGGAACAGTGGAGTACGGCACTCCTGAAAATAGAAAACCGGCAAGAAGAACTACTCCATCTGCAATTGAGTACAACAGAATACTGAAAGAGTTCCTGGATGAAGGGGTGGAATTTGTGGTTTCTGAAGTTTCATCTCATGGTCTTGAGCTCCACCGGGTCTCAGGTATCAGGTTTGAGGGAGCAATTTTCACAAATCTGACACAGGATCATCTGGATTTCCACGGAAATATCTACAATTACTTCCTTTCAAAGGAGAAACTCTTTTTCCTTACAAAAAAGGTTTCACTTGTAAACTATGATGACCAGTTTGGAAAAGTTTTATCCGGTATGAGATCCATCTTCCCCTGTAAGACTATAACCTATGGAAAACACGGAAAAGTAAAGATAGAATCTGTGGAAAATAGATCTTTTGGAAGTGAAATAACTCTTCATTTTGAAAAGAAAGAATACAGAATCAGGACAAATCTGAAAGGAGATTACAACGCCTACAACGTCGCGGCAGCATTTGGACTTCTCGTTGCCCTCGGCTTTGAAGGAGAAGAGATTAAAGACCTGTTCGACAATATCAGAGTTCCCGGAAGGCTTGAGGAGGTTAAAAGCGGAATCTTTGTTGATTATGCTCACACTCCTGACGCCCTTGAGAAGGTGCTAACAGCACTCTCGAAGATTAAAAAGGGAAAATTGATAACGGTCTTTGGGTGCGGAGGAGACAGAGATCGAGAAAAGAGACCTCTAATGGGTAAACTCGCAGAAAAGCTTTCGGATAGAGTTATAATTACAAACGATAATCCAAGAAGTGAAGATCCTCAGAAAATAATCGAGGATATCCTTTCAGGAATAGAAAATAGAAAGAAGGTTACCGTAGTTCTTGACAGAAGAGAGGCAATTTTCAGAGCTCTAAGTGAAAAAGAAGAAGACGACATAGTTCTGATAGCCGGCAAAGGACACGAAAACTACCAGATCATTGGAAACCAAAAACTTGAGTTTAGCGATAGAGAGGTTGTAGAAGAGTTCTATGAGAGCAGAGGAAGTAGCAAAGATAGTTAAAGGAAGGCTTAGAGGAAGAGGTAAGATTGAATCTTTCGAATTTGATTCAAGGAATATAAAAGAAGGAAGTCTCTTTGTTCCGTTAAAGGGGAATAGGGACGGTCATCAGTTTATAGACGATGCCTTTAAAAGGGGAGCCTCTGGGACTCTCTCAGAAAAGGTTATAAAAGTCCCTGAAGGAAAATTTCTGATTGAGGTTGACAGCACATTTGAAGCTTTCAAATCTATCGGAAAGTGGAAGAGAGAAAACTTCAAAGGAACAACCGTTGCTGTTACAGGAAGTGTTGGTAAAACAACAACAAAGGAGCTCCTCAACCACGTTTTCTCCAAGTTCTTTAAAACGTACCGGAACATCAAGAGTTTTAACAACATTCTGGGGGTAACCCACACCCTTTCAAACCTTCCTCTAAGTGCTGAAGTTTACATTCAGGAGCTGGGAACAAACAGAAAAGGAGAAATTCCAGAACTTGTGGATTTTATAAAGCCTGAAATTTCAATAGTAACAACCGTTGAAAAAGCCCACACAGAGGGATTTGGAAACGTAGATGAGATTGTGGAAGAGAAACTTTCAATAACAGAAGGAACTTCACTCTCAATAGTTCCATTTCAGTTTAAAGAACTATCAAGAAGCAGAGAAACAATAACATTTGGCAGAGAAGGTGATATCAAACTAATGGAGGTTAACTTCTT
This sequence comes from Desulfurobacterium crinifex, assembly GCF_054656775.1. Taxonomy (NCBI): domain Bacteria; kingdom Pseudomonadati; phylum Aquificota; class Aquificia; order Desulfurobacteriales; family Desulfurobacteriaceae; genus Desulfurobacterium; species Desulfurobacterium crinifex. The sequence goes on from NZ_BAAHXO010000004.1 coordinate 997,165, forward strand.
TCCAGACAAAACAGAGTTCACAGTAGAGAGTTTTGGTAGAAAAATTCAGTTCCTGACAAGAGTTCCGGGTTATGGAATTGTCAATTCAACACTAATAGCTGTTGGACTGGCAGAAGTCTTCAAAATCAACATTTGGGAACTTCCTGAGCTGATCGGGACATTTACACCACCAGAAATGAGGCTCCATATAGAAAAGCTCAACGGCGTGATTCTCATAGATGATGCCTACAACGCCAATCCAAAATCAATGGAAAATGCTATAAAAGTCCTCTCCTTACAGGAGTTACCAAAAGTTGCCATTATTGGAGAAATGCTCGAGCTGGGAAAAGAGTCAAAAGAGGAACACGAAAAAGTTGGGGAATTACTGAAGCTTGCAGGAGTGGAAACTCTCATAGCTTACGGCAAAGAGACCGAATATACCTTTAAAGTGTTTGAAGGCATTAAGTTCCACTTTACAAGCAGAAAAGAATTTATTAAATTTATTAATAAATATTCATTTTCTGGAAGGGCTGTTCTAGTAAAGGGTTCCAGAGGAAATCGATTTGAAGAAGTTATAAAAATAATAAGACAGAGGTATAAAAATTGAAAGTAGCCGTTATTTATGGAGGGCCTTCTCCTGAGGCTGATATTTCAAGGAAAAGTGCCAGAAGTGTAATTTCTGCATTGAAGAAAAAGGGACATCAAGTTTTTGAAATAGAGCTCAATGAAACCATTGTTGAAGAACTAAAAAAAATTAATCCCGAGAAAGTATTCATTGTTCTCCATGGTTCACCAGGAGAGGATGGCACTGTTCAGGGACTTCTTGAGATAACAGGTTTCAAATACACAGGATGCAACACAGAAACCAGCGCAATCTGTATGGATAAGGACGTAACCAAGAGAATTCTCAAAACCTACGGCATACCTGTTCCTGCTGGGGAGACATACTTTAAAGGAGATAGAGTTGAACCTGTTGAGTTTCCCTGTGTAGTAAAACCAGCAAGAACAGGCTCTACAGTAGGAATAAGTCTTGCCAGAGATGAGGAGTCTTTCAAAAGGGCAGTAGAAGAAGCTTTTAAGTACGACTCGAAAATCCTCGTTGAAGAGTACATAGATGGAAGAGAATTAACAGTTGCTGTTATCAATGGAAAAGCTCTTCCTCCCGTTGAAATCATTACAGAGTCAGGATTTTACGACTTCGACTCAAAGTACACAAAACCGACAACACAGTACAAAATTCCTGCTGAACTCACTTCCCGACTTGAAGAAAGAATCAGGAAAATCTCAGAAAAGACTTTCAAAGTCCTTGAGTGTAAAGGAGCTGTCAGAATCGACTTCAGAATAGACAAATGGAACAATCCCTACATTCTTGAGGTTAACACGATCCCTGGAATGACAGAAAGAAGCCTTCTGCCAAAAGCTGCCAGAGCTGCAGGGATGGAATTTGAAGATCTCATAGAGGAGATTCTAAAGGGGTGAAAAAGCTAATTACACTCTCTCTTCTGATTATTGCCATTGTGGGAATTATAGTTTACGGTTTCACGACAGCACCTCAGAAAATCAAACAAGTAAAACTGGAAATATCTGAAGGTAACGGCATCTGGAAACCCCAGATTAGTCAACAGATTTTTCCTCTTATTAAGCCTGGAGAGAGGATGGATCCTGAAGAACTTGAATATCTTGAAGAAACAATAAATGCTCTACCATGGGTAAAAAGCTGTGAAATAGCTCTAAAAAATGGAACGTTAATTGTTAGAGTGGTTGAATCTAAACCCTCCTTGGGTATCTTCTTTGCAGGAAACACCTACCTTATTGGAGAGGATGGCTTTGTCCTCGACAAGAAATCGGGACTTTACTCTATAGATCCTCTCTACTATTACAAAGGTAAAACTTCACCATTTACTATGGAAAATGGTTTTATTAAACTAAAAAATATCATTGAGATGGAAATTTCCCTCGTAAAGGAGAGATTGAAAAGTTTAAAAATTGGAGAATTAAAACCGGAAATAACTATAACAGATATAGGAATAAACCTGATTTTTCCAGAAACTAAAACAATTGTTTATCTGGATAACAGCGGAAATTCCTGGAATAACTTCATAAAATTTGATAAACTTGCAAAAGGGTTAATTCCCGGTGTCTACGACTTCCGTTTCTCCAACTTGCTAATAAGAGGGAGGAGTCAATGCTTGAACAAAAAATCTTGACCATAGATCTTGGGACTTCATCAATAAGAACAGCTCTCTCTGTTGTCGATTCGGATGGGAAAAGAAACATAACCATAACAACAGCCCCATCCAGGGGGATAAAAAGTGGGAACATTGTAAACTTCCAGTCAGCAAGGGATTCCTTAAAGTCGGCACTCAACAAACTGAAAATGGAAACTTCAACAACGATTCCTGCTGAAGCATACGTGTTAATAACTGGAGCCCACACGTTGAGCTATGTTGTTGAATCAAAAATAACATTCCCTGGAATCCAAACGATATCATATAGTGATGTCAACGAGGTTAAAAATAAAGCTCAAAAAGAACTAATGAAGAAACTGGGACAAACTGTTAAAAACCACTACGAGGTGATTCACATTATTCCCCAGGAATTTATTATTGAAAACCTTACAGGAATCCAGAACCCTATAGGACACAACGGTAGAGAACTTACAATGAAGGCTTTTGTTGTTCTCGCTGCAAAGTCTTCTATGAAGACGATAGAGTCCCTGCTGCGAGAGGTAAACCTGAGACTTAAAGGGTTAGTACTTCAGTCTCTGGCAGCCTTTCATGGAATAAAAGATGAAAAAACTTACTTTAACAACAATCTCATGGTCTACATGGGAGCTGGAAATACTGAGTATTTCTACTTCAGAGAGGACAAACCGGTTCTCAGTAAACATATACCTTTCGGAAGCGAAGACATTATAGACTTCATTGTTCAGCAGTTAAAGGTAAGCAGGAAGGAGGCAGAGAGACTCTTCAAGGAGTACGGAAGTGCCTATGCATTTAACGTAAATCCAGAAGAAGTTATTACGATAAACTATGGAGCAAACCATAAAAGAGTTCCTAAGGTTCTTATCCCTATATTCATCCACATGCAACTTAAAAAGCTTCTTAAGGATATAAAAGAGGAACTTCACTCAAGAGATCCTTCTTTCGTCAGTGAACTGAACAGAGTTTACTTAACAGGAGGCCTATCAAAACTTCCTGACGTAGAACTCCTGACATCAAAAATACTCAAAGCTCCTGCTGTTGTTATGAACTCAAAGGATGAAAAGCTAAAAGACCCATCTTTTGCACCAATCGTTGGAGTAACAAACTACGTTCTGTCTTTGAAGAACAAAAAAAGATTATCAGATATAAAAGAAGATCTCACAAAGGATTACTCAAAAGGAGGTTTTTTCTCTGGTATATGGAGATTTATAACCGATTTGATCTAAGACCGGAGGAGTCATGTTCGACATAGCAGATGAAGCCTTTCATGGCCCTGTAATAAAGGTCATTGGCGTAGGCGGTGGCGGCGGAAATGCCGTCGCAAGAATGCTCGAAAAAGGTATCGAGGGCGTAGAATTCGTTGCAGTTAACACCGATGCCCAGGTTCTTTCTAAGCTCTCTATCCCTATAAAAGTCCAGATCGGTGAGAAGCTCACAAAGGGTCTTGGCGCCGGCGGTAAACCTGAAATTGGTGAACAGGCTGCCCTTGAAGATGAACCCAAAATCAGAGAAGTCCTCGAAGGTTCCGATATGGTCTTTATCACTGCCGGTATGGGAGGTGGTACAGGTACTGGAGCTGCCCCTATTGTAGCCAAGATTGCCAAGGATATGGGTATCCTGACTGTCGGTGTTGTTACAAGACCTTTCGATTTTGAAGGTAGAAAAAGACATGAGTTTGCAGAAGCTGGTATCAGAAGACTGAAAGAGTTTGTAGATACTCTTATGGTTGTTCCTAACCAGAAGCTTCTTACTGTCGCTCCAAAGGATATGAGTATTCTTAATGCCTTTAAGCTTGCTGATAATGTTCTTTATCAGGCTGTTAAGGGAATAAGTGAGGTTATTACAAGACCTGGTCTTATTAACCTTGACTTTGCCGATGTAAAGTCAGTTATGCATAGTGGTGGATATGCTCTTATGGGTACAGGAGAGGCGAGTGGAGAAGATAGGGCTCTTACTGCTGCAAGGAAGGCTATTGATAATCCTCTTCTTGAGAATGTTCAGGTTGAGGGGGCAAGTAGGATTTTAGTAAACATTACTGGAGGAAATGATTTAACTCTTGATGAGGCTTATGCTGCTGCGGGGCTTATTAAGGAGAGGGCTAAGAGGGATGATACTAACTTCTTCTTTGGCGTGAGCATTGATGAATCCTTAGAAGGTTCCATAGAAGTTACAGTAATTGCCACAGGATTTGACGAAAAAGGAAGACCTCTAAGAATTGATACAGGATTTAAGAGAGACCACCATGAAACCATGGGATCATCTTTGGGAAGCAAAGAAGTTATAGGAGATCTTGATATAGACATATCCAAACTACTGGAACAATTAAAAGAAGATTGATCCTACCTCTACTCTTGCGGCTTTCAGCCCTTTTTATTTTTAATATAAAGTTTCCAAATTTTAACTTTTGAACTATTTTATCTTTGATTTCAAATCAAATTGGGAGATTTATGTCTGAAATTATCCTAATAAATGAGTGTAACCATTTACAGTTAAATCCAGACGATTTAACAATTTGCCTGGTTTATCCTGGAGAAACAAGAGTAGGGCTTTCAAGCCTTGCTGTTCACAGAATATACTCTCTCATCAATTCCATAGAAGGTGTAAGTTGTGACCTCTTTTTTATAGATTCAGATTCCTCTTACTTTCTTGGAAAAGAACTTAAAGAGTTTGATGTTGTAGCTTTCTCCATTACGTATGAAGACCATCTGTTTACAGTCGCTTCTATTCTTCATAGAGAAGGAATTCCCCCTCTGAGAGAGGAAAGGGAAAAAGAAAAAATTTATCCACTAATTTTTGGAGGAGGAATAGGTCTTTTCTACAACCCTGCACCTTTTATGCCTATCTTTGACGTCATTTATCTGGGAGAGGCTGAGGGACGGCTTGAAGAAGTAATTAAAGAAATGGTAGTATCCGGAGGAGAACCAGAAACCCTAAATAAGTTTGACAATGTAGTAGTAAGTAAAAAGTACCAGTTTTTCTACAATGGCGAACTTGTAGAGAAAATCATTGGTGAGAGAAAGAGAATTTTCAGATCTCCAATCTTTCCAAAAACTTTTTCCCACTCCTGTTTTCTCTCTGGAGATATTACTTTTAAAGATATGTTTCTAATTGAGCTTAACAGGGGCTGTATAGAAAAGTGCCGTTTCTGTGTGGCAACTTACATGGGACTTCCATTCAGAGAAAAGGAAATAGAAGTTGTAGAAAAAGAGATTGAGATAGCATCTAAGTATGGAAACAAGGTAGGACTTATTGGAGCAGGCGTAACAGACTACTCTAAAATGGAAGAACTCTATAGAATCCTCAGAAAATACAACGTAAAGGCTTCTTTCTCTTCGCTCAAAGCCTCTTCTCCTTCACCTTACATTTTCAAAATCATTGAGGAATCAGAACAGAAAACTGTAACGATCGCCCCAGAAGCCGGAAGTGAATCTCTCAGATATGCAGTAAACAAGAAAGTTCCGGATGAGAAATACTTCTCTTTTGCTGAGAAAGCTCTTCAACATGGTGCAGAGAACTTAAAACTCTACTTCCTTATTGGTCTTCCCGGAGAATCGGAAGAGGATTTGAAAGGAATCGTTGATATGACGAAAGTATTCAGGGAAATTGCACTTAAATACTGGAAAGAGAGAGGAAAAACTGGTGAGATTCACCTGAGTGTGAATCCTGTCATAGCAAAACCTTTCACCCCTTTTCAGTGGTATGGAATGAACTCTAAATCTGAAATTGAAAGGAGAATAAAGTTTCTTAAAAAAGCACTCAGTAAAATTCCAAATGTGAAATTCACTCATGAAAATGTCAAGAAAGCTATTCTTCAAGCTATTGTCTCACGTGGAGATACAAGAGTAGGAGAAGCTGCCATCGAATCCGCCATCCACGGAGTAAATTTCCGTAAAGCCTTAAAGGAAAGAGGCTTGAGGTTTGACAATCTCTACACCCGTGAAAGGGAAAAAGATGAAGTATTCCCGTGGGACATAGTAGAAAGTGGAATACGAAGAGATTATCTCTGGAGAGAATATCAGAATACCTTTGAGAGAAAGTCCACTCCAACCTGTTTCCCAGGATGCAAGGTGTGTGGTCTCTGTGACTAATGCAATTTTGCAAAAAGTTTCCCATAGAATTTAGAAATTTTTCACATTCCTAAACTATAATCCTCAGTGAACGATTACCAGGAGAGGCAGATGCAGGTTTTTCAGAGAACAATCAACAGGGAAATACATTTTAGTGGGATAGGACTTCACACAGGAAGAAAGGTAAACGTGAGGCTTACTCCTGCACCTCCGGATACTGGAATAGTATTCATTAGGACAGACATTCCCGGTTCTCCGTCGATAAAAGCTTCTCCAGAATACCTATCAAGGCTTTTCTATGCAACAAACCTTTCAAACGGAGAAATCTGTGTTCAAACTGTTGAACATCTGATGGCAGCTCTTTCTGCATTTGGAATAGATAATCTCTTTGTTTACCTTGATTCTGAGGAACTTCCCATCCTTGACGGAAGCTCGGCTCCTTACATTTACCTGTTTGAAGAATTCGGAGTAAAAAAACAGCCGAAAAAGAGAAAGTATCTGAGGCTTACAAGAGAGATATCTATTGAGCACGATAACAAGAGGATTAAAGCTGAACCTTCCGATAGACTTGTAATAGATAATACAATCTCCTTTGACCATACATACAAAAAAGTCAGATATCAGAGACTTGTTTACACCCATAACCTTGAAAACTTCAAGGAGATCTCTAAGGCAAGAACATTCTGTTTCTCCCATGAGGTTGAAGCACTGAGAGCTGCTGGTCTTGCAAAAGGTGGAAGTCTTGAAAACGCAATAGTTATAGATAAGTACGATATTTTGAACGAAACAGGACTCAGAATGGATAACGAATTTGTAGCCCACAAAACACTTGACCTCGTGGGAGACCTTTACATTTTAGGATACCCCCTACTTGCAAAGATAACGGCTTACCGTACCGGTCATGCATTGAACGCTGCTTTAGTTAAAGCCGTTTATCAGGAAAAGGCTTACGAAGTGGTTGAGTTTGAAGCTGAAGAAAGAGAAACCCTATCTCCTCTCCTTGCAGATGAAGAAGCTTACGGAATTAATTAGAAAATATCTTGTTCAGATAGCGATAACCATCTTCTTCATATTGGTGGTTCTCTTTATTCCCGTTTTAAGAGAGAGTGTTCCGATAAACTACCCGCTAAGGATTCTTTCCCTTCGATGTATGATCTTAAACACCTTAATTTTCCCGCTCTTCTTCATCTTCAAAAGAAGAGAGTACAGCATTCTTTCTGCATTCCCTGGAATCGGGCTTGTTTCCTCTGTAGCCTATTACTTCACTGGAAATAAGTTTTTTCTCCCCCTCTGTCTCTCTTCTACAATTACAGCCGTCATTTCCACGGCCTTCCTCGCCTTTGTAACGATAAAAGTCAAGTTTAAAGATTGACTCAACTGCTGTTCTGATGAAGTTTCTCTCACCTTCTGTCAGTTTTTTGTCTCTGATGTAGGTTAAAAGGAGGGGAAGGAAGACCTTAAATCTTTCATCTTTTATCCTGTCTGCAAACCTGTAACAGAAGTAGAGAATATTCATCTTTGTTTCAAAGGGTAGAAACCAGTTAAACGCCTTATCTACCATCTCGTCAAGAACTTTTTGAAAGAGCTCCCCTGGAATATCAACCTTAGAGAGAGCAGCTATAGCGTAGTTGAGATAGAATATGTCTTCCCTGGTTCTGTAAGTACTTCTCTTCAGAATGGAAAGAAGTTCAAAGATAAACTGTTCTTTTTCTCTATCATCAAGCTGATTCTCTGTTAACCTCTCTATCAGGAAAATCCCTCTCAAATCCTGTCTATTGTAGTATTTTCTTAGAAGTAGAATATCAGCCTCTTCTTCCGGACTTGCATCTGGAGTTTTAAAGTTCAAAGCTCTGCTGTCTGCTGGAAAGTCCACCTTTTTAACGGAAACCTTAAAAACCGGGTTAACAACAGATAGATTAAGGAATTCCTTTTCATCAATTTCTTGAACTGGAATGGGGAAAATCCTTTGAAGGACCTCCTTAAAAGGAAAAGTAAGCCTTCCTATTAGAACAGCACTCCTAACAGGCGGTCTCTCTTTAAAAATCTCCTCGTAGTTGTAGAGTGATAAAACGATAGAAGAAGCAATATCTACAGGTTTCTCAATAAAATCTCCATAGTTTGAGAACCCTGTATAGGGCGAAATAGCTAAAAAGATCTCTTCAGCAGAAATCGATCTTCCGTAACCAAGCTCTTCCAGGAAAAATTCCCTTCTGCCTTTAAAAAGGATCTGTCCTGCAAGACCTCTGAACCTATCAAGGAGCACTCCTCTCAATCCACTCTTTCTAAGGTCTCTGTTGGATAACCCCTTTTCAACTAAAAACCTGTTAAAAAGGTAACTACCCAGAATATCAACAAAGTGGTACTCCCCAAGAGGCAGAATAGCTAAAAGCTTTCCTCCTATAGAGACTGAAGTTCTTCTATAACCAACATTTACAACGATTGTTTCAGGAGAAAAGAAGTTAAAATCGTAATAGATGGAGAATCTTCTATTGAAGGAGTTCTTAAAGAGATTTCTGATCAGGAAAGTTGGTTTACCGTAGAGATATCCTGGAAGTATTATCTCTTCAAAGTTCTCTGCTGAAATTGAAAAGAGAGCAAACTCAAGTACGTCAATGGCATCATAAATAACACTACCAAGATATATGTACTCTTTCTGCTCAAGGTTATCCAAGAGTGAAAGGAGCTTCCTTTTAACTTCAACAGGAACCGTTTCGTAATCAACACCTATTTCATTCAGGAACAGGTCTTTTAACCTGAAAGAGCCCTCACTCGAAAAGGAATCTGGATAACCCAAATAGACTCTCAAAACCTTATCACCTCTCTGTTGAATCCGTGATATTTGACCTCTCTTCCAGGATAGCCATGAACGAACACGATTTTCTTTGGAAACAACTTCCCAATCAATTCCTGGAGCTCGTTTCTGTCTGAATGAGCAGAGAAGTGATGTTTTTTCAGTTCACATCTAAAGCTTTTAAAAGTTTCCCTATCGTTGAGAAGTCTGTATCCGAAACTTTCTTCAACCATGTAACCGCTGAAAACTATTGCGCTTTTTCCATTCTTAGCAAGAAAAGATGCATAAACATAAGAGGGAGTTCCCTCCATGAGCATTCCAGAGGTAGAGATTATGCAGTCAGCCTCTCTCAAGTTTTCCTCACAGGCCTCCTTAAAGTCCAGTCCTTCATAAGTAGGTGCTGGCTGAACGTAATAGTTAAAGAGTCTCCTGTTCAGAAGATTTTCGTAAATATTTGAAACTTCCCTTGCAAGGCCATCAACATAGACGGTCATCGGAGGTATTTTCCCCAACCTCATTCCTTCTGTTAGTAGGAGGATGATTTCCTGGGCTCTGCCAAGGGCAAAAACCGGAATCAAAATTTTTCCTTTTCTCTCAATTACTCTTACAACTGTTTCATAGAACTCCTCAACTGCTTTTTCCCTGTTAAATCTCCTGTCTGAATAGTAGTAAGTACTCTCTGTTACAAGGAGATCAACCTCTGAATCGGGAAGTTCTGCCGATCCAACTGTTGACTGTGATTGAAGTGAGATATCTCCAGTGTGATAAATGGATCTTGATTCTCCATACTTTATCAGAACTGAGGCAGCACCAAGTATGTGTCCAGCTGGAAAAAGCTGAATTTCAACATCCTTTATTGTCACTGTATCGTAGAATTCTCTCCTCTCAATCCTTGCCAGAGCTTCATCAAGAAGCCTGTACTCTCTCCACTCATCCAGACTTTTTTCTTTTATGTATCTGACCTTTATCGCATCTTCAACCATGAGGGAGAGAAGCTGGGCAGTTTCATGGGTGGTATAAATTGGAGTTTCTGGATAGAGCGAAGAGAGGATATGAATGCTTCCACAATGATCAACGTGGGCATGGGTAATGAAAATTGCATCGAGCTCAGGAGCAATGCTCTTGAGGAGTTCAAAATCGGGATAAGGCTCTTTAATGTTAAACCTTATCCCCGAATCTACGAGAATCTTAACACCATCCACTATATAGAGATAGGAACTGGCTCCTATCTCATTTCCACCACCAATCGGTATAAGTAAGTTTTCCATGGAGGAGAAATTTATTATCTACCGTAAAGACCCACAAGCTCATCCTGTGTAATTACATGTCCATCAATGGCTTTAAGGAAATCTCCCTTTGAAATTCCTGCCGGAAGTCCAATTGTTGGAACGTCAAGGGCAAAGAGGATGAAGAAGTACCTGTGAGGTCTTCCCGGAGGAGGACAGGGACCGTTGTAACCTATCCTGCCCAACCTGTCTACTCCCTGTTTTATGCCATATTCAAGTTCAGATGCGGGAGGAACATCTTCTGGCAGTCCTTCGAAATTCCCAGGAATGTCGTAAATGATCCAGTGAGTGAAAACTCCGGATGGCGCATCTGGATCGTCCACTATAATGGCAAAACTTTGTGTTTCATCTGGAATGTCAAAGAAGAGAAGCGGTGGAGAAATATCTTCACCATCGCATGTGTATTTGATTGGTATATACTCCCCATTTCCAAATGCTAGACTGAAAAGTCTCATCCTATCCCCCAAATCACTTTACTTTCTATTAAAACACAAAATCAACAGGCCTGCCACATTCTGGACACTTACCGTCCGGATTGAAGAGAACTTCAACGTTGTAGCCAACTCTTCTGACAAGAAGAGCTCCACACTGGGGACAGTAGGTTGATTCCTTCTCTGGTTCAATGACATTCCCGACATAGACGTAGTACAAGTACTCTTTAGTAACATCGTAAGCCATGTCTATAACTTCAAGGGGAGTCGGTGAAGTGCCCATCAGCTTGTAAGCAGGGAAGAACCTTGAGTAATAAATGGGTACATCCTTACCAAGATTTTCTGAAACCCACTTTCCAAACCTTTCAAAATACTCTACGGTGAAACCATCAAAACCTGGAACGATTAACTTTGTCAACTCTAAATGCTTTCCTGCTTTCTTTATCTCTTCACAAACTTCCCAGACATTGGGATTTGGAAAGGATGAAAATCTCAGATAGTAATCCCTATCCATACCTTTCAGGTCAACGTTAAATGCATCTATCAAAGGTAAAAGCTCTCTAAGAGCATTTATGTTTATGTTCCCGTTTGTTACCATAACATTTACAAGTCCAGCTTCTTTCATCTTTTCAGCAGTATCTCTTACATACTCAAACCAGATTATTGGATCGTTATAGGTATAAGCAATACCTATTGAACCGTAGCGTCTTGCATATTCAACAGCCATTTCAGGAGTGAACAGTTGTCTCAGAGTCTCTTGTCTTGCTATCTCCCAGTTCTGACAGGACTTGCAGTCAAGGTTGCAACCGTTTGTCCCAATTGAAAAAATTACAGAACCTGGATAGAAGTGGTAAAGAGGTTTTTTCTCAACTGGATCGTAATTTGCTGACGTTATCTCACTGTAAACGCTCGTGTAGAGCTTTCCCCCCTTATTCTTTCTGACGAGACAAAATCCCTGTCCTCCATCAGGAATTATGCAGCCCCGAGGACATAGGGTGCACTTTACCTTATTTGATTCAAGTGGTTCCCAGTATTTGGCTTCAACAGTAGACATCTCTCCCTCCAGATTCATGTTCTGTTTCTTAATTTAAGTGCTTCTGGAGGGAAAGAACAGCAAGAAAAAAAGGAAGTTAAGACATCTATTAGGTTTTATTTAATTCCCCCAGTTCCCTTTAAACAAAGGGAAAGTGTAATAATTTTCCCACTCCCATTCGAAAAGGAGGAAACTTTATACCCCCCTTACAAAGGGGGGGTATAGTGATAGTTTGAATTACTCTCCGAAGACTCTCTTGAATATGTAGTCAACGTGTTTTGTATGGTAGGAAAGGTCAAAAATCTCTTCAATCTCTTCTTCTGTTAGAACCTTTCTGACTCTCTCATCGGCTTTAAGGAGCTCTTTAAAGTCTGCCCCTTCGTTCCAGACTTTCATTGCGTTTTCCTGAACGATTGCGTAAGAATCCTCTCTTGAAAGTCCACCCTTTTCAATGAGAGTGAGAAGAACTCTCTGGGAGAAAACAAGTCCTCTTAAAAGATTTAAGTTCTTCATCATGTTTTCAGGATAAACTACAAGGTTCTCCATAAGATTCGCAAACTTCTGAAGCATGTAGTCAAGGGCTATGCATGCATCTGGAAAGATTGTTCTCTCTGTTGAGGAGTGGGAAATGTCCCTTTCGTGCCATAATGCTATGTTTTCCATTCCAACAATGGAAGCACTCCTTACAACCCTCGCAAGTCCGCAGAGTCTTTCAGACAGAATTGGATTTCTCTTGTGAGGCATAGCTGATGAACCTTTCTGTCCTTTTCTAAATGGTTCTTCAACTTCCCTAACTTCAGTTCTTTGAAGGTGTCTAATTTCAGTTGCAAACTTTTCAATTGAAGAGGCGGTTAAAGCCATTGCAGTCAGGAATTCAGCGTGTCTATCCCTCTGAACTACCTGGTTTGAAGCCTTTGCGTATCCAATTCCAAGCCTTTCACAGGTCATCTCTTCAACTCTTGGGTCAATGTTTGCAAACGTTCCAACAGCCCCTGAGATCTTTCCAACTGCTGCTCTCATCACAGCAGCCTTTAATCTTTCGTAATTTCTTTTCATTTCGTCATACCAGATGGCAAGCTTTAAACCAAAAGTGATTGGCTCGGCGTGAATTCCGTGAGTTCTACCTATCATAACTGTCATCTTGTGCTCAAAGGCACGCTTCTTTATGGCTTCCATAACTTTTTCAATGTCTTTTAGGAGAAGTTCACCTGCCTGCTTTATCTGAAGGGCAAAGGCTGTGTCGAGCATATCGGAAGAGGTCATTCCAAAGTGGAGGTACTTTGCTTCATCTCCAACTATCTCTTTTATGTAGGTAAGAAAGGCGATAACGTCGTGGTTTGTAACTGCTTCAATCTCATTGATTCTCTCTATGTCAAAATCCTTCTCTCCTTCAAGATAAGGTTTAACTTTTTCTTTAATTTTCTCAACGGCCTCTTTTGGAATCTTTCCAAGCTCTGCCCAGCTTTCAGCTGCTGCAACTTCAACCTTCAACCAGTTTCTCAATTTGTTCTGCTCATCCCAGATAGCTCCCATTTCTGGAAGAGTGTACCTTGGTATCATCAAAACCTCCATCAAATTTGTTTGGGAAATTCTACATTAAGCCAAACTCTTCCATCACAGTGTTCAGTTTTTTCTGACAAAAAGGACAGAAGTCTTCACTCTTTCTATCAGTATCGGCAAGCGAGTTTGAAAAATGCATAACACAGTAAGAGTTTGAACAGTGGGAAAGACCAAAAACGTGTCCCATCTCGTGGGTAATTTCCTTTCTAAACCTCAAAAGGAAAAGTTCTTCATCTTCTGAATAAAGACGTGCATACGAAACGATACAACCTTTAAAGGGCAGGCCAATACCAAAGACAAAGTTCAAGTTATCAGAGTAAATATCGTAAGGTGTAATTCCAGCTGCAAAGAGATGATCTTTCGGTTTTGCGTTCAAAACCTCCTGAAGCAGAGCATCAGCAAGGAGCTGTCCATCTCTAATCCCATAGGCTACCGGTGGAAGGGTTCCCGGGGAAACAGGTTCTAAGTGAAATTTCTTCCTCAATGCTTTTCCCGCCTCATATAGAATTACACCAAGGATTTCACCAATTGGAAAAATTGAACATTTTGTCATCTCAAAACCTTTAGTTGGACTGCTTTTTCCTTTCCTCTAAAATCTTCTCAAGTTCCTCCTTGCTGAAGAAGTACTCTTCGTTACAGAAGTTGCACTTTATAGTAACTCCTCCCTCCTTTATGAGCTCCTTAATTTCACTCTCTGGGAACACCATAATACCTCCCTCCGCAACCTCCTTTGAACACTTACACCTGAAAGAAAGCTCCTTAAGAGCAAGAAGATTTGGAGTAAAGCCTTCAAAGAGCATTTCCACAATCTCTTCTGGTCTTTTACCATCTTTTATCAACGAACTGACAGATGGCATCTTTTTAACGTTTTCTTCAAGCTTTGCTATTGCCGTGTCTGTTGCACCAGGTAGAGGTTGGGCAAAGAATCCTCCAGCAGCTTCAACCTTTCCTGTCTCCCCAACCAGAACACCGAGGGAAACGGCAGATGGTATCTGCTCAGACTTTAGAAGGTAGTAGGCAATATCCTCTGCAATCTCTCCAGAAACAAGAGGAACAGTACTTTCATAAGGTGTTCCAAATCCAAAATCCTTCACAACGGTTAACGTTCCTTTTCCCACAGCTTTCGCTATGTCAAACTTCTTTTTCCCGTTTACCTCCTTAACAAAGGTTGGAACGTCAGGGTTCTGGACAAATCCCCTAACCTCTCCTTTAGCATTGGCTTCAGCAACAACAAGACCTACTGGACCATCTCCCTCTATTCTCAAAAGAATCCTCTGCTCTGTCCCGTGTTTTAGAAGAGAAGTCAATAAGATAGCTCCAGTTAAAGCTCTCCCAAGGATTGCAGTCGCAATTGGAGAGGTTTTATGCCTGAGTCTTGCTATCTCGCACAAGGTTGTTGTCTTTACAACAAAAGCCCTCAGTGCGTCCTCTTTTGTAACAGCAATTACTCCGTAGTCTCTCTCCTGAAAGTAATTCTTCAGGTCGTCCTTGACCTGAGAGGTAAGCTCTTTCATAAGTCTTTCCCTATCTGGAATTCCAATATTCTTTTTCCTATCTTCCATTCTTTTCCTCCAGCAGTTTCATTACTTTATCGGGAATTTCATTTCTGTTTTCCTCTGTAAGAATTAAAACTATAACATCAGAAAAGTTTTTCAGCTTCTTCACAACAGGGTGAATATCCCTAATTGGAATAGTTATTACAAAACTTTTCTTAGACTTCAGAATTGTCTGAATCAGCTTTTCAAATTCTTTCGAGAAGAGCTCCATCTTTCCTATCTCGTCTATCACAAGGATTTTGTCACTCTTTAAAGCTTCTTTGAGGAAGGGAACAACAAATTTTTCAAAACCTCCAACGTTTACTTTGTATTTTCCAACTCGATGTGGAGTTTTGATATTAACAGAGGCAAGGAGTTCCCTTTTCTCATCTGTTCTCACAATTTCAAAACCTTCTCTTTTATTTCCATTTCGGATTTCTTCTGTCCAGAAACCGACTACTTTATCTTTTGACTTTTCCACTATTTTTTTAATGGCTGTAGTCTTTCCAATTCCTGGTCTTCCAGTTAAAGCAATCCTGACACTCATCTCTGCTTAATCACAGTTAACGTTTCAAGGTCAAAAACCATGTTGTCATAAGCTGCAATCACATTTACTCCTGTCTTCTTTGAAATCTCAAGGGCAACTTCCCATGGCTTTACCTTTAGCATGGTTCTTCCAAAGTGAGTGAGAATGGCGACCTTAGGCTTTATCTCACCAATTATTTTCTCTGCATCAACGGCAGAAAGATGGCTTATCCTCGGATTGGGTTCTTTCATTGTAACGTTTAAAATCAACAGATCTTCTGCATCTTTGTACTTTTCCTCTATTCCTTCAAAGTAGGCTGTATCGGATATGTATCCGACTTTCTTCTTCCAATAAAAAACCATTCCATAAGTCTCAACTCCGTGAACATTACGGACAGGGAAAACAACTTTTAAGTTATCCGAAATCGAAAATCCCATCCCTTCTCTTATTATTACTGTTTCTTCAATATTTCCTCTTGTGAATTGAAGTACAACAGGATCTATTTCAATTGCATCCTCAGGACAGAACAGGATCCCCCTCTTCTTCTTTCCTCCAAGAGTCATTGCTTCAAGGATGTGGTTAACGTCGGCACAATGGTCAAGGTGCCTGTGAGAGAGGATAACAACATCAACCCAGTTTGGCTCAAGACCTTTTTTATGAGAGTGAATGAAGGCTCCAGGACCAGGATCAACGTGAATATTGATCCCTTCAAAGTTAAACCAGAGTCCACCAGCCTGTCTCTGAAACCCAAAAGCTACGTATCTGGCTCCAGCAGTTCCAAGGAAAACAAGCTTGTTTAGAACCGTTTCCTTTGTTAACTTCAAGCCGGACAGATTCCTCTCTTGCTATTTCTGATGGAATTGACAAAATCAATAACTTCTGGAATGTCCCCAAACTCCTCCTCCACTCTGTTCAAGGAAACCTGGAGCGGCTCATCAGTCTTGAAAACCATCTCAAAAACGGTAGTAAGTGCCCTTATCGTTTCTCTTGAAAATCCTCTTCTTTTAAGACCAATAATGTTTATTCCCTCAAGTTTTGCTCTATTTCCCTGAGCAACTGTAAAGGGTGGAACGTCTCTGTGAACAGCTGAAGCTCCACCAACCATTGCGTGTTTCCCAATCCTTACAAACTGGTGAATTCCGGAGAGTCCTCCAACAATTGCAAAATCCTCAATGGTTACATGGCCTGCAACCTGAACAGCATTTGCCACAATAACGTTGTTGCCAATCAAACAATCGTGGGCAATGTGAGAGTAAGCCATGAGGAGAACATTATCTCCAATTTTAGTCACCATTCCACCGCCTTCAGTTCCCTTGTGGATGGTTACATATTCCCTGATCTTAACCCTGTTACCGATTACTACTTTTGAGGGTTCACCTTTATACTTGAGATCCTGAGGTTCTACGCCTATACTTGCACCAAATATCGTGCACTCCTCTCCTATTACCGTATCCCCTTCAATTACGGCACCCTGTTTTATGACGGTATTCTTACCGATCTTTACCTGACTTCCTATGTAAGAAAAAGGACCTATAATAACACCTTCATCTAACTCAGCACCTTTTTCAACAACAGCAGTAGGATGAATGGTAACCATTACTTCCTCGCTATCATTGCCATTATTTCAGCTTCGCACACAACGTCTTCTCCAACGTAAGCTATACCTACCATTTTTGAAAGCTTTTTCTTAATGGTTTTTGGTTCTAAGACAAATTTTACAGTATCTCCAGGTCTTACAGGCTTCCTGAAACGTGCCTTGTCTATTCCCATGAAATAGACAACATACTCTTCAGGAGTTAAGTCAAAGGACTTAAACATTAGAACACAGCCCACCTGAGCCATTGCCTCAATGAGAAGAGCTCCCGGCATTATTGGATGCCCTGGAAAGTGTCCCTGAAAGAAAGGTTCATTCATGGTTACATTCTTAATTCCAACGATCCTTTTCTTCGGTTCAAACTCAATGATTTTGTCCACAAGGAGAAAAGGATATCTGTGCGGAACAATCTTCATAATTTCCATTATGTCCATTTCCATACCAATTCCTCCTATCTCATTCCTCTATCTTTCTTAGAAGGACCACAGCTTGAGCAGATATTCCTTCACCTCTTCCCTCAAAACCCAGCTTCTCTGTTGTTGTAGCTTTCACCGAAACTCTATCCACGGGGATCTCCAGCACCTCAGCTATATTCTTTCTCATTTGAAACTTATAAGGACTCAGCTTGGGCTTTTGTGCCACCACTATTGAATCAACATTCTCAACTCTATAACCAGAACTTTTGATTTTTTCATTTACTTTACTTAGAAGTACTAAACTGGATATTCCTCTGTATCTTTCATCACTGTCTGGAAAGTGTTCTCCTATATCTCCAAATGCTAAAGCACCAAGGATTGCATCACATATTGCGTGAACAAGAACATCTGCATCAGAATGTCCTTTCAAACCTTTTTCAAACGGAATTTTAACACCACCAATTATGAGAGAATAACCTTCTTCAAGTCTGTGGACATCGTAGCCTATGCCAATCCTGAACATCTACGCAAGCCTGCTTTTTATGAGCCTTTCTATCTCCTCTCTTATTACCTTTTCTGCAATTTCTGGAACCACTTCCCAGACGATTTCGCGAATTATGTTCTCTATTTCTGGTTTGAGTAATTCCTTTAATTCTTCTTTACTGATTTCTGTTGATGTTGCTACTGTTGAAGTAGATAAAATTTCTTCTTTTACTGGTTGCTCTTCTTGTACTTGTGATAGTTGCTCTGGTTGTACCTCTATTTCTTCTTCTGGTTCAAGCTCTATGATTTCTAACTCTTCCGGTTCGGAAGGAGAAATAGTAGCTTCTTCTGGAAGAACAATTTCCAGTTTTTCTTCCTCCTCATGCTCTACAGTCCTTTCTCCAAGTTCTTCGAGAACTGACAACAGTTCATTAACAGTAAAGGGTTTTTGAAGAACCCTACTTGCTCCGTATGATTTTAACTTTTCCTCATCTAAACCTTCACCTTTGTAGCCTATAACTATGACAGGAAGTCTTTCCTTTACTATACTTGGTAAAACATCCAAAGCACTACCATCCCGAAGTGTCATATCAAGGATAACTACATTCGGTCTTTCTTGGGAAATTTTTTCAACAGCATCTTTTGGTGTGTAAGCGTGTAGAACCTTGATATTCCTTTCTTTTAAAACATTTTCAAAAAGAATGTGCCAGTTCTTCTTGTCATCAGCGAAAAGAATTTTCATCTCTTAGCTCCTTCTATTTCCTTTCTAATAGTAGAAAGTACAAGTACCAGTTCCTTAGATGTAAGCGCTTGCTTATCAAGATCTTTCAGTAGTTCGTTTTTATCTTTTTCTTGGAGAGAGTTAGCGAAAGCTATAAGTTCGTCTTTTACAGCCCTTGCATTGATTTCCTTAGCTAAGGTTATAGCTGAATTAATAGCATCGATTAGATGTGTCAAATCAACTTTTACTTCTTTTTTTTCTTTTTCATTCTGCATTAAAGACTGAATGTCTGTTCTAATAATGATTAGGTTATCCTTAACTTGGGTTAAAAGTGATTGGTCAATGGAAGGTAAAGAAAGTTTGATGCCTTTTAAAGACTGTTTGGCTTTTTCAAAAGCTTGAATACTACCATTTGAAAGTTGAAGTCCATTTAATTCCTGTTGTAGACTATCCAGCTCTTTATATAGTTCATTTACTTTTCTTTCTATTTCACTAATAGAAGCTTTTGAAAATTCAGAGAATTTGGTCTTAACTTCTTCTGTCAATCCTTCTATCTTTGAGGAAAGGAGGGAAATTTTTTCATCAACTTTTATATTTTCTATTGCCTCCTTTTTATCCTCTCCTTTATGGGATGATTTGCCAATGAAAAAGCCTATCAAGATACCTACTGCTCCAAAGCTTACAGCAACAATAAGTGTTATAACTCCTAAATCCATATCCCCACCCTTTAAGTTTAAGTTTCTAAACTAATTATATCGTAAATACGATTTATGGGTAACCCCATGACATTAAAGAAGTCTCCCTCTATTTTCTCAATAAACAGAGCACCAATTCCCTGAATTCCATAAGCACCAGCTTTGTCAAGAGGTTCTCCTGTAGAAACGTACCACTCTATTTCAGAAAGAGATAACCTCTTGAACTTAACTTTGCTCTCTTCATAGGAACTTACTAATTTTCCATTTGGAAAACGAAGAGAAAAACCTGTTATAACTGTATGCCATCTTCCTGAGAGCCGTTTTAGGAATTCTATGGCTTCCTTTTCACTTTTTGGTTTTCCAAGGATTTTATTGTCAAGAACAACTATTGTATCGGCAGCAAGTGCAATTTCTTCTTTCTGTTCATCTTTTACACTAAGTACTTTCTTCTCAGCATTTTTCACCGCTGTTTCAATAGGTGAAAGAAGTATTTCTTCCTCAACAGAAGCCTTTAAAACCCTAAAGGGAATACCAACCATTGAAAGGATCTCTCTTCTTCTGGGAGAAGAAGAAACAAGAAGTATCTTAATATCACTTATTCTCATCTATAACTCCTAAAACTTTTAACATC
This sequence comes from Desulfurobacterium crinifex, assembly GCF_054656775.1. Taxonomy (NCBI): domain Bacteria; kingdom Pseudomonadati; phylum Aquificota; class Aquificia; order Desulfurobacteriales; family Desulfurobacteriaceae; genus Desulfurobacterium; species Desulfurobacterium crinifex. Next base: position 1,017,117 of record NZ_BAAHXO010000004.1, read on the forward strand.
TCTTTTGCAGCCTGCTGCTCAGCACTTTTCTTTGACCTTCCTGTAGAAACAGTCTTTAAATCTCTTACTCTGCACTCAACGGTAAAAACCTTTTCGTGTTCAGGTCCCTCCGATTTAATGACTCTATAGTTAGGAACAACTTTGAACTCTTTCTGAGTAACTTCCTGAAGAAGGCTCTTAAAATCCTTATAGGTAACAGCTTTTTCGAGTATTTCCCACATCTTACTAAGGAAGTTTTTCTTGAAAACTTCCCTTGCAGTTTCAAAATCACTGTCAAGATGAATAGCGCCAAAGAGAGATTCAAAAACATCACAGAGTATGGAACTCTTCTTCCTTCCTCCAGAAAGGTGCTCTCCCTTTCCAAGGTAGATATAACTTCCTAAATCAACGGTTTTTGCAAGCTCTGAAAGAGAAGGTTCACTAACAAGATATGCCCTTATTTGGGAGAGCTCTCCCTCTGACTTTGTTGGGAACCGTTTTATGAGCTCCTCACTCACAATGAGTCCTATAACTGCATCTCCAAGAAACTCAAGGACTTCGTAATTTTCTTTCCTATCCTTCTCAAAGGAAAAGGATTTATGTGTCAATGCCTTCCTGAGGAACTCTTTATCCTTAAAGAAATAACCTATCTTTCTTTCGAGCTCTTCAAACCTTCTTTCATCCAAGCCTATACCCTCTTAAGCACGAGACAGGCGTTAGTTCCACCGAATCCAAAGGAGTTCTTCAGGACGTAGTTAACGTCCATCTCAATAGCTTCGTTTGGAACATAATCAAGGTCACATTCTGGATCGGGTTCTTCATAATTGATAGTTGGAGGAATAACACCTGTTTGAAGAGTTAAGACTGAAGCGACGATTTCAACTCCTCCAGCAGCACCAAGGAGGTGGCCTATCATTGATTTTATACTGCTTACTTTCAGCTTGTAAGCGTGGTCTCCAAAAACACTCTTTATGGCCATCGTTTCGTAAAGATCGTTAAACTTCGTTGAGGTTCCATGAGCATTGACATAGTCAATCATATCTGAGGAGATTTTTGCATCTTTTAGAGCGTTTCTTATAGCCCTTGCTGCACCCTCACCGCCGGGGGCTGGAGCTGTCATGTGGTATGCATCACCACTTGTTCCGTATCCCACAATCTCTGCTAAGATTGGAGCTCCCCTTCTCTTTGCATGTTCATATTCCTCAAGAACAACAACGCCTGCACCTTCTCCCATTACAAAACCATCCCTGTTCTTCTCAAAAGGTCTGCTTGCCTTTTCTGGTTCATCATTCCTTGTGGAGAGGGCTCTTGCAGCAGCGAATCCTGCAATACTTAGGGGAGTAATAGCACTTTCTGCACCGCCGGCCACCATAACGTCAGCATCACCGTATTGAATAGTTCTGTAAGCCTCTCCAATAGCATGGGTTCCCGTTGCACAGGCCGTTACAACAGAGATGTTTGGTCCCTTAAAGCCGAACCTGATTGAAACGAGACCAGAAGCCATGTTTATAATCTCCATTGGAACACAGTAAGGAGAAACTCTCTTAGGTCCTTTATTGAGGAGAATGGTATGTTGTTCTTCAATAGTTTTAATTCCTCCAATTCCTGAACCTATTAAAACGCCTACTCTCTCTGGATCAACTTTATCAGTGTCGAGTCCTGCATTCTTCACAGCCTGAACAGCAGCTCCCATCGCATATTGAATAAAGGGATCAGTTCTCCTTACTTCCTTCTTGTCAAAGTACTCAAGAGGATCAAAGTCTTTAACTTCTGCTGCTATCTGAACAGGGAAATCTGAGATATCAAATTTTGATATTTTTGACACTCCTGACTTGCCAGCTGTAATGTTTTCCCAGAAGGTCTTTAGCTCACTTCCAACAGGTGAAACTACACCCAATCCTGTAATTACGACTCTTCTCATGACCTATCTCCCACTCTTGAATTACTAAGTCTTGTGACTTTGAGCGAAATTATATAATAATCGAAAATACCAAAAGGGAGGCTGTCGTGGTTATTCAGGTAGAACCCAAAGAAGTTGATTACGATACCCTTGCACTGAGAGTATTTTTGAAAGCTCTCGAAATTATAGGGGGACCCAGGAAACTTTTTGAATACAGGAATCTTACATGGATCCCCAGCCTTATGGAAGCTGCTTATGCTGTTGTTTTAAAAGAAGAAGGAATGAAAACGGAAGATGAAATTGCAGAATTTATAGGAATAACAAAACAGACCGTAAGAAACATGCTTTCTGCAGATCCTGAACTTGTTATGATGAAACTCCACGGAGAGCTTGAAAGCAAAGAAATTAAGGTTCATACTGCTGGTGGACTTGCAAAACTTGCCTACCAGGAAGTAAAAGCTGGAAGAGACTATGTTCCGTTTGTAGTTTCTGTATGTGAAACATACCTTTCGAAACTCTTAGGGATTGTATGGCCGGTGGAAGTTTTAACTGCCATTAAAGGTATGCATTTCCCAATAGAGGAAGCAGAAAAAGAAGCACTTAAGAGCAGACTTTCTGGTATAAAGGTAAAAGATTTACCAGCGGTAGAACTTGTTGATAGATTGGAGTTTCCAATTAAGAGTCCATCTGATCTCCTTCATAAGTTGAGCGAAGCTGTAAAAGGTTAAAAAAGAACTTAGGATCAAGGAATGAACAAAGCTGACGAGATAAAACTTAAAGAATTTATCGTAGAACGGCTGGGAATTCCCCAAAATTTGATAGAAAAAGGAAAAGAAGAGTGGCTTAAATATCTCATTGATTCAAAGGTTATTACAGAAGAAAAACTTCTTTCCCTTCTTTCAGAGTTTTTCGGGGTACCCTATGTTGATCTAAGAGAGGTTTCTATTTCCCCTGAAATTGTAAAAATTGTTCCAAGAGCAACTGCAGAAAAAGCTGTCCTTATTCCATTTGCAAAATCCGGTCCTACACTACGCTTAGCAATGGCAGATCCTTCCGATGTTCAGATTAGGGAGAGAGTTCGATTTTCAACCGGATACAGAATACAACCTTATGTTGCTTTACCTTTTAGAATTAAAGAGAAACTCCAGGAAGTTTATGGTAAGACTGAAGAGGAGTTTTTCTCAAGACTTAAAAGTGAATTTCTGAAAGAGAGTACTGAGAAGGAACTGGAAACTGAAGAGGTAGATACCAAATCAAATGTAATATCTCTCGATGACCTCAAACAGCTTGCAACACAAGCTCCAATAGTAAAACTGGTTAATGCAATTATTATAGAAGCACTAAGGAAAGGTGCCAGTGACATTCACGTCGAGCCTTTCGAAAAAGAACTCCGGATAAGATACAGGATTGATGGAGTTCTTCAGTTAGTTGCAAAATATCCAGTAGAGATAAAAGATGCTGTTACAGCAAGGTTTAAAGTGTTGAGTAATCTTGACATAGCTGAAAAGAGACTTCCTCAAGACGGAAGGATGAAAGTTAAGTTTAGAGGGAGGGAAATCGACTTCAGAGTTTCAACTGTTCCTACGATTTACGGGGAGAAAATTGTTCTAAGGATTCTCGATAGAGAGAGTTTGAAGCTTGACCTTTCTGAACTGGGACTGGAAGAACGGGAATATAAGCTTCTCGATAAAGCGATCCATTCTCCATACGGAATGGTTCTCGTAACAGGTCCAACCGGTTCTGGTAAAACCACAACGCTCTATTCTTCACTTCTTACGATAAACACTCCAGAAGTTAACATAATGACTGTTGAGGATCCTGTTGAATACAATCTTTACGGAATCAATCAAGTTCAGGTTAAACCAGAAATTGGGCTGACTTTTGCCAGAGTCCTGAGGGCTTTCCTGCGTCAGGATCCAGATGTCATAATGGTGGGAGAGATCCGTGATGTAGAAACTGCCGAAATAGCAATTGAAGCTGCTCTAACGGGACACCTTGTTCTTTCTACTCTACACACCAACGATGCTCCCAGCACAGTAACAAGACTTATTGACATGGGAATTGAGAACTTTCTGGTTTCTTCCTCAGTTATTCTGGTAATTGCCCAGAGGCTTGCAAGAAAGATATGTCCCCATTGTAAGGAACCACACCAGTATCCCCCTGAGGTTCTAAAAGAGGTTAGCTTTACAGATGAAGAGATTGCTGGTCTTCAAACTTTCAAAGGCAGAGGATGTGAAAAATGCGACTATACCGGTTACAAAGGTAGGGTGGCTATCTATGAAGTTATGGAGATGCTACCCGAAATAAGAGATGCTGTAATCAAAGGAAAAAACAGTGATGAAATAAGAGAAATTGCCAGAAGGTATGGTATGAGAACCCTAAGGGAAATTGGAAGAATTAAGATTGCCAAAGGAATAACAACACCAGAAGAAGTTCTTCGGGTTACAAGGAACTATTGATATGAAAGGGCTGGCAGGGAAGAGAAAGCTACTGAGAATATTCATCAGTCTTGAGGATAAGTTTGAAGGAAAACCCCTCTGGGAATACATACTGGAACTCGTTAAAGAGAACAACATTGCCGGAGCTACTGTTTTAAAAGCTGTTGCTGGAATAGGAAGTCACTCCGAGTTTAAAACTTTCTCGGTCTGGCGTCTTTCCCAAAACTTGCCAGTGGTTATTGAAATAATAGATAGAGAAGAAAAAATTAGGGAGTTTTTGAAAGTTCTTGATAGAATAATTGAAGAAGGACTTGTAGTCCTTGAAGACGTGGAAGTAATAGCCTACAGACACAGGAGCTAAGATGCAAATAGGAACTGTAGAGCTGGGTAGTATTCCAAGGGTGATCGTTGCACTGAACGACACAAGGCTGAAGGAGAACCTTGAGAAAGCGAGAGAGTTGAAAATTGACCTTATTGAAGCAAGAGTAGATCTACTAAGTGAAGTAAGTAGAGAATCTATCAAAAACTTTCTGGATCTGATAGCCGATTTTGGATTTTATACAGTATCAACTCTCAGACCAGACTGGGAAGGTGGTAAATTTAAGAAGAGCGAACATATAAGGCTTGAGCTTTTTAAAGAGATTGTAAAACACCCTGCTACAGGTGCTGTTGATGTTGAGCTCCGCTCCGAAATTTTGCCGGACATAAGGAATCTTGTTAGAGAAGAGCACAAAATTTTAATTGTCTCCTACCACGACTTTGAAAAGACACCAACAGAAAAGGAAATCGAAGAAATTTTCAATAGAGCTGTTGAATCAGGTGCTGACATAGTTAAACTGGCTTTCACTGGAAGGAAAAAAGAGGATGCAGCAAGAGTTTGCTGCACCTTGAGTAAATTCAACCATCCAAAAATCTTCATGGTAATGGGAGAAGAAGGAAAGTTTACAAGGGTAGTTGGATTCTCCTTCGGTTCACTTTTAACCTACACATTCTTTGGAAAACCTGTAGCTCCAGGACAGATAGAAGCTGAAAAACTCGTTAAACTGCTCTGTGAGTTTTACCCTGAGTTTGAGAAAGAAAAGGGTAAATTCTTAGATAAGGTATAATCTGTACCCATGAATATAGACAGCTTTGTATATACAACAGCTATTCTGTACATACTATCAGCGCTCCACTATTTGCTGTTTCTCATTCTAAGAAAAGACAAACTGGCAACAGTTGGCCTCTACGGAGCAAGAATTGGTTTTCTGACGAACCTGATATCAGTTATCCTTTTCATAGGAACAGGCGGAGGATCGTCCCTTTTTACAGAAAGGGGAGCATTTCTGCTTCTCGGGATCAGTGTCGTTTCCGTCTTTCTTTACTTCTCAACAAAACACAAACTCTCAATATCCGGGGCATTTCTCATGCCCTGGGCTGCAGTTTCTTTAATTGTCGCCTCTATCACTTCAGGAATCCCCAAAAACATTTTCCCTGTTGGAACAGCAGGAGTTATTCATATAATTTCAGCTTTCTTAGGATATAGTGCTTTTATCTTCTCAGCCGTTATCTCCCTCCTATATCTCATATTTGACAGACATCTGAAGAAAAAGAAGTTTTCTGTCTTCTATCATAAACTTCCTTCCCTTTCCCTACTTGAATCCACTGTATATCACTCCTTAGCGGTGGGATTCATGTTCATAACCCTCTCAATGTTCTCAGGAGCGATCTGGTCAGAGCAGGTATTCGGTTCCTACTGGTCATGGCATCCCAAACAGGTAGCAACCCTCATTACCTGGTTTATCTATGCCGGAATTATCCACCTTTACATTTATAGTAACTGGAGAGGGAAACGACTTTGCTATATGTCAATGCTCGGATTTCTGCTAATAATGTTAAACTTTGTAGGGATAAATTTCTTTTCCTCCAAGGACGTCCACTCATTTAAGGGGTAGAGATGGGAGAACTCAAACTATGCTGTCTGGGGGTGAGCCACAAAACGGCTCCGGTTGAAGTAAGAGAAAAATACTCATTTAAAGGGGAGGAACTGGAAACCTCTCTCCTGCAGCTCAACGCGCTTCCCTCTGTTGAAGAATGTATGATCCTATCAACCTGCAACCGGGTTGAAATCTACTTCACCTCAAGGGCTTCCAATCCCTTCAAGGAAGTCTACGACTTCCTCACAGAAAATAAATCCGCCACTGTAGAGGAAATCAATCAGTTTTTCTACAAAAAGGAACAAAAAGAAGCTGTAAGGCACGGTTTTTATGTTGCGTCCAGTCTTGATTCAATGGTGGTTGGAGAGCCTCAAATCGTTGGTCAATTTAAAGATGCATTCTCAACAGCCAAGGATCTCGGAACTATCGGAACTGTAATGTGCCGATTCTGCGAAACCGCTTTTAAGGTTTCAAAGAGAGTAAGGACAGAGACAGGGATTTCAAAGAATGCAGTTTCTATCAGTTTTGCTGCGGTTGAGCTGGCAAAGAAGATATTTGGAACCCTCTCAGGAAAGAGGGTCGCAATCATAGGTGCCGGGGAGATGGCAGAGCTCGCTGTAAAGCACCTCATCTCTAACGGAGTGTCCGAGGTTTTTGTTGTCAACAGAACCTTCGAAAGGGCAGTCAAACTGGCAGAGGAATTTGGAGGTAAACCATTTCCTCTTACGGAGCTCAGTACGGTACTTCAGATGGCAGATATCGTTATAAGTTCTACAGGAGCTCCGGGCTACGTCCTTACTCCGGAAAACGTGATTCCGGCAGTTGAGAAGAGGAAAAACAATCCTATGTTCCTCATAGACATTGCAGTTCCGAGGGATATCGATCCAGCTCTTAATGAGGTAGAAGAACTTTACGTTTACGATATTGACGATCTCAACGAGGTTGTAAAAGCAAACATAGAGGAAAGGCTAAGAGCTGCAGAGATTGCAAAGGAGATAATTGAAGAGTACGTAAACAGGTTTATCAAGTGGTTAAGAGAACTGGAGATTGCTCCACTGATAGCAGAGTTGAAAGAAAAAGCCGAAGCTATCAGAAAGGCTGAACTTCAGAAGAGATTGTCGAAACTCAACCTGACGCCCGAACAGGCGCAGGAAATAGACAACCTGACAAGAATTATCATAAACAAGCTCCTCCACGAACCTATTACAAGCGTAAAGAAAAAGGCCGCAGAAGAAGAAAGACATCAGGTTGTTCAGATATTCAGGGAAATTTTCGGACTTGGAAAGGAGTAGAAAATGAAAATAAGAATAGGAACAAGAAAAAGTAAGTTGGCCCTCTGGCAGTCTGAGTGGGTAAAAGAGCAAATAGAGAAGAAATTCCCAGAGGTTGAAGTTGAGCTCGTCAAAATAACAACGAAAGGGGACAAAATTTTGGACGTTCCACTTGCAAAGATTGGAGACAAAGGACTCTTTACAAAAGAAATAGAAGATGCAATGCTGAGAGGAGAAGTTGATATAGCTGTTCACAGTCTGAAAGACGTTCCAAGCAAACTTCCTGAAGGGTTAAAACTCATAGCATTTTCAGATAGAGAAGATCCAAGGGATGCGCTACTCTCCTGCGGAAAATATACACTCGATACGCTTCCAGAGGGAGCAGTTGTTGGAACAAGCTCTCTCAGAAGGAAAGCTCAACTCAGAATTTTGCGTCCAGACCTTGAGATAAGAGACCTAAGAGGAAACGTTGATACGAGAATTAGAAAACTCAAAGAAGGACAGTACGATGCAATAATCCTTGCAGCAGCAGGAGTAAAAAGACTTGGCTGGGGAAATGAAATCGATGAAATCCTTTCTCCAGACAAAATGATTCCCTCAGTTTCTCAGGGAATTCTTGGGATCGAAGGAAGAGAAAATGATGAAGAGATAGAAAAGATTGTCAAGGAAGCGATAAACTCGAGAGAGTCAGAAATAGCTGCAACAGTTGAAAGGGCCTTCTTGAGAACTGTTGAAGGTGGCTGTCAGGTTCCCCTTGGCTGTTACGCAGAAGTTAAAGGAGATACTATCCATGTAAGGGCTTTCATTGCAGACCTGAATGGAAAGTTCTTTTACAAAGAGGAAGGTGTCTTCCCGATAGAAAATCCCGAAGAAGTTGGAGTTGGAATAGCCGAAAGGCTTCTCTCTGCAGGCGGAAAGAGAATTCTTGATGAGCTGATGAAATGCCAGTAAGGGTATTCTTTTCAGCAGAACTGAAAGAAAACCAGAAAGATATTCTCAGAAAGGCAGGCTTTGAGCCTGTCTCAATTCCTCTTATAAAAACTATTCCTGTTGAGTTTTCAACAGAAGAAGTTTTAGCTTTTTCACCCAATTTTGTGATTATTTCCAGCAAGAACGGAGTCAAACATTTCTTTTCAAGGATTCCTCCCGAAAAACTTAAAAGTTCAAGGTTTATCGCTGTTGGAAGCTCAACTGCAAAAAAGCTTGAAGAGTTAGGTATTGAACCTCTGATTCCTGAAAACTTCAGCGGTGAAGGACTTGTAGAGCTCCTCAAAACTATAGACTTAACAAGCAAAAAATTCCTTATTGTAAGGCCTAAGGTTGCCAGAAAAGTTGTTTCAGAATTCCTGAGAGAGAAGGGAGCAGAAGTAAAAGAGGTCATTGTCTATGAAACCGTAACAAACGAGGATGCCAGAGAAGAATTAATCAGAGAGATTGTAAAGGGCTTTGACATATTGGCGTTTACGAGTCCCTCAACATTTAAGTCATTTCAAAAACTCTCCGGCGAAAAGGGAAAGGGAATTCTAAGCAAAGGAAAAATAATTCCCATAGGCCATGTAACCCAGAAAGCAATAGAGAAAGAGGGATTCAAGGTCTGGAAAGTTCCATCAAACTACACTATCGATGGCATTGTAAATTTAATTCTTCAGGGAGGCAGTGATGCTGACAGGGAAATTTCCGGAACTGAGGCTTAGAAGATTAAGAAAGAACGAAAACATCAGAAGGATGGTCAGGGAAACCCATCTCTCTGTTGATGATTTTATATATCCTCTCTTCATCGTTGAAGGAAAAGGAGTAAAAGAAGAAATTCCATCAATGCCTGGACAGTACAGGTATTCAATTGATAGGGTTGTTGAGGAAGTTCAGGAAGTTAAGGAGCTCGGTATTCCAGCCGTGATCCTCTTTGGAATTCCCGGCCATAAGGATGAGCTCGGTACAGATTCCTATTCAGAGGAAGGAATCATTCAGAGAGCTTTGAGGGCTATAAAGAAAGAAGTACCAGACATGTATGTTATTACAGATGTGTGCTTCTGTGAGTACACATCCCATGGCCACTGTGGTTACTTGAAGTGTCATGGAGAGACTTGCGACGTTGACAATGATAAAACCTTAGAGCTCCTGAAAAAGCAGGTCGTTTCCCACGCACAGGCTGGAGCTGATATGGTTGCACCTTCTGGGATGATGGATGGAATGATAAAAGCAATTAGAGAAGCCCTTGATTCAGCAGGATTCACAGATATTCCAATAATGTCCTATGCTGCCAAGTACGCTTCAGCTTACTATGGTCCTTTTAGAGACGCAGCAGAATCTACTCCTGCCTTTGGGGATAGACGCTCTTATCAGATGGATCCTGCCAACTCTGATGAAGCCCTAAGGGAAGTTGCCCTTGACATTCAGGAAGGCGCAGACATTGTAATGGTCAAGCCAGCCCTCTCCTACATGGACATCATAAGAAGGGTTAAGGAGATATTCAAATATCCAGTTGCAGCCTACAACGTAAGCGGTGAATACTCAATGGTAAAAGCTGCAGCCATGAAAGGCTGGATAGACGAAAAGAGGATCGTTCTCGAAACACTTCTGTCAATGAAAAGAGCAGGTGCAGACCTCATTCTTACTTACCATGCTAAGGATGCAGCAAGATGGTTAAAAGAAGGTTAGTCGATTTCCTCTTTTGAGAAAAATGCCCTTAACCTTCCCTATTTCCTCGGAAGGTTAAGAAGAAACTTGCAATTCTTCCTTTTGAGGAATATAATTCGGCAACGAAAACCAAAATAAAAGGAGGCGATGCTTAATGGCAACAGTTTACGTCCGCGATGGAGAGCCATTTGAAAAAGCATTGAAGAGGTTCAAGAAACTCTGCGAAAAGGAAGGAATCCTTACAGAAATCAAGAGAAGAGAGTACTACGAAAAGCCAAGCGAGAAGAGAAAAAGAAAGGCAATGGCTGCAAGGAAGAGACTCATCAAGGCTCTCAAGAAACGCGGTCTTCTTCCACCAAAAGGCAAGAAGAAAAAGTAATACGAGGTTAATAGAGGTAATTAATGGGACTGAAAGCGCAGCTCCTTCAGGATATGAAAGAGGCTATGAGAGCCAAGGATAAAGTAAGGCTCTCTACGATCAGAATGATTAACTCTCTGATAAAGAACGCTGAAATTGAGAAGAGAGGAGAGCTCACAGACGACGAGATCATCCAGCTCCTCATGAAGTACGCAAAGCAGAGAAAAGAAGCCATTGAGATGTACGAAAAGGGTGGAAGGCAGGATCTGGTAGAGAAAGAGAAGGCTGAATTGGCTGTAGTTGAGTCTTATCTTCCAAAGCAGATGAGCGAAGAGGAGATAAGAGAGCTCGTTAAGGAAGCCATCGAAGCTACAGGAGCTTCTTCACCGAAAGATATCGGAAAAGTGATGCAACACATTATGCCCAAAGTCAAAGGTAGAGCTGACGGCTCTGTTGTTAATAAAATCGTTAGAGAGATGCTTGCAAACGGCTGATGATTTTGTATAATAGATATTGGATGGATAATAATCGTGGTACTTCCACTCCTTTGGGTAATTGGAGGGGGTATTTATACTAATGTTCAAAGGAGTGGGGTACCACTTAGAATTCAACAAAATTCTTAAAGCTACTTCTGAACTCGCAAAAAGCGAGCCAGGTAAATCTGCAACGTTGTCGCTTGTTCCACTTACAAAAAGAGAAGAGGTCGAACGAAATCTCCGGATAACAGATACTCTGGTTAAACTTTTATCGGAAAAACAACTTCCCTTAGAGTCCTTTCCTGATATCTCAAAAACGATAAATAAACTTTCTGTTGAAGGTGCTATCTTAAGCGTCGAAGAACTTGTATCGATTTTAAAAGTTATAAGACAATCCTCCATCTTGAAGAACTTCTTCTCCAGTTTGGATGAGCGGTTTTCACGGATCAAATACTTCGGGGAAAGGCTTTCCAGATTTGAAGGGTTGAGAGAAGTCCTTGAAAGGTCGATAGACGATACAGGAGAGATCCTTGATACCGCTTCACCAAGGCTCAAAAGTATAAGGAAAAACATCAGAGTAACCACCTCACGGATAAGAGAAAAGCTGGAATCTCTGGTAAACCGCTACGAAGACCTCTGTCCAGACAGGATAGTAACCGAAAGAGAAGGACGTTACGTCATCTTGGTAAAACCTCACTTTAGAAAGAAATTCTCAGGAATAGTCCATGATCGATCCTCATCGGGTCAGACACTTTACGTTGAACCAGCTTCTGTCATTGAAGATAACAATAGATTGAGGGAGCTAAAAGCTGAAGAAAAAGAAGAGATAAAGAGGATTCTGATTGAACTCTCCTGGAAAGTGAGTGAAAGGAGAGAGGAACTACTAACGAGTTTCAGAACCCTCATTGAGCTTGACAGGCGCTATGCAACTGCACTTCTCTCTCTGAAACTGAAAGGCACTCTTCCTGACTTCTCTGAAGAGATAGACCTAAAAGAGGCAAAGCACCCTTTAATACTCCTTTCCGAAAAAGAAGTAGTTCCCGTTGATATAAAGCTAAAGAGTGGACTTGTTATAACAGGTCCCAACACAGGTGGAAAAACAGTTACTCTTAAAACCGTTGGACTTCTCTCAATGATGGCACAGTCTGGGTTCCTCATTCCTGTCAGTGAAGGAAGCAAACTGAGACTCTTTAAGAGGTGGATGGCAGATATTGGCGATGAGCAGAGCATCGAACAGAGCCTTTCAACCTTCAGTGCTCACGTCAAGAACATCTCTGAAATTCTAAGGGAAGCTGATAAGGATTCCCTTGTTCTTCTTGACGAGCTGGGAGCCGGAACAGACCCGATAGAGGGTTCAACCCTTGCAATCGGAATCCTCAAATATTTAAAAGAAAAGAACGCAAAGGTTATAGCAACAACCCACTTCACGCCTGTTAAACTCTTTGCCTACAAGGATGACTATTACGATGTTGCCTCAGTAATGTTTGATGAAGAAACCTTAAAGCCCCTCTACAAACTTGCCTACGGAATAATTGGAAGAAGTTACGCCCTTGAGATTGCAAGAAGGTATGGAATGCCCGAAGAGGTTATTGAAACCGCAAGGTCTCTCATGACGGCAGAAGACAGACTTGCCGAGGACATAATAGCTGCCCTTGAGAAGGAATACAGGAAACTGACAGAAGAGAAAGAAGCCGTTGAAAAGCTAAAAGAGGCATTGAAGAAAAAAGAAGAGGAGCTCCAGAATAGAGAAAAGGAACTCAAGGAAAAATCGGCAAGAGAAATTGAAAAATTCATAGAGGAATTAAAGAAAAAGAGCGAAGAAGTCTTCAAAAAGGCAAAATCTGAAAAAGCAAAACAGGAAATAAGGCAGATCGTAATTACCGCAAAGAACAGAGCTGAAGCCCTCACAGAAATCAAAGAGGTAAGAGAAGTCAAGCCCGGTGATACTGTAAAGCTTCTCAAGTCTGGAAGGAAAGGAAAAGTCCTTGAAGTCGATAAAGAGAGAAAAGTGGCAAAGGTTTTGGTTGGTGGCTTGAAGGTAGACGTTAAGCTTTCTCAGATTGAGCCAGTTGAAGAGACAGTAAAGCAGGAGGAGATTGTAAAGGTCAACGTAAAGAAACCATCAACGTTTTTCCCTGAGCTTAAGCTCCTTGGAATGAGGGGAGAAGAAGCTCTCGCAGCGGTTGAACAGTTCTTAGACGATGCAAATCTTGTTGGAATAAAGAGGGTCAAGATTGTCCACGGCTATGGAACAGGAATCCTGAAAAGGCTTGTAAGAGAGTATCTAAAAGAGTCTCCTTACGTCAAAAGCTTCAGACCTGGAAAAATTGAAGAGGGTGGAGATGGCGTAACGATTGTTGAACTGAAATAAATTAGAGTACTACACAAAGTAGAAAAAAGAAGAGCTAAAAAATGTAGAATTGAAGCAAGAATTTTCTTATATCTTTAAATTAGCAGAAAAAGTAAACGTTGGAGTTATCTCAACTCTTGCAAAGGAGTTATTTGAAAAGCCGGAATAAGAGGAGGCTAACAATGAAGCAACTTCTAACCGCCGTTTTAACTATTGTCTTATTCCCAATTCAGGTTTTAGCGTCAACCTACGGAGCAGAAATCCTCTACGATCACTCATCCGTCAAGTTTTTCCCGGACGGAAGGAAAATCCGGAGAGAAGAAAGGGCAGTTAAAATCCTTGACAAGAAGGGAATTAAGGACTTTGGAGAGATAGTTATTCCATTTTCGTCTGAACACCAAAAACTGAGAATTCTCTATGCTTATACAGTTTTGCCTGATGGTAAAGTAGTGAAACCCGACAAAAAGGCTTTTAACATTGTATATCCTCCGTTTGTATCAGAAGCTCCAATCTATTCAGACCTGAAATATCAGACCATTTCTATGCCTGCCGTAACTAAAGGAGCAGTGATAAAGTACGCCTTTGAGCTGGAAACAGTAAAGCCTTACATGGAAGACCAGTTCTGGAGCACAAACTATTTCCAGGACAAATATCCTGTTAAAGAAGCCACGTTTAAAGCTTACATTCCTGAAGACAAGTACTACAGGTACAAAGAGTACAACATGACAGAAAAGCCTGAAATAAAAAAAGAGAACGGTTATATTGTTCTCAGCTGGAAATTGACTGACGTTCCTCCCATAGAGAGAGAACCCAACATGCCGCCCATGGGAGAGTTAGCAAAGAAGGTTGTAATCACTTCTCTCAAAAACTGGGATCAGGTTGCCAAATGGTACTCAGATCTTGCGAAGGAAGCCCTTGAACCTGACGAAACAATTGTAGAAACCGTTAAAAAGATAACTGCTGGGAAAAAGACGCAAGAAGAGAAGATAAGAGCCATCTACAACTTTGTCGCACAGAACATAAGGTACGTGGGGATGGAGTTTGGAATAAACGGTTACAAACCCCATAAAGCCACTGAAGTCTTAAAGAGCAGATATGGAGACTGTAAAGATCATGCCACTCTCCTGATAGCAATGCTTAAAGTCATAGGTATGAAAGGGTACCCGGTTCTGATACCTACACTTAGTGCTCCCAACATGGATCCTGAAGTTCCTGTTCCAACTGCATTCAACCACGAAATAGCAGCCATAAAGACAGAGAATGGTTTTCTCTATATGGATACAACTTCAGACAATACTCCTTTTACGTATCTTCCAGCGGGAGATCAAGGAAGGAGAGTTTTAGTTGTTGATGTGGAAAAAGAGAAAGGAATTGTTTCTAAAACTCCCGTTGCCCCACCAGAAAAGAACGTTGAAGGATTCGAAGGAGAATTTAAGCTATCACCTTTCGGAAAACTCACCGGCAACTTCAAATTCATTTACAAAGGAGTTTACAGCAGTTTTGAGAGAAGTAGACTTCTATCTTCAACCTCAGATTCAATCAAAAGACACGTTGATGAACTTGCATCAAAAATTTCTCCCGGATTTGACGTGGAAAAGTTCGCTCTCTCAAACTACAAAGATCTGAACGTTCCAGATGTATGGATTGAAGTCGATGGCGAAGACATGAACTATGGAACTCTTACCTCTCACTTTCTCCTTGCAAAGTTTCCTACACCGGATTACAGCAGGGTAGTCTCCCTTGTTGCTTCGAAGGAAAGGAAATATCCTTACGTTGTCGGCTACATGATGTCGAAAAAATCAAATGTAGAACTGAAACTTCCAGAAGGGTTTGAACTATACCTGAAACCTGAAAACTTCTACTTTAAAAACAGAGTTGGTTCTCTTGAAATCAAGTGGAAAGTTGATGGTAGAACCCTAAGGTTTTCCTCTAAAATGGTTCTCAACAAAAACGTAGTTCCTCCCGAGGAATACAGGGATCTGAGAGAACTGTTCAACACTACAGTTAAAACATTAAGAAACCAGATAGTTGTTCTAAAGAGGAAAAAGCAATGAGAGAAAAGGATTTAACAACAAAGCTTGTAGAGAACTTAGAGAGAATTCCTGAAGTTAAAAGAGTGGAGATAGTTCCTGTCTGTGAAATTTACATAGATACCTGTTTGAAAGTGGTAGTTAAAGACAATTCCAAAGAGACAAGAATGAAAGTAGCTAATGCAATAACAGAAGTTGCAATAGAAGAGCAGGAAAGACTGGGAAAATACCCAGAGATCTATTGGGATGTGGAGGTTGAGCCTTAATGATAGTTCTTGGAATAGATACTTCCTGCGATGATACCTCTATAGCAGTCTATGATGGCAGAGAAAACAAGGTCCTCTCCAACATCGTCTCCTCCCAGTACCAGTTTCATCAGGAATTTGGAGGAGTTGTTCCTGAAATTGCAGCAAGAAAACATGCCGAGAACATAGATATAGTTTTTAATGAAGCTTTGAAAGTTGCAGGTGTAACAGCTGAGGATGTAGAACTTGTTGCCGTAACAAGAACTCCCGGACTTCTTCCGGCCCTGCTGGTGGGACTCACATTTGGAAAGGGAATAGCCTGCTGGAAGGGTATTCCTCTAAAGGGTGTTCACCACATAGAAGCCCATATTTTTTCCTCATTCATAGGAACGTTACCACAATTCCCTTTTCTCTCTCTGATAGTAAGCGGAGGTCATACTCTGATCGTTCTTGTGGAGAGTTTTGGAAAGTACAGAATCATTGGAAAAACTTTAGATGATGCTGTTGGAGAGGCTTACGACAAAGTAGCAAAGATGCTTGGACTGGGTTATCCGGGTGGTCCTGTAATAGACAGAATTTACAAAAACTATGACGGAGATTTTCTGCTTCTTCCAAAACCAAAGGTTCCTGATTTCAACTTCAGTTTTAGTGGATTAAAGACTGCAGTTAGAAGATTGATAGAGAAAGGTTACGTTTGTGAGCAAATAGCTGCATCTTTTCAGAAAACTGCAATGGAATATCTGATTGAAAAGCTTAAAAGAGCAATTAGAGAATTTCAGGTCAAACGGGTGGCAATTGCTGGAGGGGTATCTGCCAATTCCTTTTTAAGACAAAATTTAAAGAAAATGGAAATTGAAGAAGGTCTGGAGATCTTCTTACCTGAAATGGAATTTACTTCTGACAACGGGGCAATGGTTGCATACACAGGTTATAGAAAGTTTCTGATAGAAGGAGGAGATAGCCTGGATATAAACGCAGTTGCAAGAAGCTCTCTTTAGAACGGGAAGCCAAAGGATATGTGGATTCTTCCTTTTCCCTGCCCAGGAATTTTTTTCAGCTTATATCCATAGTCAAACCTGAGGGGACCTACTGGAGTTATGTACCTCAAACCAAAACCTACAGAAGAGTACCAGTCTGATAGATTGAGTTTAAAATCTTTAGTTCGTGGAAAAACATTACCAGAATCGTAGAAAATGGCAAATTGAAGATTTTTCTTAAAGTTAAACCTCTCCTCTACGCTCAAGACACCATAGGCATTACCACCTATAAAGTTTCCCTTTTCATCCATAGGAGAAATGGTTCCGTACTTGTAGCCTCTAACACTTTCAGCTCCACCAAGGTAAAAACGATCTTGTATAGGAATGCTGCTACCTCTTATTGGTTCCATTATTCCTATTCCAGCTCTCAGTGCAACAACAGATTTTCTAAACAGAGGTAGCAAATAAAGGGCTTTTAGCTTAGTCATGTAGTAGTCGGTATTTCCTCCTAACACCCATCCAGACAAGGAAAACTTGAGTCCTATCATGTATCCTTTTGAAGGATTAGAGACATTGTTTCTCCTGTCGTAGATTTGAGCGTAATAGATAGTTCTTTTTACAAAGTTTTTTTCAGTCTTGATGGAAGTTTCTGTAACTTTTTCCCTTGCAACTTCCATTCCCCATGTCTGCTTCAGGTACTTTAATCTTGAACGACTAATTGCAAAGTTGTAGATAATCCTATCAGTTGTAAAACTTTCATAGATCTGCTCTTTTTTTACAATAGCATAGGAAATCTCATAATCCTTAGAAGGAAAGGCTGGTTTTGTTAAACGCAATACAGCATCATAACCTTCTTTTTGTCTATAGTTTCCGAAAAGAGAATACTTAATTCCAAGTCCTAAAGGAGATGTACTTGACAAAAGTCCATTCAATACGTACCCAGAATCCGTACCATAACCGGCAAAACCCTTAATGTGAAGTCTTTGTCCTTCTCTCGGCATTATTATTTCACTGATACATCCATCTGTTTTAAAACTATCAATATTAACCTTTGAAAAGAGACGACTTTCTGATAGGATAGTGTACTGTTCCACCACTTTTTTTCTGGAATAGATCTCTCCAGGTCTTAAAATGAACAGATTTTTAACAGTTTTTAAACGAGTTCTCTTTAAACCATCCACAAGAACATAACCGAACCTGCATCTTTTATCAGGGCTGACTGAAATCATTAAGTGAACAGAATTTTTCTCTTCATTTTCTTCTATTCTTTCTTCTATTTTCACAGAAGCGCTTGGATAGCCTTTTTCAACATAACACGTCAGCAGTTGTTCCTTTAACTTTTCAGCAACTTTTTTAGAATAGGGAATAGGAAGTTTCAATTTCAACTTCCTATAACAGGAAATTACATCTCCGGATATAGAAAAACTTTCAATCATATATTTCTTTCCTGGCACTACCTTTAAGATAAGGGTTCCTTCTTTTAGTTGGTAAAGTACCTTTACATCTTTATAACCTTTTTTCATCAGCTCAAGCTTTATACCAGTAACAACCCGATTTATCTTCTCCAAGGAAAAAGGTTTTCCCAAAAGGAGTTTTATTTCGGGTATTTCAAAGCTTTCAGGAATGGCTTTAACATCCTTGACAACTACATATTTCCCTTCGTTTATGACAAATGTCAAAACAGCTTTTTTCTCTTTTTCTTCTGTTTCAGCAGTTACCTTTACGTAGGGATAGCCATTATTTTTGTAGAAGTTTTCTATGTTTTCAACTGAATTTTCAATTTCAAACTCATCTACCGATTTTGCAGTTTTGAAAGTTAAAAGCTTTTTAAGTTCTTCTGTTGAGAAATTCCTATTGCCTTTAAATCTGATTTCGTACTGTTTTCCAGGTTTTACTTTAATAAAAAGCACTACAGATTTCTTTTCTTCGATGAAGTATCTTTTTTCTTTTATCGGAATTAGAGAATACTTGATAGAGATGTTATAGTATCCTTTTTCCACAAAAAAATCTTCCACCTTTTCTACAGCAGATTTTATCCTGTTGATATTTACCGGTTCCCTGTAGAAGCCATGAAAGATCTCTTTCACAAACGGTTTAAACTCATCTGGAGCAACAATCTCAATCTTATTCACAACAAATAGAGGACCCGTATTAACTTCAACTGTGAGAATATAACCAGTAGGAGTTGCTTCTTTTAAAAACTCAACTTCACAAGAACGATAACCGAGAGAACGGAGCTTTAGAAGGAGCAGTTGCCTGACGTTCTCAAGGAGCTCCTTGCTCAACCTTTTCTTCAGAAGGATAATCCTGATGGTCTCGAGAGAATCGGATATCTCTTCCGGGACTCCTTTTAAAATCACCTTCCTGATAGTTTCACAGCTCTCGACAAAGATCTTATCCCCTTTTACAGAAGTTTTGTATCCAAGGTAGTTGAGGAGAGAGGAGGTAACTTCCATACAGTCTGTGAATTTACACAGTTCCTGAGACTGTTTCTCAATCTGTTTAATAAGAGACTTTTCAAGGTAGACATTTTTATCAGTAACAATTTCCAGAGAAAAAGCGTGTAAAGGCAACAAGATAAGTAAAAGAAAAAGTAACTTCCTCATACTTTACCTTTTATATAGGGTGTGCTTCCAAAGAATATCTCTTCTACCTTTTTTTCCTGAAGAAGCTCCTCAACAACTCTTTCAGCTTCCTCATCAAGAATTCCAAGAGCTGATGCAATCTCATCGACAGGACAGGGACGCCTTGTAACAAGGTTGTATATCTCTTTTTTTATCTCTGAAATCGGCATTTTCTTTCTTTTGGCTTTGGAATGAGCAATGATCTCTGTCGCAGGGTAACCGACCTTTTCCTTTATTCTTTCCAGCTCTTCAAAACTCAAACCTCTAACATCGTAAGCCGGTGGTCTTGCAACTGTATTGAGCTGCCACCTATGGGGTTTTAACCTATGAATTACCTCTCCAAGTTTCTCAATCTCCTCTTCAGTATCATTTACCCCTTTTACAAAAAGGGTCTCTATCCAGACCTCTGAAGTTCTCATTTTGATAAGCTTTTCTATACCTTCAATTACCATTTCAGTGGTTAAACCAGAAACAGGTCTGTTGATCTTCTCAAAAACTTCCTGAGTTACGGCGTCAAGTGAAGGAAGAACCACATCCACTTTTTTTATCTCCTCAAGAACTTCATCCCTGTGGAGAAGCGAACCATTGGTAAGAAGAGCAAGTTTGTATGGATAGTTTGCTTTGATGTAATTCACCAGTTCTCCAAGCCTTGAAAAGAGAGTTGGCTCTCCGTATCCAGAAAAAGTTATGTAATCAATATCAGGTTCATAACTTAAAAATTCTTCCAGTTCTGCCTTTACTGCATCAAAAGGAACGTATTCCGCTCTCTTTAACGTTTTTTCTGTAGTTTTTCCAACTTCACAGTAGAGACAATCCATACTGCAGACCTTATGTGGAACCAGATCAACCCCAAGAGATAATCCCAGACGTCTTGAAAAAACTGGACCGAAAACGTATTTCATAAA
This sequence comes from Desulfurobacterium crinifex, assembly GCF_054656775.1. NCBI lineage: Bacteria > Pseudomonadati > Aquificota > Aquificia > Desulfurobacteriales > Desulfurobacteriaceae > Desulfurobacterium > Desulfurobacterium crinifex. The sequence goes on from NZ_BAAHXO010000004.1 coordinate 1,037,223, forward strand.
TTCCTCCTGGTGATAAAATAGATATTTCAAAATTTATACAAAATTTCGTGCGGAGAACGAAATGACTGGAACTCCGAAGTTTAGAGAGCAGTGGAGTACAAAGCTCGGACTTATCCTTGCAATGGCTGGAAATGCTGTAGGACTTGGTAATTTTCTAAGATTTCCCACACAGGCAGCGGAAAATGGTGGCGGTGCTTTTATGATTCCTTACATGATTGCCATGCTACTGATTGCCATACCCCTAATGTGGACCGAATGGGCAATAGGGAGATATGGAGGAGCAAAAGGACACGGAGCAACCCCTGGAATCTTCAAGTTCCTCTGGAAAAATCCCATTTCAAAGTACATTGGAGTCCTTGGACTCTTTGTCCCATTCGTTGTCCTCTGCTACTACATTTACATTGAATCGTGGACCCTCGGCTACGCAATTTTTTCTCTATTCGGAGTGCTTCCCCATCCAGATCCATCTTTACCTCAGGATCAGTACCTGAAACCGTTTGCTGATTTTTTAAGCTGGTACACAAAACCATCCTTTGTAGCTTATTTCTTCTTTTTGATTACTATGGCTTTTAACGCTTTTATTCTCTACAAAGGAATAAGTGGAGGTATTGAAAAGTTTGCAAAAGTCGCAATACCGACGCTATTCATCCTTGCAACTATTCTGATGATAAGGGTAATTCTGATAGAAACACCTAACGGAACAGCCGTTCAGGGATTAGACTTTCTCTGGCATCCAGATTTCTCCCAGCTTCTTAATCCACAGGTATGGCTTGCTGCCGCAGGGCAGGTTTTCTTTACGCTGAGTCTTGGCTTTGGAGCAATTATCACTTACGCTTCCTACATTAAAAAAGATGATGATATTGTTGCTTCAGGTCTTTCATCGGCTTCATTAAACGAACTTGCAGAAGTCATTCTTGGAGGCTCAATAGCGATTCCTGCTGCTGTTGCCTTCTTTGGAGTTATGAATGCTCAGAACGTCGCTGAAAGTGGAGCTTTCAACCTTGCATTTGTAAGTCTGCCAGCAATCTTTTCGAACCTTACTGGAGGAGGTATCTTGGGATTCTTCTGGTTTTTCCTCCTCTTTTTTGCTGGAGCAACTTCATCTGTTGCAATAAGCATGCCGGTTATTACTTTCTTTCAAGATGAATTTAGATTGAGTAGAAAAGTTGCAGTAACAGCGACAGTTATCTTTACCTTTTTAGTAGCACAGCTACCTATTTTTCTGCCAAAAGCTCTGGACGAAATGGATTTCTGGGCAGGAACCTTTTTTGTAGTTCTCTTTGCACTGCTTGAAGTTGTAGTCTTCTTCTGGCTATTTGAAAGTAAAAAAGCATGGGAAGAAATCAACAGAGGAGGACTATTTAGAGTTCCCCGTTTTTACTATTACGTCCTTAAGTTCGTAACACCTATTGCACTCTTCCTTATACTTGTTGCGTGGAGTATTGAAATACTTCCGAAAGTTCTGATCACAACAAGCATGGAAGCCTGGATAGCAAGGATTGTAATGATCTTCATCCTCTTCCTTCTGTTATTTATGGTTTATCTTGCTAATAAAAGGAATGGAGATACAGCATGAAAGGGGATTCTCTTCTCTTTATGGCCTTTTCCTGGATGGTAATCGTTGGGTTTGTTGTTTTCTGTTTTACGGTTATATTGAGGGAAGGAGAGCAAAAGAAGGAAAGAACAGAAAAGGATTTTGATTTTGAGAGAAAGGAAATCACTTAGATGATCAGACTGAGAAGTCTGAAATTAGAGGGTTTTCTGTCACACAGACAGACCGAACTGGAATTTGACGACGAAGCCTATGTAATCTTAGGGGAAAACGCCTCTGGGAAAACTTCGATCCTGAGAGGTATCTTCTTTGCCCTCTTTGGAAAGGATTTCTCCTCAGATAAACTGGAAAGGATTGTCAACAGAGAAAGTAACAAGCTTTCAGTTTCACTTTCTTTTATCCACAGAGGAAACCTCTACACAATAAATAGAAAATTTTCTGCCATTAGAAAGAAAAGCGAAGCAGAACTGGAAAAGAACGGTAAACTCCATGCTGCAGGCGTAAGAAATGTTAACGATTTCATAGAGAAAGAGCTCGGTCTTGATCCAAACATCTTCAGAAACACAGTTTACATTCCACAGGGAGAGATTCTGACTCTCTTTGAAATAGCAAGAAAGGAAAAGAGACAGATACTGAACAGGCTTTTAGGGCTGGAAGAGATTGGACAGAAACACGAAAAAGTGAAAGTCTTTATCAGCAGAATGAAAACCCTGAGAGAAAGCCTTCTTGAGAGACAGAGGAGCTTTCAGGAGCTCGAGTCAGAAGTGAAAGAGCTGGAAAGGGAAATTGAAGGAACAGAAACGAAACTGAAAAAACTGGAAAAAGAATACCAGAAGGAAAAAGAGCTCCTTGAAAGTCAGGAAAAGCTCTACAAGAGATATCTGGAAAAGAGAGAGGAGTTTAAACGGTTAACAGAGACTCTTGGAAGAGTTGAAGAACACCTTAAAAACTCCTCTAAGGAAATAGAAAGGCTAAATCGAAAGATAGGAGAGATTGAGAAACAGAAAACTTTGATTCCCCAGATGGAAAAGGAAATAAAGACTCTTAAACCCTTGAAACAGATAAGGTCAATCGTTGACAGGATAAACGAAAAGCGACTCGACAAAAAGGAAGTAGAAGCAAAATTGAGAGAATTGGAAAGTGTAGAAAAAGAAATAAAAGAACTTGAAGAAAAACTGCCGGAGCTTAAGAAGTCTTGTGGTGAACTTCAGGCTTTTCTAAAAGAAAAGATCAAAGAGTTAAAAGAGACAGAAAAACAACTCAAAGAAACGAAAGAAACCGAAAGGATTTATAAAGAACTCCAGATTAAACTCTCAGAAAGGGAAAGGTTTCTCAATTCCTTAGAAAAGGAGATAGAAAAGCTGATCCATCCAGCAGATCCTGAAAGTCTGAGAGAAAAGAGAGAAGAAATTCTGAAGGAAACCGAGAAAGTTGAAAGCGAAATTGTACTTCTGAAAAGCAAAATAAAAGAAGCTGAGGAAAGGATCAGGATTCTCAAAGCTTGTGAGAATCCCAACTGTCCAGTCTGCGGATCCTCTATGGACAAAGAAGAAAAGGAAAAAGTACTTCTACAGAGTGAAGAGGAGATAAGGATAGGAACGGTAACTCTAAAAAATCTTGAAGCTAAAAAAGCGGAACTCAAAAAACTTTTTAACTCTCTTGAAAAGAAGCTCCAGGAATCACTTCAGATAGAAGAAAGGAGAGAACAACTTGGAAGAGATAGAGAAAAGACACTATTAGAGATTGAAAACTTAAAAGATTCGCTGAAAAACCTTCACTTTGATCCCGAAAATCTGAAAAAGATTGAAGAGTTCTTCACCTCTCTGAGAGAACAGGTTGTAGCAGCTGAGGAGAGAGAGAAAGGTTTCCTGAAAGAAATAAATGAGGTAGAAACAAAACTTAAGAACCTTTCCAGCAGATTTAACAGTGGGGAAAAAGAAAAGCTCCTGAAAAAGTTGGAAGAACTTAGAAACGAAATAGAAACTCTTCTGAATGAAATAAAGCTTATAAAAGATGTCAATAACCTTTCTGTCTCCTCTGCAAAAAAGGTTGAAGAAGAAATATCAAGGCTTGAAAGGATAAAAGAAAAGCTCAACAAAATTCAGGGAGAGGTAGAGAACCTTGATTTCTACCATGATGAAAAGAGAAAAAAAGAGGAAATGATCAAAAACTTGAATGATGAAATTTCCAGATTGAAAGAGAAAATTGAGCAACTCGGGTATAGTGAAGAGGAGTTCTTAACCGTAGAAAAGACCTATCAGAAGCAAAAGGAGAAAGTTGAGCTCCTACAGAAAGAGCTCTCTAAGGAATCGGGCAAACTGGAAACCCTGAAAAAGCAACTCCATGTAGACCTTGAAAAGTTAAAGAGAAAAGAAAATGATCTCAAACTTCTTGGAAAAGTAGAGGACTCAATTAGGATAGTCAATGCAATTGCACAAGCGATACATCCAGAAAAGGGTTTTCTCCAGAAGGTAAGGAGATCCCTCCTTCCTCGAATTACCATCTACTGCAAGGAGTTCTTTGATGAGTTTGACTTTGAATTTGGAGACATTGACATATCTGAAGACCTGACCGTAACCTTTGGTATCCCTGGAAAGGGAACGATGCAGGTTGAGGAGTTTTCAGGGGGTCAGCAGATAGCTTTTGCCCTTTCTTTGAGATTTGCAATGGCCCGCTATTTTGCACAGAATTTTGAGCTTCTTATACTTGACGAGCCAACAATTCACCTTGACCAGCAAAGGCGTCAAAGCTTAACAGACCTTCTCATAAAACTTAAAGCGAAGATACCCCAGATGATAATTGTTACCCATGATCCAGAGCTGGAGGTTGTTGGAGATAGGGTTATAAAGGTCAGGAATGTAAACGGAATTTCTGAGGTTACAGTTGAATAAAGGAGGTATCGTTGATAAAGGTAACCCTTGAACTGAGTCCTGAGGATTTCTACACAATAGTTGGTCACCACGAGGAGAACCTGAAAAAAATTGCAGAAATTCTTAACGTTAAGCTTGGTTCTCGTGGCAACGAGATAATGATAAGCGGCAGCATAGAGAATGAGGAAAGAGCAAAGCAGTTTTTTAAGGAGCTTGAGGATCTGGTAAAGTCCGGTCACAAGCTTACAAAGGCTGACGTCGATATGTATATGACACAGCTTTCGGCAGGTAGAAATGCAAAGATAAAAGAGAGTGCGGAGGAGATAGTTACAACCTACAGAGGAAAGAAAATAGTTGCAAAGACACCTACTCAGCGAAAATATATTCAGGCAATCAGAGAAAATGACATTGTATTTGGGGTAGGACCTGCTGGAACAGGAAAAACTTACTTAGCAGTTGCTGCAGCAGTAGCTCACTTTAAGAAGGGAAAGATTAATAGAGTAATCCTCACAAGGCCTGCAGTTGAAGCTGGCGAAAAGCTGGGATTTCTCCCCGGAACTCTTCAGGAAAAGATAGATCCGTATCTTAAACCCCTCTACGATGCTCTGTTTGAGATGATTGAGCCTGAAAAAGTCAACTCCTTCTTAGAGAGAAACATTTTCGAGATAGCTCCTCTTGCCTACATGAGAGGAAGAACCCTTAACGATGCCTTTATCATCCTTGATGAAGCCCAGAACACAACAAGAGAACAGATGAAGATGTTCCTCACAAGGCTTGGATTTGGCTCAAAAGTTGTCATTACCGGTGACATCACCCAGATTGACTTACCTTCAAAGGAGAAATCGGGTCTTGTCGAAGCGCTTAAAATATTAAGAGGAATAAAAGGAATAGAAATTGTCGAGTTTTCCCGAGAAGACGTTGTGAGACACAGACTGGTTCAGGAGATAATTAGAGCTTATGAAGAGTATGAAAACAGACAAGGTAGCTAACTGGTATCTATACGGGCTTATTTTCCTCTGTGGCATTTTCATTACATTTGTTATGTTGCCTATTAGTTTTGTCAACGTTCCAAAACTGAAGCCCGGAGACATCAGTCCTGTAGATATTCGTTCTCCGATAAGCGTTGAAGTTGAGAATAAAAAAGCGACTGAAAAGGCAAGAGAAAAGGCAAGAAAAAGTGTTAGACCTATATTCGTTTACAGTCCTGATGTAGAAAAAAAGGTAGATAATCTCACCGAAGGGTTAAAAAACGCTTCTCCAGAAGAGAAGAAAATCATTAGAAAGCTCCTTTTCTCCTACTACAAAAGAGGAATTCTTTCCGAAACACCTGAAGGCTATGAGAAGATCGTTGTCATCACTCCTGAAGGAAGAACTGAAAGGAGAATAGAAGACTTTCTTACTAAGGAAAAACTGGAAGACCAACTGGAGAAAGATCTTTTTCTGCTCATAAAGGATAGAGAAAAGACAAATCAACTCATCAAAGAGCTTCTCCCTGCAATTCAGCCCAACTACATCTATAGTCAGAAAGAGACAGAAGCCCTGAGAAAAGAGGCTGAGTCAAAGGTAAAGCCAATTTACATTAAACTCCAAAAAGGTGAAGTAATAGTAAAAAAAGGCGAGAAAATTACTCCTGCGGAAGTAGAGAAAATAGAATTGATCAGAAAGGAAAACAGTAAAGGGAAAGATCTCAATAAATACGTATCCCTTTTCTTCCTTTCTTTGCTCCTTTTTTATGTAATGGTAAAGCTCTACAGGGTAATCAGTCCATCTGCTGTCGAGATGAAAAATATCATCTTCTCTTTCTCTGTAGTGGTTCTCGATATCTTCCTGATGAGAATCCTTACCTTCTTCTCAAAACTCCTGTTTGAAACCCTTAACATGCCGGTAGATGAAAACCTTCTTTACGTCCCCATAATCACTTCTACCATTTTTGCATCTATGTTCATAACAAAAAAAGTCGCAACGCTTCACATTCTTCCCATTTCAATAATTCCCTCATTTCTATTCTCAAAACCGGAGTTCTTCATAATTCCAATCTCAATTGGTGCTATTTTCTCCTGTTTTGACTCAAGGAAGTACAGAAGCAGAGAAATGATCTACAAAAGCGCCTTCACTGCAGGCATAGCAATAGCTGTGCTTCAGTTGATAGTTCTTATCTACTATAGGGGGTTCCAGTTCAGTCTTGAAATGGTTGTTCAGCTTGTTTTGACTCTGTTTGGAGCTCTGGTAACTGCCGTTGTAGTCAACGGTTTAAGTCCCCTTTTCATCAACATCTTTAAATTTACAACCGATATGGTCTACATGGAACTGATAAACCTTAACCATCCTCTTCTCAGAAAATTGATACTGAAAGCTCCTGGAACATATAGCCACTCTGTTATGGTTGCAACACTGGCAGAAGCAGCAGCAGAAACAATAGGAGCAAACGCACTACTTGCAAAAGCTGGTGGTCTATTCCACGACATTGGAAAGCTTAAAAATCCGCAAGGTTTCATAGAGAATCAGATAAACGGCGTTAACATACACGACAAACTTCCTCCAGAAAAGAGTGCCACTATTCTGAAATCTCATGTTGAGTATGGAGAGGAGCTCGGGAAAAAGTATGGACTACCGGAAAAGATCATTGACATAATAAAACAACATCATGGAACAAAGTTGATGAGGTACTTTTACCACAAAGCAAAGGAGCTCTACGGAGAGGAAAAGGTTGACGAGAAAAAGTTCAGATATCCGGGACCTAAACCTCAGTTCAAAGAAGCTGGAATCGTTATGGTTGCAGATACCGTGGAGGCTGCTGTAAGATCGATGAAAGATAAAGACATTAACCTTGATGAGTTCATTCACAAACTGATAATGGAAACAGTTGAAGATGGTCAGCTTAACCAGAGTGGTCTTTCACTAAAGGACATTGCTATGATAGAAAAAGTTTTCAGGAAAGTTCTCTCAGGTGTATATCATAACCGAATAGAGTACCCCGATGATAAAAGCGATAAAGAGAATAATAAGAGGGATTAGATATGCCCTGGAAGGCTGGAGTTTCGCTCTTAGAAACGATCAGCACTTTAGAATAAACTTAGCCTTAAGTCTTCTTGGAACAGTTCTTTCTCTTCTCCTCCTTTCAGGTTGTAAAGCCTTGCTGATTGCACTAATAAACTACCTTATTCTCGTTGTAGAACTTATAAACACTGCCATAGAAAGGGCAGTTGATACAGCCACAGACAAGTTTCATCCAATGGCAAAGGCAGCCAAAGATGTTGCTTCTTCTGCTGTACTGACCATAGGACTTTTTGCCATTATTGTTGATATAATCTTTTTATTACCGGCAATTATCGAAAAGTTATAATCAGGAGTTATAATGGAAGAAATTGGAAAATTACTCATATATGCTGGTGTAATTTTGATCACTGTAGGGATTTTAGTAATTGGTATATCAAAATTCGGAGGTTCCATACCTATCGGAAAACTACCGGGAGATATTTACATAAAGAAGGATAACTTTGTATTCTACTTTCCCCTTGGGACAAGCATCCTCATAAGTCTGCTTCTCTCTTTCTTTACCTTCCTTCTCTTCCTATTGGCGAGGAAACAATGAGAAAGTTAATCTTTCTTCTCCTTTTCCTTCTGATTCCAGTTAGCAGTCACTCTGAAACCATTGAAAAGATTGAAATTTATGGCCTTAAGTGGACAAAAGAAAAATTTGTAAGAAGAGAACTCCTTCTCAAGGAAGGAGATGAATTTTCAGAGGAAAAACTTAAAAAATCTATAAGGAACCTATTAAACACCCACCTTTTCTATAGGATTATTCCGGAAATAAATAAAAAAGATGAAAAAGTCACAGTCAAATTGAAAATAAAAGAACGTTTTCCCATTGTTCCGATTCCAAAATTCAGAATTAAAACTGATGAATCTTTCAGAACAGGAGTTGAGGTAAGAGATTACAACCTTGGAGGGATGGGGCATCACCTATTTGTTGGTTATACCAGATGGTTCAGGAATGAAAACGGAGAAAAAAATGCTTATCTGTACAGCAAATTTTACAAAGTTTTAGAAGATAAGATTGATATCGGTGCGGGTGTTAATTTTTTCGAAAGCCATAACAACGATTTTGTAAAGGATGGAACAACCATTGGAGAATATGATCTGAAAATCCTGAGAACAAATTTTTATCTTACAAAGTATCTGGATGCAGAAAAAATTCACAGAATAACCGCTGGCTTAAGACCGGAATTCATCCGGTATTCTGACTGGATAAGAGATATTGACGAATACTACGTAGATTTCAGTTACACTGTAGACAAAACCACAGATATGGTTTACTACACTAAGGGTAGTCTTTTCTATGTCTATGCTGAACTTGCACAGCCAATTCTATCCTCGGTTTTTACCGGAAGGCTAATAGCTTCATACAGTAACTCCGTCAGGAGAAGAGAGGTTGACACCATTACCTACGGGGTTTCTGCTGGCACAAAGGTTGGATATTCAGGAAACGGATTTATTCTAAACGCAGGAATCCCCGGCTATACATCAGAAAAAGTGGGAGGGAGAAGATTTCTCTCTTTCAACATTTCCTATCGAATGGCTGTTGTCGGTAAATCGGTATTTTTAAAACCTACCATTGCCGGTGGAGATGCGTTCAGTAATAAACCAGATGATCTTCTCCTCAGTCCTGGAATAGAGATAGAGGCTTTCTGGGCAAAGTTAGTAGATGGTATCATTAGGTTTAGAATTTTTAAGGGTATCGGGAATGGAAGTGATACTCAAACCTCTCTAAAATTTGGCTTCAGGTGGTAGTATGAGGGTCTCTGTAGTCCAGTTCAAATCCCGGCTGGGTGACGTAGATACAAACCTTGAAAAGACAGTAGCTTTTGTGAAGGATGCAATAAAGGAAGGAGCTGAGCTTTGCCTTTTCCCAGAACTTTCCCTGACAGGCTACAACCTGCAGGATCTTACTTTTGAAGTTGCCTTGAAAAGAGATGATAAGAGGCTGATACCACTTCTGGAGCTCAGCAGAAAAGCTGGAATCATAGTTGGTTTAATAGAAGAAGATGAAAACCACGTTTTTTACAACTCAGCTTTCTACTTAAAAGACGGTGAAATCAAACACATTCATAGAAAGGTCTATCTTCCCACTTATGGGATGTTTGACGAGGGAAGATTTACAGGGTGCGGAAGAAAGGTTGACTCATTTGAAACAGGATATGGAAAAGGTTCAGTACTTATCTGTGAAGATCTCTGGCACTTTTCAAATCTTTATCTCGCATTTCTTCAGGGAGTGAAGTTTGTCTTCGCTCTTTCCTCGAGCCCGGGGAGGGGTTACAAGGACGCAAGGATGTTCGGTAATGCAGAAGTCTGGATGAATATGGGAGAATTCTACTCAAGAATGATGGGAACTTACTTCTTCTATGCCAACAGGGTTGGTGTTGAAGACGGATTTGTATTTTCTGGTAAATCTTTTATTACCGATCCTTATGGAAGGATAATTGCTGAAGCTTCAAGCTTTGAGGAAGAGATCTTAACTGTTGATGTCGATGAATCCCTCATAAGATCTGCTCGCATCAATCTGCCTCTTCTAAGGGATGAAAAACCTGAAATTGTATTAGAAAATCTGCGGAGAATTCTCAATGAAGGATAGATTGATTGAACTCCTGAAGATAGAAGATAAAGAGTTCATAAGAAACGTCTTAATCCACTTCATCCGGGAAGAGTTTCACAAAGCGGGATTCAGAAAGGCAGTTATAGGTATATCTGGCGGTGTTGACTCTGCTCTTTCCGCTTTCCTGGCAGTTATGGCTCTGGGAAAGGAGAACGTAATTGGAATATCCATGCCTTACAAGACCAGTTCTCAAATCTCCATAGAGGATGCAAGGCTTGTGGCAGAAGTTCTGGGAATTGAGTTTCACGAAATAGACATAACTCCCCAGGTAGACGCCTACTATGAAAGATTTCCAGACGCAGACAACATAAGACGTGGCAACAAGATGGCAAGAGAAAGGATGAGCATCCTCTACGATTTTGCCCACTGGAAAGGAGCTTTAGTTCTTGGAACGAGTAACAAGAGTGAACTTCTCATAGGATACTCCACCCGCTGGGGAGATGGTGCCCACGATATCAACCCCCTTGGGGATCTCTATAAGACTCAGGTCTGGGAAATGGCCGAGTTTGTTGGAGTTCCTGAAAGGATAGTAAAGAAAAAACCTTCTGCTGATCTCTGGCCTGGACAAACAGATGAAGGAGAAATTGGCCTTTCCTACCACCTTCTTGACCAGATTCTTGTGGGATACGTTGATCTTAGACTAAGGGAAGAGGAACTCATCAAAGCCGGATACAGTGAACAGGTTGTGAAGAAAGTCTTAAAGATGGTTCAAAGATCTCAGTATAAGAGAAAAGTGCCTATAATTTGCAAAATTGCCCAGAGGACTGTTGATAAAGATTTCCTCTATTTTAGAGACTGGGGGCTGTAAATGGTTCTGGATTTCAAGGAGCTTGGAGTTTTCGGAGCAAGGGAGCTGAAGAAAAAGGGTGCAGACTACGGTGACCTCTTCTTTGAAAAGAGATTTACTTTTTCAGCCAGATGCGAAGAAAACAAAATAGAAAACGTCTCCTGCGGAATAGAAATTGGAGTGGGAATAAGGTATGTCAAAAACTTTAAAACCTACTATGGTTTTACAAATAAACTTACAGAAGAATCAATAAGAGAAGTAATTGAAAACCTTGCTTCTGCATCCTCATCCGAAAAAGAGGTTGTTCTTGATTTCAACATGAAGGAACAGCGCTATTCAAAGCTCGTTAACAGTATGGATTTTGATGTTCCTGTTGAGAAAAAGATAGAGCTTCTTTTAAGGGCAAACGAAGAGGCAAGATCTCACGGAGATAGAATAAAGCAGGTTACCGTTGTTCTAAGGGATTCTATACAGGAAGTAACAATTGTTAATACAAACGGAGATATTGTTGAAGACGTAAGACCGAGAGTAGTCTTTTACACTCTTGTAGTTGCTTCAGATGGAAGGATTCTCCAAACAGGTTATGAGCCAGTAGGACATTTGGGAGACTATTCCCTTTTTGAGAAGTATCCACCTGAAAAGATAGCAAAATTAGCTGCAGAAAGAGCTTTAAAAATGCTCAAAGCAAAACCTGCACCAGCAGGAAAGTTTACAGTGGTAATCTCCTCAAAAGCTGGTGGAACAATGATTCATGAAGCTGTGGGACACGGTCTTGAGGCAGATCTTGCAAATCAGGGTTTATCAGTTTACTCAGGTAAGATCGGACAGAAGGTAGCTTCTGAACTTATAACTGTAATTGATGATGGAACAATGCCTGAGAAATATGGTTCTTCTGGATATGACGACGAAGGGGTTCCTACACAGAAAAATATTCTGATAGAAAACGGCATCCTCAGAGGTTTCATGTGCGACCTAACAGAAGCAATGAAATCAGGAGAGTTCTCCACAGGTAATGGTAGAAGGCAATCCTATATGCACGTTCCGATTCCAAGAATGACAAATACTTACATAGCTCCCGGTGATACCGATCCAGAGGAAATAATAAGGGATACAAAAAATGGAATACTTGTTGTGAAAATGGGTGGAGGTCAGGTAAACACCGTCAATGGTGATTTCATATTTGAGGTTTCGGAAGGGTATTTGATTGAGAATGGTGAAGTGACAGAACCTATAAGAGGAGTTTCTCTCATAGGAAACGGTCCAAAAGTGTTACAACAAATAGATGCCGTAGGTAACGATCTTGGATTTGCCATCGGTACGTGTGGCAAGGACGGTCAGGGAGTTCCTGTTTCGGACGGGCTACCCACAATTAGAATTCCAGAGATTACAGTCGGGGGAACGAAATGAAAGTCCTTGCTGTTAAAAACATAGAAATTGAAGGTTTGGGAAGTTTCAAAGAGAGCTTTGAAAAAAGGGGAGTCGAGGTTTACGAAATAGAAGCTTTTAAAGGAGAAACAGCAGATCCAGAGAAGTTTGATATTCTGGTTATTCTTGGTGGCCCTATGGGGGTCTATGAAGAGGGAAAGTATCCATTCCTGAAGTACGAGAAAGAACTAATAGAGCAGTTTTACAAGTCAGGTAAGAAAGTTTTGGGAGTGTGTCTTGGAGCTCAACTGATTGCAAACACATTTGGAGCAAACGTTTACAAAGGTAAGTTTGGAAAAGAGATAGGCTGGGACTTTATCTATCCTCAGGATCACCTTGAAATAATCTACCAGAACGAAATAGAGGTCTTCCACTGGCACGGAGATACCTTTGACCTTCCAGAATGTGCTGTGAGAATGGCTTCCTCAGTAAAGTATAGAAATCAGGCTTTCAGAATTGGCAACCAGGTAGTAGGACTTCAGTTCCACTTAGAGATAACACCTGAGGATCTGGAAAAGTGGATTGATGCATACAGAGAAGAACTCGAAACCGAAAAGATTCCTCCAGAAGAGCTCATGGCAGATGAAAGAAAGTGGAAAAGGTTGAAACTCTATACTGACGTTTTTGTTGATTACTTCTTAAAGCTGTAACAAGTTATTATCCTGCTAACTGCTTCCTCTCTTCGCTTGCGTACCCTACCTTATTCTCCACTTTCTTTGGGTTTGTTTGTCATTGCCGAAATACCCACTCTGTTATGAGTAACTTAAGGGACATTGTTCAAATAGCAACGTTTTTCCTATCGGTGAGCTTTATCGGGAACGCAGGGTGTGTTTGAAGTGTATTATACTTCAGATATACGGGCTTTCATCTCCTCTTTTATACGGGAGGGGTCTTCCTGTCTCCGAAAAGATAAAGTTCATCTGATACTTGACATGGTAATAAATTCTAATAAGATAATGATTCCTACCATAACCGGGATAGAGAGGTAGCAAAATGGTAAGAAAGTTGATCTTGGCCATGACAGTACTTACCCTCACTGTTTCATGCGGTAAAGAAGAAGAAAAAGTTCAGCCTGTGGAAATTAAAACAGTCCAGGGGGTAAAAGTTTCCACCGTTGAAACGCTTAAGCTGGAAAAAACAGACTCCTTTTCAGGAACGGTAATCCCTGACAAGCAAATAATGATTTCTCCAAAAGTTGTCGGTTACCTGAAAGAAATAAGGGTGAAAGCTGGTGATAAGGTGAAAAAAGGAGAAATCCTTGCTGTAATTGAAAGTTCTGACATTAGACCTGATGTTGAGAAAGCAAAAGCAGGTCTGAAAGAGATAGATGCTGCTTTAAAAGAAATAGAGAAGGCTATAGAAGAAGTTAAAGCCTTAAAATCAGCTGCGGAGGCCAACTACGAGTTTGCGAAAAGAACCTATGAAAGATTCCGGAAACTTCACGAGGCTGATGCTGTTTCAGAACAACAGTTTGATGAAGTGAAAACAAAGTTTGAAGCTGCAAAATCAAACCTGAAAGCAATTGAAGCAAAAGAAGCACAGCTTCTTGAGAAGAAGAACGGGCTTTTGGCGAAAAAAGAACAGGTAAGGGCTGACCTGGCGAAAGCCTCTGCCCACCTTGCATATACCTATCTTAAATCTCCAGTAAACGGTGTTGTTCTTCAGAAGTTAATTGATAAAGGCAACTTGGTTACCCCGCAAACACCTGTATTTCAAGTGGGATCCTATCCTTTAAAAGTTCGTGCATTCATAGATAACTCTTACGCTGGAAAGATTAAAACTGGAGATATTTTGAAGGTAAAGATCGGTGGCAAAGAGTTCAGTGGAAAAGTGACAGAAGTTGATAGAAGCGCTGATCCACTTTCTCACAAGTTTGGGATAAAAGTGGAAATAGGCTCTGCTGACGCTATTCCAGGAACTTACGCGGTTGTTGAAATCCCTATAAAAACAGAGGAAGAATTGGTAATTCCAATCTCTGCTATTTACAGGGTTGGAGCAATTGAATATGTCTTTGTGGTTAAGGATGGTATTGCCAATCTTAGAGTTATTAAAACAGGAGAAAGAATTGGAGACAAGGTTGTAGTTCTCTCTGGACTCCATAGAGGAGAAAGGATTGCTACTTCTGGCATCAATAAACTCTGCGACGGAGCAAGAGTAGAGGGGTAAGAAATGAAAAACATTGATCTTGGAATAGCAGGAAACATAGCTAGGAAGTTCATAACATCGAAACTAACGCCTCTATTTCTCTTAGCTTCAATTCTTATAGGGCTTGCGGCAATTGTTTTGACTCCTAAGGAAGAAGAGCCTCAAATAGTTGTTCCAATGGTTGACGTCTTCATTCCCTACCCAGGAGCTTCTGCTAAGGAAGTGGAAAAAAAGGTATCTACAGAATTTGAAAAACTCATCTGGGAAATAAAGGGAATGGATTATGTCTACTCCATATCCAAGCCGGGTATGTCTCTCATTATTGCAAGGTTTAAAGTTGGCGAGGATATGGAGGATGCTCTCGTTAGGCTTTACAACAAGTTAATGTCAAACATGGATAAACTCCCTCCGGGGGCGAGGCAACCTCTGGTTAAACCTATGGATATTAACGATGTTCCGATTATCTCTCTTACTCTCTGGAGCGATAAAAAGACTCCTTATGAACTCAGACAGATAGCAAAGGAGCTCTGCCTCCAGCTTAAACAGGTGGAAGACGTCTCAAAAACATGGATAATTGGTGGAGATACAAGAAGATACAAGGTTTTGATAGATAGAGATAAGCTTAAAAACTACCATCTCTCTCTCCTTCAGGTGGTTCAGGCAATAAGATCTGCAAACCTAAAGCTTCCAGCAGGAAATATTGTTGAAAACAACACAGAGTTTCCTGTAGAAGCAGGAGAGTTCATAAAAACCATAGACGACCTGAAAAACGTAGTTGTAGCAGTTTACAATGGAAAACCCGTTTACCTTAAAGACGTTGCTAAAGTTGTTGACGCTCCAATTGACCCTGAAAACTACGTCTTCATTGGATTTGGACCCCATGCAGAAAAGCAAGAAGTTAGCAGAGAGTTTATAAAAGAACATGGTAACCAGTTCCCAGCAGTAACCATTGCTATTGCCAAAAAGAAAGGGACAAACGCAGTTACTGTAGCAGAAGAGATCTTAGAAAAATTTGAAGATATTAAATCCAAAATCCTTCCTTCAGACGTTCACGTTACAGTTACGAGAAATTACGGTAAAACTGCTCAGGATAAGTTTGATGAACTTATGTTCCACCTCGGAGTTGCCATTTTCGCAGTTGTTATCTTCATCGGACTCACCCTTGGTATAAAAGAGGCTTTCGTTGTATCGATCGCCATTCCAACAACCCTTGCACTAACGCTTTTTGTTGACCTGTTAACAGGATACACACTAAACAGGGTTACTCTCTTTGCCCTTATCTTCACCCTTGGTCTCTTGGTTGACGATGCCATTGTTGTTGTTGAGAACATCCATAGACACCTAAAGCTCAAGCAGATGCCTCCGCTGCAGGCCGCAATCTATGCTGTAGCAGAAGTTGGTAACCCTACAATCCTTGCAACCTTTACAGTTATTGCTGCCCTTCTTCCAATGGCATTTGTTAGCGGTCTCATGGGACCATACATGAGGCCAATTCCAGTTAACGCTTCAATTGCAATGTTCTTTTCACTAATAGTTGCCTTTGTCATATCCCCATGGGCAGCTTACTACCTTCTCAGAAAAGAAGCAGAGAAGGAAGAAGAAAAGTTTGAACTCGAGAAAACTCCTACTTACAGGATCTACAACAAGCTCGTTAGACCACTCCTGGATTCTGCAGTTAAAAGATGGGCTTTTCTTTTAGGAGTTCTCCTTCTCATGGCCGGTTCAGTTTTTATGTTCTACACAAAAGCTGTAGTTGTTAAGCTTTTACCTTTCGACAACAAGAGTGAATTTCAAGTTGTGGTCGATATGCCTGAGGGAACATCCCTTGAGGAGACTGCAAGAGTTACAAAGGCAATTGCCAACTACATTGCAACAATTCCAGAGGTTACAGATTACGAAATGTACATAGGTACAGCTTCACCGTTTGATTTCAACGGTCTTGTCAGACACTACTACCTCAGACAGGGTGGATACGTAGCTGACATAAGGATCAATCTCATCGATAAGCACGAAAGAAAACGTCAATCTCATGACATTGCCAAAGAGGAAAGGCCAAAAATCCAAGAAGTTGCAAAAGCCGTTAATCCAGATGCCAATGTAAAGATAGTTGAAGTCCCTCCAGGACCTCCAGTCCTTTCAACCTTAGTTGCGGAGATTTACGGCAAAGATGATGATGTCAGAAGAAGAATTGCTGAACAGATTGCTCAAATATTCAGAGAAACTCCGGGAGTAGTTGACGTAGATACTCTTGTGGATGCAGACCACTACAAATATGAGGTAAAAATAAACAAGAAAAAGGCGAGGGAATCTGGCATAACAGAAGAGCAAATAGCTCAAACAATAAGTATTGCTCTGCAAGGAGCTTCTGTTAGTGTTGCTCACACAGACTATGACTCCGACCCAGTCTCCATCTTCGTTAGGCTACCCAGACATCAAAGGGAAAAAGTAGAGGATATTCTTAACCTTTCTGTAATGAACAGGGAGGGAAAACTAATTCCTCTCAGAGAAATAGCTACAGTAGTTAAAGTGCCTGCAGATAAGACTATCTACCATAAGAATCTCCACCCAGTCTCCTACGTTATTGGAGATGTGGCTGGGAAGTATGAAGCTCCAATATACCCAATACTTGCAATCAACAAATACCTTTCTGAAAATCCTCTACCAGAAGGTTATAAGATCGAATACACATTTATACCTCCATCAATGCCAAAGAGTGACTTTAAACCTATGATGAAGTGGGATGGAGAGTGGCAGATTACCTATGAGACCTTTAGAGATATGGGAGCAGCCTTTATGGTTGCTCTGATTCTCATCTATCTCCTGATAGTAGGGCAGTTTCAGTCCTTTATTATTCCAATGGTGATCATGATTCCTATTCCTCTGACGATGATTGGTATTGTTCCCGGACACTGGCTAATGACACAGATACTTGGAAAGACTACATACTTTACTGCAACTTCAATGATAGGTTTCATTGCACTTGCCGGTATCGTCGTTAGAAACTCCATCATCCTTGTTGACTTTATTCTGATGAAAAAACGAGAGGGAGCTCCTCTGAAAGATTCCATAATCGAAGCTGGAGCAGTTAGATTCAGGCCAATTGTACTTACAGCAGCTGCTGCTATGGTTGGTGCAGCTGTTATCCTGCTGGATCCTATCTTCCAGGGACTGGCAGTATCCCTTCTTTTTGGTGTTTTTGCTTCAACAACGCTAACACTGATTGTAATTCCGGTAATATACTACATGCTTGAGAAGAGAAACTGGGAGAGACTTTAATTTTTTTCGCCCCTTGTGGGGCGAATTCGTCTTTGAAATCAATCCTCGTTACTTGTTACCTGTTACTCATCACTCGGTATTCCTCTTCAAAAACTGCTAAAACGTTTCCTACTTCTTTAAACAAGGAATTTTAATGAACAGTAAGTAGTGAATGGTAAGCAGAGTAAGTGGTGAGAAGTTACTGTTCACAGTTCACCATTCACAGTTACGAACGGGAAATTTAACAACTTTTGAACTGAATACCCTTGAACTGAGTATCCTTTAATTTTCCGGATATATATCTTAATTTTAATTATGTTATAATTTTTCCAAAGAATTAAGCTGGGAGGAGCTATGAAAAAATTGATAATGGGTGTAATCATCTTAGGCATATCCCTATCTTCTTCAACTACTTTCGCGGGTGTTTGCAGTACAAAACCTGAAGCTGAGTCAAAGACAGAAACGCTTCCTGTAAAGTACAAGAAGCTAAAAGCAGAAAATGAAGAACTTAAAGAAAAACTCCAAAACTGCATGGAAGAAAAGGAAACTGTAAGAGCAGAGATTTCCAGACTGGAATCAGAAATAGATCAGCTTGAAATGATAAAGGTAGAGCTCCAGAATAAGCTGAGATCTTATCCATCGAAAGAGGAACTCTTGATTAAAATTCAAAATTTAGAGAATGACTTAGGGAGGGAATAATGAGAAAATTGATAACAGCTTTATCTATAGCTTTATTTGTTAATATTTCTGGTGTACAAGCTGGGTGTCCTTCTCCAACTGAAGAGTATGTCCTCTATCCACCTGATTTTGCGTTCTATCCAGAGTCCTTGATAAAAGCGTATAAAAAAGCAAAAGCAGAGCACGAAGAATTACTGGCGAAACTGGAAAAATGCAAGAAGGAATTGTCTCTTCTCAAAGCCAAAGAGACTGAGTTGAGAGAACGTTATGGAGCTCTTTCTTCAGAAGTTGAACAGCTTAGAAGAGAAATTGCAGAAAGGGAAGCTCTCCTTGAAAAGCTTCGCAGACTTGAAGAAATGGCAAGATCGAAAGTCGGAAAATGTGAAGAGCTCCTCCAGAAATGGGAAGCACTTCCCAAGAACTACATTGTTAAGAAAGGGGATACTCTCTGGGGAATTGCTGCAAAAGACTTCATTTATGGCGACCCATGGCAATGGCCTCTCATATTTAAGGCGAACAGAGACAAGATCAAGAATCCGCATCTTATATTCCCAAGGCAGAACCTCAAAATACCAAGAGACATTACCTGTCAGGATATCATAGAAGCCAGAAGAAAAGCTCTAAAAACTCCTCCACCTCTTGGAGTAAAACCGAAGAAAGTAGGACCAGTTAAAGCAGAGGAAGTTCCTAAAACAGCTACTGATTATTTCCTCTGCAAAGGTTGCAAAAAATGAAAGTGAAGGAAAGCACAGAACTTAGGCTTCAAAAAGTTGTAACCAAAAGTGGAGTGGAGCTGTGGAGAATAGTTATTTCTCCCAGCCATTTCTTCTTAGAACAGAATCCTGAAAAACCGAGTAAGTATGGAGTTGCTTATAAAGAACTCAAGAAGCTTTATCCTGATTTTTATATGTTCTGGGAAATAAAGGACAACAAGTACACCGGTAGGCTTCTAACGGGAACATTTCTCGAGAAAGAGGACATCGATAAGTTCATTTCATCTGTACTGAAGAACGAAAATTACAAAGAATATGAAGACTTCAAGGATGAAATTACAGAAATCTAACGTTGCCTGCTCTTAAAGAGCAGGCACTTTAATGTATCTTAAAATCAACTTTTGATTTTTTCGAACTCTGCAGACTCAAGGGCTAACTCTAATTCCTGGAAGAGTTTCTCCTTTATATCTTTTAATGAGCCTTTTGCCTCGAAACCTGCTGCCATTTTGTGTCCCCCTCCACCAAGCTTTTTAGCAACTTCCGCCACATTTACGTTTCCTTTGGAACGGAGAGATACTTTCCAGTTATCCTGTTCTATCTCTTTGAAGAATACTGCAACTTCAACACCCATTATGGAGCGGGGATAGTTTATGAATCCTTCAGATTCTTCAGGATAAGCACCTGTCTCTTCTAAGAATCGTTTAAAAAGTGTTATATGGGCAACTTTATTTCCGACGGCAAAGTCAAGTGTTTTCAGCACGAGCTCTAAAAGTTTAAACCTATTTATTCTGTTTCTCTCATAGATTTTCTTTGTCACTAAATAGGGATTGATTCCTTTTTCTATCAGTTCAGCAGCAACTGTGTGAGTTCTTGGAGATGTGTTGTTGTAACTGAACCCCCCTGTATCTGTAACGATTCCTGTGTATATGGGAAGGGCGACCGGATATCCTATGAGAGCTGGATCGATCAGTTTCATTATCTCGTAAGAGAGTTCACAGGTACTGGATATTTCTGGTTCGACAATTGAGTAATCAGTGAAAGGCTCTGCTGTTATGTGATGATCAATTACTATCGATTTCCTTGCCGGTATATTTTCAAAGCCCGTTCTTTTGGGTTCGGAAACGTCTGTAATGATAACCCAGTCGAACTCTTCTGTTATTTCCTCAGCTACATCTATTTCTTCAATGCCGGGAAGGAAGTCGAAAAAGAAAGGTATCCTGTCCCTGTATATTACCTTTACGTTTTTTCCCAGCCGTTTTAGATAGTTGTACCAGCCAAGGGAACTTCCTATTGCATCTCCGTCAGGGTTTTTGTGAGTTGTTATCAAAATTTTTCCCTGTAGATCCCTTATAAGATTTGCAATCTCTTCTCTTGATAGGTTCATAGTAGATCTCCTAAGGATATGACAAACTCTGGTCTTGGAACAACTCTCAATTTTAATCTCTTGCCAAGAATATGGTGGATATAACCGGCAGCTCTGTTGAGTATCTCAAGTGCTTTTAATGCATCCTCTTTTCTCAGAGCGGAAATGAAAACTGTTGCTCTGCTACCATCTTTTGAGAGATGGACGTCATGAACTGTAACAAAAACGTTGTCCGGCAAATCAATTTCAGTTCTTATGATGTCTGAAAGCTCCCTTATTAAGAGGGATCTTAGCCTCTCTCTTCTTCTCTCTTTCATTCTCCACTCACAGTTAGTGATTTAACAAGTACTGAGGGGCTGCAAATGTTTCCAAGCCACCTCTGGTCTCTTCCAATTTCTGTTATGCCATTAAGAAGCTCCTTAATGTTTCCAGCAACGGTCATTCCTGTAACAGGTTGAACTTTTTCACCGTCCTTGAAGTATATACCGCTTATACCGATGGAGAACTCGCCAGATATAGGATTTATTGTGTGAATTCCCATGGCATCTGTTATTAACAGAACCTCTTCAGGAGTTTTTATCAGCTCTTCCAGTCCTAAAGCTCCCTTTTCAACAACTAAGTTTGTAATTCCGGGTTGAGGAAGTGACGATAAAGAAGCTCTTATTCCATTTCCGGTTGGCTTCATACCAAGTTTCTTTGCCGAATAGATATCTAAAAGAAAGTTTTTCAGAGTACCCCTTTCAATGATTGCTTTTTTTCTGGTAGCAACTCCTTCATCATCAAAAGGCATTGTTCCCATTCCGTCTTTCTGGGTGGGGTCATCGTAAAGGTTAAGTACATGGTTTGCTATTTCGTATCCAAGCTTATCTGCAAAAAGGGATTTTCCTCTCAGGACGTTATTCCCAAGGAATACAGGAGATAGAGCCTCTATGATCTCTGCAAATACCGTGTTTTTGAAAATTACGGAAATTTTCTTTGTCTTTAAAGGTTTTGCTCCAAGGAGCTCTACAGCATTCTCTGCTGCCCTGACTGCTACAAGATCCACATTGAGATCGGTAAAGTACCTTTTAACGTCATAGTCCCAGCCCATTTGTGATTCGCCATTCTCTTCTGCTGCAAGAAGAACACTTAAAGCAAAGCTTGAATTTGTGTAACTGAAACTGTGATCATTTGAGTTGTAGTAGTAAACCGTTGAAATGGAGTCACTGTAAGAAGCTTTTCTTACCCTTTTAACCCTTGGATCGAAAGAATAGACCTTGGATTCCAGTTCCAGCGCAAGGTCTATCTTTTTTTCAGTTGGGATTTCTTCGTACCGTTCATCATAGAGAAGAAAATCGAGGGAATTACTGACAGGCATGGAAAATGAATAATCATCTGGAGAAGCACTTTTAGCATTCTCTCTTGCGCATTCAATAGCAATTCTTATGCCTTCATCTGAAACATCAGTTGTGTAGGCAAAACCCAACTTTCCGTTTACAACAGCTCTTATGGCCAGTCCTTTTTTTACGGGAACTTTTATCTTCTCGACTTTTCCTTCCTTCACTTCGACTGTAAAACCTGAAGATTCAACAGCGTAGATGTCAAAGTTTTCAACATCCTGTTTCTTCAGTATCCCTGCTGTTTTCTCTATCAGTTTTATCATTTTTCCTCCTTACAAAGAGAGGCAAAGTAAGCTCTTACCTCTTCTGGTCTGCCACAGCTCTTTTTCCCTTCTGTGCAATAACCAAGATGGTAGCAGTTCGGTCCCACATCTTTAAAAAGTTCTGGATATTTGCTCTGTAATAATTTAAGCATTTCTATGGCCATTTTCCTGATTTCCCACTGAGCTCGTGTGCAGGTTCTCAGTCTCAGGAAGTGAACCAGTTCTTCACCGTTCATTGTGAAAACGATTCTTGTTGTGCAAGCATTGGGGAGAACGAACCTTGCATCCTCTTTTGGAACACCTTCCTCAACCAAGGCCTCATAAAATCTGCCAATGAAAGCCATGAGGTCATCGTAACTGTACTTTTTACCCTCTATCTCAACCGTTTTCTCTTTAACAGAATCTGGGGTAACGTAGGGAAAGTTTTTCATCGCGACATATCTCTGGGATTGCTGGCTGTAAGATGCTGGTCTATGTCTCACAAGCTGATGGGAGCAAGCTCTTGATATTCCATCAACTAAGAACGTAAAGTGAGCGTGTCTCAAGAGTGTTTCTTTACTTTCATTCAGTTGGGGTATGTTTTCTGAAAGTAGAAGAACTTTCATTGTTAAACTCCTTTTAAAGTATGGAGAGGGAAATTATACGTTATAACTATACTATAGTTGATAACATCCTAAAGTTAAGATTAAAGCACCTTGAGAAGGTGCTCAAAACAAGTTACTATGAAGGGATATCGGATATAATCGGGAAATTTTGGGAATAGATACTGATTTGCAACTTTAAAAAGTTTACCAACTGAACCAGAACAAACAATTGAAAATTTTGTCAATATTACTAACTTCTCAGGTAGAATGACGCGGGGTAGAGCAGTCCGGTAGCTCGTCGGGCTCATAACCCGAAGGTCGCGGGTTCAAATCCCGCCCCCGCAACCAATTAAACAAGAACAGACCTCACTATAGATTCAAACATTCTATAACCATCTACACTTTCCAGAATAGCCTCAGAGGCTCTTTCCGGGTGGGGCATCAATCCAAAAACGTTTCCTTTCTTATTACAAATACCGGCTATGTTGTTGAGAGAACCGTTAGGATTGAACTCTTCCGAAACAATTCCTTCAGGTGAACAGTATCTAACAACTACCTGTCCATTCTCTTCAAGTTCTTTCAACGTTTCAGGAGTACAAGTATAGTTTCCTTCTGCATGGGCTATTGGAATTCTCAGGATTTCTCCTTTTTCATAGAGATGAGTAAAGGGAATTTCGTTATTTTCAACCTTCAGATAGACAAACTCGCATATAAAGGAGAGTGTCTTGTTGGGCAACATTGCGCCTGGTAGCAAGCCAGCTTCTAATAGAATCTGGAATCCGTTGCAGATTCCCATTACAAGGCCGCCTCTCTCTGCAAATTCACAGATGGCTTCTGTAACAGGAGAGAGCTTTGCCATTGCACCTGCTCTTAAATAGTCGCCGTAAGAGAATCCTCCAGGTACGATGATACAGTCAATACCGGATAGGTCTCTCTCTTTATGCCACAGGTACCTTACCTCGTGTCCTAAAACCTTTTCAATAACCCATCCTACGTCTCTGTCACAGTTACTGCCGGGGTAGACAGGGATTCCAAATTTCATTCTTTCACCTCTTCAATTTCGTAGGTGTATTCCTCTATTACAGGGTTTACCAAGAACTTCTTTGCCATCTCCTCAATTTCTCTTTTGACCTCTTCAGGAGATCCTGCTTCAATGTTCATGGTTATGTACTTCCCGACTCTGACGTTCCCAACCTTTTCAAAACCAAGGCTATGGGCTGCCTTTTCTACTGCCACTCCCTGTGGGTCAAGAACTCCTTTCCTGTAGGTAACAAAAATCTTCACAAAGTAGTTTGCCATTTTTCACCTCTTTGTTGCATAATCTACTCTGGGAATTTTAGCAAAAGGAGTGCCTCAATTTGAATTTGAAGAAGTGTAAAAGCTGCGGTTTTGTGAAACTCTACTTTGCGGTGATTATCGTATCAGCTATAACGATAAAATTTTTCAAAGAGTATTCAGCTATGATCAACCTTTTTCTAATGGTTGGCATTCCTGTTTTGATTCTAAAAAAGACTCCAGAAGAATTGGGTTACAGAAACTTTCTCAAAGGACTTATCTGGGGAATCGGTATTTCTCTCCTGATTCTTCCTCTCTATGCTGTAGTTTGCAGTAAGATAGGAAATACCTCTCTCTTGTCATTTGAAAATTCCTTAAATATCGTTCTTTTTTACCTTACGGTCGCTGTTGCTGAAGAGACCTTTTTTAGGGGATATTTCTACTCGGAAATGGAGAATGAACCTTTTCTGGGGCCTATTTCAAAGGCCAATTTCGTCTCCAGCTTTTTCTTTGCTACTGCTCATGCCCTTATCTACTTCAACCCTGTTATGTTTAAAGTTTTCTTTCCTTCTCTTATAATGGGATACCTTTACGAAAGAAGCGGTTCTATATTGGCTCCTATAATTTTTCACTGGATCTCTGATGTTGTCTATCAATTTGTTTATTGCTAAGGAGGCCTTGTGAGATCTCAGGCTTTGATGGTTGCTGTTTTATCATTTATCTTGGATAGAGTAACTAAATTGGCAGCGGAGAAGTTCCTGTTTGGAAAAGTTCTTTCTGTAATTCCCGGTTTGTTTGATCTCAGATATGCAGAAAACCGGGGAGCTGCATTCAGTATCTTTTCCGGCAGTAATGATGTAGTTAGAAAACTGTTTCTTCTAGTTATACCGGCCATAGTTGCTGTTTGGATTCTCTACTACATTCTCTTTAAACCTATGAACAACAAACTTTTTGGCTTGGGATTAGGATTAATACTTGGCGGAGCAGCAGGAAACCTCTACGATAGGATTGTTTACGGAAAGGTTATCGATTTTCTGGATTTTTATATCGCTTCCTACCACTGGCCTACATTTAACGTCGCAGATGTTTCTGTTTTTCTGGGTTGCCTTCTTGTCCTCTTTTCCTATTCCAGAAGATAAGTTGACTGATGGTGTTTGAAAATTCTTATTTTGGCTCTAAAAGATATTGAGATTCTTTGGCTGTAAAGCAGCCTCAGAATGACGAAGAAAGTCATCCTGAGGGTGAAACCCGAAGGATCTCTTAAAGTTCATAGCTATTTTTCAAACAGTCTCAAGTTGACTTTGTTCTGATCGTGAATAATTTTTAGG
Source organism: Desulfurobacterium crinifex (assembly GCF_054656775.1). Lineage (NCBI taxonomy): Bacteria > Pseudomonadati > Aquificota > Aquificia > Desulfurobacteriales > Desulfurobacteriaceae > Desulfurobacterium > Desulfurobacterium crinifex. The sequence goes on from NZ_BAAHXO010000004.1 coordinate 1,062,493, forward strand.
TAGGCACTCAGACCATTGACAAGAGGTGATATAATTGGGGAGCTCAAAAATCCCCTACTCTTTTGTTCAGGAGCTTCTTTCAAGAGTTGACATCGTAGATATAGTATCAAATTATGTCCAGCTAAAGCAAGTAGGCAGGAACTATACAGCTCTTTGTCCCTTCCATCCCGAAAAAACTCCCTCCTTCGTTGTAAGCCCTGAAAAGCAGATATTTAAGTGTTTTGGGTGTGGTGTAGGGGGGAATGCAATTACCTTTGTTGAAAAGTATGAAAACTTAAGCTTTCCTGAGGCTGTAAGGAGAATTGCCGAGCTTGCCGGTATAGAAGTTCCATCTGAGTTTAAGGAAGAGAGGAAGATCTCTTTAGTTGAGGAAGCAGGTTATAAGACTGCAAGATACTTTAATTCAAAGATTTCTCACATAAGAGACTACCTTGAAAGCAGAGGAGTAACAGAGAGTTCTATTGAAAGGTTTTTGATTGGGTATGCTCCATCGGGATACTCAAAAGAACTAAATATCAACTCTTTCGCTGCAAAAGAACTGGGTTTAATAAATAGCAAAGGAAAAGAGTTCTTTGCTGGAAGGTTAATGATTCCTATATTTAGCCACTCTGGAAAGGTTGTGGCTTTTGCAGGAAGAACTTTAAAGGATGACAAATCCATTCCCAAGTACATAAACAGTCCGGAGAGCGAGCTTTTCAAGAAGAACTCTATCCTCTACGGATTTTATCAGTCAAGGGAAACAATTCTGAAAGAGAAGAAAGTAGTCCTAGTTGAGGGTTATTTTGATGTTATATCTCTTCATCAGGCTGGAATAAGAAATGCTGTAGCTCCTATGGGAACGTCCCTTACTGAGAACCATGTAAAGATTGTAAAGAGATACTCTTCTTCTCCAATTCTGATGTTTGACGGAGATAGTGCAGGAAAGAAAGCAACGATAAGGAGTGCAGGGTTTTTCCTTTCTAAAGGAATAGAGCCTCTTGTTGTACAGTTACCATCAGGGGAAGATCCAGACTCAATGGCAAGAAAAAATCCAGAGCTCCTGAATGATTTGCTATCTAATCCTCTACGTTTCATAGAGTGGAGCATAAGAACAGTTAAGGAACTTCCTGATGAAGAGAAATCGGTAGTTCTGAAGGAAGTCATTCATGCCATTTCACCGCTTAAAATGGTGGATCCTTTCAAGTATAAATCTTTTGTTTCTAAATTAGCTGCTGAGTTTGAGATCGATGAAAATTGGATTCGTCTTAACGTTGTAGGATATAGAAAAGATAAGCAAGATGAGAAATTTTCTCCTATTCCACATTATGAGAAAGCGTTTTTAAGGGCGTTCATTGAGAACCGTTTTCCTCTTCCAATTGAGATTTCTCCCAACATATTTGTTTCCGAAGAGGTTTCCCGTATTTACTCCGTATTGAGGACAATGGACAGAAGAGATCCAGGAATTATCCAGCTCCAGTTTCCTGAGCTTTCCGATTTTCTGGCAGAAGTCCTTATCTCTGAGTTCTCAGAGGAAGAGTTAAAAATGGCAGTGTGTAGAACACTTAGCAAAGAAATTGAGAGAAGAATAAAAAGAACTCAGGAGCTTCATGAGAAAAAAGAACTTAAAAGGTTGGTTTTTGATTTAAAAAGAGGAAATCTTGAAAAGCTTAACAGTGCTGTCCTTAAAATAACCGGTTAAAGGAGGAAGCCTTGGAAAGGCCTAACTTTGAAGAGATAATTGCCTTAGGAAGGGACAAAGGTTACATCACATTTGATGAGCTAATGGAGCACCTCGACGAAGAGGTACTCACACCGGAGCTCATTGAAGAGCTTATAACCCAACTTGACGAGTTCGATATCCACATTATACCAAAAGAGGGTGAAGACCACGTAGATCTTTCCAAGCTCCAGATCACCATTGCTCCTGATACTATGCCCCGATCTGATGATCCTATAAGACTGTACTTGCGGGAGATGAGCGGTATATCTCTACTCAAAAGGCACGAGGAGATAGCTCTCGCAAAGAGGGTAGAACTTGGAAGAAAGGCTCTTTTAAGGTATCTCCTAAAAACAAGGGTTGTTCTGGATTACATTCTGGAAATGGAAGAAAAAATCAAAAATGGAGAGGTAAAGGTAAGAGATATTATGCGTTCTCCCGATGACTTTGCAGAGGGAGGAGAAGCTCAGAGAAAGAAGAAGTTCTTTGCAATAGTGGATGAAATCAAGGAATTACTTCCTCAGTTTGAGAAACTCCAGAAGCAGTATCAGAGAAACAAAAAAAATGCACAGTTGAAGAGAGAGTATTTGAAGGTATGGGCTAAGATAAATTCACTCTTGAGACAGCTTCCCCTTTCCTACTCTATTTATGAACTCATGGCAGATGATATTTATCGTAAGTACAAGATTCTCAAAAAGAGCGAAAGAAGCCTTCAGAAGTTGAGTGGAAAGCTTTCTTTCCTCGGTATTTCAATAGAGGAAATCTGTCAGAAACTGGACGATGACGAAATAAGAGAAAAGATCGATGCTTCAAAGTACACAACAAGAGAAATAAAGAAAATGGTCAAAAAATACCTTGATACTAAAGAGACCTACAAGCAAGTTGTTGATTCCCTTCAAATGCCAAGGAACACTTTCTACAAACTGGCGGAAAAGATCTACTTCTACAAAAAAGACTCTCAAGAAGCAAAGCAGATTTTGGTTCGTTCAAACCTCAGGCTTGTTGTAAGTATTGCTAAAAAGTACATAAACAGGGGACTTCACTTCCTTGACCTGATTCAGGAAGGGAACATAGGCCTTATGAAAGCTGTTGATAAATTTGAGTATAGAAGAGGATATAAGTTCAGCACTTATGCTACCTGGTGGATTAGGCAGGCAATCACAAGGGCAATTGCAGATCAGGCAAGGACTATCAGAATTCCCGTTCACATGATTGAGACCATCAATAAGGTAATCAAGACCTCAAGGCAAATGTTTCTTGAAATGGGAAGAGAACCTAAGCCAGAAGAGATTGCAGAGAGACTCAGAATGCCTGCTTCGAAGGTTCGCTCAATAATGCAGCTTGCCCAGGAGCCTGTTTCCCTTGAAACACCAATAGGAGATGATGAGGACAGCACTCTTGGAAACTTCATAGAGGATTCTAAGAGTCCAATTCCTGAGCATGAAGTGATCAAAAGAGATCTTCAAGAGAAGGTTTCCCAGTTGCTCTCGCAGCTCAACGAGAGAGAAGCCCTTGTTTTAAAGCTTCGTTTTGGACTTGATGGTTATCCAGAACATACCTTAGAGCAGGTTGGAAAAGAACTTAAGGTTACAAGGGAAAGGATAAGGCAAATAGAATCAAAAGCTCTCAGAAAGCTCAAGAATTGTGGCCTTGACATTGATTTAAGTATATTCTTAGAGCGTTAATATCTGGAGGGGTTTCTTACCCTCCAGAATTTCAATGTAGTTTTTAAAGTCCTCAAATAATGGAGCTTTGATTTCTATTTTCTTTCCTTTGACAGGATGCTTGAATACCAGTTTTTCCGCATGGAGCATTATTCTCGGTGCGAAGAGATGAATCTCTTCAGGAAATTTCCTTTTCCAGTAGATAAATTCTCCAACTACTGGATGGCTTAAAAAAGCAAAGTGCCTTCGAATCTGATGCTTCCTGCCTGTTGGAATCTCAACATCCAGAAGATCTGTCTTTCCTGTTTGTTTAACAACTCTGTAGATCGATATGGCTTCTTTTCCATCAATTGGGATAGTTATTTTTCCCGATTTTTTCCTCAAATTTCCAGCTGTAAGAACCAAGTAGCTTTTCTTTATCTCACGTCTCCTGAAATTTTCTATAAAGAGCTCAAAAACCTCCTTTGATTTTGCAACGATAAGAGCTCCCGTTGTCTGTTTGTCCAGCCTGTGAACTGCCCAGGCGTTTTTAAATCTCTTTCTCAGAATCGTTTCAATGTCCGGAGCATTTCTGTTACTGTTTATAAATGGAGGCTTGTTTACAACCAGCAGGTATTCGTCTTCAAACAGGGTTTCTATCTCTGGCCTCTTGAAAAGAAGGTCTGGAATGGTAAACCTTACAGTACTTCCAGGTTTTAGTTGTTTTTTGTAGAAAGGTTCTTTAATCCCATTTACAGAACACAAAGCCTCATCTATCACTTTTTTCGCTTTTTTCCTGCTGTCTGTAAACTGTGAAACAAGATCAATTAGGGGCTGGGGTCTCTTTACTGTAATCCTGTAAGCCTTAAACATGGTTCTACTCCCGTTCTATCATCCTGCTTAAGTGAGTTTAACAGTTTCTGGAACTATAGGTATAGTCTATTTCCATAATAGTTGATTTATCCATAGATGAACTTAATTTAAAATTGAGAAAAGTTTTCAGGAGGGAAAGATGGCTCTTGTGGGACAAAAGGCGCCCGAGTTTGAACTCCAAGCCTACGATCCAAACACAGATACCTACACAACTGTAAAGCTCTCTGACTACGTTCCAAACAACGAAGGAAAGTTCCTTGTAGTCTGTTTTTATCCTGCAGATTTTACGTTCGTCTGACCAACAGAGTTGGCTGCGGTCGCAGCTAAGTACGAAGAAATCAAGGCAAGAGGAGCTGATGTAATTGCTATTTCAACAGACACAGTCTTCAGCCATCAGATTTTCTGCAAAGTTGAACCTCTTATGAAGGACGTTAAGTTCCTTCTTGGTGCAGATCCAACAGGCGAGACTGCAAGAAAGTACGGCGTTTACATTGAAGAAGCTGGACTTGCAAGGAGAGGTAGATTCATTATTAATCCAGATGGAATTATCGTAGCTGAAGAGGTTCTCAATCCGCCTGTTGGAAGGAATGTCAATGAGCTCCTCAGACAACTTGATGCATGGAAGTACGTTTACGAGCATCCAGATGAAGCTTGTCCAGCCAACTGGAGACCTGGTAAGAAAACTCTCAAACCTGGTCCAGGGATTGCTGGAAAAGTTGGAGAAGTTATTACTATCGACGAAATTCTCTCTTAACGAGTGGCTCCCTTTGGGGAGCCATTTATAACCAGATAAAAGAACTCAGCCCTTCTGTTTGTCCTCTTATTGACACACTTTATACCTACCCTATTCTTGAACCTGTGAAATTCAATTTCTTCCTTAGTTTCTATTCCGTTTCCAGTTCTTTTTGTTTTCAACCAGCCGTATTCAGAAATGTAAATCGAACAATTTTTGTAGTTTTCTCCATTTTCAAGTTCAAAGGAAATCTTTGCAGGATTTTCTTCCAGAAGACCGTAAATCGGAGAATAGCTTTTAATAGGGAGTGGTTCAATTTCCAAAGCCCGATAGAAAGCTTTGGGGCTCGAAAGACTTCCCACAGTTGCCATTCTTGGAACTAAACTACTTTTACCGTTGTAGGTTCCTCTATCCTGAGTCATAAGGAGTTTGTATCCTCTCCTCTCAAGGAACTTTACGCTTAATCTGTCATAGCTACCATAAGGGAAGGCAAAGAATTCAGGTTTCTTTCCGAAAAGTTCTTTAAATCTTTTCTCTGAGAGTTCTAATTCCCTTTTCAAGAACTCAATGTATTCTTCTTCTTTTAGAGAAGCCCTGTACTTTGCAAGGTCAGGGTGGTTGTACAGATGATTCCCAAAGGTTACTCTTCCATACTTTTTGAGCTCCTCAATCTGTTCTAAAGTTAGGAAATCTGGATACCTTCCTATAGCATCCATGTAAAGAAAAACGGTAAAGGGAAAGTTGTATTTTTTCAGAACCTTAAAAGCTTTCATTGTTGTTTTGTAACCATCGTCAACGGTGATGACTACAGTCTTTGGGGGGATTTTTCTGCCAGATCTAACCATTTGCCAGAGTTCGTCAAGGGAAATCACGTTGTAGTTGTTTTTCTTTAGAAATTCCATCTGCTTTTCAAAGTCTTCCATCGAAACAGAGGTTGTGGGGTATTTGTTATCGCCAAATCGGTGATAGATAAAGACAGTAGCGTAATCACCTCTTGCCGGGAATGTAAAGAGAACAGCTATCGTAAAGAGTAAGATGATTTTTTTCAATGACATTTTCTAACAACCTCACGTAGTTATCCCTTTCTGTTGAATAGTATATTAAAGCCCGGATAAGTGAATCTGTATTGGCACCTTTTTCTCTTGCTTTTCTGAATTCTTCGTAAGCCCATCCGACATTTAGGTTGTATATGTAATCTTCCACGGACTGTAGGATATCATCGTAAACTTTCAGGTAAACATCGTTATTTTTCGCTTTTAACTTTTTGTTTGTTGGACGAAATACATACATTCCAAATACATTGTTTCCTTCAATGAAGAATCTTGAAGTTCCCCATCCACTTTCGATGGCACCCTGAGCAAGGACTAAACTTACTGGAACAGTGTTGATCCTTCTGAGAAGTTCTTTAAGGTCATCTGTTCTGTATTTCTTTTTCAATCTTTCAATTTCTGTTTTTTCTCCCTCTGATATCTCCTGTTTTCTTAAAACCCTTAGCAGGAATTCTCTTTCTTTTAGAACCTTTTCGTTTGCAATCAAAATTTCAGGAAGTAGCACATCTATGAACTTTTTCTTCCTTTTCTTTACAGGAAGTCTTTCAAGAGACATGACATGGGAGTAGACAATGGGAACAACTTTGTTGCAGTTTGCAGATACTATTTCTTTGATATCGGGATTTTCAATGTAGAGAATAAAGTTAATTATCTCTTCTCTTTTTACTTTAATCTCTCTCTTTGCTTCAGGCTTTTGGGGAAAAATCTTTTCTACGGACAGTTGTTTCTTAACAATAAACAGAGGAAGGATTAAAGTAGTAACGGCAGCTACAAACAGGAGAAAGTTCTCTCTCATCATTTCTCCCTAAAAATTTCAGGGAATTCTAATCCCTTTTGCTATACTATGGTATCTTCACAAAAAGGAGGTTTTGGCATGTCTGCAATAAGAATTACCACCCCCATCTTAGATGATTCGGTCATAGAAAACTTAAAAGCTGGGGATTTTGTTCTCATCTCCGGTGTCATCTACACGGCAAGGGATGCAGCCCATAAGAGGATAGTTGAAGCCCTTGAGAAGGGAGAGGAATTACCATTTGACCTTAAAGGACAGATCATCTACTATGCTGGTCCAGCTCCAGCAAGACCTGGAAGGCCTATTGGTTCTGTTGGTCCAACTACCAGCTACAGGATGGATCCGTATGCTCCAAGGCTTTTAGAAGCTGGGCTTAAAGGGATGATAGGTAAGGGTTCAAGAAATCAAGAAGTAATTGAAGCTATCAAAAAGTACAAGGGCGTTTACTTTGGAGCTGTAGGGGGAGCAGCAGCATATTTAGCAAGATGTGTGAAATCTGCTGAAGTGATAGCCTATGAGGATTTAGGTCCTGAAGCGGTAAGAAGACTGGTTGTTGAGGACTTTCCAGCCTTTGTTGTAAACGATATTTATGGAAACGATCTCTATAAGATGGGTAGGTGCCAGTATATGGAGATTGAGGATCCAGCCCTTTTCAAATGTTAAAAATTTGTTACAATATCTATGCGAATTACTTAATATTACAGAATAAGGAGAAGAGAATTGGAAAGCTATCTGGTTCTTTTTCTTTTTTTCCTGATAGCGCTGGCAGTTGCTGTTTTGGTTCCAAACATCAATCTGATCACAAATAAGATTGTAAAGATCGATCGCAGTGTTAAAGAAAAGTATGAACCTTATGAGTGTGGAATTCCAAAAATTTATCCTCTGAATAGGCATTATTTTGCGTTTTTCTACATTGTTGCTTTAGTTTTCCTTCTCTTTGATCTTGAAACCGTCTTTCTTTTTCCATGGGCGGTTGCATTTAAGGATCTCGGGATCTTAGGGTTGGTTGAAGCCTTTATCTTCATTGTGATCCTCCTTATTGGGTTCTTGTACGCCATTGCAAAGGGAGCACTTAAATGGGAATAAAGAACGGCGTATTCCTCGCAAAATTGAACGACCTTATTAACTGGGGTAGAAAGGGGGCTCTCTGGCCTTTGGCCTTTGCCACGGCCTGCTGCGGAATTGAGATGATGGCAGCAGCTGCTTCCCGTTATGACTTTGACAGGTTCGGGGTGATATTCAGGAATACCCCGAGGCAGTGTGACCTTTTGATAATGTGTGGAACAATAAGCAGGAAAATGGCTCCGATAATTAAGAGGCTCTGGGATCAGATGCCAGACCCCAAGTGGGCAATTGCCATTGGAAGCTGTGCAATCAGCGGTAACATTTTTCAGACCTATTCAACCCTTAGAGGTCTTGACTGCATTGTTCCTGTTGATGTCTACGTTCCTGGATGTGCACCTAAACCAGAAGCTTTCTATGAATCTCTCATAATGCTTCAGGAGAAGATTAAGAGAGACAAGCCAATAATCGTTGGTGGTGAAGAATGCAGTACATAACCAAAGAGTTGGTTGAAAAACTAAAAGAAAGATTTGGAGATGGAATAAAGAAAGTTGAAGAGTTTAGAGGGGAAGTAAGTATAACTGTTAAAAAGGATATTCTCCTGGAATTTATGAAGTTCCTAAAAGATTCTCCAGATTTTGAGATGGATATGCTCGTTGACGTTACCGCTGTTGATTATCCAGAGCACACTCCAAGGATTCAGGTTGTTTATCAGTTGAGATCTCTGACAAAAAGGCACAACCTGAGAGTCAAATGCTGGGCTGAAAACGAAGAAATTCCATCTGTTATTGATATCTGGAAGACTGCCGAATGGACGGAGAGAGAAACCTACGAGATGTTTGGAGTGAAGTTTACAGGGAGGGAATTGAGAAAGCTTCTACTTCCTCAAAGATATCCCTATTTCCCTCTCAGAAAGGATTTTCCACTTGAAGGTTACGAAGAACCGTGTGAAGTGTGGGACTGGGAGTAGAGAATGGCAGAGAAAGCTGATCTGATTTTAAATATGGGGCCTCAGCACCCGTCAACTCATGGTGTTCTGAGGCTTATTCTTGAGCTTAAAGGTGAAAAGATTATTGGAGCCGATGCAGTAATTGGTTACGTTCACAGAGGTGTTGAGAAGCTTGCTGAACACAGGAAGTACATGCAGATTTTGCCAGTATTTGACAGGGTTGACTACGTTTCTTCGAACTCAAACGAGCTGGGTTTTGTTCTTGCACTTGAGAAGCTCCTTGAAATAGAAGACAAAATACCTGAGAGAGCTCAGTATCTCCGAGTCATAATGGCAGAGCTAACCCGTATCTCCTCCCACCTCATCTGGCTTGGAACCCATGCTCTTGAGCTTGGGGCAATGAGCGTGTTCCTGTACGCATTTAGAGAAAGGGAGAAAATACTGGATCTCTTTGAGGAGATTGCAGGTGGGAGACTTCACACAGGCTATATGAGGATTGGTGGAGTTGCCTACGACACTACGGAGAAATTTTTAGATGAGTTGAATGATTTTCTGGAGTTCTTCCCTTCAAAGATTGACGAGTACGAAACGCTGCTAACCGAGAACAGAATCTGGAAGTCAAGAACTATTGGTGTAGGTGTAATAGATAAAGAGACAGCAATAAACTGGGGAATAACAGGACCTACTTTGAGAGCTGCAGGATGTGACTACGACGTCAGGAAGTACTACCCATACTGCGTTTACGATAAGCTGGATTTTGAAGTGCCAGTCTTTCACAACGGAGATGTTTACGACCGTTACCGCGTCAGAATGTTTGAAATGAGGGAGTCTGTAAAGATCATAAAGCAGTGCCTTGAGAAGATGCCAGAGGGTCCTGTTCAAATAGAAGACACGACAATAATCCTTCCTCCAAAAAAGGAAGTTTATAACACAATGGTTGGCCTTATTCAGCACTTTGAACTTGTAATCCATGGAATAAAACCACCTGAGGGTGAAGTCTATGCAGCAGTTGAGGGGCCTCGCGGAGAACTTGGGTACTACATAGTCAGCGATGGTTCAGATAAACCTTACAGATTAAGGATAAGGCCGCCATCTCTTATAAACATTGCGATAATGCCGGAGCTCCTTAAAAATCACTACGTTGCCGATGTTATCTCAATAGTTGGAAGTTTAGACCCTCTTATGGGAGAAGTGGATAGATGACGTTGGAAGAGTTCAAGAAAGAAGTTGAGAAGTTAAAAAATAGTGGAAAGTATCCATACAGCGGTTCTTACATACTTCCTGCCCTCTGGATTGCCGAAAAAAACTTTTCGGCCATTACACCAGAAATAATTAGAACCATTGCCGATGTCCTTGGTGTCAGGCTTATAGAGGTTGAAGAGGCAGCGGAGTTCTATGCAATGTTCCATACAAAGCCAAAGGGTAAGTACATAATAAGGATCTGTACGAACCTTTCCTGTATGCTGAGGGGTGGAGAAGAAATTCTTGAAAAGTTTTGTGATCTCCTTGGAATCTCACCGGGAGAGACAACGGAGGATGGACTCTTCACGGTTGAAGCTTTTGAATGTATGGGACTCTGCGATGGAGCTCCTGCTGTGACAGTCAACGAAGAGAGATTTTTAAACGTAACGCCTGAAAATGTACCAGAGATTCTGAAGAAATTTGGGTGGAAGGGGAAATAATGGAAAAACTCCTTCTTAGAAATATTGATAAGGAAAATTCCCATACGATAGAAGTTTACCTGAGAAGTGGGGGCTACTCTGCTTTTAGAAAAGTCCTCAAAGAGATGACTCCTGAAGATGTTATTGAGGAAGTCAAACACAGCGGTCTGAGAGGTAGAGGAGGTGCAGGTTTCCCTACTGGAATGAAGTGGGAGTTTGCAGCAGCAGACCTGAAAGAGCCTAAGTATATGGTCTGTAATGCCGATGAAGGTGAACCATGTACTTTCAAGGACAGGATAATTATAGAAAAAGATCCCCACGCCCTCATCGAAGGAATGTTAATCGGAGCTTACGCAACTGGCTGCAGATACGGGTACATCTATATCAGGGGCGAATATCCGATAGGTAGAAAGATTCTGGAGCAGGCGATTGCTGAAAGCTACGATAAAGGATTCTTGGGAGAGAATATTCTTGGAACCGATTTTTCCTTTGACCTCTACGTTCACAGCGGTGCTGGAGCCTACATCTGTGGTGAAGAAACAGCTCTTATAGATTCACTTGAGGGAAGGAGAGGAGAGCCAAGAATAAAACCACCATTTCCTGTTAACGCCGGATACCTCTGGAAGCCGACAGTTGTTAACAACGTTGAAACCCTTGCAAATGTTCCTCTTATAATTGAAAGGGGTGGTGAATGGTATGCTTCTATTGGTTCTCCAGACTGCCCAGGCCCAAAGCTTTTCCCTGTTAGCGGAAAGGTTAAAAGACCGGGAGTCTATGAGCTCCCAATGGGAACGCCACTTTCTGAAATCATCTACGAGCACGCTGGAGGGATTCTTAACGATAGAAAGCTGAAGCTTGTCTTTCCAGGAGGAGCTTCAAGTTCCTGTCTTACTGCTGATGAAATAGACGTTCCAATGGATTTTCCATCTTTAGCAAGAGCGGGAACAATGCTCGGTTCTGGTGCAATCATGGTTCTTGATGAAACAGATTGTGTTGTAAAGGCGGCTTTAAGGCTCATAGAGTTTTTCAGACACGAATCCTGCGGAAAGTGTACTCCCTGTAGAGAGGGGACAGACTGGCTTGTGAGGATAATGAGAAGGATAGAAAACGGTCAGGCTGGAGAAGAGGATTTAGATGTTATTCTATCCGTTTCAGAAACTATGGAGAACTCATTCTGCGGTCTTGGAATGGCTGCCCACAATCCTGTTGCTTCAACTGTTAAAAAGTTTAGGGATGAATACCTTGAGCACATTAGACTTGGAAGATGTCCTTTCAGGAGTAGCTAAATGGAGACATTCAAAGTTATCATAGATGGAAAGGAATGTGAGGCTTACCCTGGAGAAACTGTCCTTGAGGTGGCTGAGCGCCACGGGATAGTTATTCCTGTCTTCTGCCACCATAAAGAGCTCAGACCGGAAGGTGCCTGTAGAGTGTGTCTCGTTGAAGTTGAGGGAGCTCCAAGACTTGCAACTGCCTGCACATTAAAAGCAATGCCTGATATGGTCATAAGAACAGACACAGAAAGAGTGAAGAGAGCGAGAAAGGGAGTCATTGAGCTGATTCTCAACAACCACACCTTAGAGTGTCCAATTTGTGACAAGTCTGGAGAGTGCGAACTCCAGATGACAGGTTTCAGGCATGGTCCCAAAAAATCAAGATACAAAGAACCGAGAAGGGAAAAAGACATTGTCATAAAAGGTCCACTAATTGAAATAGACAACGATCGCTGTATTCTCTGCCGCCGCTGTGTAAGGATGTGCGGTGAGAACATGGGAAACAGAGTTCTTGGAATCCTCAAAAGAGGTTATCAAGCTTACATTTCACCTTTTAATGGAGATTTCCTTGAAAGCGGCTGTGAACATTGTGGAAGCTGTATTGACGTCTGTCCAGTCGGCTCTCTTCTTGACAGGGCTTTTAAGTACAAAGACCGTCCATGGAGAATGACGAGAACGTGGACAACCTGCACCCTTTGCGGTACAGGTTGTAAGATGGAGATCGATACCTACCATGACAGGATAAAGAGAGTTGTTGGAAGGATAGGTATCAGCGATGGTCACAACAGAGGATACTTGTGCGTAAGAGGGAAGTGGGGATGGGATATTGTCTATACAGATAAAAGGTTGAAGAAACCACTCCTGCGGGAAGGAGAAGATTTAAAGGAAATTTCAATCGATGAAGCCATTGAAATACTGAGAGAGAAGGTCTTAAACAGGAAAGTTAACCTGTTTATTGAAAGTTCTCTTACCAATGAAGAACTCACACGACTTGCTGCTATCTTTGGAACTGAAAATGTCACGTCAGATGCTTTACCCTATCAAGAAGCCCTTGAGGGTGTAGCTGAGGTAACAGGAAGGTTTGATACGGATAAGCTCTCTGCAATCTACGACGCTGAAATCATATTCGTGGTTGGAGATTTTATAGAGAAGATAAACCCTGTAACAGCAACTCTCCTGAGGCTTGCTGTTGTTCAGAGAGGAAGAAGGCTGATAAGACTTGGAAGTTTCAAATCAAAGCTTGACTCAGTTGCCTTTGAATCTCTGATAGTTAACGAGGAAAAACTCATAGATACTCTTAAACACCTTATCATGGGAACTTTTGATACTTCTTACTCCTCTCAGGACGAGAAGATAGATAAAGTTTCAAAGGTTCTCAGAAACAAGAAGGTTGCCTTCGTCATTGGAGGTATGGCTCTTTTCCACCCTGACGTTAAGGAGATTTCAAAGACCACTGCTTTTCTTGCAGACAGGATGGTAGCAAAAAGTTCAATTATTGTTATTCCACCAAAAGCCAATTCTATAAAAGTTGCCAAGCTTTTTAATTTGAAAAGACCTTCCGAGCTTAATGGTGAGGTAAACGTTCTTGTAAATGTTGAGTCAAATAGAGATTTCTTTGGAGAGGAAATAGATTTTTCAAAATTCACAGTCCTGTTTACGCCTTACTACAATCATGACGTTTCAAGAGCCCATTTGATAATTCCAATAGAGACAGGACTTGAAAAAAATGGAACTGTAGAGGGTCTTGAAGGAATTCTCGAACTAAAAACGGCTCTTAATACGGGATATTCCCTCTTTGAGATACTTTCAAGACTTCCGTTCGGAACATCAAGCTTCCAAAGGAAAGAAATTAAAACCGATAAAGAGCTTGGAAGTACAAAAGTAGAGAAAAAAGAAGGCTATCTATCTCTAACAGTTCTTCCAAACAGAACAGGCTGGAACTCTATCAGCTATTACTCAGAGAACGTTGTGAAAGTTTCAGGTAAAAGAGAGCTCCACCTCAACCCTGAAGATGCCAAAGGTAGAAAGATGGTAACGCTGAAGACCGAAGGTGGAGAGCTTGTTGTCCCTGTTGTTGAGGATAGTTCGATTCCTGAAGGAAAAGCTTTATTAAGGATTGAAAGATTTTCAAGGGATATATCAAATCTTTTAAGGGAGAGTTTCCCTTACCTGACGGGAATGCCCTGTAAAATTCTTTCGGAGGAGTGATGGTAAAAGTTGAACTGGCAAAAGAGTTTCCGTTGTTTGCAACATTTACAGAAAAAGAACTGGAAGAGATAGCAAGGTACCTTGACTATAAGGTCTATCCGAAAGGAACTGTTCTCTTTGAGGAAGGAGATCCTGGAGACAAGATCTTCTTTATAGTAAAGGGAAGAGTCGGACTTTATAGGCCAGACCCGTTTGGAAATGAGGTCAAGGTCGCAGTAAGTGAGTTCGGAACTCCACTTGGAGAACTCTCTTTTTTCAGCAATAAGCTCCATTCTTCAAAAGGTGTTGCATCAAAGGAGACTCACACTCTCATTCTTACAAAGGAAGGTTATGAAAAATTAAAGGAGGAAGACCCTCAGCTCGCAATAAAGCTCCTCGAGGCTATGGTTAAGGTTATAGCCGAAAGACTCAAGGAGATGAACAAAAAATTTGTTGATACCACCTGCTTTATCTGGGGAGGTCCCAAGAAGTGATAGATAACCTCTTGAGCCTACTCTTCATTGTTGGGCTTATGCTCGTTGCGGTACCGCCGATAACATATCTCGAAAGGAAAGTGCTTGGACACATGCAGCAGCGTCCCGGTCCGATGGTTGTTGGATTCCATGGAATACTTCAGCCTCTTGCTGATGCTATAAAGCTGATATTCAAAGAGGACATAATTCCAAAGGGTTCAGATAGACTCCTCTTCATCTTTGCCCCTTCTTTTAGCGTTTTTGCTGCGCTCCTTGCTGCATCGGTTGTTCCGATCGGCTTTATCCATGCGGTTGAAATGAAGTCAGCCCTCCTATTTGTAATGGCAATGAGTGCAATTTCTATATATGCTCTCATACTTGCAGGTTATTCATCGAACGATAAATACTCCTTTCTTGCTGGAATGAGGGCTGCAGCTCAGGTTTTAGGATTTGAGCTTCCGATGGGCTTTGCCATAATGGCTGTTGTAATACTCATGGGCTCTTTTGATTTTACAGAGATTGTAAAGTGGCAGCAGGAACACGGCTGGGGAATTTTCTATCAGCCTGTAGCCTTTGTTATCTTTCTCATAATGATGATTGCAGAGATTGGAAGACCACCCTTTGACCTTCCAGAGGGGGAGAGTGAGCTGGTAGGAGGATTCCACACAGAGTACTCTGGAATGAGATTTGCAGCTTTCTTCTTTGGTGAGTACATAAACATAATAGTTCTTTCGTTGGTTATTACTCTTCTCTTCTTCGGTGGTTGGAGTGGTCCGTTTGTTGATAAGTTTCCTGTTCTTGGAGTTGTCTATCACCTTCTGAAAGCTGGATTTTTCATTTTTCTGACATTCTGGCTGAGAGCTACTTTCCCAAGGTACAGATTTGACCAGATGCTCTCAATTATGTGGAAGATAATGCTACCCGTTGCGATAGTTAACGTCTTTATAGCAGCACTGGAAGGGTTTTTCTTGAGTTAGAAATCGAAGGAGCGTCTTGATGGCTGGGATTTTAAAGAAGGCTACCTTTTCTGACCTTCTCAAGGGGATGAGGATAACCTTAAAGACGATGTTTAAACCTACAGTAACAGTTCACTATCCCTTTGAGAAGGAAGAACCCAGAAAAAGGTTTAGAGGTATTCACGCTCTAAAGCTCAATCCCGACGGCTCTTACAGATGCGAAGCCTGTTACCTCTGTGCAACGATGTGTCCAAGCAACGTTATAGATATGGAAATGACAGAAGGAGAGAATGGAGAAAAAGTTCTACTTGACTTTACAGTTGACCTTACAAGGTGTCTTTTCTGTGGTCTTTGTGTTGAGGCATGTCCAAGGGATGCAATAGTTATGACCGACATCTATGAATTTTCAAAATACTCCATTGATAAACTCATACTTCGCAAAGATGACCTTATGGAGCTCGGAAAGTACTACCAGAAGTGGGAGAGGGAGAATAAGGAATGAACGAAGTATTCTTCTACCTATTTGCAGGTTTATCTGTTGCTTTTGCAGTAGTTGCTGTAACTGCTAAAAACATTATAAGAGGTGGTATTGCTCTTCTCGGTTCTTTTGTAGCTCTTGGAGCCGTCTACTTCACAGCAGGAGCTGAGTTTGTTGGGATTGTTCAGGTGATTGTTTACGGTGGAGCCATAGTGGTTCTTTACCTCTTTGCTCTCATGACCATGGATTTGAAGAAGATGAAAGAAGATCCTTTCAGAGCTGGTTCTATTGCTGTCGGTGGCTTTCTGTCGTTTGCAGTTATGGTACTTCTAATAGCCGGTGGATTTACAGTTGGTGGAGAAGTTGAACCTCAGATTTCAGGAGCTACGGAAATAGCAATACCTCTCTTTTACAAGTTTCTTCTTCCCTTTGAGATCGTTTCAGTTCTGCTTCTTATCGCAACGATCGGTGCAGTTGCAATTGGTAGGAGGGATAGCTAATGTCTCCGATTGACTTCTTTATACTGAGTGCTCTGCTCTTTGGAATAGGGATTTTTGGAATTTTAGCAAGAAGGAATGTTATATCGCTCTTCTTCTCCTTAGAGCTTATTCTAAACAGTGCAAACGTTCTCTTGGTTGGGTTTTCAAAACTCCACCAAAATCTCTTTGGAGAGGTCTTTGTCTTTTTTGTCCTTGCGGTTGCTGCTGCTGAGGCTGCAGTTGGACTTGCGATAGTTGTCGCACTCTATAGGCTAACAGGAAGTGTTAACACTGAAGACTTCTCAAGGCTGAGGTGGTAGGTATGGAGATAACGCTACTTTTAGTTCTGTTCCCGCTTTTCTCTTTTCTCCTTAGCGGGATACTTGGTTCAATGTTTAAAGTAGGATGGTTTGTCAGGAAGTCGGACTATATAGGAGTAACGGCTGTTGGAATATCTCTTCTGATTTCCTACTACCTGCTCTTTAAGATTCTTCATGGAGAGGTCATTCAGGAAAACTGGTTCAACTGGGTGATTTCAGGAGGACTTTCTGCAAGCTTTGGTGGATACGTTGACTCCTTAACTGCAATAATGTTAGTTGTTGTAACTACTGTTTCTTTCTTCGTTCATCTCTACTCTGTTGGCTATATGCATGATGATCCTGGATACGACAGGTTCTTTGCCTACCTTGGACTTTTTACCTTCTCAATGCTTGTTCTCGTTCTTTCGCCAAACTTCCTTCAACTTTTCTTTGGGTGGGAAGCTGTTGGACTTTCTTCCTACCTCTTAATTGGATTCTGGTATAAGAAGAAGAGTGCTGCTGATGCAGCAATAAAGGCTTTCCTGATGAACAGGGTTGGAGATTTTCTCTTTATTCTTGGAGTTATTGCAGTATTCTGGACTTTCGAAACTCTTGACTTTCACCAGGTATTCTCAAACGTCAATACAGTTTCAGCGGGTGTTTTATCTCTAATCGGTCTTCTCCTGCTTGGTGGTGCAGTTGGTAAATCTGCCCAGTTTCCACTCCATACATGGCTTCCAGATGCAATGGAAGGTCCAACTCCGATTTCAGCCCTCATCCATGCTGCAACGATGGTTGCTGCTGGAGTCTTCATGGTTGCAAGATGTGCGCCGATCTACGATGGGGGTTACATACTTCCAGTTGTTGGGGTTATTGGCGTTATAACTGCCTTTGGAGCTGCAACGATTGGACTTACGCAGTTTGATATAAAAAGGATTCTTGCTTACTCAACCCTCTCACAACTTGGATACATGTTTGCAGCCCTTGGGGTTGGTGCTTACATATACGCAATGTTTCATCTTTTTACCCATGCTTTCTTCAAAGCTTTACTTTTCCTTGGTTCTGGTAGTGTAATCCATGCAATGGGAGGAGAGCAGGACGTAAGGAAAATGGGAGGGCTTTACAGGTATATGAAAGTTACTGCAATTACTTTTGTAATTGCCACCTTAGCTCTTGTTGGAATTCCACCTTTAGCTGGATTTTTCAGTAAAGACAAAATCATTGGTGCAACGTTTGCAAATGAACACCATATTTTCTGGTTCTTCCTTACTGCTGGAGCATTTCTGACGGCTCTTTACATGGGAAGACTCATGTTCCTTGTCTTCTTTGGAGAAGAAAGGTTTGACGAGAAGACAAGGAAACATCTTCATGAATCTCCATGGGTTATGACTGTTCCTCTGATTGGACTTGCAATTCCATCTGTTTTTGCAGGATTCCTTGAAGGTTGGTTTGAGCATTTCCTGTCAACGTCAATTCCAAACCATGTTGAGGAAATTTCCCATGGAGTTGAGCTCGCTCTTGTCGCTTTAACGGTTCTTCTCTCAGTAGGAGGTCTCTTCATTGCTGCATATATCTATCTCTGGAAGAAAATTTCACCTGAAAAGATTGCTTCCATCTTTGGACCAATTTATACACTTGTTTACAAGAAGTACTACTTTGACGAGATCTACAACTTCCTCTTTGTTAGAGGAACAGGTTTTGGACTTGGTAGCTTTTTGAACTTTATCGATAGATACGTTATTGATGGAATTGTCAACGGAGTTGCTTTGCTTACCAAGTGGTCTGGAGAAATCTTGAGAATCACTCAAACAGGTGTTGTAAACACTTATGTCGCTTTTCTTGTTGCTGGAACTTTAATCGTTATGATAATCATCTGGCTGACTTAGGGGTGGATTGATGGTAAGTGTTATTCTCTTCTTGCCTCTTCTTGGAGCTATGTTTGTAGCTCTGTGCAGAAGTGAGACAAGGGTAAAGTGGATTGCTCTCCTCTTTACAGGGATTGATTTTCTCCTGACCCTTTATATGATGGCAAATTTTGAGTCGAGTAAGAGCGGTTTCCAGTTCATAGACTATGGAAGCTGGATTCCAGATTTTTCGATAATGTACAAGGTTGGTGTTGATGGTCTCAGCCTCATAATGGTCTTTATGACTACACTTATAACCCTTATAGCTGTTCCTTCTGCCTGGAACTACATACAGGAGAGAAGGAAGCTCTTTTATTCATTACTTTTAATGCTTGAGACTGCAATGATAGGGGTTTTTGTCTCTCTCGACCTTGTTCTCTTCTACATTTTCTGGGAAGCCATGCTCATTCCAATGGCTCTGATTATTGGAATATGGGGTGGTGAGAGAAGAATTTACTCAGCTTTGAAGTTTTTCATCTACACCTTTGCAGGTAGTATTTTTCTCCTCGTTGGACTTGTTGTTCTGTTTGTGGTTCATGGTTATGTTACTGGCAACCATACCTTTGATCTGATTGAGCTTACTAAGTTTCACCTTCCATTAGAGCTCCAGAAGTGGCTCTTCTGGGCTTTCTTTATCGCCTTTGCAATTAAAGTTCCGATTTGGCCATTCCACACATGGCTTCCAGATGCTCACGTCGAGGCTCCAACTCCCGGAAGTGTCATTCTTGCTGGTGTCCTCCTCAAGATGGGAACTTACGGATTCCTAAGGTTTTCCCTTCCACTCTTTCCAGATGCTTACAAACTTTACGCACCTGTTATCTTTGTCCTCGGGGTGATTGCTATTATCTACACAGCTCTTGTTGCTCTTGTTCAGGAGGACGTTAAGAAGATAGTTGCTTATAGTTCTGTTTCTCACATGGGTTTTGTAATGATAGGCCTTTTTTCTCTGAACGTTCAGGGAATTGAAGGTGCGATATTCCAGATGTTAAACCACGGACTTGTAAGTGCGGCCCTCTTTATAGTGGTTGGAATCATCTATGAAAGGCTTCACACGAGGAATGTTTCAAAGATGGGAGGTCTCACGGAGTTTGCTCCAAAGCTGGCAGTTCTTGCGATGGTATTTGCAATGGCTTCTGTCGGGCTTCCAGGAACAAGCTCATTTATTGGTGAGTTCTTAACCATCTTAGGAGGGTTTAAAGCTGCAGAGTGGGTTGGAGTCTTGATGGCTCTTGGAGTAATTTTTGGGGCAGCCTATATGCTTTATATGTACAGGAACGTTTTCTTCTTAGAGCCAAAAGTTAGATCTTTCAAGGATATAGATTTAAGAGAGTTCTTAACCCTTTCATTTGTAGCAATCTTAGTTGTCTGGTTTGGATTTTTCCCGGAAGTGATAATGGAGTTCTTCCATAACTACGTTTCAGAAATATTAAAGGTAGCTGGAGTGTAGGATGAATCTAAACCTTGAACTTATGTTACCCGAAACTTTTCTCCTGATTTCTGCTCTTTTGATGATAGTGATAGACCTTGTTATTTCCGATAGGCAGAAGAACTCCTTTTTCTCAAACCTGTCAATAGTCGTTATTGTAGTTACCATGTTCTTAATCTCTGGAACAGTCTCAGTGAAGCCTTCCTATGCTTTCAACGGATTTATTAAGAAGGACTTAATGGTTGTCCTTTCACAGTTGCTTCTTTTAATCTCTGGAATCTTTGCTGTTCTTCTGAGCCATAACTATATTGAAAAGTTCTCATTGAAGTACAAAGGAGAGTACTACTACACACTTCTCTTTGCACTCCTTGGTGGAATGCTTCTTGTAGCTGCAAACGAGTTCTCTACTCTATTTGTCTCTTTGGAAGTGATGTCAATTTCTGTTTATATCCTTGTAGCGCTCTTTAAGAACGATTACAGAGGAAAAGAGGCAGCACTTAAGTACTTCATAATGGGTTCTGTTGGTGCAGCGATTCTGGTTTATGGCTTTGCAATTCTCTATGGTCTAACAGGTGTAACAACCTACGATGGTGTTTCAGAGCTTGTAAATAAGAATGGTGTAACCCTTGCACTTCTTTTTTCAATAGCCCTTGTAGCTGTTGCCTTCCTCTTTAAGACAGGAGCGGTTCCATTTCATGCATGGGTTCCAGATGTCTATCATGGAGCTCCGACTCCAATTACAACCTTTATGGGGGCAGCTGTTAAAGTTGCTTCTTTTGTAGCATTTTTGAGACTTTTCTTCCCTGTCTTTGTTTCATTTGCCAAAGACTGGACTCCTGCCATCGAATTGATAGCAGTTGTTACAATGTTTGCTGGAGCTCTTCTGGCTCTCAACCAGAACAACCTGAAGAGAATGCTTGCCTACTCGGCAGTATCCCATACGGGGGTAATTCTGGCAGCCTTTGTTACAGTTCCGGCTTTAGCTTCTTTTGTCGTTCTCTTTTACCTTTTTGTCTATGTTTTTATGACACTTGCAGCCTTTGGAATGATTTCTCTCCTGACCACAAAAGGGCTCAAAGGAGAAAACGTAGAAGACTGGAGTGGACTTTACAAAAAAAGTCCATTTTTAGCTCTTTCTGCAGTAGTTATCTTTATGTCATTAGCAGGTATTCCTCCACTTGCAGGTTTCTGGGCTAAGTTCTACCTCCTTGTTGCACTTTTAAGAGAAGGATTTATAACCCTTGCCCTTGCTGTAGTTCTTTCAAGTTTAATGTCCCTCTACTTCTACTTGAAGCCACTTGTTTACGCTTTCATGAAGGGAGAGAGCGACCTTGCTGTTTCGTATAACGTCAGAGACTATGCAGTAATAGGCCTTTCAACACTTGCTATACTGATTATTGGTTTCTTTCCAAACCTTTTTGTTAAATTTTCTCTCCTTGGGGTTATCTCTTTTGTAAGGGGGCTTATTTGAATAGAGAACTGTTGAGACAAATTCCCAAGGTAGATCTTTTTCTAAACGATAAAGACCTTCTTGATATTTTGGGTGATCACCCGAGGGTTCTTCTGGTTGAAGCTGTAAGGAATGTTCTTGATAGAGTAAGAAAAGGAATAGTTGAAGGTAGGATTGTAAAGGTAAACCAGAAAGTAATAAAAGAAGAGATCGTTAAGGAGCTCAAAAAGCTTGTTTCTCCTAAGCTCCATAGAGTTATAAACGCAACGGGGGTTGTCCTTCATACAAACCTTGGAAGAGCTCCAATCTCGGAGAGAGTCGCAGAGCATCTGAAGTGGATTATAACTGGCTACTCAAACCTTGAGTATGATCTTGTGAAAGGAAAAAGAGGTCTCCGGTACAGAAACTTAGAGTGGATTTTGAAGAAGCTAACAGGAGCTGAAGATGTCTGTGTAGTTAACAACAACGCTGGTGCAGTTCTTTTGGTTCTCTCCGCCCTTGCAAAGGGAAAGGAGGTAATAGTCTCAAGGGGAGAGCTTATAGAAATTGGAGGTTCTTTCAGAATTCCAGACGTTATGGCTCAGAGTGGAGCAATTTTAAAAGAGGTTGGAACTACCAATAAAACCCATCTTTGGGACTACGAGAACGCAATTAACGAGAACACCGGGCTAATTTTAAAAGTCCATACGAGCAACTACAAGGTTCTGGGATTTACAGAGTCTGTTTCAACGAAGGAACTGGTTGAACTTGGTAGAAAGTATGATATTCCAGTCTATGAAGATCTTGGGAGCGGGAGCTTTATTGATGTCAGGAAGATCGGCCTTTCCTACGAACCAACAGTCCAGGACGTTTTGAAAGCTGGAGTTGATGTTGTCTCTTTCAGTGGAGATAAACTCCTTGGTGGAGCTCAAGCTGGAGTAATTCTTGGAAGAAAAGAGTTAATTCAAAAGATAAAGAAACACCCTTTAAATAGGGTTTTAAGAATTGACAAGATGACGCTTGCCACGTTGGAAGCAACTTTGATGTATTACCTTGATGAAGAAAGAGCTCTAAAAGAGATACCAACATGGAGACTGTTATCCCAACCCTTAGAGGAAATAAAGAGAAGGGCTGAAAGGCTCTATTCGCTCCTCGTGAAAAACGAGCTTAGAGCAAAAATTGAAGTTGTTGAAGATGAATCTGAGGTTGGCGGAGGAGCTCTTCCCCTTCAAAAACTTCCGACATACTGTGTGGCAATTGACCCAGAGAAAATCTCCTTGGAAAACTTTGACTGTTTTATGAGAAATCAGGAAATTCCTGTAGTTGCAAGAATAAAAAATGAAACATATTTATTAGATATGAGAACAGTTTTTGATGGTGAGATTGGGATTCTTGCTGAGTACCTGTCCAGAGCTCTCCAGTGAGACTGGAGGGAAGGTGGGAAAAAAATTGGCGAAGAATGAGTTATTTTTTTCAATTTTTCTTTTTTTCTTTTTACTAACGATAAGTCCTTCTTTTGCTTCTAACTCTGAAGTAAAACCGCCAGTTTCTTACTATCTGGTTGAAAAAGAACTCGAAATAATTTCTGCAACGAAGGAAGCCACTTCTTACAGTTCCGTTCCCCGATTTGTAAGAGTGATAACACGAGAACAGATAGATATCTGGGGAGCAAGAAATCTTTTTGAACTTTTAAAACACTTTCCGGAATTTTACGTTTATAGAAGTAATATTTACCTTAGAGCTGTTGGGACGTTGGGTATTAAACAGAGTTACTTTTCTGAAAAGATACAGGTTTTTATAGATGGAATTCCTCTTGCTGATCCTTCCAATGGTTCCTCCTTTAGTTCAAACAACAATATTTCCCTCAACAACGTTAAAAGGGTTGAAATCGTTTATGGGCCAATGACTTCCCTTTACGGGGTCAATGCCTGTCTGGCAATTATTAACCTTGTTACTTATGATGCTGAGGACATAGAGAACGCAAAAGTTGGAACTGCGATAAATACGGACAATTCAAATGATAGCTATTTTATAAAGTCGTTCAGAGGAGAAAATTTTTCTGGTATTGTTTCCTTCAACTACAGAGAAGATAGAGGTCCTTACGAACATTTTACTGACTGGATAGGAAGAAAAACTGACCTCTCAACTTACTTTAAGCATTTTACCTATTACATAAAACTAAACCTTGATAACGGTTTATACCTTAACCTGTATGGAGTTGATAGAGATAACGACTTTCCAGTAAACGTTGCTACTCTTGTTGTAAACGGAGACAAATCCTATACTAAGCGAAAGGCTTTTCTCAATCGCTTGGGATATAAAATAGAAAATGAAGCAGTAAAGTTTGATATTTATGCCTATTTTAACTGGTTTTACCTGAAAAGGGGATATAACCTTTGTCCTGCAAGCTTTCCAACATGTCAAACTACTTACTATAGTGTTGAAGAAAGATATATAAAAAACCCCGGAGCTGGAGCTTACGCTATCTATGATAGCGATTATGGAAAGTTTACAGGTGGAATTGAATTGAATGTTTCTCAGCTTTACAAGTATAGCCTCTCCGGGAACTTCCGTCCATCAGAATTTAACTTCTTATCTCCTCCCCAACCCATCCCTTATCAGGAGCTTCCATCTTCAGAACATCTTATGGACACAGCAAAAAGAACTACAATTTCACCATACTTTCAATATCAGTTTTTAAAGGATCCTGCAGATTTTCTTCTCAACTTCCGACTGGACAGACTCAGCGATGTCGGAACAGAAAAAACATTTTCCTTGTCCTTCCTCTATAAGTTGTCTGATAAGTGGAATTTTAAGTTAAATACTGGACGAGCAGTTAGAGCTCCCTCTTTTGAAGAGATGTACATAAAGAACAATCCTATCCTTCTTGGAAATAAAGATCTTGACTTTGAGAAGATGGATTCCTTTATGCCCTCTGTAGAGTTCAGTAATGATGTTTCTTCTTTAAAACTTCTTCTGTATGTATATCGTTTGAAGGATTTGATCTACAGAACAACGGTAACGAATATTGGACAGCAGAAGTGGACAAATGCGGATAAGAGCATCTTTATTAGGGGTCTTACAGCAGATTTAAGGAGAAGATTATGGAATTTTGAAATATATGCAGGAGTGAACAGACTCTTTTCTGTTTCTGATCTGAAAGATACCACATTCTTTGCATTTCCAGAATGGAAAACCAATGGAGGAATTACTTACTATGGTGATAAAGTAATCGTTGACCTTAATTTTGAAGGTTATTCAGAAGTTACAAAGGGTGATATAAAAAGAGTTCCAGGATATGGAGTATTAAATTGCAATTTTATGTATAAACCCAAACGGGAGGTAAAGCTATTTCTAAAAGTAAATAACCTGTTTGACAGGGAAATTTCTTATCCAGTTTATACGTTTATTGCACCTCAAGAACCAGCAGGTATGGTGGGAGAGGGTAGAACTTTATGGTTAAGTATAGAATACTCATTTTAGTAATTTCGTTTTTCTTAATCTATGTTTATCCAGTGAATGGCAAAGCAGTTTGTATTGTTGACAGTTACAGAATAGAGGCTACTTCTTATGTGAGATCCCTTATAGAAAAGGAATTAAATAATTTTGTTGTATTTTCTAATGTTAGTCTGGATAGAGAAAAAATTGAATCTTGTGATCCTCTGATACTCTTAGGAACGCCTGTTGTTGTTGAAGCTATAAAAAAAATAAAGAATAAAAAAGTTATTTACACATTTGTAATGTTTCCCGAAATATTAGGTTTGCATAAGAAGAAAAATTTCTTTGGAATAAGAATAATTCCTCTACCAGATAAAACAGCGGAAGTTTTTTTCTCATATACAGGTTTTGAGAAGAGGAAAATAGCTGTTCCAGTTAGTAGAGGAACACAGAAAATAGCTAAGAAATATCTTTCTAATTCTAAACTCTTTAAAATTTTACCTTTTGATGGTGATATTTCCCGCCTGAAATCAAGGCTTTCTAAGTACGAGTACATTTATATTTTTCCCGACCCAGAAGTTCTTGAGGTTGTTAATCTTCTTAAGCTCATGAAGTTCGCAAAGGAGAATGAGAAAATAGTTATTACAAGTCTTCCAGATCTTGATAGGTATGGGGTAAACTTTATATACGCTGTTGATTATAATATGCTGGCGGAAAAGATCAATTTCCTGATTAAGAACACTCCGGAGGAAAAGATACTATCCTGCCCGGCGAGAGTTAAACTGTGGAATCCATAAGGAAGTTTCTGGTAAAACACAGTGTTCTTATCTTCGTATTGGCTGTAGGAAGTGTAGCTATCCTCAGTTTTCTCTCAGTAACTAATCTCAGCAGTCTGTACGAAAGACATCTTAGATACATAACTACTCTGGCAGGAAAAAATTTGCATTACGTATTTAGTATCTACTACAACGATATGCTTGTTAAACAAAATCTAAAAACTTTGAAAGAAGAAATAAAATCTGCGCAGTTGGTCTATTTGCAACTTGCTTCAAAGGAGTATTTTTATCCTGAAGGTAAAGAAGACTATCAGAAATTATTTGAACTATGTAAAACGGTTTCTTCTGAAGAGGTATTCCATACGGAAAAGGGAATATTGGTTTGTTATCCTTTATATGGAGAGTTTGCATCTCAATTTATAACAGAAAATAGAAAAGAAGGACTATTTGCTGTTTTATACAGCGAAAAAACTATTGATACTTTAATTATTCAGTGGCTTTTCCAGGATATAGTTTTATTTATCATCTTTGCAACCTTAGGAGGATTTCTATTTATTGATATGCTTGTACGTATTAATAGAAACTTTAATACTCTTAATTCTATGATTACTTATATTGAAAAGTTGTTGAAAGAAGAGAAATTACTATCTGATCCAAAGAATGCGATAAGGCAATTTTTGGATCAATTTTCTTTCAAAGAATTCAGACACGCCGGACAGCTAATAGTGAAACTTATTAACAGGGTTGTTAAACTTACGGAAGAACTTCAACGTCAGGCTATTAAAGATTCCCTTACGAATTTGTACAACAGAAACTATCTTAACCAGTTTGTGAATAAGATATTAGGGATAGTTCAGAGACAAAAATTTCCACTTTCCATAGCTATGCTCGATATTGATGATTTTAAACTGGTAAATGACACATTCGGACACCTGAAGGGAGATGAGGTTTTGAAAAGTTGGGGAGAGATTGTACTTAGTTCGATAAGAAATTCTGATATTGCAGTAAGATACGGTGGAGAGGAAGTGCTTTTAGTATTTCCCAATACTAAAAAAGAAGCTGTTTTCTATATTGTCGATAGAATAAAGAAAAAATTTAGCGAAGTCGATTTTGGAATAGGAAAGAAGGTAACATTTAGTGCAGGTGTAGCTGGTTTTCCGGAGGATATTCCTGAACTTCGGTCTCTTGGTGACTTGATAGAGATTGCTGATAGAAGACTTTACATAGCAAAGAGAAATGGAAAGAACAGAATTGTTCTGGAAGATTGAGGAAGACAAAGGATGAAAAGGGAGTATTCACCCTCCTTATGGTGTTCTATCATGAAAATGTTTTAATCGTCATTCTGAATCTGCTTTAGCTGGTAAAGAATCCCCGTTTTGAAGGATACAGTCCTGGAGAATCTAAAGCAGAAATTCTTTACCTAAACTTTCTGACTCTTCCATTTTCAATTAGAAGGCTTAACTTGGTTAAAAGAGTTTTTAAATTTTGATTTTTGAAAGGGGTGAAAATGTATCCTGAAAAAGAGTACAAATACGATTTTTCAATGTGCAGCGAACCAATTGAACTGGTTGCTGATGATTACGATATAAACGAATTTTTTGAAAGGCTTGTGGGACTTGTTGAACCGGTTGATGGGGAAGGAGTAACTGTTGAGTGTCCCTATTGTGGAGTTCCACTGATAAAAATTTACCCACAAAAGACTGAGCAGACTGTTGAAAATGTCTATTTGGGAAAAGAAGAAGAGATTTTTATTGATCCTATGGAGATGGTTGAAGAACTTGTTAAGGAAGGAAAGTTTAGAACCGTTATAGAGGCTGTTCAAAGATACGGTGTTTGTGAAAAGTGCAGAAACGACTATGTTTCTCTTGCCTTTGTGATTCCAATAACTACGAACTTTGACTCGAGTGACGAGTTGAGAAAGTTTTACGAAAAGACAAAGAGAGAAGGAGAGGTTGAGTATTATTTTAGAGACCTCGAAGATGTTGCATTTATTGGTGCAAGGTACATATATAATGGCGAAGAAATCTGGGAAGTTGGAACTGCACCTCTTTCATACGGTGACAATATCGAATTTACCTGTGTATTCCAGAAACTCTACGACATCGTGATGGCGGAGGAGTGATGAAAAGACTTCCTGTTGTATCCATTGTCGGAAGACCTAACGTTGGAAAGTCTTCTCTCTTTAACAGGCTTCTTGGTAAGAAGGTTGCAATTATCGATGATACTCCAGGAGTTACAAGGGATAGAATTGTTCAGGAAGCTGAGATCGAAGGACATAAGGTCATTCTCGTTGATACCGGTGGAGTCGACACTTCCGGAGAAGGTTTTGCAAAAGAGACGACAGAACAGGCAAAGAGAGCAATGGAAGAGGCTGACGTTATAGTCTTTGTTGTTGATGGAAAAGAAGGAATTACGCCTCTTGATGAAGAAGTTGCAAGAATTCTGAGAAAGTGGAAAAAGCCAGTCATTGTTGCTGTTAACAAGATTGACGAACCCTACATGGAAGACTTAATCTACGATGCCTACAGGCTGGGATTTGAGGAAGTAATTCCAATTTCAACCATCCACAAAATCGGTGTTCCAACTCTAAAAGAAAGAATCCTTGAACTTTTACCAGAAGACCTGAGAAAGAGTGCTAAAGAAACATTTGAAAAAGAGGAAAGAAGGGAAAAAGCTGAAAAACTCATTTCTGGAGAGAGTGCCGAAGAGCTTGAAGGACTCATTGAAACACTCGAAGAGGGCGGAGAGTACACCATAGAGGAAGAGGAGAAAGAACCGATCAAGGTTGCCATTGTTGGACGTCCAAATATGGGTAAATCGACCCTTTTAAATGCTCTTGTTGGAGAAGAGAGAGCAATAGTTAGTGATATTCCCGGAACAACAAGGGATGCAATAGACACTTATGTAAAAATAGGAGACGATGAGTACATCTTCATAGACACGGCTGGAATAAGAAGACGTGGAAAAATAAAGGATATAGAGTACTACTCTTATCTCAGAGCCCTTGATGCAATAGACAGAGCAGATGTTGTTGTTCTCCTTGTAGATGCAGAGGAAGGACCGACAGATAGAGATACAAAGATTTCGGGAATAGCTCTTGAGAAGTTCAAGCCAATAATCATTGCTGTTAACAAAATTGATAAGCTTCAAAGTCAGAAAGATTGGGAGAGACTTCATAGGGAGCTTGATCTGAACTTTGATTTTATTCCTTACGCTCCAAGGGTTTTCATATCTGCGAAGGAGAAGAAAGGACTCGATGAATTGCTCAAGCAGATTAAGGATCTATATAGACAGTACACTAAAAAGGTTAGAACAGGAGAGTTCAACAGAGTTCTCAGGGAGCTTATGGAAATCCACCAGCCACCGGTTTATAAAAATAAAGTCGTGAAAATTTACTACGGAACGCAGGTAAAGACAAAGCCTCCAACGTTTTTGCTTTTCTCAAACTACCCAGAAGGTATCCCAAAGTCTTTCAGGAGATTCCTTGAAAACAGACTAAGGGAAAAGTTTGGTTTTAATAAGATTCCAATAAGGATTGTTTTTAAGAAGAGGTAAAGCTGGATTTAAGTTCTCTCAGGGAGTTATACCAATACCGATTTTAAAATTTCAAAACCCCCTTCCAAGGGGGTTTTTATTTTCCTGGTTTTGAAATCCCTTTTCGTAAAAGTGCTTAGGAAGATTCTAAAGATCTGCAAATGTATTTGAAAAATTCCCTATTTTTAAGACCTGGATGAGGTATTTTTAGTTCTTCTGTATCAACAAATAGGTTTCCATACTTAACAATATCTATATCAACGATTCGAGGCCCCCACCTGAAAGTTCTGTATCTTCCGACTCTTTTCTCTATCCACTTGAGAAGCTTTAAAAGTTCAAAGGGGGGATGATAGGTATCTACAAGGAGACCATAATTGAGAAAAGGAGGTTGATTGACAACACCAAAAGGAGCCGTTTCAATGATTTCACTTCTCTTTAAAATCCTACCGACAAGCTTTTCTATAAGTTCTTCAGCTCTTTTAAGATTTTCTACTCTATTACCAAGATTTGTTCCAAGTATTAAAATCGTTCTCATTCTTCCTCTTTGAGCATCTGGACAAGAAGTTTAAGAGCTTTCTTTGCAGCTTTCCTTCGCCTGTTATTTCTCCTTGCAACTTCATCTGGATCCTTATCCTCAAAGATAAACTTAAAGACTTCCACTCTGCTTCCAACAGAAACTCCAATGTATGTGAGTCCCACTGGCTTTTCGGGAGTTTCTCCTGTAGGTCCTGCAATTCCAGTAGTTGAAATGGCACATTCTGTGTTCATAAGCTTTTTAATCCCTAAAACCATCTCCTTTGCAGTCTCTTCACTAACTGCGCCAAACTTTAAGAGTGTTTCCGGGCTAACATTTAAAACCTTCATCTTTATTGAATTATCGTAGGCAACTACACCGCCCATAAAATATTCAGAGCTTCCCGGTACATTTACAATCCTTGCTGCAACAAGTCCTCCAGTGCAGCTTTCAGCAGTTGAGAGCTTTAGTCTTTTTTGCAAAAGGAGTTCTTTAAGTTCAAGTTCTGGTTTCATCACATTCTCCCACAGAGGTTATAATCTCTATCTCAACTATCTTACCATTTCAAGGAGGAGAGATGTTTTCCCTTCCAGAACATATAAAGAAAGTTCACGTTTATGAACCAGGAAAGCCTGAAGAAGAACTTAAGAGAGAACTTGGTTTAAAGGAAATAGTCAAACTGGCATCAAACGAGAACCCTCTGGGACCTTCTCCTGCAGCCGTAAGGGCAATAATTGAGGATCTAAAGAACTTAAACAGATATCCTGATGGGAACTCTTACTATCTTAAAAGAGCTCTTGCAGAGCATCTTGGAGTTGGAATTGAGAATCTCTTTGTCGGTCTTGGTTCAAACGAAGCTTTAGACATAATCTCAAGGGCATATCTCAGACCGGGACTCAACGCTGTTTATAGTGAGAAATCTTTTGCAGTCTATCCGATAGTTGTTCAGCTTGCAGGTGCTGAACACAAGGTTGTAAAGGCAAAGGACAATTACTACATGGACTTAAAAGCCCATCTTGATGCGATTGACGAAAACACCGCAGTTGTCTTCCTTGCAAATCCAAACAACCCAACTGGAACAGCATTTTCAAAAGCTGAATTTGAAGCTTTTCTGAAGGATTTTCCGGATGACGTTCTGCTGGTGTTGGATGAAGCCTACTACGAATATGCCGTTGGAGCTGGATTTGACATAGAAAATGGCGTTGAATACATAAACGAAAAAAACATTGTTGTAACAAGAACTTTTTCAAAGATCTACGGTCTTGCAGGATTGAGACTGGGTTACGCAGTTGCAAAGAAAGAGATCATCGACGATATGAATAGGATAAGACAGCCTTTCAACGTCACAAGACCTGCTCAGGTTGGAGGAGTTGCAGCCCTTGAAGACAAAATGTTCATAAAACACTCTCAGGTTGTAAATGAGGAAGGAAAAAAGTATCTCTACGAGCAGTTTGAAAAGTTAGGACTTGAATACGTTCCAACTTACGCAAACTTTATTCTTGTAAAGGTTGGATTTCCAAGCAGAGAAGTGTTCAAGAGGCTTCTCCAGAAAGGTGTAATAGTTAGAGCAATGGACGGTTACGGATTCAGCGACCATATAAGAGTTACGGTAGGAACCATGAGAGAGAACATATTTTTTATAAACAAGCTAAGAGAGGTTTTAGAGGAACTCCGGAGTACTCAGAAATGAGGAAATTGTTTCTACTTGCGATTTTTCCTTTGATTTTTTCTTTTACCTCTTGCTCCTGTAAGTGGCAAACGAAAATGGAAAAGGAAGTGCTTAAGATTACCGGTGGAAGATTTACAGTCAGCGTTTATAACGGTGGAAAACTTGTTACAACTTACAGGGGCAGTGGATACGTTTGGTTTGAGATGGATAAAAATGGTAGACATACGGGAGTTGTTACTTTTAAGGATGAAAGGGGGCACATAATTAGAGTTGGTGGATTTGGAGGAGTAGTAGTCGTTGACTATCAATAAGAGGAGAAAAAGTTGAAAATAGCTCACATTTCGGATACTCACCTTGGTTACACTCAGTACAGGCTCCCTGAAAGAAAAAAGGATTTCTTTTTAGCCTTTGAGAAAGCAGTTGACAGAATCATTGAGGAGAGAGTTGATCTTGTTATCCATACCGGAGATCTTTTTGAGAGCTATCAACCGGATATGGTAACTCTCTCAAGGTGTATCGGTGTTCTTCAGAAAATTAAAAATGCCGGGATTGAGTTTATAGCCATTACTGGAAACCATGACAGGGTTTTGAGGAGAGGGACAATTCCACCTCATAAAATTCTTGAAGACCTTGGACTTTTGAGATTGGTTGATCCATACGGCACGTTAAGAATGGATGGTCTTTTAATTGCAGGTTTTAGATATTTCCCGAGGAGAGTTCTTCAGCAACTTAAAGCCTCTTTCCTTGAGAAACTTTCGGAAGAGGCAGAAAAGAGCAGATGTTCTATCCTTATGTTTCATCAGGGAATTGGTCAATATCTGCCCTATGAAGAAAGTTTTGAGATGGAGTTTTCAGACTTGCCGAAAAACTTCAACTACTACGCTGGTGGACATATCCACGCATTTGTAAAAGAAGATTTCTACGGTGGAATCTTCAGTTACGCCGGTTCCACAGAGTTCAGAACAAAAAGAGAGGTTATTTCAGGTAGAAGAGGATTCAATATTGTTGAACTGGAAACAGGTGGGTTTAAAAGAGTAGAAATTGAAGGTTTAAGACCTTTTGAAGTTTTAAGAGTTTCTGAAGATAACGTTGAAGGGGAGTTGAAGGAACTCGCTCAAAAAGTAGAGACTTATGAAATTCCTCCTGTTGTTCTAATTGACTACATCTACAGATCAACAGAGTTGGATGTATTCAGGAAAATCCTCGAAGAAATAGAGAAAAAAGCTCTTTATCTTAGAGTAAACAAGAGAAAGATTACTGAGGAATCAACAGAGGTAACAGGTGGAGATGGAAAGCGGTTTTCAGAGTTCCTTTCTGAGTTTTTGAAGGAACAGAATCAAGGAGAGAAAGTTATCAGCTTAGCTGAAGAAGTAATTGAATCTCAAACGGATCACATAGAAGAAATACTTAAAGACTTTGTAAAGAAGGAACTGGGAAGAGATTGGGGAGAGGTGGAAAAGTATCTGCAGGAAAGCTCTTAAAGAGTATATTCTTAGACCTGTTTTTTCCTGAGTACTGCATTGCCTGTGGTTCTTTTCTTTTTCTGGATCACCATTACATAGCCTGCAACGAGTGCTGGGAAAGTTATTTCAGAGAATTTAAAGACAAAAAGTGTTTAACTTGTGGTTATCCTCTCAGGTTAAAGCCGGGAATTGAAGCCGTTTGCAGAGAGTGTCTTGAGTCGGGAAGAACTTTTTACTTTGACGGTGTTAACTACTTTGGAGTTTACAGTGAACTGATAGATCTCTCAATAAAGGCACTCAAGTTTGAAAAGAGACTTCCTATAAGCTGGGAAATCGGTAAGACAATTGAGAACCATTTGAGGAGTTACATTGGAGAGATAGACGCTGAAATTATTATCCCCGTTCCGTTACATCCTGAAGAGTTGAAAGAGAGAGGGTTCAACCAGTGTGAGGAGATTTTAAAAGGAGCTGGAATATCTTTTTTTCCCCTTGTTGAAAAGGTTTATAACACGGAAAAACAGGCATCTTTACCGGCAAACAGGAGAAGAGAGAACATTAAAGGTATATTCAGAGTTATAGGAAACGTTAACGGTAAAAGAGTTCTTATTTTTGATGACGTTTTCACAACGGGATCTACCGTTAACGAAATCGCTAGGGAATTAAAGGAGAAAGGAGCTTCGAAAGTCTTTGTCTATACTGTTGCCAGAAGCATTTAATGGATTCTGTTTTGAAGGTGCTATTTACAGTCATCCTGAGGACGCAGTCCAAAGGATCTTATTTAAAAGTAAAAGATTCTTTGCTTTGCTCGGAATGGCAAGAAATTTAAAACATCTTTTGAACAGAATCCTGCATCTAACTGTAAAGAATACAAGAAACTCTATGAGTCTTTGAAATCTTGAAAGGTTTCATATCATAAAAGAGACATTCCTCTTTCCTTTCAGGACACCTTGAATAGAAAGGACATCCTTTTGATACTTCTTCCGAATCAAAATCTTTCAGCTTTATCACTTTTCTCTTCCTTTCAGGGTCTGGAATCGGCACAGAGGAGATAAGAACTTTTGTGTAAGGGTGTCTGGTATCGGAGAAAATTTCTTTTGAAGTTCCCTCTTCAACGATGTATCCCCTGTACATAACAATCACTCTGTCACTTATCGCTTCAATAACAGGAAGAGAATGGGATATGAAAAGGTAAGAAATACCTAAGCTTTCCTGAACGTCCATTAGAAGATTTACTATCTGAGCCTGAACTGAAACATCAAGGGCTGAGGTAGGTTCATCCGCAACTATAAGTTCAGGTTCAAGTGCTATTGCTCTTGCTATAGCTACCCTCTGTTTCTGTCCACCTGAGAGCTGGTGGGGATATCTATCAAGGTAGGAAGAAGGCAATCCAACTGTTGAAAGGAGTTCCTCAGCCTTCTCTTTTAGCTCTTTTTGTGGGAGTCTATAGTTAATTTTCAATCCCTCAGTAACTATCTCCCAGATTCTCATCCTCGGGTTGAGAGAGTTTTGAGGGTTTTGAAATACTGCCTGAACATTTTTCCTGTAAATTCTGTACTCTTTCTTTCCTAAATTGGAGATATCCTTTCCTCTGTAGAAAACCTTTCCTCTGTCTGGCTTTTCAAGGTCAAGAATTACCTTCCCAAGAGTCGATTTACCGCAGCCGCTCTCACCGATTACGCCGACAGTTTCCCTCTTAGAGATAGAGAGAGAAACTCCATTGAGGGCTCTTATAACTTTTTCAACTTTTCCGAAAAAGTTCTTCTTTACGGGAAAAGATTTGAAAACTTCTTTGACTTCAAGAATCATCAATAAGAATGCTCCTCGTCAGGGAACTTTTCAGACTTAACTTCCTCAATGTACTGTTTAACAGCTTCTCTTGCAAGTTTTCCGAGCTCTGCGTAACGCTTTACAAACTTTGGCTTGAACTCTTCAAAAAGACCAACCATATCGTGGAAGACAAGAACCTGACCATCACAGTATTTTCCTGCTCCAATCCCGATGGTTGGAATTGAGAGGAGCTCTGTAATCTCTTTTGCAAGATCAGATGGAATTTTCTCCAGAACGACTGCAAAAGCTCCGGCTTCTTCAACAGCTTTTGCATCCTCTATTAGCTTTTCTCTTTCCTCTCCCTTTCCTCTCAGCCTGTAACCACCAAGAGTCTTTACGCTCTGAGGTTGAAGTCCTATGTGTCCCATAACAGGAATTCCAGCATCTACAAGAGCTCTGATAGTTTCCTTTTGCTCAACTCCTCCCTCAATCTTAACAGCATCACATCCTGTCTCTTTCAAAGCTCTTCCAGCATTCAAAATAGCATCCCTTATTCCTGTTTGATAGGAGAGAAACGGCATATCAAATATAACCATTGCATTTTTTCTGCCTCTGACAACAGCCTTTGTGTGGTGAATCATTTCCTCCATTGTTACAGGGATAGTGGAAGGATATCCCAGAACGACCATTCCAAGGGAATCTCCCACTAAGATTGCATCAACTCCAGCACTGTCGACTATCTTCGCTGTTAGATAATCGTAAGCAGTTAGGATTGTTATCTTTTCTCTTTTTTTCTTTTTCTCTAAAAACGTTGCAGTAGTCACAGCCATTAATCACAGACCTCCTTCAACCAGGGAACGAACTCTCTGATCATCTTTAAATAATTCTTGTATCTCTCACAGGAAATTTCACCTCTCTTCAGTGCTTTCCTAACCTCACAGCCCTCTTCGTTCAAATGAAGACAGTCTGAGTATTTACATTGGTATCTTAGGAACTCAGGAAAGTGAAACCTAACCTCTTCTTTCTCCATGAAGTTAAGTGCTTCAACCCTTGAAAATCCTGGAGCATCTCCAATGAATCCACCTTCAAACGGAATCAATCTTACCTCTCTTGTTGTATGTTTCCCTCTCTCTGTCTTCCTGCTTACCTCACCAATTCTCAGCTCTTCTCCTGTTAATTTCGAAATTAGAGAGCTCTTACCAACCCCAGACGGTCCTGCAAAAATAGAAATCACTCCTGAAAGCTCTCTTTTTAATTCCTCTACACCTTCCTCAGTTTCTGCACTTGCTTTTAAAACTTTGTACCCAGCATCTGTGTAGATTTTAGACCACTTTTCGAGCTCCTCTTTTCCTTCTTCATCGAGAATGTCAACTTTGTTAAAAACAACAACTGTATCAAGCCCGAGGTGGTCGTATACAACGAGCAGGTTATCCATCAAATAGCTCTGAAAAGGCGGGTTTTGAATAGTTGAGACAACAACAACCTTATCAACGTTTGCAATCGGCGGTCTTATAAGTAAGTTTTTCCTTTCCTCAATTTCTTCTATGGCAAAGCTTTCACTATCAACAATCCTTCCTATTACCCTGTCTCCAGCATAGACTTTATCTTTCTTCTTTACCTTCCCAAGGGGAATTCCTCTGTAACTCTTTTCCTCTTTAGGAACGAAAACTGTAATCTTCTGTCCTGCCCTTTCTGTTACAATTCCTTTAGTCATTTAACGCCTTTAACCTCCCGATTAAGTTTAGATTTTAAATTATAATCCTCTGGGGGGATAAAATGGTTAAGAAAACAAGAATAACAAACAAAAATGAAGTTTTTAGGATTCTAACAGAAGAAGGCTACACAAACCTGTACGTCTGGCAAGATACTCCAAACACCTACTACGATTGGCATACCCATCCTTTCAACGAAGTCAGATGGGTTCTCGAAGGAGAAATAACCATGGGAACAGAGAATGGAGTTGTAACTCTTAAAGCTGGAGACAGAATGGATGTTCCTGCTGGAACAAGACACTGGGCAAGAGTTGGAGATGAGGGAGTAGTTTATGTATGTGGAAGCAAAGATTAAAAGCCCCCTCCAGGGGGCAGAAAGTTAGTAAGGTCTCTTCTTGTAGACCTTAACAGGCTTGATGTACTTATCGACGTATCTTTTAGTTCCATAGGCGTTTAACTGTTCAAAGAGGAATCTAAACTTCTTTTCGAGTTCAGCCATTATCTTCTCTTTTACATCCTGTGGCAGATCCCAGAATTTCTTCTTGAATGGTCCGAAGGCTTTCTTTCTTGTCTTGTAGATAAACTGCTCCTCTGTCCAGCCTTCTTTCCACTCGTTTTTAAGCTCAGTCTTGAGCCAATTGTAGATTTCTTGTTTAAAATCTTCTGGAAGGTGATCGTAAATGATATTCTGGAATCCTGTTGCAAGATGGATTTCGGCTGTTTTCACTTCAGGGAATTTGTGGAATAGCTCATCTGGAAGCGTTGAAGCACCATGTTGAACAGAACCTGCCATTGAGTACTTCTCTCTTGCAACCTCTCCGATTTTCTCAAGAACAGAAAAGTCAAGCTTAACTTCAGCTATTCTTCCATCCGGAAGTGGGACACCACCGTGTTCAGTTCCTGTTTGAACACTTATCTTGCTGATGTGTGGAATGTTTTCTCCGTACTGTTTTAGAGTCTCAAGATATCCTTCCATAAAGGCTTCAAACTCTTCTGGTGTTGAGTTCTTACCACCAATGTGCCCGATTTCACCACCAACGGAAACTGTAATTCCTTCGGGTTCAATCTCTCTGATGAAAGCGGTCATCTTTGCAGTGTTTAGATAGTTATGATACTGCTGCTCTGAGAGTGTTGGTTTACTATAGTCAACAAGTGTTGATGGGTCGATATCGATGTTGTAGAAGTCAGCTTCTATTGCTTCTTTTGTAAGAACTTTAATGTTTTCGAGCTCTTTCTCTGGATCCTCAGCATATTTCTTAGCGTTAAACTGGAAGTGGTCTCCCTGTATGAAAACAGGTCCTTTGTATCCTTCCTTTATAGCAGCAGCAAGAGCACAAGCTGTATATTCAGCAGGTCTCTGATCTGTGTAGCCAATCTCGGACTTTGCAATTTCGAGAATAAAAGCACCCATTTCCTTCTCAACTGCAATCTTGAAAATCTGCCTCATAACGTCGTAGGTCATTCCTCTGATATTCATTGCAGGAACTGTAAACCATTGGTCAATTTCTTCCCTTGCCATTCCTTGTACGTAAAGGTCGTGAATCGAAGATGGAACAATATCCATCTCAAGAGCAATTGCTCTTATAAGCCATCTTGTACATGCTTTTTCCTTTTCATCTCCAAAAACTGCTGTGTAGATAAGCTTGTCTATAAGCTCTTCTCTTACTTTTTTCTCATCCAAAACTTTTACTCTATCTTCTCCAACTTCAACAATACCCTTTAAAGCCTCTTTAAGTTCATCACATGTAAACTTTTCCATACTGTTTCCCTCCTTAAAGCTTGTTTGTTAAATTTTACGACAAACTTAATCAATAATGTAAAATTGCTGCTATACATTTACCAGGAAATTTAGCTATGAAAAGATTATGGCTGTTAGTATCGGTTGCTATTTTCCTGCTAAGCTGTGGAACACGAAAGGAAGTTTCATGGAATCCACCACCGAAACCGTCTGGATGTAAATACACTTACAAAGTTAATGGTAAGACTTATTGTGTAAGGAAAACTTACAATGGTTATGTTGAGTACGGCATTGCCTCCTGGTACGGTCCTGGGTTTCACGGCAAACGAACGGCCAGCGGCGAAATTTACAACATGTACAAATTGACAGCAGCTCACAAAACGCTACCACTTGGAACTTACGTAAAGGTAATAAATCTTGAAAATGGAAAGAGTGTTATTGTTAAAGTCAATGACAGAGGACCTTTTGTTGAAGGAAGAATAATTGATCTTTCTTATGCAGCTGCCAAGAAAATAGGGATGTTGAGAAAAGGAACTGCAAAGGTAAAATTGATTGCGCTGGGTAAGAAAATTGATCACAAATATGAACCTGTAGATGTTGAAAAAGGAAAATTCTATGTCCAGATTGGAGCTTTTAAAAACAAACTCAATGCTTACAGGTTTAAAAATAAAATTTATAGGAAGTATAGAATCGAAACAAAAGTTGTAAAACTTGAAGGATACTACCGAGTTCTTGCAGGTCCTGTTTACAGTTACAGTAAAGCCAAAAAGTTCAAGGTTAAATTGAGAAATCTTGGGTTGAAGGGTTCATTTATAGTCAGGTATTAGGAGGGATTGTGAGGAGTTTTCTTTCTATAGATACAAGCAAGCTTCTCTATAAGGAGTGCGATGCCATTGTTGTTGGAAGTGGAGCTGCTGGACTTTTCTGTGCCACTAAACTTTCTTCAATCGGATTAAAGGTTTGTGTTCTGACAAAAGATGCAGCAGATGTTGGATCAACAAAACTTGCCCAGGGAGGAATTGCCGTAGCACTTCCAAAAGAGGATAGTCCTGATCTTCATTTTAATGACACACTGAAAGCTGGAGCTGGACTTGTAAAGACAAAAATGGCAAGAATTCTTACAGAGGAAGGTGTTAAGAGGGTCATAGATCTTATAAGAATGGGAGCAAACTTTGAAACTGATGAAAGAGGTCTCCTACGGTTTACAAAGGAAGCTGCACACTCGGTTGCAAGGATTGTTTATTACAGAGATAAAACCGGAGAAGAAGTTGAAAGAGCGCTTTTGGATAGCTATAGAGGAGATATTGTTGAGTTTGCAAAGGTAAAAGAGCTCATAGTTAAGGACAACAGGTGCTATGGTGTTATCTACGAAAAAAATGGAGAGCTCAAAGCCCTCTATGCTCCCGTTACGGCTATTGCTACTGGAGGAGCAGCTGGGATTTACCTGAAAAACACAAATCCTCCAACCTCTACAGGTGATGGAATAGCAATTGCTCTCAGGTATGGGGCAAAACTTCAGGATTTAGAGTTTGTCCAGTTTCATCCAACAGCATTTTGCGATGACTCTGAATGTTTCCTTATATCTGAGGCTGTAAGGGGAGAGGGAGCAATCATTGTTGATGAACAAGGCAGAAGATTTATGGGAGATTACCATCACTTATGGGAACTTGCTCCCAGAGATGTTGTTACACGGGCGATAGAGAGTCAGAAGAAGATATGTGGTGGGAATGTTTATCTCGACTTCAGACCAATTGAGGAAAAGGGAATAGACATATTCAAGCGATTTCCAACTATTACGTCAAAACTCTTAGAAAGGGGGCTGAATCCAAAAAAAGATTTGATTCCAATTACTCCTGTTGCCCATTACTACATTGGTGGGATAGCGGTTGACAGCTTCGGAAGGAGCTCTATAGAAGGTCTAT
Organism: Desulfurobacterium crinifex; assembly: GCF_054656775.1. Lineage (NCBI taxonomy): Bacteria > Pseudomonadati > Aquificota > Aquificia > Desulfurobacteriales > Desulfurobacteriaceae > Desulfurobacterium > Desulfurobacterium crinifex. The sequence goes on from NZ_BAAHXO010000004.1 coordinate 1,102,390, forward strand.
TTGCTGTCGGTGAAGCTTCTTGTACTGGAGTTCACGGAGCAAATAGACTTGCCAGCAACTCACTTCTTGAGTGCATAGTCTTTGGAGAAAGAACAGCTTATGGAATGTACAGGGATTTGAGATATCTAAAACAGGATTTTTCTCCTGTAGGTGTAGAACTGCTAAAAAAAGTAAGCTTTATTAACAAAAGCTATACTTTAGATGAAGTTAAGAGGGTAATGTGGGAAAATGTTGGAATTGTAAGAAGTGCAGAATCCCTTACGAAAGCAATTGATAAACTTTCTGAGATTGCCAATTCAAACTCCGACTGGCAAGTCAGGAACAGTGCTGTTTTGGGTCTTGCAATTGCAATAAGTGCGATGAGAAGAGAAGAAAGCCGAGGGGGACACTATAGAAGCGATTTTCCCTATGAGAGAGAGGAATTTAGAAAACACAGCACCTTCACGCTAAGCGACCTTGAGAGATTGATTTAGTTTGAACCTCAAAGGATACGGCTTACAGTTCTCCTAAAGATTGTTAGTTTTTTTTGTAGGTGTTTTGTCTTTTATAACGTACATCAAGCACATTTAAATCCTCCACTTCTTTGTTAACTTTTTTAGGAATATATATTTGCTTGTCATAGTTCTTCCGTCTAAGACTTTTTCACACCTGAGCAAAGACAACTTTACTCTTTCAGAAATGCATACAACATCTCATAACATTCCTTAACTTTTTCTATCTCAACATATTCATTTCTCTGATGAGCCTGATAAGGTTGGCCAGGACCAAAGTTGACAGCATCGATCCCGTGGTAGGAAAGCTGAGCTACATCTGTCCATGCTTGCTTTGGTTCAACAGGGAGATGGAACTTCCTAAGAAACTCAACTAAAACTGGATTATCGATGCAGGGTCTTGCAGCAGGAGAGAGATCGGTAAATTCAATTTCATCTGCTTCAACCTGTTCTTTTATTTTAAGCAGATCCTCTTTGGCTTCTTCTAATGTTTTTGTTGGAGAAAATCTGTAGTTAAGATTAACCTTAAATTCTTCTGGAATTATGTTTCTTCCCCCTTTAAACTCTGTCATTGTTGCATTGAGAACCTCAAAGTAGGAAAGCTTTCCAACTTTGTACTCAACAGGTTCAAGTTCATTGAGAAACTTTAAAAGCTTCCAACTTTTGTGAATAGCATTATCCCCTTCCCAGGGTCTTGCAGAGTGAGCTCTCTTACCTTTAAATTTGAACCAGGCGTGGATTACCCCAAGGCATCCAACCTGAACGACATTGTCGGTAGGTTCAAGGACAAAGGCAAAGTCTATTTTCTTTAAGAGATCAAGATATTTGTCAAATATCTGTCTTAAACCATTATCAATGTAAGCTCCTTCTTCCTTTTCGTAAAAGATGAAAAAGAGGTTGAACTTTGATTTTTCAAGTGTTAAATCTTCAATTAGCTTAAGTATAACAGCATCACCAGCTTTCATGTCGCTGGCGCCAAGACCGTATAGTTTTCCATCGATTATCTGTCCTGTGTAGTCATTTTCTCCTGGAACGGTATCAAGATGACCGACCAGAGCGATAGTTTTCTTCTCGGGATCAAGCGAGGTGTGGGCAACTATAGTATTGTTTTCCCTGATTATTGAAAGCTCAGGATTCTTTTCTTTTATGAAAGATTCAACGTAATCGGCAATCTCTTTTTCGTTTCCATAAACGGAAGGAATTGAGATGAGCTTTTGAAGGAGGGAAATTGGCATAGTAACCTCGTTTCAGAAGTGGTGGGCCTGGGAGGACTCGAACCTCCGACCGTCCGGTTATGAGCCGGATGCTCTAACCAACTGAGCTACAGGCCCATCTTTATTGTGGTGGAGCCGGTGGGACTTGAACCCACGACCTTCAGACTGCCAGCCTGACGCTCTCCCAGCTGAGCTACGGCCCCATAAATGGCAATGGCGTCCCCAGGGGGATTCGAACCCCCGTCGCCGGCGTGAAAGGCCGGTGTCCTAGGCCTGGCTAGACGATGGGGACGCTTTAAGTGGTGAGCCGCCCAGGACTCGAACCTGGGACCTACGGATTAAAAGTCCGTTGCTCTACCAACTGAGCTAGCGGCCCACTTGCGACGAGGGATAATATAAGCAGAGAAGAAGAGATGTCAAGGCGATTGTTCTGTTTTTTAAGATTGGGTACTTTCCTGAAGAAGTTAAAGACCTTTAAATTCAATTTCTGTTTGCATTTAACACTACTTGACTCCAAATTTCTTTCTCTTTTCTTTGACAAACTTCTGGAGCTCTCTCAACCCTTTTGCATTTATGACATCTTTTTTCTCAACCCATCCTCTCCGTGCTGTTCCGACACCAAGCTTAATCATCCACATGTGATCAACATGATGAGAATCGGTGCTTATTACAAGCTTTGCACCGTACTTTACTGCAAGTCGGCAGTGAACATCTTTCAAATCAAGTCGATTGTAATAAGCATTAACCTCAAGGGCTGTTCCGGTCTCAGCTGCCTTTTTGATTACAGCTTCTATGTCAACAGGATAGCTTTCTCTCTGTCCTATCACTCTACCTGTAGGATGAGCTATGGCGTTAACGTATGGATTTTCCATGGCTTTGAGAATTCTTTTGGTGTTGTCCTGTGTAAATCGGGAGTGGATTGCTGCAACGACAAAGTCAAGCTGAGAAAGGATTTCGTCGTTATAATCAAGGCTTCCATCCGGAAGGATGTCAACTTCTGTACCCTTTAGAATCTTTATTTTTCCCTGGAACTTTTTATTAAGTCTGTCTATTTCTTCATTTCTTTTTAGAAGATCTTCTTCTGAGAGTCCACTTGCAACTCTCAGAGATTTTGAGTGATCGGTTATGGCTATGTACTTGTATCCCAGCTCTATCGCTTTCAGTGCTATCTCTTCAATAGTTGAAGCTCCGTCCGACCAGTTTGAGTGGATGTGGAGATCTCCTTTTATGTTCCCGTAATCAATGAGATCTGGTAATCTGTGCTCAAGAGCCGTTTCAATCTCTCCAGTATCTTCTCTCATTTCAGGGGGAGGTGTATTCATTCCAAGGGCTTCATATATCTCTTCCTCTGTTCTTCCAGCAATCTTTACATCTCCTTTGAAAAGTCCATACTCGTTGAGTTTGTATCCCTGCTTGATACAGATAGTTCTGAGATGTATGTTGTGGGCTTTTGAGCCTGTAAAGTACTGAAGGGCAGAACCGTAAGAGTCGGGTTCTATAACCCTCAAATCAACCTGTTCTCCCTCCTCAACAATCACAGTTGCTTTTTTGGTTCCCTTCCAGAGAACCTCTTTTACATTTGGAAGGTTTACAAAGGCTTCTATGATCTCAAGGTTTTTTCCAGTTGCCAGGATATCTATATCTCCCACTGTCTCTTTCATTCTTCTTGTTGAACCAGCGACTGAAATCCTTTCAACGGCAGAGTGTTCTTTGAGCTGATTTATGATCCCGTCTGCAATAAATACTGCAATGCCAAGAAGGATCCTTCCACTTGCTTTTTCGAATAGTTCAATCCCTTTTCTTATCTTCTCTACTTTCTTGGGACCAAATCCAGGAAGTTTTAAAAGGTCTCCTCTCTCAATTGCTCTTTTAAGGTCTTCGAGGCTTCTTATTCCTAACTGGTCATAAAGTAGTTTGACTGTCTTTGGTCCAACACCAGGAATATCTAAAAGAGTAAAGATTGTATCCGGAACACTCGCTTTGAGCTTTTCAAACTCCTCTATCTTTCCTGTTCTAAGGAATTCCAATATTTTTGCTTGGAGTCTCTGTCCAATTCCTGGAAGCTTTAAGAGTTTTCCTTCACGAGCTAATACTTCTATGTCTTCAGAGAGATCTCTAATTAATCTTGCTGCATTTCTGTAGGCTCTAATGTGGTATGGATTGTCTCCCATGAATTCCAGGATGTTTGCCCACTTGTCAAAGATGTCTGCAAGTTCCTTGTTTTTCATTCTCTCCCCGTCTTACGTTTTTTTCTGATACCTGTTTAAATTTTATAACTGTATAATTTCAATTACTATGAAAGGAAAAGAGCTCAGAAGAGATAATTTCTGTTTTGTTTGTGGTCAAGAAAATCCTAAGGGTATGCACCTCAAATTTCACAGGGAGAACGGTAGAGTCCGAGCCTGTTTTTCTCTCGAAAAGTACTATCAGGGCTACGACAATGTAATTCACGGTGGAATTATTTCCCTGATTCTTGATGAAGCCATGGCATATCTTCAGAATTATGAGGAACGATTTCTTACCGGTAAGATAACAGTTAGATTTCACAATCCTCTTTTTGTTGGTGAGGAAGTAGAGGTGACGGCTGAAATCAAAGAGGATAGAAAGAGAATAAAGATAACAAAGGCCCAAATGGTTAGAGTTTCTGATAGGAAGAAGATTGCAGAAGCTGAAGCAATAATGTTTGTGAAAAGGGAGAGTGAATGAGCCGTTTATTTTTCGTTCTTATCTTTATTATGATTCCCTTTACCTCCTTCTCTCAGGAGTTAAAGGTTCTGATTGATGCGGTTTCTGTTAGGAATTTTCCGGATGGTGAAATTGTTAGAACCATAAACGGTGGTGAGACGGAGACGCTTTTCAATAAGTACTCTCTGTGGGGAAAGATCAGCAAGGGTTGGATAAATCTTGACTATACTGATTATTCACTTCCTGACTACACAACAACAGGACAGGCTGAGCTAAGAATTGCTGTTGTAACTTCTCCATGTAAAGCAGAGACAGATAAAGGCTTTATCTCTTTAGAGGAAAACAGCGCCATTCTCTTAGGAAAGGAAGAGGGAGATAAGGTTTTCGGCTGGTATAAGGGGACACCTGTTGCGGTGAAAGGAGAGAATGTTCATGTTGAGGATGTGATTTTTAAGATTGCTTCTCTAAACAGACCCCTTAAACTCTACTCTGAAGATGGGAAAACTCTAAAAGTTTTACCTGGAGAGGCTGTTCTTATTGATGAAAATGGTAGAGTCTTATACAGGAGTTATCTCTGGAGTGGATCGGAGTTTGAAGAGTCAGAGGTAGGAGATTTAGACATTGCCTCTTTAGAAGAAGAAATAAATCACCTGATAGACATCTTTAATGGAGCTAAGTATTCGTCTCCAATTTCTGAAAGGATTGGATATTACGTGAAACTTTTACCTGTTGATGTTTCCTCATTTGAGGTTTTGAAAACTTCTGATGGTGTGGGATTGAAGATAAAGTTTAAATACCAGTTTTTCTACAGGGACGGAGAACCGGTAAGAGGAAGAAAAACAAGGCTTATCTTGAAAAAGTCAAATTTTAACTTCTGGAAAACAGTTTCTAAGCTCTGTTTTGATTCAGGGGTAAACAAGTTTGTTGAGATTGAAGTTTATAGATTCGATGGAGAAAGTGATTTTTTAAAAGAGGGGTTTATAGCTTCAAGCTACCAGTACTACAAAGAGAATAAGCTATCTACACTTGATGATTTCATTAATAATTCTGAGTCAGAGTTCAGCGACGACCTCTGGTTCTTTGCAGATGAAGTTTACGAGAGGCTTGAAAATGGGGGTTAGAGAGAACGTTCAAAAGATTAAAGAACGAATAGAAAGAGCCTGTGAGAGAGTAGGTAGAGATCCCAGGGAAGTTTCTATCCTTGCAGCTTCAAAGACAAGGACTTCAGAAGAGATCAGAGAAGTTTTTGAAGCGGGAATCAAGCTTTTTGGTGAGAACAGAGTTCAGGAAGCAAGGGATAAGATTCCTCTCCTCTCTGATCTTTCGATTGAATGGCACATGATTGGACATCTCCAGAGGAACAAGGTTAAGTATGCTGTAAACCTCTTTGATGTTGTTGAGTCTCTTGACTCCAAAGAGCTTGCAGATGAACTGGAAAAGAGGCTCTCTAAGTTAGGAAAGAAGATGAGAGTTTTTATAGAGGTTAAGCTTTCTCCTGAAGAGACAAAACATGGCTGCTCTCCAGAAGAAGCTCTTGAGCTGGCAAGGTATGTGTTAAGCCTTGAACACTTGAAACTTGAAGGGTTAATGACTGTTCCACCTTACTTTGAAGATCTGGAACTTGTAAGACCTTACTTTAGGAAATTGAGAGAAATAAGGGATAATCTTGAAGATGCTCTTGGGATAAATCTTCCTCATCTCTCAATGGGAATGTCCCACGATTTTGAAGTGGCTGTGGAGGAGGGGGCAACAATTGTTAGAATTGGAACTGCTATTTTTGGTCCGAGAAATTACTAATTGGAGGAAGTATGGCTAAGGAGCTTATTGTTCATGTAAAGGATGCTAACAATAAAAAAGTTGTTACAGCTGCTCTGGAATCAGGAATTTTTGCCCTTCTTCTGGATAAACCAGAGAGTAAGAAAGTAAAGCAGTTAGCAAAGGTTAAGACTATAGCTCCTGATGGGGATTATAGGTTAGGTGAAGAGTTCGTTATTGTTGAGATAAAAGGTAAAGAGGATGAAGAAAGGGCAGCAGAGTTTCTAAGGCAGGGAAAAAACGTTATCGTTAAAACAACAGACTGGACCATTATTCCTCTTGAAAACCTTCTTGCTCAGGGTGATAACGTTTATGCCTGGGTAAGGAATGCTGAAGAGGCAAAGACCGCAATTACGATCTTAGAAAAGGGTGTAAAAGGTGTTGTTCTTGATACTGAAGATGTAAACGAGATCAAGGCTGCCGGAGAGGCAATAAACCTTGCAGGTGAGAATGTGAAGTTAGAGGTTGCGAAGATAAAGAGAGTGAAGTCTCTGGGAATGTGTGATAGAGTCTGTATAGACACCTGTTCAAACATGACAAGGGGAGAGGGAGCTCTTGTAGGCAATTCATCGGCTGGAATGTTCCTTGTTCACGCAGAAACTGAATCAAACCCATACGTTGCTGCGAGACCTTTTAGGGTTAATGCCGGTGCTGTTCACATGTACGTTAGACTTCCAAACGGTAGAACCAAATACCTTTCAGAGATTGAAAGTGGTGACGAGATAATGATTTATAACTACAAGGGGGAAGGCAGGATCGCCTATGTTGGTAGAGCTAAGGTTGAGAGAAGACCGATGCTTCTAATAGAGGCAGAAACAAAAGATGGAAAAAAGGTAGCTGGGATCTTGCAGAATGCTGAAACGATTAGGTTAACAGCACCCGATGGAACGCCGATTTCAGTTGTGGATCTCAAAGAGGGAGATGAAGTACTTGTCTATACAGAAGAACCTGGAAGACACTTTGGTATGAAGGTAAAAGAGAGCATTGTTGAAAAGTAATCTGGGGGATGAAGTGGCTGAGGATTTTTTCAAAGAGCTGATGGCAGATGCACTGGGAAAATCTCCTGAGGAGCTTTCGGAAATCCTGGGAGAGCCGTCCAAGATCTGTGATGTTTTTGTTCAGAGGATCTATAAAGACAAAGATCTAAAGAAGTTTGACTGGGGTGTTTCAGTAGTTATTTTTGAGGGTGACGAGCTTGTTGAGTCCTCTACATACGCAACTTTTCACAAGTGGGGACTTGCAAAGAAGTATGCTCGAGCTCTTGCAGATTTCTTTAAAAAGCAGGGTTACGAAACTCACTTGAAAGGAGAGCTTGGAGAATGAGAGCACTTGTTACTGGAGGAGCAGGTTTTATAGGTTCTAATCTGGCTCTGGAGCTCCAGAAAAGATACAAGAGTGCAGAGATATTTGTTCTTGATGATTTTTCTTCTGGTCATTTCAAGAACTTGGTTGGATTTGAGGGTGAAATCATCACAAGTTCAATCACAGAGTCAGAGACAATAGAAAAACTCAGGAAATACAACTTTGACGTTATCTTCCATCAGGCTGCAAATGTTGATACGACAGATATGGATCAAAAAAGAATGATGGAAGTTAACTGTGAGGCGTTTAAAGATATTCTAAACGTGGCGAGAGAGAGTAAAGCAAAGGTAGTTTATGCTTCATCTGCTGCAGTCTACGGAAATGGACCTGCTCCAATGAGAGTTAATCAGGAGCTTTTGCCCGAAAACATTTACGGTTTCTCAAAGTATGCCATGGACATGGTTGCCTACAGGTTTATGAAAGAAAACCCGTCTATAGGTGTTGTTGGTCTCAGGTATTTTAATGTTTATGGTCCAAGGGAAACATACAAGGGAAAGATGGCAAGTATGGTTCTACAGTTGACAGTTCAGATACTGAAAGGAAAAAGACCAAGACTTTTTAAGTGGGGAGAACAGAAGAGAGATTTTGTTTACGTTATGGACTGTGTAGAGGCAAACATAAAAGGATTTGAAACAGATAAAAGTGGAATTGTAAATGTCGGGACTGGGAGAGCCAGAAGCTTTAATGAAGTTGTTGACATAATCAGAAAGACTCTCGGCGTAGATGTTGAAGTTGAATACTTTGACAATCCTTACGAGTTCTATCAGAACTACACAGAAGCCGATCTTACAGAAACAAAAGAAGTTTTAAACTGGTATCCAAAAACACAGATAGAAGAGGGGATTCCAGCCTACATAGAGTGGATCAAAGAGAATGTGGACATTAACAAGTTACCTTATTAATCTTCTAAAGGCTTAGTATTTCTTCTGCGGTCTCTTTTGCTTTTCTTCCTCTCCTTTTCAAGATTGTTCTCTCTTTTAAAATTTCCTTACTGTTTTAATGCTTGAGAAATCTGGCACTTTCAGTCCGAATGCAATATTTTTTAAATTACCTTAAAAAAACTTTTTAATATAGTTGACAGAGTTATTGAGTATAACTAAATTAAGATTTAAGGATAAGGAGGATGGGCGGTGATTGACAAGGATACGCCAGTTTACATGATCAGTATCGTTGCAAAGATTGCGGGAGTTCATCCGCAAACTCTTAGGTTTTACGAAAATGAAGGACTTATAAAGCCTTCAAGAACGGAGGGGAGAACCAGGCTTTATTCAGAGAGAGATCTGATCAGGGTTAAAAGGATAGTTTCTCTGACCAGAGAAAGAGGTGTTAACGTTGCGGGAACTCATCTTATACTCAAGCTTGAAGATGATCTTGAGCGACTCTTTACTACACTTGCGGAGCAGCTTGACGATACTGCAAGGGAATTACTTATCTCTCTTTTAAAAGAGATGAAGTTTGAGGAGCTTGATGCTGAAAAGCTCCTCAGCATTCTTGAAAGATAAATCAAACAAGATAGGAGGGAAGAGATGAACATCTGGGATATCTTAAGTGGAAGAGCAAAGGATGCAATACTCCTTTCTCAAGAAATTGCAAGGCAACTTGGTGAGAGATATGTAGATGCAGAGCACCTTTTACTTGCAATGGTAGAACTGCCAGGTTCTCCAGTTCTTGATATCTTCACACTTGCAGGTTATGACCCTATAAGAGCTAAGAAGTTTATCAGAGAACAGGTTGATAGGGTAGGAAGGCTTGGACTTCCATCAAGCTATACCGGTTATGAGGAGATCTACATTACTCCAACAATGAAGAAGGTCTTTGATGCGGCAATTGATATTGCCCGTCAGATGAAAGCAAGGAGTGTTGATCTTGAACATCTTTTCTTAGCATTTTATGAAGTTCCTGAGAGCATGGCTTATAGGATTCTTCTCAAGTTTGGACTTGAGAAAGAAGAAGCGTGGAATGCTGTTAAGAAGTACAGAGAAGGTAAAGCAAAAGTTTCAAGAGAAATTGGTGCGAAAGCTAAAAGAGGTGGAAAGCAGATTCCTGAAATTTTAAGGAAGTTTGGAATAGACCTTACAGGTCTTGCAGAGGAAGGTAAGCTCGATCCAGTTATTGACAGAGAAAACGAAATCAAGAGGGTTATTCAGATTCTTTCAAGGAGAACAAAGAACAATCCCGTTCTTGTCGGTCCAGCAGGTGTTGGTAAAACTGCAATTGTTGAAGGTGTTGCTCAGAGGATTGCAAATGGTGAAGTTCCAGATGAGCTGAAGGATAAGAGGATTGTTGCTCTTGATATGGCAGCCCTTGTTGCAGGTACAAAGTACCGTGGTGAATTTGAGGAAAGACTCAAACAGGTTCTTGATGCAGTTAAAGAGGAAGGGAACATTATCCTCTTCATTGATGAGCTCCACACTGTTGTTGGAGCAGGTGCGGCAGAAGGTTCAATGGATGCTGCAAACATAATGAAACCAGCTCTTGCAAGGGGTGAATTCAGAGTTATCGGTGCTACAACTGTTGATGAGTTCAGGAAGTACATCGAGAAAGATCCTGCCCTTGAAAGGAGATTTGCACCTGTATGGGTTGATGAGCCAAGCATAGAAAGTGCTATTAAGATGCTTAAAGGATTGAGACCAAAACTTGAAGAGCACCACAAAGTTAAGATTACAGACGATGCGATTGAAGCAGCAGTTAAACTTTCTAAAAAGTACATTCAAGGTAGATACTTACCTGATAAGGCTATAGATGTTCTTGATGAAGCGTGTGCAAGGAAGAAGATAGAAGCTACCTACATGTCTCCTGAACTTGCTGAGCTCAAAGAGAAACTTCACCAGCTGAGAGCTGAGCTTGATGAAGCTGTTAAGAATGAAGAGTTTGATAAAGCTGCAAAACTGAAGAAAGAGATTAAGGATATTGAAGCTAAAATCAAGGAACTTGAAGAGAAGCAGGAGAAGATGAAAGAAGAGGGTGAAAGCGTTCCTGTTGTAACAGCTGAAGACATTGCTGAAGTAATCTCCGAAATGACTGGAATTCCAGCATCTAAACTTCAGGAAGAGGAGATTCAGAAACTTCTTAGAATGGAAGAAGAACTCCACAAGAGGGTTATCGGTCAGGAAAGGGCTATCAAGGCAATTTCCGAAGCCATCAGGCGTGCAAGGGCTGGACTCCAGCCACCAAACAGGCCACTTGGTTCATTCCTCTTCCTCGGGCCAACTGGTGTTGGTAAGACTGAGCTTGCAAAAACCCTTGCTGAATATCTCTTTGGCGACGAGACTGCGATCATCAGACTTGATATGTCTGAATACATGGAGAAGCATGCAGTCTCCAAACTTATTGGTGCACCTCCAGGATACGTTGGCTATGAAGAGGGTGGACAACTTACAGAAGCTGTTAGACGTAAGCCTTACAGTGTAATCCTCCTTGACGAGATTGAGAAAGCCCACCCAGACGTGTTTAACATCCTCCTTCAGATCCTCGATGACGGAAGACTTACAGATGCAAAAGGTAGAACTGTTGATTTCAGCAACACTGTGATAATCATGACTTCTAACGTTGGTTCTGAGCACCTGATGCAACTCAGTAAGGAAGAGTTTGAGAAGAACTACGACAAGATCAAAGAACAGATAATGGATGAGCTCAAGAAGAGGTTCAGACCTGAATTCCTCAACAGGATTGATGAGATAATCATCTTCCATCCTCTCTCCGAAGAGGAGATTAAGAGGATTGTAGATCTTCTCATTGCTAAACTCAACAAGAGACTGGAAGAAAGAGGAATTAAGATTGTTCTTACAGAGGAAGCAAAATCTGCACTTGCCAAGAGAGGTTACGTTCCAGAGTTTGGTGCAAGACCTCTCAGAAGAACAATCCAGAGAGATATTGAAACACCACTATCTGTAAAGATTCTTGAAGGCACAGTGAAGGATGGAGATACTGTTAAGATTGACTACGATAAAGAAAAAGGCGAATTCACCTTTGAAGTAGAGAAAGAAATTCCTCCAAAGCAAGCTGAAATAAAGACAGCAGAAGGCACTGAAGGTGAGAAAGAGGAAGGTGAAGATAAAGAATAACTAAAGGGGTGCCATTAGGCACCCCTTTTTAACTTAATTTAATTTTTACTTTTTGAGGCTCAGGTGCTGGCTTTCCAATAAACCAACCCTGTCCAAGTGAAACGCCAATGTCTTTCATAATCCTGTAAGTCTCTTCATCCTCTATAAACTCTGCTAATGTTCTAAGTCTGAAAGCTCTTCCTACATCGACAATCGATTTTACAATCGTCAGGTCTTTAATGTTGTTCTTTGCATTCTTTATAAAACCTCCATCTATCTTTAGAACATCTGCAGGGAACTTCTTTAGATACATGAAATTTGAATAGCCTGCTCCAAAGTCATCCACAGCTATGCCAATATTAAACTCTTTAAACATCTGGAAAAAACTTTTTGCTATTCCTTCGTTGAAAATCCTTTGGGATTCTGTTATTTCAAGAACTATGTTTTTACAATGGTGAGGACGTTTTTTCATCGTTTGGAAGATAAAATTAAGCTCTTTTACAAAATATTTCATAGAAAGGTTAAAAAAGAGTTTATAGTCATCGCTTGCAAACTCTATTGCTTTCAGGAATACCTGTTTATCTATCTCGGGTGTTAGAGAAAAGCTATCTGCAACCGCAAAGACGTAGTCTCCTCTCAGAACTTCGTCTCTGTAAAAAATCCTTGCAAGAACTTCATAAGCAAAAATTTTACCTGTTCTAAGAGAAACGATAGGCTGGAAGAAGGGTGTAACTCCTCCTTCTTCAATAGCCTGAATTAGCTTTCTTCTGAACTCTTGGATCTTCATTACATCTGCAAACTTAGAGCTCTGATTTACAATAAGAGTACTCTTTCCACTTTCTTTTGCTGAGAAAAGGGCAGCCTCAGCTTTTGCAATAAGATCTTCAACGTTCTGTTTACCGCTACTTACGCCTCCACTTAAAGTAATAGAAATTACTTCATTTCCTTTTTTAAAGCTTATTTTCTTGAGATATTTATGGAAAGCTTCTTCGATTCTTACAAGAGGAACTTCATCAAGAATTACAACTCCAAAGGTATTGGAACCAGTTCTTGCAATAAAGAATTTGGAAAAGTACTTTGAAAGTCCTTTCTTTATGTAAAGACCTGTGTTTTTGAGTATTAAATCTCCTACAGCATAACCGTAAGAAAGATTGATTACTCTAAAGTTATCTATGTCCAAAAAAAGAATTATTTTATCTTCCTCTTCAGGTATTTCCTGTAACTTTTTAAAAAAAGCTTTTCTTGAGAGTAATCCTGTTATCTCATCTACCATAGGCGAAGATCTCTTCTCTCCTCAAGGATTTCTCTAACTTGATTAACGTCCTTGTCTCCTCTTCCAGATAGGTTAACAACAACTAACTGTCCTTCCAGTTTATCTTTATTCTTTATTACCCAGGCAATGGCATGGGAGCTTTCAAGAGCTGGAATTATTCCCTCAGTTCTTGAAAGTATTTGAAACGCTTCAAGGGCTTCATCATCAGTTACCGCATAATACTCCGCTCTATTTATATCCTTGAGAAGAGAGTGTTCTGGACCAACACCAGGATAGTCAAGACCTGCAGAAACAGAGTGAGTTGGGGTTATCTGTCCGTCTTCAGTTTGTAGAAGATAGGATTTAGCGCCGTGGAGAATTCCTACTGTTCCCTTGCACAAGGTCGCAGCGTGTTTATCTGTGTCAATGCCATATCCACCAGCTTCAACGCCGACAAGCCTGACGTCCTCGTCTTCAATGAACGGATAGAAAATTCCTATTGCGTTGCTTCCGCCGCCAACACAGGCAACGATTGTGTCAGGAAGTCGGCCTTCAGACTTTAATATCTGTTCCTTAGTTTCTCTTCCGATAACAGACTGAAAGTCTCTTACCATCTCAGGGTAGGGATGAGGACCAACTGCTGATCCAATTATGTAGTGAGTTGTCCTTACGTTTGTTACCCAGTCCCTTGTTGCCTCGTTTACAGCATCCTTTAACGTTCTGCTTCCGCTCTTTACAACTTCAACCTTAGCTCCAAGAAGCTCCATTCTAAAAACGTTTAGAGCCTGTCTCCTTACGTCCTCTTCTCCCATGTAGACAACACACTCTAAACCTAAAAATGCACAGGCGGTGGCTGTTGCAACTCCGTGCTGTCCAGCTCCAGTTTCGGCAATGATTCTCTTCTTGCCCATACGCTTTGCAAGGAGGGCTTGACCAAGGGCGTTATTTATCTTATGAGCTCCAGTGTGGTTTAAGTCCTCCCTCTTTAAATAAACCTTAATTCCATTTCCAAGGTACTTTGAGAATCCTTCTGCGTACTGTAATGGTGTAGGACGTCCAACGTACTCTCTAAGCAATTTGTTGAACTCTTCCTGGAACGATGGATCATTCTTGATTTTGTAATAGTTTTCCTCAAGCTCTGAAAGAGCTGCCATCAAAGTTTCAGGAACGTATTTACCACCGTATATTCCAAACTTTCCTTTGTTATCTGGATAGCTGTACAATGTTTAACCTCCACTATTTGTTAAGCATATTTTACCCTTTGGTGACTCCTTAGGAATTCTTGAAGTGTTCAATAGAGGTTAATCTGTGGGACTTGTCTTCAAACTGTTTTTCTGATTCTCTTAATAATCCTCCCCAAATGTTATCAAAATCCAAATAAACATCTATGTTAATTTTTCCCCTTTTCATCTTTTTTCCTAAAAATGAAATCGGGGCTTATCCCCGCATAGCTAAGGCGGAGACTTGCCCCCGAATGTGGAATATGCCAATATATGACGATACTTTGCTTATTGCTTATCACTTAATAACTCCGCTTGCAATACCCCATCTGTGGGCGTACATCCTTCCGTAAGGTCTTGTACTAACTGGAACGATTTTTGTAAACGGTTCTGAGAGAATCTCCTCGACCGGAATGTTGAAAGCTTCTGAAAAGCCTTTGAGCTCTTCCCTTAAAATCTTCATATCCTCTTCATCTACTTCAAAAACCTTAACTTCCTTACCCAAGTACCTTTGGGGAACTTCTCCTCTTACATACATCACGCCACCGTGCATTCCAGTTGCACAGTAGTCTCCAACGATGTCTTCCTCAGGCTTTCTGTTAAGTCCAAGAAGTATTAACCTTCCACCTGCCATGTACTCGCCGAAGAAGTTTCCAGCTTTACCGCCAACGATAAATGTTGGAATTAAGTGCTTATATCCCTTCATGTGAATGCCAACCCTGTATCCAACGTCTCCCTCTATGTAAACCTTTCCACCTCTCATTCCGTATCCACAGACGTCTCCAGCATGTCCTCTAACAATGATCTTTCCGGCCATCATTGTGTTTCCAACGCCATCCTGAGCGTTTCCAAAGACCTCTATTTCAGGACCGTAGAGGAAGATTCCAAGGTCGTTTCCTGCCGTTCCGTAGATATCAATCTTCACGTTTTCCTTTATTCCGGTTCCAATGTACCTCTGACCGCAAACTTCTTTAAGAACTACCTTTTTAGCTCCGTTTTTAACCAGCTCTTTAACTTTTTTATTTACCTCTCTATAGTGAGTCGTCCCACAGATGATTTCGTAAGTATCCTCTGAAATCTGTCTCACTTCCATCTTCAACTCCTTTGAGCAGGATAGCAGACGTCTTCCTCTTTACAGTGGTTTAAAAGAGCTATAACAGGTTCTCCAGCCTTTGGCATCCAAACCTTTTCAGGCTCTTTACAGACAACCTTTATTGCAGACTCTTCGCTTGCCATATAGACTGTATCACCATCGATTGCTGCAACGAAGGGCCTTAGCTTAATTCTGTCGTTAAATCCGATAACGCCATCTTTGAATGCAAAAAGCATCGCAAAAGGACCGTTGAGCATTGCCGGAGCATAGACTGTCCTTATCATCTTTGCCACATCGAAAAGTTTTTCCATTCCAATTTCTTTATAGTAATCAACATCCTTCCAGAATGGAGCTGCCATTGCCATGAAAACAGCTCTGATTGGAAGTCTGTGTTTCCTGAAAAGAAGGTCAAAGAGATAAGCTGCAACCTCTGTATCCGTTAAAAGGGTACACTTATAGCCAAACATTTCAACGTATCTCTTGTTGGTTCCGTAAGAGGTAATCTCTCCGTTGTGAACAATTGCCCAATCAAGGAGAGTAAATGGGTGAGCTCCACCCCACCAACCTGGAGTGTTGGTTGGGAATCTCGTATGTGCAAGCCATATATAACCTTCGTATTCCTTTATCTCAAAGAAGTCACCAATCTCGTCTGGGTGACCAACTCCCTTGAAAGCTCCCATGTTTTTCCCACTGGATATTACGTAAGCTCCTCTTATTCCATCGTTTATAGTCATAACCGCTCTTACTACCATATCTTCTTCGCTTTCCAGTGGGAGCTTTGCATCGTCCTTTGGCTCAACGAAGTATCTGTAGAAAACTGGTGGTTTTGTTTTCTTGTATAGAGATGGGACACTTTTTGTTGGAATTATTTCACTCTTAACGATTTTGAAAAACTTGTTTAAAACAGCCTTAACCTCGGATTCAACGTCCAGGTCATCAAGCATTACATGAAACGCATAGTACTCTGCCATATCTGGGTATATCCCATAGGCAGCGTACCCTGCCCCCATTCCGTTTCCACGTTCTTTCATAGAAGTGATCGAATCGTATATGTACTTCCCTGAAATCTTCTTTCCATCTCTATTTACTATCCCTGCAAGGCCACAGCCCGACATTTCACATCTTTCGATCATCCCACAGGCCTCCAGTCTTTGTAAGCCGTTTTGTCCTCTTTAAGCTTCTCTTCTCTCCACTCTGCTGGTAGGTCAACAAGTCCAAAGTCAAGAGAAACAAGTCTCTCTTTGATATTTGATACATCTATCTTCTGTCTTATTACGTTTGTAAGGATTCCGACTCTGTCTATTTCTCCAATTGCAACAAATCCTACAAGTTTTCCATCTTTCAGGATAGCCTTTCTGTAGTATCCCTTCTTTTCAAACTTATCGTTAACCAGAACCTCATAGGTGCTGTCTGGGGGCTCAACGATTCCAGCATTCAAAACAGGTTTTTCAAGGAATTTCAGTGAGTTGAGAGGTAAGCCTCCCAAGTAAGTTATCTCTTTTCCAGCCATGTTGAGACCTGCAATGAGTCCCTGTTCAAAGGCAAGGGGGAAGAGAGGTAAATTCTTTTTCGTTCCATCTGTAATATCTATGCACTCGATACAATCACCGGCAGCATAAATGTCTGGAACGTTTGTTCTCAGGTGATTATCTGTAACTATTCCCCTGTTTACTTCTATTCCTGCAGTTTCTGCAAGTTCAACGTTCGGCCTTACACCGATTGCGATAACAACCGCTTCTGTTTTCAGAACTTCACCGCTTTTGAGTTTTACGCTGCTTACTTTCTCTTCTCCTAAGATTTCTTCAACTGTGTTGTTAAAAATGAATTGAACACCTTTCTCTCTGAGCATATTTTCTACGATTTCTGAGCCTCTTTTATCAAGGGCTTTCCCAAGAACTCTGTGGAGGAGTTCCACAACTATAACTTCTTTTCCAATTTCTCTTAAGTAATAGGCAACTTCGAGTCCAATAAATCCTGAACCGATAACTACAACCTTTTCAACACCGTTTTCTTCTATATACTTTTTGAATTTCTTTGCACTGCCAAGTTCTGTAAAAGTGAAAACGCCCTCTTTTTCTCTTCCAGGAATTGGTGGAACAAAAGGAACTCCACCAGTTGATATGAGTAACTTATCGTAGGGGACCATTTCATTTGAGTCGAGGATTACCACTTTGCTTTCAGGATTTATCTTAATGGCTTTATGACCAAGTATCTGGGTTACGTTGTTCT
This sequence comes from Desulfurobacterium crinifex, assembly GCF_054656775.1. Taxonomy (NCBI): domain Bacteria; kingdom Pseudomonadati; phylum Aquificota; class Aquificia; order Desulfurobacteriales; family Desulfurobacteriaceae; genus Desulfurobacterium; species Desulfurobacterium crinifex. The sequence goes on from NZ_BAAHXO010000004.1 coordinate 1,119,794, forward strand.
TTTCAAAGAAATCTTTATCTCTGTAGAGGAGCTTTTCATCGGGATAATCTATCAGGACATCTGCAATCATAGGCTTTGAGTAACACCTATCCTCGTAGGAAATTACAACTATTTCGCCTTCCTTATCTACTTTTCTGATTCCAGTTATACACCCTACCGCTGCTGCACTGTTTCCAATAATTACGTATCTCATTCCCTCTACCTCTCAAAGTCATAGATAAGAGCTCTATTTGGACATGCTTCAACACAAGCGGGAAATCCTCTATCTTCACAGATGTCACACTTAAAGGAGTGTTTTTTCTCAACGTACGGATGAGCTGCACCAAATGGACAGACCAGAACACATCCCCAGCAACCTACACACTTATCTTCGTCAAGCCTTACCCTTCCATCTTCATCCTGGGTTATTGCACCGGAGATGCAGGCATCAAGGCAGAACGGGTGCTTACAGTGGCGGCACATAAGAGAGAGTGAAACCGCCCCTTTTACCTCTACAGTTGCTCTTGGGAGAAGACCTTCGAGCTTGTAGGCTTTAACTGGATCCTGCGTTTCGCTGTGAACCATTGTGCAGGCAACTTCACAGTACCTGCAGGAGATGCAGTTCTCCTCTATTGGATAGACCTTCATAAGCTTTCTCTTCTTTGACATCTTCACCTCTCCTACATTCCGGCAGGGAGTACGCCGAGGATTTTGTTTTCCTGTTCAGTGAGTCCCCAGCTTCTGAGTCTCAGTCTGTTTCCTTTGATACTCTCTATTGCGTTTATTCCCATAGCTCCAAGGAGCTCTTTTATGTCATGCGCCCAGGCTCTCAGAAGGTTGTAGAGGTTTTCAGCAACAATATCTGGATTGAGTCTCTTTGCAAGTCTTGGATCGTTTGTTGTTATTCCCCAGGCACACTTTCCAGTGTGACACTGCTGACACTGGGTGCAACCAGCCGCAAGCTTTGCAACTGTTCCTATGTAAACTGCATCGGCACCGAGAGCTATAGCTTTGAGAACATCAACTGCACTTCTGAATCCTCCAGCAGCTATGAGAGAGACTTCATTTCTAAGTCCCTCTTTTCTCAGCCTGTCATCAACTGCTGCAATTGCAAGTTCTATTGGAATTCCAACATGGTCTCTCAGAGATTTTGGAGTAGCTCCAGTTCCGCCCCTCACACCATCAATTGCGATGGCATCAGCTCCAGCATGGGCGATACCGCAGGCTATTGCAGCAACGTTGTGAACCGCTGCAATCTTTACAAAGACAGGTTTTTCGTAGTTTGTTGCCTCTTTGAGGGCGTAGATAAGCTGTCTCAAGTCCTCAATTGAGTAAATGTCATGGTGAGGAGCTGGAGAGATTGCATCTGCTCCAACTGGAATCATACGGGTTTCAGCGATTCCCTCGTTTACCTTTTCACCTGGCAGGTGTCCCCCGATTCCAGGCTTTGCTCCCTGACCGATCTTTATCTCAATGGCTGCAGATGTCTCAAGGTAGTCAAGATCAACTCCAAACCTTCCGGAAGCTACCTGAACGATTGTCCAGTCCTTGTACTCTCTTAGACTCTTGTGGAGACCACCCTCTCCAGTGTTCCAGAGAGTTCCAAACTCCTTTGCAGCTCTTGCCATTGCCTTCTGGAGGTTGAGGTTGATTGAACCGTAGGACATTGCAGAAAAAAGAACTGGAATTTCAAGTTCAAGCTGCTTTCCGATTTTCGTTTTTATGTTTATTCCATCTTCATCAAACTCAACTTGATCGGTTTTCCTGCCAATGAAAGTTTTTAACTCCATAGGTTCTCTGAGGGGATCAATTGGAGGGTTTGTTACCTGACAGGCGTCAAGAAGAAGGTGATCAAAGTAATTTTTTATAGGTTTGTCATTTCCTGTTGATGTAAGGATAACCGCTCCTGTTAACATCTGGGTGTGAATATCCCTTATTGCCTCTCCAGTCCAGTTGGCGTCGGGATGGAAAGTTGAAGGATTTCTAACAACTTTGATTGCATCGGTTGGACAGAAAGCTTCACACCTTTTACAGTTGACGCAGTTTTCATGATGGTTCACGATCATATCAAGGTCTTCATCGTAATAAGTGGCACTAAACGAGCACTGATCAACACAGGATTTACATCTTACACACTTGTAGTCGTCTCTCAAAACCATAAAGGGATAGAACGCAACCTGAGGCTTCTTGAAAAGCATAATCAGCACCCCCGAAAGTGGTAGGGAACATTTTACTAAATTCTTTGGAAATAGAAAAACTTCAGATTGAAGATTTATCGAAATGTATATAATAGGAAAAGGGAGGGGAAATGTTCCTGACAGAGCCGGAGGTTTTTGAACTTTTAGCAAAATACAGAATAAATACCCTTCAGTTTAAGGTCTTTAGGAGGGAGGATTTACCGACCTGGCAGAAGTTTCCCGCTGTTGTTAAGGTGGTTTCCAGAAAGATTATCCACAAAAGCAACTCTGGAGGGGTTGTTTTTGTTAACAATGGAAAAGAACTGATAGAAAAAGTTAAAGAGCTCCAGGAAAGATTCCCTGAAGTTGATCAGTTCATTGTTGAGGAAAAGTTGTCAGGAATAGAGGCTTTTGTCGGGGTTAAGAGAGACTCCTCATTTTCTCATGTAATCGGTGTTGGTAGTGGTGGAATTTTAGTTGAACTTTTTCAGGATGTTGTCTTCATTCCGGTTTCTGCCGACGAAAAAGAGATAAATAGTAAATTGAAGGAAACAAAACTTTACAGGCTGATTGAAGGATTTAGAAGCTACCAGGGAAACTTGGAACTCTTTATCGATTTCTTGAAGAAGCTTCAACGGCTCCTTTGGGAGAATCCGGAAATCTATGAGATGGATCTAAATCCCGTTTTCATAACAAAAGAAAGGGTCGTTCCAGCAGATGGAAGAGCGATCCTTAAAGAGCCTGAAAAGAAGAAAGAGTTTAAAAAACTTGAAGAAAATCTTTTCAGACCCAGAACGGTTGCAGTTATTGGAGCAACTCCAGATCCAGGAAAGGTTGGATACGCTCTTCTAAGAAATCTTGAAAGATTCAAAGGGAGTGTATTCCCGGTGAACCCAAAGTATGAGGAGATTCTGAGTAAAAGATGTTATAAGTCTGTTTTAGAAATTCCAGAGCCTCTTGATTGTGCTGTTGTTGCAGTTCCAGCGAAGGTTGTTCCGGATGTTGTCAGAGAGTGTGGAAAGAAAGGAGCAAAACTTGTAGTCATTATCTCTGCCGGGTTTTCTGAAACAGGAGAAGAAGGAAGAAAACTTCAAGAAGAAGTTGTAAGGATAGCCTCAGAATATAGAATAAGGATTCTGGGACCCAATACTCTCGGGTTTATAGTCCCTTCCTTAAAGCTAAACGCTTCTTTCTCAAGTTTAACCCCACCAGTAGGAAATATTTCTTTTCTCTCTCAGAGCGGAGCTTTAATAACTGCTGTTATAGATAGAGCAATTGAGGAAGGAATTGGCTTCTCAGAGATAATCAGCCTTGGTAATCAATCAGACATTGAGATAACTGAAGCCTTTGAGCTTGCAACCAGAGATAATGAAACAAAGGTGATTCTTTCTTATGTTGAGGGATTGGAACTTGGAGATACGCTTCTTGAACTCTTGAAGGAAAAGCCTTCCGTTTTCCTGAAAGTTGGAAGGGGAGAAGAAGGGAAAAGAGCAGCATCTTCCCATACAGGTTCTTTGGCTGGTGACTTTAAAGTTTTCAAAGATACAGTTGAAACAAAAGGGGGAATTGTCGTTGATACTATAGAAGAGGCTTTTGACTGCTGTCAGTTTCTCTCTGCCTATGGAAGAGTAAAGGGAGATAGGGTTCTTATTATCACGAACGCTGGAGGACCTGGAGCTTTAGCTTCAGATTACGTTTCTACATTTGGCTTAAAGCTTGCAGATATAGAACCAGTTAAGGAAGAACTCTCAAAGTTTCTCCCATCCAACTGGAGCAGGATGAATCCTGTTGATCTCATAGGAGATGCAATTTCTGACAGGTACAGAAAAGCTTTTGATGTTCTTTCAAGATTTGAAAGCTGGGATGGTGCAATTGTCATAGTTACTCCTCAGTCCATGACAGACATTCCGGAAATTGCCCACGAGATAGTCAGGTTTAGGGAAATTTCAGATAAGCCTGTTGTTGGATGTCTTATGGGGGGACACACAGTAAAAGTTGGTGTTGAGATTTTGAGAAGAGAAAAAATTCCAGTTTACGGCGATCCATATAGAGCTGTTAACGTTTTAAGGAGAACATTATGGAGAGAGTAGTTTTGATTGGAGGGAAAGCGGGAGAGGGGGTAAAGGAAGCGGCAAACCTCTTTGCAAAGGTTCTTGTAAACAGGGGATACTGGGTTTTTACCTACCATGACTACCCCTCTCTTATCAGAGGAGGTCACAACTTCTCAACAGTCAGATTTTCAGATTCAGAGATTAAATCTCCTGTGAAGTGTACGGATGTAATTGTTGCACTTGATAGGAGAAGTGTTGAAAAACATAAAGAAGAAGCAAAGGATAGTACTTACTGGATAGTTGATGAATCGGTGGATTTTGAAGCCAAAAAACTGCCAATAAGAAAAATTGCTAAAGGAGTAATGAGGAGCACTGCAATCTTAGGAACTCTTTTAAAAACGTTTGGAATTCCAATTGAAGAGGGAATAGAGGTAATAAGAAGCCTTAAAAACGTTGAGGAAAACAAAAAAATTTTGGGACAGGCTTATGAACTTGCTGAAGAAGTTGAAAAGTTAGAAAGGTTCAAAGAAAGAAAAGGGGGGATACATTTCGGGAAGTGAAGCAATTGCCCTTGGGGCAGTTGATGGAGGACTTGACGTCTATATAGCCTATCCAATGACTCCAGCTTCTCCAGTCCTTCACTATTTAGCAGCTCATAAGAAAGAGTTTGGAGTAAAGGTTATCCATCCTGAAAACGAAATCGGCGTTATAAATATGGTCGTTGGTGCAGCTTTTGCAGGTGGAAGGGCAATGACGGGAACCTCTGGCGGTGGATTTGCCCTTATGGCAGAAACTCTCAGCTTAATTGGAATGAGTGAAGTGCCAGTTGTCATGTACGAAGCTCAGAGAGGAGGTCCGTCAACAGGCTTGCCAACCTATACAGAGCAGTCCGACCTCCTCTTTGTCCTTTACGCAGGACATGGTGATTTTACGAGGGTTGTTGTTGCTCCGGGAAATCCTACGGAGTGCTACGAACTAACAAGGGAAGCATTAAACCTTGCCTGGAAGTTTCAAACTTCAGTGATTGTTCTTGGAAGTAAAAGCGTTGGGGAAAGTTTTTTTACAGAAAACATAGAGAAAAGAAAAGTTGTTGAAGAGCCAAAACTTTGGAATGGAGAGGGAGAGTACAAAAGATACCAGTTAACAGAAAATGGAATTTCTCCGCTTGCTTTTCCAGGGACCAAAGGAGCAGTTGTAAAAGGAATAAGCTATGAGCACGATGAGTATGGAATAACAGTTGAAGATGCAGAGAAAGTAAAGCTTATGAAAGAGAAAAGAGCAAGGAAACAGAAGACAATCTATAACTATTTCAGCAGCAGAAACGATACAGTAAAGGTTGAGGGAGACAAAAACTCAAAGAGAATCATCATAACCTGGGGAGAGAATGCTGGAGTTTGTGATGAAGTTGGAAGGGAATTTGGCTATAAGGTTGTAAGGCCTCTCTACCTTGAACCTTTTCCAGAAAGAAGAATAAAAGAAGAGATGGAAGGTGCTGAAGAAGTCGTAGTTGTTGAACTTTCAGTCTCTGGTCAGTTTGAAAAACTCCTCAATACTTACGGAATCAAAGCTACAAGTTGCTTCAGAAAGTACGATACAAGGCCAATTTTCAAAGAAGAATTAACAGAATTTCTGAGGGAGGGGCAAAATGAAAACTTTGAACTTAAAGACCTACGCTGAAAATACATGGTGTCCTGGATGTGGAAACTTTGGAATAATGAGGGCTTTTGAAGAAGTAGTGGCTGAGCTTTCCGAAGAGATACCGATAGAAAATTTTGTAATAGCCTCTGGAATTGGATGTCACGGGAGGATTGTTGACTACTTGAATCTAAACAGTTTCTACTCAATTCATGGAAGAGCTCTAAGTAACCTTGAAGGAATGAGAATAGTAAACGATAATCTTGTTTGCATTGGATTTGTTGGGGATGGGGACATCTACGCAGAAGGAATATCCCATTTAATTTTTGCAGCAAAGAGAAACGTGAACATTACAGTGATAGTTCACGATAACAAATCCTACAGCCTTACAACTGGACAGTTTACGCCAACGAGTCCTTCAAAGTTTAAGGGAAAATCGACTCCTGAGGGATCTCCAGAGGATCCAATGAATCCGTTAGCCCTCATGTTGAGTGCTGGGGCTACTTTTGTGGCAAGAGGGTTCGCAGGAGATATCCCTCACTTAAAAGAGATTTTCAAGGCTGCAATTCTTCACAAAGGTTTTTCATTTGTTGATGTTTTACAGCCCTGTGTAACTTTTTTTAACCTCTTTATGTTTTACAGAAAACACTGCTATAAACTTGAAGAGATAGAACACAACCCAACTAATCTTCAAGACGCAATGAGACGGGCTCACAAGTGGAACTACAACGATGACAGAGAAGAGGTAAGAATTCCGATAGGCATTTTCTACAAAATAGAGAAACCAATATACGAGGAGAGAATTTGAAGTTTCAAGAAGAAAGTATAGAGAATGATTTTCCTTTGAGGTTTCCTACTATCTGGGCTTTGTTTCATCCTCTGATTCTTCTTCAACGATACAGTCAAAATAGTAATCTTAAAGATTCATCGTTCTAAAAAGTTCCTTATGGGAGTATAATTTGGAAATCACTAAGGAAGTCTTGACTGGAGAGTTATGGCTTACGTTGCTATACCAAGGAAATACAGACCAAAGAAGTTTTCTGAAGTTACCGGACAGGAGTTCATAACCGAGACCCTCAAGAACGCAATCAGGACTGGAAGGTTTGCTCACGCTTACATCTTTGCCGGTCCAAGAGGTGTAGGTAAAACCACAACAGCAAGGATTGTTGCTAAAGCTCTTAACTGTGAAAATCTAAACGATGGTGAACCGTGCAATCAGTGTCCAAACTGTCTTGCAATCTCAAAAGGCTCTTTCCCCGATGTTATAGAGATTGATGCTGCAACAAACAGGGGAATTGACCAGATAAGGGAGCTCCGAGAGTCTGTCAACTACTCTCCTGTAAAGGGAAAGAAAAAGGTCTATATCATTGATGAATTCCACATGCTTACCAAAGAAGCTTTTAATGCTCTTCTCAAAACACTTGAAGAACCCCCAGAGCATGTTGTTTTCATTCTTGCAACAACGGAGATAGACAAGATTCCTCCAACTATTCTCTCGAGGTGTCAGAAGTTTGTCTTCAGGAAGATTCCGAAAGAGTTGATGGTAGAAACTTTGAGAGAAATTTGCCAGAAAGAGGGTGTTGGTTACGAAGAAGAAGCTCTTTATCTCATTGCAACAGCCTCCGAAGGATGTATGAGGGACGCAGAAAGCCTCCTTGATCAGGCTATAGCCTTTGGAAGTGGTGAAGTTAAAGCAAAAGAGGTTTCTGAATTTCTTGGAGTTCTGACTGGTAAAGACATCGTTGAGATTCTCAAACTTTCTTTTTCTGGAAATAAGCAGAAGTTAAGGGAGCAACTGAAGAAATTAGAAAATCAGGGATACAACCCTCTTTTTGTTATTAAACAACTCCTTGAAAGAGTAGAAAAAGAATTTATAGAAGGTGAAGAGTTTACAGATGAAGAGCTCGTTGCAGCTTTTAAGATACTTTCTGAAGCTCACAGATCTGTAGCTTTCCATCCTTATCCATATACAGCTCTCTTTTTCTACCTTTTTAAGCTTTCATACTTTAAGGATTTGAAGAGGATAGGAGAATTACTCTCTGGGAACTTAAAACTCTCTTTGCCTGAAAAAAAAACTGAAGAGACAGTAGAAAAAAATAGTTTAGAAGACATATACATAAGGGAAACTAACGACAAAGGAGACTTTGTAGAGGTCATTCCAAAGAATCGAACTGCTTTTGATCTCCTGAAAGGAAGGATAAATGAGCTTGAGAAAAAATTTGGAAAGAAAGTAAAACTTGTAGAAATAGACAATGGAACGAGGAAAAAAGAAGTTAAAATTTCTCCTGAATCAGAAGAGAAAATTGATAAGCTTTTGAAAACTTTTAATGCGAAACTCTTTCCAGGCTATCCAAAGGTGATAGATGAGAGTTCTAATAGTTGATGACGAAAAAACGATAAGAGAAACTTTGAGAGAGATACTTGAAGAAGAGGGATTTGAAGTCTTTATTGAAGAATTGGGATCAAAAGTTGTAAGTGTGGTTGAAGATGTCAAACCAGAGATATTGATTCTTGACCTATTCCTGCCTGGAGCTTCCGGGATGGAAGTTTTAAAAGTTCTCCATGATAGAGGACTTACCCAGACGATAGCTGTGATAATAGTCTCTGGACATGGAACTGTCGAGACATCTGTAAAAGCAATGAAACTTGGAGCGTTTGACTTTATAGAGAAGCCGATTAAATATGAAAAGCTTCTCAACGTTATTGAAAGTGCAAAAGAGCATCTTTCATCAAAGGTTTCTGGTTCTAAAACGGTGAGTGCCTATTCCAACCTTCCTTTGAGAAAAGCCAAAGAAGAGTTTGAGAAGAACTACATTGAGGAAGTACTTAAAAAATTCAATGGTGACCTGAAAAAGGCTGCAGCTTTTATGGAAATAGATATTTCAAATCTTTATAGAAAACTCAACAAATATGGTCTCAATCAGCAATGAGCCTGTTTGAGCTTTTCAACGCCATTGGTCTTTTATCTTTTGCTGCTTCTGGAGTTTATAAAGGAATCAATAAAAACCTTGATCTTCTTGGAATTGTGACTCTTGGTTTTCTAACAGCCCTTGGCGGTGGAATAACCAGGGATTTAATCGTTAATAGAATCCCAATGGCTTTTACAGGCTACAAAGACATTACAATCACTTTTCTGGGAATAGTGTTTGCTCTTCTTTTCTACTTAAAGCTCAGAAAAGATCTCTCGACTAAAAAGGTGATAAAGTACTTTGACGCTGTGGGACTTGCGGCTTTTTCGGTTACAGGATTTATTGTTGGAATGGAGAGCGGGATAAATTCCTTTGGAGTTGTTCTCCTTGGTCTTATAACTGGAACAGGCGGTGGGTTGATCAGCGATGTGTTAACAGGTGAAATTCCTTTCATCCTGAAAGAGGATTTTTATGCTTCCTGTTCAATCATTGGTGGAGTTGTCTTTATCTTTCTTGAAAAGCTGGGATTCCCAGTTGAGATTACCTCTTTCTCAACACTTCTTCTGATTCTGCTTGTTAGAATTCTTGCAATAGAGAAGGGTTGGTCTCTGCCGCGGTTGGGAGGAAACGTTTGAAGTGGTTAGAAGAAGAGTTAAAGGGGCTAAAAAAGAAGAATCTTTACAGAGAACTCAAAACTCTCTTCTCGCCACAGGGAAAAGAGATTACTGTAAATGGAAAGAGAGTTCTTAATTTTTCCTCAAACGACTACCTCTCACTTGCTTCAAACTTTAACTGTGAATGTCTTAAACGATGGGGAAGCGGCTCTGGAGCTTCAAGGCTTGTCTGTGGAAACTTTGAGATTCATGAGCTCCTTGAGGAGAAGCTTGCAGAAATAAAGAAAACAGAATCTGCACTTTTATTCTCAACCGGCTACATGGCAAACGTTGGGGTTATCTCAACTCTTGCAAGGGAGGGAGATTTAATCCTTTCTGATGAACTCAACCACGCCTCTATAATTGATGGTTGTAGGCTCTCAAAGGCTACTGTAAAAGTTTACAGCCATTGTAACGTTGAAGAGTTAGAGTTCCTCTTATCTAAGGAAAGGAGAAAATACAGAAATTGCTTCATTGTCACAGATTCTGTTTTCAGTATGGATGGAGACATTGCCCCCCTGTCTGAACTTTTTCGGTTAAAGGAAGAATACGATGCCGTTTTAATTATTGACGATGCCCATGCAACAGGCGTAGTTGGTTGGTCTTCTCTGGAACTCTTCGACTTAATTCCTGATGAGAGAACCGTCATAGTTGGAACTCTCGGGAAAGCCCTTGGAACGTTCGGAGCTTTTGTTGCTGGAACTAAAGTTTTAAGAGAATACCTTGTGAATAAGTGTAGAAGTTTCATTTTCACAACGGCTCTTCCGCCTCACATTGCCTGTCAAACCTTAGAGAATCTGAAATTGGTTTCTGAAAGAATGAAATTTTTGCAGGAGAAAATTGAATTTTTTAGGAAGTTAACGGGGATAAATTCGAGCTCTGCAATTTTTCCTTTCTTAACTGGAAGTGAGATAAAAGCCTTAGAGCTGGCAAAAGGACTTTGGGAAAAGGGATTTTTTGTTCCAGCCATAAGACCACCAACGGTTAAGGAGAGCAGGTTAAGAATAACAATCAACTATGAACACTCTAAGGAAGATTTAGAAAATCTGTGGAAGGTCTTAAAGGAGTTATTGTGAAGGGGGCAAAGCCCCCAAAGTATTACTCGGCAAGAAGTTCGTCGATTGTAACAACTGTTCCAACCTTTCCAGCAATCTCTGGACCAGGCTTGAGAGTTTTCTTACCAGGTCTCCAGTTAGCTGGGCAAACTTCATCTGGATTTTCGTAAACGTGCTTCCAAGCAGCAAGCTGTCTGAGAAGCTCGTTAACATTCCTACCTACAGGTGGGTTGAGAACTTCTTCAGCTACGATGATGCCATCAGGGTTGATGATAAATCTTCCTCTTCTTGCAAGTCCAGCTTCTTCAATATAAACGCCGTAGTCCCTTGCAGTTTTTCCTGTTGGGTCTGCAGCAAGTGGGAACTTGAGATCTTTGAGAAGAGGTTCTACTTCACAGAAGAGCTGGTGGCTGAAATGTGTGTCTGTTGAAACTGCAAGAACATCAGCACCAAGAGCTCTGATTTCATCAATCTTAGCGTTTACAGCAGCGATTTCTGTTGGACAGACAAATGTAAAGTCTGCTGGATAGAAACAGAGTACAAGAAACTTTCCTGCATAGTTGGAAAGCTTAACCTCTGTGTACTTTTTCTCAACTGGATCATAAGCGTTGAGGCAAAAATCTGGAGCTTTTTGTCCTACAAGTGCCATTGTTACCTCCTCCTTTTGGATGACGTTTTCTGTTCCTTAATGATAATTATTATCATTTAGCAATTCAATACAAATGTATCTATGTTCAATTTAAGACTTATAGATTTTGGCTATGGTAAAGTTCCCTTGTTCAAGTTGAAATTCTGGGTGCAATCTTTGTTTTGATGAATTTGTTTAATTAAAATTGCAAATACAGCTTTTGGTCGTCTGGCTTATATTTGTAGGCTGTGTGAGGTATCAATGAGAAGAACTATAAGCTTGTTCCTTATGGTTATTCTGACTACTGGGAGTTCGTTCAGCCTAACAATCTCAGATCTCAAATCTCTTATAGATAAAAACTCTCTTGATCTGTCGATTGGAAGAGTTTCTGTAGAGAAATCAGAGCTACTTGAAAAATCAACCTTTCGATCCTATTTCCCGAAAGTTTCGTTAACTGGAGAGTTTGACGAGTTTTATCCTTACACGAGCTTTTCTTCAAAATCCTGGAATCAGCAGTACAGCCTTGGAGTTTCAATCACTGCTAATCCACTAAATCTTCAGAGAAATCTTCAGTTGAAGGTTGATAGGTATTCTATTGATGTAAACAGAGAGCAGTTAGAAAAGACCAGGTTAGATCTTTATTATCAGGGAATTAACTACCTGTTGAAGTTAAAAGCATTAGAAAGGATAATAGAAATAAGAAAGGAACTACTGAAAAATAGTGAAAAGATACTTGATGTATCAGAAGAAAAGTATAAAAAAGGACTGGTTCTTATTACAGATGTTCTTAAATCTAAAGCAAATGTTGAGAACGCAAGGAGTTCCTTAAGAAAAGCGGAGAGAGATTACAATCAGACGTTTAACAACCTAAATGAACTTGTTAACTTTTCACTTTCAGAAAATGAAAAGCCGGAAGTGGAGCTCTTTGAAACAGTGGAACTTCCAGAAGTTGAAAAACTTGTCAAAAGGGCTCTTTCAGCGAGACCAGAGATTTGCGCCCTGCGGAAAGAGATAGAAGTCGCAAAATTGAGTGTCAAAATCCAACAAAAGACCCTCTCTCCACAGCTTAACCTTTCGGCTTCCTACACAAGAAGTGATACTAAATTTTTCCCAGAGAACAATAACTATCAGTTTTCTGCTATTCTGAATTTTCCAGTTTTTGACAGCGGCGTAACGAAATTTAAGTCCCTTGCGGCGGAAAAGGATCTGGTTTCAAAGGAGATTTCTCTAAGGAAGCAGGAAAATGCCATCAAAAGGGAGGTTTTAAACGCCGTTGAGTCGGTAAATTCTGCCTTAGAAGAGGTTAAATCCTCTAAATCCTTCTTTGAGTATTCAAAGAAAGCTTATGAGAGAACTTTCAATGAGTATAAGCTGGGTGTTTCAGATATTGTTGCTCTGCTTCAGGCGTTTGATAACCTGAAAAATGCGCAAGAAGGCTATATAAATTCTCTTCTTAGTCTGAGTAGTGCATACTATGAGTTAAAAAAAGCAACTGGAGAACTACTGTCCGGAAGTAACAGGTGGCGAGGGACGGATAACAGGTGAAAAGGAAGAAGAAAAAGGTGAGAAGTGAGAGGTGAGAGGTGAAGAAAGTAGCAGTCTTCTTAGTTTTTGTTCTGCTGGTTATTGGATTTTTCTTTATTAAATCACAGAAAAAGGTTGAACTTGTTCCTGTTCAAACTGTAGAGGTCAAAAAGGGAGAAGTTAAGAACGTCATAGATGCCACCGGAATAATAAAGCCACAAGTTGGCGGAGAGGTTAAGGTCGGTGCAAGGATCTCTGGAACCGTTGTAAAGGAAAACGTAAGGGTTGGCGACTACGTGAAGAAAGGGGATCTGATTGCTGTAATTGACAACAGAGAGCTGAGAGAGGAGCTGGAAAAGGCAAAGGTGCGTCTTGAAGAGGTGAAGAAGACATATCCAGAGAAGATAAAAGCCCAGGAAATGAAGCTGAAATCTGCCCTTGCTTCACTTAGAGCAGCAGAAGCAAAACTAAAAGCAGAAAAAGAGAATTACAGCTTGAAGAAGTGGGAGTATGAGAGACAGGAAAGTCTTTTCAAAATTGGCTACACAACACAACAGAAGCTGAAACAGGCTAAGGCTGAGTTTGAACAGGCAGGGAGTTCTCTCAAGGCTGCTGAAGAGAACCTGAAAAAGGCAGAGCTTGACGTTAAGATTGAGAAAAGAAACTTAGAGGAACTAAAAGCAAAGTATAAATCTGACCTTGAAACAGCCAAAGCAGCCCTGAAGCAGGCAGAGATCAGGTACTCCTATTCCTACATCTACGCTCCAAAAAGTGGAATCATATCCTTCGTTTCAACACAGGAAGGGGAAACTGTCGTTGCAGGGCTTAACGCTCCTGAGTTTGTAACAATTCTTGATCCCGAGAAACTGGAGAACTGGATATATGTTGATGAGACTGAAATTGGAAAGGTGAAAAAGGGAATGGAAGTTGAATTTACAGTTGATACCTACAGGGATAAAGTCTTTAGGGGAAAGGTTGAGGAGATCTATCCAAAACCTAAAGTTCTCAATAACGTTGTCTATTACATAGTTGTGGCGAGAGGGTTTAAAGATGTAAAACTTTTGAGACCTGAAATGACAACCCACAACTCAATAATAGCTGGAGTCAAAAAAGATGTTCTTGTCGTTCCAAACGCTGCTGTTAAGTGGAAGAATGGAAAGTACATAGTTTATAAGGTTGTTGGCAAGAAAGTTGTTGAAACCCCTGTTAAGGTTGGCTGGAGCGACGATCAGTTTACAGAGGTGATAGAAGGTTTAAAAGAAGGAGACGTTGTAGCACTGAAGGTAACAAGGAAGTAAAAATGGCATTAATAGAGCTCAAGAACATAAGAAAAGTTTTCAAACAGGGTGATCTTGAGACAGAGGTCTTAAAGGGGATAGATCTTCAAATTGAGAAAGGTGAATTTGTTGCCATAATGGGACCCTCGGGTTCTGGAAAGTCAACTCTCATGTATATCCTTGGTTGTCTTGATAGACCGACCTCTGGAGAGTATTACCTTGATGGTAAAAACGTTCTGGGGCTTTCAGACGATGAACTTTCCAAAATAAGGGGTAAATATATCGGTTTTGTGTTTCAAGCTTTCTACCTTGTTCCATACCTTTCCGTTCTTGATAATGTGATTCTGCCTGTTGAGTATCTTGATTCCAAGTACAGGAAGGAGCTCTTTAAAGATAAACCTCCCGAAGAAAAGGGAAAAGAAATCCTTAAAAGGCTTGGGATGGCAGAGAGGATAAACTTTAAACCAGACCAGCTCTCTGGAGGACAGAAACAGAGGACAGCAATTGCACGAGCTCTAATAAACTCACCTGAGATTATCCTTGCAGATGAACCAACCGGACAGCTTGACACAGAGTCTGGAAAGGCAGTTATGGAGATATTTACAGAGTTAAACAGAGAGGGTAAGACTGTTGTAGTTGTAACCCATGATCCAGCAGTTGCTTCCTATGCAAACAGGATCATAAAAATTAAGGACGGAAGAATAGAGTAAAAAATGCTGAGGCTGTTTCTAAAAGATCTTCTATCTTCTTTAATCTACAATAAGCTAAGAACATTTTTTGCACTTCTGGGAATTGTTTTTGGTGTCTCTTCTGTGGTTCTAATCGTTTCTGCCATTGAAGGGAGCAACCTCCAGGCAAACAAGGTTATAAAAAAGCTGGGGCCCGATTCCGTTTTTATCATTTCGGGTGCTATCGGGAAAGGTCCCCGTGGAGTGACAAAAAACCTTGAGCTTTCAGATGTTAAAGAAATCTCAAGACTGGAAGGTATTTTTGCCCTTACTTATGGAATTGTAAAACCTATGATGATTTCAAATATCCAGATGCCTAAGTTCTCTGCTGTTTTTGGAGTTGGGGAGGACTGGCTTCTTTCCTGGGATTACAGGATTGAAATTGGTAGAGGCTTTACTGAGGACGACTTTAGAAGTTTCAGGAAGGTTGCGGTTGTAGGACACGACGTCAGCGATTTTTTCTATCCTGGACAGAATCCGATAGGAAAGATCATTCTGATCGGAAAGACACCGTTTAAAATAATTGGTGTTTATAAAAAGAAAGGGAAAACTCCTAACGGACACAACCTTGATAACAGGGTTTTCATTCCTTACAGAGTCTTTGATAAGGTAGTGGAGAAAACATTTAACAGAGTGTCTGTTATTAGATTTAGGGTTCTCGATCTTTCACAATACGATGAAATAGTCAAAGAGACAAGACAAATCTTGTTGAAGAACCACAAGCCAGATGAATTTACAATAATAACTCCTGTTGTTGTTAAAAAGTTTCTCTCAATGCTCTCTGCAAGCTTTGCTCTCTTTCTGGGAATAGCTTCAACCACAGCGCTTGTTGTTGGTGGATTTGTCCTTTCGTCTATCTTCTACATTAATGTTCACGTAAGACAGTGGGAGATTGGTTTGAGAAGGGCAGTGGGAGCAACTAAGAAAGCAGTACTTGTTAGAATTCTCCTTGAAAGCCTTGTTATATCAGTATTTGCGGTATTTTGGGGAAGTCTTATCGGTTATGGAGCTGTTCACTACATACTGCCACTCCTTAATGTTCCAGAGGTCTATCCGGTAAAAGCCTTTGTTGTTGCAACCATTTTCTCAGTCTTTGTGGGACTCCTTGCAGCTTACTTCCCAGCCAGAAAGGCTTCTCTTTTGGAGCCTGTTAAAGCTTTGAGGACAAAGGTGTAAGATGGGGGCTGTTAAGTCACTTGTTTCTTACTTTAAAGAGAACAAAAAGAGAATGATACTCTCGAGTATAGGTATAGCCATTGGGGTCTTTTCCCTTACCCTTATGATGGGCATCACAGGAGCTATGAAACAGCAGGTTTTAAAGGCTCTTGGAACTCTTGGTTCTAACGTCATGGTTGTAATTCCAGGAGATGTGAAGAACCTTGGAGGAAGGACAATACAGCTCTCTTTCTATCCAACTTTAACTTTGAAAGACGCTAAGGCTATTTCCGAAAAGTGTCCTTCTGTTAAAGTGGTTTCTCCCTATAAACAGGTAAATCCAAATGTTCACTACGGTGGAAAATCGATAAAGGCAGACGTTTTTGGAGTAACTCCTGAATATGAAAAGGTTGCAGACTACCATCCCGTATGTGGCAGATTTTTGACAAAAGAGGATGTGGAAGGAATATCGCAAACTGCTGTTATAGGAATGGATGTGGCGGAGGAGCTCTACGGTGAGACCTGTCCAATCGGGAAAACGATTTACCTTACCAATGCTCCCTACAGAATTGTTGGAGTTATGGAGAGAAGAGGAACAGACTTGAGTGGAGAAAATCTTGATGAAAGAGTTTACATTCCGATAACTTCTGCTGTTAAGAGGATTTCAAACGTTGACTACATTGATGGAATCTATATTCTGCCAGTTTCTCCAGATATTATTCCTGAAATGATGAAAGAGGTTGAAGGACTTTTGTTCAAAAGACATGGAAAAAAAGATTTCACAATAAGTAGATATGAAGACATAGCAAATACAAAGAAGCAGGCAATGGAGATATTTTCAAAGCTCTCAATAATCGTTGCGGTCATAGCGTTCAGCGTTGGAGCTCTTGGAATATTGGCTGTCATGACACTCTCTGTTTATGAAAGGTTGATTGAGATTGGAATCAGAAGAGCCTTTGGCGCCACAAGATTGGACATTTTTAAACAGTTTCTCATTGAATCAACTATTCTATCTCTTACAGGAGCTATATCTGGGATAGTTATTGCCATTTTGATCGTTGTTTTGATATCAAAAATGGCAGGATGGGTAGTCTATGTACCTGTTAAAGGAGCAATGATTTCATCTGTTCTTTCTGTTTTTATAGGCTTAATCTCAGGTATTTATCCAGCTCTGCGAGCAACCTCTTTTGATCCTAAGGAGATTTTGAAAGATTCTTAGAGCATTCTGAAACTCTTACTGTCTTGAAAGGTTAAATCTTTGGATCCCATGGTTCTAAGCCTCTTTCATTAATTAAGTAATCTGCCTTCTCACATAAAGCAGCAACATATTCTTCTTCACTTTTCCTTTTACCTAATGCAATTTCTCGTTGGACTGTAAAAATGTTCTTTTTCAAGGCTTTATACCTTTCCCAATAGTAAATAA
Source organism: Desulfurobacterium crinifex (assembly GCF_054656775.1). Classification (NCBI taxonomy): domain Bacteria; kingdom Pseudomonadati; phylum Aquificota; class Aquificia; order Desulfurobacteriales; family Desulfurobacteriaceae; genus Desulfurobacterium; species Desulfurobacterium crinifex. The sequence goes on from NZ_BAAHXO010000004.1 coordinate 1,136,988, forward strand.
TATTATCTTTTTTCCTTTCTATCAGTTCAGGAGATGGAATTTTGTCACTTTTCTTCCTATTCAAGTCTGGACTTGCAGGAAGTAAGTTCCACAAATCATTACTAAACCATACTGAATAAGGAAACAAATGGTCTATATCAAATTTTCTAATCTTTCTACCACTCCAGACACAGAAAACGTTACCAGAAGATAGTAACCTTCTCACTGTAGATGTGTCTCTCTGTGCCAAGAAATCCGCCACCAAAAACTCTTCTATTTTATCTTTTCTTACTTCATCATTCAGTTTAAAAGTAATTTCCTTCCATTTTTGAGTTATAGTTGTTAAACCATAAAGACTTTGTCCTAAGTAACGGAAAACTAAATAAAAAGAAAAAGGAATGGAAAACTCTCCAAAACCAAAAATTAAATCTTTCCTTGATATGGACTTTTTAGGAAAAGCAATTAAAGTTCTTGGTTTAAAGATTTCATACTCTCTTTCTCCACTATACTTCATTGGATTCGAAATTATCGTTCTTGCTAACTTCTTAAAAAGAGGAACGAAAAGATTTAGTTTTTCTTCAGAGTGATATAGATTAAAAATCGTAGCGTAACTTTCTTTCCAATTATCTTTTAAGTGCAAAGTACTAAAAATTTTCCAATACTCTTCTTCTATTTGCTTGTTCAGAACTCTTTTATTGTTCTGTTGCGATACATTTTCAAATACAAAAGGTAAATAGGTAAAAAACCAGTCTTCTACAATCAGTCCTAATGGAATTGTAGCTTTTTCTCCTTTCTCAACCTTTATCAAATGATCATATCTTTGAACCGCCAAGATAGTAGCTTTCAAGAGAGCCAACTTATAAGTACTGCTTTTCCGCTCTCTTTCAATGATTTTATTAATTTTAATTAAACTACTAACATCAATTGTTTCCTGCATATTTATATACCTCTGTTATCCATACGATTTCCCGTTTTTCAAGAGCTGAATCGTTGGTTAAGAGTTCATCTATCTTTTTAAATCCTTCTAATTCAAATGCCTTTAAAACTTCAGTAGGTTTTATAGTTTCAAAGAAACGTTCTTCTTCCGAACGAGGAGTTAGACTATAGCTTAAAATCACCACTCCTTCTTTTTTTAAATAATTGATAAAGCTCCTTGCTACTTTCCGGTAATACTTTTTAGGAATATGCATTAACACTGCAATTGAAATGATTGCATCGAAAAAATTGAAAAAGCTGGAAGGAAGATACAAATCAGGAAGGAAAGAATGAAAAAAGCGGTCGGATATTTGGGGAAACCGCTCCTGCGCTAACTTTACAAACTCGATTGCTCCATCTACTCCCCAAACTTGATATCCCTTTTCCATTAAAAATCTTAACTCCCGGCCGGAACCAAATCCTATCTCTAAAACTCTTCCCCCTTTTGGTAAATGTTCCAATAAAAACTTCTGTACTTCCTCCATTTGAGCCTTATCGTACTTTTCAATTAATTCTTTTGCTTTTCTATTGTAATACTCTAAAGTTCTCTTGACTTCCTTCAAAATTCCCCACCTTTTATAATGAACTTCATTTTCTTTGTATAGAAGTCCTAATTATCATGGGTTTTCTGTATCTTCCTCAAAGAGTCCTTCTATAAACTCATCTGGATCGAACTCTCTTAGGTCTTCTATTTTTTCGCCGATTCCGACAAACTTGATTGGTATTTTCAGATCGTTACAGATTGCTATGACAATTCCTCCTTTTGCTGTTCCGTCAAGCTTTGTGAGAGCTATGCCTGTTACATCTGTAATTTCCTTAAAAGCTCTTGCCTGAGAGATTGCATTCTGGCCTGTATTTGCATCAAGTACCAATAAAATCTCAGCAGGCTGTCCTGGAAACTCTCTTCCAATAACCTTTTTGATCTTATGGATTTCCTTCATCAACCTGTCTTTATTGTGAAGCCTTCCTGCAGTATCGACTATAAGAATATCATCTCCCTTTGCTTTTACGCTCTGGATTGCATCAAAGACAACGGCTGCTGGATCTGTTCCCTCTTGTCCTTTTATGATTCTTACTCCAGCTCTTTCAGCCCAGACTTCAAGCTGTTCAATGGCTGCTGCTCTGAAAGTATCCCCTGCTGCAAGGACTACACTGTGACCTTTGTCTTTTAGCTGTTTTGCAAGCTTTCCAATTGTTGTTGTCTTTCCAACACCGTTAACGCCAAGGACAAGAATAACAGAGGGTTTCTCAGAAATATTGAGAGAACCTCTGCACTTTGAGAGCATCTCTTTAAGTTTCTCTTTGAGTAGCTCAAGAAGCTGGTCGGAGCTTTTGATTTTTCTCTTCTTTGCCTCATTTCTCAAGTAGTCTATTAGCTCTAAAGTTGTATTTACACCAACATCGGCGAGGATAAGCTTCTCTTCCAGCTCTTCGAAAAGCGATTCATCTACTTCCCTACCTTTAAACGCAGAAAGACCTAAAGCGTCTCTGGTCTTCTTTAAACCTTCTTTGAAGCTCTTTAGTAGTTTTGAGCCAGAGATTCCAAGTTTCTCCTCAAGTTCCCTCTTTTTGACCATAAATTCCAGCTGGTAGCTTTCGGGAACTTTTCCCTCAATCTCTTTAAGTGTTTTGTAGGCTAAGTCGTAGAGCTCCTCTTTTGTGTAGATAGACGCAATGTAGTAGTTTGAGAGGAAAGAAAGAACAGGATTCTGACTGTTTCTGGCTACATCATAGAGGTTTCTCGCCTTCTGAAGGTTTCTTTTATACTCTTCAACGAGTCCCATCAGAAAAGAGGCGTACTCTTTACCAAGCTTTTCCTCAACTCCTGGTATGAATGATTCAATCTCTCTGAAGATCGCAAGACTCTTTATCTTCTTAACTACAGCATCTAAAAGCTCTCCGTTGCTATAGATAAGAGCATTTATGACCGCCTCTGGAGCTTTTCTCTCATCCTTTTCTGCAAGTTCGAGCCATTTCTCAGGCTGATAGGGGTTCTTTTTAAGTTCATCTTCAAGTTTCGATTTTCTCTTAAAGAATCCAAACATCTTTTTTACTCCACTCCTTTAAAGAAGTTTTCGTAGATAAGTTTAATTACTTCAAGAGCAACTTGCTCTTTTGAACCAGAAATGGGGAAAACCTCTTTTCTCGTTATAAAGAAAACTTCCGTTTTGTCACTACCAAATATTCCCTTTTTAACGTCATTGGCAACTATTCCGTCAAGATTTTTCTTTTCAATTTTCTCTCTTGCATTTTCTACAAGATTGTCTGTCTCTGCTGCAAATCCAATCACGAGCTGTCCATTCCTTTTTCTTTCGCCTACAAGTTTTAAGATGTCTGGTGTTCTTTCAAGTTCGAGTATTAATTTTCCTTCTGACTTTTTGATTTTTTTCTCTTCTCTCTTTGTTGGTTTGTAATCGCCGATTGCCGCAGCCGAGATGTAGATATCGGCATCCTTTACAACTTCAAGAACGGCTTCTTTCATCTCTTCAACTGTTTCAACATCTATTCTCTTTGTACCGTAAGGCGTTCTAAGGTAGGTTTTTCCCGTTATCAGTGTTACTTCAGCTCCTGCACCTCTTGCGGCTTTTGCAACAGCAAAGCCCATCTTACCAGAAGAGGGATTTGAGATAAACCTAACGGGGTCTATGTACTCCCTTGTGGCTCCAGCAGTTACAACAACTTTTTTACCTTTTAGCAGTTTGGGAATAAACCAGTATGAGGCAGCGTCCAGAATATCTTCAACCTCGGCAAGTCTTCCTTTTCCTTCTTCTTTACATGCAAGAAAGCCACGACCTGGTTCAACAATTTCATATCCCAGTTGTTTTAGTTTTTTCAGATTTTCCTGAGTTACTGGGTTTTCATACATTCTGACATTCATTGCAGGACAGATAATTCCCTTTCCGAAACAGAGTGCAAGGTCTGTAACAGGATTATCAGCAATACCACAGGCAATTTTTGCAATTGTGTTTGCTGTTGCCGGAGCGACGATGAACAGTTCTCCCCAGGCAGATAGAGATGTGTGTCTTATCTCTGCAGAGTCTTCAGGAATGGCTTCATAGTAGACTGGATATTCAGAAAGTGTCTGAAGTGTAAGCTTAGATACAAACTTTAATGCAGAAGGAGTCATTGCAACTCTAACTTCTGCTCCAGCCTTTTGAAGACTTCTTAAAATTTCTATTGATTTGTATGCTGCTATACTTCCTGTTATTCCTAAAACAATTTTTCTACTTTTTAAGATGCTCACCTTTGTCTCCTGCCATTGGTTTGAGTTTCATCTCCTGTCCGAGGTAAAGGCTAAAACCAAAGCTTGTAGTGTAGCTTGTAATTATTGCAGCTGTCATAGGAATTACAACGTCTGCATGGGTCATTTCTGTTATCATGACAATTGCAGCTAATGGTGTTTTTGCTCCAGCTGCTAACGCTGCTCCCATTCCTGCAAGGGTAAAAACGACTGTCTGATCGGGGAGTATATGCCCAAACATGTTTCCAACAGCTGCCCCAATGAGAAGATTAGGTAGGACGAGCCCTCCGGGAATTCCAAAGGAAAGAGTAAAACTTGTGACGATAATCACAATGACAACCACTAAAATATCTATCCAGATGGGAAAGGGAACCTGTGTCAATTTTGAAACGATTCCCATGTGTGCTGGAGTGGAGAGAAAATCTATATCTTTTGTGGCAAGGTAAAGAAGAAGAAGGAAAGGAATTGCCAGTGCTGTACCAATTAATGGTCTGTGTTCTGGGGAGAAGTACTTTGAGGTACAGGATGCTGTATGGAAGACAAACGTGTAGATGTATATGATTAAACTTATTACAAGCCCCATTACAACAATGTATGGAATAGCCTTCAGGTTCCATTCGGGATTTTGTACGAGCTGAATGAAAGTACTCTCTCCTCTAAAGAAAGAGAATGTAAGATAGCTAACAATTGAAGCGATAATCATGGGAACAAAAGGTCTGTAGTCAAGGTTATACATTTCTTCAAGTTCCATTGCAAAGATGGCACTTCCAAGAGGAGCTTTCAGTAGAGCCCCGGTAAAAGCTCCACCGCCGATAAGCCCTAAGAGAGGTTTGTATTTCTTACCCAGTCCGTAGGCTTTACCGAGCCACTCACCAATAGCCACTCCTATGTAAAAGGAGGGACCTTCCCTTCCTGCAATAAAACCACCTGAGAGAACGAGTGTTGAGGTTATCAATTTGAGTATCACTGAGCGGACAGGAATGTATATTTTTGTCTTCAGGTGAAGAATTGAATAACCAATTCCTGGACCCCCAATCGATGAATCTACTGTTAGAGCGTACCCAACCAATACCGATACAACAAGTGGGTACAGAAAAAGAAGAGGAAGATTTGAGGAGAGGAAGTTGTTGAGATTAACTATTACTATATCCATCAATGAAGCAATAGAACCAGTAACGATGCCAACTGCAAAAGCAAAGGGAATCCATCTCCCAAAGAAATTGGAGATGGTGGAGATATCAAACCTGTGAATGAGATTTGTCCGTGCACATCCTTTTAAATATTCCTTCAGGTACCAAGGTTTTTCCTTCAATCAGTTACCATCTCCAAAGAGTTTCTCTGATTCTGCCAAAGAGTCTCTTAGCAAGCTCTAAAAGTCTCCTTACTCTTTCCTCTGTTGGAGGGTGAGTAGAAAATAGAGCTGCTATTGTATCTCCTTTTAGTGGATTAACAATGAAGAGATGGCTTGTTACAGGGTTTACTTCCGATTTAGCTATTTCTGGTGGTACTCTCATTGCGTATTCTTCTAATTTCTTAAGTGCACTTGCAAGGGCTTCTGGTTTACCTGAAATCATTCCACCGGTTTCGTCTGCTTTGTATTCCCTTGATCTTGAGATTGCCATCTGGATTAGAGCTGCAGCAATAGGAGCAAGGATTACCATCAGAATTAGACCTATCATTTCGGCGAATCCACCACCTTCCTCTTCTTCTCTCCGTGCCCCACCGAAGAGGAAGAACCACTGAGCCATGTTTGCAAGCATTGTAATTGCTCCAGCAATTGTTGCAGCAACTGCCTGAATGAGGGTATCTCTATTCTTTATGTGAGCTATCTCATGGGCAAGAACACCTTCCAGTTCATCCTGATCAAGGAGTTCTACAATCCTTGGAGTTACAACAACAACACCGTTTTCAGGGTTTCTACCTGTAGCGAAAGCGTTTGGAACGTCCATTGGAGCAATACCAACCTTTGGCTTGGGAATTCCAGCATTCTTTGCGAGTCTTTCAACTATCTCGTGGAGAACAGGAGCTTCCTCTTTTTCAAGAAGTCTTACCCCATACATAGAGAGAACAATTTTGTCTGAGAAGTACCAGCTTCCAAAGTTCATTATGGCTGCCATGAAGAGTGCAACAACCATTCCAGCGTTTCCACCAAGGAGTTTTCCAAATGCAAGCAGTATTCCTGTAAGAAGACCAAGGAGTATAGTGGTCTTCAGTGTGTTCCAGTTCATTCATCTCCTCCTTCCGGGATTTTTAAAATGCTGATTACATAAAGAACTTAACCGAAAATATTACAGTAATTAAGATAAGAAGAGGGTTTAAATCCTGCAATCTTCCGCTTATCAGTTTAATGGCTGTGTAGGTTATAAATCCAAGACCCATTCCATCGGAAATGCTAAACGTAAATGGAATTGCTGAGAGAGTAACAAATGCAGGAAGAGTTTCTGATGGATCATTCCAGTCTATTCTCTTTAAGGATGCCATCATGAATGCTCCAACATATATCAGAGCAGAGGAAGTGGCGAATCCCGGAACGGCAGAGATAAGAGGATAAAGAAAGAGGGAAATCAGAAATAGGACTGCAACAGTTACTGCTGTTATTCCCGTTCTTCCACCAGATGCAACGCCACTGGCACTTTCTATGTATGTTGTGACTGTGGAGGTTCCAAGTAGTCCTCCTACTGTTGTTCCTGCAGCATCGGCTGTGAGAGCTCTTCCAATTTTCTTATCGGATAACGGGATTCCAAGTCTTGCGCAGAGTCCAGATAGGGTTCCGACTGTGTCAAAGATATCAACCAGAAGGAACGTAAGGGTTACGGGAATAATAGCTCCGGAAAAGATTGAGTGAAAATCAAGCTGAAAGGCAGTAGACGGTTCTGGAAAGCCAAAGAAGGATTCAGGGAAAATTGCTTTTCCAAAAACGATTGCAAGGAGAGTAGAGAAAATAATTCCAATTAAAAGGCTTCCTGAAACTCTCTTCTTTACCAGAACTGCAATGAGAATGAGAGATAAAATGGTTACAACTGCTTCAAAGCTCTTTATGTTGCCAAGTTTTAGAAGGGTGTTTGGGTCGTAAGTAATAATACCACTGTTTTTAAATCCTATAAGTGCAATGAAAAGACCAATTCCTGAAGAGATTCCGTATGCTAAGGAAGGAGGAATTGCCTTAAATATTGCTTTTCTTGCTCCAAAAAGCGCCATTATCAGAAAAATTAAACCTTCCAGAAAAACGGCGGTGAGGGCTGTTTGCCATGAAATTCCCATTTGCCCACAGACTGTATAGGCAAAATAGGCGTTCAGTCCCATTCCAGGAGCTAAGGCAAAGGGGAGTCCCGCATAAACCCCCATTATAAAAGTGGCAATTGCAGCTGAAACGGCGGTGGCAAAAACTACACCTTCCTTTGGTATGCCAGCTGTTGAGAGAATGATAGGGTTGACGATCAGGATGTAGGACATTGTAAAGAAGGTTGTAAATCCTGCAATTATCTCCCGTTTTAGCTTCTTCCCAGTTTCCTCATTATTCTGGTTTTCTTTATCCTGTAGTAGATTGGTCTCCCGTGGGGGCAGGTTTCCCTCTCCTGACATTTCAGATACCTTTCAAATAGTTCTTTCAAATCGTTGAAGTCTACGGGTCTGTATCCAGATTTTATTGCCTTTCTACAGGCCACTGCTGCTACAGATTCGAGAGCTACTCCATCTATTATATTCTTTATGTCTTCAATAGACAGAATTTCCGGAATTGCACGAACTAAAAGGTTTTCTCCCGATTGTTCAAACTCTACTCCAAATTTTCTAAGCTTCTCCTTTGCTTCAGAAGAAGCTTTTATTTCTAAAGGAGGAATAAGTTCTTGTAAGGGAATTTCTTTTGAAAAAAGCCGATTTGTTAACTCTTCATAGTTTATTCTCTCATGGATCAGGTGTTGATCAAAGAAGTAATAGTATTCCCTATCGTGGCCGATGATTACTGTGCCATCAGTTCCTAAAAGTTCTATAGGGGTTTCGTAGTTGATTTCCTTTCTTTCCCGTAGAACAGATATTGCAGGAAGTGTCGTTTTTGGATAGAGCAATTCCCGTATCTCTTCAGCTATTGAGTTATCCTTCAGAATCACTCTGTCTTTGGTTGGTGTGACGTTAATATCAACTTCTTGGGGATCGACATCTATGAACAGGATATAGTTTTTGATTCTCAGTTCATCCAGCAACTTTTCTATTTCAGGAAGTGATACTGGTCTTCTGTTAACGAAGATATGAGCTATCCTTCTTCTTTCTTCTTCACTTTCGCTTGAGTAGAGAATAGTGAATCTATCTGATGAAAGTTTTTTGAAGTTTATTTCTTTTCCAAATAGCTGTTTAATTCTCTCCTCTAAGGAGGTGGCAAAGTAACCTGTATCATTCACCTTGAAGGTTACATCAGGTCTGCAGAGTGCAAATGTCTTAATTACTTTAATCATGTTCTGTTTCTCTCTTGAGTTGAAGCTTTTCTTTCTTACAGGAACATTAAAATAGAGAAAGTTTACAGAGACAGAAGTCCCTTGCGAAAAAGGAATGGGACAGGTGGAGAGAACTTTTCCTGCTTTTACTTCAAGCTTTCCACCAGTACTTTCCCTATAAAATTTTGATTTGATTGTAAGGTGGGAAACCTGAGAAATTGCGTGGAGAGCTTCTCCTCTAAAGCCGTAGGTTTTGATTCTTAATAGATCGTCGAGACTTTCTATTTTGCTTGTTGTAAACCTTTCGACAGTAAGGGGTAACTCTTTATAGGGAATGCCGTTTCCGTTGTCTATGACTTTGAAGTTGAACTGGTCTTTTATCTTTATTGAAATTTCTGTGGCTTTAGCGTCAAGAGAGTTTTCTATTAGCTCTTTTAGAACGTTGGAAGGAGAAGAAGCTATTTGACCGGAAGCAATTCTTGAAATAACTTCAGAAGACAGTCTTTTTATCATCGGACTGTATCCTCGTTTAAAAGGTCGTTTTCTCTTAAATCATAAGGGAATTTTATGATTCAAACCGTCCAAGAACAATTCTTAATCCTCTCGATAAAAAAGCCTTTTAGTTGACTTAAAAAGGCGTTTGACATAATTTAAACTTTAGAGATAAATTAGAAAAAAGGAGGGAGAAATGATAATTAGAAAAGAACACGCGCTGGCACTTCTGAGAGTTAGGGAGGAGGAGCTCAACAATGCGCCAACCTGCCAGCTCTTTCTGAAGTCTGAAGAGCCACCGTTCATTGAGCTTGAAAGAATGAACCTTCTAAGAATGGAGAGACCTTTAGAATACTCACTTACATACTGGGGAAGAGCTCTTGCGAATATTCTTGATGACATGGTTCAAAAGGGACTCATTGAACACCCATCAAAGTGGGATGAGGGATTCAGGTGGCTTGGTTCTGAAGTCATTATGATGATTGAGACAGCTATCGAAAACGAAGACATTCCTGGTCCACTTACAGAGGGAGAGCTGGAAAAGAGAGGATTTATTGAAGAGAGAAAAGTTGAGAAGAAAGGAACGTTTAAGGCAATCAACAAATACGCTAAGGATATCTATGAAATCTTCAGAAACGCTCACCCAAGATTGATAATAGATAGAGAACTCTACCAGTACATAAAGGACATGCCAGCAGGACCTGCAGAGTCTTCAATGCTTCCAGCAGGTGGAAGATTTCCGCTTCTCATGGGAGCTATGAGACTTCTTGCATTTTCTGTTCCGACTTCTGACGTTTATGCTCTCACAGCTCTTGGCCAGGAGATTAAGAAAGCCTGCGAATACCTTGCTCCAAGCTATGAGACAGTAATCTCTGAAGACATTATGGATTCACTTGCTAAGGTTATTGATGAGGGGGTTGAAGCCCTTACAAACGAAGAGAAAGAAGTCCTTATGGCACTTGCCTACATCGATGGTGACGGTGAAATCCTTCCGGCTGGCGAACACCTCCTTGAGGCTTACAGGATCTGGAAGGAGAGAAGCTTTAAACCTGTTAAATCCATTAACGTTGAAATCCTCGATGCAGAGCTCCTCAAGGCTATTCAGGAGGTATGGAAACACCACGAAAGCGATCCAAGTGTAATGCCTACAGTTGATGAGCTTGTCCACTACATGTTTTACAAACCTGCCAAAGAGTATAAACATCTCCTTGAACATTACGGTAGAAGACTCTATCAGGACTTGGGTTATCAGAAGAAGGAAGAGATTAAAAACAAGTTTGCCGAAGTTAAGACAGTTGAGGAACTCTTTAAGAGCTTTTACGAAAAGGGCAATAAGTGGTATGAGAAGATGTATGACATCATCCAAGAGTCCCTCTACACACTTGAATCTTTCAACCTAATCCGTGCTGAGGAGAAGGAAGGAAAGAGAGTCCACTACCTGACAGAGTACGGTAAGAAAGTTCTTGAGGATATGGAAACAAGAGGAATGAGAGAAATTCCAGCCGTTGCAGTTAAGGCTATCACAATTGCAAACAAAGAGTTTGCCTCTCCAAACGTTGACTGGTACAAGAGAGGAGTTGATGCTCAGCTCATCGGTGGTGGTGAGGCAACGGAAGCTGGAAAGATGTACGCAGAAATGGCATACCAGATTAGAAGGCTTCCACACATCACAAGGTTTGAGCTTCAAGTTCTTCACAAACTCCCAGAGAAAGGTTTCTTCATTAAAGATGTTTATGAGCAGTTTGACGAAACCTGGAAAGAGGAAGTTGAGTATGCTCTCAACAAGCTTGAAGCTCGCGGTTACATAGACATCCTCCAGAACGAAGCCATCATCCTTACAGAAGCTGGAAAGTTAATCAAGCGTGCCCTTTCCGGAACTCCAGAGGGCTTTGCAAATCCAATTACACCTCTTGCAGTGAGAGTCCTTGAAGCACTGAGAAAAGTGGGTACTCTCTACGAGAAAGAGAAAAAGGTAAGGGTTCTTCCAAAGAACTTTGCAGATGCTATGAAACTTTCCGGTCTTGATCCAGATACTTTTGAGAAAGAGCTCATAGTCCTTAGAGCTTCAAACCTCATTGGAAAAAACAGCATCAACGAAGCAGGTCTCTTAATCCTTGAAGCTCTTGAAAAACTTAACTAAAAATCGGGGGCTCTGCCCCCTTCTTACTTGGATTCTGGGAGGGAGTCATGGGAAGGATTTACGGAAAAGTAGAAGGTCCTGAAGACGTTCGCCGTATCAACTGCATCATCAGAGATGAAATGCTTGAAGTTGAAACACCTGAACAGCTTACAGATCTCAAGAAACGTTCAGATTACCTCTGTACGCTCACATATTCTCCGTTCTGGCAAAAGAAATTCGGCTCAATGATTGAAGAGCTAAGGGAAGTTGTCCTTGAAGAAAACAGGATAACTGTAAGGCTTGCAAACTACATAGCTAAATATCACAACTGGAATAAGACCTACAATCCCTGGGGAAGCGACAATAAGACGATTGATGAAAGGTTAAAAGAAATTCCTGAAGCCATAACGAAGGAGATCTTTGAGAGTGTTGTTGATCTCAAACTCTCTCCAGAAATTCTCGAGGAGCTCAGGAAGAACTTCTGCGAAATCAGAAAGGCGATGGTACTTGCAGACAATGAGGAGCTCCTTGAGAAACTCAAGAAGCAGGGTGACCTGATTGTTGCGATAACAAGGCTTGATGACTTCAGAGAAAGATTTAAGGACATCCTTGATAAAATCGATGAACTGGTAGAAAAAGAAGAAGAGAAAAACGTTAAGCTTGCAAACATCATCGCGACTGTTAAGAATTGGCAGATCGAATTTGAAACCTGGACAGAAAACGAGGTTAGGGAAGACGAAACCCTTGAGCAGTACGTTCAAAGACTTCTCGAGGAAGAGGAAAAGGCCGAGAAGTATATTCCGACTGAAGCTAAGTATAAAGAAGGAAAAGTTCTCTGGCTTGTTTACTACCACAAAGGTAGAGATAGACACTATGCAAAGAGAATCTACTTCCCCGGGAGTGCTAAGGATATAGAGGTGGAAGAACCAGGTGAGTTTGAGAACAAGCTTGGTAAAAAAGTCTTTGGAGTAAGAATCAAATACAAGGCAAAAGTAGCTCCGGCAATAATCAGAATTGGAAAGAGAGTGATTCATCTTCCAGAAAGATGGGTTGAAAGGGTTAAGGTTGTTCCGCTTCCAGAAGAGGCTACAGATATTAAACTTGTTGAAGAAAGACCGGAATTTGCATATCCGGTTGCTTAATGAAGACTCCCCGAGAAGGGGAGTTTTATCCTTTTAAGTTGTATATCGGTTTCACAAACCTTTCTACTTCAACGGTTTTAGGTAAAAACTCCAGAATTTCATTTGGGTCTTTATAGGCAAAAGGAGCTTCGTCGAGTGTATCTTTGTTAACAGTTGTTGAAAATACCCCAGCCTCTTCGACGGCTTTCCTGAAGTCACTGACAGAGAACATCTCTTTTGCCTTTCTTCTGCTCAGCTTCCTTCCAGCCCCATGGGGTGCGGAAAGGTTGAGCTCTCTAACTCCTTTTCCTCTACCGATAATCAGTCCTGTTGTAAGGTTAAATGGAATTACTACCCTTTCATCTCTGTGGGCAGAGATTGCCCCCTTTCTCACGCACATATCCCTGTCAAGATCTATATAGTTGTGAACGCTTTTAATCAGCTTACTTTCAACAAACTCCTGTTTGAAGAACTCTTCAACTATCAGTTTCAAAATCATCCGTCTGTTTAAATCTGCGTACTTCTGAGCAAGTTTCATTGCTCGTAAATACTCCCTTCCTCCTTTGTTAAGTGGAAGGAATGAGAGGTCTGCTGGAATGTCGGAATAGCGTTTCTTTGTGTACTCTTTGGCTTTTCTCTGGAAGTGGTTGCAAACCCTAAGCCCAAGATTCCTTGAACCGGAGTGAACAGTCAGGTAGAGTTCCCCGCTTTCAGTATCGTAGCCCAGTTCTAAAAAGTGGTTACCACTACCAAGGGTTCCAACCTGCAAAATCGGTTCTTGAAGATCTATTTTGTAAGTATTTATAAGGATTGACTTGATTTCGGTGAGAAGTTCCTTATCCTCTTTTGAAAGAGGAAGTTTCTTGGCATTGGATTTCGTTCTTGATGTTAACCCTGTCGGTATTTTTCCCTTTACAAAGGCATCGAATTTCGGAAGATTTAACTCCTCTTTTGGACTTTCCTTATCTACTTTGATTCCCAAAGGATACGTGTAAACACCACAACCTATATCAACACCGACGATGTTCGGAATAACAACCTCGTCGAAGTAGCCAGTAAAACCAATGACACATCCCTTTCCAGCATGACAATCAGGCATTATGACAATCTTATCCCTGAAAAACGGTAGATCTTTTATCCTTTCTATCTGAGCCTTTACTTCAGGTTCAACTTCCTTAGCATAAATGTATATGGGAATGCGTCCTTCAATAATGATTGGTTTCAATTTCTACTCCCATTTTCAATTTTAATTATCTTCTTAGATAGAGCCTTTATATCTATATATATTGGGGATTTTTCTGAAATTGCATTAACGCCTTTCCCTTCATTTTCAATAGAAACGACGATTTCGTCAAATCTTACAAGATGACAGGAAATAGGGTTTGAGAAAACCTCCTTACAGAGAGAGGAAACTTCTTGAAAGTTATGTACCTTGTTTAATACAAGGAAAATGTTTTTTATACCGAGTTGTTTTCCCATTTCGATAAGTTTTCTCGCTATTATTAAAGACTTTAATGTTGACTCTGCTACACATATCATAACGTCGAATTTCTCAGCCAGTCCACGTCCAAATACTTCTGCCCCAGCTTCACTGTCAACAATTACAACATCTTTATCAGAAAGCAAAGCGTGTCTTAAAAAAGCTTTTGCTAAAGCCAATGCCGGACACAAACAACCTTCTTTGCTTTGTTCTATGCTTCCGACAACAACAAGTTTTAGATTGGGTTTTATTGTTATACCGTACTTTTCGGCTAAATCATCAACTTTTGGAGTTAATGAGAACAGAGATCCCCATCCCTCTCCTGGTTTTGCTCCAGTCCTTTCCTCTGCAAGCTTTTCATTTCGTGAAAGTGGAACAATTTCTAAAGCTTCTTCGAATGGAATTCCTATACTTTGAGCGAGATTGGGAACGGAATCTGTGTCCAAAGCCAGTATGTTATACCCTTTGTCTGCTAAGATATGAGCTAATAAAGCTGAAATTGTGGTTTTTCCAACTCCTCCTTTTCCAGCAACAAGTATCTTCATTTTAGTGCCTCTAATGATTAAATTGTGCTTTTTCTATAATCCCTTTAAAAGGAAAAGTCAAACAGACCACTTGAGTTTCTTCCTCCTCTCAGTTATCACATTGTAAATTGTTTCTGCTGCCTCTATTGGGTCCGGCTCAATGTAGAACTTTCCTCCGATGAGGTTTTCAATATCATCGGTGAGCAGCTTAGTTACTTTCTGGCTTCCAGATACCGGTGGAACTACGCCTAAGTGAGTGAATACACCGCTTGCAACGAAGTAAGTTCCAATTGATAATGCTTTTTCGCTCATCCATTCTGGAGCAGAACCAGCAACAGGCAAGTCTGGAATATCAACATTTAGAGCTTCTGACATTGTAGCAAACACTATCAGAATTCTCGAACAGTCAACACAACTTCCCATGTGTAGACATGGTGGAATGTCGAGAGCCTCACATATCGCCCTCAGCTTTGGACCGGCCAGTTCAGCAGCCTTTGGAGACATTAAACCTTCCATCGCTGCTGCAATTCCCCAGCAACCAGTCCCAACTACTAAGATGTCTCTCTTTATGAGCTCCTTGGTTAATGTTACATGGCTGTAATTGTGTTTGACCTTTGGATTGTTACACCCAACAACTCCGACAATTCCCTTAATTGTGCCTTCTTTGAGTGCATTTATGAGAGGTTCAAAAGTTCCTCCAAGAACTTCGAGAATTGCTTCAACGCTGAAACCTGCGACGACTTCACTCTTGTGTTTTGGAATGTAAACCTTTTCTTTTGGTCTGCTCTGGAAGTTTTCAACTGCAATCTTAACTATCTCCCTTGCAATTTCATCAGCCTTCTCTGGTTTGAACTCTACGTGTACTGCTCCGGGTATTTGGGCTTTGGGTTCGGTTGTGATTATCTTGGTGTGATAACAGCCAGCCACATCAACCAATGAGGGCATTAAACACTGATAATCAACGACCGTAGCTTCAACAGCACCTGTTATTATTGCCAGCTCCTGCATTAGAAAGTTTCCAGCCGAAGGAATGCCAAGCCTCATTAGAACTTCATTCCCGGTACAGCACATCCCTACAACGTTTACTCCCTCAGCTCCATATTTCTTAGCCAACTTTTGCATCTCTTCACTTTGAGCAACTTCAGCTATCTTCATTGACAGTATTGGATTGTGGCCATGGGCAACTATATTCACGTGATCTTCCTTGAGAACACCCAAGTTTGCAGTGGTTTTAATTGGCTTTGGCGTTCCAAAGAGGATGTCACTTAGATAAGTAGCCATCATTGAGCCACTCCATCCATCAGCGAGAGAAGTCCTCACACCGTAAAGGAGAAGAGAAGTTGGGTCTGCATCAACACCTATATGAGTCCTGTGCATACACTCACACACTTCCCTATCAATTGCCCTTGGTAGAACTCCAACTCTCTTCCAGATCTTAATTCTTTTCTTAGGTGCCGTTGCCATGAGCAACTTCAATGGTTCATTGTCGGGTTTTCCAAACTCCCATTCCAAGATGTGTGCAACTTCCAGGGCTATATCACTCTCGGTTTTTTCTTCAATATTGATGCCAAGAATTTGAGCCAATTTCCTAAGCTTTCCAATGTCCGTGAGCCTGTACCCCTTGAACTCTCCTGTTGCTGTTCCCTTAAAGACGCGGACAATGTCTCTTGCATGGTCGTTGTGTGCTGCGGCACCAGCTGCAATCATTCTCAAAATGTTCCTTGCAACTATTGTGTCGGCATCTGCTCCACAAACGCCTTTTGTTGGCCCAGCACCAAATGGGTCAATTCTGCATGGCCCCATGTTACAGTTTCTACAGCATACTCCAAGCAGTCCAAACCCACATTGGGGTTGCTGCTCTAAAAAGCGGTGCCAAGCGGTCTTTATCCCATCCTTTTCAGCCTTATCAATGAGGTCAGCAACTCCCTTGGTTTCAGAAACCTGCTTTGCAGGAACATTAGACTTTATCTGTTCTGCCATCATAACCACCTAAGAATACCACTTAACCTTAGAATAACTTGTATTAACATCTATTGGGCTGACTTTCTCCTTATTTTCCTTTTCTTCAATAACCGGCTCTATGTATACAATTCCTGGGGCTTTCAAGTCTGAGATAAGTTCCTCTGCTTTCTTTTTTCTATCCAGAATCTCTTCAAGAGTCCCAAATTTCAATGCCTTGGTAGGACAAGCTTCTACACATGCTGGCTCTCTGCCTTCCCTAAGTCTCTCAATACACAAATCGCACTTCAGAACAATCTTATATTCTGGCTCATACTTCAGATGTCCAGATTGACAACAGGCCCTAACACACATCAAACAGCCGACACACTTGTTGGCGTTGAGTATTACAAAACCATCTTCACTCTTCTTTATTGCCTTAGTTGGGCAGACTTTTATACATGGAGCATCTTCACAGTGTTGACACCTCAGTGGAACCTTGGAGGAATCAGCAACCACAACTTTTAACCTTGGCTTGGGTATTGGTTTTTCAGAGATTGCTTTGAACAGTGTTTTATTCACTGAGTGCTCTACTGCACAAGCTATTTCACAAGACCTACACCCCATGCACTTTTTGGGATCAATGTAGATGGTGGGCCTTTTTAAACTCGCTTTGAGAAGTGACATTGTTATCACCTTAAAATTGATGTTCTACTGTTAGTTCTGGACAAGTTCTATTGCCAGTAAGTATTTCTTTCCTCCTTTGTTTAAGGGCGGAAATATAAGGTCTGTGGGATTGTTCAAATATATGTGTTCTTTAGCCTTTCACACAGTCCCTTCCTGTATGGCAGTCAGGCATTGTAGCAATTTTGCCTCTGAAAAATGGGCGACCCTTTATTCCTTCTGTTTGAGCTTTTACTTCAGATTAAACTTCCTTGGCATAAATGTATATAGAAACTCGTTCTTCAAAGAGTGATTGGCTCCAATTTTTTCTCCTAATCGGACTTGAAATTTTTACAAGTTTTTTACATAATTTTTACAGCTTATTTAGAGAGCTTTTTTGAAGGGAATTTGTAAGCAATACAAAATTTAATCCATAAGGAGGAGAAATGGGCTTGAACATCGTCCAGAAGATTATCAAGACCCACCTTGTTGAAGGGGACATGACCCCTGGGAAGCCCATAGCTATCAGAATCGACCAGACACTCACACAGGATGCCACAGGAACAATGGCATACCTCCACTTTGAAGCTATGGGACTTCCAAAAGTTCAAACAGAACTTTCTGTATCTTACGTTGACCACAACACACTTCAGGCTGGTGGCCCTGAAAACGCAAACGACCACCTCTTCCTCCAGACAGCTGCTGCAAAGTTTGGAGTTTTCTTCAGCAAAGCTGGAAACGGTATCTGTCACCAGGTTCACCTTGAAAGATTTGCTGTTCCAGGAAAGACACTCCTTGGTTCAGACTCCCACACACCAACAGCAGGCGGTATTGGAATGCTTGCTATTGGTGCAGGTGGTATGGACGTTGCTCTTGCAATGGCTGGAGAACCTTTCTACCTCACAATGCCAAAGGTTGTTAGGGTTAACCTCTACGGAAAGCTCAGACCTTTCGTTTCAGCTAAGGACATTATCCTTGAGCTCCTCAGAAGACTTTCCGTTAAAGGCGGTGTTGGAAAGATCTTTGAATACGGTGGAGAGGGTGTTAAGTACCTTTCAGTTCCAGAAAGAGCAACTATTACAAATATGGGTGCTGAGCTTGGTGCTACAACATCTATCTTCCCAAGTGACGAGCAGACATACCTCTTCATGAAAGCTCAGGGAAGAGAATCCCAGTGGAGACCACTACAGGCTGACCCAGACGCTACATACGATGAAGTAATTGATATTGACCTTTCTGAGCTCGAGCCACTCATCGCTTGCCCACACATGCCTGACAACGTTAAGAAAGTTAAAGAAGTTGAAGGTCTAAGAGTTCATCAGGTTGCAATTGGTTCTTGTACAAACTCTTCCTACAGAGACCTCAAGACTGTAGGTGAAATGTTCAAGAGAACCGGAAAGATGGTACATCCGCTTGTTTCAGCTGCAATCTCTCCAGGTTCAAAGCAAGTTCTCAGAATGATGGATAAAGAAGGCTACTACGATGTGTTCCTGAGAGCTGGATTTAGAATTCTTGAGAACGCTTGTGGTCCATGTATCGGAATGGGATTTGCTCCACCATCTGGAGGAGTTTCTGTTAGAACATTCAACAGAAACTTCTACGGCCGTTCTGGTACAAAGGATGCAGAAGTTTACCTCGCTTCCCCAGAAACAGCAGCTGCAACTGCAATGAAGGGAGTTATTACAGACCCAAGAGACCTTGGAATTGAGGAGATTAAGGTATTCCTTCCAGAGAAGTTTGAGATTGACGACTCAATGATCTATGCTCCAGCTGCTGATCCAGATGAGGTTGAAATCTACAAAGGTCCTACAATCAACTATGTTGGTTATAAGGAGCCTCTTGGAGATAAGGTAGAGGGAGAAGTTCTCCTCAAAGTTGGTGATAACATTACAACAGACCACATCATTCCTGGTGGTGCAAAGATCCTCCCACTCCGTTCAAACATTCCTGCAATCTCTGAGTATGTTTACTCAGTTGTAGATGAAACATTTGCTCAAAGAGCTAAGGAGAAGGGTGGTGGATTCATCGTTGGTGGTGAAAACTACGGACAGGGTTCTTCAAGAGAGCACGCTGCAATTGGTCCAATGTATCTTGGAGTTAAGGCAGTAATCGCCAAGTCCTTTGCAAGAATCCACCATGCTAACCTTATCAACTTTGGAATTCTTCCACTTGTATTTGTTAACCCTGAAGACTACGACAAGATTGACCAAGGAGATCTTCTTGAGATAGATCTTTCAAACTTTGCTCCAGGAGAAGACAACATCATTACCGTAATCAACAGAACAAAGGGTATCTCCATTCCTACAAAGCACGGCCTCAACGAGAGACAGGTCAAGATCATCAAGGCTGGTGGCGTTCTCAAGTACGTTAAGGACAAGTTCGAAGGTAAACTTCAGTAATCTTTGGGGGGCTTGTCCCCCTTTCACCTGAAATTGAAATCAAAATGTGGAGGAGGATAAATATGGCAAAAAAGCCAACTATTATCTGGACAAAGGTTGACGAGGCTCCAGCACTTGCAACCTACTCACTTCTGCCAATTATGAGAGCCTTTGTAAAGCATGCAGACGTAGATATTGAAGTTAGAGATATCTCCCTTGCAGGAAGAATCCTTGCTCAGTTTGGATATGTTCCGGATGACCTTGCTTACCTTGGGGAGCTCGTTTGGAAGCCAGAAGCAAATATTATGAAGCTTCCTAACATCTCTGCTTCTGTTCCTCAGCTTATTGACGCTGTTAAAGAGCTCCAGTCCCAAGGATACGATCTCCCAGACTTCCCAGAGAACCCTCAAACTGAAGAAGAAAAAGAAATCAGAGCAAAGTACGACAAGTGTATCGGTAGTGTAGTTAACCCAGTTCTCAGACAGGGTAACTCCGACAGACGTGTTGCTCCACCTGTTAAGGAGTATGCCAAGAAACATCCTCACAGAATGAGAGATGTTTCTCCAAAGTCTGAAAGCTACGTTGCTCACATGAAGAGCGGTGATTTCTACGAACATGAAAAGTCTGTAACTCTCAGGAAAGATACAAAGATTCGTTACGAGTTTGTTGATAAAGAAGGAAACGTAACTGTTCTCAAAGAGATTGAAGTTGGAATGGGTGACGTCGTTGACGGAACCTACATGAGCAGAAAGAAGCTCAAAGAGTTCTTTGAAGAAGTTATTAATGATGCTAAGGAAAAAGATATTCTCTTCTCACTCCACGTTAAAGCTACAATGATGAGGGTTTCAGACCCTGCAATCTTTGGTGATGCAATCAGGGTTTATTACAAGGAACTTTTTGAAAAGCATGGAAAAGAGCTTGAAGAGATTGGATTTGACCCTAACAAAGGTCTCATTGACCTTGAAAACAAACTTTCTAAACTTCCAGCAGAAAAGCAAGAGGAAATCAAGAAAACAATAGAGGAAATTTACAAGAAGCAACCACGTCTTTACATGGTTGACTCAGATAACGGTATTACAAACCTTCACAGACCTAACGACGTTATCATTGACGCTTCTGTTCCTGCTGTTATCAAAAATGGACTCCAGGGCTGGGGACCAAGCGGAGAGACAGATGACTGTGTAATTACAATCCCAGACCGTTCCTACGCAACAATGTACAGCGAAATCGTTGAAGACATTAAAGTTCGCGGTCAATTCGATCCAACAAAGGTGGGAAGCGTTTCAAACGTTGGTCTTATGGCTATGAAAGCTGAAGAATACGGTTCCCACGATAAAACATTCTTCCCACCAGCAGATGGTGTTATCAGAATCGTTGATGAAGACGGAAACGTCCTCATGGAACATGAGGTTGAAGAAGGTGACATCTACAGAAGCTGCGTAACAAAGGATATTGCTATCCGCGACTGGGTTAAGCTTGCAGTTAACAGAGCTAAAGAGTCCGGTGAGCCAATCGTATTCTGGCTTGATCACATGAGAGCTCACGATAGACAGCTTATCGAGAAGGTAAAAGAAGAACTTCAAAAGTACGACCTTTCTGACGTTGAGTGGTACATCAAGCCTCCAAGAGAGGCAATGAAGTTTACACTTGAAAGATTCAGAAAAGGACTCAACACAATTTCCGTAACAGGAAACGTTCTCAGAGACTACCTCACAGACCTCTTCCCAATTATTGAAGTTGGAACAAGTGCGAGAGCTCTTTCCATTGTTCCTGAAATCGCCGGTGGTGGACTCTTTGAAACAGGTGCTGGTGGTTCTGCTCCAAAACACGTTCAGCAGTTTGTAAAAGAAGGACACCTCAGATGGGATAGCCTTGGAGAGTTCCTTGCATTTGTAGAAGCTCTCAAGCTTGCATACAAGCAATCAGGAAATAGTAACAAGAGAATCCTCATCATGGCAGATACTCTCTCTAAGGCTGTTGGTAAGTACCTTGACAACGACAAAACTCCAAAGAGAAAGGTTGGAGAGCTCGATACACGCGGTAGCCACTACTGGCTTGCACGTTACTGGGCAGAAGAGCTTGCTGCTCAAACAGAAGATGCTGAGCTTGCGAAAATTTTCGAACCTGTAGCAGCAGCTCTTATTGAGAACGAGGAAAAGATCCTCGAAGAAATTAGAGCAACTGAAGGTTCTCCAAAGGATATCGGTGGATACTATCACCCAGATGATGCAAAAGCTGAAGCAGCTATGAGACCAAGTGCAACATTCAACTCAATCATCGACTCCATTTAAAACAAAAATCCGGGGGGCTCCTGCCCCCTTTAACCACTTTAAAGGAGGTCAATTAATGGCTCAAAGAGGGATTAGGGAATACGACGGTAAAAGAATCCTTGCAGAGCACTGGAACGAGTACTTTGCTCCAGAGTTTGAGTACGACTTTAAATCAGTTCTTGTAACACCACAAACAGACCTCGATAAGCTTCCAGAAGAATATCCATGGCTTAAAGAATTACCACTTGTTGCAAAACCTGACATGCTCTTTGGTAAAAGGGGTAAGCTTGGACTTATTCTCTTTAAGAAGGAAAAGCCTTGTGATGTCGATTACGAAGCTGCAAAAGAGTGGATTAAGAAGAAAATGGAAGAAGATGTAGAGATTAAAGGAAAGAAAGGTAAACTTACTCACTTCCTCATTGAACCATGTGTTCCACACGCTCAGGAAGATGAATACTACGTTGCTATGACACTTGGTCAGGATGGTGACCACATCTTCATGTCTGCGTTTGGTGGAATTGACGTTGAAGAAAACTGGGACAAGGTAAGAGAAGTTGTTATTCCTGTTCTCGCAACAGATGAAGAAGCTGAAAAGCTTATTGAAGAAAACGTACCTGAAGAAATAAAGGATAAAGAGAAGTATGCTGACTTTGTAAAGAGACTCTACAAGTTCTTTAAAGACATGCACTTTGCATACCTTGAAATCAACCCTCTTGTTATGGTTGGAAATAAAATCTACCCACTTGACTTTGTAGGAAGACTTGACGATACAGCTCAGTTCTTGGTTGGTAGAAAGTGGGGTGAAATAGAGTTTCCAGCAGGATTTGGTGGAGAGCTTACACCAGAAGAGAAGTACATTAAGGAAATGGACGAAAAGTCCGGTGCTTCACTTAAACTCACAATTCTTAACCCAGAAGGTAGAATCTGGACTCTCGTTGCTGGTGGTGGAGCATCTGTAGTTTATGCAGATACTGTTGCAGACCTTGGATACGTTAATGAGCTTGCAAACTACGGTGAGTACTCCGGTAACCCATCAAGGGCTGAAACAAGGGAGTACGTTAAGACTGTTCTCGACCTTATGACAAGAAAGAAAGATCCTCAAGGAAGACCAAAGATCCTAATTATCGGTGGTGCTATTGCTAACTTCACAGATGTTGCTAAGACATTCGACGGAATCATTGACGCTTTCAAAGAGTATGCTGATAAGATGAAAGAAGTTGGAGTGAAAATCTACGTACGTCGTGGAGGACCTAACTACGAAGTTGGTCTTGCAAGAATCAAAAAAGCTGCAGAAGAGCTTGGTCTTCCAATAGAAGTTTACGGTCCTGAAACGCACATTACAGCAATTGTTAAAAAAGCTCTCACAGAGAATCCTTAATACGGAGGAGAGATAATGGGCAGACCTGATTACGTACTTTTTGACAGAAATACAAAGGCTATTTTCTGGAACCTAAACAGAAATGCTATCCAGAGAATGCTTGACTACGACTATACAGTTGGAAGAACTCCTTCTATCGTTGCAATAGTTGCTCCTACTCAAAACAGAAAGTTTGAGAAGTTCTTCTTTGGAACTCAAGAGATAATGATTCCTATCTACAAGTCCACTGTAGAGGCTGCTGAAAAGCATCCTGAAGCTGACGTTCTCGTTAACTTTGCGTCTTTCAGAACTGCTTACAATGTAACAATTGAAGCTCTTAACATTCCAACTATTAGAACAGTAGCTATTACTGCTGAAGGTATTCCAGAAAGACTTGCAAGAGATATGGCTCATAAAGCCAAGCAGCTTGGAAAGTGGATTATTGGTCCTGCTACTGTTGGTGGTATTGCTGCTGGTGCGTTCAGAATTGGAAACGCTGGTGGAACAATTGAAAACATCGTTAAGTCAAAACTCCACAGACCTGGCTCCTGTGGTCTTGTTACAAGGTCAGGAGGTCTCTTTAACGAGCTTTCAAACATCATTGCAAGAAACGCTGACGGTATCGTAGAAGGTATTGCTATTGGTGGTGACAGATTCCCAGGTTCAGATTTCCTCGACCACCTCATCAGATTCCAGAAGAACCCTCAAGTTAAGTACATGATAATGCTTGGTGAAGTTGGTGGTGAGCTTGAATACAAAGTCGCTGAAGCTATCAAGTCAGGGCTTATCACAAAGCCTGTAATTGCATGGTGTATTGGTACTATTGCAAAGCACTTTGGTGGAGAAGTTCAGTTCGGTCACGCCGGTGCTAAGGCTGGTGCTGACAGAGAAACAGCAGATGCTAAGAATAGAGCTCTCAAGGAAGCTGGTGCTATCGTTCCAGACTCTTTCAACGACTTCCCAGAAGTTATTAGAGAAGTTTACGAAGACCTCAAGAGGAAAGGTGAAATTGGCGAGATTGAAGAACCAGAAGTTCCACCAGTTCCAGAGGATTACGCAAAAGCTGTTAAGGCTGGAAAAGTTAGAAGACCTACAAACTTCATCTGTACAATTTCCGACGATAGAGGAGAAGAAGCTACATACTGTGGCATTCCAATTTCTGAAGTTGTTGAAAAGGACTACTCAATTGCTGACGTTATCGGTCTCCTCTGGTTCAAGAAGAAGTTCCCAGCATGGGCTTCAAAGTTCATTGATATGGTAATCAAGGTTGTTGCTGACCACGGTCCTGCGGTTTCCGGTGCTCACAACGCAAAAGTAACTGCAAGAGCTGGAAAAGACCTCATGTCCTGTCTTGCTACAGGTATTCTTACAATTGGACCAAGGTTTGGTGGTGCTATTGACGGTGCTGCCAAGTACTTCAAGATGGCAAAAGAAAAAGGAATGGATCCTTACGAGTTTGTTGATTACATGAAGAACGTTGAGAAGATACCAATTCCTGGTATTGGACACAGAATTAAGTCAACAAAGAACCCTGACAAGAGGGTTGAGCTTCTCAAGAACTTCGCAAAAGAGAACTTCCCATCAACAGAGCTCCTCGACTACGCTCTTGAAGTTGAAAAGGTTACAACAGCTAAGAAAGAAAACCTCATCCTCAACGTTGACGGTACAATCGGTGTTCTCCTTGTAGATATGTTCAGAAACCTTGGTTACACGGATGAGGAAATCGACGAGCTCATCAACGCTGGAGCTTTCAACGCATTCTTCGTCCTCGGAAGATCTATTGGATTTATCGGACATATCCTCGACGAAAAACGCCTCGCTATGCCACTTTACAGGCATCCATGGGATGATATTCTTTACGACGTCAAGAGACCTGAAGAAGCTTAATATCGGGGGACTTTCGTCCCCCTTTTTTCAAAAAAACTACCTGATGAATAAACACCAAGAAAAGAAAAAATAAGTGAACTTGTATTTTCTATTTCCTCCAGCATTCCTTATCCTTGAAAAAGGTGCAAATTCTCCATAATCCACAAATTTTTAGAATACATGAGCTCAAGATCAATTTTTTAAACTTTGTAATTTCGAGAAAAACCAGTTAATGAAGAATTACCAATGCTTTTTAATCTTAATTGTACTTGGTCTTGGCATACTGCTTAGGTTTCATATAAATTATAGGCTGTATCAGGATTCCTTTCGTAAAAACACTTCTCTGTTCCGCTGTGTTTTTTCAACAATCATTGTCCAGCTATTTCTTTGAGCATGTCTGGTAAAATTTCCACTACTTCCAATTTTGGGGTTTAGAACTTTGGGATTTGGGTATGTTCCCCAGTAGGTTATTCCATTCTCTCGGCTTACGTAAAATCTCATACACTACCACAAGATGGATAGAGGTATAAAATGAGTATGTTTGACGAGCTTGCAAAGAACTGGGATGAGAAGCCTTTAAGAGTAGAAAATGCAAGAAGAATAGGACAAGGCATTATTGATAATATTCCTGTAGATAAAAACTGGAGAGTTTTGGATTTCGGAACAGGGACAGGACTTCTGACATTCTATATTCAACCCTATGTCAAAGAAATAGACGCTATAGATAACTCAAAGGGGATGCTTGAGGTTTTACAGGAAAAAGCGAGAAAAGTAGGAGTTTCAAATATAAATCCAGTTTTTAAAGACCTTGAAAAGGATGAACTTGGAGATGAGGAATATGACCTTGTTGTGAGTAGTATGAGACTTCACCATATAGAAGATGTGGAATCCTTATTGTGGAAATTAAAAAAATCTTTGAAAGAAGGTGGATATATAGCTATTGCTGATTTAGAGGAAGAAGAAGGAGATTTCCATTCTGATAATGAAGGCGTTTATCATTTTGGTTTTTCCAAAGAAAAAATGAAGGAGTATTATGAAAAAATAGGATTTAAGGATATAAAGATCTTTACTGTTAATATAATAAACAAAAACAACAAGGAATACCCTGTATTCCTTGCAATAGGAAGGAAATGAATGGAGTGCCGCACAACTGTGTAAATTCTTACTTTACTATAAAAGAGGGGGATAGATAAAAAGGAAGCCTAACATCCAAAGAAGATGTAAAGCCTTTATTCAGCAAGCTGAGAGTGTCTTGATCAGTATTCAGGTTCAAATAACCGCAAAAATTGTTTAATGCTTGAAATAGTCAAAAGGCTATTGAAGAAAAGGATTCCTTTGGGGCTGTTAATACCATTGTTGACTTTTTTCAAGAGAACAGGTCTTTTTTTTGGTATATTTATGATAGAGTTAGGAAGTTCATTCATGATAGATACAGAAAGTTTAGCTTATCTTAGTGCAGAGATTACGCTAAAAAGCTTTCAAAAGTTGTTGAAAGAGAATTGAAAGGGGATATTTAAGAAGTTAAATCCGGAGGGGATATTCCTCCTTATTTCAAGTGCCCCTGCAAACATTGACTGCTTTCGTTTAAGAGGTTTTATAGATATGAAACTGGAAGAGGTTAAAGGATTCGTCTTAGAAGTGTTTCTCACACAACTTCTTGACAGAAATTAGAATCTGATTTATGCTTTTGATACACTGAACAGTGATTCAATGTTCAACGAGGTGAAATCATGAGGAAACTTTTTTCTTTAGTGGGAATTTTTCTCATAGGATTGGTAACTCTCTGGCTCTTTTACTACTTCTACCTCCGTTATGTCTACGTCATTACTGATGATGCATTTCAGATGGCGGATGTTGTTTCTGTTTCTACTCAGGACGTTTCAGGGAAAGTAATAAAACTCTTTAAGAGAGAATATGAACCTGTAAAGGAGGGAGAACCTCTCTTTAAAGTTGACGACTCTATCTACAGGAAGGATGTAGATGCTTTAAAGGCAAAACTTGAAAGCCTGAAAGCAAAGAGAGAGGAACTTCTAAAGAAATTGAGCAGGTTAAAGGAGCAGATTCCTGCAAGCGTGAAAATAAATCAAGAAAATTTAAAAGCCTTAGAGAAAAAATTACAGCAGTTAGAACATCAGGAGCTTTTAGAAAAAACCAACTATGAAACTTCTGTTGAAAAGGCAAAGAGTGAAGTAAGGGCTGCCGAGAAAGGGGTTGAAGCTGCAAAAGCTTCCCTTGACCACTGGAAGAATCAGTATGAGAGGTACAGTAGACTTTACCAGAGAAGGGTAATTTCACGAGAACAGTTTGAAGAAGTGGAACTGGGATACAAAGAGGCACTCCATGGCTTTGAAACAGCTAAAACCCGTCTTCAGGCTGCAAAAGAGAATTTAAAGAGTGCGAAAGCTTTAAAGAACAGGGTCGAGATTGTTAAGAAACAACAGGAAGAGATCAGAAATAGGATAAAAAGCCTGAGGGAACAGATAAAAATCTCAAAGGCAGATCTTAAGAAAATTGAGGAGTTGAACTATTCTATACAGCAGCTTGAAGAAGAGATAAAGTCAACAGAACACCAGCTTGAAAAAGTCGAGATTCTCCTTTCACACACTCTTGTGAAATCTCCTGTAAAGGGATTTATAGCAAAGAAGTGGAAGGAGAAAGGAGACTTTGTTTCTCCAGGTCTTCCTGTTTATTCCGTTTACAATCCTGAAAGCTTTTATGTTCTTGCCTGGGTTGAAGAGGATAAAGTCAGGGATATAAAGGTTGGTAATAGAGTAAAAGCTGAGGTTGAAACCTGCAAGGAGGCTTTTAAAGGAAAGGTCTCTTCAATTGGCACTTCTGCAGGTTCAATCTTTTCGTTGATTCCAAGAGATACATCTCAGGGTGAGTACACGAGGGTAACACAGAGAATTCCTGTAAAGATTGAGCTCGAAGATGTTCCTCTAAGGTGTATAAAGCCTGGAACCAACGTTACTGTTTATATTGAAAAGAGGTAGTTGTGGATAGAAAGGTTTACTTTCTTTCGGCACTAATCGTTGCCGGAATGTTCATGACTCTCCTTGATACGACGATCGTTGACATTGTTCTACCTCACATGATGAGTGCATTTGAAGCAGAGCCAGACGATATTCAGTGGGTAATCACTTCTTACATGATAGCTTCTGCAGTTGCAATGCCTGTTGTTGGATGGCTTGGAGGAAAACTTGGACACAGAAATACTTACCTTTTAGGAATAGGGCTTTTCACACTGATGAGTGCACTCTGCGGAATTGCACCGAATCTTGAAACAATGATTCTTGGGAGGATTCTTCAAGGAGTTGGTGAAGGAATAGCCGTTCCAATGAGTATGGCTTTACTCTTTGAGCTCTTCCCTCCTGAGAAAAGAGGAATGGCAATGGGAATGTTTGCCCTTGGAGCTACTTTTGGACCCTCCCTTGGTCCAACGCTTGGTGGATACTTGACTGAACATCTTGACTGGAGATGGGTTTTCTACGTCAACCTCCTTCCAGGAATTCTTGTTGTATACCTCCTCATGCTCTTGATGAAAGATGATAGAAAAGAGCATGCAGAGAACGGAAAACTGGACGTTTTGGGATTTACTCTCTTGGCCATTTCTCTTTCTTCGCTTATTACAGCCCTCTCTAAGGGAAACGACTGGGGATGGAGTGATGAGAAGACAATTCTCTTTCTTTATACATTTTTTGTTTCCTCTATTCTCTTTATTTTTGTTGAGTTAAAAGTTGAGAATCCACTTGTAAATCTGAATCTCTTCAAGTTCAAATTTTTCCGATATCCTGTTCTTTCACTTACTCTTTTTGGAATGGGTGTCTATGCTTCTTACTTTCTTCTTCCCCTCTACCTTGAGAAACTTAGGGAGTTTCCCACCATAGACGCCGGGGAGATTCTCTTCTGGCCTGCCGCTGCAACTGGAGTTGTTAGCATGATTTCTGGAATTCTCATGGACAGAAAAATCATAAGCCATAAAACCTCAATCATTATGGGTATTATAATTTTTATCTATGGAACCCACCTTCAAAGCAGACTCGATCTGGCGATGGGGAAGAGCCAGATAATCCTTCTCCTCCTTCCCTGGGGAATGGGAATGGGCTTTTTCTTCCCTGCACTTTCTCAAGTGTCACTTGGAAACTTTAAAGGGGAGTTTTTAAGGCAGGCTTCAGCGCTTCAGAACCTGTTAAGGCTTGTTGGCGGAAGCGTTGGTACAGCGATATCGACCCACATCCTCATATCTTCTCAAGATGGACATCTTCTCAGGATGGCTGAGAAATCTTCCTGGTATTCACCGCAGTTTACAGAGTTTGTTGCAAAGCTTAAAAGTTATTTTTACTACCTCCAGTCAACTCCGGAACTTCTTCTCAATGAAAAAGCTAAAGCCTTTGTTGGAATGCTCTTTCAAAAGCATGCATTCTGGCACTCTTTCGGAGATGCCTTTTTCTTTGCGAGCGTTTGCGGTATTCTAACTTTAATCCCTGCTCTTTTGATGGAGGAGAAAATTGAAGAAGCTACTTCTTCTGATGGTTCTAATACCATCCCTGTCAATGGCTGAGACAGTTAAAGACTTAAAATCTCTCTTAAAAATTGCAGTTGAGAACAATCCTGAAATCAAAATCTCGAAAAAGGAGAGGGAGATTTCAAACTATCAGTTCAAAGAAGCTGTTGGAAAATTCCTGCCTACTGTGAAGTTTCAATACACAAAAACTTCTCTTTCAGATGTTCCGGCCTATACAATGAGTCTTCCAGGACTTCCTACGATGGAATTCTCAATTATGGAAAAGAACTTTTACACTTTGAACCTCAATCTTACACAGCCGCTCTTTACCGGAGGAAAGCTTACCTACAACTTAAAGATGAAAGAGGAACTCAAAACTGCTTCCTTTTATCAGTTTCAGGAAACAGTTCTAAAAGTTCTGACAGAGATAAAGAAGGACTACTACACTCTTTCCGAAGCTAAGTCAGCCGTTGAGATAGCAGAAAGCTATCTGAAAGCTGCAAGGGAACATCTGAAAAATGTTAAAGCCTTCTTTGATGAGGGAATCGTTCCAAGGAGAGATTTTCTTGAAGCAGAGGTGCGCGTTAGAGATGCTGAAGAACAGCTTGAAAACGCAAGGAGGGCTTACAGGGTTGCTCTTGAGAAGTTGAGGAGTGATGCTGGAAGAAATGATATAGAAGTTGAGGTGGGAGAACTTGAATATTTACATAGCAACTTTACTGAAAAGGAGCTTCTTAAAGCAGCTTTTGAGAATAGACCTCTCCTCAAGTATCTTGAAAACCTGAAGAAGGGTGCAGATTACGGTGTGAAGCTCTCCTATTCTCAGTTTCTTCCAGACATTGTTCTCAGTCTTTCCTACGATAGAACCGATCAGTATCCAATGAACGGAAACTTTGACAGGACTGCTGTTGGGATAGCTGTTCAGTTTCCAATTTTTGAAGGAGCTCAAAGGTTCTGGAAGGTAAAAGAGGCAAAGGCGCAAAAGGCGAAAGCTGAACTTTCAATTAAGAAAGCTAAGGATTTAGTAAGGCTTCAGGTTATCTCTGCCTATACAGCTCTAAAGACAGCAGAGGCAAGGATTAAAACTGCAAAAATGATGGTTGAAGAGGCAGAGGAGCTCCTGAAAGACTCTAAGGAACGTTATAGAGAGCATGTTGGAACTTCCACAGAGGTAACAGATGCAATTGCCTACTATGTAAAGGCTAAGGGTTATTTGAACTCAGCCCTTGCAGACTACAATAGAGCTCTTGCAGACCTTGAATATGCTGTTGGAAAGAGTTTGACGAAACCTTAACTTTTCTTTGACAGTAAGAACATAGCCCGAAGGCCTTAGAGGAGTCCTTTCTCCTCTAAGATTTTTTTAACCTCCGGGTTATCCTTTGAAAACTCCTTAAGCATCTTCAAGAACTCTTCTTCGTTTAGTATTTTAATGCCAAGCTTTTGAGCCTTTGCAAACTTTGAGCCGGGGTTCTCTCCTACAACAACAAAACTCGTCTTCTTCGTAACGGAGTTTGTAGGATTTCCACCTAAAAGGCTGATGATGTGTTGGGCTTCTTTCCTTGTAAAGTGTTCAAGCTCTCCGGTGAACACAACGTTCTGTCCCGCAAGAGGTTGAGGAAGTTCTCTTTCCTTTTCTTCCTCTTCTGTTCTCTTAAAGTAAAAACCTGCTTCCTCAAGCTTTTTAATCATTTCAACGTTCTGTTCAGCCTTGAAGAAGTTCTTTATGCTGGTTGCCGTAATTGGTCCAATACCCGGAATGGAGGCAAGCTCAGAGAAAGAAGCGTTCATAAGCTCGTTTATATCCTCAAACTTTTGGGCAAGAAGTTGAGCTGTTTTCTCTCCAACGTGTCTTATGCCAAGAGCTGTTAGCTTTTTCCAGAATGGGGCATCTTTCGATTTTTCTATCTGTTTCAGTAAGTTCTCTGTCTTCTTAACTCCCCATCCTGGAAGTTTTATTAGATCATTTCTGTCAAGGTAGTAGAGCTCTGAAATCGATTTGACGAGACCTTTTTTCAGCAAGATGTTTGC
The DNA here is from genome assembly GCF_054656775.1 of Desulfurobacterium crinifex. Taxonomy (NCBI): domain Bacteria; kingdom Pseudomonadati; phylum Aquificota; class Aquificia; order Desulfurobacteriales; family Desulfurobacteriaceae; genus Desulfurobacterium; species Desulfurobacterium crinifex. The sequence continues at coordinate 1,168,350 of NZ_BAAHXO010000004.1, forward strand.
AGTTGACTCCCCAAGACCTTTTATGTCTAAGACTTTTCCCCAGTAGATGAGGTGTTCTTTCAACTGGGCTGGACAGTTGATGTTTGGACATCTTGGAACAGCTTCGTCTAACTCTTTAACAATTGGAGCTCCACAGACCGGACAGTGAGCGGGAACCTCTACCGGTTTCTCCTCTCCAGTTCTCCTCTCCTTTACAGGGGCAACGATGTAAGGAATCGTTTCGCCGGCTCTTTCAACGATTACATAGTCACCAATTCTAATATCCTTCTGTTTGATGAAATCGGGGTTAAAAAGAGATGCTCTTGAAACAATCACTCCTCCAACTTCTACAGGCTCAAGGATCGCCACAGGAGTTAGAGCTCCTGTTCTTCCAACCTGCCACACAATGTCTATCAGCTTTGTAACAGCCTGCTTTGCAGGGAACTTATAGGCAACAGCCCACCTTGGATGGTGCATCGTCTCGCCTAAAACGTTCCAGGCACAGATATCGTTAACTTTTACAACCATTCCATCTGCTTCAAAGTCCCACAACTCCCTTTCTTCCTGAGCCTGTAGAACCGTTTCAATAACCTCATCTATATTTTTACAAACCTTTTGAATGTGAGGAGTCTTAAAACCACACTCTGCAAGAAGTTTGAGAGCTTCAGACTGGGTTTTAATATCATCACAAAGTTTCTTTGGTTCAGAATAGAGTATCTGATAGGTGTAGCAGTCAAGACCTCTTTTTGCAACCTCCGACGGATTTTTAAGTCTCAGAGTTCCTGCAGCCGCATTTCTCGGGTTCGCAAAGAGAGTTAGTCCCTGTCTTTCTCTCTTTTTATTGAGCCTTTCAAAAACACTCTTTGGCATTATCACTTCACCACGGATTGAAATACGCTTTATGCCGTGCTCAGAAAAGGGTGCTCTCAGAGGTATGGTCTTTATCGTCTTTATGTTCATTGTTATATCTTCACCAACAATTCCATCTCCTCTTGTCACACCCCTCTGGAGGAGGTCATCTTCATAGACAAGCTCAATGCTTGCACCGTCGAACTTTGGTTCAACGATGTATTCAACCTCATCCTTTGCAAGGAGCTGTTTAACTCTCCTATCCCACTCTCTCAAGTCTTCTGGAGAGTATGTATTCTCTAAGGAGATCATTTCTGCGAGGTGTTTGACCTTTTCAAATTCACCTGTGAATGCGGGAGCAATCCTCTGAGTAGGAGAATCGGGAGTGGCTATCTCAGGGTGAGCTTTTTCCAAATCTTCAAGGGCATGGAAAAGCTTATCGTACTGGTAATCCGAAATTACAGGATTTGCCAGAACGTAGTATTTATAGTCATGGTATCTGATTACTTTTCTCAGCTTTTCGGCTAACTCTCTTGCTTCTTCAGTTGAGAGTTTTTTCCAGTAATCTTTCTTTTTCCCTTCGAGGAGCTTCAGGAGTTCATCAGTTAGTTTCTGGAGCTCCCTCTCTTCGGCTACAGTGTACACTCTATCCTCCACTACATCTTAAAGTCAGAAGTTGTTAGTACAGAATAAAGAAATTATATTCAAAACGAAATACCGATTGAGGAGAGAAAAGCAATAACCATCTACCACAAAGACTGTGTTTTTCCTATACCAGAAAAGATAGAACAGGTTATGATAATAAGTGCAAGTAGAAGAACTGATATACCGGCATTTTATTCCGATTGGTTTATTCGTCGTCTTCAGGAAGGTTTTTTATATGTAAGAAATCCCTTTAATTTTCGACAAATTTTCAAGATTATTCTCTCACCGAATATTGTTGAATGCATCGTTTTCTGGTCAAAAAATCCTGCTCCTCTTCTCAAGAAAATACATCTGATAGACAGGCTGGGATATAAATACTATTTTCAGTTTACAATTACATCTTATGATTCTTCTATTGAAAAAAATGTTCCAGAAAAAAAAAGAAGTTATTGAAACATTTATAAAATTGTCAGAAAAAATAGGGAAACATAAAGTCATCTGGAGATATGACCCTATATTTCTTACGGATAAATTTGACATAAATTACCATCTCAAATGGTTTGAATATCTCGCAAGTAAGCTCTCAAAGTATACGAATAAGTGTATAATAAGCTTTATTGATATGTATAAAAAATGTCAGAATAATATGAAAGATATTTATCTTAAGAATTTCAATGTTCATCAAAAAAGGATACTTGCTAAGAATCTGGCTGAGATTTCAAAAAGCTATGGTCTGAAAATAGAATCGTGTGCTGAAGATATAGATCTTGAAGAATTCGGGATAAAGCGTGGAAAATGCATAGATGATGCACTTATATCCCGAATTCTTGGCTTTCCAATCTCTGCGTCAAAGGATAAAAATCAGAGAAATGCGTGTGGATGTGTAGAAAGTATTGAATTGGTGCCTATAATACCTGCAAACATGCCTGTAAATATTGTTATGCAAATTACAGTCAGAGGATGGTTCAAAGAAATATAAAAGCTCATGAAGTAGGTTCTCCACTTATAACAGGAAAAATTACAGGCAATGAAAAAATCATAAATCGAAAGATTAAACCACTAAAAAAACAGCAACTCAGTTTGCTGGATATAATTGAGCAACGAAACACTCCAGTAGACGAATAACCACCACTGCTGAGCTTTATCACAACATCACAAGTGGAAGTAAGACCACCATTAGTATACTGAATATAAGAAGCAGATAAGGAAAAATCGTAAATTTCATGAATTTTACCTCAACAACCGGAATTCCCATCTCAAACTTTACGTCTTCAATCCAGACGTTTCCAAGTTTTGAAAGGAGCGGTGAGTTGTAGGAAACATCGCCTTTCACTTCTCCATTTTCATTTTTGAGCCAGAATTTTCCAGTTATGTTTATCGTTTTCCTATCAAACCTTAAATCTTCTAATGCCACAACAGTTTCTCCAGCCTTTACATAACTTCCGGGGTAGAGATAGAACTCCTCAGTTTTCGTGTAGAAAGGAAAAGAGAGGATGAGAAGAAGCGTAATTCCCGTTACCAAATGAAAGAAAAGGGAGACTTTCTTTCGTTTTAAGTTGCAATAGATGGTTTGAATCGAAATCAAAAGAAAAACAACCCCAAGGGATAGAATTGAGAGCTTTAGCGGAAGTGAAAAATCCTGGAAGAACTTTAATACATCCGTTTCGTGGATCGTTCTGTTAGACATTGAGACCACGGAAAACGCTGAAACGAAAAAGAGAAGAGTAAAAATCCCAAACAGCTTAACAGATTTCAGCACTTTAGAAACCATGAGTTCCCCCAAATAGGAAATTGACTCCAAGGAATGTAAAAAGAACTACTAAACCACCAATCAGAGTCAAAATGTTCCTTAGTTTTGCGAACTCTTTATCAAACTTTAAGTGAACCAGAAGTGAAAAGTAAAGCCACATGAAGAGAGAGAAGAGAGATTTAGGCTCAAGGGGAAAAAGATCTCCCCAGGCAAGGAAAGCCCAGACACCTCCGACAACAAGTGAAAGAGTAAAGAGGAAAAGCCCCCATTTCACAACAGATTCAGTTTTATAATCCTTACCGAACAGGTTGAAAGCCGCAAAGATTGAAGCTATTAGGAACAGGGAGTAGGAGAACATTGCAGTCCCAACGTGGATAAAGAAAAGAGGAGTCCTGATTATTGGCGGTATCTCCTTGAATCCTGTTTTGAAAAAGAGAAGCGGTAAGGTAAAGAGAAGTGCCAATCCAAAGGTTATTCTGTTTGAAACTTTTAGGAAGAAGGAAACTATTTGAAAGAGAAGGGAAAAGAGAAGTATCGTGTCAAAGGGATTGAAAATTGGCGGATAACCAGTAAGAAAGCTTCTGTAGATGAGAACTACAGTTAAGATGAGTGAGGAAGCCAAAAGTAAAAACCTGTTTTCCCTGACAATTGCCAGGAGAAGCAGAAGAATAGAAGCTACTATCCCTATTTTCTCCATGTCGCCTCCAAAAGATTTTATAGAATAGTCCTAAACTCTGCTGGAGGAATCCGATGAGGACAGTAGATATTACTACAAAGTTTGACAACTTAAGGACAGCAAAAGCTGTTGGGAGGATAAGGCTTTCTCCGGAAACAGTTAGGAAAATTCTCAATAAAGAAATTCCGAAAGGGGATGTCCTTTCCGCAGCGCAAATTGCGGGGCTTATGGGGGCAAAGAAGACTGCAGAGCTCATGCCTTTCTGTCATCCAATTCCTATTGACCACATAGAGGTGAACACAAAGGTTGGTGAAGACTATGTTGAAGTTGAGGCGGAGGTCAGGGGAATCTGGAGAACAGGATACGAAGTTGAGGCGATGAATGCCGTTATGATGGCGCTTTTGAACATATTTGATATGTGTAAGGCTTTTGACAAAAACATGGTTATAGAGGAAGTTAAGGTTGTTTCAAAGAGCGGTGGAAAGTCTGATTGGGCAGAGGATCTGAGCGGCTTAAAGGTGGCTGTAATTACAGTCAGCGATTCAACCTATGCTGGAAAGAGAGAGGATAAAAGCGGTCCTCTTGCAAAAGAGATTCTGGAGCAGTTTGGAGCGGATGTTATTGGCTATACAGTTGTTCCAGACGACAAAGAGAAGATAAAAGAAGCTATCAAAAAGTTTGAACAGATGGGAGCAAACCTTATAGTTACAACTGGTGGAACTGGCTTTAGCAAGAGGGATGTAACTCCTGAAGCTACCTCTGAAATCATTGAAAAGGAGATGGTGGGCTTCTCAGAGGCAATGCACATCCTTGGAATCAGATTTACACCAAAGGCTCTAATGTCAAGGGCAAAAGCAGGACTTCTGAGTGAAAACTGCATTGTTCTGAACCTGCCGGGAAGTTCAAAAGGTGTGAGACAGAACCTTGAAATGTTCTTACCTCTTATAAAACATGCCCTTAAAATGGCAAGGGGGGGCGGACACTGAGGAACGTTACAGTCTGTATCCTTGCAGGTGGAAAGAGTAGCAGATTTGGAAAGGATAAGCTGACACAAAATCTCTACGGGAAACTCTTGATTGAACACGTTGTTGAAGCTGCAAGAGATTTTCCTGAGATTCTGGTCGTTGGGAAGTTTCCCGATAAGTTTGGACACATAAAGGGTATCAAAGTTATTCCAGAATCTTTTACCGATTTTTCTCCGATTTATGGGATTGTTACAGGGCTTAAGATTGCATCCAACGAAAAGGTTCTTTTCCTTCCAGGAGATGTTCCTTTTGTGAAGGCTGAAGTTTTGAAAGTTCTTTCGGAAGAGATTCCACCAGCCGTTGTTTCGGAGAGAGGGAAGCTCCACTCTCTCTTTTTCCTTATTTCAAAGGTTCAGCTTTACATTGTGGAAGAATTTCTTAAATCTGGAAAACACAGGATTTCTAAGCTTCATGAGTTGCTGAAGAGTAAGAAGATTGATTTTAAAAGGTTTGAGTTGTTAGATTATCAGAAGAGAAGTTTAATAAATCTGAACAGGATGGAGGAGTTCTATGAGACCGTCTGTGGACAAACTGATTGAGGAAGTCAAAAAGGCTTCAAATCCAGAAAACGTTGGGATGATTCTTGTTCACAACGGAATAGTAAGAGCAAGTTCAAAGACAGGGGAAAAAGTAAGTGAAATGGAACTTTCTTTTGATGAAGAAAAGTTGAAGGAGGTAATATCCAGTATTGAAAAAAGAGAGGGAATTGAAGCAGTGAGAGTCTGGATAAACAGTGGCAGATTAAAGATAGGTGATGACATAATGATAGTTGTTGTTGCTGGAAGGTTTAGAAGCGATGTTTTACCGGCCTTTGAGGAACTCATTTCAAGGATAAAGAAGGAAGTTGTTGTTGAAAAAGAGATTTAACGATGATCATCTGACCGATTTTGAGAAGTGGGTTATACTGAAAAAGGGGATTGAACCACCGTTTACAGGGAGGTACTGGAATCATTTTGAAAGAGGAACCTACCTCTGCAAGAGATGAGGGGTTCCTCTTTTTAAGAGCGAACACAAGTTCTACTGCACCTCTGGATGGCCTTCATTTGACGATTGCATTCTTGGAGCTATCAGGGAAATTCCAGAGGAGTTTCCAGATGACAGAATAGAGATAGTCTGCGCAAACTGTGGTGCTCACCTTGGGCATGTCTTTTACGGGGAGGGGTTAACGGAGAAAAACGTTAGATATTGTGTAAATTCAGTTTCCCTTGATTTTGTCTCTGATGAAGAGTAATTGGCAGTGAATTAAGAGTTTCAAAAAAGTGTCAGTGTTTTTGAAAAGGCAGACTATTACACGAATAAAGCATCTCTTGGATACATTACTGAACAATTGCTTGCCTTTGCCTGATTCTCTCCATAAGATTAAAAATCAAGAATCTTTTTTAATCAGGGGGTAATAATGAAAAAGTACAGATGCATTCCCTGTGGTTACATCTACGATCCAGAAGTTGGAGATCCAGATAACGGAATTCCACCAGGTAGTCCGTTTGAAGAACTTCCAGATAATTGGACATGTCCATGGTGTGGAGCTGGAAAGGAAGATTTTGAACCTGTGGAGGAGTAATGGCCGCGAAGAAGATAAAGGATGGAATCTATTGGGTAGGGGCAATAGATTGGGATAGGGTTCTCTTTGATGAGCTTGTCACACTTCCTGAAGGAACAAGCTACAACGCTTACATAGTCTTTGGAAGTGAGAAAACAGCATTAATCGATACGGTTGAACCTCTCAAGGGAGAAGAACTTTTAAGAAATCTGAAAGAGCTAAAAGTTGAGAAGATCGACTACATAGTCTCAAACCACTCAGAGCAGGATCACTCTGGAATGATTCCGGAGATTCTTAAGCTCTATCCGGAGGTAAAAGTTGTTACAAATAAAAAATGTAAACAGATGCTTATCGATCTCCTTGACCTTCCAGAAGATATCTTTCAGGTAATTGAAGATGAGGAAACTCTTTCTCTTGGAGATAAAACCCTTCAGTTCTTCATAGCCCCCTGGGTTCACTGGCCGGAAACCATGTTCACTTATGCTGTTGAAGATAAAGTTTTGTTCACCTGCGACTTTTTAGGTTCCCATATTGCAACCAGTGAGCTCTTTGACACTTCTGATGAAAACAGGGCAAAGGTCTATCTGGAGACAAAGAGATACTACGCAGAGATAATGATGCCTTTTAGGAACTTCATAAAGAAACACCTTGTCCTTATAGACAGACTTCAGCCCGAGATACTTGCTCCAAGCCACGGTGTTGTAATAAAGGAAACAGAATTCATACTAAGAGCCTACAAAAGATGGGTTTCTGACGAGGTTAAACCCTTAGTCATCATTCCCTTTGTTTCCATGCATGAAAGTACCCGCCACATGGTTGACTTCCTGACTTCAAAGTTAAGTGAAAGAGGAGTTGCTGTAAGACCTTATAATCTCATAACCGTCGATATTGGAAACGTTGTGATGGATCTGGTTGACGCAGCGGGTGTTGTTTTTGCATCGCCAACAGTTCTTGCAGGAGCACATCCAGCAGTAATTTCACTTGCATATCTTGTAAATGGTCTTAGACCCAAAACGAAGTTTGCTACTGTTATAGGTTCCTACGGCTGGAACGGTCTTGTAACTGTTAAACACATCAAGGAAACGCTGAAGAACCTGAAAGCTGAATGGATTGAACCTGTAATGGTCAAAGGCCTTCCCAAAGATGAAGATTACAGGAGACTTGAACAACTGGCAGATGAGATAGCAGCAAAAGTTAAAGAATGTGCGACCCTCAAATTAAGCTAATAAGCGTTTGGGGGAGGTAAATTTTAAGGTGCCGCCACAAAAGGCGGCACAACAAATATTTTCAAATTAAAGATTGGATTAGAACAAAAAGAAGAATAAAAGAAGCAATGTATATCAAAGCCAGGCTACCGTAAGAGCGTTTGTATGATTTGACTACATTTTCGAAGCTCGGAGGGAGTTTACTCTCTGGAAGTCTATTTTTTAGTTCTTCAAGCAGTTCTCTGAAATTCTCTGTTGAATCATCCACTACTGCAACGTTGCCATCTTTGTCTGCTATGAAGAGGAAATATCTTCTTCCTGCAGAGACGGAAACTTCGGAGATTTCTTCCCATTTAAATTCTTTTTTTCTTGTTATACCAAAAACCTTTATACCAGTATCATCAATAACTACCTTTTTCTTCAAAAGGAAGAAAAAGTAAACGGCAACAGGAATTATCAGGAGAACCATAATCAACGATTTGAAGGAAAAGCCACCAAACTTGTAAACGATTGTTCCAAAGAAAAGGGTATAAGTAAGAACCAGAAGCGTGTAACCTAAGAAAGTAAACTTGTCAGTCCTAAACACTTTTTCAGCCATTCAAGAGCTCCTCTACAGCTTCTTTAAACCTTTTAAGTCCTTCTACTATGCTTTCCATAGAGGTTGCGTAAGAAAGTCTCAGATATCCTGCCATTCCAAAAGCACTTCCTGGGACAACAGCAATCTTTGCTTTTTCAAGGAGATAGTCTGCAAGCTGGAAGTCATCCTTTAATCCGGATTTCTCTATGAGTTCTTTCACATTTGGAAATGCATAAAATGCTCCCTTTGGAAGGAGGCACTTCACTCCAGGAATTTCGTTGAGTTTTTCAACCATGTAACGGCGTCTCTCATCAAAAGCCTTAAGCCACTCTTTTAGAAAATCCTGAGAACCTGTTAAAGCTGCTACCGCAGCTTTCTGAGCAATGGAGTTTACGTTTGATATGGACTGAGAGTTAATCTTTATCATTGAGCTTATTATCTCTTCTGGACCAGCGGCATAACCGACTCTCCATCCTGTCATTGAGAACGCTTTGGAAAGTGCATTGATGGTAACAGTTATTGACTTAATCTCTTCAGAAATTGAAGCTATGCTTGTATGCTTGAATCCATCGTATGTAAGCTTTTCATAACACTCGTCAGAAGCAATTAGTATTCCTCTCTCAGCACAGAATCTCCCTATTCTTTCTAACTCTTCTCTGTCTATGACAGAACCGGTTGGGTTGTTTGGAGTGCAGAGAATAAGCAGTTTTGTCCTTTCTGTAACCGCAGGTTCTATATCTTCAAGAGTAAGAGAAAATTCGTTTTCTTCTTTTGTTTCAACAAAAACCGGTTTTCCGCCGGCAAACTTAACCTGTTCTGGATAGGTAACCCAGTAAGGAGCAGGTATTATTACCTCGTCTCCCTCCTCAATGACAGAGAGCATCAAGTTGAAAAGTGCCTGTTTTGCTCCATCTGTTATTACAATCTGTGAAACATCGTAATCTATTCCATTTTCATCTTTTAGTTTTTCTGCAACAGCCTTTCTGAGTTCCGGTATTCCGGCAGGAGGAGTGTACTTTGTAAAACCTTCATCAATTGCTCTTTTGGCAGCCTCTTTTATATGCTCTGGAGTGTCAAAGTCCGGCTCTCCAGCTCCAAAACCTATAACATCTATTCCTTTAGCTCGCATTTCCTTAGCCTTGGAAGTAATTGCCATTGTAGGTGAAGGGGACATGTTTAAAACTCTTTTTGTCAGCTTCATGGCAGCCTCCTTAAAAGTGTCATTGACATTTTACACGTTTGCTGATACTTTTCCCACAGCAAAAGAAGGAGGTAATCATGAAGGGGAACAGGTGCCTAACTCCCGAACAAATAAAGGAGCTAAAAGAAATTCTTGAACAAAAAAAGATAGAGGTAATAGAAGACATAAAAAGAGGGTTAGAAGAAAACTTCCAAAGTGAAAGAGAAGTTGGAGATGTCGTTGACATGTCAACTGATGAGATTCTTAAAACCTTTGAGATGAGAATTAGAGACAGGGAAGCAAAGTACCTAAAAAAGATAGAGAAAGCTCTCCAGAAAATTAATGAAGGAACTTACGGAATTTGCGAGAAGTGTGGAGCTTGTATCAACTATGAAAGACTTAAGCTGAGGCCGGTTGCTGAGCTCTGCATAAAGTGCAAACTGGAGCAGGAGAAGATTGAAAGGAAATTTGGAGAAGAGGAGTAATGTTTGGGGGAGGGCTCTCCCCCTTTAAGTAAACTCAGCCAACGCTTGCACAGAAGGTAACTTCTTCCTCTTCGTTAACAACTCCTCTAAAGTGAACTTCTTTTTCGATTTTTTCAGGATTGAGTTTTTCTACTATATAGTCAAAAGCCTTAAAGGCATTTTCATGATCTCCGCAAGTATAGACATCTATCGCAACATATCCGTGCTCAGGCCAGGTGTGGAATGAAAGGTGTGATTCTGATATTACTACAACCCCCGTTGCGCCGAATGGCTCAAACTGGTGGTAGTAAGAAGAGAGTTTGTTGAGGTTGGCGTGTTTTACTGCCCCCTCGAAGATTTCTGCCATCTTTTCAGCAGACTTGAGAATTTCTGGATTGCATCCGTAGAAGTCAGCGACGATGTGGACGCCGAGGGTCTTTGCCATTTTCATTCCTCCTCTATATAAAGTTAAATAACACTCAAGGCGGGTTTGCCTCCTCCACCGGCAAAATTGCAGAAATCAATTATATGCTTTTTTACAATTAAATCAAACTTTATTTTGTTCTTCAACACTAACGCTTTCAAAAAGTTTATCCTAAGCATTTTGATAAAATGATTTCCAGGATGTTTAAAAAGGGGGAAATTTTCTAAGGTTGGAGAAGCATACCTCATACGTATTTTTCCTAAGTTTCCTCGTTATTACGATTCAAAATTTTGGTAAGCCCTACTTTATATTTTGTTTATTGGCAGCGCTTACTTTGTTGATTTACTACTGGTTTAAGTTTAAACTGTCAGAACTTCTACTAGGAACAGTAATCGCCCTTTTCGTGTTTGTCCTTTTTAACTAAAAATACGCTCTAAGTCCCCTTCCGTAAGGGAGGGGATACAGAGCGACGCCGCAAGGCGTTGTTGACAAGCGTCGGTTCTGACTATAGAATAAAAGCATGGAATACAAGCTGGACAAGGGATGTCATTCTGTATATTCACTTCAGTTCCACCTTGTATTAGTGGTAAAGTATAGGAAAAAAGTTCTTGTAGGAAAACTTGCGGATAGGCTAAAAGAGATAGTTGTGGAAGTAGCAGAACACTTTGGTATTGAGATAATAGAACAGGAGACAGATAAAGACCACATTCACATTTTGTTTTCCGCAAGACCTACGATTATGCTTTCAAGATTTGTGAACTCGCTCAAATCAGTAACCTCAAGGAAACTTAGGAGAGAGTTTCCAGAAGTTATGAAAAGAGAGTTGTGGGGTGGGAAGTTTTGGTCTCCATCCTACTTCATAGCGACAACTGGACAGGTCAAACTGGAGGACGTAAAGAGATATGTCCAGAGTCAAGGAAGAAGATAAGTTTTTGCTTACTTATAAGTTCAGAGCTTATCCTACAGCGTTACAGGAATACAAACTGGAAAACTGGCTTTTTGCTTTATGCTGGCTCTACAACCATGCACTTGAAGAAAGAAAAAGAGTCTGGAAGGAAGAACAGAGGACTGTAAAGTATTCGGAACAGCAAAACAATCTACCTAAGCTCAAGAAAAAAGAACCGATACTAAAACTTGTCCACTCTCAGGTTCTCCAGGATACACTCAGGAGAGTAGATAAAGCATTTCAGAAGTTTTTTCAGGACATAAAGAGAAAGAAAAAAGGAGAAAAGGTTAAGGTAGGATATCCCAAAAAGAAACCGACAGCGAAATACAAGTCCCTCACATTTCCACAAGTCTGGATGAAACAGAAAGGGGAAATAGTTCCTATAATCAAATTGGAAAAGAAAAACAACCGATTTGCATATCTCCACTTACCTAAAATAGGTAAGCTCAAAATAAGACTCCATAGAGAAATAGACTGGACGAAAGCAAAAACAGTAACGATAAAGAAGGAACCATCGGGAAGCTGGTATGTATGCGTGAGCGTAGAAGTTGACCTTGACCAGATACTCAAAGAAGCTGAAGAAAGAGTGAGGGAAAGAGAAAAAGCAATAGGAATAGACTTAGGCGTAAAACATCTTGCGGTAACGAGTGAAAAAGAATTCATAGAGCATCCTAAGTTTTTACAGAAACTTGAAAAAAGACTAAAACGACAGCAGAAGAAACTCTCCAGAAAAGAGAAAGGAAGCTCAAACTTTGAGAAGCAGAGAAAGAGAGTAGCTAAGGTTCACGAAAAGATAAAGAACGCAAGGAAGGACTTCCTTCACAAGCTATCAAGATACCTTGTTGACAACTATGACTTGATAACCTTTGAAGACCTTGACATACCTGCACTTGTAGAGGATAACAGATTAGCAAAACTGATACTTGATGCAGGATGGGGAACTCTTATTGCCTTTGCTACCTATAAAGCTGTAATGGCAGGGGCAAGGGTAGTAAGAGTGAATCCTGCATACACGAGTCAAAAGTGTAGTGTATGTGGACACAAAGTTCCGAAGACCTTAGCAGACAGGATACACAAATGTCCTATTTGTGGAGTAGAGCTTGATAGAGACTACAACGCAAGTGTAAACATACTGGAAGAAGGGCTCACCCACCTTACGGGTGGTAGGGTCGGAGCGACCCGAACTTACGCCTGTGGAGAGGGCACTGGCGGGGTCTCCTCAAAAGAGGGGATTAGCTATCCCTCGCTGAAGCAGGAATCCCAAGCGGGTCTTCTGGGTGGGAGTCCATCCCTACCAGAAGCTCCGTCCGTAAGGGCGGAGTAGTTCACGTTTTTTTCTCCTCTGGAAAGTCCTGAGAAGGTTGTCTGGATAACTGAACAGTGGGATGATGCAAAAATTTCAATACCTTTAAATAGGTCAAGAGTTCCTGTTGAAGACGATGTAAAAATTGGTGATATAGTTGATGAATCAGGAAGAGTCATTCAGAAAGGAAATCCTTTTCTCTATCTACTTCCGAATCTCAGATTGAGAATATACAGAGAGCTTGAAGAAAGTATCTCTTACCCGATTTCCTCTGTGGCAGGAGGAGTTACCCTTGGAGTAAGGAAAGAGATTCCAGATGCTGTTAAAAGTTATTTTCTTTTGTCAGGACTTTATCCGTTTCTCGCCATCTCCGGGCTCCATATAGGTATCGTTATAGGTACCATTGCTTTTATACTTAGAATGCTTTCTTTGAAAAAGCCTTTAACAAAAGCTTCCTTAGTTGTTCTTCCCTTAATGCCCCTTACAGGATTGCCACCTTCGGCCGTTAGAGCCTATTTCTTTACGCTTTTTGTTTCTCTTGGTGTAGAGAGTTTCAGAAAAGTTTCCCTTTTTTATCTGCTTGGAGTTGTTTTCTTTATTACAGCAGTAACGGGAAACATATCCATTGGTGCCGTTCTGTCGTTTCTTGCCGTTGGAGGAATACTGGTTGTCATTGATTCCGTTAAAAGTAAAGCTTTAAAAATTCTGCTCTTTCCCATTGCACCAGCACTTTTCACAGTTCCTGTTGTTCTATCAAGCTTTGGAACTTTTAATCTGATGTCGGTTGTAAACTCTCAGATTGCGGGATTTGTCTTTGTTCCTTTTCTTATAGTAACTTTCCTTGCGGAGGTCACTTTCTTCAAAGTTGGCTTTGTTAATAGAATAGTAGAAGTTCTGGGGAGTATTTTTATTCAATTCAGTCAGGAACTCTTCTTCTTTACAAGGGATTTTATCTTCTATTCAAAGGTGCCCATCTGGATTTCTGGAACGGTGCTGATAGTGATGCTTTTCTTTTTGCTCTCGAGAAAGAAGTTGCTATCCTTTCTGCCTCCTGCCTTCCTTTTGATTTATGCGTTTCTGTCTCCTGTCACGGTAACCAATAAAACTTTCACTGTAGATGGCTACAAATTAAACTCGTTCTGGTTTATATCAACGGAAGGTCAGTCTTATAGGAACTGCCTTATTTACTCCAGCTATGTTTTTCCTTATACGAAAAAATGTCTCTATGGGAACAGGCTTGTTGATAAAAGAGTTATAATTGTGCCAAACTCTAAAGAGGTAAGGAAATGAGAGAAGAACTATTCCCTTTTATTTGTTACGAAAACGGAAAGTTAAAGATAGATGGTGTTGATGCAGAAAAGCTTGCGAAGGAATTTGGAACGCCACTTTACGTCTATAGTCGGTCTGCTTTAGAGTATTGGTTGAGAGAGTTTGACTCTGCTTTTTCCTCAGTTAAGCATATCACCTGCTTTGCTGTTAAATCAAACTCAAACCTTTCCATTTTAAAGGTCTTAGGAGACCTTGGAGCAGGTGCAGATACCGTTTCAAAAGGGGAAATATTTAGAGCTTTGAACGCTGGTATTGATCCGAAAAAGATTGTCTTTGCAGGTGTGGGGAAGAGGCCGGACGAGATAGAGTATGGCCTTGAGAAAGGAATTCTAATGTTTAACGTTGAATCGGAAAGCGAACTTTATACGATAAATAGGGTGGCTGAAAGGCTTGGGAAAGTTGCTCCTATTGCTTTCAGGGTTAACCCTGAAGTTGATGCTAAAACCCATCCTTACATTTCCACAGGACTTAAAACAAGCAAGTTTGGTGTTACTTTTGATGAGGCTGTGGAGCTCTACAGAAAAGCTAAGGAATTAAGAAATGTTGAGCCAATTGGTATTCACTTTCACATCGGTTCACAGATTACAGACGTTTCAGCATTTGGAGAGGCTGCGAGGAAAGTGGCTGAGATAGTTAGAGAACTCCATTCCATAGGAATAGAAATTGAATATTTCGATGCAGGTGGCGGACTCGGAATAAACTACAATCCTTCTGAACCCCCAATACCGGCAAAAGCCCTTGCAGACCAGATTATTCCAGTTGTAAAAGAGCTCGGCTGTACGCTCATCCTTGAACCAGGAAGGCGAATTGCAGGAAACGCCGGGGTTCTTCTCACACAGGTTATTTATAAAAAGGAGAGAGAAGAGAAGCTATTCTACATAGTCGATGCTGGAATGAACGACCTTGCGAGACCTTCTCTTTACAAGGCATACCACCACATAGTTCCAGCTATTAAGAAAGAAGGAGAGCTGAGAAAAGCTGACGTTGTTGGTCCCATTTGCGAAACTGGAGATATGTTAGCAGAGGATAGAGAACTTCCACCTCTAAGTGAGGAAGAAATAATTGCTATTCTCAGTGCTGGAGCTTATGGATTCACAATGGCTTCAAACTACAATTCAAGACCGAAACCTGCCGAAGTTATGGTTAAGGATGGAAAGGCAAGGGTTATAAGACAGAGAGAGAATTTGGGAGATTTGATAAGTAGAGAGATTTTATTTTAATGGCTTCTTTTTAATAGAGATAAATTTAGAAGACAAATAAAGTTACAAATCATAGTTTAAAGAAGTAGGAGACGTTTTAGCAGTTTTTGAAGAGGAATATCGATTTATAAATATCGTTCCCGCAGAACGATTTAGAATAAATTGTCTTATAAATTTGACATGGAAATTTGAGGTAATTATTTTTGTTTTGCTAATTGCTTTTTTATTTTTCTTTAATAAAATATGTTGCCGAAACGTTAATTTTTTAAAACTAAAAGAATTCCTTACACCTTAGGGGGATTGAAGATGGAACTGGAACGGGATATTGCTAAGTTAGAACTGTTTTTTGAGGGTTCGGATCAAGAACCTCCAGAGTGGATAGGGAAATTTAAAGATAAAATATCATTTATAGAAATGGTTGATAGTACAGTTGTTCTTTATATAAGGATAGCTGAGTTAAAAATTTATGTTAAAGTAAAGATACCTATAAAAGAAATTCCTGTTAAAGAAGTATTCTTATTAAGTCGAATTTTCCAGAAAATCCCTATAGGAGTTCTTGTTTTTAAACAACAAATTGTCTATGCAAATACTTTTATAGAAAAGATTTTCGAAAAGCCCCATAATGAAATAGTTGATTCACCGGTAAACAACTTCCTTCCAGAGGAGATAAGAAGAAACATTCACAAGCTTTTCTCTAAGGAGGCTGTTGAAAAAGAACTGGTTTTAAAATGGATTGGAAGTTTTGACCTTTTGTCAGGTATTAGAAGGCATCTTTTAATAATTGCAACATCAACATTTATCGATAGAATTCCGTTTGGAATAGCTCTCTTCTTTGACATTTCCAGAGAGAAAAATTTCTTAACTGAAATGGTAGATCTTCACAGTTATGACTCGATTACAGGTCTTCCAAATCTTAAAAGTGCTCTGGAGTTTATAGAAAACCTAAGGAAAAGTGAGAAGCGTTTTTTAGTGGGTCTTATTGATATTGACAATTTTTCTTTGGTAAATGATTCATTTGGAATAGAAGCTGGAGATAAAGTCTTAAAAGAGTTTGCGGAGAGACTTAGGGAATCTTTTGATCCGAACTATTATTACATTTTAAAAGCTGTTTCTGATCAGTTCTTAATTGTTAGTTTAAGAGAAAGAGATAGAATCAAAGAAGTTAAGTATATTGTAAACAAAGTAGAAAGGCTGTTAGAAGTACCTTTTAGAGTCAATGGTCATGAGATTTTTCTGTCGGTTAACATTGGTTTTTCTTTCTATCCAGAGCATGGTAATTCCGTTGTAACGAAGGCAGAAATAGCTTTAAAACATGCCCGTGAAATAAAAATGTCCTTTGCGATTTACTCTCCTGATCTTGAAATTTCAAAAGAAACGATAGAGATTCTTTCAAAGATAAAGGAAGATATTAGAAACAATAAAATAAATGTTCTTTTTCAGCCCAAAGTGGACTTAAATTCGGGAAAGATTATGGGTGCTGAAGCATTGATGAGATTGTCTGTTCCTCCAGATAAAGCAATTCCTGTAATTATCAGATATGGACTTATGTTTGATGTTGGAAGAATTATTCTAAGAAAAAGTCTTGAGAATTTAAAGAAATGGTTGGAAAATGGGTACGATACATCAGTAGCCGTTAACGTTTCAATATCTCAACTTTTGGACAGTAGGTTCTTTCCATTAGTTCGTAGAACAATTGAAAAGCTAAGAGTTCCCCCAGAAAAGCTAATAATTGAGATTACGGAAAGCGAGGCGACTGTAAACTCAAATAACCTGTTCTCAACTATCAGAGCGTTGGTTGACTATGGAGTGAAGATTTCAATTGACGATTTCGGTACTGGTTACTCATCTCTTTCGAGACTAAGGATGATAAAAGCTCACGAGCTGAAGATAGATCTATCGTTCGTTAAAAATGTCCCAGAGAGTGAGGAGGACAGGAATATTGTTAAGTTTATTGTTGATATTTCAAAACTTCTAAAAATGACTTCTGTAGCAGAAGGAATAGAAAGAAAAGAACAACTGGAGTTCCTGAGGAAAATAGGTTGTAATGAAGGACAGGGATACTACTTCTCTCCACCGATTTCTGCTGATGAATTTGAAAGACTGTTAAAGAGAAGAGTTTTTGCTGTTTAAAAGGCTCCCCGAAGGGAGCCAGAATATTAAACGTCAAAGTAAAGGAAGAATTCCATTGGAGTAGGTCTGAGTCTTACTGGATCAATCTCTTCCTTCCTCTTGTACTCAATGTAGTCTTCAATGAACTGTTCTGTCATTACGCCGCCTTTTGTGAGGAATTCGTAGTCCTTTTCAAGAGCATCGATAGCCTCTTCAAGAGAACCAGGAACTGTTGGGATGTCTTTGAGTTCTTCTGGTGGAAGGTCATAGAGGTTCTTATCAACAGGCTCACCTGGATGGATCTTGTTTTCGATTCCGTCAAGTCCAGCCATGAGAAGTGCAGTAAATGCAAGGTATGGAGCTCCAGAGGAATCTGGGAACCTAACCTCAATTCTCTTAGCTTTTGGACTTGTTACGACTGGAACCCTGATTGAAGCAGATCTGTTTCTTGCAGAGTAGCAGAGGTTTACTGGTGCTTCGTATCCTGGAACGAGTCTCTTGTAAGAGTTAACAGTTGGGTTTGTAAACGCACAAACCGCTTTTGCATGCTTAATGATTCCACCTATAAAGTAGAGTGCTGTTTCAGAAAGTCCTGCGTAGCTATCACCGTGGAAGAGGTTCTCACCGTTCTTCCAGATTGACATGTGAGTGTGCATACCTGTTCCGTTGTCGCCGTAAAGTGGCTTTGGCATAAATGTGGCAGTCTTACCAAACATTTTTGCAACATTCTTGATGATGTACTTAGCCCACTGAATATTGTCAGCAGCTTCAATAAGAGTACCGAATCTGAAGTCGATTTCACCCTGTCCACCTGTCGCAACTTCGTGGTGAAGAGCTTCAACTACAAGACCGGCTTCTTCCATCTTCATTGCCATTACTTTTCTAATGTGATCAAGCTGGTCTGCTGGTGGAACAGGGAAGTAACCACCTTTTACTTTTATCTTATGTCCAAGGTTTGGATTCTCGTCTGCACCTGTTCTCCAGATACCTTCAACACTGTCAACTTCGTAGAATGAGTAGTTCATTCCAACGTCGTACTTAACATCGTCAAATATGAAGAATTCAGGTTCTGGACCACAGTAAACAGTGTCTCCAATTCCTGTTGACTTAAGGTATTCGAGTGCTTTTTTGGCAATGTTTCTTGGATCTTTGTGATATGGCTCTTTTGTAACAGGATCAACGATATCAGCAATTACAACAAGTGTTGGGATTTCAGAGAGTGGGTCAACAACTGCAGTTGTTGGATCAAGTTTGAACATCATGTCACTTGCGTTGATTGGCTGCCACTGTCTGATTGATGAACCATCGAAGAAGAGTCCCTGTTCAAAGCTCTCTTCGGAGATTTCATGTGCTGGGAATGTGATGTGATGCCACATTCCGAACATGTCTGTGAACCTGAGGTCTACGAACTTAATTCCTTCTCTCTGGATGAGCTCTACGACTTCCTTAGGGTTCTTTGGCCTCATTTGCCCCTCCTTTCCTAGTATGTTAGATTGCATTTTCGCCTCTTTCTCCTGTTCTTATTCTGACAGCATCTTCAATTGGGATGATGAAAACTTTCCCATCGCCAATTCTTCCAGTTCTTGCTGCATTAACGATTGCCTCAACAACTTTTTCTGCTATATCGTCAGGAACTACAACTTCGATTTTGATTTTCGGAATAAAATCCACCACGTACTCTGCGCCTCTGTAAAGTTCTGTATGTCCCTTTTGCCTTCCAAACCCTTTTACTTCTGAGACTGTAAGTCCCTGGATTCCTATTTCTGTGAGGGCGTCTTTTACCTCTTCTAACTTGAAAGGCTTTATAACTGCCTCTATTTTTTTCATCTCTCTATACCCCCGGTTGATTTGGCTTTTATTCTAACAAAAATTGTGCCAGGTTGAGTTCTTTCCTGGTTAAGATATGGATTTTCTTGATTATTAACGGAATAGAAAGAATGTAATCATCATTTCTGGCTATTTATTTGTGAACAAAATTTGTGCAATTAAAGAAAAAACATGCACTAATCTTCAGCAGTACATTTGTCGCATAGACCGTAAAATTTGTACTCGATTTCTTCGATGATGTACCCCTTTTGTTCCAATTTTTTGCATGTGTACTTGCATAGAGGAGTTTTAACGTCTTCTATCTTTCCACACTTTTTACAGATAAAATGATGGTGGAATTCAGTTTTTGGATCAAATCTGGACTGTTTATCTATGATGATTTCTTTAATTTTCCCTTCGGCAACTAACTCCTTCAGGATTCTGTAAACAGTGCCAAGGCTTATTGTGGGAAGCTCTTTTTTTGCCCTTTCATAAACAGTTTCGGCAGTTGGATGGTCATGTGAATCCTGAACAACCTGAAACACTATTGCTTTCTGTTTAGTATTTCTCTTTTTCTTCCTTTCAATTGTTTTCAAGTTTTTACCTCCTTGGAATTTTCTACCTTAATAATAATCATTATCGGGTAGTTTTAGCAAGGGATTGAGAAAGAACCCCCTCCCCTTTAAAAAGGGGAGCCAAAGGAGGGAAGAAGGGAATTAAACCTTGAGAGTATCTTCTGGATAGGCGTTGATTTTGTGAATGGAAAGGTCGGAGCCTTGGAACTCTTCTTCTTCGGAAAGTCTTAGACCAAAGACGATATCAAGAAGCTTATAGAGGACAAATCCTGTAACAAGAGCAAATACAGCCGTTAATACAGCTCCAAAAATCTGGGAAATTAAAGAGACTCCACCGAGTCCCCACAGAGCTTTTTGTCCAAATATTCCAGCAGCAATCCCACCCCATATTCCATTTAGACCGTGAAGAGGCCAAACACCGAGAACATCATCAATTTTTAACTTTTCCTGTTCCCAGATGAATGCTTTGATGAATATCCATGCTGCAACAAGACCAATGATGAACGCTCCAATTGGGTTAATAATATCGGATCCTGCACAAATTGCAACAAGTCCAGCCAATGCGCCGTTGTGAATAAATCCCGGGTCGTTTTTCCCAAAGAGAACTCCACCTATCAAGCCACCTGCCGTTGCTAGTAAAGAATTTACTGCAACAAGACCTGAAATGGTTTCAATGCTCTGAGAACTCATTACGTTGAATCCGAACCAGCCAATTATCAGAATCCAGCTACCAAGAGCAAGATATGGAATGTTGCTGATTGGAATAGGTTTTGATTTCCCTCTTATGTATCTTCCCATTCTGGAACCAAGGACAAGGATTGCTGGAAGGGCTATCCATCCACCAAGTCCGTGAACTACCATCGAACCTGCAAAATCGTGAATTGGAGCTCCAAATGTCTTTTCAACTAAGCTCTGAAAAGCAGGAGACCATCTCTCTCCCCAGATGAGTGCTTCAAATATTGGGTAAATGACACCAGCAAGGAAGAATCCAGCAGTTGTGTAGGGTTTGAACTTCATTCTTTCTGCAACGCCACCGGAAACAATTGCAGAGATACAGGCTGCAAACGTTAAGAGGAAGAAGAAACGGACAAGTTCAAATCCTTGGTCTGCAACAAGGTCTGCTGCAGGTTTAATGAAGCACACTTTGTGTGCAAGTGGATAACCGATGAAAAAGTAGGCGATAGTGGCAACAGCCACATCAACAATGATCTTTACAAGAGCGTTTACCTGATTTTTCTTCCTGACTGTACCAGCTTCTAAGAAAGCAAATCCAGCGTGCATTGAGAGAATCATTACAGCACCAGCAAGAAGGTAAAAAACATTTAGAGACTGAACCAGTTGTTTAATGTTCTCTTCTATCACCTTTGTCCTCCTTTGAGGTTTTTATTCAATTAACGCAAGTTTTGTGCCAGGAGGATTCTTTTATTTTTATAGATGCCAAAGTCCCTCCAGCCTCTTTTTTATTCCTTCTTATTTGATGGAAAGGTCAAAAAACATCTTTTGGATATACCAATAATTCTGCTATGATTTCAGCAGAAAACCTGATCGGGAGCGTAGATGAGGAAAGAACTACTTTTGATAGTTCCCTTTTTAGTATCGTCCTGTTCTTTGGGTTCTCTCAATCCTTTTAAGAAAGAAGAACCAACTTATACTGTTTATGCGCCAAAAGAAGAGAAAGTTCAGCCGGAAGTAAATCTGAAGGGTGTTGAGAACGTTGTTTACTATATGAAAAAGGAATTTCAACCGATAGAGGGAGAGATTGTTCTCAACAGTTATGATGGCTTCATAATAGATCTTGGAAAGAAAAATGGAGTCTCCGTAGGGGATCAGTTTCTCTCAGAAAGTGGAGCAATTTTAAAAGTAAAAGAGGTTCGAGACAACTACTCAATAGCGCTTCCAACAATTGGTAATCCTGTAGTTGGAGAAAGGGTTAGAAAATTTACCTTTAACAAGGTTCTTTTCCTGAACTTTGCAAAAGATGAAGGAAAGAATCTCTATGGAGCTCTGAAAAATCAGGTTAAGTCCATAACACTTGCTTCTTACGACGAAGGAGAGAAGTTTAAGAAGCTATTTAACCTGAGGTTTCCTTCAGATTTCAAAAGGAGAGTTCCTGCCGATAGATTGACAGGTTACGATGGTTATTTTGTCGTTTCAAACAAGGGAGTGGAAGTTTACGATGGGACAAAAAGACTTTTAAAAGTCTTTCCATGGGAAGGATCTCCCGTTTCCTCTTTCGCAGTTAACGTAAAAACGGCCTATAAAGTTGTTCTTGACTTTAAAGGTCACACTACAAGCCTCTTCACAGGAAATGTTGACAGCACACCGGAAAATGAACTGGTTGTGCTAACGGATAACGACATTAGAGTCTATCATGTAAATCCTTACGGTGTTTCAAAAGTCTATAAGTTCAGAAATCCATTCCCCGGTTCTTATCTATTCCATATTTCTCCAGTTGATATTGATAAGGATGGCAAGCTGGAAATTTTGATAGATGGTTTCTATCAGGACACAAAGAGTGTTTCTTCCGGTCTATTTAGGGTAGAAAATGGAAGACTTGTAAAACTTGCTTCATCCAATCTGATTGTTTCAGGTTTTGACACGGATGGAGATGAAATAAACGACACTATCTATGGTCAGAAGGTTAGTGAAAAGAACGATAAACTCTTTGGAAGAGAGGTTTTCGTTTTAAAACCTGAGGACAAAAAACTTAAAGCAGTTAGCAAAGTGAAAGTTCCAAAAGAGTTCCAGGTAACAAGTGCTCAAATTTTTGTAACTGGCGGCGAAAAGTATTACGCATACTATGATCTTAACTACTACTTTAATGTTTCGGATGGCGACAAAGTTATCTGGCGTTCACCTATTCAGATTGGTGCTTCTCCAAATTGTCTCTACTGGAATATTGATGACTATCTCGTAAGCTACTATATAACTCCAAAACCAAAGCCAATCGACATCAATGGTGATGGAAATCAAGAAGTTCTCTTCTCCCAGAACAAAAATGAAGTTCCACACCTTCTAACCAACGTTTATACCTTTGACGGTGGTAGAGTACTTCTTCTCTATCAGAACGGAGCTTCTTTCGATTGGGAAGAAGCCACAGTTCCGGTCTATAAGATGGGGGGAATAGAAGAGTTTGACTATCTGCCGGATTACGATATCTTTGTTTCCATATTTACAGAATCAAGTATCCTTAAAAATCCTAAATCTAAGCTGCTGTTTCTGAAGCCAAAGATTTAGAGATATACTGAGCTTTTCCCCTGCTTCCCTCCCTTGATGGGAGGGGGAGGGGTGATAATTAGTGCTATTAAGAAGATGCAAGCTGGGTCAAAGGTATGAAAGCAGCCGAATTTATAAGAGATAAAACAGGTATTGAGAGCTTTGATATAGCAATAGTTGGTGGCTCTGGCGTTGAGATTGGTAAAACCAGTGTAGAAATACCTTATTACCAGATTCCCAATATGCCAGAACCTGCTGTTCCTGGACATTCTGGAGTCTTGAAAATACTGGAATTTGAAGGTAAAAGAGTTCTGTTCTTTGAAGGTCGCTTCCACTACTATGAAGGCAGGAGTGACAGTGAGATAAGATTCATCCCCGAACTTGCTGCAAATTTGGGAGTGAAGCTTTTCATCCCAACCTGTGCTTCCGGAGCAATTTCAAGGAAAGCAGCCTTTTCTGAGATAGGAATAATCGTTGACCATATCAATCTTCTTGGCAGAAATCCCTTAGTGGGGCTTATAAAGGATTACGGCAGTAAGGTTTTTATAAACGGAAAAGAAATCTATGACAGGGAAGTTTCTGATAAGTTTTTAAGGAAAGGACTGGAGCTTGGGATAAAAATTGTACCTGTTGTTCTTGCTTCAGTGTTGGGACCAAACTATGAAACCTTTGCAGAAATAAGATTTCTGGAAGTTGCAGGAGCTGATGTTGTTAGTATGTCCACGGTTCCCGATGTTCTTGCTGCAAAGTTTTACGGCATGAAAGTTGCAGCGTTAACTGTTATAACTAATGATACTCTGAACATTAAAGCAACCCATGAAGAAGTTCTGGAAATTTCCAGAAAAAGATCAGAAAAGCTTTCAAAACTTTTGAGAGAAACAATAAGAGATTTGACAATAGAAACGGGAAACGAGTGACAAGAAACGAGCGAAAAAAAGAAACCTGTTACTCGTTATACGTCTCTTGTCACCTTTCTTACATTCCTTCCACTTTTTAGGGCAGACAAAGGTGAGGGGGGAACAGACTTCCCCCCTCAGACTCCCCCCTGAAAAAGGAAGAGAATCCCTTCTACTTTTTAGGGCGTTTCAACTATGCGTATCTCGGTTCATCCAAAGGAAGCACCGTTTACGTCGCAATCCCTTCCACTTTTTAGGGCATTTCAACCTGTACCAAAATGAGGTATTGTGTTTCAATCGCCTCAGAATCTGAGTCTTACATATAAGTCTAATAAACCTTGAAATAAGCTTACTTCATCAATACAGGCTTCAACCTATTGAACCACAAGGGTTTATCCATTAGAGTTTCGGGATAAACTAATAAACCTTGTGCACGACATACTTTCAAATGTTTGGACGAAAGAAAAGAAGAACTGATAAAACCGTTTAGATGGAAGGGATAATGAATAATTGCTACAACTACCATGTAAAAAGTGCTCTCACATTTGAGAGTGTTAGAAAATCCCACTATTTGGACTGGTCCAACTATCCCAATCCGTTCAAAGTTTACAAGAATGTTGAAAAGTTTCCACTCTTACCCTTTGAGGGACATACTCAGGAAACAATTGATGTTCTATTCAGGATTTGCGGTGAAGGAGGAGAGGACAATCTCTCCTTTCAGGAAATTTCAAAGGAGCTTTAATGGAAGCCGGAGCTCTTGGAGAGTTTCTGTACCTCTCTTCTGAATCTTTGAATCTTGGTGCCTGTGGAAAAGGAGCTTTTTACGACTTTGAACTCCAGAACTTTCTTGGGCTTTCTAAGACAGAGTTACCAATTCATATTGTCTCTGCTGGAATCTGCGAAACTTGACGAGAATGATTGTTATTACTATTATTTCTTCATATAAGCTTTAACCCGCCAAATCCTTCAGTTTAAATGTAAAACATTAATCAGCAGGAGTTCAGCATGAAGATACCCGGTTTCTCTTCAATCGAAGAGTTAGAGAAAACTTTTCAGATTGAAATTGATAAAGAGGAGAAAAAGAAACTTCAGAAGGTTATTGAAAAACATCCTATGTTCATTCCAGATTACTATGCCCGTCTTATAGACTGGAACGATCCTGCAGATCCAATTAAAAACATTATTTTCCCTTCTCTTGGTGAACTGGACATTGCAGGATCTTACGATACCAGTGGAGAGAAGGAGAATACCGTCCTTACAGGCCTTCAACATAAATACAAAGAGACAGCTCTTCTCCTTGTTACGAACAGATGTGCCGGTTACTGCAGGCACTGTTTCAGAAAAAGGATGGTTGGAATTCCAACAGACGAAACTGTGAAATTATTTGACAGGGCGGTTGAGTATATAAAGGAACACAGGGAGATAACAAACGTCTTAATCTCTGGAGGAGATCCACTTGTTCTGCCAACAGATGTGATTGAGTATTTCCTTTCTGAGCTTTCAAAGATTGAACACTTAAAGTTCATCCGCTTTGGAAGTAGAACACCAGTCTTTTATCCAATGAGAATTTATGAAGACAGTAAGCTCCTTGAAGTCTTTTCAAAGTACTCAACTCCTGAGAGAAGAATTTATTTGGTTACCCACTTTAACCATCCAAAAGAAGTTACAAAGGAAGCCAGAAAAGCAGTAGATGCACTGATAAGACATGGAATAGTGGTCAGCAACCAGGCTGTTCTCTTAAAAGGTGTGAACGATGACCCAGAAATCCTTGCAACATTGATGAAGGAAATAGTTTCTGCTGGAGTTGTTCCCTACTACGTCTTCCAGTGTCGCCCTGTTAAGAGAGTTAAGACTCACTTCCAGGTTCCATTGAAGAAAGGATACGAGATAGTTGAAAAGGCTAAACAGAAGTTAGATGGTCACGCTAAAAGGTTCAAATACATAATGTCCCACAAGACTGGAAAGATAGAGATAGTTGGAATAATTGGAGACGAAATCTATATGAAGTACCATCAGGCGAAAAATCCAAAGAAAGTTGGAAAGTTGTTCAAGAGAAAACTTACTCCAAACGCCGGCTGGCTCGACGATTTAAAACCGGTAAAAGAAGAGTTGGCTGTGGAGGTTTAAAAGATACTAAAAGCCTCCCAGCCCTCCTTTAGAAAAGGAAAAGTCTTTAGGTTACTCTCTGAAAAGTTCCTTTCTCTTTTACATGTTCTATAAACCTTTTGTAGGTTTCATGATTTGAAAGTGTCTCTGCGTTTCCTATCGCTATGAGCTTTCTTTTCGGTCTTGTTATTGCAACGTTGAGTCTTCTTAAATCCCTCAGAAAACCTATTTCGCCTTCATCGTTTGAACGGACAAAGGAGATGATGATTGCTTCTTTCTCCCTTCCCTGAAATCCATCGACAGAGTTAACTTCCACTTTCAGGTCTTTCTCGATTAGAAGTTGTTTTATCAGTTTTACCTGAGCAGCATACGGCGTGATTATTCCAATGTCCTTTTTGTCAAGCCCCATTCTGTGGAGCTCCTCAGCTATCGCAACTGCTAACTTTGCCTCTTCATAGTTTTCATAAGAGGTTGAACCTTCGGGCTGAAATTCGTAAGCGTTTATGGTTGAAGTATCTAAGAAAGCTATTGGTTCTTCGGGATTAAGTATTTCCTTGAACTTTTCCGGCTCTTCCAGGTTGAAGTCGGCAAGTGTATGTTTTTTCACCACCTCCGCTGCTCTTAGTTTCCCTCCATAGAACTCTCTATTTGGAAACTCCATGATCTTCTCATTCATTCTGTACTGAATCTGGAGCATCGAGGAGAGCTCTGGATGCTTGTTTATGAGCCTTTCAAAAAGCGTCTTCTCAAGTTCTTTCGCCTCTTCACTTGTTACGGTTGGCGGAAGCTGCTTGTGGTCTCCAGCAATGTAGAACCTATCTGCTTTCATTATTGGAATCAGTGTTGATGGTTCAACCTGTTGACTTCCCTCATCTATTACTGCAACGTCAAAGTGAAAGCCTTCAAGGAGCTCTGACTTAACCATCGAGTTTGTTGAAATTACAACATCGGCATTTGTGATTATCTCTCTCAGGACTATTGATTCCATTTCTTTTAAAGCTTTTATCCTGACATCAATTTCATAGTTTGTGAGAATCCAGTTTGCCATTGAACGCATAGTCTTCTTAGGAACTCCTCTAAAACTCTTACCTTTTCTTCCAAAGTAGACTATTTCATCGTCGTTCATACCTCTCCTTAACTGAGGAACAGGCTTTGTAAACTGGTCTCTTTTTACTATCAGTTCCCTTACTCTTTCCCAGCCTTCTTTTATTTTCTGGGTTTTTTCATGCTCTTCGTAAAGGGCATAAATTGAGAATTTCTCAAGTTCTTCAAGAACTCTGGCAGGATGGCCAATTCTTACAAGTTTCAATTCAGGATACTTTGAAAGATTCAGGAGAATATTATCTGCTGCAATGTTTGAGTCAGCAGTTGCAAGAACTTTGTTGCCCCTCTTAACAAGTTGAACAATCAATTCTGTAATTGTGCTTGTTTTCCCTGTTCCCGGTGGTCCATGTATGAGATAAAAGTCTTTTGCTCCAAGAGCTCGTTTGACGGCGTTTATCTGAGTCTCGTTGAGCCTTTTATCAACAACTTCAAAGTCTTCTTCTTTTGCTTCTGCTGGTTCTTTCAGGCCAAGAATGACATTTCTTAACTCTCTCTGCCTAAGAGCAGCGTGGCGCAAGCTCTCGAGGTTCTCTTCCATTCTCTTGAACGTTACGTCGTTTACATAGAGGTCAATCCTTACTCCCTTTTTGTAAACCCAGTTAGGAGGTCTGTTATCAAACGCGACGGTTATTGTCTTTTCTGTAATTCTTATAACAGTTCCAAGTAGATTGCTCTTTAAAGGATTTCCCCTGCTTACAAGGACAATATCTCCGGTTCCAATTTCGGTCTCTATTGGCTTTTCTCTCCAGAACCTGACAAGGTGCAGATGAAACTTTGTCCCTGCCTTTGTTCCTTTCAGATCCAAGATTGCCCTGCCAAGGAGCTCCCTCTCTCTTCCTGATAGTTTTCTAATTTCCGCTTCCTGAGCTTCAATTTCTGCAAGTCTCTCTATGTCAATGAGATACTTGAATCTCTCAACGTAGTTGTGGACTGTAATAATTTCGTTGACGGTCTCTTTATCAGGAATAAGCTCTTTGTAAACTTTACACAAGTGTTCGTCTTTGAGGAATATCAAAGTTAAACCATTGGCAGTATAAACGGATTTGATATCATGTTTTCTCAAACCAAGAGACTTAAGTTCTCTCTGAAGTCTTTTTCCTTCTAGAATTCCTTCAAGAAGAATTGGTATATTCACCTCTCGGATTTATCCTTAAAAATAATTATTTCCTTTACAAGGTAATTCTCAACTTTAATTTACGATTTTTTAATACAAAAGGAAGGGCACCGGGTATAGACATGTTATACCGATACTGGATTGGAATTCCATTTTTTAAAAGAAAATAACAGAAAATTTCGTTTCTCTTGCTTTAATACTTTCTCACTAAAGAAGAAATTTATTTCAGTATTGGTATTACAACAATAGGAGGTTAGTATATAGATTACAAGCCCCCCCATAAATCTTATGAGGAGGCTCTTAAAACCTTACTCTTCAACTATACCTTCTTTTCTTATTGCTTCTTCTATAAGTTCTATTATTTCTTCAATCAGCTTTTCATTATCTGCTTCAACCATAATCCTGATGAGAGGTTCTGTTCCTGAATATCTTACAAGAACTCTACCTCTTCCTTCCATACGTTTCTCTGCTTGATCTATTGCCTCTCTAACCTTTTCCATCTTTTCTATTGGCTTTTTCTCTTTAACTTTCAGGTTCTTGAGCTTTTGAGGATACTTTTTCATCATGTTGGCAAGCTGACTTAGTGGTTTCCTTGTCGATTTCACAATAGATGCAAGGATAACGGAAGTTAGCAAACCATCACCTGTTTCAAGGAAATCTCTGAGGATTATGTGTCCTGACTGTTCGCCTCCTACGAGAGCTTCTGCTTCTACCATCTTTTCAGAAACGAGTCTATCTCCAACGTTCGTTCTTATGAGGTTTATACCGAGCTCCTTTAGAAAGAGTTCAAGTCCTATGTTACTCATAACAGTTGCAACAACAGTTTTGTTTCTGTCCATGTAGTGGGCTGCAAGGATTGCCATTATCTGATCGCCGTCAACGATTTCTCCATTTTCATCAACAGCAATACACCTGTCTCCATCACCGTCATAGGCAAATCCTACGTTAAGTTTTAAATCCTTGACTTTTGATGCAAGAAAATCGGGAGATGTTGCACCGCAAGCTTCATTGATGTTCAATCCATCAGGTTCGGCATTGAAGACGAAAACCTTTGCGCCTAAGGCTTTGAATATTTCTGGAGCTATCTTGAATGTTGCACCGTTTGCACAGTCGATTCCTATCTTGAGTCCGGCAAGGTACCTGCCTGCTGACTCTAAGAACTTTTCGTAGCCTTCTACAAGATTTTCTCCATCAAAAACTCTTCCAACGTTTTCAGGGGATGCCTTAGGGAGTTCAAACTTATTAAAGATAACAAGTTCAAGGGATGCCTCTTCTACCTCTGAAAACTTTCTTCCTTCTCTGTTGAAGAACTTTAAACCGTTGTATTCGTATGGGTTATGGGAAGCAGAAATCATTACTCCGCCAGATAGATTCCCTTCTCTAATGAAAAAGGAGATAGCAGGTGTGGGAACGACATCAACATCAATCACATCTACACTGGTTGAAGTTAATCCACTTATAAACGCAGTTTTAATCATGTCAGAGGAAAGCCTTGTGTCTTTTCCGACAACTACTGTGTGTTTTTCTTCTGGGAACTTGGAATTGAGGTAAACTCCGTAAGCTATTCCTATTTTTTGAACCATTTCAGGTGTTAAAGGATACCTGTTGGCAATTCCTCTAATACCATCCGTTCCAAACAGTCTTCTCTTCGGGATATTCATCTTCCCTCCTGTCTCGTTCTGATTATCAGTTTTACTCTATCAGGTTCTACTCTAAACTTGCTGACAATATTCAGGTAAATTTCAGCATTTCCCTTTATACTTGAAAGGTCTATCTTCTCGGTTTTGACTAAGCGTACTTCATTCTTTCTTTTTTCTGGTACGTAAACTATAACGTAGTTTGGCGAGAGAATCAGTTTGAGGTTTCTCCTTATTCCGGTTGCTTCCAATTTTACAGGGACCACCTTTTTTATAAGCTTCTCGACTTTAACCTCTATATACTTGGGATTTACTTTTTTTACCTTGGCTGAAGAGACAGGAAGCAAAATGTTCTCTTCTTTAAGTCTTACTCTTCCTTCTCCATTCTCTCTCAAGCTTAGTTCTTTGGGCAGGAGAACGTTAACCTGCCCTTTCTCTCTGAGGATGAGTAGATCCTTTCTATAACCCTCGACTGTCAGTTCTATTTCTCTGGGGGAATAGTCAACCACCTCGTAGTTTCCCGTTGGAATGGGATTTATACTAACCCTGATTTCAGCCTCTGTAATCTCCTTGTTTGTAGCAAGAAGCCAGAGCAGGATGGCAAAAATAAAAGCAAGAACCTTATAGTGGAACTTGTAGAAGATAAAGTCAAGTACTCCCTTCATTTCTCCTCTTGAGGTAGCCTAAGAGATTTTTCCTTTCTGAGGGCTTCTTTACAAGTAGTCCTTTCAGTACCTTCTTCAGTTTTTGTGGATCGAGGTTTTTAATCAACTTACCTGTGTAAGAAACTGAAACTGCTCCCGTCTCTTCAGATATCACTACAACCACAGCATCGGTTTCCTCTGTAATTCCTATTGCTGCTCTGTGTCTTGTTCCAACTGTTTGAGGAAGATTAGGATTTAGAGAAAGTGGTAAAAAAGCACCGGCTTTGTAGATTTTATCCCTCCTTATGATTGTTGCACCGTCGTGGAGAGGTGTCCCAGGCCAGAAAATTGTTATGAGGAGTTCCTTAGAAACATTTCCATCGATTATTGTTCCTGCCTCAACGTAGTTATCAAGGTTTATATCTCTCTCTATCACGATTAAAGCACCTATTCTGTCCTCAGACATGGAGGCAGAGGCCCTAACGATTTCTTCTATGACCTTTTCTGCCTCTTCTTCTGAAGAGAAACCACCAAACTGTTTTTCCCCTATTCTTGCTAAAATTCTCCTGATTTCGGGTTGGAAGATAACTAACAGTGCAAATATTCCAATGGTTATTAAATTGTTGAAGATGAAGGAGAGGGTGTAGAAGTGAAAGAACTTTGCTATTACGCTAAAAATCAATAGCATTAAAAGCCCTATGAGAATCTGAATGGCTCTTGTTTCAGAAAGATAAACAAAGATTCTGTAAATAAGAAAAGCCACTATCAGTATATCTATAACGTCCCATGGGGTAATTTTCGGTATGGTTTCTAACAATTGACCTCCTCTATCGCAAGAAGGGTATCAAGAAATCTCTTTGTTTCTTTAACGTCATGAACTCTTACTATTTTTGCTCCTCTGATTACCGAAGCGTAGATGGATGCAAGAGTTCCTTCCAACCTTTTTCTGGGATCACTTTCGCCTGTAATTGCTCCGATAAAGCTTTTCCTGGAAGTTCCGATAAGAATTGGAAGTCCAAATATTTTAAATTCTGAAAGTCTTTTCAAGATGCTAAGGTTATCTTCCAGTCGTTTCCCAAAACCTATTCCCGGATCTATTATCAGCTGTTCTTTTTTAATTCCCTTTTTCTTTGCATCTTCAATGGTTTTCTCAAAATACTGGATGATTTCCCTTACAACATCTTCGTAATATGGGGCTTTTTGCATATCCTTTGGTGTTCCCTTTATGTGCATTATCACTGCTGGACAACCCCGTTTAGCCACGAGTTCTGTCATTTTTGGATCAAAGTGAAAGCCACTGATGTCATTAACTATGTCTGCTCCAGCGTCAAGTGCCTTTTCTGCCACTTCCGATTTGTAGGTGTCGATTGATATGAAGAATTTGTCACCAAGTTTTTTTCTTATCTCTTCAATAACAGGAATAGTTCGTCTGATCTCCTCCTCCAGAGGTACAGGTTCAGAACCAGGTCTTGTTGATTCTCCTCCTATGTCTATTACACTGGCACCGTTTTCAAGCATTTCCTCGCAGTGTTTTACCGCTCTATCGATTGAAAGGAACTCTCCCCCATCAGAGAAAGAATCGGGAGTAACGTTCAGGATTCCCATTATGGTTGGCTTTTTAAGATTGAGTTCCTTTCCTCTATAACTGATGGTAAATTCTCCTTTTGCGTAGTTTCTCAGTACTTCTTCAAGTTTTTCTGCAAGCTGTTTTAATCCAAATGGTTGTAGTCTTAACTTATCTATAAGTCTTGAAAGGCTTCTTT
The DNA here is from genome assembly GCF_054656775.1 of Desulfurobacterium crinifex. Classification (NCBI taxonomy): domain Bacteria; kingdom Pseudomonadati; phylum Aquificota; class Aquificia; order Desulfurobacteriales; family Desulfurobacteriaceae; genus Desulfurobacterium; species Desulfurobacterium crinifex. The sequence continues at coordinate 1,200,411 of NZ_BAAHXO010000004.1, forward strand.
CTGTAGCCATCAGGAGAACAGTACAGGTTCCCTTCTCAAACAGTGAGGCTTTTCTGGGAACACCACAGTCTCCACCAGCAGATATTGCATCCTGCTTGAGAATGTTGGCAGCTCTTGTATCGATTCCCGATATTTCTATATTAAGGGTAAAAGCCTTCGATGACAGGATTTCTGCTCCAGCTTCCGTATTACCTATTAAGAGAAGATACCTTTTGAGTTCCCCTTTGTCTTTGAACTCTCTTATTGTTACAAACACTTGGAATCTCCAGGAAGTTATAATTTGATCCTTAGCTTAGTAATTATATTCACTTGGGAGTTTCATGGGAACGGTTATAACAACTCACAAAAATATGGACTTAGATGCTCTTGGGGCGATTATAGCCGCTAAAAATCTTTATCCTGATGCTGTTGTTGTTCTTCCAGATACAAAAGGAAGCGATGTTGTTAAACTGCTTTCTGAGAATCCGGAACTTATCGATTTCGTTGAAGAAAGCAATTACAGTCCGGAAGATGTTGATAAAGTGATAATTGTCGATACCGATAACGCTGAAAGAATACCTGATAACATTAAAAAGCTAATAAAAGAGAAAAAAGTTAAGACGATCATCTACGATCACCATTCGCCAGAAACTGATTTGGAAAATGTGGAAATCCACTACAAAGCTGTCGGTTCCACCACCTCAATTATGACCTTCCTTTTAAAAGGAAGGAAGCTTATACCGTCTCCCATTGAAGCCTCTGTTATGCTTACAGGAATCTATGCCGATACTGGAACGTTTAGGTTCCCTTCAACTTCTCCTCTTGATTTTCTGGCAGCAGCTTATCTCCTTTCCATAGGGGCGAATATTGAGTTTGTTAAAAAGTATCTGCCTTTAGAGCTTTCCGATAAGGAACTTGATATCCTGAAAATTCTGAAAGATAACCTTAAGACTGTGGAAATTCACGGTAACCTAATTGGTATTACGTATGGCAGGTTTGATTCTTACATTGGTGATGTTGCCCATCTTGTCAGCAAGCTCTTAGAGATAAGTGGTCTGCCAGCTGTTGTTGCTGCACTTGGAGTTGGAGGAACTGTGTTTCTAATAGGGAGATCAAGGACTCCCAAAGTGGATGTTTCAAAAGTTGCAGGTTGCTTTGGAGGAGGAGGACATCCAGAAGCTGCATCAGCTTCGATAAAAGGAAAAACTGTTTTCGAAGTCCTGGAGAATTTGCGGGAGGTACTCGAACAGGTAGTAGAACCGCTTAAAAGAGCTAAAGATATAATGACTTCCCCTCCTATCGTTGTTCCTGAGGATTTTTCTGTGGAGAAAGCGAGAGCTCTTCTTATGAAAAACAGTATAAATGCTGCTCCGGTTGTGGACAGGGAAGGAAGAATTGTTGGGATAGTTAACAGATCCCTTCTTGATAAAGCAATCTACATGGGACTAAAAAGTGAAGTAGTTTCTGAAGTTATGGAAAGGGATTTCTTTTATGTCTCTCCCGAAACCCATCTTGGAGATGTTGAAAAGATAATAATTGAAAGGCATCAAACATTTGTTCCTGTCGTTGAAAATGGAAAACCAGTAGGTGTTATCACAAGAACGGATATCTTGATGAACCTATATAAGGATGAAATTTCAACCATATCCAGATTTTATGAGAAGAGAACTCTTTCTTCTCCCAGATACAGGAACGTTGCTCAGATGCTTCTGGAAAGTCTGCCTGAGAATCTTCTAAATCTTCTCAAAGAGATCGGGAAGTTTGCCGATGAAGTAGGAATTAATGCTTACATTATTGGAGGATTTGTAAGAGATCTGATCATCGGCAGGAAAAATTTCGATGTGGATATTGTTGTTGAGGGAGATGCCACTGAGTTTGCGAAGAAACTTGCAAAACGAATGGGAGCAAAAGTTCATACCTTTGATAGATTCAAGACAGCTACGGTTGTTTTTCATGACGGTTTTCGAATCGATTTTGCCTCTGCAAGGACAGAGGTTTACAGAGCTCCGGGAGCTCTTCCAGAAGTCGATATGGCACCACTCAAAAAGGATCTGATGAGGAGAGATTTCACGATAAACACACTTGCAATAAAGCTTAACAAAAAAGACTTCGGAAAGCTCATCGATTTCTTTGGAGGCCTTAAAGATATAAAGGACAGGAAGATAAGAATTCTTCACTCTCTTTCCTTCGTTGAAGATCCCACCCGAATTTTGAGAGCTCTAAGATTTGCTACCCGTTACAGATTTGACTTAGGAACACACACAGAAAAACTATTGAAGATAGCTGTTCGAAGAAAGCTGTTTAAAACTGTTGAGGGGCAGAGGATTTATCACGAGCTGAAACAGATATTCCTTGAGGATAATCCCTTAAGGGTACTCAACCGTCTTGACCATTACGGGATACTTTCTTCCCTATTTCCTTCAGTGAACTGGGATAGGAAGAAAAAGGATCTTTTCGGGAGGATTAGAAAGATAATAACCTGGCATAAGCTAAACTTTCCAGATATGGAGGTTAAATATTATCTTCTCTACTTTGGAGCTCTGTTGATAGGTCAATCCTACCAGCAAATAGATAGCTACCTTGAAGAACTGGCAGTTCCGGAAAAAGACAGGAGTGTTCTTAAAGAACTCCTTTCAAAACCACAGTCCATTCTGAAACAAATTGATATGAACAAGAAGAACAGTGAGATTTTTATGTTACTGAGCAATCTTTCTGAGGAGGTTCTTCTCTTTACAGCTGCACTGACCGAAGAGGAGTGGAAGAGGGAAAAAATTCTCGAATACCTACGGACATGGAGATTTATAAAACCAGCAGTAGATGGAGAGGACTTAAAATCCTTAGGACTTAAACCTGGTCCAGTTTTTAAGAGAATCCTAAATGAGTTAAAATACAGAATTATTGACGCAAAGATCTCTGAAGACAGGGAAGAACAACTACGGTTTGTGAAGGCCATGGTAAATAAAGAGGAAAAGAATGTTGCAGAATAGATTAAATCTCTGGTTAATAGTTGTCTCTCTTATTTTCTTTTCCTACTCAGCGGCTGTTTTCGTTTCATCATTTTCTCTTTTGAAACTGAAACCTTGTGTTTCCATAAACCTCTCCTTTAGCTCACCCCATAAACTGCCTGCTGTACCTTCACCCTACATTGAGAAAGAAGGTTTCTTTAAGTCTCCAGTAAAGACTGAGAAACTTGAACCTGAAAAGAAAGAAGAAGTTATTATTAACCTTGAAAACTTTGTCTTAAAAGGAACTATCGTATGTAGTCAGTGTGGTCACAGTATAGTTATCTTAAAGGACACAAAAACAGGAAAGACAATAACTGTGTCTGAAGGAAAGGAGATAGAGGGATTTAAAGTTTTAAAGGTATATCCAGACTACGTACTGTTATCAAGAAATGGAAAGGAATATGTTCTAAGGCTATTTAAGAAAGAAGAATCCAAAGTGAAAGGAATAAACACAGTTTCAAACTCAACTTCCACAAACGTTTTTAAGGTTAAAAGAAAAGAAGTTATAGAGGAGATATCCTCAGGAAAGTTTCTGAAGTACATAAACATTACACCTTATACAAAACCTGAAGGTCTTAAGATTAACTATGTGAGTAGGAAGAGCTTCATCTATAAACTGGGAATTAAACCAGGGGATGTCATTACATCCATTAACGATATTCATCTCAAAACGCCTGAAGATTCATTTTCTGCCTTTGAACAGCTTAAGAATTCGGATTCAATTACAATTACAGTAGTAAGAAGAGGTAGAGAGGTAAAACTCCATTATGAGCTTGAATAGGGGGATGATATGAAAAAGTTTTTAACCCTTTTAACTGTTATATCCGTTATCTTTTCTACACCGGTTAATGCTCAAGAAACAGGCAGGACAGTTCAAGTAAACTTTGATTCTGTTGATATACAGGATTTCACAAAGGTTGTTAGTCAGGCAGTGGGTAAAAACTTTATAATCCCACCTTCTCTAAAAGGAAAGATTACGATAATATCACCCAAACCCATTCCGAAAAGAGAACTCTTCAATCTCTATGTTGCAGCGCTTGACGGACTTGGTTATCAGGTTGTTGAATACAAAGATTATGTAAAAATTGTTAAAAATAGAGAAGCTCCAAAAGAGAGCTCTACCGTAAAGACGGGTCCTGTGGATGGTGGAGATAAAATCCTAACTTACATAATTGTTCCAAATCACCTTCAGGTTAATAACATTCAGAGTCTTGTAAAAAATCTTCTTTCTCCTGTAGGGAGAATAAGCATCGTTCGTGATTCAAATGCCATAGTTATTACAGATAAGGAGAAAAATATTCACAGGATAGAAACTGTTATTAGAAGACTTGATAGAGCTCCTATGAAAATGGAAATTGTTTCCTTTGAGATAAAAAATGGAAAAGTTGGAGATGTAGAAAAAATCCTGAAGGCACTTCTTGACAAGACATTTGCTTTTGATATAGCCAGATCGGTTCCTCTTCCAGGAAGAGATTATTACCATTTTGCTATTGATAAAAGAACCAATACACTTTTTGTTGTTGGCACGAAAAAGGTTATAGAGGAAATAAGATCTCTCCTTCCAGATATTGACAAGCCTCTGAACGTAGAGGATGGAAACATCCACATAATCAGGCTGAATTATGCATTTGCAGAAGATATGGCAAAGATTCTCAATAAACTTTTCAAGGGAACTTCTAAAAGATCCATGGGACTGACTGGAGAGGTCAAAATAGTAGCCGATAAGTCAAGCAATGCTCTTATTGTTCTTTCCTCTCCTTCAGATTTTAAAGTAGTGAAGGAGGTAATTAACAGCATTGACATAAAGAGACCTCAGGTTTTTGTAGAAGTTCAAATCGTTGAAATGTCTATGGATAAACTTCTCCAGCTTGGTGTGGAGTGGAAATTTCTCTCAAGGGGAGACTTAGTTCCTTTTGGAGGGAGTCTTTACGGTAACCTTCCTCTTCAAGAAGGATACCCTTCTGCTTCTCCAGGGCTTCTTCTTGGTATAGCAAAATGGAGAGAAGGAATGCCAGATATTGGACTGCTTCTTAACGCCTATGCAAAAGAGGGTGGTGTAAACGTTATTGCCACACCACAGATTTTAACTTTAGACAACGAAGAAGCAGAGATAAACATTTCGAAGGTAATCCCTTACTCCACAGGAATGAAGTACGATGCCAACAACAACCCGGTTATAAGCTACGACTATAAAGATGTTGGAATAACTCTGAAAATCACTCCCCATATTACAGCCTCTGGGGAAGTGAGACTTAAGATCTATGAAAAAGTTGAAGATGTTGTTGGGTATGCCAACGCAGATCAGACTGCTCCTATAACTTCAAAGCGGGAAGCAAAAACGACAGTTGATGTTCAGGATGGACAGACACTTGTTATTGGAGGACTTATAAAGAACAAAAAACTTACAACGGTTGAGAGGGTTCCTGTTCTCGGTAATCTTCCAGTTATTGGAAATCTCTTCAGGAAGACTGGACATCAGATTGAGAAAACCAACCTCCTTGTTTTTATCACTCCAAAGGTTGTCAGGAATAAAGAAGAGGAAAATGCTCTAACGATAGAAAAAGTAAACCTCTATAGGGAAAACATTAGAAAAATCGTTGAATCAAGGAAGGGAGTTACTTCAGACGTTAAGGGTTTTGGAAAATTCAACTTAGGTGAAGGACTGGAAGTAAATGTTAAGTGAGAGAGATTTCATTCAAAAGCTACGTTTGAAAAGGCTTATTCCCGAGAAAGAGGTTTCCTCTTTCAGGGAAGTGGTGGGAATATTAAAATGGGAAACATCTGAGATTAAAAAACTATTTGAAGAGGCAGGTTTCCCTTTTCTTGATAAGCTCCCTCAACCTGAAGAGGATTCTCTTCAGAGGTTATCCCTCTCTTTTATTAGAAGAGAGCGGATAATTCCTTTAAAAGAAAATGAGCTTGAAGTGGAGATAGCAACGGATAATCCCTTTAACTACGAAGGGATTAAAAAAGTTGAATGGATATTCTCCAAACCCGTTCGAACGGTTGTTGTTCCATTTGATGAGATCAACAAGTTTCTGATGTCTGAAGAGTCGGTAGATGAGCAAGAAGAGTTTGTTGACCAATACGGGGAAGATATTCTTATATCCCAAGAAGAAGCACCTACAATTCAGTTCATCAACGATGTTCTGATGACTGCAGTCAGGGTAAAGGCAAGTGATATTCATTTTGAACCTTTTAAAGACAGAATGAGGATAAGACTAAGAATTGATGGAGTTTTAAAGACCCTGAAGGAGGTTTCTGCTTCCAAAGTTCCTTCGATTGTCTCAAGGCTTAAAATCATGTCAAAACTTGACATTGCTGAAAAGAGGCTTCCCCAGGATGGAAGAATAATGATAAAAGTAGGTGGGAAAGAGATAGATATCCGTGTTTCAACTCTTCCAACCTACTTTGGAGAGAGAATTGTTCTAAGGCTTTTGTCAAAAGAGAGTATTCTCTACTCCACGAAGGAGCTCGGTCTCCTCGGAGAGGATTATCAGAAGTTTGAAAAGCTAATCCATACCCCTCACGGTATTATTTTAGTAACAGGACCAACAGGATCAGGAAAGACCACCACTCTCTATGCAGCGCTTTCTGAAATAAACAGTGAGGAGGTTAATATAATTACCGTTGAAGATCCTGTTGAGTATCAGCTTGATGGCATATCTCAGGTTCAGGTAAAGCCAGAAATTGGTCTCACCTTTGCAAGTGCTTTAAGGAGCATCCTGCGTCAGGATCCAGATGTAATAATGATTGGAGAGATAAGAGACCTTGAAACGGCTGAGATAGCAATCCAGTCTGCTTTGACAGGACACCTTGTTTTTTCTACTCTCCATACCAATGATTCGGCGTCCTCAGTTACGAGACTTTTAGATATGGGAATTGAACCGTTTCTTGTTGCATCCTCGGTTATAGGCGTAATAGCACAGAGGCTTGTTAGGAAGATATGTCCTCATTGCAAGGTTCCTTACAAACCCACAACTGAGGAATTGAAAGAAATAGGGCTTGAAAACTTTGAAGGAGAACTCTTCAAAGGTATGGGCTGTGAGCACTGTATGGGAACAGGGTATATTGGAAGAACTGCCATATACGAAATTCTTATTGTTGATAAAGATGTAAAAAGAGCTATTCTTGAAAACAAAGACTCTGACATTATAAAAACTCTGGCAGTTGAAAAAGGAATGAAGACTCTAAGAATGGATGGAGCAGAAAAGGTTAAAATGGGCATTACAACCGTTGAAGAAGTTCTAAGGGTTACAAGAGGATAATGGGAGTATTTACTTATAAAGGTTACGATAGAGAGGGAAAAGAACAAAAAGGTGTAGTTGAAGCTTCTTCTCGATCTATCGCAGTTTCTATATTGAAGTCTAAAGGGGTTTTTCCATATGAGATTAAAGAGGTAGTTACTAAGAAGAAGAAATTCTCTTTTACCCTTTTTAGACGTTCCTTTTCAAATCAGGAATTAGCAATATTCTTTCGAACATTAGCAACACTTTTAGAAGCAGGAATTCCTTTGGTTGAAGCCATAGAATCTCTATCTGAAGAAGTAAAAGAAGATAGAAAAAAACTCTTCCTTTCTACTGTAGTTAATAGCTTGAGAGAAGGTAGAAACCTGTCAGAATCCCTGAGGGAAGCCGGGATAAAGGATCCTATAATAGTAAGCTTTGTTGCTTCTGGAGAAAAAGGGGGTACTCTTGTTCAAAATTTAGAAGTAATTGCTTCTATCTTAGAAAAAAGAGAAGAAATGAAATCTATCCTTATAAATGCTCTGATTTATCCAGTGGTTCTTTTGACCGTCGCCATTGGAGTGGTTATTTTCATGATGGTTACAGTAATACCAAAGATCGTTTCCATATACACTTCTATGAAGTTAGCACTTCCTTTAAGCACAAAGATTACCTTGGCTATAAGTAACGGTTTCGTTCATTATTATCCAATAATTCTTCTTTCTATATTGCTGATAGTTTTCATTTTTCTACTTGTAGAAAAGAAAGAGAAGAAGAAACTGGATAAATTGAAATTACAGATTCCAGTTTTTGGTAGATTAATTCTTTATATAGAATTACAGCGTTTTTTAGAAACTCTCAGCAGTTTATTAAGGGCTGGCGTTCCTATTGTAGAGGCTATGACATCTGCTATCTATACCGTTAAAAACAACAATTTAAGAGATAAACTGTTGCGGATTCATGAGGAATTAAAGAAGGGAAAAAGCCTTGTTAATCTCTTTTCCCAGGAGATAAAGGAACTTCCTGTAGTTGTTTTACAGTTGATTAAAGCTGGTGAACAAAGTGGTAATCTGGCAACTCTCCTTTTAAAAGCCTCCAATTTCTTGCGTACAGAGGTAGAAGTACGTGTGAAGAACCTGACATCCTTGCTTGAGCCTGCCACCATGCTATTGGTGGGATTAATTGTTGGTTTTATAGTATTTTCTTTATTGCTACCCATTGTAGGAATAAGTACTATAAATAGTATGTGAGGACAAAATGGGGTGGCTAACGAAGTTTTTGAGGGGAGGAGATTACTGTCTCCCAGGTCTTGATATAGGTTCATACAGCTTAAAGCTCGTTCAGTTAGAAAAAAACAAGAATCGTTATAAGCTTAAAATAAAATCCGAGTATGTTTATGAGGATCAAATTTTTGCTGGTACAGAAATAATCGATTTGTTTTTGCTGTCTTCTTATATCAAAGAATTCTTTAAGTCCAATGAAATAAAAGAAAAAGAAGTAGCAATTCATGTTCCTTTAACTTCATGCTTTTACAGTGTTATCAGTGTTCCTTCTTCAAGAAATCCGGAAGAAGCTGTAATGAATTACATGCAAAGCATAATTACTCCAGAAGAATTAGCAGAGGTTAAGATAGACTATAGGGTCCTGCCTGTGTCGATAGATAAAAATAATATAGATATTGCTGTTGCTGCTGTTAAAAGAGATTTTCTCGAAGAAAGAATAGGAGTAATTACCCATGCTGGATTGAGTCCTGTGGTTATTGATATAGAACCAGCAGCAATCAATAACCAGTTTTATCTTAATTATCCAGAAAGTACAGCGTATCCTGTTTGTCTTGTTGATATTGGGGCAACTTTTACGAAAATTGTTATTTCTTTTGGTGGGTATCCATATCTGACCAGAAACGTTGAGTATGGAGGATATTCAATTACTGAGCAGCTACAGAAAGAGTTTATACTTGGTGTTGAAGATGCAGAAGAGTTGAAGAGAGGAAATAGTGTCAAGGATGTTACATATGAAGAGGCTTTCAACAGAGTTATCATCAAGTCTATTAAAAAAATAGTAACTGAAATATTGTGGACAATAGAGAACTTTAGAGATCGTTTTAATCTGGATGTGGACAAGATCTATCTTTATGGTGGTTCCTCAAAATTAAAAGGAATTGTAGAAGTAGTTAAGGAGTTGACAGGTAAAGAGGTTTACAAAGGAGCTCCTTTTAGCCTTTCAGGCATAGAGGCTGGTGAGGAGTTTGGAGTGGCAGTTGGTTTAAGTTTGAGATATAAGGGTGATAGCAATGTTAAGGTTTAACTTTGCAGAAACACGAAAATCTAAGTTTATTAAATACGTTCGTCCAGACTTATTTTTTGTTGTTTTCCTGGTGTCTCTTGTTTTTGCAATTGATCTGTATTGGGAACAAACGATAACCAGCGAGATGGCAAGAGTGAAGAGTGAAATCCAGAAATTGGAACTGGAAAAGAAAAAATCTAAAAGGATTGAAGGAAAGAGAAAAAAATTAATCAAATACAAGGAGGAACTTCAAAAAAAGTTAGCTGTTGTTAAAGAGCTGGAGAGGAAGAGGTATGTTCCTCAATTTCTCTATTTCTTTGGAAATAAGAAAAACACCTCTGGTATATGGTTTGACTACATTTCGTACAGTGAAAATTCATTAAATCTGGAAGGATATTCCATGAATTTAGAATATCTGTATAGTTTCATCAGGAAACTTGACAGTAATCTTGGGACAGTTCTCTTCAAAAATGCTAATTTGCAGACTATAGAGTTAAAAAAACTCAATAGAAAAATAAATTATTACAAGTTTCGGGTAAGCCTGGAGTTAAAAGATGGAATTTCTCATTAGTATTTATGAAAGATGGACGGAAATTCCTCGTTGGCAAAAATGGTTAACTATCATGTCTATAGCAATTGTTCTCTTCTTTGCTCTCTATTTTTTACGTATAGTTCCATTAAATGAACAGTTATTGGCGGACAAGAAAAAACTTGAATCTCTACGTTTGACAGTAAATAAACTAAAAGTAGTTGAGAAAAAGAAAAATAAACTGGAGAAAGAGATTAATAACTTAAAGAAGGAGCTTGAATCGATTGAAGAAGAACTTCCAACAGGAAGAGAGGAAGTAAGTAAAATAATTCGTTCTATATCTGAAGCTGATAGTGGAGTAACTGTAGTTAGTATAAAAAGAGGTTCACCTATCAGTAAAAAGTATTATGTGGAGGTTCCTTATAATATAGAATTAAAAAGTACTTATTCTCAATTTGTTCACTGGTGTGAAAAGCTTTCCAAAAGTGACAGGATAATAAACTTTGGTAATCTCTCAATACGAGCAAATAGGTCAAAAAGTGAAAGAGATATAAAAGACTATACAATAAGTGTAAGCCTTCAAATAAAAGCCTTCAACTTAAAGAGGTGAACAGTCGTGAAAACGCTATTTATCTGTTTGATGGTTCTTTTCTTGCCCCAATTTTCCCACTCGACCGAGATAAGCGATCCCTTTGTTAATCCTTTGGAGAAATCTCTATCTAAGAAAGAGAATGTAGCAATTAAGAAAAGAGAAGATGTTATAAATCTTTACATTCCGGCTATCGATAAGAGTTTTGATGAACTAAGGATAGAAGGTATCATTGGAGTAGGTGATAAAAATTTTCTTGTAGTTAAAGACCCAGAAATAGAGAAGGTTTACATGTTAAAAGAAGGGGACGCTGTGTCTCCAGATACAAAAATAGAGAAAATTTTCCATGATGAAGTTATCCTTGTAAAGTATTACAAAGAGGGTAAGGAACTAAAGAAGAGAGCTATCAGGCTGAAAGTGGATAAGGAGGAGTAAGAAAATGAGCAGGTGGCTCCTATCTATTTTGTTTTTTCTCCTTATAGGTTCTGGTAAAGCAGGAATTATTTCAGAGATAAATGCCATTTATGATGGAAATATTTTTGAGATCTCCTTTCGAGAAGATGGAGATTGCCAGCTTATACCTCTAAGCACAAAAGCAAAAGAAATTAAAATAGATTTAAAGGGATGCAAGGTAAAGAGTCCAATTTCCATCGGAGAAAGAGGTGATTTAATAAAAAGAGTAACCATGACTCCTGCGAATAATAGCTCACTCTTGACTATAGAGCTCAAGAAAGATGCAAAATTTAAGACATCTATTAAAAACAACTTTGTAAGTATAAAGGTTATACCTTCAGAACTCGTTAAACCAGAGATTAGAGTAGAAAAGTTTTCTGAGGGAGAACTTGTGAAAATAAATCTGGAGAAAAAACCGAAAAATGTAACTTATAGAAAAGTTTCTGATGGTTTTCTTATTACATTATCAGGTTTAAAACTTGAAAAGTTTTCTTTATCTCCTGAATCACAGCTTGTAAAGAAAGTAGAAACCTTAGATGTTCCTACAAGGAATGTAATAAAAGTAACATTAGCCAAATTTAATTCAGTAGAGATTACTAACCGTGATAAGGAGGTTATGATAAAAGTTTTTGAATTGCCTGAATCAAAAGAGACAAAGTCCGAAATCAACTCTAAGGATATAAAGAATATGACTGTATCCCTAAAGTTTGATAATGCTGATGTAAGAGCAGTAGTTAAAGCTATAACAAAGAGTGCCGGTGTCAATGTGGTTGTTGATCCTGAAGTAAAGGGAAGAGTAAATGTTGATTTTAGGAAACCTGTTCTTTGGAAAAGGGCTTTAAAGGCAGTTTTAGATCCCTTAGGATTTACCTATAAAGAAGAAAGGGGCTACCTACGCATTTTGCCAAAATCAAAGATTAAAGCTGAAGAACAATTGGAGCCTCTAAGGTTCTATGTGGTAAGGCTTAATTATGCCGATGCAGAGGAGGTAAAGAAAGAAATAGAGGAGTTGGTATTTAAGTATCATAAAGAAACTGCTAAGGAAACGGCAAGATCAGGAAATACAAAGACAGAAGAAAAAGGTAGAAGTATAGCCTATAAAGAAACTGTAACGGTAGATAAATCTAATAATGCTCTTCTTTTAAAGATTATACCCAGCCATTATAAAGAAATAATGAAAGTTATAAAAGAGATAGACAGACCTATAAAACAAGTAATGATTAAAGCAAAAATAGTTATAGTGGATTCTGAAATAAATAACGACTTAGGAATGTCATGGTTTATCAGAGGTTATAATAATATAGGTAGCGGAATAAATACATATATTACAGGAACATATGGATTTCTTCCATTTACTCCTAATTCCTCTGTGCCTACTGATGGAACTCTTGCTATTGGAATTCTCAATCCAACACAAACCCTTAAGTTAGAGCTTGCAATTAAAGCACTTGAGACAGAAAATAAAGGACAAGTAATTTCAAATCCTAAGGTTCTTGTATTTGACAATCAAGAAGCAGAAATTGAACAAGGCATAGAAATACCTTACAAAAAAACAACGACAACTCAAACATCAACAGAAGTTAGTTATGAGTTCAAAAAAGCCAGACTTCTTTTAAAAGTAAAACCTCATGTAACACATAATAATCATGTTATTATGGATATAGAAATTAAAAAAGAGGATCCTAAGTATACACTTTCTGAAGAAGGAGCTCCGCCGTCTATAAATACAAGAAATATGAAATCGAAAGTTAGAATAGCCAGTGGTAATACCATCGTTATTGGTGGCGTTTATGAGAAAAGGAAAGACTTTACTAAAAATGCAGTTCCTGTTTTGTCTGAGATTCCCTTACTTGGGTGGTTATTTAAATATGAGAAGACAAAGATCACGAATAACAAACTTCTAATCTTTATAACTCCTGAAATCATAGACTAAGGAGATATTGATAGTGCAAAGTTCTTTTTATGGTTATCTGGTGGTTGATAAGCCTTCTGGTATGTCCTCTCATGACGTTGTTTTAAGTATAAGAAAGATCATTGGAAGAAAAATAAAGGTAGGACACACTGGAACTCTTGATCCTCTTGCAACGGGGGTTTTAATTCTTGCTGTTGGTAAAGCGACAAGGCTTTCTGAATACCTTTTAAAGCAGGATAAGTGTTATGTCGTTAAAGGAAGGTTTGGTCTTTCAAGTGATACCTACGATTTGGATGGAAAAATAGAAGAAGTTTCATGCCCGGAAATAACTAAGGATGTTCTGTTGAGAGTCCTTGAAAGATTTAGGGGGGAAATAGAACAGATTCCTCCTCCCTTTTCTGCCATAAGGATAAAAGGAAAAAGAGCCTACGAGCTGGCAAGGAAGGGAGAAAAGGTAGAGTTGAAACCCCGGAGAGTAAAGATTTACTCTTTAAAGCTTCTGGATTTTACCTACCCAGACTTTGAGCTGGAAGTGTGTTGCTCATCTGGAACTTATATAAGGACGCTCATCCACGATATAGGAAAGGCCCTTGGCTGTGATGCTGTTGTTGTTGAGTTGAGAAGGACGAAAATCGGAAGGATTACTATTGATGAAGCTGTTCCTCTTTCAGAGGTGAACAAAGGTAACATAAGAAGCTTTTTGATTCCAGTTGATAAACTTTTAGATATGCCGGAAATTAAACTCTCACCAGAATCTAAAAAGAGATTTAAAAATGGAGCAAAAATAATAGTAGAGGCTCCAGATGGCCTCTACAAAGTCTATTCTGATGGAGAGTTCTTAGGAGTAGGTGTTGTTAGATCTAATCTTTTGAAACCCGAAAAGGTTTTATCTTAGCAACCTTCAAGATTGGTTTAAGGCTATCTATAATTTTCTGATAATCCTCTTCTCCACTTTCAACTTTATCCATTATAGCTTCAAGCTTTCTTGTGAACTCTTCGGAAGTGTACTCAGGAAAGTTTGTGGAAAGATAGTTATAGATTTCTACTCCAAGCTTTGTTGGATAGAGAAATCTTCCTTTTTCTACAACGTATCTTCTATCAAGAAGGGTCTGAACTATTTTTGCATAGGTTGAAGGTCTTCCAATTCCTCTTTTTCTCATCTCTTCGACAAGCTCTCCCTGAGTATATGGAAAGACTTTTGGAACTTTTCTCTTTGTGCAAGATGTAACTTCGAAGTAGTAGGTTTCCCCCTCATTTAATTCAACAGGAAGGGGTTCTAATTTAAGAGGTTGAATCAGATTCCATCCATCCTTGACTATTCTGGTTATTCTCTCTTCTCCTACCTCTTTTCCTTCAGGAAGGAGCTTCACAAGAAGCTCAAATTTTTCAACCTCAACAGGTATCATCTGGGACGCCATGAATCTCCTGAATATCAGATCATAGACCCTGAAGTGGTTCTTTGTCATTCTTGAAGTCGAACCTGAGACCATTACAAGAGTTCTTAAGCCGTCAGCGTCTAAGGGTCTTGTAGGCCTTATGCATTCGTGGGCTCCCCCCTCTTCCCATGGTCTTAGCTTAACAAACTCTGCTCCAAACTTCTCAGATATGTACTCCTTGGCAACTCCCATGCCGGTAGTGGAAACCCTTGTTGAGTCGGTCCTGTGGTAGGTTATGAAGCCGCTTTCGAAAAGATCCTGTGCAACGTTCATTATCTCGTCTGCTGAAAGTCCAAGGACGTTGGAAGCTTCTCTTAGAAGTTCTCCAGTATTGAAAGGTGGAAGTGGTTTTTTTTCAACGATGGATTTTCCTTTAACTTTGATTTTTATTTTATCTGCAACTACTCTTTTGAACTCTTTTAAGTCCTCAAATTCGAATTTGAATTCACCAGCTGCGGTTTCAACTGTAATTATTCCCTTTTTTTCTTTGCTTTCCTCGTATCTCTCTATAACCCAACCGAGGACTGGCGTCTGAACCCTTCCAGCTGAGAGCCAGTGTTTTTTAAACACTCTCCACAGATGCTGGCTAAGTGCGAATCCTACCCATCTATCGGCAACTCTTCTTACTATCTGGGCTTTTACAAGATTCTCATCTATCTCTCTTGGATTCTCAAGAGCTTCCATAAATGCCCACTTTGTAACTTCGTGAAACTCCATTCGTTTCATTTTTCTCTGGTAAGGCTTTACCACTGTTCCCACATCCCAGCCTATTTTTTCTCCTTCGGTATCCGGGTCGCTTGCTATATAGACTTCGTCTATCTCAAGTCCAAGTTCTCTTAAGGCTTTAACTATCGTTATCTTGTCAATGTCAGGTTTTCCCTCACACTTTGAACAGAAGGGTTCTGTTGTCTGTTCATTACACTTTGTACAGTACTTTATAGTGTCGTAAACTGGAATGTAATGGTAATCTTCTTCTTTAACTCCCCAGATTCCATCTCTAACTGTAAGATCAAAGACGTGACCCTTTGAAGCTGTTAAGAGGAGCAGTTTGTTTCCAATGTTTATCTCGTAGGCGTCAACGTCTAAAATTTTCCTTCTGACAGGTTTACCAAAGAAGTTAGCTATTGTTCTTGCTTTGTTTGGTGATTCAACAATGACAAGAGCGGTGGTTACAAGGTTCTTTGTTTCGGTTTTTACTCTACCTTCAAGGATTTCTTTTACCCTTTCTCTATCCTTATCAACCACCTTAAAGATTTCTTCAAGGTTATTCTCATTTATTAGCTCAAGACCGAACCTCTCTGCGAGCTCTTTACCTTTATCGTAATCGAGAACTTTAAAGTTGATATCCTCAAGGAATATAGAAAGCCGTTTCTTGAGAGAGTTGAGGGCTTTCAAGTCATCAACAAACATAAGGCTTATACCTTTTGTAAGCCCACCTGCGAACATCCTTGAGGTTCTTCCGGAAGCCTGGACGTAGCCTGCAGCATCTCCGATAACGATGTAGAGATCTCCATCCTTTTCTTTTAAAGAAATCTCCTCAGACTTTTTAATCTTCTCCAAGAACTCTGGGTTGTTCAGATAACCTTCAAGGAAACTCTTAATCTCTACAAGTTTCTCCTTTATCCTGGGATACCTGTCAAGGAGTTCCTCCCTCAGTCCTAAGTACTTCTTCAAATAGCTGAGATAAGACATTACCTTGGTTTTATCCTCTATCAGTTCTCTCAGGACAAGGAGCATTCCAAAAAGTTTTATGGGAGCCAAGGAAAGCTTTACGCTAAATTCCATTTTTGGAACGCCAAGGAAGATAGCGTACCTAACTGCCTGAGGAAGGTCTATTCCTCTTGCAAGAGGGTTTCTGTAGCTTGCTATTCCGACTGTTGCTTGAATTTCTCCGTTAACGAACTTCTCCTGATTTTCTGGAGTAAACTCTTCGTAGGAAATGGCAGAAATACCTTCTTTTTTTAAGAAATCAACAACTGTGTTGACGTAATCTTTTCCTGAATCTTCTGAGATAAAGATAAAAACTCCCTTTCCATATCTCTTTATAAACTTTACAGCTTCTTTCAGGTAATCCTTATCTGTATATATCAGGACATCTTCAACGTTTCGAAGTGCCGTTGCAGATTTTCCAACCTCAAAGCCGAGGAGCTCTCTGAAGAGCTTTATTCTTCTTGATTTCGGCTGAGAAGTTGCAGAAGAAACAACAAGGACATTGTCTATTTCGTTTCTTCTTTTTTCAAGAAACCTTTCGAGCTTTTTTATTCTTTCAAAGAGGTTTTTATCAGCCTTTTCTCCAAGCTTTGCAACTGAGGCCTTAAGCTCTAAAAGTTTCATAGCAGCATTTATATCCTTTTCTGTAAAGCCGAGAAGCTGGATAATCTTATCGACGTTTTTCGCACTTTTCAGGAGGGAATCCACATCATCAACGAAGACGAAATTAAAAGGCTTAGGGATTATCTCAAAGTTCCTGTAGAGAAAGTTGGTTGTTGTAACCAGAACCTCAAAGTTCCCAGATTGTATTGCTTCCTTTTCTGACTTTTTTCCTGTATAGGCAACTATTTTTTTGTCAGTTAATTTTGAAAGCCTTTCAACTGTCTGAAGAACGAGTAACTTTGTCGGAACTAGTATGTAAACTTTTCCCTTCACATAGGCAGAAGTAACCAGTCCCCATGTTGTTTTTCCAACACCAGTTGGTGCAATCATCGTAAAGGACTTCTTGAGGGCAACCCTTTTTGCCCACATAACCTGGAGAGTCCAGGGAGTAAAGCCGGTCTTTTCCTTGAAGAACTTTACGTAGTCCTCTGTAAACTCGTCTAACCAACAGATTTCTTTAAATTGTTTTAGTCTATTTTCAAGAGCATTACATATTTCCCTTCTATTGCTGTATTCTATTTCCTCTGATAAACATTTTTCACATGGCAGTCCTACCTTAAGCCTTTCATCGGAAATTATTCCACCACAGTTGGGACACATTCTGTGGAATTCAGCTATCTTCATACTTCCCTCCCTGAGTTCCTATTTGGTAAGTATAACCCAACCGTTAAGCTATAATAGAACCAATACCTAAGCGAGGGTGTGGAAATGAGAGTTATGAGACACTATATGCCTACAAAAGTTGTATTTGGGAGGAAAACTATCTACAGACTAAAAGATGAAGTGGAGCAGCTGTCTCTTAACCTAGAGAGAACGGCAATTATTTGTGGAAAATCTGCCGTATCAAATGGATATGTGGAAATTGTAAAAAAGCAGCTTTCTGGAAAGGTAAAATTTTTTGATTCTGTTGAACCAGATCCAACAGTGGAGAATGCCCTGAAAGTTCTTGAGAATGTGAAAGAATTTTCTCCAACCTTAATCGTGGCTATAGGTGGAGGAAGCCCTCTTGATGTAGCAAAGGTTGTTTCAGTGATGCTTACGAATGAGGGTGAACTGGCTGAGTTCATAGGAGTTCCAGAAGCTTTCAAGAGGTGCGGAATTCCTCTTGTGGCAATTCCAACAACTTCTGGTTCTGGCTCAGAAGTCACACCTTATGCCGTTTTAACAGATAAAAAAAGGTTTAAAAAGGCACCTCTCATCTCCAGATATCTCTTTCCAGTTCTTGCTATTGACGATCCAGAACTAACAGTTACCATGTCCCCAATAGTTACAGCTAACACCGGTGTTGATGCCTTGACACATGCAGTTGAATCATTTGTTTCAAAAAGAGCAACAGAGATTTCCAGACTTTATTCATTGAAAGCCATTGAGGTCATAGCTAAATATCTTCCTCGTGCTTACGGGAATTCAAAGGACATTGAAGCAAGGGAAGAGATGATGCTTGCAAGCCTTTTGGGAGGAATGGCAATAACAGATGCTGGAGCTGGACTCGTTCACACAATGGCACACGTTTTAGGAGTTCTTTATAGGATTCCTCATGGTCTTGCAAACGGCATGTTTCTTGTTCCTGTGCTTGAGTTTTACGGACTTTCAGCAGAAAGAGAGATAAAAGAAATAGGGAAAGCTATGAACTTTGAGGGAGAAATAGATGAGATTCTGAAGAAGCTTCGCTCGTTCCTTTCATTTCTGGGAGTTCCAGAATCCCTTAAAGAAGTAGGAATGGCAGAGTCGGACATTCCAGACTTTGTAAACCTTGTAATGGAAAAGAGATTTTTGATGGGTAACCTACCGAGAATCCCGTCTGAAAGGGACATTAGAGAGATTTTAAGGAAGAATCTTTAATAAAGAGTAAAAGGTGAGAGGTGAGGAGTGAAAGCACTCCTCACTATTCACTTACTAAAAATTACTTTTCCTCTTCGTTTTTCTTATCTTTCTCTTCCTTCTCAGGCTCTTTGACGATAATCTTAACCTCTTTTCTCGCAGAGTCTGCTTTTGGAAGCCTGATTTCAAGAATTCCCTTATCGTAAATAGCTTCGATTCCTTCTTCTTTTACCTCTACAGGTAGAGGAATTACTCTCTGGAACTCGCCGTAGAAGCTTTCGCTGAAGAATACATTTTCTTTTTCTTCCTTGTTTTCTTGCTTCTTAACACCCTTGATAATAAGGTAGTTACCTCTTACCTTTACGTCGATACTGTCCTTGTCAAGTCCAGGCATTTCAGCTCTTACAACAACTTCGTCTGGGGTTTCATACATTTCAATTCTTGGCTCAAAGCCAGCTTCAAATCCAGGAAATTCCCTTCCGAAACCACCAAAACCTCTCATCATTTCAGCCATTAACCTTTCCATTTCCTGGAATTGTCTGAAGATATCCTCGAACGGGTCGTATCCTCCTCTTCTTCCAAAGAATCCTCCAAACATCTCTCCCTCCTTAAAATGATTTTTTAATTTAGCTTAATTACAATTTTAAATTTATACTGGCAGATATGATTTGCAAGGAAATGAAAATGTTTAGTATGTCGTATTGTCGTATAATTTCTTTGTACTTTCTGTGTTTTGGACATTTCTGCTTAAACAGAACACTCTCTGGAGGAAGAGTGGAAGACTTTCTTATTGCCATTCCTGCCAGGATCAGCTCCTCGAGACTTCCAGAAAAACCTTTAAGGATTCTCTGTGGTAAACCATTAATCGGCTGGGTTGTTGAGTCTTGCCTGAAAATAACAAAAAACGTTCTCGTTGCAACAGATGATGAAAGAGTTAAAAAAGCAGCAGAAAAGTTTGGAGCAAAAGCAGTAATAACATCTCCAGAACATCCCAGTGGCACAGATAGAATATTTGAAGCTGTAAGAGATTTAGAGTTTAAATACGTTGTGAACGTTCAGGGAGATGAACCTTTTGTGAAACCTATTCATGTTTTACCTGTTGTAAAAGCCCTTAGAAACGGTGAAGAATATGCAACTATAGCAGTAAAATTCGAAAACGAAGAAGAGGTAAAGAATCCAAACAATGTAAAAGTCGTGGTGGATAAAAACTCCCATGGGATTTACTTTTCAAGGGGTGTAATTCCCTATCCTCGTGATGGTAGAATTGAACCTGGGAATTACCTAAAACACATAGGGATATATGGATACACAAAGGAGTCTTTACGGAGATTTGTTTCCTGGAAAGAAGGTTTTTTAGAAGGGATAGAGAAATTAGAACAGCTCAGAATTGTTGAAAACGGTTACAAAATTCATGTTTCTATAGTGTCAGAAAGTACTTTTGGAGTTGATACGGAAGAAGATTTAAGGAAAGCTGCTGAAAAAATAGAGAGAGGAGAGGTCTAATGGCTTCAAAGTTGATCTTCGTGACTGGAGGAGTTCTCTCTTCTATAGGAAAAGGGATTACCGCTTCTTCAATTGGAACACTTTTAGAGAGTAGAGGATTCAAGGTAACCATTCAGAAGCTTGATCCTTACCTCAACGTTGATGCTGGAACTATGAACCCATACCAGCACGGGGAGGTTTACGTTACGGATGACGGCGCTGAAACTGACCTTGACCTTGGTCATTATGAGAGATTTACAAAAGCAACTATGAAGAGAATTAACAACATTACTTCAGGTCAAATCTATCAAGAGATAATTCAGAAGGAGAGAAGAGGAGAGTTCTTAGGAGGAACTGTACAGGTAATTCCTCACGTAACAAACCTGATAAAAGAGAAAATAAAGCAGTTGATGTCAACAGATGTGGATGTAGTTATTGTTGAGGTCGGAGGAACTGTTGGTGATATAGAAGGACTACCATTCCTTGAGGCGATAAGGCAGCTTGGAACAGAAGTCGGTAGGAGCAATGCAATTTATATTCATGTTACCTACGTTCCATACGTCAAAGCTGCTGGAGAGCTAAAGACAAAACCAACACAGCACTCTGTTAAGGAGCTCCGCGCTATAGGTATTCAGCCAGACATAATTGTCTGTAGGGCTGAACGTTCAATTCCTCAGAGTGTCAAAAGAAAAATCGCACTTTTTGCAAATCTGAAGGAACACGAAATTATAACTGCCAAAGATCTCTCTACCATTTATGAAGTTCCTCTTATGCTTCAAAAAGAGAAGATCGATGAATTAATAGTGGAAAAACTGCAACTTCCAGCATCTCAGGAAGCCAAACTTGATGACTGGAAAGAGATTGTTAACCGGATAAAGAAACCATCAAGAGGCACTGTAAAGATTGCAATCGTTGGAAAGTACATAGAGCTTCCCGATGCCTACAAGAGCATAATAGAATCTTTTGTCCACGCTGGTGCTGCAAACGATGTTAAGGTCGAAATTAAATGGGTAAGCGCCGAAGAGCTGGATGAAAGAGAGCCAGAAGAATTTCTTTCGGACGTTTGCGGTATTCTTGTTCCCGGTGGATTTGGAGAGAGAGGCGTTGAAGGAAAAATAAAGGCCGTAAAGTTTGCGAGGGAGAACAAAATTCCATTTTTTGGAATATGTCTCGGAATGCAGTGTGCCGTCATAGAGTTTGCAAGGAACGTTGCAGGTCTTGAAGGAGCCCACAGTGCAGAGTTCAGTTCAACAACACCGTACCCTGTAATAGACCTCATGGAAGAGCAGAGAGGAGTGGAAGAAAAAGGCGGGACAATGAGGCTTGGAGCCTATCCTTGTGTTCTGAAAGAGGGAACTTTCAGTTTTAATGCCTATGGAAAGAAAGAAATATCCGAAAGACACAGACACAGATATGAGTTTAACAACCAATTCAGAGAAACTCTTGAAAAGGCAGGTCTTGTGATTGCCGGAACGTCTCCAGATGGAAAACTGGTTGAAGTTGTTGAGATAAAAGGTCATCCATGGTTTGTTGCAGTCCAGTTTCACCCTGAGTTTAAGTCAAGACCAAGAAGCCCACATCCACTCTTTGTCAACTTTGTAAAGGCTGCAAAGGAGTTAGAGGAACAGTTTGGATGTTAAGAAACTTCCTGCACAGGCTATAACAACCATCGGGATAGGCTCGGTCTATCCCGTCTATTTCCCTGAAAATATTGAAGAGCTTAAATCAATCTTGAAAAGTGAAAAAGTTTACATCCTTGGCGGTGGATCAAATACAGTTCTTCCAGACAGAATAGAGAGCAAACTTGTAAGCCTCAAAAAGTTCAAAAAGGTTGAGATTAAGAAAAATTCAATAGTTTTTGGAGCAGGTCTATCTCTTCCTGAAATCCTAAATCTTCAAATCAAAGAAAAGTTCTCTCTCTTTGAATTTCTGGCAGGAATTCCGAAAGCAAGTGTTGGCGGACTTGTAGCCCAAAATGCAGGAGCTTTTGGAAAGGAAATAAAAGACTTTTTAGTAGAAATTATCTTTCTTGATATAAACACACTGGAAGTTGTAACCTTGAAGGAATTTACAGAATTCTCCTATAGGAAGTCTCCATTTCCAGAAAAAGGAATTGTCCTGCAGGCAGAATTCAGAATTAAGAGAGATAGAAACGTAAAGAAACAGATAGAGCACTACGTAACTCTCCGACTTTCAAAACAACCTCCTTTTTACTTAAGAACGGCAGGTTCAACTTTTAAAAATCCTCATGAGGGTTCTGCTGGAAGACTTTTAGACCTTGCCGGATTAAAAGGATTCAGAATTGGTGGAGTGAAGTTCTCTGAAATTCACGCAAACTTCTGTGTGAATGAGGGAGGGAGCTTTGAAGAGTTTAAAGAACTCATCTCTACTGCAAAAAAGGAAGTCAAAAAGAAATTTAACGTTGAACTTGAACTGGAAGTGAAGATTCCAGATTAATTCTATTCCTTCTTAAACTGCACCATTGGCAATATTGGCAATCCGGCTTCTTTTGCTATCTCCTTTGCCAGCCAGTCTGGATAACCTTCTTTGTAAATAACTTTGGTTATTCCAGCGTTTATGAGCATCTTTGTACAGAGTGAACAGGGACAGTGGGTGCAGTAGAGAATGGCACCTTTTGTTGAAACTCCGTGAAGGGCCGCCTGTATTATTGCATTTTGCTCGGCGTGGAGACCTCTACAGAGTTCATGTCTCTCTCCACTTGGAACTCCGAGCTTTTCCCTGAGACAGCCAACCTCGTCAGGGTGTTTTAACCCAGACGGGGGACCGTTGTAACCGGTTGAGATTATCCTTTTATCCTTTACGAGAACAGCACCAACTTTTCTTCTAAGACATGTGGAACGGGTAGAAACCATTTCAGCTATGGACATGAAGTACTCATCCCATGAGGGTCTGGACATTCTTAGTGACCACCCCCAATAAGATGATGATAAGCTGTCATTAGCAGTGTTAGGAACATGAAGATGTAAAGAATCAACTCAACGGCAGCAATCCACTTTCTGAAGAAGAATATGTTTTTCAAAGCCCTTCCCATTGTTTCCCCCTTAGAACCACATGAATATAGACTGTGAATACCAGTGAACAAACTTAACAAACCAGACACCAAGTATAGGTAGAAGTAAAACAGATAGTGAAGCTATCAAGACTATCCAGGCCTCTTTCTCTATATCTCTGGAACTAACTTCTCTTGCCATATCTCAAACCTCCATTACTTGTAAGATGGTTTTTCCTGATGGGCTCTCTTATCATGGAAGAATTTATATCTGTAGAGCGCATCAAGACCATGACAATCCACACAGATACTTCCTTTGAGGTTTCTGTTTCTCAGGAAACTATTGATAACAGTTCCTTCAAGTGGTTTTCCAGGAACTTTGTCTGTCCATCTGCTCCAGACGTGTGGATCGTGGCAGGTTTCACAGACAATCTCACCACCAGAGTGAACCTTCTTGCCGTCTTTTGTAAAGACAGGCCAATCACCTTTTCTTCCAGGTCTATCAAAGTTCTTGACAACAACATCTTCTGATGGATGGAAGTAGTACTTAATAACTTTCTCTTTTCCAATTCCACTTTCGGAGTGACAGGTGAGACAGTAGTTAGAAAGTCTATTATCTGTAACATGCTTCACATCTATTGCCCAGAGAAGATCATCCTTTGCTCTATGTGGAACGTGGCATGCGGAGCAGACTCCGTCTTTGAGGACATCCTTACCGAGAGCGTTCTTGAAGTTCTTCTTGACCACTCTCATATCGTGGTCTGTACCTATAACTTTCGCCTGAGCCGTATGGCAGGCTGTACAGAGAGCACTGTCTCCTTCAAGTGTGTATCTGATGAGTCTCTTTCTATCCGCACCGTTGTGTGGATCGTGACAGGTAGCACAGTCCATCAACCCCTTCTCGCCTTTCTTGGCTGGATGGCCTGTCATCTGATTGATCAGAGGTAATCTCGAATTTGCAATCATCTTAAGATCTTCAGGTGAAGTTGTCTTCTCACCCATTGGATGAGTATGCTCTCCAACTCCTTTTTCCTCAGCTATGCCACCCTTGGCGTGACAGGAGTTACACATCTTTTCGTTGATCGTCTTACCCTTACCAGGTTTCTTGCTCCAGAGAACTTTGTACTCTGGGTTGTGAGGAGTATGGCAGGCAGAGCATGATCCTTTCTTAAAGAGCTCTTTTCTCTCTTTATCTGAAAGCTTGATGTCTTTATCAGCAAGAAGATTGTGAGGAGTTCCTTTGAGGCTTTGGTCAATGTGGCATGTAAGACAAAGCTCAGAATTTCCTTTAACAGGTATTCTGAGAAGTTCCTTTTTGTGAGTGTGAGGATCGTGACATGTAGCACAGGAAACTCTATTTCCAGGAAGTTTATCTGTTGGATTCTTAACACCCACAGGGTGCTCATTAAAGACAGATTGTTTGATCTTATGTTCTGCCATTCCCTCTGGATCATGACATGCAAGACAGAAGCCATCAACTGGTGGTTCCATTGGAGATATCTCGCCATACACAACTCTTGAGAGATAACCACCTTTTGCGTTGTGAATGTTGTGACAAGCTGCACAATCTCCAACTTTCCACTTCTTTTCATCTACTTTGCCGTGAGGACCTTTCCTAACATCAGCCTGCTCTTTATGACAGTCGTAACAGAGCTCCATTTTTTCTTTTCTGAGGAATTTACCTTCTTTTCTGTTACTATAAGCGTGGTGTGGATCATGACAGGTTGTACAGCTAAGAGTACTTCCTGGTAGAGGAAGTTTTACCTTTTCCTTGACTTTCTTGCCTGTTGGATGGGTGAGAGTTCCAACCGTTTCTACTTCCTTACCAGCTATAACATTTCCTGTATAGTGACAAGAAAGGCAGAGAATGTCATCTTTTCCTTTAGCGTTTATGAGAGATGCATAGTCGAATGCGTTTTCAGGAATTGATCTGTTCCAGAGCTTTCTGCCCTTTGCTTTGTGAGGTGTGTGACAGCTTTTACAGGATTTTCCATTAATATTGTGATCCGTTAGGTTGACTTTTGCTTCCTGAATGTGACAGAGAGAACAGAGCTTTTCTTCCTTAGCAACAACAAGATGTTTGTTCTCTTCCTTGTGAACTTTATGACAGGTCATACATTCAACGGAGGATGTAATAGCCTTTTTCTCCTCAAAGAAGGTAAGTTTAGCATCTTCTGGAAACTTCTTGTGAATTGGGTGGTTCCTGAAGTTTGGATGCTCTTTTGAATTAACGTTATCTATATGACAGACTACACAGAGTTGAGACCTACTTACCGATTCAATCAAAGCTTTTTCAGCTTTTCCTTTGTGGGGAGAGTGGCAGGATTCACACTGAACTTCTTTGTTTTCAGTAACTCTTCCGCCAAGTTTTTCTATTTTCAAAGCAAATTCAACTTTTAATTTGTCCTCAGTATCTTCTAATATAGGATGGTTCATTCCATGTTTTGAGTTTTCCTTATGACATTCAATACAGAGGGCAGAATTGACGTTTGGTTTTCTCATAAAGGTATAGTCAAGTTTTTTCTCACTTCCGGTTTCTGTGTGAGGGGTATGACAGGTACCACAGTAGAGCTTTCCATCCTTTGTTGGAAAACCTTTTGGCATTTTAAAGTCTTCCGGAACTTCTCTATCTACAGGATGAGAAAAGTGTTTAAACCCGAGAAATGTTTCTCTATCGTCTGCAAGAGAACCATCGTGACAGGAAAGACACATTAATCTATTGGCAGCACCAAAGGATTCTCTGTTAAGGAGTAATGGTGATTTAACCTTAGCTTCTAAGAGCCAGTTTTCGTGACACACAAGACACTCTTTCTTCATACTCTTCTTTAGCTTTGCTTCAGAAACCGAAGGTATGATAAGAATGGTCAACAAAACAGCTAAGGTTTTCCTCATTATTTAACCCCTTGGATTCTAAATGTAGAAACTCTGTTCTTAAGAGGCTCCAGAACAAAAACTTCATTGCCATAACAGGCCACTGCTGTTGGATAGTAAAGTCCTTTAGTAACAACACTCTTAAAACCACCGTGAACATTAAAAAGCTGAACAGCACCTGTTATACCATCAGTAACAACTAAATCACCGTTACAGTAAGCTACTCCTTTCGGTCTGAACAAATCCCCTTCTTCTATTCCAAAGACTCCAAAGGCCCTAACAAACTTGCCGTTTTCTTCAAATTCCTGGATTCTTGCATTGACAGTATCAACGACGTAAATGAGTTTCTTTGACCTATCCATCATGAATGGCCCCACAAAATAACCAGGGGCTGTTCCTTTTCCACCTATCTTTTCGAGAAGTTTTCCATCTACTGAGTAAACATCTACTGTATTGGTTTTTCCATTTGTAACAAAAAGCTTGTCTCCAACCTTTACTACGTCTAATGGTCTGCCTTCAATCTGGAGTTTCTTCTCAGGGTTCCCAAACTCATCCAAAACGTAGATTACACCTTTTTGACTTGTTACATAGAGGAGGCCATCTTCAACGTAAATGCCAAAAGGTGAGTCAATCTTTATATCTGAGATGTGTCTGCCGTACAGGTCATAGATGGCTATTCGATTATTTAGACCGTCAACAACATAAAGTTTTCCATTATCAACAGCAATATCTGAAGGAAACTTCCAGTTTCCTTTAATCTCCCCGGCAAATGATGAAACTACTGACAAAAACAACACAAGAAAAATCATTAAAGATCTCATTCCTCTCTACCCCTACCAGATAAATTTAGGGAAATGAATAGTTTCATACTCTTTCAGACCTTTCACAACTTCGTTCTCTTCAAGGTCTTTCACTCTTTCCGGACTAAAGCCAAGAGCTTCAAAATCCATTTTTCCGTCTTTCGTGTGGCAATCATCACACTTCAGCGCTTCTTTTGACAAAGCATTATGCATACTGGCAACAGCTTTATCATTCTTCTGAAGATTCTCATTACCTTTCAAAGGAAGTTCAACAGGAGCTCCGTTATAGACTGGCACAATTTTCGCTGGATTGTCTTCTCCAGAAAGAAAAACTCTGTCACCAGACTGAATGTACTTCAAACCGTAGAAATCACCATCTTCCAATAGGACAACTTTTCCATCTTTAATTTCTGCCCATTTGTAAGTAACACCTTCTTTTACAAAGTGACAAACGTTACAGCTCATAAACGTTCCATGGGCATTATAGAAAGGGGCATACTTTTCGTCTTTTTTGTGAGCAGCAAATGTATGACAGGTAGAGCAGACATCATTCATTTGATATTCATAGCTGTTTGGAGAGTGGAAAGGCTTTGGATATTCTTCTGCAGATGGCATTTCAGGTTTCTCAAACTCTTTAAGCTTTTCAGCCCACTTTCCAGCATCAGTATCTGGAGCAGAAAGGAGAGGATTCTCAGCTGCAATTGCAACTGTCGATATAAGTAAAGCCGCTATCAGATATCTCTTCATTATGCACTCCTCCCTTCAACTTCCTTCTCAAGGAGATGGTGAGCATACTCATGCATTTTTTCTATCATCTCCTCTTCAGGCAGTTTCTCTACTTCAAGAACAAACTCATAACGTTCTCTGAGGAACGGATACTTTTCGAGAAGATGAGGTTCATTCTCAGCAACAGCCTTAATTATTCTCCTGTAACTTCTTGGTCTTTCTTCTATCCATTCAACCTCGGACGCAGTTCCAGAGAGCCAGATCCAGTCCATTGGAAACTTGTTTGGTCCGTAGTGAACCATATACATGTGAACTAAAGCAATCCAACCAAGGGCAAGGACAGCTTCATCGGAGTGCATGAGGTATGCAATCTGGATTGTTTCCGGAGGTAATCCCAAGTAACCTGTAAACACCTCAGGAAGCCAGAGCATCCATCCAGTAATACCGATGGCAAGCATACCCCAACCGACCGCCCAGAAGTCAAACTTATCAACCCAGATGTACTCATCCCAGTCTGGTGGAACCTTCCTAAATCCGAGGAGGTACTTTATGTAATGAACAAAGGTAACATCGGTTGGTCCTGGAACGATTTTGAATGAACCGAAGAAGTCTTTCTTTGCCAGATCCCAGTTAGCGATGAGTATCAATATCAGATAGAGAACAGTGAGGAGGAAGTCAGAGAACATTATGAAACCGGAAATCCTATGGATTGTCATCTCTCCCGGGATTCCACCGAGGAGAGAGATAAGAGGCTGAGCCCACTCTGTATCGTAGAACTTCAGTGGGTAACCAGTTATTATCTGCCAGATAAAGGTTGAGAAAATTCCTACGTGGAGAAGTCTCTGAAACAAAGTAAACTTCTGTATCATTATCTTCTCACCATCAACGATGAGAAGTTTATCCTGTTCTGGTCTAACTCTGAATCTTCTCTTGAAAGCTTCCCACAAGCCCATTAGTGTTTCCTCCTCAGGTTTTTAAGAAGGTCAAGACCAACGATTGTTACCGCAAAGAGAAGTGTTCCAGTTGTAAGCCAGAACATGAATTCTTCTATGATTTTCACTATTTTCTGGCCGAGAGAATCTGGAATCGGATGCATGTGAACCCACTTTGTTGTTGCAAAGTTTTTCATGTTCTTAGCTGGAGCAAGTGGGTGACACTCTGTAGATCTTCCACAGGTAAGTTCAATGTTCTTAACGTTTATAGAAGATCTCGGATCACTCTTATGAAAGATGTCATGGAAGTTTCCATCTTTATTGGTATGACAATCAAGACAGTCTGCAGCCCTTGTATCATTTCTATCGAGGTAAAGCATCTTTGAGTGCATTGTTACCTTGAAAGACTCAACAGCAGTTAAAACGTGTTCTTTCTCGTACTTGTCGTGAATTCCTTCTATTTCTAAAGCTTTTTCCATTTTCTTTTCATTTTCGTGACAGCTTGCACAGAGTTCAACAATTTCCCATCCGTCCCTTCTTGTTTTAGTAAACTGGTGAACAAAGCCGTTTTTTATTAAAGGAATATCCTGTCTGCTTGCAACGTGGGCAAGTCTGTCAGATATCCAGTTTTTGTTTTGGTGACAGACTGAACATCTGCTAAAACTACCTTCAATAGTCTCAAATTTCTTCACATCAATGAGAAGATCGTTTGAGTGACAGTAACTACAGTAAGGGTAGATATCAGGAGCTTTCTCATAGTTTTTACCATGGACGCTTTCCTTCCAGGTCTTGAAAACGTCCTCGTGAGAAAATGCTTTCTTTGTTGAAGGATCAACAACATGACACTTGTTGGCACAGTTTGCAGCAACATTTTCAGCCTTGTGAGGATACTGCTCTATCTTATCGTGACACTCTGTACACCCAATGTTTCTGTGGATTGAATGGGCATACAGAGCTTCTTTAATACTGCAATCTTTTATCTTATTATCTTTATCCACAACGGAGAGACCTTTTAGTCTATGACAGACAAGACATCCATCATCACTCATCCCCGTTGCTAAAGCAGTTCCTGAAATTGCTAAAGCTCCTGCTATTCCTAATATGAAAGCTCTCACTCTCTACCCCCTACTTAAGCGAGTTGATGGAGTGGCAGACCTGACAGAGCTTGCCACCCTTTAAACTTCCACTCATAAGCTTTACACTTTCTGATTTAAGCTCAAATCTATTCAAGTTCTCATAGAGTCTTCTAAGTTTATACTTCAGATCTTGTTTCTCTACTGCTGTCCACTCTTTATCCTGAGGTGGCGCAGGAATGGCGATCTGGGGATGCGGATTATGGCATGTAATACACTCAATTTTTCCGTTTACAAGAATGACTCTGGGGTTTCTTTCTTTGAGTATTTTCTCATCAAGTTTTGGATGCAGATCTTTCATTGTCGTAATGTCAAATATTTCTTTTTTATCCTTAACGAGTTTCTCTACTTTCTCTTTTGGAGCAAAAAGGTGTTCTGGAGCTCCAACATGAGGAGTTTTTGTATGACAACCAACACAAGCTTTATAGGCTTCAAGTTTTGCTCCCACACCATGGCAGTAAATACAAGCTTTAAGTTTCTTCTTCTCAGGAAGCTTTGAAGCGATGGTTTCATGAGGGTTGAACTTCTTGTAGCACTCGGAATTGTGGCACTCAAAACAGAAATCAAACCTCTTTCTCAAAGGTTTCTTTGATCTCAAAAAGTCCTTGTTGCTTGAAGTCATATCGTGGCAAGTAGTGCAGACCATTCTGCTGTCTTTAAGAGGAAATCCCGAAGGAATTCTTATGCACTCAGTCTCTTTTACCTCTATCTCATCTACAGGATGGAGAGTGGGGCATCCAGAGTGGCACTGGAAACAGTATTGATTGTCCAGTCCAGTGTACCCTTTTCCTCCACACTCAGAAGCAATTACACTACCACTCAAACCGAATACTAAACTAAGGATCAGTATAGCCTTCCTCATCTTGCCCAAGTCCCCTTTGTATGACATTCCATACAGAATCCTATTTGATGACATCTGCTACACTTTCCAGGATCGGCAGCAGCTTCTATGCTGTGTGTGTACTCATAGTTCCTCGGATGAACGTAGTGTTGAATCACATCCCTTCTGGAGTGGCAGTCTATACAGAATTGCTGTCTATGGCATTCATCACACCTTTTGGGTTCTCCCTCGTAGGCGAACTTATGAGTTTTTAGCCAGTTTCCAGTTTTATGATCAGCAGGTTCTATCTCTTTCATGTTAAAGTGGCAGATATAACACTTTGTTGGAGCATCTGGAGCTGGAGAGTTATCAGGATTGTTGTGACAGTAGTGACAGGTGATTTTTGAAGGCATTATTACACTCTTTGAACCTTTTTCTGCAGCCTCTATATCTGCCCATGTCATTTCAACATTCATTTTGTGACATGGAATACAGCCATTTTTGTCTATAAAAGCCTTATGGTCAATATGATGGAATTTAGCTGTAGCTCCAAGCTCCTTCTTGTAGTCTATACTTTTGCCCTTCTCACAAGAAGAGAGATAAACAGCGGCAATAGATAAAATTGCTATTAAAAGTAACTTCCTCATTTCCTTTCCTCTTTGCTCTTATCTTTTCCACCAAAGAAAAGGTAGTTGTAACGAAGAATCACCCTTGTATCCCTATCAAAATCTTCATTTATCCTATTTTCAACTCCGAGCTCAAAATTGGAAAAGTCTGTAACCTGATAGATTCCCTTCAGGTAAAAAGCGTTAGCCCACTGTTCTCCATAAGTGGTTTTGTTGTAGCGAGCAACATCGGCAGTTCCTGAGAGGGTTAGCTTTGAGTTCACCCACTTTGTAAAGCCGAGCTCAAATCCCCTTGAGATTCCAATCCAGCTATTTTGATATGTAAGAGCTCCATAGACTCTTAAACCGTTTTCAAACCAGGTATCTCTGACAAGACCTACTTTTGCAAGGTGACCATTGTCTTTTAAACCCTCTCTTCTCTGAAGATCCGAGAACGTATAGCTTTCAAAGAACTGCCACTTCTTTGAGATGTCGTAGTAAACACTTTGTTCAAACCTTAGTTGTCTTCCAGAGGAGAAAAGAGAAAAGATAGGATTTTCCAGCTCAGAAGAGTCATAGGTATAGGAAGGATCGAGGTACTCAGCTTCAAGGTTGATTCTTAACTTTCTGGTCGGGAAGTAGTTGAAACCAAGATTAAAATCTGTAAGTTCTCCGTGGGCAGTATCAACTTCCAGACGGGTATAGTAGGCAAACTCTCTCGTTAGATATTTGTAGTTACCAACAACAAAAGAGCTCTTTTTAACATTTCCATCATCTCTAAGGTGTTCAAAACCGAAGAAATATCCTTTGTAGTCAAACTTAAACCCAGTTAAGAAATCGTCACCATCTCTTGTGTTTGGCTCAAAGAATCTGGGTTTACCAAGGTAAAACGTATACCTGAATCCGTTTTTAAATCTTTGCTCGTACTTTATCGCATCTGCAATGTAGGTTTCAAAACCTTCAGAGATGAACTGCCTACCTACTTTTAATCTACTGTTCTTGTTATTCAAAGGAACATCGACATAAATCTGATAAATATTTGCATCCCAGTCGGTGCCGTAGCCCAGATCCTTCCAGAGTTTACCGTAGAAGTGAAGATCTGAGTTACCTTTCAGGTCACGGATATCAAGTTTTAGATATGTGTCAAAGGGAATAGAATCTCTATCCCTGACGTCTTCCCGAAACTCTATTTGCGTTTTTATTTCTCCTTCATACCCCGGGACTGAAATCGCAGCCATTGCCTGGGAGGCTACCACTCCCATCCCCAGTCCCAACGTGAGTGCCCACTTGTTTATCCCCACGTTTTATCCCTCTCTTGAAAGCTGTATTGGTATATTACAATAAATCAAAATCCGTTGTCAAGTTTTAAAAAAAATGCATAATTCCTTATTTTAGGTTAGTCTCCACATAACTCTATTTTATCATAGTAAATTTGATTACTGAAGTAACAATACCCTAACCTCTTCTCCCTCTTTTACTGTTCCACGATTTTCATCTATCACAGCAAGAGCTTCGCATAGAGCCATAGATGTGAAATTTGAAGTTTGTTGACTTCCAGCGTTTTTAACTTTCAACACTCCCCCGTCAGAGTAGAGGTTAACCCTCACAAAATCCACTCTACCATCTCTTGATTTGAGCTGCTCAGAAGCTATACCAGTCAGATAACGGTTCTCGAAAGACTTTATTCCACCAATCTTCCTGATTGCAGGAATTAGAAACTCAAGGGCATTTACAACCATTGCAGAAGGATAACCAGGGAGTCCAAAGAAAAGCTTATTCTCTTTAACTCCAAACACAAGAGGTCTGCCTGGTCTTATGTTTGTCATGGTGAACTTAACATCAAATCCCAGCTCCTTTACAACATCCTTAACAAAGTCGTACTTGCCTTTTGAAACTCCCCCTGTTGTAATTAGAATATCAACAGAAGAAAGAGCTCTATTAAAGGTTTTCAGCATAAGTTCAGGCTTGTCCTCAACAATGCCAAAGTAGACTACGTCAGCCCCTTCATTTTCAAGCAGCCCTCTAAGTATGTAGTAATTGGAATTCCTGACAGACCCCTTTCTGTACTCCTGATAGGGTTCCAGTACTTCGTTACCAGTGGTGACAATGCCGACTACAGGCTTTTGAAAGACTTTTACTCTGTAAATTCCAATGTTTGCAAGGAGTCCAACTTTCCTGTAGTCAAGCCTTACTCCCTTTTCAAGGATAAGTTCACCCTTTTTTAGTTCACTTCCCTGGAAGTTTACAAGAGTGCCTCTCTTTACAGGAAAATCAATAATTACATATCCATCTTCAACTTTTACATCTTCAATCCTTACTGCTGCATCTGCTCCTTGGGGTATGATTCCTCCTGTCATGACAAAAACAGCTTCGCCAATCTCTACCTTTTTCCTATCAATATCACCGGCAGCAGTCTCACCCATAATTTTGAGTTTGGCTGGGAGCTCCGTAACAGACTCTGAGTTAAAGGCGTATCCATCAATGGCAGATTTATCTTCATCCGGAATGTCAATAGGAGAATGAACATCTTCAGCAAGAACCCTACCATAGGCTTTTTCAAGGGTTACAACTTCAAAAAACTTTTCTTGACTGTTCTCAATTATTATTCTCTTTGCTTCCTCTCTTTTTACCTTCAAGTTTCCACTCCTTTTATGGTCTTCCAAATGGACAGATTGGGAATACACAGACTGGACAGTTGTGACATAGACCTCCGTGGGCTTTTGCAGCAACTTCCCCTTTTGTTATTACATCACCAATTAAAAGCCTTGGAAGCCAGATATCAAAAGAGGTTGCTTTGAAAAAGAGTGCGGCTGCTGGAACGGCAATAATCGGTTTTCCGTTAAGCCATCCCATGCTGAGCATATTCCCAGGTTGAATAGGGTTTCCCCTTATGAAGTTATCAACTCCAGCGTCTTTTACAGCTTTATAGGTTACGTCGTCTGGATCTACAGAAGTTCCACCGGTTAAAACAACAATGTCATACTTTTCTGCAAATTCCTCTATTTTTTTCCTGATTGCTTCTCTGTCGTCTGGAAGGATTACTTTTTCCTCAACCTTAGTCTTGAAAAATTCCAGCTTTGGCTTTAACCTATCGTAGAACTTTTCCTCTATCCTTCCGTAATAAACCTCGTTACCGGTTATGATTATTCCTGCTTTTTTCTCCTCAAAAGGAACTACTCTAATTATTCCACCTTTAACGATCTCAACTGCCCTTTCTATTTCCTCTCTCTTTGCTACAAGAGAGATTATCCTGACAGATGCAATCTTATCACCCTCTTTTACGTACATATTTGTGTGGATAGTCGGACATGAAGGTTCTCCAACCATGTTGAAAGCTGTAAGCTTTTCAACATCAATCTTTACAACACCAAAAACTTTTGAATAAATGTTTAATTTCCCCTCTACAGGTTCCTCATCCCTGTAGGTATTCTCTCCCATTAAAGCATCTGCAAGGAGAATTGCTGCATCGTTTTCGTGAATTTCATCTTCTGAAAGCTCTAAAACGTAGATAAAGTCCTTTCCAAGCTTTTTTAGCTTTTCAACGTCTTCTTCCTTTATTATGTGTCCCTTTTTGAAAACCCTTCCCTTAAAGTTTCTGTCAAGGTCAACTTCCGTAATGTCGTGAACTAAAACCATTCCAACTGCATCTTCTACTCTTACTTTCCTTTTCATAAGTCCTCCTTAATAACTGGCATGAAATCTGCGCAAAGGTAGAAAGTTGCTGTTCTTCCCTCTTCTATTATAAAGTTTGGAGAAAGTGAAGATGGAACAGACAGCTCGACCTCTTCTCCAAGGTCTATAACAACTTTTGTAATTTCTCTCCCAGAAATAATCTTTTTAACAAGTGCTATAACCCTTGTAGATTCAACAGTTGGATTTAAAGCAAGTGAAAAAGGAAGGACAGATACTATGACTCTATCTCCTACTTTCAAATCTGGGTTCTTTTTACACTTGAAAACAAAGCCTTCTTGTGTTTCTACAGAAACATAACTTTTTTCTAACTTCTGGACTCTTCCTTTGAGAAAACTTCTGTGACCCAAAAGCCTTGCAATTTTTTCATTTTTCGGATTCATAAAGACATCAAAAGGTTTCCCCAACTGAACAACCTTTCCTTCATCCATTACTACCATGAAATCTGCTAACTCAAAGACCTCATCTATGTCATGGCTTACAAGGACAATCGGTATTTCAAAAATCTTCTGGATTTCTTTTATTTCTCTATAAAGAGAGAGGCGTAGGCTTTTATGGAGAGCGGAAAAAGGTTCATCAAGAAGAAGGATTTTTGGTTTTGTTGCAAGAGCTCGCGCCAGAGCGACTCTCTGCTTCTGACCACCAGAGATCTCAGAAGGGTACTTATTCTTGATTGAGTCTATTTCAAGAATCCTTAGCAGCCTCTCTATAAGTTCTTCATCTTTACTACCGTAGCGGATGTTATCTATAACTGTCATATGTGGAAAGAGAGCATAATCCTGGAAGAGGTATCCTACTTTTCTCTGCTGAGGAGAAAGATTGATTCCTTTTTCAGAGTCAAAGAAGACTTCTCCATTAACTTCTATCCTTCCTCCGTCTGGCTTCATAAGTCCAGCAATAGTCTGAAGGGTAAGGCTCTTACCAGAACCGGAAGGAGCAAAAAGGGCAGCTATTTTAGCTTTAGAATGAAAATCTACATCTAAGGAGAAATCTTTTAGGTTTTTCCTAACAGAGACAGTTAACATGGCTCTATCCTTACCTTAATATCTGCAGGTTTTCCGAAATAGGCAGAGGTTAAAACCACGATATCAACTCCGGTAGAAGCATAGAGTTTGATGTTTTGTTCATTTATGCCACCAGCGGCAGCCACTTTTGCAAAAGGTACATTCTCCCTTTTAAACTCTACAACTCTCCTGACATCTTCTACCGAGAACTTATCAAGCTGAACCACATCAACTCCAGCTTCCAGAGCCTTAAAAGCCTCTTCCACTGAGTTTACTTCTACTGTAATTTTTTTCTCTGGAACTTTCTTCTTTATAGAAGGTAGCTCCTTCAGGAAATTCTTTAGACCACCAAAGAACTTTAAATGCTGCTCAAAAATCAGTATGGTTTCAGAAAGTCCTAATCGGTGAGGGAAAGCTCCTCCAGCAAGAATTCCTTTTATACAAATTTTCTTGGAAAGAGGAAAAGTTTTTCTCGTTGTAACAACTTCCACATCAGGATTAACACTTTTGGCAAGGTCAACCAAATTTTTAGTTCTGGTAGCTATTCCCGATGCGTACTCCAAAATGTTTTGCGTGACTTTCCAGACTTTGTGAAGTATTTCAGCTTTCCCTCTTGCCTTTAGTAAAACCTCACCTGCCGAAACTAACGTTCCGCTGGGAACAGACTCAAGAACTTTTGCCCCAAACTTTTCGAGTATTCTCCTACACTCCTCAGTTCCGCAAACTACCGTTTCGTGTCTTGAAGAGTAAGTTATCTCTCCCTTTTTATTTCCAATTCCAAGAACGAAGGTTGTTAAATCAAAGTAAGGGACATCATCCTCAACAAGTCTATCAATTTCACTTTCAGTGAAAACTACCATCTCTTCTCTCCCTGGGTCAGCCTGTTTATCAGGTAGATAATTGCAATGGAAATTACAGCTGTAATTGCAGTCAAAATGTTGGCTTTCTGGAAATCTCCTCCTGAAACGGCACTGTATATTTCGAGGGGAATCGTATTTGTCTTGAAAGGAATGTTCCCTGCGAGCATAAGTGTTGCTCCGAACTCTCCAAGAGCTCTTGCAAAAGAGAGAATAAGTGCTGCAACAATACCCTTCTTTGCAAGCGGAAGAACGATTCTGAAAAAGGTCTGGAGCTCGCCCTTTCCAAGAGTATAGGAAACCTTTATAAGATTTCTATCAACAGCTTCAATTGCTGCCCTTGAACTTTTGACAAAAATTGGAAAAGCAGCAACAGAAGCAGCGACAACAGCCCCATACCAGGTGAAAACAATACCTGTATGAAAGAGTTTGTAGAGAAAAGCACCGATAACGCCGTTTTTTCCAAGAATGAGAAGGAGTAGATAGCCTGTAACTGTCGGTGGAAAGACGAGGGGAAGAGTAACAAGAGCATCAATTAGATTTTTAAGTGGAAAGCTCCTTGTTGCAAGAAAGTAAGAAACGGGGAGGCCGAAGAGGAAAACAAGAAGAGAAGAGAGAGTTGCAACTTTCAGCGAGAGTTTTATCGAAAAAAGAGCTTGAGGATCCATCATTTACTTACCCTCATTGACTTTAAAGAAACCAAATTTTTCAAACTCTTTTCCATCTTGAGAAAGCAGGAATTCTTCGAACTCTTTAGCAAGGTTCTTTTTCTGTGAAGAATTAACTAAACCCACGTAGAACATTATTGGCCTGTGTGAACTCTCTGGGAAGACTTCTATGAGTCTCAACTTATCTTTAAATTTCAAATAGTCAGAGTAGTAAATAATTCCTGCATCTGCATTTCCTGTTATAACCCAGATTGTTATTTGCCTTACAGTTGGTGCAAACACTAATCTTTCTTTAACTTTTTCGTAAAGACCGAGGTTTTTTAAAGTTTCCAGAGCATACTTACCGACAGGAGCAAGTTTGTCACCTACAGCTATCTTCTCTGCTTTTTCTAAGGAGGTTACTTTTGAATTCTTAGGAACAACAAGAACTAACTTTGTCTTGGCAAAAGGTAAAGCACTTTCCTTATCTACAACTCCTTTTTTGACTAAGTAGTCCATCCAGAACTTTGAAGCGGAGATGTAAACATCAGCTGGAGCTCCAGATTCTATCTGTTTAGCAAGCTTTCCAGAGGATGAGAAATTGAAAATTACTCTGTTACCTGTCTGCTTTTCAAATCTGTTTCCAATTTCAGAAACGAGCTCCCTTGTTCCCATTGCGGCAGAGATAGAGAGTTCTGCAGAAAAGCTGTTTGAAAACATAAAGGTTATAATAAATGCAAACACAGTTAAGATCAGACGCATAGTTCTCCTCCTTTTACATTCATGGTTTTGAAAAGGGGAGGTGCCTTCGGCACCTCCCTCTTATCTAAAAGAGAAGTTGGAATTCAGTTACAAACAGGTTGTTAGCAATTTCGTCTCCGTGTCTTTCATTTGCCCAGATATAAGCTGACCTAACTGCAGCCTGCCAGCCGTTTAAGAGGTAGTAAAAACCAACACTTGTGTAGTCAACATCGTTCTTATCGTCAACATTGTCATTTGGATCAAGCCAGGAATACCTTCCTACAAGGTGTAGTCCTTTGATAGTAGGTACTGCATAATCTCCCTGAATGTAGAAACCTTTCGCATTTCCAAGGTTTACAGGGTTACCACTGCTGTCTTTTGCATCTGTTGGATTGTCGTAGAGGTATCCTCCCTCAAGAGCTAAACCTAAGGGTTTTATGTCGAGTCTTGTTTCAACATCAAAGAGATTTCTCTTTACAACAGAAGCTTTATAAGCTGTATAGACAAGTTTAGAGTATCTGTCGTAACCTGTTTCATATCCAGCTATGACTCTCCATCTGAAATCTTCATTGTTGACTGGCACTGTATCAACTGCAAAAGTGTAGAGATATTTCTTGTCCTTGTTATAAACCTTGTCAGAACTCCATCCTTCTCCATTGAGGATAGAAGCAGTAAACTTCAAGTTCTTTAAAGGAACGTAAGTTGCTGCTATACCGACATCTCTCCAGACAGGAGCAATTTTGTTAACTGCAACAGGTCTCTCGGGAAACCAGAGAGTTGTTCCCGACTTCAGGTAGGACATAGAAAGGGGAACTTTAAACTGTCCCATTTTTAAAGAGAGAGGAATTGAGTCAAACTTGTAGTCAATGTAAGCATCCCAGAGTTCTACGTTACTTCCCCTGTCAGCTCTGATGTGAATCATATAACCGGTGTTATCGTTTAGTTTTCCGTGGAACTTGACTCTTGCTTTTCTAATGATGAATCCATTTCCTGGGTCACCGTATATAGTGTTTTCACCTTCATCTAAATCTTCGGCTTGAGAGAACCTGAATAGGACTCTTCCATCAACCTGGAGCTTTTCTGTTCTCTTACGGGGTGTCACTGTGTAGCCAGATTTCTTGAGGAGACTTTTTAACTTTTTGTTTTCTTCCTCAAGCTGGCTGACTTTTTGCTCCAGTTGCTGGAGCTTCTGGAGGATTTCTTCGTTTGAGACCTCCTGACTAAAAGCCTGAGAAGAGAGAAGAACGAGACTCAGAGCGAGTAAGCTCTTTCTCATCTTAACACCTCCTCCTAAAATAATTAAGGGGCCAGCCCCGGATTGGAACTGGCCCCTTAAATTGCAGGTTCTTTGGGTTCCTTTCCAATCCGGGAGGCATGCCCGTTTCCAGACATACCCTATCGGTCTGACCCCATAGGGCATTTGCCCCGTAGGTAGTCAGACTCGGAACCCAGCGCAAATTATAACACAAATTTGCGTTTTAGTAATAATAATCCGTCACCTATTGGAATTAAGAACGTTTCAAAACCAGGATACTCTTTGACTTCCTTCAAAAACTTTCTCAACAGAGAAACAGATCGCTCATACTTAGATGGGATATCCTCTTTTACCACATATCCCCTAAATAGAACATTGTCAAAAACGGCAATGCCTCTGTCTGTAAGGAGAGACTGAA
Organism: Desulfurobacterium crinifex; assembly: GCF_054656775.1. Classification (NCBI taxonomy): domain Bacteria; kingdom Pseudomonadati; phylum Aquificota; class Aquificia; order Desulfurobacteriales; family Desulfurobacteriaceae; genus Desulfurobacterium; species Desulfurobacterium crinifex. The sequence continues at coordinate 1,240,011 of NZ_BAAHXO010000004.1, forward strand.
CCTTGTAATTGAAGAACGGATACTCCGACTTTACAGAGTCAATGAAGATCAGATCAAATGTTTTCCCTCTGGATAGGAATTCCCTAATAGCGTCAAATCCATCCATTTCAAGGAGTTTTATGGGAGCTCCCACCTTTTTGAAAAACTCCTTTGCAATGGTGATTCTCTTCCTGTTTGAATCAACTGTGAAAATCTTCGCTTCCGGATAACCGTAGTAGATGTTAAGCGTACTGTAGCCTATTCCCGTCCCAATCTCAAGCACCCTCTTTGGTTCCAACACTGAAACAAGGAACCGCAGGAAAGCCGCGGCCGACGGTAGGAGAATTGGAACTTTGTTTTCCTTTGCAAACTCTTCCAGCTCAACAAGAACGGACTCTCTAAGGTTGTAGTCAGATACAAACTCCTCGACGTAAGCTAGGACAATCTCGCTCAGATTCTGCCATCTTTTGAATTCCATAGCGCTATAATATACCAATTTAAAGCTTGGAGGTTCTATCTATGACTACTACACTCGTAACGGGAGGGGCAGGCTTTATAGGTTCTCACCTTGTAGAAGCACTACTAAATCAGGGACGAAAAGTTGTAGTCCTGGATAACCTTTCAACAGGAAAGAGGGAAAATCTTCCAAAATCAGAAAACTTAGAGCTTATAGTGGGTTCCATTACCGACCAGAACCTTCTAAAAAACCTGTTTGACAGTTATAGTTTTAAAACAGTATTCCATCTGGCAGCAGTTGCCTCTGTGTTTAAATCGGTAGAAGAGCCTGTAACTACCCACAGGGTCAACTTTGATGGAACGATGTACCTTTTAGAATTTTCCAGAAAGTACAGAGTTGAAAGATTTATCTTTGCCTCTTCAGCAGCAGTCTATGGGGATCTTTTGGAGTTCCCAAAGAGGGAAGATATGCCGGTAAAACCAATTACCCCTTACGGAGCGGACAAGTACGCCTCCGAAAGATATACTGTAAATAGCTTTCACCTCTATGGGATCAAAGCAACAGCCCTGAGGTTCTTCAACGTTTATGGTGAAAGACAGGATCCCTCTTCTCCCTATTCTGGAGTCATTTCAATCTTCATAAACAGAATTCTCCGCTACCTGAAAGGGGAAGATGTGACCATAGACGTCTTCGGTGACGGGAAACAAACGAGGGATTTCATCTACGTTAAAGATGTTGTTAAAGCACTACTTATAGCAGAAGAGAAGAAGGAAACGTCGGGAAACGTTTACAACGTCGGAACGGGAAAAGAGACCTCACTCCTTGATTTGCTTGAGACTCTGAAAGAAATAGCCGGGGAAATTCCCCCTCTGAGATTCCTTCCTCCAAGGGAAGGGGATATAAGGCGTTCTGTTGCAGACACATCCAGACTGAAGGCTTTGGGCTTTAAGTTTAAATACTCCCTTAAAGAGGGACTTGAAAGGACTTTTCTCTGGGAAAAAACTAAAACTTAGTTTTCCTTGCTACCCACGGGGGAACGTATCCCGTCCTTCTGTGGGCATCAAACAGTGCTTCATCAATGTAAGCATAGAGGGAGTTGATTCTTAGGAGAAATCCATAGAAGGGATAGAAGATTGTGTAGGGAATAAGTTTTACGTCCCAGTGTTTCCTTTCCGATACAACGGTTACAAAAAAGAGCATGAGGAAAAAGGTGTGCAGGAAATAGATCAGGTATATGAAAGTAATGATAGCAAGAACCTCAACGAAGGTAAATTTTAAAAAGAGCTTTATGTAGTAGAGGATAACCAGAATTGGCAAGATAAATTGTTGAATGAGCGTTGCATAGTAAAGGTAGAAAGCCTCTTTTAACCCGGTCAGGAGAGGATTAAGTGCAAAAGTGTGTTTTTTAAAGAAGAGATAGACCAGATCACCGTCCCACCTTTGTCTCTGTTTGAGAATTCCTTTCCAGTTTTCTGGACCGTCTGTCAAACCGATGGCATCTTCTGCAAACGCAAACTTTATGTCCGGATACATTGATTTATACTTCTTTATCCTGAGTGTAAGATCAAGGTCTTCTGCAGTTCCTGCATCCCATCCGCCGATGGAACGAAGAAAGTTTGTTCTGAAAATTCCAAAGGCGCCAGAAACGTTGTTGAGGAGTCCAAAAGCGTCAAGGAACTGTTTAGCCATATATATGGAAATTGAATATTCTATAGACTGAAGTTTTGTAACTACAGATTTTTCCCAGTTCCTTATTCTCAGGTTTCCCGAAACGGCAACGACCTTATCATCCCAGAAATGGGAGACTGCCTTTCTTACCATGTCATTGTCAAAAGATGTGTCTCCATCAAGAGCCATAGTTATCTCACCCGTTGCGTGGTTAAGTCCGAGGTTTAGAGAGCTTGCTCTTCCTCCCCTTTCCCACTTTGGGAGGACTATAACCTGCCTTTTCTTTTCTGAGTAGTAACCTTCATACCTCTTTGCTGCTCTGTAAGTTTCTATATTCTTTTTTGCACCATCAACTACAACTATTATCTCTATGAAACCGGGGTAATCTTGGTGGAGAATTGAGCCAATAGACTTATAAACATCTTCCCCCTCGTTGTAGGCTGTAATTATAGTTGTTACCTTTGGAAAGTAGTTTGCACGTCTTCTGTGGAAGAAACCGAAGTAGTACTTTAGAATAAGGATAACTACCATACCAACAGCAAAAGGCAGCTCAAAAACTATGTAAGGAAGAACAAGGACTATCTTCTCAAGGAGAGAAGTGTTAAAAATAATGTTGTTAAAGTAAACCCATACTGCGTGAAAGTAGGAAAAGAAGAAATCTATCATGACTGTTCAAGCTCTTTAATTAGTGAGTTAATAACTTCTTGAGCTGTAGAGGCCTTTATGTGGAAAGGAACACACCTTAAAGAGACAACAAACCGAACAAAGTCTGAGAGCTTGTTTTTCTTAAGTAGCCTTTCCACTTTCTGAGAAAGCCTCTCTTTTACGCTGCTTCCTCCTTCTGGTGGCGTTTCCGGAAGGAGAATAAAAATAAATTTTTCTTCTGAAGTACTTATGATATCTGATTCTCTGGAGTTATCCTTTATAATCCTAACGAGGTCCTTTAAAAAAGTTCTTATTTTAAGGGGAATCTCTGCCAGTACTTCATCCTTTATCCTAAAAAGGATTGCAACAACGCAGAACTGCCTTTCAGGATACCTGTTGTTTATTCTCATAAACTTCTCAAGGATGTACATAAAAGCACTGAAATTTATCACTCCTAAGGAGACACTGAGTTCCTCAAATATATTTATGGGTAGCTTCCCTTCAACAGCCACTGTTTTTCCAAGAGGAGTTATCATGAACTTTTTTATAAAGGAGCTGATAACTTCCTCTGGAGCCCATTTCTTTTTACAGTTGGCACACAAAACGTCAACCTCTGGTTCTAAGAAACGGGTTTTACAGTCAGCACAGATGTACTTCTCAAGGGGTTTATCGTAGTCAACGCCTATGTGTTTTAAAGTTTCGTGACACTTTGGACAGAAGAGTTTTTCTCCCTTTATAAACTCCTCAACGGGACCAATGTAACCACATGAATAGTGGTGTATGAATTCAACCAACCTTATCCTTATAGACCCACAGGCTGGGCACACTTCACGAAATATGAGGTTGTAATAACTGCAGGCAGGACAGAGAGATGTTTTGTTTACTTCCTCTGATGAAACAAGTCCTTGGTTTTCAAGCAGTTCCAGATCATCAAGTTCCCTTCCTTTCTCTTTTGTCCGCAGAATGTAATAAGCAACAGGCCAAGTAAAACCGTAAACGGAATCTCTGCTTAAGAAGGGTCTTTCCTCATCTTTTTCCCTTGAGAGGAGGAATCTTAGGTAGTTGATTCTCCAGTTTTCAGGAAGAGTTACAGCGTAAGGGTTAGGATTCAGCTTGTTGAGAACCTCCCATATTTCTCGTGACCTATTTATCATAGAATCTGAAAAACCCCTGAAAACTCCATCCACTATCTCCAGGGTCTCCCCAAATGGCGTCATGTTCACAAAAATGGGTGAAAGGGATGTTAGTGGATCCCTCCTTATTGAGATCACGCTTTCGTTCAGAAAACTCTCCCTCTCCGCAAAGATGTAAAAAAAGTGAGGATCAACCATAAGGTTTTTCTTTTTTAGTTCAAAAACTGCATCTTTAACTGAAGGCGAGATTATAGACTCAGAAAAGATAGAAAAAAATGGGCGGAGCTCAAACGGTAGTCCTTGAGGACCCTCTGATGTTTCCTCTTTTAGGTGGATGAGTTCAGGTGTATGCTCGTATATCACGACTGGAATTTGTTCAAATTCAATCACTTTCTCCCTCCAGAACTCTCTTAACAGAGATGGCTCTTAATTTTGCAAGCTCTTCGTTCGTTTTAACGTTTGTTTTTACTATTTTCGTGCTGTCTGAATACCCTGTAATTTTAACCCGACAGGTGTTGATAAGCGGTCTTAACTTCTGTAACCTGAAAAGTTCTTTTTCTGAAAGATTATACGAACCTTTGTTAAAGAAGATAGGAACGGTAAAGCTGATTCCACCGCTTTTTGGAGAATCGCCAATTTTAACAAAAGGTGGAATGAGGATCTTCTTTTTCCTGTTGTCCTCAACTACGTAGGTTAATCTGTAAACGCTACTATCGGAAAGCCCTTTTATGGAGAGTTTGCCTCTTGAGAATGAAACTTTCCTCTTTTCCTGAATTTCTCCAGAAAGGGGATCAACTGTAAGCAGAAGTGCTTTTGTTATTTTCTGTCCTTCTTCAGTTTTCTGAAAAACCTTTATGCTCTTACCCTTAAAGCCGATGGTAACATTAATACTGTTCTTTTTTCCTGAAACAGTTAGAGTATAGTCTCTGATATTTCCAGAGGGGCAGTAAAAAGTAACGTCAACTCTGCGGGAGATTTCCCCCCTCTGGGACAAAACCTTGTAATCTACACTTATTTCCTGGGCGTAAATGGTTCCATTAACCGCCAAGAAGAACAGTAACAGGCATATTCTCGTAAACAATGCTCCTTCCCTCCTGGTTTATCAGCTTTATCTTTACGGGTAGGACAAGAGTTCTTTTTTCAAGAGGTCCAACAAGGACGTTAGGTTTTAGGATAAGGTTTGGCTCAAAAGCTTCAACAACTCCTTCCAGTTTCTCTCCCGTTGGAAGGAGAACTTTTACGCGATCACCTATGTGAATCTTTTTTGCTTCTTTTGGTGGGAAGTAGGCTTCAACAAAGTAGTTATTCATGTTGAAGACTGTTACCACGTTATCGCCTTTTGAAAGGTAAGAACCTGTAGTTGCAATCTGAGAAACTTTAACTTTAAATGGAAACTTTATTAAGGATAGAGCGACAGAGGAACTAAGCTCGTTTATCTTTTGCTTTACCCTATCTATCTGAAAATCAATCGAAGAGAGAGAGGTAATCAGGGGAGAAGGGGAGCCCTTAAGGGACTTGATTAACTTCTCTAACTCCTTTGCTTTTTTTAACTTTCCTTCAATCTGAGCTGTCTTGCTGTTAACCCGATCTATTTCTCTTTTGAGCTTTATCAGTTTTTCTTTTTCTTTCTCTACTTCAAGCTCCGTAGCGGCTCCTATCTCAACAAGGGCTTTTAACTTTTTGAGTCTTTCTTCAGTGTCAGCAGCCATCTCAACGAGCTTCTCCCTCTCTCTATAAAGAGACCGGAGCTCCTTTCTAAGAGTAATCGGATCAGATAAAGAGTAGGTTCTGGTAGAGAGGGTCAACTTCTCAAGTTTTCTCCTCAGAGAGTTTTCCTCTTTTAATCTATCTTCCCACGATAGAAGGAGTTTAAGGGTCTCCTGCAGGGATTTTATCCCTGACTCTACTTTACTGTTGTAGATCTTTCCGATAAGGTGATCCTTCTCTACCACATCTCCAATAGAGGCAAAAGCTATAAAGGTACCATCAAACGGGGCTTTAACAGTTATTTTCTCCGGTTTTACAAGTCCTTTTATCTCAACGAATATAACATCCTTAAAAACTATATAGACAATTCCAAGGAAGATAATGAGGAGAAAACTTCTGAAAAACCACTTTCTGAGTGGTGGTTCCTTCCTCTCTGTAGGTCTTTCTATCTCTGTAGGAATGGGAGCACTTGCCTTTTCTTTCAGTTTTTTTGTTAGTGTAAATCTTTTCATCTTTCTTGCCCGATGATGATTTTCCGTGGTAAGGAGAAAGTGTGAAAAAACTTAAGTTCAACGTTTACACCACCGACAATTCCCTGAACCTTAGGAATGGTGGCAGATTTTATAGATTTAGCAGGTTTTGATGGTAGAGAAACATTAACCAGGAACGTCCGCTCAAACTTGAGCGAAACTTCTTTGAGGTAGTCAACAAGGTTCTTAAAGTCCTGAAAGGCTACAGAATCTATTCCACTGTTTTTTATTACCCTTATTGCCTTTTTAAGGTTAGATATGTTTCTACGGTAAAAGCTTTCCATGTCGCTGAGATTTCTTTCAACAGAAAGGGCTATGGTAACAGGCTTCCTGTATGACATTCCTAAGCTGTAGAAATCCGATGAAACACGCTTCAAGTAATTGATGTTGGTTGAATACGCCATCACATTGATGCCGTCAGCAATCTGAAAAACCTTTTCTGCCAGAGGTTTCCCCTGAAAGGGAACATTCAGATAGCCTGGAGGTATGTCTACAAAAACGGGCTTTTCTGAAACCTGTTTAACTTCTGAAAGGGTTTCTACATAGAAACTGACCAACTTTGCCCTTTCAAACTTCCACTCTGACAGAGCGTGGGGTTCTATGTCAAGGTGCAGACCGTCGAAACCATACGCGCCAACCATTCTGTTGAACCTGTTGAAGAGTTTGACAATCTCTATCAGTTTATCCCTGTTTTCAGGGTATATCCAGGTGTTTTCTCCAAGTAGTAGCTGTACGCTTAAACCTCTGGATTTAGCAAGGGAGATAAACTTCATTAATTTCTGATTTCCTTTAAAGGTTCCGAGGAATTCCTTTATCTGTTTACCGTCAAGAGAGAGGTAAATGCCATCAAGACCTATTGATTCACACTCCTTGATAAAACCTGCCTCAAGGGATGGATTCCCCAGGAACTTCTTAGAACTCCAGACATAGGAAAAAAGCAAAACACCAGAAATGTCCGTCTGGAGACGTGGAGGAGGTACGTAGGAAACATAGTTAACGGGAGTCATCCGCATTATCCAGGGAAGCTCTCTAACCCCAATGGAGTTCAGAATGGAAAAGTAGTGGACAAGCATGTTTTTCATGCTGTCCATCATAAGATTATAACTTCCAACCTCTTGGTTTATGAGGGAAGCCAGCTTTATGAGTCCGTCCCCTCCGCTGTACAATCCGGCATTCAGTCTCTTTTCAAAAACTTCCCTGTTCTGTTTTACCGTTTCGTACTCCTGTTTGAAGGCAGCGTACTTGCTTCTGTAAATCTCAAAGTTGCTCACGGCATTCTGAATGGCAGTAATGAGCTCTGTCTTTGCAAGCTTTACCCGGATGCCTTCCCTCTGTGCCCTTAGCTTTCTCTCTGCTTTTAGAGCCTTCTCTGCCTGAGACTTCCTCCATGGGAAGGAGAAATCTAAGGAAAAACCTATTCCAGAATCAAAGGTGTCTAGGTCGTAAGAGGTTGCAGAACCGAGAACACTCACCCAGGCCTTAGGATAGGTGTCCGAATAGTTTTTGGCAGCCCTGTTCAGGAGTTCGTAAGCCTTCTTTTCAAACTCTATGTCCTTCCTGTGCTCCTTAGCAAACTCAACCAGCTCGTTTGAAGGCGGTAGGTAAAGATTAACTAAGTTCTTATCGTACTCAAGCTGTGGAACAAAATCGGGAAGATAAGGATCTGCAATCAAAGTCCTTATTCTTGCCAGACTTTTCAATCTGTTCTCGTAAATCCCTGCAAGAGTGGCTCGGAGTTTTGTTATGAGAGTGTCAACAGTCAAGACATCTGTCCAGAGTGAGAGTTTCCTGTTGTAGCGCTCCTTTAATCGTGCTTCAATGTCTTGGAGCTCAAAGATTGCATTCTTGAGCTTATCCTCAACCATATAGCTGTAGTAGTAGTTCATGTAGGCGCTGCGTAAATCGTAAAGTAATTTGTTCTTTAATCGTTCATATTCTGCTTTTTTTACGTTAATGAGAGTTTTTAATTCTTCCTCTTTAAATTTCATGTCTCCATACTGACCGAGAAGAGGATATCTCCACCTGCCGGAAATTCCATATTTGTATCCAATAATGTTATCTGAATAAGAAGAAGATGGATAGTAAGTCAAACCAACTGAAACATCTCCGTGGTTTTCCCCTTTGAAATTTTCAAGACTCTCCTGAAGTATCTTTATCTCCGTCTCTTTGTCCTTTAAAAGGAGATTGTTGTTAAGCACTTTTTCTTCAAGGTAGTAAAGAGATACTGTCTGAAAACCATTACCGACGGGAAAATCCGATACAAACTTTCCTGCAAAAGCTGGTACGGAAAGTAGAAAACAAAAACATAATAAAATTTTAATTGTATACAAGAGTACCCCTCACCCTTCTGGTTGGAGAAATTTTAGCAAAAACTGGGGAAAACAGTCACATAATCAGTCATTCTTTTGATGTTTCGTGAGGTTGATTTTTGATTAGATAAAATTGAAAGGGAAAACAGTAGCAATAAATAAACACTCAGGAGGAAGCGATGAAAATTGCCATTCCCGTTGAAAACACTTCTGGGCTTGATGCTCCAATTTGCGAACACTTTGGAAGATCTCCTTACTTTGCAATAGTTACCCTCAAAGAAGGAGAAGCAAAAATTGATATTTTCGCCAACCCATCTATTGAACACAGTGTGGGTATGATTCCAGAAATACTGGCTGGCTACGGTGTTAAGAAGGTCATTGCCGGAAGAATAGGAGAAAAGGCAAAATTCTTCTTTGACCAGTTTGGAATAGAGATAGAAACAGGAACCACCGGAACGCTACAGGAAGTAATTGAAAAATTCCTTAAAGAAAAAGATTAACTCCAGTGCTTTCCAACGTTTACATCAACCGTCAGTGGAACTGAAAGTTCTATAACATTTTCCATCGTTTCTTTGACGGTTTGCACAATATCCTCAGCTTTCTCTTCCGGTGCTTCAATCACTATTTCATCGTGAACCTGAAGAACCATATAAGCTCCAAGCTTCTCTAACTTTTTATAAAGCTTTACCATCGCCAGTTTCATTATGTCTGCCGCAGAGCCCTGAATGGTTGCATTTACCGCAGCTCTTTCCCCGAAGCTTCTTATGTTCCGATTTGAAGATCGTAGCTCAGGAAGAGGTCTCACTCTTCCAAAGATTGTTTTTACGTGGCCTTTCTCGTAAGCCTCTTTCAAGGTGTTTTCTATGTAGTCCTTTACCCGTGGAAATTTTTCAAAATAACGCTCTATATACTCTTCTGCTTCTTTCACTGGAATTCCAAGACGTTCTGACAAACCGTGGGGGCTCATACCGTAGATGATTCCAAAGTTAACTGTTTTGGCAACTCTTCTGAGTTTTTCATCAACTTCATCAGGTGAAACACCAAAAAGATGGGAAGCTGTTTCTGTGTGAATATCTCTACCTTTTCTGTAAGCTTCAATCAGCTTTTCATCTCCCGATAGATGGGCAAGGACTCGAAGCTCAATTTGAGAGTAGTCAGCCCAGACAAGGGTATAGCCCTCCGGTGCAGTTACAGCATATCTGATTTTCTTTGAGATCTCATCTGAAACGGGAAGGTTCTGCAGGTTGGGTTCAGCACTTGAGAGCCTGCCCGTTGCCGTTCCAGTTTGAATGAATGTTGTGTGAACCCTTCCCATCTCGTCCATGTGTTTGAGAATTCCTTTTACAAAAGTGCTGTTGAGCTTTGTTAATTTTCGATACTCAAGGAGGAGCTCCGCAATCTTATGTCCTTCTAAAGCTAAGCTGGTAAGGGTTTCCACATCTGTGGAGTATCCACTTTTAGTCCTTTTGAGAGGTTTTAGCCTGAGCTTCTCAAAGAGGATATTTGCAAGTTGCTTTGGAGAGTTAGGGTTAAACTCCTCTCCTGCTATTTCAAAGATTTCCCTTTCTATATTTTTGCTTTTTTCATCAAGCTCCCTGCCAAAGCTTTCAAGATATTCCCTATCAAAGAGAACCCCTCTTTTCTCCATTTTATAAAGAACGTAAATCAGAGGGAGTTCTATTTCCTTGTAAAGTTTCTCAAGACCTTTTTTTTTCAGTTCTTTTAGTATCTCCCTTCCAGCATTTAAAGTGTGGTGAGCGTAATCCTTTATGTCATCAAGGCTCATAATTCCAAGTCTTCTTTGCAAGATATCCTTTGACGAATAACCCTTCTGGAGAGGATTCAGAAGGTACTCACAGATCGAAAGATCCACAAAAGGAAACTTCTTAATTCTTTCTCCCATTCTATGGTAGAGAGACTTCAGATTGAAAGTGTAAATCTTTCCTCTTTCTGGCAGAAAATCTGGAATCTCCTCAAAATCAATTTTTACATACCCTTCATCAACAGCAACAATGGGATCTACATCGTGGATAAGTGCAACTTCCGGACTTGAAAAGAGGTCAACAGGTTGAACTTTTTTCTTAATCTCTTCCTTGGATATCTGTTTGCTTTTCTCAACTTCATCAAATTCTCCAAAGTCTATACCGGGGAAGAGTTTTTTTAGCTCTTCAACTATACTCTTCATCTCCAGTTCTTTCAGTATTTCACCGAGACACTTACCCTCAGGTTCCTTTACCTTCAGGTCTTCAAGAGAAACATCCATGGGAACGTTTGTATCGATCTTCGCAAGCTCTCTGCTTAAGAACGCTTGCTCTTTGAACTTTTCCAGAAGTTCTTTTCTCTTTGGAGTTAGTTCATCAAGGTTTTCATAGAGACCTTCAAGGCTCCCAAAATCGGCAATTAACTTTTTAGCTGTTTTCTCTCCTATCCCCGGAACACCGGGAATGTTATCGATTGAATCCCCTGCAAGGCCAAAAAGATCTGGAATCTGTTGTGGATTAACTCCATACTCTTTCCTGAATGCTTCAAGATCGTAGATTTTCTTCAGCCCAGTTTTATTTGATATCGCAATCACAGAAATCTTTTCATCAATGAGCTGTCTCATATCTTTATCGGGAGTAACTATAAAAACTCTGCGCCCTTCCGATGCCAAATTTTTAGCAACAGTTCCAAGGATATCATCAGCTTCGTAACCCTCTTTTTCAAGAACGGTAACCCCGAGACATTTTAAAAACCTCTTTATGTAGGGAAGTTGAACCTTGAAGTTATCAGGAGTAGGTTTCCTATTTGCCTTGTACTCCTTTAAGAGCTCGTTTCTAAAGGTCTTCTTTCCTACATCGAAGGCTACAGCAACGTACTCTGGTTTAAAGTCTTTGTAGAGCTTGAGAAACATCCTGATAAAGCCATATATAGCATTTGTGGGAAATCCCGTACTGGTTGAAAGATCCCTTATTGCATAGAAAGCTCTATATGCAAGACTTGTCCCATCAAAAAGGTAAACGGTTTTACTATCCATACTACGCTCCTGTGATGAGCTCAAAGGCTTTTGTTACATCACCAGCACCCATTGAAAGGAAAACATCTCCTGGCTTCAGCACGGAGTTAATAGTCTTGCAGGCTTCCTGGAGGGAACCTCCATAGACAGCACCACACTCTTCTGCCAGCTTTCTTGAATTGATACCTTCAATAGGCTTTTCACCAGCAGGATAAATATCAGAAATGTAAAGATTATCTATCTCTTTCAAAACTTCAACAAACTCCTTCCAGAGAAGGCTCGTCCTAGAAAACCTGTGTGGCTGGAAAAGAACAACAACTCTTCTCTCTGGAAAGGAAGTTTTCAGAGCTTCATAGGAACTTTTTATCTCCGTTGGATGATGAGCATAATCATCAATAAAAGTGATTCCATTAACTGTTCCTTTCAGTTCCATTCTTCTACTGGCATTTCTAAACGCCTCAAGGCTTTCTGCAATATAAGGAAAAGGAACTCCTGCTTCTAAAGAGACTCCAACAGCAGCAAGGGCGTTTAAAACGTTGTGTCTCCCTGGGACGTTTAGCTTAATCCTTCCAAGTTTTTTCTGTTTATAGTAAACATTAAATATTGAGCCAAGTCCCATGGAGGTAACTTCTCCCGCATAGAGATCAAACTCTTCATTAAATCCATAAATCGCCTTTCTTTTGTACACTTCTGGCAAAATTCCTCTGATGTTAGGACACTCCCCACAGAGGAAAACCTTTCCGTAAAAGGAAACCCGATTGGCAAACTCCACAAAAGCTCTCTTTAAATTTTCAAAAGAGCCATAATGGTCAATATGATCGGCATCTATGTTTGTAATAACAGAAATCGTGGGCGTAAGCTTTAAAAATGTTCCATCACTCTCATCAGCTTCTGCCACGAGCCAGTTTCCATCACCGCTTTGAGCATTGACTCCACCAAGAATAGAGAGTCTTCCTCCCACTAAGATAGTTGGTTTAAGCCCAGCCATGTGGAAAACTGTTGCTATCATAGAACTGGTAGTGGTTTTTCCATGAGTTCCTGCTACAGCTACTCCCTCCTTAAAACGCATTATATCCGATAGGATATCAGCTCGTGGGATAACGGGAATTCCAAGTCTTCTTGCTTCAAGAAGCTCCACATTGTCAGGCTTTACTGCTGAAGAGTGAATTACGAGACTTGCACCGTGAACGTTTTCTGCTCTGTGACCTATAAAAACTTCTATTCCCTTTTCTTTAAGTTTTTTAACCATGGAGCTCTCTTTGATATCCGACCCCTGAACTTCATACCCCTGCCCCTTTAAAACAAGGGCAATACCAGACATTCCAATTCCACCAATTCCCACAATATGCACTTTTAACTTTCCATTCACTTTTACTTTCTCCACTCTTTACCTCTTACTACTTACTCTTCACTACTCACCAAGTACCTCTTTCGTTGCACTATATGCAATATCCACAAGCTTATCAATCTCGTCAAGTTCAATAACGTATGGAGGCATGAAGTAGATAACGTCTCCCAGGTTCCTGAGGAGAGCTCCCTTCTCAAGAGCCTTTCTATAAATCTGAAATCCTATCCGCTCTTTCCAATCAAAGGGTTCTTTATTTTCCCTATTTTTCACAAGTTCTACTGCTACGATAAATCCCTTATACCTTACTTCTCCACAGAACTTATAGTTTGAAAATTTTTCCTTGACTCTTTTCTGCAGGTATTGATATTTTTCTTTATTCTTTCCCAGAATATTTTCTTCTTCGAAAATATTAAGAACTTCTACTGCTACAGCACAAGCAAGTGGATTTCCAGTATAACTATGTGAATGCAAGAAGGCTTTAAGAGATGTGTAATCATCATAAAAGGCATCGTATATTTCATCCGTAGTCAAAACCACTGACAGTGGTAAATAACCTCCCGTAATTCCTTTGGATAGGGTCATAAAATCTGGAGTGATACCTGCATGTTCACAGGCAAACATTTTACCAGTTCTCCCGAAACCAACGGCAATTTCATCCGCAATGAGATGAATTCCAAGCTCTCTTGTCAAGCTTCTTAACTTTTGTAAATACTTTGGAGAATAAATCTTAAAACCTCCAGCGCACTGGACAATGGGTTCAATTAAAACTGCACAGATTTCCTTTTTATGCTGCAATAAAGCCTGTTCCATAAACTCAAAACATTCTGCATCACAGGTGTCCCTATCTTTTCCATAAGGGCATCTAAAGCAATCAGGACCCTTTATTCTGATATTACTAATCATAATTTCCTTATACATCTCACTATACAGCTCTTCTCCGCATACTGATAGAGCTCCTAAGGTTTCTCCATGATATCCACTATCCAAATAAACGAATTTGTTTCTTATTTCTCCTTTGTTTTTGAAATAGCCAAAACTCATCTTCATTGCCACTTCCACGGCACTTGAACCGTTATCAGCAAAGAAAACCTTAGAAAGAGGTTTAGGAACGATTTTTAGTAACTTCTCAGTTAACTTTAAGGCGGGTTCATGAACGAAATTTGCGAATATGACATGTTCTAACTTTTCAACCTGCTGTTTTAAAGCATTGTTTAATCTTTCATTGGAATGCCCGAACAAATTTACCCACCATGAAGATATAGCATCGATATATTTTTTACCTTTATCGTCATAAAGATATATTCCTTTTCCTTTGACAATCTTTATAAGAGGATACTTTTCATGATCTTTCATCTGTGTACATGGATGCCAGATTGGATAATCTTTCATTACAACCTCCTGAAAGTTAGAGTTTTGGAGAATAAAATAATATTGGCTATAACGAAGTCAGGAGTTTTGAAGAAGCAAGGAAGAATTACATTTCTAATAAATTCTCCAACTTTTTATTTGCATTCTACTTCTCGAAGAACTGCCTCCTATTTGATCCTTTAATTGACAGAAGATATTTCTATAAAAGTCGGGGATTGTATCATCATCACAGTAGTTAATTATGTCTTCATAAGTCAAGCCACTTCTATCTTCACTACCAGTAAATTGCCAACGGTCAAAGGTGGCGTTTCCATCTGGAACAATAACAGCAAAATTTCTTACTGTCTCTGAATGACCAGATATGTCAAATCCTCCGTTGCTACTATAGATTCCTTTGTCTGCCCATATTAGGAAATTTACATCCTTCCTCGTCACTGCAGTGTCATCGACAAGATCTCTATTAACTTTTATTTCTCCAGGGGTCAAAATGAGAAGATTAGATGTATTTTCTGTATTTTGATTTCCTGATATAGAAATCCATTGACCGGTTGTATCTTCACTTACAATACCTTCTTTTGCGTAAATTAGTATATTAAAACCGGCATCTGCTCCAGCAAAATCAATATTACTGTTCCTGTCAAATACCATTTCTCCGCCAGCAATGAGACTGAGATTAGAAGTACTGCCTGTGTCCTTCTTCAGCGTTGTGTTTGGAGTAAAATATATACTACCTGTTGCTGCCACTGTTAAATCATCATTAAAGCGAATTAAAGTACGGTCTAAGGTGATGTTCTTACCGCAAACTACAATTTTGCCATCTCCATTTTGATCCTCGAAATGTAGTTCACTGTAAGTTGCATTTGCATTGTAATTACCGTAATCGCACTCACTTTCAGGAGGGTAAAAATTGGAAGTGTCTAAATCTGCGACTTTGGGAAGATTAATATCAATGGATCTTATATTTACAGTAAAATTAGCATTTTCCAAAGCTTCTCTCAGCTCGTTAGGAATTTCCTTGACGGTTACTATTGCTTCTGTCCATCCACCCGAACCGAGGTCATTAAAGTCATTTATCTTAAGTTCTCCATTAATTGCAAATGGGTAGAAGGAAGTACCTACTTTTTGTACGAATACTTTTATTGTCCTTTCTGCTTCGTCCTTTTCACCTACAGAAACTATAGAATATCCACTACTCACTTCACTAACTGTAACTTCATAGGTCGCACCATTTATAGTTCCGTTGAGAGGAGAAGAGGGGATTTCTCCTTTTTTTAACTTTGCTAATGCTATTTCCACACCACTTTCAGCAGCTTTTAAAGCCTTTATAGAGTCTGAAGTGTCAACAGTCAATCTTGTTTCTTTCGTTACAATGTATGTACCAATGACTCCCGCTACTGTTAGAATGGTAATAATTGCAAGTGTTGTCGCAAGTATGAAACCTTTTCTTGCTTTCATAACCGAACTCTGAAACTTTATTTGGCATTCCTCTTCAAAAACTGCTAAAACGTTTTCCCTTTTTTCAAAGGGGACAGGAGAATTCCCCTTACGAAGGGGGAATTCAAAAAACTTTTAACTGAATATCCTTTATTTCCAGTTTCTACAGATAATTGTATCTCCTATCGTGAAATTTCCTTCCTGAGTTGTGCTGTTAATAGTATATTCTACTGCATGAGTTGTGTTATCTATTGAGACGAAGAAACCTTCTATCTTTATCAGGTTTCCATCGAACATAGGAGCAGAAGAGCTGTTACCGTTTGCTCCTTCATCAACAGACCTATATAGGTTATTATTTTTAAGTTGATAGATAATAACGTAATCACACTGAGGGGTGTTATTGTCTCCGAAAGTTTCATTTTCACAATCTATATCATTCTTTTCATAATCAACGTATCTAATAATAAGTTTTCCTGAATCCCAGTCGATAGGGTGATAAGTGGTTGAATCCTCTATTCCATACCCTGCCTTTCTCAAGTCAGAGTTGATTATTTCCACTACTTGAAAAATAGAAATATTACCTCTTGAGGTAGAAAGAGTATTTAAAATCAAACGATAGCCATAAGAAAAGAAAAAACCGGTAGCTCCAATTACTATGATACCTATTAAGGCTCCAACGAGAAGTTCTATTAAAGTAAATCCTTTTCTCATTACCAGTTTCCTTTAATCTGTTCGAGAGAAACTTCTCCTTCGTAATCACCACTTTTGAACTTCACGGTTACCGATATTTTCTTAATATCTGTATCCACTCCCAAGTTTTCTACGGAATAGCTAACTCCTGGATCCCCTGCCAAACCATTACAACAGGCTCCGGTGTCTGTTTCGCAGGTTCTATTCCCAATGTCAAGACAGGGATTAGTATAAGGAAGAGAAGACAGATAGTTTAGAAGTCTATCAGCCTTATAACAAGCTAACTCTCTAAATCTATTTATTTTTGCGAATTTGATATTGTAGAGTATTGTAGCTCCAATCCCGAGAATGGCTATAGAGAAAATAGCCAGCGCTACTAAAACCTCAATAATTGAAAAGCCTTTTCTTTTCATTGCGTTTTTTCTAAGTAGATTCTTCCACTAATGTGATTGATAACTATCTTATACTCGACTCCAAAACCATTTATTTTAATACTTCCAGCTCTATCGGGAAGTTTGTTCCTTCTAAATTCTACCTCTCCTGAAGTCAGATTAGTTATAATGGTAATTCCTTCAGGAGCTACTTTCTCCTTAATCGGAGTGCTGGAATCAGATGTAACGTATATCAGGTATTTATCGTTTTGAAATTCCACTTTACTGCTTCCCTTTTTGAAAGCTAAAACTCTTGCCCACTCCAAATCAGAAAGTGTTTCTTCCGCAAAATTTCTAACTTTGACTCTATGTACCCAATTGATAACACTCGATACTGCCAGGGAAGAAAGAATTCCAACTATTACGATGACAAATAATAGTTCAACAAGTGTAAAACCTTTTCTGGATTCCAAATTATCTACCTTAATCAACCAGCTAATATGTCGACTTTAATGTAATCTCTCAAAACCTCTGGAACGATAACGGAACCATCCTCCTGCTGGTACTGTTCAAGGATTGCAATTACAGTCCTTCCGACAGCTAAACCTGAGCCGTTAAGTGTGTGGACAAGCCTTGTTTTACCATCCTTGTCTCTAAACCTTATCTTTGCTCTCCTTGCCTGAAAGTCTTCACAGTTTGAGCAAGAGGAAATCTCTCTGTACCTATTCTGTGAAGGTATCCAGACTTCAATGTCGTAAGTTTTTGCAGCAGAAAATCCAAGGTCTCCCGTGCAGAGCTCCACGACCCTGTAGTGAAGACCAAGAAGCTGCAGGACTTTCTCGGCTTCTCTAACGAGCTTTTCGAGTTCTTCATAAGACTTGTCCGGATGAACGATTTTAACAAGCTCAACCTTGTTAAACTGGTGGAGCCTCATTATTCCTCTAACATCCCTTCCATGAGCTCCAGCTTCTTTCCTGAAACATGGAGTGTAAGCTGTATAGTACTTTGGTAGTTCTTTTTCCGAAAGAATTTCTCCAGCGTGGATGTTAGTCAGGGGAACTTCTGCTGTTGGAATCAACCAGAGATCTTCACCCTCAATCTTGTATAGGTCTTCTTCAAACTTCGGAAGCTGTCCTGTTCCAGTCATCGTCTTTGTGTTGACGAGAAAAGGTGGGATTATCTCTTCATAACCATGTTCTGTTGTATGAAGGTCAAGCATGAAGTTGATCAAAGCTCTTTCTAATTTTGCTCCCCACTTTTTGTAAATAACAAATCTTGAACCTGCGAGCTTTGTGGCTCTCTCAAAATCGAGAATGTCAAGTTCCCTTGCGATATCCCAGTGAGGTAAAGGCTCAAAACAAAACTGTGGCTTTTCACCCCAGTATCTGATTACTACGTTGTCTTCTTCATCTTCGCCAACAGGAACACTAACGTGAGGCAGGTTCGGAATTGAAAGGATTATTTTTTCAAACCTTTTCTCTGCGTCTGCAAGGTCTTTTTCAAGGCTTACAATCTTCTCGGATATCTCTTCTACTTCCGATTTCAGTTTAAGGGCTTCTTCCTTCTTTCCTTCCTTGAAGAGTTTCCCTATTTCCTTTGAATATCTATTCCTTTTTGCCTTTAGTTCCTCAACTTCTGAGATGATAGCTCTTCTTTCGCTGTCGACAGCAAGGAGCTCATCAACCATTGCAGCGTACTTTTTGTCTCTTCTGGAGAGAAGCTCTTTAACTTTTTCTGGTTCTTTTCTAACAAGTTTTATGTCAATCATTGCTTTCCTCCAGTTCTTCCTGAACTTTTGAAACTGATACAACTACATCGTCGTCGGAGAGTCTCTGAATTCTTACACCCCTTGTATGTCTGCCGTAAACGGGAATATCACCGCTATTTACTCTAATGATCTTTCCGTTCTTTGAAACAATTATTACAGGTTCTTCATCTTTTAGAGTAGTTGCGTCAACTATCTTTCCGCTCTTCTCACTGAGTTTAGCGGCAATCAATCCTTTACCACCTCTTCTCTGGAGAGGAAACTCAGAAAGTAATACTCTCTTTCCGTATCCTTTCTCCATAACGATTAGTAGGTAAACATCGTCAGGTTGGACAACAGTTCCAGCCACAATTCTGTCTTCAGGATCTAAAAGCATTCCTCTAACACCTCTTGCACTTCTACCCATCTGGCGAACGTCCTGAACGTGGAACCTTATGGCTCTTCCACCCTTTGAAATGAGGAGGAGGTTATCTTTTTCATCGACAAGTCCAACGTAAACGAGTCTGTCGCCTGGTTCAAGGTTTATAGCGTTGATTCCTGTTGACCGTGGATTGGAGAACTCGGAAAGAGGTGTTCTTTTAACGTATCCCCTTTGGGTGACGAAGAAGATATCTTTTTTCTCTGAAAAATCTTTCACAGGGATAATTCTTGATACAACTTCTGTTCCGGACATTCCCGGAAGGAAGTTTCTTATTGACTGTCCACGGGTTGATTTTTCTGTTTTTGGTATTTCATAAGCCTTCAACCAATAAACCTTTCCTTGATTTGTGAATACTAAGAGGTAGTCTTTTGAAGATGCAGTAATTACATCTTTGACAAAGTCCCCTTCTCTGGTTTTTATTCCTCTGACACCGGTTCCACTTCTTCCCTGAGTTCTGTAGCTCTTTGCAGAAGTCCTTGCAACAAAGCCTTTGTGGGTAAGGAAAATTACCACTTCCTCTTCTTCTATCATTGATTCGATGTCAATTTCAGACTCTTTGGAAACTATGGCTGTTTTTCTCTCATCACCGTAATTCTTGATGATTTCATCAACCTCTTCCTTTATGAGTCTCTTCTGTTCTTCTTTGTCTGAGAGAACAAATTTATAGTATTCAATGTCTTTTTTGAGAGATTCATACTCAGAGTCGATCTTTTCTCTTTCAAGTCCAGTAAGTCGCTGGAGCCTCATATCAAGGATTGCTTTGCTCTGCTTTTCAGAAAGGCCGAACTCTTTTTCGAGGAGTTCCTGAGCAATATGAGGGCTTTCAGAACCTCTGACAATTTCAATTACTCGATCAATGTTTTCAAGAGCAATCCTTAGACCCTCTAAAATGTGAAGTCTTGCTTCTGCTTTTCTTAGCTCATAAGCGGTTTTTCTAAGGATAACTTCTCTTCTAAACTCGATGAACTCTTTCAAGTAACTTTTGAGGTTTAAAAGTTTCGGTTCACCATTTATAAGGGCAATCATGTTAAAGTTGAAGTTTGTCTGAAGAGGGGTAAATTTGTAGAGTTTATTCAAGACAACTTCAGGTGTTGCATCCCTTTTCAGTTCAATAACTACCCTGATTCCCTCTCTGTCAGATTCGTCTCTGATATCAGAAATTCCATCTATCTTTTTTTCTTTGACAAGATCTGCAATCTGCTTTATGAGAGTAGCCTTATTTACCTGATAAGGCAATTCAGTAATTACGATGGCTGTTTTCTTTCTTACCTCTTCAATGGAGTGTTTTGCTCTAATTGTTACGCTTCCCCGTCCGGTTTCGTAAATCTTTTGCAAGTTCTCAGGATTTATGATTTCGGCTCCTGTGGGAAAATCAGGACCTTTGACAAACTGGAGGAGTTCGGCAGTTGTAGCTTCTTCGTGGTCAACCATATACTTAACTGCTCGACAGACCTCTTTAAGATTGTGAGGAGGAATGTTAGTTGCCATTCCAACAGCTATTCCAGATGTACCGTTCACGAGGAGATTCGGGAAGCGAGCAGGTAAAACTTCTGGTTCCATTAAGCTTTCATCAAAGTTGGGTCTGAAATCAACAGTTTCTTTTTCTATATCTCTTAAAAGCTCCATTGAAATCTTTGAAAGCCTTGCTTCCGTGTATCTCATAGCTGCTGCGGAATCACCGTCAATAGAACCAAAGTTACCCTGTCCATCAATAAGTGGATATCTCATTGAGAATTCCTGAGCCATTCTGACAAGAGCATCGTAAACTGCTGTGTCACCGTGTGGATGGAACTTACCGAGGGTCTCTCCAACGATTCTCGCGCTTTTTTTGTAAGGCTTATCTGGATATAAACCAAGCTGATACATTGAGTAGAGAATCCTTCTATGAACAGGCTTCAATCCATCTCTAACATCCGGTAATGCCCTACCTACAATTACGCTCATTGCGTAATTCAGGTAGGACTGTTTCATTTCATCTTCTATAGGAACAGGAATTATTTTCTCCACGGAAGTACCTCCATAAATTTGTGTGGCAATTATAACACTTGACTTAACGCCACTTTTTTGATACCCAGCCCGATATTCTAATTGATAGTTTTTACTGCTCTTTCATCATTTGCTTCATCTGTTGAGTTTATCAATTCATCGTAGTAAATTTCCTTCATTTCCTCTTCAGGGAAATGAGTCGGAGGTGGATAGTTTTTAACTATTTCTTCATAAGGAGGTTCAAGCTGCCCACAGCCGTATTTTGAACAGAGTCTCTTTGCAATTTCAGCCCATGGGGGTGCAGCTACTCCTCCTCCTGTAGCACCTCTCCACATGGTTTCGTAACTGTCTCTTCCAAACCAGACACTCATGATGAATGATGTTGTGAATCCTGTAAAGTATGTATCTCTAAAGTCGTTTGTTGTTCCTGTCTTTCCTGCCACATCGAACCAGTTGGTCAAGTAAGAAATTCTTCTCGCCGTTCCTTCTTTAACTACATCCTGAAGAATTGATCTTAAAAGTTGAATTGAGAATGGATCGGAAACAGGCTTGATTGTCGGATATCCACGGTAGATTTTATTTCCCTCTTTAGTTCTAACTTCTCTTATCACATAAGGTTCTTTCAAAATTCCGTTATCCTGGATGGCTGAATAAGCTCTTACAATTCTGTAAAGGTTACCAGGAAAACTTCCCAGAACATATGAAAGATCAAAAGGTGCGTCTTTCTTTATAAGTTCAAAAGTAATCAGGTTTTTTCTTACATCTTGCGGAAAGTGCATTGCAAGATATATGGTTGCTACATTTACAGAATTCATTAGAGCTTTTCTTACCTGAATAAATGGAGAGAACTTTCCTGAATAGTTCTCCGGCTTCCAGATTTTCTCTTCTCCAGTTTCATTATCAATTTGACCAGTTGGTATCTCCAGTGGCTCATTAGAGATATAGTCAAGCGGAGACCATCCATTCTGAAAAGCGGTTAAGTAAGTTATCGGTTTAGCCGTTGAGCCTATCGGTCTTAGTACTTGAAAAGCCCTATTGAATTTACTCGTCTTGTAGTCTTTACCTCCAACAACGAACAGGACTTCTCCCTTTTTGTTTATTGCCATTCCTGCACACTGAAGATCTTCAAGTTTATGGAGTTCTGAATACTTCTGGTCGTATTTTGAAAGAACTTCCTGAGCAAAGTTTTGAATTTCTTCGTCTATTGTTGTCTTTATTGTGTAACCTCTGGAGAAGATGGAATTGTATGGAACTATTCCTTTTCTTGCTATTTCAAACTTTACAAGATCAAGGTCGTAACCTGCCGTTCTTGGTCTGTTAGGTTTTTCTAAAGGTGTAAGTGGTTCTTCTATGGCTTTTTCGTATTCTTGCTTTGAAATGTAACCTGCTTTAAGCATTTTCTTGAGGATGAAGTTTCTTCTTCTCTTTGCTCTTTCAGGGTATTTAAAAGGATTGTAGTATTCCGGACCTCTGATAATTCCTGCCAGCAATGCACATTGAGCAGGTGTAAGCTGCTTTAAGTCTGTTACTCCAAATAGGGTCCAGGCAGCGGCTTTTACACCATATGCACCGTTTGAGAGGTAAACGTAGTTGAGATAGAGTTCAAGAATTTCATCTTTTGTCAGTTTCTCTTCCAGCTCTCTTGCGAGAGCGAGCTCCTTCAATTTTCTATCTATTGTTCTTTTGGGAGATAGATATATTAGTTTCGCTAATTGCTGAGTAATCGTACTTCCACCCTGGACAACTTTTCCTTTTGATATGTCAGTTATAGCTGCTCTGAGGATACCCAGAGGGTCTATGCCTTTATGTTCAAAGAAACGCTCATCTTCTGCTGTTATAACTGCTTTAATTAGGATATCAGGTATTTCCCTATAGGGAGCATAAAGCCTGAATTTTCCAGTGTAGAAAAAGCCAATAATATGTTCTTCTCTATCATATACTGTTGATGCAAAGTCTGGTAATAGCTTTTCCTTGTATTCTGGTGATGCAAAAGCATTAACAAAAGAGATTACAACGAAACAGATTGGTAAAACTATCTTTATCACCGTATTTCTCCAGTTCTAAGTTCATTTTAGATGACTTTGAATAAGAAAAAAATAGTTTTGTTGACTTCTATTTTCAAAGTTACATAAGGTGCGCCGGGGCGCACCTTAAAAAGGGTTAAATTTCCAGCCAATTTTCTGAGAAAGAGTTTTAGTAATCACTAAAATTAAAACTTTATAAGCGAAAATACAGGATAGCCTCTGTCCGTTATCTTCTTCCTTCCACCAAGGAATGTTAACTCTAAGAGGAAATCAATACTGATTATGTTCCCTCCAAGTCTTTCAACAAGGTCAATTGCTGCGCTCATTGTTCCGCCTGTTGCAAGGACATCATCAATAAGGACAACTTTCATTCCTTCTTGAATTGCATCTTCGTGAACTTCTATCTTATCTTCTCCATACTCCAGTGTATATGTTGCACTTATGGTTTTGTATGGAAGCTTTCCTGGTTTTCTAATGATTGCAAGACCAGCTCCTATTTTGTATGCAAGGGCTGAAGCCAAGATAAAGCCTCTTGACTCTATTCCTGCAACAATGTCGATGCCAAGTCCTATATACCTGTTTCCTATGTAGTCAATTATCTTTTGAAATGCCCAGGGTTTGTGGAGAAGAGGAGTGATATCTTTAAACATGATTCCAGGTTTCGGAAAGTCCGGGATATCTCTGATAAGAGATTTAAGCTCTTCTATCTCCTTGTGAACGTTGAGATCAGTTTCGTTAAGATAGTTTTCCATTTGCTTCCCTCCAGGTCTGTTTAATTTGAGATGTTCAAAAGTTCCCTTACTATTTTAACAGCTTCTTGGGCATCCTCACCGTAATAACCACCGATTTTCTCTGCATAATCCGGTGTTACAACTGCACCACCAACTATTACAGGGATGTTTAGCCCTGCCTCTCTCATTTTCTTTATGGTTTCTTCCATTGCGGGAAGAGTTGTTGTCATCAAAGCACTCAATCCTACGACGTCTGCACTTTCTTTCTTTGCTGTTTCTATTATCTTCTCAGGAGGGACGTTTGTTCCAAGGTCAATGACTTCAAATCCGCTGTTTTCGAGCATTGTAATTACTATGTTTTTACCTATCTCGTGGACATCTCCGTGAACTGTTGCCATAACGATCTTTCCACCAACCTTTACGTCTCCGCCTCTCTTTTTAATCTCCTTCTTCAGAATCTCAAATGCAGACTGAACTGCCTGAGCTGAGCGGAGCATCTGAGGAAGGAATATTTCTCCCTTTTCAAACTTCTGGCCAATAACGTCAAGGGCAGGAATTAGAGCCTTATCACTTATCTCCATCGGTTCAAACTCTTTGAGGGCTTCTTCTGTAGGTTTTGTTATTCCTTCTCTGTCTCCTTCTATGACTTTCTTAAAAATCTCTCCAAGAATACCGGGAGGAACTCCATTCTCCTCTTTATCCTTTGAGACTTTTTCTTCAGCCTTTTTCTCGCCTTCTACATCTATGCTAACTTTTTTTCCCTCAAGAAATGCACAGGAGACCTGACAGATTTTTCTCAGGAGTTCTCTGCACTCTTTGTCTTCTGCCTTAGGCTTGTAGTTCTGAAACTTTTCAACGTAGCGGATGGCTCCTCTATCTTTACCCGTGAGAACGTCTGAGGCGTAAATTGTTTCAACCATTCTGGAATCGCCTGGGTTAACTATACCTGAGTCAAGACCTGCTTCTATTGCCATTGCCATGAAGGCTGAGTTAATGAGTGGCCTTGCTGGAAGTCCAAAAGAGACGTTGCTGACTCCAAGTGTTGTTGCAACATTGTGTTTTTCTTTTATCATTCTGATAGCTTTAAGGGTTTCTTTAGTTGCTTCCTGCATAGCACTTGCTGCAAGGTTTAAAACATCAGCTATTACAAAGTCTTTTGGTATCCCGATTTTCTGACATTCGTTAATTATCTTATCAATAACTGCAACTCTGTCTTCTGCCTTTTCCTTCAATCCCTCATCATCAACTCCAAGAGCCAAAACGTTGGCTCCGTATTTTTTTACAAGAGGCAGGATATTCTTTATGTCCTTTTCTTCTCCTGAACAGGAGTTAACGATGGGTTTTCCATCACACATTTTCAGGGCTCTTTCAACAGCTTCAGGATCTTTGCTGTCTATCATTATTGGAACATTAACGGTCTCGATAACTGTTCTTACTGCCTTTTCCATTGCTTCTGCTTCATCAATTCCTGGAACTCCAACATTAACGTCAAGAATATCTGCTCCTTCCTCTACCTGTTTCTTAGCTTCTTCCTTTACTAAGGAAAAATCTCCTCTTCTCAGAGCCTCCTGAAGCTTCTTTTTTCCTGTAGGGTTTATTCTCTCTCCAATTATTCTTGTTGGATATCCTGTTCCAACTACAACAAGTTCTGTTCTGCTTGTAACCTTTAATCCCTTGATAGGATTTCTTTTTACTGGTTTCAGGTCTTTTACCGCTTCTTTAATGGCTCTTATGTGATCTGGAGTTGTTCCACAACAGCCACCGATTATGTTTGCTCCTGCTTTGACAAATTCAACGGCATATTTCCTGAAAGTTTCAGGAGGTTCTGGATAATAGGTTTTTCCATCCTTTAAGACGGGAAGTCCTGCATTGGCATAGACAATAATTGGAGTATCTGTGATTTCTGCCATCCTCCTGATAAGGTCAACGAAACTTTCGGGACCAAGGGAACAGTTTGCACCGATAGCAGCAACACCAAAACCTTCAAAGATTGCTGCTGATACTTCAGGTGGTGTTCCGAGGAGAGTCCTGCCATCAGCCTGATAGGTCATGCTTACTATTACGGGCAAATCACAAACTTCTTGGGCGGCAACTACAGCAGCTTTTGCCTCTTTTGTATCAGACATAGTTTCAATGAGGATAAGATCTGCACCAGCTTCAACTCCAGCCTCTATCTGTTCTTTGAAAACGTCAATGAGCTCATCAAAGCTGTAATCTCCGACAGGTTCAACAAAAACCCCAGTTGGTCCGACGGATAGAGCAACGAGAGCTCTATCGCCGGCGACCTCTTTTGCAAGTTTTACTCCTGCTGCAGTTAACTCTTCTACCTTATCTTCAAGTCCATAGTGGGAAAGTTTAATTCTGTTGCTTCCAAAAGTGTTTGTCTCTATGATGTCTGCTCCAGCTTCCACATATTCCCTGTGAATCTCTTTTAAGATTTCAGGTTCTCTGATGTTCAAAAGTTCTGGAGCGTAGTTAACGTCAAGGCCTTTCTTCATAAGCATTGTTCCCATTGCTCCATCGAGAACCCATATCTTCTCTGAATCCCTGAAAGGATTTTTTGCCAACGAAAACCTCCAGAGTGGTTTGTAGTGGAAAATATATTCCTGATTAAATTACATTTGTTAGATTTCACTGTATGTATTGTTACTTTGGTAGTCGTTAAGTTGCTATTTGTGGTCATTCTGAAAACGAAGTCCAAAGAATCTCTGCTTGAAATCCTTAGAGATTCTTCACTTGCTAAAGCAGGTTCAGAATGACAATTAAAACATCTTTATGACAGAATACTGTTGGTGAGTTTATGTCCTAAAGGCCAAAGGATTTGATAAACTCTTTCTAAGGTAGTCTTAATGGTTTGCTGTAAATTATGAATAAGGAATTTTGTGGTTTACTACCATTTTAAACCATTAAACGGGACAGTATGAAGGAGAATTTATTATGAAGAACAAAGGGGGACATACTAAAAATCATGATATGAGCACACAAGATAGAGGGCATAAGGGACATAAAATGAATCATTCCATGAAACACGATCATGATATGGGGTCTTCAGATCATGAAAAACCCCATATGAATCATAGCAATCACCATGCTCAGATGGTAGAAGATTTTAAAAGACGCTTCTGGATTTCTCTTATACTGACAGTACCTGTTTTGATTTTATCTCCATCGATCCGGAGTTTATTGGGTATTAAAGAAATACTAAGCTTTCCAGGAGATCTTTATGTTCTTTTTGGATTATCAACTTTGATCTATCTTTACGGGGGATATCCATTCCTCAAAGGTTTTTATAAAGAAATAAAAACAAAAAAACCTGGAATGATGACCCTGATTGCTATTGCGATAACTACCGCTTACCTGTACAGCAGTATGGTGGTATTTGGATTAAAAGGCAAAATCTTCTTCTGGGAATTAGCAACCTTGATAGATATCATGTTACTTGGTCACTGGATTGAAATGAAATCCATTATGGGTGCTTCTCGAGCATTAGAAGAGTTAGCCAAACTAATGCCATCAAAAGCTCACAAACTTATGCCTGATGGAACTTTGAAGGATATTCCTCTTCAAGAACTAAAACCGGGAGATATAGTAATTGTAAAGCCAGGTGAAAAGATTCCTGCAGATGGAGTTGTTATTGAAGGAGAGACTTCAGTAAATGAAGCTATGCTGACTGGTGAAAGTAAACCTGTTCCGAAAAAGAAAGGCAGTATAGTTATAGGTGGTTCTATCAATGGAGAAGGGTCAATTAAGGTTGAAGTTAAGAAAACAGGGAAAGATTCATTTCTATCTCAGGTGATTGATCTTGTAAAGAAAGCACAAGAAAGTAAGTCTAAAACCCAAGATCTGGCAAATCGTGCTGCAGTTTGGTTAACAATAATTGCTCTATCTGGAGGGGCTATTACTTTCTTTGTATGGACTGCAATAATGAATAAGGACATAGCATTTGCCTTGGAGCGGACTGTTACCGTTATGGTTATCACTTGTCCTCATGCCCTTGGATTGGCAGTTCCTTTAGTAGTTGCAGTTTCAACTGCTCTTGCAGCAAAAAATGGTTTCCTTATACGAGATCGTTCTGCTTTTGAAAGAGCAAGAAATCTACAGGCAGTAGTATTTGATAAGACGGGGACTCTGACAGAGGGAAAATTTGGAGTTACTGATGTAATTAACTTTTCAGATAATCTTACCGAACAAGAAATTCTAAAGTATGCAGCTTCTATTGAACTGCATTCAGAACATCCTATAGCTAAAGCTATAGTTACTGCATCCAATGGATACATGAAAGTGGAAGAATTCAAGGCAATTCCAGGAAAAGGAGCAGAAGGCAAGGTTAATGGAAAGCATGTTATGGTTGTTAGTCCAGGTTTCTTAAGAGAAAAGGGCATTAATGTTGGGGATAAAAAAGTATTAGAAATAGCGTCCGAAGGAAAGACTGTAGTATATGTCTTAATAGATGGTGAACTAAAGGGGGCTATTGGACTTGCTGACATAGTAAGACCCGAATCTAAGGAAGCAATATCGAAACTGAAAGAGATGGGCATAAAGTGTATGATGCTTACAGGAGACAATAAACAAGTTGCCAAGTGGGTATCAAAGGAAATCGGATTGGATGAATATTTTGCTGAGGTATTACCTCATGAAAAGTCGAAAAAAATTGAAGAGATTCAATCCCGTGGTCTGGTTGTCGCAATGGTTGGCGATGGAGTGAACGATGCACCAGCATTAGTGCAGGCAGATGTGGGTATTGCCATCGGAGCAGGTACTGATGTAGCAGTTGAATCTGCAGATATAGTGCTTGTAAGAAATGATCCAAGGGATGTAGTTTCTATCATTAATCTTGCACAGAGTACTTATAAAAAGATGGTTCAGAACTTGATATGGTCAACAGGATATAACGCAGTTGCTATTCCTCTTGCTGCTGGTGTACTCTATAATTCAGGTATTCTACTTAGTCCGGCAATAGGGGCTGTACTCATGTCAATGAGTACTGTTATAGTGGCAATAAATGCGAAACTCCTTAAGGTGGTGAAATGAAGACAAAAACATGGGGACAACTTCTTCTAATTCTAAGCAAGCCGGTAAATGTTAGTCTGTTTGTTTTGAAATACTAATAATGAGGATAAAACCTCTGAAAGAGACTGCTGGTCTTGGGAGTTTTTTGATGAGCTTATAAGTTTATGGTAAAGAAAGAAGTTCGGAAGAATTTCTCTACTTTACATATCCGCGAGGGATAGTTCACTTAAAATTTTCTGTAGCAACAAGAAGAAAAAGATTACATGAATATTGTACAGTGTCAGAATTCCTAAACTGGTAAAATTCTTATGCGAAACATACTTTAAAGCAGCATATAGCAGATTGGGTTTTAGATTTTAAATTTTCAACAGGAGGAGTTGATGTCTGTTAGGGTTCGTTTTGCGCCGAGTCCTACAGGATTCATGCATGTGGGGAATGCAAGGACTGCTCTTTTCAATTTTCTCTTTGCAAGGCATAACAACGGAACGTTTATCTTGAGGATAGAAGACACTGATATTGAGAGACACAGCGAAGAGGCAGTAAATGTAATCTATGAAGCTTTGAAGTGGATGGGACTCAACTGGGATGAGGGACCAGATGTTGGTGGAGAGTATGGCCCTTACAGACAGTCTGAAAGGCTTGATATCTATAAGAAGTACGTTGAAGAGCTGAAGGAAAAGGGTCTTGTATATGAGTGCTTCTGTACACCTGAAGAGCTCGATGCAATGAGAAAAGAACAACTAGAAAGGGGAGAGCCGCCAAGATACACGGGAAAGTGTAGAAATCTGTCTGAAGAGGAAAAAGAGAGACTCAGAGCTGAAGGTAGAAAGCCTGTTTTGAGGTTTAAGGTTCCAGAAGACAGGATTATAAAGTTTAACGATCTCATTAAAGGAGAAATAGAGATTCATAGCAGACAGCTTGGTGGCGATTTTGTGATTGTTCGCTCCAACGGGATGCCTGTCTATAACTTTGTTGTTGTGATTGATGACGCTCTTATGAAGATTTCCCATGTGATCAGGGGTGAAGACCATATTTCCAACACCCCCAAGCAGATTCTTCTCTACGAAGCTCTTGGTTTTCCTGTTCCACAGTTTGCCCATCTGCCGATGATCCTTGGAACAGATAGAAGCAAGCTTTCAAAGCGTCACGGTTCAACCAGCGTTAAAGAGTTTAGAGATAAAGGCTACCTCTCTGAAGCCTTTACAAACTTTTTAGCTCTTCTTGGCTGGTATCCGAAAGATGGAAAAGAGATTCTCTCAATGGAAGAACTTATTGAGAGATTCGACATAAAAGATGTCAACAGTGCTCCTGCCGTTTTTGATACAACTAAACTCAACTGGATGAATCAGGTTTATATCAGAAACTATCCAATTGATAAACTGACAGATCTTGTTATTCCTTACCTTGAGAAAGCTGGTTATGATGTTTCTAAGTATGATAGAGCATGGCTCGAAAGGGTTGTTGAAGTTACAAGGGAGTATTTCACTGTTTTAGCGGATGCTCCGATTTATATGGAGATGTTCTTGAAGGATGAGTTTGAAGTGGAAGGAGATGCAAAAGAGTTTGTCCTTGAAGATGAGACAAGATTGAATGTGATTGAGAACTTCTATAACAGGATGAAGGCCCTTGAAGGAGAGCTAACACCAGAGATTTTCAAGCAGACTGTTAAAGAGGTAGGTAAAGAGCTCAAAGCAAAAGGAAAGAATCTCTTCATGCCTGTGAGAATTGGTCTAACAGGTAAAATGAAAGGTGTTGAGCTGGATATACTTGTTTCGCTTCTTGGAAAAGAGAGAGTCTTAAGAAGGCTTGAAAATAGCCTTAGGCAGCTTACCGAAAAATCCAATTAATGGTGGAGATAGAATGGCTGAAGCCAGAAGTTTTGGGGAAAAGCTTTTCTTCATAGCTACAGGGATAAGGCTTCATGCAAAGGAGTATTTTCTGCGCCTTTCAGGACTCTTTAAGACGTACGACTACTGCATAGCCTTTCCCTCAATTCCTGAAGGACTGAAGGCTGAGAAGTACCTGAAAGGGTTCAAGGCGGTTTCGATTCCCATTCCCGATGAGATTTTTGAAGGATGTGGAGTCGGAGTTCTTGTTAAGGAAGAGGATAAGGACAGGCTGTTGAAACACCTTAGAGAAAAAGGGATTCTCGTTTCGGGCGTCTTCAAGAGAGTCGGTAACAGGTTTGAAGAGGTGAAATAGTCGTGAAAATAGCCGTTCTGGGATCTGGAAGCTGGGGTTCTGCTCTTGCCATCCATTTTGGAAGATTAGGTCTTGAAGTTGTCCAGTGGTGCAGGGAAAGAGAGGTTGCAGAGAGTATTAATGATAAGAGAGAGAACCCTGTTTTTCTCAAAGATTTTACCTATCCTGAAACTGTTAGAGCTACTTCCAGCATAGAAGAGGTTTTCTCTCAACCGATAGAGATTGTTCTCTCTGTTATACCAGTCCAGTTTACAAGGGAGTTCTGGAAGGGAATCTCGGAATTTATCAGAGACCAGAAGATTGTCTGTGCCAGTAAAGGTATTGAAGTGAAGACGCTCAAGACCCTTTCTCAAGTTTATGAAGAGGTTTTTGGCAGGAAAGATAATTATTACATTCTTTCAGGTCCAACATTTGCAAAAGAGGTTGCGGCAGGGCTTCCCGCTGCTGCTGTTGTTGCCGGATTTGATGAGGAAAAAGTTTTAAACCTTGTTAAGGTTTTAAATGCAAGGAATTTTAGGCTTTATGCCTCCACAGATATAAAAGGTGTTGAATTAGGTGGAGCTTTGAAGAATGTGATAGCAATTGCTACGGGAATTTCAGACGGTATGGGACTTGGAAATAATGCCCGTGCTGCTCTGATAACAAGGGGACTCCACGAGATAAAGAGATTGGGAAAGGCGCTTGGAGCAAAGGAAGAGACTTTTTACGGACTTTCAGGGCTTGGTGATCTTGTCCTTACCTGTACCGGAGAACTCTCAAGGAATAGACAGTTTGGTCTCTCAATTGGTAGGAGAGAAGGAAAAGTTGATGAGAGATACGTTGTGGAGGGAATTCACACTGTAAAGGCTGTTGTCAGACTGGCGGAAAAGTACAGTGTGGAGATGCCGATTTCCAAGGCGGTTTACAGGGTTGTTCATGAAGGGATGGATCCAGAAGAGGTGATGGATGATCTTCTCTCCCGTCCCGTTAAAGAGGAGAACCACTGATGGGCTGTTGCAACTTTGGAAGGGAAGATGAACTCTTTCCTTTTGAGGAAGAGGCAAACAGGTGGATTGAGGGAATTCTTCCTCAGTGGAAAATTAACAGAAGCTATGAAATCCCAACCTTAAGGGATGAAATAGAAAAGAGACTTTTGAAATTTAAACGCCTTCTCTACGATGAGGAATTAGAGTCAAAGATAGAGACAATAGTATCCATCAATAGGAGAATTGACTTTTCCTCTGAAGGTGGAAGAATTTACTCGTATGTAGTAAAGAACTACCTTTTCCCGTTTCTGGAGAAGCTCATCTACTACAGGGCTAATGCGCCAGAAGGGAGAGAGGAACTTTCCTTCTCTATTGAGGAGATAGAGAAAAACCTTTCGGTTGCAAAAGTTCAAGATTTTGATGAGAGAATTAACAGAACCTTTGATATTCTTATTTCAGTACTTTACCTACAGCTTGACTGAATTTTCTGGAGGGAATGATGATTGAGCGCTACATAGAGGATCTTGATGAACTCAAGAGAAACTTTATAGAAATGGCGGACATGGCCAGAAAGATAATAACTGAGGCCATGGAAGCTTTAACTGAGAGAGATGTTGAAAAAGCAGAAATTACTTACCAGTACGATAGATTGATTGATCTGAAGGAGCTTGAGATTGAGGAGAAGTGTGTAAGGATACTTGCTCTCTATTCTCCTGAGGCGACCGATCTGAGATTTGTTGTCTCTATTCTGAAGAGTATTGTTGACCTTGAGAGGGTTGGAGATCTGGCAAGAGATATCTGTGAGACTGCGATTCATCTCTCCAAATACCCGCCAATCAAGCCTTACGTTGACCTTCCAAGGATGCTGACGATAGTGAGTGATATGCTGAAGGATTCAATAATGGCTCTTCTCAGGGGAGACATAGAGCTGGCAAAAGAGGTGATAGATAAAGATGATATCGTTGACAGCTTCTATGAGAGGCTCTTTGAGGAGTTGACAGATATTGCGACAAAGAACCCTGAAAATGGAGCCATAGCTGTCAGGCTTATACTTGTGGTTAAAGCTCTTGAAAGGGTTGGAGACCACGCGACAAACATTGCAGAGTATGCAATCTACTACAAGACAGGAGATGTGGTGAAGCACAAGAAAGCCCAGGAGTATCTGAAGAAGTTGAAGGAGAAGAAGAGTGGAGAGGAGTAAATCCGCCACTTTTGTGACAGCGTTAGTAATCGGGGTTGCTGCTGTAGCTCTTATTTTGACCCAGGCCATTGAGATTATTGATGCCGGTGAGGTTGGTGTAAAGCTGAGGCTCGGTAAGGTTTCAAAGGAGGAGCTCTATCCCGGAATCCACATTGTAATTCCTGGCATTGAAAGAGTTGTTGTCTTTTCTACAAGGGTTGAGAAGATAGATATGACTTATAAAACCAGGAATCCGATTACTGCTTTGAGCGTTGAAGGGTTACCTGTAAGGCTTGATGTAACAATTCTTTACAGGATAATACCTGAGAAGGCGGATGAAATTTATAAGAACTATGGAATTAACTTTGCTGATAAAGTTATTGTACCGATAGTTAGGGAAACTGTTAGGAATGTTGTTGCTCAGTATAAGATAGAGGATCTCTACTCTACAAAGAGGGGGGAGCTCCAGAAGAGGATTTACGATGGAGTGAAGGAGAGGCTAAAGAGGGCAAACATTCAGGTTGTTGATGTTCTTCTGAGAGATGTGAACCTTCCTAAAAAGGTTGTTGAAAAGATTGAAGAAAAGTTGAGGGCAAAAGAAGAAGCGGAAAAGATGAAGTTTGTGATTGAGAAAGAGAGGCTTGAGGCAGAGAGAAAGATAACGGAAGCAAGAGGTATTGCCGAGTCAAACAGGATAATTTCAAACTCTCTTTCTGAAAAGTATCTCCAGTGGTACTATCTTCAAACTCTTAAAGAACTGGCAAGCAGTCCAAACAATACTTTCATCATAACTCCTTACGATAACAAGCTTATACCGATGCTGAATCTCCAAAAGAACAGTGGAAAGTGATGGAGCTCCACAATCCCTTTGTTTATCTTCATTACAGTTTTGGAGTTAAAGCCCTCATTTCAGCCATTCTCTCCGGAATTGTGTGCTCCGCTGTGGGTTCTTACGTTGTTCTTAGGAAGATGGCTTTCATCGGAGCAGGGCTTTCCCACGTTGCTTTTGCGGGAATAGCCTTTGGGCTTCTCCTTGGAAGTTCTCCCATACTTTTTGCACTTCTCTTCACACTTGTTGCAGGTGTTGTTCTCTGGTACCTGAGCACTAAAAAGCAGATTCACTCCGATGTAACCATCGGAATTCTTTTTGCAGCGAGTATGGGACTTGCTGTAATGTTTTTAAGCTTCTCCAGCAGTTACAGCTCAGAAGCTCTCTCCTACCTCTTTGGAAGTCCTCTGATTGTCAGTAATCTGGACATTTCTCTATTGATTCTTGTCGCCTTAGTAACGTTTTTCTTCTACAGTTTTTTCTGGAAAGAGATATACCTGACAACTTTTAGTGAGGATATAGCAAAAGCATCTGGTTACAATGTTGAGCTGCTGACCTTTTTAGCTTATCTTCTCATTGCCTTTGCAGTTACTCTATCGATAAAAGCGGTTGGAGTTCTGCTGGTCTTTTCTCTCCTTGTGATGCCTGCTGCCTCTGCTTTTAAGATTGCAAAGAATTACAACAGCTTTTTCTTTCTGTCGGTGCTTTTCGGATTTCTCTCCTCTTTCCTTGGGATTTTTCTTTCCTTTCTCCTCGATATACCTTCCGGTGCTGCAATAACCTTTTTATCGTTTCTGATTTTCCTCTTCTCAGTTGTTATTAAGAGAAAGGTTTAGATACTCTCTGAGTTTTAAGGCGTTTTCCACAGCGTAACCTCTGCTTGTGTTGTTGAAGAAGCAGAGTTTATTTTCAGAATGGGACACATTTATCTTTTTTGCAAATTCTTTGAGCTCCTCATCTGTGTAAGAATCGCTGTAAAGTTTTCTCCTTCCATGAAACCTGAAGTAGGCTGTTTTCTCCGTCTGGACACACTCTTTCAGCCAATTAAGGCTTTGAGGAAAGTCAGAACAGCACACAGGAATTTTCTTCTCCTTGAAAAAAACTAAGTGTTCTAACCATTCTGGAGCCCGCAGTTCAACTATGATCTCTATACCTTTGAACTTTTCAAAAAGGTTTACCAGAAAATCAAAACTTTTTTCAGACGGTTTAAAACTCCTTGGGAATTGTGCAAGTAGGGAGTAAAGATTCTCTCCCAGGATTTCCTTAATCATGAAGAATGGAGAAACATTCTCGTCCGTTAACTGTCTATAGTGGGTTATTCCTCTGTAAAGCTTAAAGATATAGGTGAGCTCTGGAGCTTTCTTTTTGTAGTTTTTGATTGAGGACTTGACCGGCAACCTGTAGAAAGTGGAGTTTACCTCTAACGCGTTAAAGTGTTCTGCATAGTACTCAAACCACTTAGATGGTGGAAGTTCAAAGGGGTAGAAGATGCCCTTCCACCCCCAGTACATAAAACCGCTTGTTCCGATGAAAATCATCTCTTTTCTTTGATCAGGTTTAAGACCTCCCTTACTCTCTTTCCAACGCTCCTTGCTGTCTGGAGTCCCCATTCGTCTATCTCAAATGTGTCATCGACCTGCTTTGCAATAGCAGCACATCCAAAGTGAGCGGTTGGATCTGAGTCTGCTACTAAGATCATTCCGTGAATAAGAGCCCAGGAGTGAATTGCTTGAAGTGTATGCTCCTGTCCTCCGTGCTTTGTTGCACCTACAGCTATTGCTGCACAAATCTTATCCTTTAGATCCCAGTTTATCCTCAGTGTTCTTGACCTGTCAAAGAGAGTTTTTAACATTCCTGTGATTGAACCAAAATAGACAGGAGAACCAACAATTATTGCGTCAGCTTCTTTCATCTTTGCTGCAATTTCTTCGTAACCGTCCTTCACAATGCATATACCACCATTTTTCTTGCAGGCGTTACAGACCTTGCAGTACTCCAGATCATAGTCGGAGAGGGAGATTATTTCCGTTTCAAAATCCTGGAGTTCCTTTAGAGCTTCTTCAAGGAGAATAAGCGTTGAGCCTTTCCTATGGGATCCGTTAATGGCAAGGACTTTCATCTTTCACCTCCGAGTTGGATTAAAAAATTTTAACTTAAATTATGTACTAAGTTCCCTTTCTAAGATTCATCTGTAATTACATTATTAGCCTTTCTTTTTTTGAAAACAACCTCAAAGCAGAAGTTTTCAACTTCGGGTCAACTTAAAAACGTATATCTTCTTGCAATAGCTTTCTAACTATTATGTAAGAAGATCTTTAGGTAACAGGTTATACTATGTAATATGTAATTTTGTATATAATAAAACATATCAAGACTGAGATTTTGAATATTTGAAAGGTATAATTAGGAGAAATTTTTTATTGACATTCTTATGGAGAAGAAGGATGTTGCGCATAAAGGACATATTAACTGTGCGGGAAGAGGTTGTAAAGGGGGCTTTTCAAGGAGTTATCCAGACTCATAAAATTGACGCAAAAGAACAAAGGTTGGAAAATAACCCACAAAAGTTCTTAAGTATCACTTATCCTTCTGTTGCAATAAGAAGGGTTCTTGAAAGAATAGAAGAAAAGATTTCAGGAAAGTCAAATCAGGGAGGTTTCTTACTTGTAGGTCCTTATGGTTCGGGGAAATCGCATACTTTAATAACACTCTATCATTTATTTAATAATCCGGACTTAGCAAAGACCTGGGGGAAACAATGGAAAATAGATGCTGAACTTCCTGAAAAAAGTAAATCTATTATTGTTTCTACCAGAAGGTACGACGTTGATCATTTGTGGGAACCTATTTTTAAACTTTTAGGAAAAGAAGATCTGCTTTGTGAAATAAAGAGATTCCCGACAACTGATCAAATTGAAGAAGTAATCGGTGAAGGTACCGTCGCCATCTTTATAGACGAAATAGAAAACTGGTATGGTGCTTTCGATCCAGAAACACAGTCTCACCTTATTGAACAGAATGAAACTTTTTTAGAACATTTACTGGAAGTAGCGTCAGATCCTAATAAGAATTTATTCGTTTTCATAACTTTCCTGGAAGAAAAGAAAGGACTAAAGAAAATTTTCAATAGAACAAAACCAGTAAGAATAGATGTTAGTCCAATAGAAGACAGAGAGAAAGTAATCCTTCACCGTCTTTTTGAAAATATAGAAGCTGTAGAAGACAATAAGATTAGAAGGGTAGTAGAGAATTATATTGATGCTTATTCTGAGCCTATAGAGATTAATGACTTAGTGAGCTATAAACGAAGAATGATGAGAACATATCCTTTTCATCCTTTGCTTTTAGATACTCTCTTTCAGATTTACGAGGCTGCAACTGAAAGACAAGATGTAAGAGGAATGCTAAACGTCCTTGCAGATGCGTAAGAGATACTTACGAAAAGAGAGATCTTATTTTACTAACTGATATTGATGAGAACGCATTCAGAGGAATAGATTTAAAGTTGACCGAAAAATACAGATTTGATTTAGAGAGAGTCAAAGATATAGGATTTGCTAAGGAAATATTAAAAACTATTTTGATTTTTACATTAAATGAGAAAAAACAAGGAGCAACAGAATCAGATGTTCTATTGTCTGTATTTCGTCCGACGGAAGGGCACACTTTAAATTCAATACTAATGGATTTGGAAAACATCTATGGAAAACCTTATTACCTTCATAGGAAGAATGGAATTTATTCATTTAAGCACGAACTTAACATTTATGCTTTGCTTGAAAAAGAAAGAGAAAAGGTAGATGAAGACAGTGTCAAAAGTAAGATTGTGGAAATAATCAAAAAAGATGTTTTTGAAAACAGAGTTTTTATTTATGGTTTTGAAGAAATTCCTGATAATGGCAAAACCAAGATTATTATATGGACGGAATCATTAGCAAGGAAAGATGAGCTAGCTAAGAAATTAAATGAGTTTTACAAGGGAAAGATATGGCAGAATACATATATACTTATACTACCTGAGGTAAATTCCGTTTTTTCTTTTGAAGTACTCGAAAAAGGGAAGAGATTAAAAGCAGCAGAAAGTTTAGCGGGTCAGATAAAGGAAAAAGAAGAAAAAGAAAAGCTGAAAAGAATTATTGATGAAGAAAGAAAGAACATCTCAGATAAGTTAAGAGGCTTCTATGGGTATATGATAAAGTGGGTGGATCGTGGAGGAGAACTGCATTTTAGAACAATTAGTATAACTCCAGATGTAAACTCTATAAGAGAAAAAGCAAATAGTGATCCGGATTTGTGTGCTGATTTCATTGTTGATGAAATAAAAGATAAACCAAGCGGTGTAAGAGTGGAAGAAATTGTTAACAACTTTAAAAAATTCAGGAGATATCCTTTTATTTTGGATGAAGAAATTATCTATATGGCTATAAGAAACTTACACAAAGATAAAAGAATAATAATTCAAGGTGAAAGGGGTAAGTGGTACATCGACGAATCACCAAGAAGTATAGAACCATCTTACGTTATCATTCATCCGAAATATGCACCTGAAGTTGAAAAAGAAGAGGATGAAAATCTATACTCTGTTCTACCCAAGTTAGATTCTGAAACTAATAACCCAGAAGATCACAGTGTTTTTGTTGAGCCACAAGAAGTAAACAGAAGAAACAGAAAAAAGTTATCTCTTGGAGGGAATTCTCCGAGAGTAATTCTTAGTCAAGTAGAAGCTAGAACGAGCGAAAAAGATGAATTCGAGGAAATTTCTATTAAGTACAAATTCAGAAAGAACATTTCAAAGAAGGAAATTATGAAATTTATTAAGCAATTTCCTTCCCAGGAAGAATGTGAAATCTCGGCGGAAATAGTGCTCTGGAGAGAGGAGGATGAAGATTGAAAATACTTTTATTGCTGAGCTAATTGAAAGTAAAGATCCGGTTTCGATTATAGGGGGAAAACTTTTAGAAATATGGTTCAGTACATCCAATAAAGAAAATAGTATCGAAGATTATTATTATAAAGGAGAAGAAGAAGCGAAAGATTTTGAAGAATTTATTCTAAAAGCATACTGGGAATTTTATGATCTGTTGGCAAAAGCTTGTTTAAATAGAAAAAACGTTTTTCAAATGTACAAAGATGAAGTGATTGTGGTAATGGATGGAATGAGTCTAAGAGAAAGTATACTCCTTCATAGGAAATTGGAAATTGAAGGGTATAAAGTAAAGCATAGTTTAAACCTATCAGCTCTACCCTCAGATACAGAGATTTTTAGAGAGAAAATAGGAAAATCTATTAGTGAATTTTTAAACATAAATAATCCAGAAAATATACGGCTTTCTGGCGATGAAAAATTAATCTGGTCTTATTTTCCAGATGTAATGCTTGATAAGATAAAGGTGGGACAAACTGTAATTTCTTCTCTTAAAGAAATGTATAAAACCACTGAAAAAATAATTCTTGAAATTCTGAGAAAAGTTAAAACCAAAAAATTGATCATCACTTCTGATCACGGATACCTAAGAACTGAAGCAGGCTTCATATTTTCTGTTCAAGATATAGTGAAGAAAAAACTCCAGAAGACGTTTGGTGGTAAAAGATTTATAAGAATGGACGAAATTGAAGTTGATGGAGATTTAGAAAGAGAAGGATATATCAAAGGATTTAATGGTTACTATGTAGTAAAGTCTCGTTATTCATGGCCTGTTTCCGGGAAATATAGTATTTACATACATGGTGGCTTAAGCCTTATGGAATGTTTTGTGCCTGTGCTGGAGGTGGAAAAGTGGGGTTAAATATCAGAGATCCTATTCATGGTTTTATTCAGCTAAATGATTTAGAGGCTAAGATTATTCAAACTTTTCCATTCCAGAGACTACGATTTATTCACCAGCTTGGGACAACTTCATGGGTATACCCGAGTGGAATTCATACAAGATTCGAACATTCCTTAGGAGTTCTTTTACTTTCTTCGCGGATTATTGAAAGACTCAAACTCTTGAAAAGTTTAGATATAAGTGAAATGGATGAGAAAGTATTTAGGTTAGCAGCATTATTGCATGATATAGGTCATGCTCCTTTCTCTCATGTGGGTGAGGATATGGGACTTTTTAGAGAAGGAATCGATCACGAGCTGATGGGGAAGAAAATCATTGAAGAAACAGAAATAGCAGAACTTATCAAAAATGATTTAGGAGAAGAGGCCATCGAAAGAATCGTTTTTATCATTACTGGAAAAGGAAAACCGAGTTCTTCCTTAGACAACTTGTTTGCTGTTTTACTCACTGGACAGGCCGGAATTGACAGGATGGATTACCTGTTAAGAGATTCGTATTTCTTAGGTGTAATGTATGGAAGATTCGACTTGGAACGGATCTTAGAAACTCTGTGTTATGATGATGAACGTAATTTATATTGGGAAGAAGGTGGAATACATGCACTTGAGCAGTTTTTACTTGCAAGATACTTTATGTTTACAGAGGTTTACTATCATAAGAATCGTAGAATTTTTGACTTTCATTTATCCTTGTTGATAAAGGAATATCTTCAGTCAAAAGGATTAGAACATTTTCCTGAAGATGTTGATAAATATCTAAGATTCAATGACTATCATTTAATTAGTTGGGCGTTCATTTCTAACTCACACTTCGAAAGAGTTTTCCTCAAGCGAGGTTTTTTTAGGAAAATTGATATAGAAAGTTCAGATCATCCCTCTCCTCAAGAAGAGGTTTTATGGAACTGGTTGGAATCTGAGCTAAAGAAAAATTTTAATGAAACCGATTTTTATTTCGACAGAGCGGATAAATCTCCTTATAAATTTGAAAAATCTGACATAGGAGTATTATTAAACGGTGAACTAAAACTTTTGCACGACGTCTCAAAACTTATTGAGTCCTTGAAACCTATAAAAAAGAGGCGTATATATTCATCGTCGGAAAAAAGAGAAGAAATATCACAGTACGTTAAAGAGTTTCTCGACAGAGAAAGGAGGAGGATACAATGAACACCCTGGAAAGATTAGCAACCATATTGGAATTGTTAAATAAGACTGGTAAGGCGGTAGGTAAAACATTCTTACAGAAAGGTATTTACATCCTCCAAGAAGGATTAAAGGTTAATCTCGGATATAAATACAGGCTCTATCTTTACGGACCCTTTTCTCAAGAATTAGCGAATGATATAGATTATCTTCATGATGTTGGATTGATAAGTATTGACTACAATCCACAGGGATATGGCTATCAGATTAAGATTACAGGGGCGGGAAAAAATTTCTTGAGCAATTTAAAGAATTTAGAAAGTGATGAAGATGTTAAGAAGGTAGTTAAAGTTCTCTCTCTTATTGGAGAAAAGAATGTAAGAGAAATGGAATTATTTGGCACTGTTCTTTATTTTGCCAAGTTAACTAATGACGACTCTGAAATAAAAAGACTCATGAGGACCGTAAAACCCCATTTTCATGATAACGAAATTGAAAAAGCTTTAGAAAAGTTAAGAGAAGAAGGCATAGCATGAAACCAATTGAAAGAGATTTTCCCATAGAACAGGTTAACGAGATAGCTGAAAGAGAGGCACATGCAAAGGAAAAGTATAGACCTGTACTTTTTATTCATAAATGGTGGGCAAGGAGACTTGGAAGTGTTTTCAGAACAATTATGCTCTACACACTTGTTGATGAAAACACGAAGGTTTTTGACGAGGTAAAGGGTGGATGGCGAAAAGTAACGAAGGAAGAACTTAAAAATCCATGGCTTTTGTATCTGAAAGATGTTGACTTTGGTGGTAAAGTTGTTTTAGAGCCTATGATGGGTGGAGGAACTACCGTTGTTGAAGCATTGAGAACAGGCTGTAAGGTAGTTGCTCAGGATTTAAATCCTGTTGCATGGTTCTTGGTCAAAAAGATTGTTGAGCCAGTTGATATTGACGACTTGAAGAAGTCTTTTAAGAAACTGGAAAATCAGGTTGCTGATGAAATTAAAAGGTATTATAAGACCGTTTGTCCGCATTGTTTAGAAGAATACGCAAAGATTCATAATAGAAAGCCCGAGGACGTTTTAAAAGAAGTAATTGAGAAGTTAAAGATTACAAATGACCCAGGGGAAGTTTATGAGCAGTACTGGTTTGAGAACCCAATGAGGATAAGAAAAAACATCTTTGCAGATACGATGTATTACTTCTGGATAAAGGAAGTTCCCTGCCTTGCCTGTGGAACGAAAGTTCCGCTTTTTAGAGGTTATATGCTTGCAAGAACAAGAGA
This sequence comes from Desulfurobacterium crinifex, assembly GCF_054656775.1. NCBI lineage: Bacteria > Pseudomonadati > Aquificota > Aquificia > Desulfurobacteriales > Desulfurobacteriaceae > Desulfurobacterium > Desulfurobacterium crinifex. The sequence goes on from NZ_BAAHXO010000004.1 coordinate 1,282,006, forward strand.
CAAGAAAGGTTACCATGTAATCTGTCCAGATTGTGGAAATATTTTTGTTGTTGATGATTACAGAAAAAATACAAAATGTCCAAAATGCGAGAAAGAATTTAATCCAGATAAGAGTGGAAATGTTCAGGGAAAATATTACACTTGTCCAAACCCTGGCTGTGGACAAAAAAGCGTTATCGTGGAAACGATAAAGAAAACTGGGAAGCCAAGAGAAAGGCTTTATGCAGTTGAATACTTTTGTCCATATTGCGGAAGAAAGAGTTATAAGCAGGCTGATGATTTTGATTTAAATCTTTTTGGAAAAGCAAAGGAAGAGTTTGAAAGTGTAGAAGAAATTTGGCTTGGAAAGTACATTCCTGATACGAAAATTCCCAAAGGACAGGAAACATATCCAAGGCTTATAGAGAATCATGGTTATAAATATTGGAAAGATATGTTTAATGAGAGACAACTTTTGAGTCTTGGAAAACTTTTAAAAGCAATTTTAGAACTAGATATAGATGAAAACGTCAGAGAATTATTGATAGTTGCATTCTCAGATGACTTAAATTATCAAAATATGCTTTGTGAGTATAATAGAACTGCGAACAAGCTCAAAGAATTGTTTAGTAAACATGCGTATCATCCTTCTATTAATCCTGTAGAAAATAATTTGTGGGGTTGTAAGTATGGTCTCGGAACCTTTGTAAGCATCTTTAGTAAGATTTTATCTGGAAAAAGATTCAACTTAATACCTTTTGAAAAGTATATTTTAGGAGGAAGAACTTTAGAAAAATCGATGAAAAATCAAATTATAGGAGAGATTGGAAACCTTTTTAAAGACAACAATGCTAATGTACTAATAACTTGTGGTGATTCTTCTTTCCTTAATATTCCCGATAAATCAATTGATGCAGTTATAACTGATCCACCTTACTATGGTAACGTAATGTACTCAGAACTTTCAGAATTCTTTTACGCATGGCTTCGGTTGGCTTTAAAAGATAAGTATGAGCATTTTAGAAGTGAGCATGTTCCAAACGCTACAGAAGCAGTCGTCAACAAAGTTCAGGGTAAGGACGAAAAAGACTTTGTTGAGAGCTTAACAGCTATTTTTAAAGAGGCACATAGAAAACTAAAAGATAACGGTTTGATGGTTTTTACATTTCACCATCAGGAAGAAAAAGCATGGGGTGCTGTTTTACAATCGGTTCTCAATGCTGGCTTTTACATTTCAGCCATCTATCCTGTTCAATCGGAGAAAAGCACTTCAACTCACATCTTCCAGAAAGCAAATGTCCGCTACGACATGGTTATTGTTTGTAGGAAAAGAACTGAAAAACCAGAAAGGAAACACTGGTCACAGATAGAAGATGAGATTTACTTCAAGGTTCAGGATGAGATAAAACGGTTGGAATCAAGGAAAAGGAACCAGACGCAGGAAGATATATTTGTCATAACCATAGGAAAATGCCTTGAACTTTACTCTAAATATTATCCTGAAGTTTACAAGGAAGGTAAAAGGATATCTATAGAGGAAGCCTTATCTTCAATAAGAGAGATCGTTGATTCCCAACTTTTGCATACTCGCTTCAATCAGGTAGCAGCAGAAACGGATACAGTTACAGCGGTGTATTTATTCTATATGGCCGGGAAAACAAGTGTATCCTACGATTCTTTAAGTAAGGCACTAAGAATGAGAAATATTCCAATGAAAGAAGTTTTAGAATCAGGACTTGTGGAAAAGGAAGGAAATCAGCTTTTAATTCTAACACCAAAAGAAAGAGCAGAAATCATAAAATTAAAAAGGGAGCTTTCCGCTATCGATAGAGTTCATTATTTGTATAATCTCTGGAAAGAAGGCACGATTATCAAGTTTGAAAAATCTTTAAGCGACGACGAGAAAAATTTTTGGGCTTCTGAATCTGTGATTCAGACCCTTAAATTTCTTTATGAGATAGAAAACGATAAAACTTATGAAGATTTATTAAAATATCTTCCTAAGTGGTTTAAATGATGGAATTGAAAAGGGGGATAAATGAGTGGAATGGATATAGGTTTCAACATATTGGAGAAAAAGGAATGTAAAAATGAACTTTTTAAGGATAGAATGAGCATAGTTGAATTCTTAAGACAGGTTTATAGAGAGAAAAAATTACCTCGTGACTTTGCAGTTTATGGTTTAGAGGAAATGCTTTACCGTTCGAAAAATCCTGATAGACTCTCAAGAAAGGTCTGGCATCTTTTAACAGATGCTGCAAATTTCTTAACAAGAAATTATTACATAATTCAGATTGTTATTGATGGAAAAATTGAGATTATAGAAGACTCTGAAAAACCAGTGGTAAATTACAAAAATAAGCGGTTTAGACTTTATCCAATCTTTGGTAGAGTAAAACAAAAGGACTTAAAACACTTCATTGCACCATTAAACTTGCAGTCATGATAAATTTCAACAATTGGGAAGGATGGTACTTCCATCATCTGGCAAGAAGGGCTAAAACATTTGGACTCGATGATACAGCTTTCTTTCTTGAAAAAGCAGGTTGGGAACTTGTTAAATCAGAACAAATTTCCACAGAGATTACATCTAATCTGGAAAAAGCATTAACAAGGTTAGCTTCTATAAGGAACTTTGAAAAAACATGTGACAGATCTAATTGTGGTATATGTAGATCGGTTGTAAAGGAATTTTTCTCTGGAAAACTTATAGATTTCCCTTGGAAGCTTTCAATTGAACTCTACAGATGGCAAAAAGAGGCTAAGAAAGCTTGGTGGGAAAATGGAGGAAAAGGAATTGTTAAAGTAGTTACCGGGGCAGGAAAAACAATTTTTGCTCTTTCTCTTATTTCAGAGTTATTTAATTCGGAGGCATACAGGGATGGAGGTCTGAGAACAATTATCGTTGTTCCTACGACAATCCTCCTTGATCAGTGGTTAATTGAGATAACGGACAAGCTTCATATACCAAGAGAAAAAATAGGCGTATTTTACGGAAAAGAAAAAGAAAACGTAAAAGATAAACTCTTAGTGATCTACGTTATAAACTCTGCAAGAGAATGTTTAAAAAAGCATTACGAGAAATTTTATAAGGGTAATGACATATTTTTGATTGCCGATGAATGTCATAGATACGGTAGTAAGGAAAATTCAAAAATATTTGAAGTTCCGTTTTCCTACACTTTAGGGCTTTCAGCTACACCAGAACGTCATGGAGATTGGGGATTTGAAGAGAAACTTGTACCAAATCTCGGCAGAGTAATTTATTCTTACACATATAATAATGCTCTGATAGATGGTATCATTCCTCCATACAAGATCATAAAAGTAATGGTAACTCTTACTCCTACGGAGATTTTGGAATACAGGCGATTAACGAAAGAAGTTAAAAAGTTAAGGAATTTCTTAAAGTTGTGCTATCCAGAATTAAGAAAGCTACCTCATGATGAGTTTATTCGAAAGTTGAATGAGCTTCATGTGCGGACCGGTGATGAGAATATCCGAAGATACATTGGTTTATTGAACCTGAGAAAATCAATAATTCATGAATCAGTTTCTAAATTGCATGCTTTAGAGTGGTTGTTTTGTAAGGAAAATTTACGCTCGGAAAAAGTACTTGTATTCCACGAAAGGATAAAGTTTGCAGAGTATATTTATGCATTCCTGAGGAAAAACAATTTCTCCGTTGGTGTCTATCATTCTGAAATGAATCTAAAGGATAGATTAGATAGTATATCTAAGTTCAAAGATGGAGAAATAAATATCCTCGTAACATGTAAGGCTTTAGATGAAGGATTTGATGTACCTGCAGCGGAAACAGGAATCATTGTGGCTGGTACAAGCAGTGTGAGACAATGGATACAAAGAATGGGTAGAATCCTTCGTAAGTCACCGTCAAAGGAATATTCTAAAATATACGTTATATTTGCAAATTTTGTTGAGAGAGATGTTTTTTTAGAAGAAGAGTTAGCAGATTTTGAAAAAGAGGCTCTGAAAGTTGAAATGATTAAGCTAAATTACTAAACTGGAAGCTCAATAACAAAGGTATTTCTATCAACTGTGTAGATCTTCCCTCCGTGATCTTCAACTATCTTCTTGACTATCGATAGTCCCAGTCCCCAACCTTCTTCTTTTGTAGAGACATAAGGAACAAAGAGCTTGTCCGCTATCTCCTCAGGAATTCCGGGTCCGTTATCTCTGAATACAATAAAAACCTTACCATCCTTGGTTGTTGTGGAAACGTTAAATTCAGTAGCTCCTGCTTCAATGCTGTTATCTATAAGATTTGTGAAAACTTCCCTCATAAGACTTCTGTCAACAGGAATCTGGGGAATGTCTTCGAGATTGAAGTTTATTTTGATCTTGTTTTCATAAGGTTCAATTGTGCTTCTTATCAGTTCATTGATATTTGTAATCTTCTTTTCAGGAAGAGGTAGTCTTGCAAATCTTCTGAACTCATCTATAAGACGCTTTATAACCTCTACTTCGGCAAGTATGGAATCTACAGCTTTATCAATAATTTCCTCAATTTGAGGGTTCCTTTTCTTGAACTGCCGTCTTATCCTCTCAGCGTTTAACGTAATCGGGGTAAGTGGATTTTTGATTTCATGGGCAATTCTCCTTGCCACCTCTTTCCACGCCTGAGCTTTCTGAGCTTTAACTAAGTCCGTAACGTCCTCCACAATTAGGATTCTATCAGAAATTTCAGGAGAGACTATAAGTTCAACTGCAAGGAACTTTTCACTGCCACCTATTTCCTCTCTGACTTCCGTCTTCCTGATTCCAGACTCTATCATCTGTTCCACTACTTTTTTGAGTTCCGGATATTGGGAAAGGAGATTCCAGACGGAATTCCCTTTGTTCTTGTTGGGGAGTCCGAAAAGTCTCTTTGCCGACTGGTTGCACGAAACTATAACTCCTTCATGGTTAAACGTTATGATAGCTGGAGAGATATTGTTGAGGATTTTCTCCATATATCGGCGGCTCTCTTCAAGGGATCGTTTGAGAGCTCTCAATTGCTCGACCATATAGTTGAATGCTGTTATAACGTGTTTGAGTTCGTCTGAAGCTTCTTCCTCCACCTTTACGTTAAGATCGCCCTTAGAGATCTTCTGAGTTGCTCTATAGAGAGCCTCAATAGGAATTGTTATTCTCTTTTCAAAGTACCTTGCAAACCATAGAGCTCCGAAAAGGACAGCAAGTCCCATCATTCCAAAGGCTAAAGTGTAGAGAGTTTTTATTGGAATCTGATAGGTTACAAGTGTTTCATAATTGGTGTGGAGCTCTTTTATTTTTGTAATGTTCTTCACTAAAGTTTCTGGTAGTTCTTTTGAAACACAGTAGATATGATTTGAATTTTTCTGACAGACAATTATCTCTTTGCTTTTCTTATCTATGTAGGAGTAACTATTAAATTTCCTTAAAGCCTTTATCTCCTCTTTAGAAATTGGTATATTTCCAACCCTGACTATTTTTCCATTGGCTCTAAGAAATCCATCTATTCCGTAAACTTTCAGTGTATGAGACGTGACTCTCCTATGGGAAAGCTGATTAATCTTCCTCTTCAGGTCATCTGCTATGAATTTGATAAACTGATCTGAAGTCTCTTCTGAGATTCCCACAATTCTCTTTACCTGAATTCTCAAAAGCCTATCAAGACCTTTGTTTACAACACCACTTGAGAGGAAAATTGTAAAAAGTGCAGGTCCCAAAATTAAGAGAACAAAAGCGGTGAAAATTTTAAGCCTCAAGTTTGTTTTAAAGTGGGGAAAAAAGAAGAGAACCAGATTCCTGATGAAAATTGCAAAGAGAACTGTCAGCAGTATCAGTATAAAGATAAAAAGAATGTGAAAAACGGGATTGTTGAGGTAGAACTCCCCCGAAAAGGAGGAGATAAAGCTAATTCCAAAGTAACCTATAAGAATGATTCCTACAAAGAGAAGGAGAATCTTAAAGACTTTTCTAAACACCTACTATCTCTCTAATATTTGTTACAAAAGGTTCTCTGTGCTTTGTAGGATTAATCTCTCTTTCCTTTATTTTCTTAACTGCTTCGGGAAGAAAATCTATAATGTCACAAGCTTTCAGTGATTCCTGACTTAATTCTTGAGCTCCGATGTCTCCAGCTAAGGCGTGCAAGAATACTCCAAATTTGGCTGCATCCTCAGCCTCTACTCCCATTCCAAGAAGAGCTCCAATAATCCCGGAAAGAACGTCTCCCGTTCCCGCTGTAGCCATTCCAGGATTTCCTATAACGTTTATGTAAACCTTTCCATCTGGTGTCGCTACAACGGTTCTTCCGCTTTTGAGGACAACTGTTACACCGAACTTTTGGGCAAACTCCTTTGCTTTTTCATGTGGAGATTTGAGTATCTCTTCCTTTGAAAGTCCTGTAAGTCTTGAAAACTCTCCAATGTGGGGAGTAATGACTATCTCTTGCTCTTTAGCTTTAAGTATCTCAGGATTTTCAGCAATAGCGTTAATACCGTCTGCGTCAATTACGAGGGGTTTGGTTACTTCCTTTACAACTTTGCGGGCGAATTCAAAGGTTTCTGGTTCGTTTCCAAGACCTGGTCCCAGAATAACTGCTGAGAACTTTCCTTTTTCAACGGTTTCAACAACTCTGTCGAGAGTGTCTATTCCAAAGTATCCTCTACCGGCATCAGAAACAGGAATTGACATGGTTTCTGTCAATTTAACTTCGAATATTGTGTTAAGTGAGGCTGGGACTATGACCGTTGAAAGTCCAGCACCTGTCCTTAAAGCAGCTTCCGCACTCATACAGGGAGCTCCTGTTTTTCCAGCCGAACCTCCAATAACTGCAACGTGGCCATAGGTGTACTTATGGCTCATTATCTCCCTGATTGGATAGGTAAAAGCGACTTCATCAAAAGTCAGTATGTACCTCTGAGGACCGAGCAGGAACGGGATATCCTCTGGAATTGAGATATCGACAACAAATAGCTCCCCGACATAGTAGCAGGCAGGAGGCAGTATGTGGGCAATCTTTGGGAAACCAAAGGTAACCGTGATATTAGCTATAATGTGAGTGCCTATTATCTCTCCAGTATCTGAAGAGAGTCCCGATGGAATGTCAACAGAGACAACAGTCTTATTTGCTTTGTTTATCACTTCAATCAGATCTCTATAAAAGCCCTCAACAGGTTTTGAAAGACCCGTTCCAAATATGGCGTCAACTATAAAATCTGCCTCTTTCAGAAGAGAGTAAACTTCAACAAGCCTTGTGGAATCCTTTACAACGTGAACTGGGACTGGAAGCCTTGAAAGAATTTCTGCATTCGTTCTCGCATCTCCCTTAAGTTCCTCTATCTCAGCAGTCAGGATAACTTCAACATCGTATCCCAGATTATAGAGATTTCTCGCTATTGCTAATCCATCTCCACCATTGTTGCCTTTACCGCATACAACAACTACAGAATTCCCCTTGACTTTATCGTAAATTACAGATACGACACCCCTTGCAGCGTTCTCCATCAGGACAATGCCTGGTATCCCAAGAACTTCAATAGTTTCCTTATCAAGATTTCTCATCTCCTCCGCTGTTGTTACCCTCATCTCTCCCTCCTCGTTCGGTTACTTCTTCACTGCCATTTTCCTTTCATAGCTTCTTTTAAGTTTTTTGTACTTTTCAAGTGCAAGCCTCTTCTGGAGTGGTGAAAGCCTGTCTATAAAGACAATTCCGTTAAGATGGTCAATTTCATGCTGAAATGCTCTTGCAAGGAGTCCTTCTCCCTCTATTGTGAACTCTTCACCATCAAGGTTCTGAGCCTTAACCTTTGCGTATGCAGCTCTCTTTACCTTCTTGTAGAGTCCAGGGAGGGAGAGGCATCCTTCCTCTTTTACCTCTTCTCCTTCAAGGGCAATTATCTCAGGGTTTATAAGAACAATCTGTTCTTTTCCCTGATTCTCCTTCCCAGAGTGTAGGTCGATGACAACTATCCTCTTTAAAATTCCCACCTGATTTGCGGCAAGCCCGACGCCACCCCTTTTGTACATTGTTTCAAACATGTCGTTAACGATCTGTCTGATCTCTTCGTTAAAATCTGTTACGGTTTCAGCTTTTTTCTTTAAAACTTCATCTGGGTAGATTCGTATTTCTCTGATCATTCATCATCCTCCTTACTACTTTTAAACTCTCTTCTACATCTTCAGGTCTTTTATTCTCAAGGTTAAATATATAGTTATCAGGAATCTTTTTTAACAGTTTAAAGAAACTGTCAAAATCAAAAGTTCCGCTTCCTATCTTCCCGTGTTCATCATTTTCTCCACTGTTATCGTGGACATGAAACTCAAAAATTCTATCTCTGAATTTCTCAATCCAGACTTCTAAAGGCTCTTTCGAAAAGAGGTTGAGATGCCCGATGTCTATGCACACTCCAACGTTTTCGGGAAGTTGCTCAAGAAGTCTTTCAAGGTGGTCTGGAACTTCATCAAAGACATTTTCAAGTGCAATTCTGCAGTGAGTTCTTTCTGCTACGTATTTAAATGTTTCAACGGCAGTTTTAAGCCACGTATCGTAAATTGGGTAAGTTTTAGCCGGGTGGAAACCTGTATGGAAAACAATAGTTTCAGCCTCTAATACCTTTGCTGCAATAAGAGTTTCCTCGAATCTTTTCCTTGTAGCTTCCAGAATGTAACTGTCAGTAGCTCCTGGATTCAGATCCAAAAAAGGACCATGAACTGTTATAGGTTTTGTTCCTGCTAACTTTCGCAATTTCCCATACTCTTTTAAGTTAAAAGAGTCAAGGATTTTAGATGTTAGCTGGAGTTCTACTCCAATGCCGAACTCAATTATCCTTCTGGCGGTGTCAAATCCCTTAACCAGTTCTCTGCCTGATACGTGACCCACAATCTTCATTTCAACTCCATCACTTTATTGTAGAATTTGAATAGAGTCCAAGCTATTCCGGAGGACAAATGAAATCAAGAATTATTTTCATTGTCCCTGCTCTTCTCTTTTTCATTCCTACCCATGCAGAAAGTTCTAATACAGACTTTAAATTTCAAGGAGAGACAGGATTTATCACTGGTAACTTTAAAGGGAATTATAGAAGAGAATCGGGATATGAGAGATGGAATGAAAAAAAGAGCAGTCTAATTTACAAGTTGGATATAGAAAACCTCTTTACCATAAAAAACACTGCAAAATTTAAACTTTCCATAACCTCTGGAAACACAAAATCTCCCTACATTTCTCTCTTTTCTTCAGAAGAGGATAAGTTGTTTAGTGGCGGTATTAAAACTTTTAATGTAAAAGAACTCTACCTTGAAAAGCAGCACTTCATTCTGGAAAAGCTAACCTTAACCGCTGGAAAGCAGCAGTTTAACTTTTTTCCACTGCTCTACGACTATCTCTGGGGTGGAAAGTTTACGTACAAGTTGAATAACTCTCTATCGTTTACGTGGAACCAGATTGCAGGGTATGAAGGAAATTACCTTCTATTTAACAGTGAAGAAGAAGATGACGTAGATGTTTTTGGTCCTACCTTTGAGCTAAAGGAAGATTCCTACACATTTAACCTTTCCGTTTTAAGGATTTCTGATGCAATGGGGAATAGTAGTGGTATAAACAAAAATGCTGTTTTAGGAACATTATCCTATCAATTAAATGAAAATCTTTCTTTTTTCCTTTCTGGAGCTCTTGAAAATGGCAATCCTGCCATATATGCCAAACTTGACTACGGTAATTTTTCACTTTCTGGTGGTTATAGTGATAAGAACTTTACCTCTTACGGTTTTGGAGAAGGGTTAAGAAAGATTGGTCTTTTATACAGACCTTCATTTTCTGATGTTCAGTTTCTAAAAGCTTCTTATGGTTTTTCACTTAACCGGTTTAATTTCAAGATTTATGGACTTCACTTAGAAAACTCAAACGGTAAACTGATAGGTAACGAAGTGGGAGGGGAAGTTGATTATCCTCTCTTTAAAGGTTCTCTGTTTCTCCAGACTGCTGTTGGAAAGAGTGGAGCATATCTCTTTTACGGTGGCTATAGGTGGGGCATTTCGTCTCCTCTTAGATATAACAGTAACAGCTTTAATATAGGAGTTAAAAATTACTTTAACATCCTTGGTGAATATGGGAACTTTTCTAAAAGGTTTTATCGACCCCAGAACGGTTATGAAGGGTGGGAAGAAGCAAGACACGTTGGCTTTTGGCACTCAACTTACAAGCTAACTTTGGAATCTGACAACTTGAAACTGAAGGTTTCAACAGGAAAGGACTCAAAGATTGACTATGTTGTTTGGGGAAATACAGCAGACAATTTCAAGTACAGCAAGAACCATGGAAAGCTGTGGCACTTTGAGGAAGTAAGTTATAGCAGGGAAAATCTAATTCTTGGTCTTCAAAATTTAACAATCTTAGGTTTTGTCTCTGAAAACTTGACTGGGATTTCTTTTAGCAGAATAGTTTCTGGAGGCTATTTCTTCGAGCAGCACGGAGAAACTTTAAAAGGAAGCTCAAAGTTTCACTACCTCTACCTGACAGTTCCTTATAAGGATTTTGTGTTCTCTTACCTTTATAGGACCAACAGGAGCGAATTTAACTCGATTTACTCCTTCGGTTATACGGGCAAAAATATGAAATTTGGTTATTTGAAAGAATATGGAACAGAAACCGATAATAGCTGGGGAAGTTTCATTTCAGGGAAATTTAATATTTATAGACTAAGGTTTTATGGACTTTATAGGGTTTATTCAAAAGCCTTTCGCACTTTTGGTCTAAGAGAATACCATAGAGATGATAGCTACATCTATAGACCTGGGGAAAGTGATGTCCGATTTGCCAAACTGACTGTCTCGAGGGAATTAAAAACAGGACTAAAACGAATCGATAGGCTAAAACCGGAAATTAAGCTCCTCTACGATAGACTTTTGCGGTTTTCTGGTAGTTATGTAGGTGAAGAAGGAGGGATTGTCATATCGTTAAAACCTGGGAGATTCTGTAAGCTTTCTCTGGTCGGAACAGTAGGGAATAATAACTCTTATTACGAAGGTTTAAGGTTTGACTTGGAGTGGTAACAGAAAAAGGGGGGATAAATCCCCCTCAAACCATTTATTTGCCTTTCTTTGTCTTAGCTATTGAAACCTCTCCAGTCTCTGGATTGTACTCAACCCTTGGGAAGAGAATACCTCCCTTCTCGAGCTCAATTCCTGGCTTTATTCCACCCCACTCTTCAAATTCTGAAATCCTCAAATCTTCAGCCTTTTTACCGAGTTTCAACATCTCAGCCATCTTTTCAGCAGAAGAAGGCATGTAAGGATACACAAAAGCAGTTATGAACCTTAACGCCTCAACCATGTTATAGAGAACTCTATCGAGCTCTTCTTTTCCTTCTTTGTTCAGTGACCAGGGAGCTCTTCTGTCAATGTAGAAGTTTACGAAAGAGACGAACTGCCAGATTTCGTCGAGAGCTTTTGTAAGTTCTGCTTTTGGTATGAGCTCATTTAGTTTTGAAACGGTTGCAAGGGCTTTGTTTTTCAGTTTAACATCCAGTTCATCTTCAACGCCTTTTGGCTCCGGCACAATGCTACTTTTGTACTTCTTGAGCATTGAAAGAGTTCTATTAAAGAGGTTTCCGAGATCGTTTGCTAACTCTCCGTTTATCCTTGCAACAAGCTTTTCATAGGTAAAGTCTCCATCAAGTCCGAAGGAAACCTCTCTAAAGAGGAAAAACCTTACCTGATCAACACCAAACTTCTCAACAAGTTCAAATGGATCAACAACGTTTCCTTTGGATTTACTCATCTTCTCGCCGTTGACAGTCCACCAGCCATGGGCAAACACTCTCTTCGGAACTTCAAGTCCGGCAGACATTAAGAAAGCAGGCCAATAGACTGTGTGGAATCTGAGGATATCCTTTCCAACAAGATGAAGATCTGCAGGCCAGTAGTGATTTAATCTCTCTGTATCCTCTGGATAACCAACTGCTGTCAGATAGTTTGTAAGGGCGTCAAACCAGACATAAATGACGTGTTTTTCGTTAATCGGAACAGGAATTCCCCATGTAAAACTTGTTCGGCTGATAGATAGGTCTTTAAGTCCCTGCTTCACAAAGTTAACGATTTCGTTTCTTCTAAAGTCGGGAGCTATAAAATCTGGATTCTTCTCGTAGAGTTCCAGAAGTTTGTCCTGATACTTGCTGAGCCTGAAGAAATAACTCTCCTCTTTGACTCTTACAACTTCCCTTTTACACATTGGACAAAGTTTACCTTCAAGAAGATCCTTTTCTGTGTAGTAGGTTTCACAAGGGATACAGTACCAGCCTTCATACTCTCCAAGATAAATATCTCCGTTTTCGTAACATTTCTTGAAGATGTATTGAACAGCTTTTATGTGTTCAGGGTCTGTTGTCCTTATAAAGTGGTCATAGGAAATGTTGAGCTTCTCCCAGAGCTCCTTAAACTTCGGGACAAGAGTATCCACAAACTCCTTTGGAGTCATTCCCCTCTTTTCGGCAGCCTGCTGAATCTTCTGCCCGTGTTCATCTGTTCCTGTTAAAAAGAAAACATCCCTTCCTAAGAATTTGTTAAACCTTGCAATGATATCTGCAGCAGTTGTTGTATATGCATGCCCTAAGTGTGGCTTATCGTTGACGTAGTAAATTGGTGTTGTAACGTAGAACTTTTCCAACTTCAAACCTCCATTTTGGATTGTGATTCTATAATTATAATTCCCACTCATAAAATCCTAATTCATTCGGGAGAGTTTGAAAATGCTTTACGAAAAGATAAAAGGTGCTGTCCTTGGTGCTGCAATTGGAGACGCTTTGGGAACTCTTGTTGAGGAGATGGACAGAGAGACTGTGAAGAAAGCCTATGGGAGACCAATCATAGGATTTGCAGAGCCATCGCCTCTTTCTGTCTGTCCTTTTCTTAAAAAAGGTCAGTATTCCCACGAAACCCAGATATTTCTCATTGCTCTTGAGGTTTACGCTGAAAAGGGAATTTTCGATGAGGAGCTCTACATAGAGAAGTTAATTGAATGGGTGAAAGATGAGAAGTCCCATAGGTATCCTGCAGGTTCCCACGTTAACGCAGCTCTTGCCTATGCTGGTGGAGTAGATCCAACTGAGGCAAGGGTAAAGAGTGCCGATATTGATGGAGCAATTCCAGCCTTTGCAGCAGGGATTTTCAGGTGGGATAGCAGTTACGATGCCTATGAGGATGGGATAAGAATAGCTTCAATAACCCATGATGATGAAGCCCTTCTCGATACGGCAGGGGTTTTGGCGGTTGCAGTGTCTGAAGTTATCGGTGGAAGAGTAATTTTTGCCACAAAAGAAGACAGGTTTGGATTTATTGAAATCCTGAAAAGCTTTGCCCAGACAGAGATGGTTAGAGCTTATCTTGATATGGTTTCTCAGGCAATATTAAAGGAAATCGACTCTATTGATGACCTCATACTGCTTCTTGGAAATGGAAGTTTTGCTCCTGAGAGCTTTTCAATAGCACTCTTTCTGGCTATGGAAAACAGCAGGAATTTTAGAAACGCCATCCTTAAAGCTGTTAACTCTTATGGAGATTTCGGTGGCGATACAGACGCGATTGCCTTCATCACAGGCGGGATTGTTGGGGGTTATCTCGGAGTTTCAGCCATTCCTCAGGACTGGATAGAGTCCTTAGAAGACAGCAGTTATTTTGATCTTGTGGTAAAAAAACTGGTTGACAAGATGAGAATTTAAGCAATTTATTTATTTGTGATAGAATGTTCTTATCTCTCGATATTGGAGGTTGTTGTGAAGAAGCTTCTAACCGCTGTAACCGTCATTTCCCTCCTTGCTGGTTGCTCAAATCCCAGCAATAACAGTTCAGAGACAATTTCTAAAAAAGAACCGGTTTGTACTTCAGAAACACCTCTGGCAAAAATTGATGGTAAAACGATAACCGTTGCTTATTACGAAAGAATCGAAGATTCAATCCCTAAATGGGTTATGAAACGGTATTACTTTGGAGAAAAGGGAAAAGAAAAACTGCTTCAAAAGATAGTTGATAGACAATTGATAGTTCTTTATGCACAGGAAAAAGGATTCTTAGAAAACCCTGAAGTAAAAAAGAGACTTGAAAAGTTCAAGATAAAGCAACTTGCTTACAGGTATCTGAATTCAAAAGTTGGAGATGTAAAGGTTTCAGATGAAGAGCTCCAGAAAGCCATCGAGAAATACTACAAAGGAAAGAAAGTTACACCAGAGCTTAAAAAAGCTATCAGAATAAACCTTGAGGCTCAAAAGTTCCAATCAAAGAGAAATCAGATCTTAGAAGAAATAGAGAAGGAAATTAAATTTAAGCAGAAGGATAGTTACATGCTAAACGATATTGTTGCAACCTACGATGGAATAACCGTTCACTACAAAGATGTGAAGCCTATCCTTTCTAAGAATTCATCACAGGAAAATCTTAGAGAAGCAGTTACATATTACGTTCTTTCGAAATTGGCAGAGAAAGAAGGTCTTAATAAAAAAGAGGTTTTTTTAGTAGCGTACAATAGGCTAATGGAAGACCTTGCTGTGAAAGACTTTGAAAAGAGAATTCTTTCAAAAGTCAAAGTTACTGATAAGGAGATAAAAGAGTACTATGAAAAACACAAATCTGAGCTCAGAACTCCGGAGAGAGCAGACATAGAGATCTTTGAGTTTCCAGATGAGAATGAAGCAAAGAAAGCCCTTTCTGCCATTGAGAAAGGGAAGTCTCTGAAAGAGGCAATACCGAAAAATATCTACTCCACTCTCAAAAAGTGGAAAGTAACAGCAGCAGACGTTGATAGAAATCCAGTTTCTGCTCTCGTTTTTAAGGAGAAGAACAAAGATGCCAATATCCTTGTAATGCCAGATGGAAGAACTCTCCTGGTGATCGTTAAGAAGAGATATCCATCAAAGACTCTTCTCTATGGAGACGCATACTCGAAGATAAAGAGAATGCTTACAACAGAAAAGGCGAGAAAACTGGCAGAAGAAGAGATAGAAAAGCTTAAAGAAAAGTATGAGGTAAAAGTGTTCAAAGAAAACCTCAAGTGTGTCGAGTAAGCCTGACGGCTTACTCGGTTTTAAGAACTCCAATGAGAGGCTTTTCTAAGAGAAAAGAGATTCTTTCTCTAAATATTTTAAAGTTAGCTTTTTTTAGATCTTCAAAGAACTTTCTGTAGTAGTCTGGATCTCTCATGACTGTCAAAGCATAACCTATGGCGTCAGCCTCAGCTTCACCGCTCTCTCTGCCAAATATCTCTCCTTTAAGGAGTTTAGCTTTAGCAAACTCAAATTCCTCTTCAGAAATTGAAACGACTTCTTCCACTACCTTTCTGACAGCTTTTTCGCTCTCTTTGAGCTTGTCGGTTATTACTGCTATGAAGAAGTTTGAGCCAAAGAGAAGGTTTTGATAGTTTGAGTATGCTGCGTAGGCTATTCCGGTCTCTCTTAACCTCTGATAAAGAATGCTGCTTCTTCCAGAAGAGAGAAGGGAATCAAGTATTTCGAAATAGACGTCTTCTCTGCTGCACGGTGGTAATCTCCAGCCGAAGATGAGGTTTGGAACAGCAACTGCAGGGTGCTTGACTTCAAACTTTTCTGCTGGAGTTATTGCTTCCTCAACCTCTGGTTCATCAACCTTAGAGCTCCTCTCAAATGTTCCAAACTTCTCCTCAACTAATTCAAACATTGCTTCAGTATTTACTTTTCCTGCAATTGAAACGGTTATCCTATCTGGAGTGTAGAACTTCTCATAAAAGCCCTTAACATCTTCAGATGTGAATGCACTAACGGTCTCTTCAAAACCTAAAATTGGATACCTGTAGGGGGCTTTCCTGTAAAGCTTTTCCATGAAGGTCTCTATAAATATTTCCTGTGGGTTGTCTTTGCTTCTTGCTATTTCCTCAAGGACAATCGGTCTTTCTTTTTCAACCATTTCTTCGGAGAAGAGGGGATGAAGTACAAGTTCTGAAAGCAGTTCAACAGCTCTTTCTCCATGTTCGTATGGGAGGTTTATGTAGTAGTAAGTAAAATCATAGGAAGTTGCAGCATTTATCTCTCCACCCAAGAATTCAACTTCCCTATCGATATAACCGGGAGGGAAGTTCTCTGTTCCGTTAAACATCATGTGTTCCAAGAAATGGGCGATTCCTCTTGTCCTGTCATCTTCGTAAGCTGCTCCTGCCCTTATCCAGACGCTAACAGTTATAGAGTTAAGGTCGTTTCTCTCTCTAATAGAACAGGTAACACCGTTTGAAAGTCTTTTTATAAACATTTTCCTCCCCAGATGTGGATATGGCGAGAATTTTAACCTAATTTAGACCTTGCAGGCTTCAAAATGAACAGGAGATGCTATGAACGCTGTTGTTCTCGGAAAAGGAAAGAGTGGAAAAGCTGCTGCGGAGCTTCTTGAGAAAAAAGGATTCAATATAACTTTTTATGACGATAAAGAACCGGTTGAACTTCCTGAGTTTCCAGATCTTGTAGTCAAGTCTCCCGGAATTCCGCCGTACCATCCGATTGTTGTCTCCTACAGAGAAAGAGGTATTGAGGTAATTGGAGAGATTGAGCTTGCTTACCGTTACTCTGAAGGGAAGATCATTTCCATAACCGGTACAAACGGAAAGAGCACAACAACAGCTCTGATCTACCACGTTCTTAAAGAAGCCGGCTATAAAGCGTTTGTAGGTGGGAACTTCGGGATACCTTTTTCCTCTTTTGCTGAAGAGACAACAAATGATTCTATAACAGTTCTGGAACTTTCAAGTTTTCAGATTGAAGATCTGAAAGATTTCCATTCTTCTATTTCTGTTATCCTCAATATCACTCCAGACCACATGAACAGGTATAAAAGTTTTGATGAGTATGTAGAGGCAAAGCTTAAGCTCTTAGACCATTCAGAAATCCTTGTTTTGAACCTTGATGATCCGGCTTTAAAAGAATTAAAAGGAGATAAGTTTAACTTCTTCAGCAGAAAGGAGAAAGCAGATGCTTTCTTTAAAGACGGAAAGATCTTGTGTGGAAGTCTTGAAATAGAGGTGGATTCACTGCCTCTTAAAGGGGTTCATAATGTAGAGAACTACATGGCGGCCCTTCTGATTCTCAAGAACTTAGATGTTCCAGATGAAGAAATTCTAAATGGATTTAGAACTTTCCGTGGACTTCCTCACAGGACTGAGCTTGTAGCTGAAATTAACGGTGTCAGGTTTATAAACGATTCAAAATCCACAAATGTTGACTCTCTGAAGAAAGCCCTTGAAAGCTTCAGGAATGTTATCCTTATAGCCGGCGGAAGTGATAAAGGACTGGATTTTTCTCCTTTACGGGAGCTTGTCAGAGAGAGAGTAAAAAGGATAGTTGCAATCGGGGAGACAGCAGAACAGTTCAGGAAGACTTTCTCTGATATAGTTGATGTAGAGGTAGAGGATAATATCTTTCAAGCAGTTGAAACTGCTTACGAGTTTGCATCCGTAGAGGATACAGTTTTACTTTCTCCAGGATGTGCCAGCTTTGACATGTTTAAAAACTTTGAAGATAGAGGAGAGAAATTTAAAGAAGCTGTGAAACTGCTGGAGGAAAAACTTGCAGAGTAATAGAAGAAGGTTTGCTTTTCTGATATTTCTTATCTCTATAGCTCTTTCCATTGCTGGAATAATTTTTGTCTATACTGGCAGTTACTTCTACTGTATAAAACACGGTGTTGCTCCCCATCTTTTCGCACTTAAACAGGGAATTGCCTTTTTCATTGGAGTGGTAATTTCCGTTTTGATTTACAAATACTTAGACTATAGGAAGTTAGCTGACAAGAAATATCTCTGGAGTCTCTATGGAGCAGCAATATTTCTCCTCATTATAGTTCTCATCTTTGGAAAGGAGGTGAACAATTCCAAAAGCTGGATATTCATTGGGGGCTTTTCTGTCCAGCCTGCTGAAATTGCAAAGGTATTGGTAATTCTTTTTGTTTCTGGTTACGTAAAGTATAAGTGGTACGAAATCCAGTCCTATCCAAGGATATTTGCTGGCTTTGTTGTTCTCTCCTTTTTCCCGGTTTTCCTTATTCTTCTTGAGAAAGACCTTGGCTCTGCGATGATTCTCTCCATCGTCATTTTCGCAATTCTTTTCATTACAGGACTTAATATCAAGTACGTTCTCTATCCTTCAATCTTAGGTGCAGTAATGTTTGTGGTTGCTGTTATTACAGCACCCTACAGGATAGCAAGGATAAAAATGCTTCTTGATCCAGCCGGGTATTTCCATGCTCCTGGAAAGTACAACAGCTATCAGCTCGTTCAGGCGTTCGTTGCTTTTGCAAAAGGTGGATTAACGGGAATGGGAATAGGACAGGGAGAACAATCAAAGCTTCTCTTCCTTACATTCTCTTTCAGTGATTTCATGTACGCCCACGTTGCCGAAGAAGTGGGAGCAATAGGTGCTGGTTTGGTTCTCCTTGCATTCCTTGCAATTCTCTACTTAGGGCTTTCTATAGCTGATAGAACCGATGAAAAACTTGGAAAGTTTATGGCTTTAGGACTTACACTCTATATCTTCCTTCAAGGCATGGTTCACATGGGTGTTAACCTCGGGCTTGTCCCAACCACAGGAATAACACTACCATTTATGAGCCTCGGTGGGACATCTCTCATATCGATGTTTATTGCCGTTGGTTTCCTCATGAATATTGCAAAGCTCTTACCAAAAGAGGAAAAAATCAACTTGAGAATGATGGAGAGGGGGAGGTACGCTTGAAAATCTTGTTGGGCGGAGGAGGCACAGGAGGTCACCTTTTCCCATGCTTAGCTGTCGCAGACAGGCTTTCAGAGCTCGGGGCTAAGATTCTTTATGTGGGAACAATAAACGGTATTGAAAGAAGGAAACAGGAACTTTTACCCCAGGATCGTGTGCTCTTAAACGTAAAAGGAGTCAGAGGAAAGGGAATCAAGAGTGTTTTAAACCTTTTTACAGTTCTTAGATCAACGGGAGAGGCACTGAGGATAATCAGAGACTTTAAGCCAGATAAGGTCGTTCTCTTTGGTGGTTATGTCTCTTTTCCTCTGGGGATTTCAGCCTGGTTGTCAGGAGTTCCTCTCATCCTTCATGAGCAGAACAGTATCCCGGGTAAGACAAACAGATTTCTTTCACGGTTTTCAAAGAAGGTTCTGGTTGGTTACAGAAGTGGAGAGAGATTCTTTGGAGAAAAGGCAATTTTCACGGGGAATCCTGTCAGGAAAGAGATCATTCTGGCAACGAAGGAAAGGGAAAAGGTAAGACAAAAGGCTTTAAATGAGCTCCAGCTCAATCCTGATAAAAAGACGCTTCTTGTGATTGGCGGAAGTCAGGGAGCTCTCTGGCTCAACGAAATTATGGAGAAAACTGCTCCTCTTCTTAAAAGGTACAGAGATAAGCTCCAGGTTGTCCACGTTTCAGGTGAGGGGAAGTCTCCTGAACTCCAATCCATCTACAGAAAGGCAAACATTGACGCAAGAGTTTTTCCTTTCTTTGAAGAAGTGTGGAAGCTCTACGCTGTTGCAGATGGTGTAGTTTCAAGGTCTGGAGCTCTGGCTGTTTCAGAAATTGCGCTTTTTGGCATTCCAGCTCTCTTTGTTCCTTTTCCCTATGCTGTTGATGACCATCAGTACTACAATGCAAAAGAAATTGAAGAGCAGGGTGGATGTTTTTTGCGGAAACAGAAAGAGATTACTCCCGATTTGTTTGTAGAGTTAATTGAGAAACTCCTCTTTGATATAATCGTAACAAGGGAACTTTCAGAAAACATTAAAAAATTTGGAATAGAAGATTCTGTAGAGAAAATTGTTAAAGAGATTTTGAGCGATGGATAGAGTTAAGAGGATTGTTGAAGCGGCTATCTTCCTTTCTCAGGAGCCTGTTTCCGTTGAAAAGCTCTCTGAAAAACTTGGTTTAGAAGTTGAGGAAGTTGAAGAGGCAATTAATCAGCTGATTGAAGAGTATAGGGACAGGGGAATTATTATCAGGAAAATTGGTGGAGGGTACAAGTTCTTCACAGCTTACGATCTCTCTGAAACTATAAAACAGTTTGTGGAAGATAGACCGGTAAAGCTGTCAAAGCACCTTCTGGAAGTCCTTGCAATAGTGGCATACAAGCAGCCTATAACAAAGAGAGAGATAGCGCAGATCAGGGGACAGAACCCTGATGGAGCTCTGAAATCCCTTCTTGAAAAGGGACTGATAGAGGTTGCAGGAAGAGCAGACTCTCCTGGAAGACCTAAGCTTTACAGGACAACCAAAGCATTCCTTTATCACTTCGGCATTGACAGCCTCAATGATCTTCCTGAAATCCAGTTAGAGGAAGTTTTAAATGAATAGGGCTGAAGAAGCCATTGAGATTATTTACGAAGATGAAGAACTAACTATCTGCTGTGAAGATGTTCTGCCTGCAATAGAAAAGTTTCTTATGCAGCTGGATAAAATTCTACCTTTCTATGTTAATTCAGACTTTTTTATCGAATTAGTTGATAAAATTAGAAATGAACTTCTCTCGGGAAATAGAACCTTAAAAGAGAAACTGCTGGAGGGGAAAATGGGTATAGTTACGGTAACTTTTGAGCTTGGCTCCCTTGGGCTGGATGTAGCGAAAGCTATTGGAGAGAAACTGGGATACAGAGTTGTTTTTGGAGAGATTCTAACTGAAACTGCAAGGCGACTCAACGTTCCTGAGTGGGAAATAGAGGATTTCAACGAATTCAAGTATGTTCCTTCAAAGCTTTCTCTATTTGACCTTTTCCAGCTCGATAGAAGTTTTATAGACTTCAGTGCAATTTTGGGAGGAAAAGGGAAAGAGGAAATCACTTTTGAACAGTTTAGAGAGGCTCTTACAAAGACAGTTATAGCTTTTGCAGTTTCAAACAACATTGTAATTGTTGGACATGCGGCGGCATGTATTCTTAGAGAGTATCCAAACTCTCTCCACATAAAAGTAGAAGCTCCTTTTTCAGACAGAGTAAAAGTCTATGCTGAGAAAACAGGCGTTTCTCTTGACGAAGCAGAAAAGCAACTTAGAAAGATTGACGATAAGGAAAAAGAGTTCTACAGAGATCTCTGTGATGCTGATATTACAAAGATCGATCTTTTCCATCTCAAGCTGAACACTTCTAAGCTCTCGGTTGAAAAAGCTACAGAATTAGCACTTAAAGCTTTTGAGCTGGTTGTTGAGGGATAACATGGTAATGATAACTCCCTGCGACGCTCTCATTGTTGTCGATGTTCAAAATGATTTCCTGCCGGGAGGTGCTCTCCCGGTTCCTAAGGGAAATGAAGTAATAGAACCGCTTAATCGATACATAGAACTCTTTGTTTCAAAAGGTCAACCAGTGTTTGCAACCAGAGACTGGCATCCAGAAAATCACATCTCCTTTAAAGAAAATGGTGGACTCTGGCCAAAACATTGTGTTCAATGGAGTAAAGGCGCTCAGTTTGCACCAACGTTAAAACTTCCCCCAGACGCTTTCATAATAAACAAAGGAGATAAACCAGAACTTGAAGCATACTCCGGATTCCAGGGAACACTTCTCAATGATCTTCTTAAAGAAAGAGGAATAAAAAGAGTTTTCATTGGTGGCCTTGCAACAGATTACTGTGTTAAAAACACAGTTTTAGGAGCCCTAAATTTAGGATATGTCACATTTTTCCTTGAAGATGCTTCGAGAGGTGTTGACGTTAAGCCCGGTGATACAGAAAGGGCTATTGAGGAAATGCTAATAAGAGGCGCAATAAAGATAAATTTGGAAAACATAATCGAATAAAAGAAAACCCTTCCAGCACCTGGAAGGGTTAATCCTCATCTTTCAAACTTTCCAGTAGTTTGGATATATCAATATCTAACTCTTCTACCGCTTCCTGACCACTGAATGGAGGGGTTACTGAAGAGGAGTAACTTCTCTCTTCGGTAAATCCAGTTGTAAATCTCATAGGTCTTCCCTTCTCATCAAAACCAGTAGCAATCACTGTAACCTGAATAGCATTCTCTAAGGATTCATCAATGCTCACGCCAAAGAAGAAGTTAGTATCATCCCTCTTAGCCCTCTCCTTAATAAGCCCCGCAGCAGCATAAGCCTCATCAAGAGTTAAATCATTTCCTCCAGTAATGTTTACTAAAATCCTACTTGCCCCCTCAACCTGAACATTCTCAAGAAGAGGATTATCAATAGCCTTCCTTGCAGCAGTAAGAGCCCTATCTTCTCCACTCGCCTCTCCTGTACCCATAAGAGCATATCCACCACTATGCATAACTGACTTTACATCGGCAAAGTCAAGGTTAATAAGACCAGGTCTTGTAATAACCTCACTTATTCCCTTAACAGCCTGATAAAGAACATTATCAGCAAGCTTAAAGGCATTAAGAATACTCATATCCTTTGGAGCGACAGTAAGAAGCTTCTGGTTAGGAACAACCATAAGAGTATCTACAAACTCTTTCAGTCTTCTGATACCAGCTTCTGCAAACTCATGTCTTTTTCTACCTTCAAAATCGAAAGGTCTTGTAACAACACCGACAGTCAGGATACCCATATCCTTGGCAATCTTGGCTACAATAGGGGCAGCTCCAGTACCTGTACCACCTCCCATACCGGCAGTGATAAAGACCATATCGGAACCTTCGAGGACTTCTCTGATTTTGGGTTCATCTTCAAGGGCAGCCTGTTCACCAATTTCAGGTTTACCGCCGGCGCCAAGACCCTTTGTGAGCTTCTCACCGATCTGGACTTTTATAGGGATAGAGAGCTTAGAAAGAACCTGGGCATCGGTGTTAACTGCAACGAATTCTACGCCCTCGATACCTTTTTCGAGCATTCTTGCGACGGCATTTCCGCCGCCACCGCCTACGCCAATGACCTTTATTACAGGGCCCTGAAAGCCTTCATCCGCTATGTCGAACATACTTCCTCCAGCCGTTTTTATAGATGCTATTGTTGTCAGGTTAAATATATAAAGATTTTTAAAGTTGAAGAAGGGATCTCTTCAAGGAATAAAGTTAACTGTAATATTTTATGGTTAAACTTTTGTTCTCCTGGATGTTTCATATAGACCTATGCATCCTGTAATCATTACATCACCACCAGGATAGGCAAAATCTCCGTACTCTTTAAATAATGCTCTGTTGGGACCTGCTATCAGTACTTTTTCTGGATTGATTTTTTCAAAAACAACAGCTCCATGTCCATTATCGTTGAAAACTTCTTCAAAAGTAAGAGTAGCTTCCGATAGCTTATTCACCAGCTCCTTCAACTTTTCAGGTGTCAGGTATTTAGTGTGATGTTCAAAAAGTCCACAGATTTCTCCTTTTTTTATCGAAACACCAAGGGTATGTCCATTTCCGATGTCAAGACCAACGAACTCCTTGATTCCCTGTTTGTTAGCATACGCAAGTATTCCGCAAATTGAAGCAACCTTGCTATCCATGACAAAACCGCTGTATCCCTTTTCTTTCAATTGGTCAAGAATTGAATCAAATCGAGAAAAGAATCCTGTTTTCTCTGTGAAGAAAAACTCATGGGGGTCTTTTGTCTCTTCTAATTTTTCCTCAAAGTATTTGAATCGGGTTACTCTATCGCTCTGTCCCTTTACAAAGCCGTGATCCTGACAGGCAACGGCGACAAAATCTGGAGCAAACTCTTTTCCAGCAAGCTCTAAAAGTTTTCCGTACATTTCAAAATCGAGATCTCTCAAAACGAGGTCTGGATCTTCGACTTTTTCCACTATCTCTATTCCTAACCTCTTAACCTCTTCCAGATCATCTCTGATTGTCCTTGCAGCCTTTTTAGAGATGGTTACTCTGAACCCTTTTTTTAAATGTTCAAGGATCGCCTTTTTTACAGGCCCTCCTCCCATTATGTAACCGTCAATTTTGAGATCTTTGTTTAGCTCCTTAACTTTTTGGGCAAGAAGTGTCGTTGGAGAAGGAAGAATGGCTTTTATCCAGTTCTCTGTGTTGAGTTTTTCATCACTGTAGAGAATGTCCTGAGTTCCTTTGCCAATATCTACCATGAATACTTCCATCTTACCCTCGTTAACTATAAAATTTTATAGTTAATCATTGAAAACCTTATCAGAAACCCTGAACATTACATCATCTCTAACTTTAGCATAACGAGCTGTCGTATTGGGAGAAGCATGCCCCAGAAAAGCCTGAATAATCCTTATATCAACTCCTTTATCAACAAGAATTGTTGCAAAGGTGTGGCGGAGCTTGTGGGGATGAAGGTTAACACCACTTTTTTTCTTTATTCTGTCAAATATGTACTTGGCTCCCTGATAGGTAAGAGAAAAGAGCTTTTCGGTTTTTATTGTCTTTATGTACTCTTCCAGTTCTCTGCTGAACTTTTCCGGCAGGGGGATAAACCTTTCTTTTCCTCCTTTTCCTATCACCCTTAAAACCTTTCTGTCTTTTACTTCTACGAGACTCTCTTTTGTAAGAGAGAGAAGTTCAGAAATCCTCAAACCGCAGTAGAGAATTGTTTTGATCATCAGGTAATCTCTATAGGATCTTTCTCTTGCCACAGCTAAAACTTTTTCAACTTCTTCGTTTGTTAAAGCCTCAGGAACTTTCTGTTTAACTTTTCTGATTCTGAGTGATGGCTTTACCGGATTATTTCTGATTATTTCCATGTCAACAAGAAAGTTAAAAAACGTATTAAGGGCAGAGATTCTGCGATTTATAAGAGATGGACTGCATTCCATGGATGTCCTAAAAATCATTATGTCAGCAGTTTTAATAAATTCAACATCCTTATCACCAACTATCTTTTTGAACAGCTCTAAGTCATTCCTATACTCTTTTAGTGTTCTTTCCGAAAGTTCTTTTGACTTAAACTTGAGGAAGAGTTCTATTGCCTGACTCAACTCCATTTGGTTACCCTTAAAATTTTATGGTTAATCCCAGCTACATCGATATATTTCCTCTATTTTGATTTCAGTAGTATGATGTATTATAGTAGATGAATTTGGGCAAATATATTGATGTTTTGCTTTTTCCCTTTTCGCACAGAGGAAAAGGAAACTTGCTGGTTACCCTTAAATTTTTATGGTTAAGAAAATTACCCTCATTTTCCTGATTCATCCTGCCACTCCTATTAGTCCTTATCCTTTTACTCTTCCTTTTTACCGGCGACTATAACAAATGTCAATTTGTTATAGTCATGGGGTATAAAAAAGTGTCGTCCTGAATCCCTCTGACAGGAGAGACATAAGAATTATTAGACTTGCATCTATTCTCATTATTCTCAATATCTGATTTTACAAAACCTTTATCTTTAGCCTGTAAGGGCTTGTATAGGGAACAGCAAATAATCATTGAATCTACGTTAGATGTGTTCCCCCTTTTGTTTTCGGTCTTTTCTAAAGAAAACGCATTTAAATTTTTGTCGCCACCATTATATATGTCGGCGTTAGATGTAGTATTCCTTTTAGATGTAGTAACTATGATGTAGTAAATGGATTTTCTTGAATCTGTAGAAGTGTTGTACTTATCTTTTCCCGAGTTTCCTTGACTACTATTCTGTATGCCTATTGGAAGTTTACCTGTATGCATATTGGAACTTTTCACTTCTTCTGTATTTCCATAAGAACTTTCTTTTACATCCAGCCCCACTCTCTCAAAAAAGAATGAACATACTTTTTGTAGCCTTCTGGAATGGTTGTGTCATTTGTATAAGCCATTAGGAGCACCTTCTGTCAAAAGCCTTTAAAGCTTCCTCTTCGTTAGAAGCCTGATATATCCTTTTTAAATCATTAGCTATCTTTTTCCTGTCTTTTGCTCTAACCTTGTTGAACGTGTTCTTGACTTTGTGAACCAAGCAGGATTGAAAATCAGCCTTTGGCTTGGGTTGTGTCAATAATTTTGTGTAAGCTATTAGGAGTACCTCCTGAAAAACATCTCCTTAAGTTCCTCCCTGGCTTCTAAAAAGCCATTAATTACCCTGTCAGACCATCTATCATTAAGCACTGCTACCCTGAGATAAACGAACTTCTCAACAGCACTAACCGACGGTAAAGCTCCTATTACCTTAACCCTCTTCCTTATCTCCTTTATCGTCCTTTCTATCAGATTTGTCGTGTATATCACTCTCTGAATGGACTCAGGATACTTGAGGAACGTAAGGAACTTATAAAGCTCCTGTTCCCAGGACTTTACAACCTTAGGATACTTTGATCCCCACTTCTCTTTGAACTTCTCAAAACCCCTCAGAGCCTCTTCTTCCGTAGAGGCTTGATATATCCTCTTTAAGTCCTTCGCTATCTTCTTCCTGTCTTTAGCTCTTACCTTGTTCAGAGTATTTCTCACTTTGTGAACCACACAGGATTGAAAGTCTGCTTTTGGAAAGTACTCCTTTATCCTTTCCTCAAGTCCAGTAACTCCATCAGCTACGAAAAGGAGAACTTCTCTCACACCACGGTCATAAAGCCTCTTTATCATTTCCAGCCAGCTCTCAGCTCCTTCCGAAGGATTAACTTCAAAATCAAGTATTTCTCTGTATCCTTCCTCATCTATACCAAGAGCAAAAAGAACAACTTCTTTCTCAACAGTATCTCTCCTGACAGATAGCCACATTCCGTCAAGCATTATGACTGAGTATCTCCTCTTGAGCTTTCTTTGTTTCCACTTGCTTATTTCCTCTAAGGTCACCTGCGATATCTTACTTATAGTTGAAGGCGAGTATTTAAGCTCAAACACGCTCTCAAGAGCTTGGGCTATTGTTCTTGCACTCATGCCAGAGGCAAACATTCCAAGGATTAAGTCCTCAAGGTTGATGTCTCTCCTTTTGTAAGGTTCTATCAGCTTAGTTCTAAATCTTCCTTCCCTGTCCCTTGGGATTTTCAGGTTTTTTAGTTTTCCTACAACAGTATCAAGGTTTCTGACGTAAAAACCGTTCTTTGTTCCTCCATGTTCTTTAAGAAACACTTCTCTTTCAGCTGTCATGATTGACTCTAAGGTTTGTTTTACCACTTCTTTAACGAGGTCTGGTAAAATCTTCTGTAGTTCCATTTTTGCCTCCTGGGGTTGGTATTTGTGGGGTGTTCCCCAGGAGGTTATCCCATTTCTCAAGCTTACACAAAATATCGTACACTACCTTGGCTTGTGACTTTAAAATTTCCAAAGATACAATTGAAACAAAAGGGGGAATTGTCGTTGATACTATAGAAGAGGCTTTTGACTGCTGTCAGTTTCTCTCTGCCTATGGAAGATTGAAGGGAGATAGGGTTCTTATTATCACGAACGCTGGAGGACCTGGAGCTTTAGCTTCAAATTACGTTTCTTAGAGCTTGCAGATATAGAACCAGTTTAGGAAGAACTTTCAAAGTTTTTTCCACCTATCTGGAGCGGGATGAATTCTGTTGATCTCATAGGAGATGCTATTTTACGGCGACCCATATAGGGCTATTAACGTTTTAAGAAAAACTCTATTGAGAGAGTAAACTTAGTCGGAAAAACTTTCTCTACTCTTCGTCGGGAAATCTTCTTTTTATCTCCATGAAGTCATCAACTTTTTTTAAAAGTATTTCAACAATTTCACCGTCAAGTCTTCCATTCTGAACTTCATGTCTGAATAGTCCTACAACCTGTTCAACTGACCAGGGTTTTTTGTATGATCTTTTTGATGTAAGTGCATCAAATATGTCAACGACGGCCGCAAGTCTTCCGTAAAAAGATATTTGCTCTCCAACTTTACCGTAAGGGTAACCTGAACCATCCATTTTCTCATGGTGTTCAAGTGCAACAAGGGCTGCAACATGGAGCATTTTACTGTTGCTATCCTTTAAGATGTTGTAGCCGATTATCGTGTGTTTCTTCATTATTTCCCATTCTTCCAAAGTAAGAGGACCAGGCTTTAAGAGTATCTTATCAGGAATGCCTATTTTCCCGATATCGTGCATCTGAACGGCAAGGAATATAATCTCACACTCTTCATCGCTGAATCCCAATTCCTTGGCTATCTCTCTTGCAAATATTCCAGTTCTCAAAATGTGATTTTTTGTTTCCTTATCCTTGTACTCAGCAGCATACGAAAGTCTAAAAATCGCCTCTTTGTGGGCCTTTTTAAGCTCAGCGTAAAGTTGGAAGTTCTCTATGGCGGAGGCAGCGTATCCCCCAAGAAGTGTAAGAATTTCTATGTCTTCTTGAGAGAAATTTCCCGTTAGCCTGTTTATTGCCTGGAAAACACCTATTACTTCTCCTTTTTTGTTGTAGAGAGGAACTGCAAGTATATTCCTTGTTCTGTATCCTGTTTTCTTATCGACCTCCCTGTTAAATCTTGGATCTGAATAAGCATCGGGAACTATTTCCGCCACTCCTCTGTGGAAAACACTACCAACTATTCCTTTATCCCAAGGAACTTCAATCTTGTCAACCCCATGAGCAACTATAGTCCAGAGGGTTCTCTTGTTCTTATCTACAAGAAAAAGACTGCACCTGTCAACATCAAGGATTTCCCTTGCAAGGTCAGAAAGTATTATAAGAAGGGTATTCAGAGATTGTTCCCTTGTGATCCTCTCAGCAGCCTGTAAAAGAAGCTTCAGCTTTTCCTGTACCAATTCAAACCTCTACAAGCATGTTATCTTCAAGTATTCTTACAAACGGAAGTTTTTCCTCAATCTCCTTTTTTACTTCGTTGTAGTAAGCAGGTTTTATGTGATAGATGTATATGTCAACATTCCTTTTTAAGTTCTTTAAATCGGAAGCCAAGGAAGACGGAGTAAAATGTCCAGATACATCTGCAATTCTCTGTAACCTCGATGGAAACGAGACATCAACGAGAACAGCTTTTATCTTTCTATCGCTATTTATAATTTCCCAAAGGAGAAGATTGCTCTTTGTATCCCCACTCAACACTATTGCTTTACCGTTACTCTCAACTCTAAAACCAAAGGTTTTAACTGTGTGAGCTGCTGGTAGAGGTGTAACTGTAAACTCTCCTACCGTTATATTCTCAAATTCTTTTATCTCAATGAATTCAACTGCGGGTTTTCCGGAAGTGAGGTAGAGCTTTGAAAAGTCAGGCCAGATGGTTTCGTTGAATATATTTTTCCTGAGTGCATCTATCGTTTCGCTGCTCGCATATACTTTTAAACTCTTCTCCATTTTCGTAAATGCAAAATCGAGAAAGAGTGGAAGGTCTATTATATGGTCAAGATGAGAATGGGTTAGAAAAAGGTTCAGAAGCTGATAAGAGTGGTTAACTGCTGAAAAGAGATTTCCAGCATCTATAACAAAATCCCTAAACAGAAAAGAGGTTGTTTTCCGTTCTCTATCTTTCCCTCCAAAAGCTCCAAGAACTTTAAATTTCATTTTTACATTCTTTACAGTGAGAGCATTTGAAGAGTCCACACCTCCTCCATTTTCCTCTACAAAGTGAAAACCCAAGTTTCCCATTAATTTTGATGGAAACATGAAAGATTCTATTTACAGCTTATTCTTTAATATAATAAAATTTTATCATAAGTGGCTAACCGTAATTACGGGGGAATTATGAGAAAAAAACTTGCACTAGCCCTTCCATTCTTTCTCCTTGGCTGCGGGGGAGGAGGTGGAGAAGATTTATCCATGGAAAGTAATGAAGTTCTGCAGCAGGTAGCCCAGTTAAGAACAGTTCCTGTAAAGGTTAACCTCGTTTTTCCGGAGGGAATAGAGAATACAAGGAGTGAAGATGGCACTTACAAAGTTGTATTTCTCGTAAACGGTTTAGACATTTCAACAACTCCTCAGGTTTTTGACAATCTTTCTCCTGGAGAACACTCTTTTACAGTCAATATTCCTGTTGGCGAAAAGAGGTTTATGACAGTTATAATCTCAAAGTTCGACAACGGCGGTATCGAATATCCTCTCTACTATGGTGATGCCTCTTTTGACATGAGCGAAAATGAAACAACAACACTCAATGTTGTAATGAATCTCTCTTTTTACAAGTCTGGAGGGAATAACTACTATCCTGGAGTGGATAAGAAAAAGTTCTTTGGAGATATGAGTGAGGAAACTGCAGATATAGATGTAAACGGAAGGTACTTTGCGGATATCGATTATGCGCCGTCCACCGAATACTCCAATGGTGCAAAGCTTCCAATCAAAAGCTATGCTGTCTACGAATCTTTCAACTCTCTCAATGGAACACCTTACGATGGGTGGAGTTCGCAGATTGTATATACCTATTTAAATAATCCTATTCCTGAAACCCTCTACAACTTTTATTCATTTTTCTACGATTCAGGAATTCCTTCGGTTTTCCCTTCCACACCAACTCCTTTTAACCTCGGTAGTGGTTTTTCGTGGAATCTGATTCCTGAAGAGGGTTACTTCAAAGTTCCAGGGATAGATTTCGATTTTTATGCAGGATTCCAGCTGGAAGAGTGTGAGGTTACATATTCGGAAGGAACATGGTCGGAGCTTCAGAACTGTCAATATCAAGCAACAAAAAGTTTTAATGTAAGTGCGCCCGGAAAACCAAGCGGAGATGTTTACCTCTTTTATAAAACAGGAACTGTAAATGGTAGTGATGTTTATCTCCCGTACTATTTTTCTCTTTCTCCCATTCCTGATACACTTCAGGTTTCGTCAAACCTAAGTTATGTGGTTGAGCACTTTCACGAAGTTACTTACCCTCAGGATAGAATAGAAAAAGATGTAGGTGTGAAAATAAACATTCCTTCAACGCCAGAAGGAAATATTACTGTTAGCCCAACATACGAAACTTATACTGTTCCTGCTGGACAGTACTACGTTGAAGTTTTTTCTAATATGGAGATTCCAACTCCCGTTGATCATGATTACCTACCGGGGTGGGAGGATAAGTTCTCTTTCGGCTTGAACTTTGAAGAAATGATGGATTATCAAAAACTATCATTTGTAAAAGCTCTTTCTCCAGAAGGGCAAACATCTTCTACCAATCTTTACCTTACCCATTGTATCTGGATGGAACGGAAAATACGTACTGGTTCTTGCCAGTGGCGGAAACTTCCATGTTGTAGATGTTTCAGATACAGATTCCGTTACACTTAAAGATGTTTCTATTGCGGGTTCAAGTGACACCAGTGGAAGATACCTTTTTGAACTGACAGGTTCTGATGCCAGTGATTTTACGAGCTGCGTCATCGCATTCAACAGAAAGTCCATTTCTGACGATTCTCCACTTGATATAAGAGAACTATTCAAACCTGATGCATTTCTACCTCTCTACATTTTTAAGGATCTTCCACCAGACAAACTGTTTGTAAAACTTCCCAGTACTGCTTCTTCTGTTAACAGCATAGCCATTGAGTGTAAAAACGAAAATGGAACCTATAAAATTCGTAAATACTTCCACATGGGAAGTCCAATTCAGGCAGCATTTGACTACCCTTCTACCTATACTCAGTCAGAAACATTATCATTCGTAGATAACACATCAGGATATATTACTGCTCATTATGCCACTGCAATCGATTCATCTGCAAAACTCTTCTTATTCTCGAGAATAGGAGATACCTACACTGAATATTCCAGCTATACCAATGATCCAAGCAACAACTACATAGTTGCTTCTGAAGCCATAAAATCCTTCCTCGATCGAATGGGAGATGAAGGAGAAACTGAAGGTATTTTCACGGTCTACGTAACAAACTACAAAGGAGGAACTTATAGAAAGGGGGTTCTTTCTTTCCAGCAGGCAGAGAGTGGGGAAACGGTTACTCTAAATCCGGATGGAACTGCTGATCTGACCTGGGATACGAGTAATTTTTCTCAATGTAGTTCCAACTTAGAACTCCTTCAAGAAACAGCACCACTCACAACAGACAACGATGGAGAAGAGGTAGTTACAACGACTGCAAACTCCATTATATATATCTATAAGCTTTGTCCTACAAGTGATGGAGGAACTGTCTATTATAAGAGGTTTGATATTGCTGAACCGGCACAGACAAGTGGAACTGGAAGTAATGGAACTCTGAATACTGATACAAACATTCCAGATACTTCAACTCCAGGTTAAGGTATGATGAAATTCCTTAAGCAGATTTCCCTGATCCTTGCCTTCCTCTTCCTCCCTCTCTCTTCGGAGGGAGAAGAGTTATTTTCTGTTCAACTTGGTAGTTTTAAGACATACAAGAGTGCTTACAATTTCTTCAACACTCTGCCTTACAATGTTAAACTGTTTCTCTATAGGTCTAAAAACTACTATACCGTCAGAGCAGGGCTCTTCCAAAAAAAGGAAAAGGCAGAGAAAGAAAGGGAGGAGTTAAGGACTAAATTTGGTTTAAATGGAATCGTTGTTAAGACCCTTCCGAAAAAACTCCTTTACCTCTTTTACGATGAGGATTATGAAGAATTTCTAAATCTCTTCTCTAACATCAACATTGAAACACTTCCTCCGTCGGTTGTTTATGCAATCGGAGTTTCCTATTCAAAGATTGGAAAAGTTAAAGAAGCAGAAGAGGTACTTACAGTTGCATTGAAAAAAGGAGAAAAAAAAGCTATTCCAGTTCTTGTAAAACTATACTATGCTGAAGGTAATTACGAAAAACTTGTTTCTTTTTACGAAAGTTCAGACAAAAAGCTTCCCGATTCTGTTCTCTATTACGTCGCCATCGGCTATTTAAAAATGGGGAAATTGGAAAAGTTGAAAAAATTGATAAATACAATTAAGGATGAAAAAGTTAAAGATAGAATTTTTCAAAAGAGAACATCTGCAAAGACCAGCTTCAGCTATGGTTATGATTCAAACATCTATCTTGTCCCGGAGGATACTCCCCTCGAAAAGAGGAGTAGAAACGACTGGTATAAAAAATTTTCTTTCTCTATTATCAACTCAAACGTATTCCGAAGTTATTCATTTTCAGTTCTTGGAAAACGGTTTGAAGACAGGAATAACAGCGATCTTGATATTGTTGTTTTGAACTTCGAGAAAGAAACAAAACTCTCTGGATTCAACTTAGTTTTTCCATCCGCTTCTTATATCTATACAATGAACAGGAATTACTCTCTAACTTTAAAATCTGGAGTCCGGAGAAGGTTTTCTTCCATTTTCCTGTCCTTCCTGTTAGGATGTGAAAGGAACTTTATAAACCAGGATAGAGATAACCTGTTAGCCGAAGGACTTATCTCTTCTAGAGGTTTTAATATCTTCCTTTTATATAGAAACTACTCAGATGCAAATGATAAGTTCTACATCACATTGAGTAAGAATTTAAAGCTAACTATTTCAGAAAAAATAAATCTTTTAGTTTCACCTAAAGTGAAGGTTACAAAATACATGCACTCAACAAGATCAGTAAGACCGGGAGTTTCAGGAAAGCTTTCATTGAAGGTCAAAGGAGGAGAAGCCTATTTAAGGGGTGGATATGAGAAAAACTACGCCCATGATGAAGGAATGGAGTGGGATTATAAGAGGCATTTTGTTGAGCTTGGTGTTAAGTATAGTTTTTAGCCTTCCTGCTCTATCTATGACTGTTGGAAAGATTGAGAAAGCGAAAGGGAGAGTTTCTATACTTAAAAAGGGAAGTTTTAGGGGTATTAATTACAAAAGGGTAAAAGGAAAAATAGAGGTTGGAGATATTGTAAGAACAAAGAGAAAGAGTTTTGCAGATATTTCCTTCATAGACAAAACGAGAGTTCACCTTGAAGAGAGCTCTCGTCTTATTGTTGAAAAATACATACCTGGAAAGGAAGTAACTGTTAGTTCTCCTTCAGGAAAAGTTGTCTATAGAGTGGTAAAAGTCACCCGTGGTGCTTATAGGATAAAAACGCCAACAGCATTGATTGGAGTAAAGGGGACAGAACTCGCAACAATAGTTGACAGTGGAATTTCTGTAGTGGTTGTAAAAGAAGGAGCAGTTGAAGTTGTGAATCCGGAACTGCCCCAATACCGAGTAGTGGTAAAGAGGAATATGGCAACAGTTGTAAAACCGGGAAAACCCCCTGCAAAACCGGTTATTGTCAGCAAAACCGTTATCGAAAAAGTATTTAAGGGTGCAAAGCCTAAGAAGGAAGAAACAAAATCGGAGGAAAAACAAGAAAAAAAACCTGAAAAGAAGTCAGAGGAAAAACAATCTGCAAAAAAAGAGTCTCCTATCCAGGAATCTCCTGCCCAGGCAACTACTCCATCTGCTTCATCTAAGGAAAAACCTACTGAACTCTCAAGAGAACAATCCCCAGCAGCAGCTCCTTCACCCCAGGAACAACCCATAACAGAAGTTCCGCCACCAGCCCAGGAGATTTCATCTCCAGTGGTAACTGCTCCAATGCCGGCTGAAGAAGTTATCCCAACTGAAGAAGTATCTATTCCTGAAGAAACAGTTACAGTTGATACCTCCTCTACAGAAGATTATACAGAGATAGTAACTCAGGAAACAACCCAGGAAATAACTCAGGAAGAAGTAACTGAAGAAGTTATTACAGAAGCGATAGCTAACGTGAAACTTGAAAACGGAATAGTGAAACTAAATGTTGCAATACCTTCAACGGATACTCCAAAGTGAAAAAGTTGCTCCTTGCCTGTTCTATTACTGTTTTAATGGGTATTCTACTTTCCGTCTTTCTTCTTAAGAGAGTTGAACCTTTTTACTCTCTTTCCCTCAGAGTCTCTGACTTTAATTACTCCATCCATAGTGAAAAACTTTCCGATGATGTTATTCTTATTCTTGTTGATGAAAAGAGCATAAATAGGTTTGGAAGATGGCCATGGAACAGGGAAATATTTGCAAAGGGGCTTGAGAAATTAAAGAGTGCTAAGGTAGTAGCACTTGATATGGTGTTCTCTGAAAAAACGAATGAGAAAGATGATGCCTACCTTGCAAAAACGATAGAAGGAATGGAAATTGTTGTCTGCGGTTTTTTCATCAGGAAGAAGGCTACGGAAAATCCACCTGAGGAACTGATCGACATTCTTTCAGATTCTGCGCTTTTTAGAGTTCCGGAAGTTGTTCCGTTTCCCAACGTTGACTACGTTGAGGTGAACATTCCTGAAATAACGGAAAGTTGTCTCCTCTCTGGAACTTTTAACGCAATATCCGATCCCGACGGAAACTTCAGAAGGTATCCTCTTGGATTTGTCTTTGGAGGAAACGTCTATCCTTCTGTAGGAGTTCAGGTTTTAAGGGCTTACACTGGAAGAGATGTGGTTTTTAAAGGAAATTCCCTGCAAGTCGGGAATTACACCATCCCGATGAGAGATGATGGAACGGTCATACTCAACTTCTATCCACTTAGAGACTACCAGAAAAACTCATTTTCCTTTGTTGATCTCTATGAGGGAAAAGTCCCTATGGATAGAATAAGTGGCAAAGTCGTCATTGTTGGAATTTCCGAAGCAGGGGTTACAGATATTAGAGCTACACCTATTGGGCTTGTTCCAGGTCCTTATCTCCACGTTACCTTTGTCTCAAATGCACTTCAGGGAGAACTCCTTGTTGACTCGATACCCCTCACAATTCTGTTCCTTTTCTTTTCTTCACTCTTACTTTCCCTCTTCTACTTTCTTCTTCAACCGGGTATAAGAATTCCACTCTATTTCTTTCTTTTTGCTCTTGTATTTGTTATAGCTTGCTTCTTTTATCTCTACATGAACACAGTTATCTATGACCTATTTATTTACATAGACCTCCTTCTCCTTTCAGTTGGGTTTGAAGCTTACGACTCCTTTTTAAAACACAAACAGGCAAAGTTTTACAAAGGGGTTTTCAGCACCTATGTTTCGCCTGAAGTATTGGAAGAGATAGTTGAAAATCCAGAAAAGTTGAAGCTTGGAGGGGAAAAAAGGGAGATAACAGTTCTTTTCTCTGATATAAGAGGTTTCACTTCCCTTTCGGAGAAGCTTTCTCCGGATAGACTCGTAAAGCTTCTGAATACTTATCTGACACCAATGACCGATATTGTCCTGAAGAATAGGGGAATGCTTGACAAATATATTGGTGATGCCATAATGGCTATCTGGAATGCTCCTATGGAGATAGAAGACCATAGGGAGAAAGCACTCATAACCGGTTTCGAGATGATTAAGAAGCTAAACGAAGTTAACAAAATCCTGAAACAAGAGGACTTCCCAGAGATAAAAATAGGAATAGGAATAAATACCGGAGAAGCCGTTGTTGGAAATATGGGTTCTGAAAAGAGGTTTGAATACACTGCCATAGGCGATACAGTTAACCTTGCATCAAGGCTTGAAGGTCTTAATAAACTTTACATGATGGGTGAAACAGGAGTGCTTACATCGGAGTTTACAGCTTTACCAGTTAAGGATAAAGATTTTCCATTCCTCATCATCGAAGTTGATATGGTAAGAGTTAAAGGCAAGAAGAAGCCCGTGAGGATATTCACTCTCCTTGAAAAAGGAGATAAAACGGAAGAGATTAAAGAAGTGTATGAAAAGGCTCTTTCACTTTACAGAGAAGTGCAGTTTAAAGAGGCACTTAAACTATTTTCGAAGATCGAATTTAATCCTGCAAAAGTAATGGCTGAAAGGTGTAGAGAGCTCCTCCAGAATCCACCTGAAGAATGGGATGGTGTTTACACTGCAAAGACCAAATGAAAGGGAGTAAGATGGCTTACGTTGCTATACCGAGGAAATACAGACCAAAGAAGTTTTCTGAAGTTACCGACAGGAGTTCATAACCGAGACCTTCAAGAACGCAATCAGGACTGGAAGGTTTGCTCAAGCCTACATCTTCGCTGGTCCTAGATGTGTAGATAAAACCACAACTGCGAGGATCGTTGCTAAAGCTCTTAACTGTGAAAATCCACTGGATGGAGAACCCCTTGCAACCAGTATCCAAACTGTCTTGCAATCTCAAAAAGCTCTTTCCTCGATGTTATAGAAATTGATGCTACAACAAACAAGGAAATTGACCAAATAAGGGAGCTCCGAGAGTCTGTTAACTATTAAGGGAAGAAAAAGGTCTATATCATTGATGAATTCCATATGCTTATCAAAGAAGCTTTTAATGCTCTTCTCAAAACACTTGAAGAACCCCCAGAGCATGTTGTTTTCATTCTTGCAACAACTGAGATAGAGAAGTTTGTCTTCAGGAAGATTCTGAGTTGATGGTAGAAACTTTGAAAGAAATTTGCCAGAAAGAGATGA
This sequence comes from Desulfurobacterium crinifex, assembly GCF_054656775.1. Taxonomy (NCBI): domain Bacteria; kingdom Pseudomonadati; phylum Aquificota; class Aquificia; order Desulfurobacteriales; family Desulfurobacteriaceae; genus Desulfurobacterium; species Desulfurobacterium crinifex. The sequence continues at coordinate 1,319,042 of NZ_BAAHXO010000004.1, forward strand.
GAGTGTTTGAAAAATCACTACAATAAACACAGCACATAGATTAAACAGAACAAACTTTGCAAGAACAAACAACATAGCAATATGAAAACTCTTAGTTCTCTCATAAATGCAAAGAGCCTGCTTCTCCTCTCCAAACAGAGCCTCAATCCTGCCTCTCTGTTTGTAAAGACCATCAGAATCAACAAGTTGCTGAGCAACCTTCCTAAACTCACTCCTGACAATTCCCTGATTCCTAATCTTCACATAAGGTTTAAAACCAGCAGAAAGAACCTGGCAGATAAAATCTTCACTGTCATAACCCTTATCAGCTAAAAGAGTTTTACCTTCTACTATTCTTCTGAAAGCTTCCTCAAGGCTTATCCATTGAAGAACCTGTACTTCAAGCTTGGGCTCATTTGAATACCCTTTACCAACTACTGCACCGACAACAACTCTTTTACCACTTTTGAAATGAACGGAGAGAGCTACCACTTTCACGTGATTCCTTATCTTCTCTATCTCTGTTCCTCTCAGTATTTTGAGAGGGTAAAGCTCCTCATACTTAAAGCCTGTTCCGTCAATGATGAAGTAAGAGATGTTTTTCTCTTTTCCCTTTATACACCTCTAGAACAGGTAGTCAATCAGGTCTTCAAGGAGTAGGAAAGGAAGTTGTTTTAGACATAGTAGTACGTTGAATGGTCTGGAATACTTTCTTCTCCAAAGATAGCTTTTTCAAAGTCTTCAATTTCTCTGGAGGTATGCTTTGACTATTTTGAGTATTTTCTTGGGGTTTAGTTTTTTCGGTCTCATAGAGAGAAAGGATAGGCTTTTTTATTTGTCTTGGCAATTTTTAAACACCCTCATTTGTTATAGTTCCAGATATGATAGCTTAAAGTAAAAAAACTTATGTTTGACAATGTTTTCAGCTATTGTAATAGAATCTACGATATATGTACGATATCTTGTGTAAGCAGAAGCTCAGGAAATAGAAAATGGAACCACTATAACAACATGAAGTTCAACTCTTCCCAGCAGAAGTACAGGAGAGACTCCTTGATTCCCAGCATACATCTACAAAAAGGAAAAGCTCAAGCTTGAAATAAAAATATCTGAATATCTATCATCCTTCTATGTCCGGTTTCTTCTCGGTCTTCTTTACGGTAATGTCATTGTTTTTGCCTATCAGAGATTCCATAAGGGAGTCTTTAATAACTCTCGGAGAAAGTCCTTCCAGGATGAAGATGATAGCTTTTTCTGTAAGGTTGAGGAGAACTTCCTCTTTGGATCTCAAATATCGAAGCCTTGAAGCTATAGGAGTAAATATCATGTTCGAAATTATCAATCCATAAAAAGTGGTTAACAAAGCCAAAGCAAGTCCTTGTCCTATTGTTGATGGGTCTTTGAGATTTGCAAGCATATATACCAGTCCTATTACTGTCCCAAGAAGTCCAAAAGCTGGAGCATAAGTTCCAAGAATCTCCATAAAGCTTATGGCGTTATCTATGTCTTCAAGGTATGTCTTCTTTTCAATTTCAAAGATTTCTTTTATTTGCTTAACATCTGATATTTCCATTGCGAGTTGAACAGCCCTTTTTATTCCTGGATAAGGTACTTCTCTTGAATTAACAACTCTCTCAAGCCCAAATAATCCTTCCTTTCCAAAAGCTATACTGAGTTCATTTAAGAAGTTAATGAATTCCAACATATCTATCCTTCTACTAACAATTGCTCTTAAAACAGGAGTAACGATTCTTTCGATTACGTCAAGAGGAAGGGAAGCTAAACCAGCCGCAAATGTTCCAACAATAACAAAGAGAATTGAAGAGATTTCAAAAAAGAGCTTTGGATTTCCTCCCACTGCTAAGGTTGTCACTAAAACAGCAAATGGAGAAAGAAGGATAAGAACAGAAAGGACTCCAAACATTCTCTCTCCCTTACCCTGGAAATTTAGTAAAGGATTGAACAATTTATATCTAAATTTTTACTATATCCAGAGTCCAACTTATCTATGAAAACCACATTGGGGGAAAATGGTTAGAAGATCCTTGAATTACTTCACAAGTATGACGCCAAATTTTTTTGCTGCACTGTGAACCTTAGGATTAACATAAAGTCTGGTAAAATCTTGGATGATATTAAACTTTGAGCTCAGGGGGTTCAATTGGAAGTCATTTGGGCACCGTGGAGGCTTTCCTACGTGAGTAAAGTTACTAAGGGAGAGAAGAGAGGTTGCTTTATCTGTAATGCTATAGAGGATGATCCAGCAAAGGATAGAGAGAATCTGCTTCTTTATAGAGGAAAAAAAGCGATAGTGATTTTCAACAGATTTCCTTACAACACTGCACACCTTATGGTCTGTCCTGTGAGACACACTGGAGATTTCCTTTCTCTTCTTCCAGAGGAAATGGCAGAAATTGATGAACTCCTGAAACGTTCTATAAGGGCAATAAAGAGAGCTTACAATCCAGATGGTTTCAATATCGGTCTGAATCTAGGAAAGGTTTCAGGAGGAAGCGTTGATACTCATATCCATTACCACGTTGTTCCAAGATGGCTGGGAGATACCAATTTCATGCCTGTTGTTGGAGGAGCAAAAGTAATTCCCCAATCCCTTGAAGAGACTTATGATATTCTCAAAAAGTTCTGGGAATAGAGATGATAGATCACTTGATTAGAATTTTTAATAAGAGAGAGAAACCTTCCGTTACAGGTTATCTCAAAAAGCTTTCAATAAATAGACAGGATCTGATTGAGCAGGTCCCTGAGATTGATGTGGAAAATCCGGTTAACGCGTATGTGACACTTGCTATCCTGTTGAAAGAAAAAGGAGAGTTCTACAAGAGCTTAAAGATTCTTGAGAAACTTAAGAAAGAGAACCTTTCTGAAAGTGAGAGAAAGCTCGTTTATCTTAACCTTGCACTTGTCTACAAATCTGCTGGTTTCATAGATAGAGCTGAGGAAGCTTTAAAAGAGGGAATTTCTCTATTCCCATCGGAGAGTTTCTTTTACTACGAACTGGCTCGGATAAAGAAGATCTCGGGGAAGTTAGAAGAAGCAGTAGAGCTCCTTGAGAAAGCTGTTGAACTTAAAAAAGAGTTTGAAGATGAGCTTATTCATACCAGACTTTACCTTGCTGATAGCTACATTGAAAAAGGAAGAACAGACAAAGCCTTCAGAATTCTTAGGAAACTTGAAGTAAAAATACCTATTCCTCTCTTCTACTACGTTCTTTCAAAACTATACTACTCTGTCGGGGAGATAGAACGGGGATATAGAAGAGCTCTTCAGGGCATGAAGCTCTCTCCAAAGCATCAAGTGCCGTTTTTGAAGGTTATAGAAGAGTTTGAAGGACTTTCAATAGAGAAGCTTAAAAAGATAATAAAGGAAATAGGATTATCTCCTAAGCTTGGAAAACTGCTTGCCAATAAACTTATCGAATCTGGAGAACGTGAGGAATTACTCAATCTACTTACGGAGCTCAACAAGAAATTTCCTTCTGATCCAGAGATTAAGGAACTCTACCTTAAAAGTCTGTGGGAAGCAGGAAAGAGAAAGCAGGTTGTTGATGAGATTGGAAATTTCCTTTTTATTCTGAAGCAGAAGAAAAAAAATTTTAAATGCGAAAACTGTGGTTACGAAACCAACACTTTCGACTGGATATGCCCAAGGTGCAGGCAGTGGGAAACTCTGGAGATGAGCTGTGAGGACTGACCGGGAATTCTGGAAAGCCTTTCTAAAATCCGCAAAACACGGAAGAATTCATAAATTCCTGAAACTCATTTTCATAGTTGCTTTTCTCTACTTCTCCTTCTTAGTAGGAAAAGATCTCATTTCTTTTTACTTAGAACAGAAAAAAGTAACGAAAATCCAATATAAAGACATATCTCTATCTTATAGAGATGGAAATCTAATTTTCAAGGCTGGGGAGTTTCTCTTCAAGAAACCCGAGTTACAAATAAAAACATCCGGAGTAGAAATTTCTCTTAAAGTCTGGAAATCAATAAAGGATTTTAAACCTGACTTTTCACTGATAAAGGCCAAAGAAATAGAAGTTAACCAGTATTTGATAAAGAAAAAAAAGTATCTGCCTGAGCTTACTCTAAAGCTACCCTTCTATGCAGAAACCGTTTCTATCGGAAGATTCAAATACTCTACTCCTGAAGTTAAATTAGATGGAGACTCCATCTATATCGGGAAGGAGAAGTTTCAGATAGGCGGTTTAGATGGAACTATTAAAGGCACAGAAATTCACCTTAAACCATTAAAAGGAAGAGTGGTAAACAACGAACTTCTATTTTCCGGTCTGGAGTTTTCTTTTGGCTCCTATGAATTATCAGGAAGGGGAAGGCTGAGAAAGGACCTTTCCTTTGCAACTTTTGATGGTTCCTTTAAGGGAAAAGGATTTCAGGTTTTATTTAATCTAAAGAAGTCAAACAGAAATCTGGAATCGAAAGGAACGACTGGAATTGAAAAAATCGGAAAGATTGATTACTCACTCAGAGGGGAACTGGGAAAAGAACTGAAGGTTTCCAAGGGAAAAGTGATCTATCAGGACATAAAAGCAGATTTTTCTGGAAGGTTTAATCTTCAGGACTTTTCTATTGAAGGAAAAGTACAGGGGAAAGAGTTTAAGAAGGATATTGTTTTGGTTAGGGCAATTTCAGGAACCTTCAGTGTTGAAGGAAGTTACAAGGAACCTCTTCTGAAGTGGAATCTTAACGGAAAAGAACTGGAATCCTCAATTATCTCTCTTAAAAACCTTTCCCTCTCTGGAGATTTCCAAAAGCGTAAGCTAAACCTTGTGGCAAGGTCTGATTCAATAGATCTATTCTTGAACCTTAACGAAAAGGAAGGAAAGGGCAGTTTTAAACTCAAGAAGTTCAACATCGATAACTTGAAACCTGTTTCCTTAAAGAGGAAAAAATACGGTAGATGGATTCCTTCAGTCACTATATCAGGTGATGGAAAATTCAAACTTGAAGACCTTAAACTTGTTTCTTATTCTGGCAGCTTTACAGTTGGCAAATTTTTCTTCAGAGGATTTTCATCCTCTGGAGCTCTAACACTGAAAGGAACTCCAAAAAACGTTTCTTACTCTCTTCTTCTCTCTTCAGATAAAGAAAGACTAATCTCCAAAGGAATTATTGATCTGAAGCAGTTCACTATAAACGCCTCTTTTTCAGGAGAAAATCTTGAAGTTTCTTCCTTAGACTTCCTTAAGAAGATAGGACTTGAAGGAAGAGTAATTGGAGGAGGAAAACTGTGGGGAAAGCTTAAAAATCCTGAAGGGGCATTCGTTTATAGTTCGGAAAACCTTTCATTTAGAGGTGTAAACTTAGGAAGTGTCAGAGGAAATGTAGATCTTCAAAACTTCTATCTTTCAATAACCGGTAAAACGAAGAAAGAGAATGTCGTACTTAATAGTCTTCGTCTGCACCTAAGAAAACCTATGGAATTCCTCCTTGATGGAAAAGTAGAATCAATAGATGTGGCGTCAGTAGAAAAGATACTGAAAAGCCTTAAGGTTGAAATTCCAACTACCCTTACGGGAGACATAACAGGAAACTTTTTAATTTACTCTTCAGATATAAAAAAGCTAAAAGATCTATCTGTCTCTGTAAATGTATCCTCTTATAACGGAGAATTTTCCATAGATAGAATATCTGGAACTGTTAAAGACGTTGCAGGATCTATAATTTACAACAGTTATGACAAACTGAACTTTGAGCTTTCAGGAAGTGGAAAGACCCTAAAAGTAGGGGAATTATCTCTAAAAGATGGAGGATTCAAGCTAATTCTGAAAGATAAAAAACTTCTCTTGTTGTTTACCGGTCTTTCTTCTGAAATGTTAAAGAAGAGTGATATCTCTGGAAGCTTTAACGTTGATCTCAATGAAAGGGAAATTAGCGGAAACGTAAAAGTAGATGGCACTTTTGAGAAAGGCGAAATCACGTCAAAACTTAAATTGAATCTCAATATAGATGGAAATTTTGAGTCCTTGATGGTCAAAGTTGGTGGTAACCTTACCATTAACTATTCCTACCTTGAAAAACCACTGGATTTCAAAATATCTGGAACCATAGAAGAACCAAAGAATATAGGTAACATAGCTCTAAGGAGGGGTGGCAATACAGTAAGAATACTCCTCTTTGGTGATAGGATAAATCTGGTAGGAGTCCTCAGGCACGCTAATCTCAAGTTTCCGGACGGAACGGTTCACATAAAGATGGCTTTTGTAAATCTTGACCTTAAAAGTCTCTCCGGAGATATAACCATTCCTGCTTTTGACGTTAAGCCGGATAGATTCTACAAACTCTATTCAGTTTCCGGTCTCTACATTAAACTAAATAGGGGTAAACCAGAGATTTCTGGTTGTAGATTTTCCTATATAGATGGCTGGATTGAATTCAATGGTCTAAAAGTTAAAGAGAACAGCTTAAAGGGTAACTTCCTTGCACTGGCTGGAGTAAAAGGACTTATCTATCTTACTGATTTTAAAAAGGAAGTAAGGTATGTGAGAGGCAATACAGAAATTTCTGGTTCTTTTGATTATGGAAAGGAATTAAGTTATTCATTAACGTTCTCTTCCACTGGAATCGATGCACGTGTTAATTACATTCTGGAGAAAATTTCTGTTATCAATTTAAAAGGAAAGTTCGAGAACGGAAAATTAACTTCTCTCTTTGCTGAAATAAATGCAGGAGATGGCAATGTTGTCGTTAATGGCAACGAAAAGGAGATCGTTATTTCAATTTCAGAGATTCCTGTGGGTCAGTCTGGATCGTGGAAGAGCATTATCTCAGGAAATGCTATCTTCAAAGAAAACAGATTAACCGGAAAACTAAATCTTGCAAAAACAAGACTTTTCTTTAACGAAAAGAAAGAAAAAGAAGAAAAACAGGAACTGGGTAAAATTCCTGTTGATCTTTCTCTTGACCTTTACTTCACCGATACTGTCACAATAAAGGGATCTCTCTTCTCCTTGAGAATCCTGCCCAAATTGAAGCTTCAGTCTATAAATGAAAAATTGGTTATCTCTGGCAGCTTCTACGTTGTAGATGGAGAAATAGACTATATGGGTAAAAAATTTAAAATCCTCTACGGTACAGGAGTCATTGATAATATCATTGAACAAAGAGGAACTATTGACATACTGGCAAGTTCTTACATTTCAGGATACTACATCTACATGCACATAAAAGGTCCTTTCAAGTCTCCTAAGCTCTACCTCTCTTCTGATCCTCCTCTAACCAGGGAGCAGATTTTGAACCTTATAATGACTGGAGCATCTCCAGAGCAGGTGGAGGAGAGTTCGGAACTCTTTCCAGCTGTTCAGGTTGCATACTATGCAACAGCGTACCTATTCAAGCCGATAGAAAAGCAGTTCAGGGAAGTCTTGAGACTCGAAAACTTTTCAATAGAGCCATACATCACGAAATACGGTGAAACTGTTGCAAAGATAACGCTTGTGAAGAGACTTTCAGGAAGGATTAGAATAATAGGATATGAGACAACCGGACAAAGACCAGAATACGGAGGAAGTATCCAGTACTTCCTGACAAATAGATCCTATTTTGAGACAAAGTACAACAGCTATTATGGACCAGAATTTGGTGTGGGGTTTGAATTAAATGTTAAGTAGAGAACAGATTGAACTTCTGGTAAAGAAATTGAAAGGAAAAGGAGCAAAAGAAGAAGCACCTCCTGCATATGCCCTTTACAAATTGAAAAAGGACAAAGGGATTCTGACCATTTATAAAACGGGCAGCATAACCTTTGGAGGTAAGGATCCATCATTTTTCAAAGAAGAAGTGGTGAAGTTCTATTTGCAAAACATAGGTAAAACTCTCAGAATAGGTTGTGATGAAGCTGGGAAAGGGGAGTTTATAGGACCTTTAGTGGTTGCCTGCGTGTACGCTGATGAAAAGTGCTTAAAAAAACTTGTAGAGTTAGGAGTAAAAGATTCAAAAAACCTCTCAAAAGCGAGAATCCTGAAAATGACAGAAGAAATAAAGAAACATTGCCGTGGACAGGTAAAGGTTATTATGCCATCTCAGTACAACAGACTGTATGAGAAGTACAAAAATCTCAACAGGCTTTTAGAAGCCGTTTACGTTGAAATACTGGAGAAGTTGATAGAAAAGTATCATCCAGAAAAAGTAATTGTCGATAAGTTTAGTTCTAAGCTTGAAGAAATTCTTGAAGAAAGATTTAAAGAAACCCAGTTCGAAATTGTTCCCAAAGCAGAAAGGGATCCTGTGGTAGCTGCTGCTTCAATCGTTGCAAAAGCGGAAAGGCTAAAAGCTATGGATAAGTTGAGAAAGGAGTTGGGAGTTGAACTCCCAGAAGGGAACCTGGATAACCAGAAGATCCTTCAACTAATACCTTCAGAATTTCGTCATAAATTTGTAAAGATGCACTTTAAAACAGATAGGAGTAAGAGATGAAAAAACTCAAAACTTTCTTTACAGCATTGGGGGTGGTCTTTTTCTTCCTGATAGTTATTTCTATTTTAAAAGGTATCTTCTTGCCTGAGGTTTCAGTCCCCGGGGATAAAATAGGACTTGTAAAGGTCGAGGGAGTTATAAAAAGTTCTGATACCTACCTGAAGCTTCTGGATAAATTGGAAGGGGACGAAGATGTTAAGGCAATAGTTTTAAGGGTTGATTCTCCTGGAGGAGTTGTAGGTGCCTGTCAGGAAATTCACGATAAGATTAAAGAGATTTCACAAAAGAAGCCTGTGGTTGTTTCAATGGGATCTATTGCAGCTTCTGGAGGACTGTACATATCGGTTCCTGCAACAAAGATTGTTGCAAACCCTGGAACGATAACTGGCAGCATAGGAGTTATACTTCAATCCTACAACGTCAAACAGCTCGCTGACAAGATAGGAATAAAAGTAATAACTGTAAAAAGCGGGAAGTTTAAGGATCTGCTGAATCCTTTTAGAGAACCGGACAAAAAAACTCTTCAGATTCTTCAGACTCTTATAGATGATTCGTACAACCAATTTGTTGAAGCAGTTGCAGAAGGCAGAAAACTTTCCGTTGAAAAGGTTAAGAAATTTGCAGATGGAAGGATCTTTACAGGAAGACAGGCAAAGGAGCTCGGCCTTGTTGATGAACTGGGTAACTTTGATAGAGCAATTGAAGTTGCAAGGGAACTTTCAAAATCCCCTGATGCGAGGATTTTTGAAGCAAAACCAAGGAAAACTTTTATTCAAAAACTTTTCGGTGAACGAACAGAAGAGTTGTTAAACAACTTATCGCGAGTAATAAATGGAGAAGTGGAAAGTTTTTACGTTATGTATCTCCTTGATTAACCTCTTTTCTCTGCCAGCATTTGGATGGATAAAGGTCTATGAGAAGAATGGAATTGTCTATATTGTTGGGGAGGGAGAAAAAAGATTTAAGAAGCCAAAAGTAAAAGAAGTTAACTATATAAAAGAGAGAGCTCGCTACTACGCCAGAAAGTATGGAATTCCTGAAAATCTCTTCCTAAAACTTGTTAAAGCTGAGTCCAACTTCAATCCAAAGGCTGTTTCTTCCAAAGGAGCCAAAGGGCTTTGCCAGCTCATGCCAGATACAGCCAGAATGCTTGGTGTAAAGAATGTTTTTGATGTAGATGAAAATCTTGAAGCCGGAGCAAGATACCTCAGAATGTTGTACGAAAAGTACAAAGACTGGAAACTTGCTCTTGCAGCCTACAATGCAGGTTCAGGAGCTGTTGATAGATACGGCTCAGTCCCCCCGTACAAGGAAACTCAGAATTACGTCAGGAGAATTCTTGAAAAGAGAGAGAACTACAACAGAATCAGGAAAAAATACAGAATCGTCATGAAAAAAGTTGGCAATACTGTTATAATTTCCCAGCAATACATAGAGTAGGAGATGAAAGATGAAAGTCCTTGTTATAGGTTCAGGTGGAAGAGAACACGCCCTCGTATGGAAACTTGCACAGAGTCCAAAAGTTGAAAAGGTCTACGGTGCTCCTGGCAACCCAGGAATAGCCCAAATTGGTGAGTGCGTTAATATATCTCCTACTGACATAAAAGGACTTGTCGACTTTGCAGAAAAAGAAGGGATTGATCTTACGGTTGTGGGACCGGAAGCTCCCCTTGTCGTCGGAATAGTTGATGAATTTGAAAGTAGAGGTCTCAAAATCTTTGGACCTTCAAAAGAGGCAGCAAAGCTCGAGGGTAGCAAGGCCTTCTCAAAAGAGATGATGAAAAAGTATGGAGTTCCAACTGCAGATTTTGAAGTTTTTGACAATCCAGAAAAAGCAAAAGAGTACATAAAAGAGAAGGGGGCTCCAATAGTCGTAAAAGCCGATGGTCTTGCAGCTGGAAAGGGAGTCGTTGTTGCGCAGAACGTTGAAGAGGCACTTGAAGCCATTGACAAGATAATGATAGAGAAAGTTTTTGGAGATGCTGGAAACAGGGTGGTTGTAGAAGACTGTTTAGTTGGAGAGGAAGCTTCCTATCTGGTTGTGACAGACGGAGAAAACTTTATCCCCCTTGCAACTGCTCAGGATCACAAAGCAGTGTTTGACGGAGATAAGGGTCCAAATACAGGAGGAATGGGAGCCTATTCACCAGCACCGGTTCTTTCGGAAGAGATGGAGAAAGAGGTTCAAGAAAAGGTTATAAAACCGATACTTAGAGGAATGAGAGAGGAAGGTCATCCTTTCAAAGGAATTCTTTATGCTGGTCTTATGATAACGGAAGAAGGTCCAAAGGTTCTCGAGTTTAATGTGAGATTTGGAGATCCAGAAGCTCAGATTATCCTGAGAAGGCTTAAAACAGATCTTGTGGACGTCTGCCAGAGCGTTATTGAAGGAAAGTTAATTGATAGCCTTGAGTGGATACCTGAAACAGCAATCTGTGTTGTTCTTGCATCAAAAGGATATCCCGGAAAGTATGAAAAAGGTAAAGTCATAACCGGCATAGAAGAAGCTGAGAAAATCGATAACGTTGTTGTCTTCCACGCTGGAACGGCAATAAAAGATGGAAAACTTGTAACAAACGGTGGAAGAGTTCTTAACGTTACAGCACTTGGCAAAGATATTGTTAAAGCAAGAGAAAACGTCTATAAAGCCATAGAAAAGATTCACTTCGACGGAATGCACTACAGAAAGGATATAGGACTCAAAGCATTGAAGAGACTAAATAGCGGTAATTAATTGTGGAAATCCTTGAAAAGCTTTCGATAAAGCCCTTTTCTATTGTTGGTCACAGAGGGGCAGCGGGCAGGCTGCCCGAAAATACTCTACGGGCTTTTCAGTTTGCTATAGAAGCTGGAGCCGATGTTGTAGAGTGTGATGTAAGAAGAACAAAGGATGGAAAGCCAATTGTTCTTCACGATAAGGACTTTAAAAGGGTTGCAGGGATAAAGAAATCTCCATCAGAAATGACACTTGAGGAGATAAAAAAAGAGGTGAGGGTTGGGGGAACTGAGGAGGTCCCAACGCTTGAAGAAGTTATAGAACTCACAAATGGAAGAGTAGGTCTCTTCATCGAAATAAAAGAACCTGAAATTTCTGAAAAGATAGCAGAAACAGTTAAAAATTTCGGGAATTACTACTGGATAGCCTTTGTCAGTTTTTATGAAGAAGCCTTGGTTAAAATTAAATCGTTCCTTCCCGACGCTGTTACCGGACTCATCTATGTGAGACCGCACGGAAAGATTGTTGAAGCAAAGAAGCTAAGAAGCCAAATAGTTCTTCCTCAGTGGAAACTGGGTACAGAAAAAGCCATAGCCTTTGCCCACAAACTGGGTTTAAAGGTTGTATCCTGGGTGATAAACGACGAAAAAACAGCTAAGGAAGTTCTTTCAAGAAAAGCTGACGCAATGGCAACAGATCTTCCAGATTTGCTTGTTGAGTTTAGAAAATCCTTAATTCAGTAGTCAGTCAAAACAACATCGAATCTACAGGTCATTTTGTACTTTCAATTAATTTTAGATAATTTTTGGCAACTGTATTTTCTGGATCGAGAATGAGAACATCTTCAAACAACGATTTGGCATAGGATTTTTTGTCCTGATAATAAAGCGAAATTGCAAGTTCATTCAGAAAGTTAACATCCGTTGGGTAGATCGAGAGCATCTTTCTTGCCACAGCTTCTGAAATGGAAAATTTCTTCAGGTTTCTCAAAGCGATGCAAAGTCTCAGATTACCATAGTAATTATAGTAGTCAATCTTTAATACTCGATACATCAGCGGTTCAACATCACTCCATCTATTCTGTGCCATAAAAGGAAGAGATAACCCCAGCATTGCTTCAACAGATGAAGGTATAGCTTTAAGAGCTTTCTCATAGTGGTATTCTGAATTTGCATACTTTTGCATCAGATAATAAAGCCAGCCCAATCTCAGATTAACTGTATAGCCATCAGGGTAGTTTTGATAAACAGGCATTAAGGCCTTTATAGCATCTTCGTAATCTCTACTCTTTTCATAAAGGTAGGATTTTTCGTAAGCTTCCTTTATTTCCTTGTAAGTCATAGAATGGGCAAAAGAGGTAAAAGAAAATGCTAATAGAATTAAAAATACGATATGCTTCATATTCCCTCCTAAATGGGGCAGAAGCCCCATTAAAACTAAAATCTATAACCGATGGATATTGTTCCAACAGTTTGAGTAACGTCATCCCCTTCTTCGCTGTACTTGTTTACGCTAACATCTAAGGCTACTCTTAAACCGTTGTTGAAAGTATAACCGACTTCTCCGTAAACACCCCCTTTGTACTTCTCCGCCAGGTTATAGACTACAAAACCTCCGTTTTTAACTGCAAAAATCTGTTGCCCTGCCCATCCACCAACTTTGACATCATAGTTACCGTAGTAGTATCTGAGAGCTGCATCTAAGGAGTAATAGTTATCGTTTCCGATTCCGATCTTATCTGCTTCATCAACGTGGATGTAGTAACCCGTAACATCGCAGTAGAGGGCACCGTTTTGAGAGTCTGAGAAAAGCTTAACTGTAGTGTGGGGATTTAACTGGAGAACGTAAAAGTCTATAGTATTGTCATAGTCTGAATAGTAAACACCAATACCTGCATTCCACTTAAGAGCATAAGGATAGTGCTTTTCTGTCTGGAAATAAGTTCCATCAAAAAAGAGGGTATAACCACCATCTGTTAAGTCGTCATCACTATTTATGTAGTGACCACCAAAGGTAAACGTGTGGTTTTTCACGATTCCATTTGTGTTGGAATAGACTGCTGTAAAATCGGTCTGATTGAGGTTAGACTTATTCTTGTACTTTATGTATGTGTAGCCCACTCCGAGCTGTACGTTGTTTTCAATCCCATCACCAATGCTAAGGTAACCTGTTGTTGAATAACCGTAGTCCTTAACATCTGAACCGCTATAGTTGATGTAGCTTCCGTAGAGAGCTTCATAACCGGTGACTTTTAAATCTTGAGCCTCAGCTCCTAAGGTACCAAGAGCAAAGACACTACACACCAGAAGCAGTTTTTTCATGATTCCTCCTCCTTTCAATAATTATCTTTTCTCCTAAGAATATTTTCTCAAATCCAAAATCGTTTGAAATCTTTACCCAAGCTCTTAACTTTTTTGAAGGCAAAACTATATCAGATTTAATTATTTCCTGAGAGGTACACATGCTTTTTACTTTTACCTCGAAGAGATCATGATTAAAAGAGGATAAAAAGAGGTAAATTTCCCTTTTCAACTTAGAAGAAACTGTTATCAATGGTAGATAGTCTTCCCAGAAAATATTTTCCCTGCAAATAAGAGGAATCTTTGGAGCTGCAAAGAAAATGTACTTCAGAGGAGAGTTTAGATCTCCTTCCAAGTGATAGAAGTAGAAAGTGGAATTCTTTATCCCAAAGTACAGCTTTGCACTTCCATCCGTCAGGTAGAAAGTTCCATCTGATGCCATCTTTACAACAGTTTTTAGCTCTTTTACTTTTTCTCCTTCTCTCACTACAAATTCCATACTCTGATCTATAAGAAGGTTTAGCCTGTTGTAAAGGCTTTTATCAGGAAAAACAGGTTCAACTATCTCTTTCTCTCTCGGGGTTCCAACGTCCTTGAATAGATTCCTGGAAATGTAAGAGGAGAAACTAAAAGGAACTGTGGGAGCTCCAATATTTGGAAGAAGCTGAACGTGAACATGGATGTGAGGTTGAGGAGAATAACCAGAGTTTCCGCAAAGTCCTAAAAGAGTTCCCTTAACAACATAATCTCCAGCTTTTACCTTTATTGAATTCTGCTTAAAGTGGCACAGAAGTACGTAAAAGCCTCTCTTATCATAGATGAGAACGTAATTCCCCCAGTTATTTTCTCTATCTGCCAGGCCAGGGGGATTATCTGGAAGAGAGTTAACTACTGCCACAACCTGACCCTCAACGGGAGAAAGAACCGGTTTCCCAAAGGCATAGTAGTCTGTGAGATAGTAACCATTGTTCTTGTGGGTTTTCCCTTTTTCGTCTGTTATCACAAAGTCAACTGCATATTTCCATGCTCCCTTATGGGTCCATTCTCCATCAAGGGACTGCCAGACTGTCCATTTCCCGGAGAAAGGAAGATTTATCTCTCTTCCAGTGAAGGGAAACCTTTTAGAAACCGTCAGATAGTAGTCAAGAGTCCTTTCAGGCGTCCCCTTATAAATCTTTGTAACGTAAAAGTAACTTACCGAAAGGAGAACATAGAGAAGAAGATGTGTTGTTGCATTGAATGGAAGTGCAAAAACTGGAAGTCCATAGCTTTCCCAGAAGACTTTTGCTCCCTCAACAACAGGAACTGAAAGAACTGCTGAAATGATGGCAAACTTATAACTTCTCAAAGAGGGAATGAGAAAAACTCCACCTATCGCCATTGATGTTAGAATGTAGTTAAAAGCAGCAGTGTCGGTAAAAGCCTGATAGAGAGACCCAGAGAAAAGAGCTTTAGTTATAACTCCAGATAGATAACCCATTACTGAAAGAAGAGCGAGAATCCTTGAAACTGAAAGTAGAAGAAGGAAAATGACAATTCCTTCAAATGCAGTAGGCATAAAGAAAATAGCACCCAACGATTTAAAGTAACCATCAAGCACTAAAGGTAGGTTTACAGAAATTAGACTTTGAAAGTGTGGATAGTGTGGATAGAGACTACCTACAAAAAGGTTAGAAAATTTCAAAGAAGCTAAGTAAAGAAGAGAACTTACTATGACGAAAGGAACGCTAAGAACAGGGAGTTTTAGGTAGTAAGAGAATAGACTCGAGAGAGTGTAGGTAAGCAGGAAGGTAAGAATTCCGGCTATTGAAAAGAAGAAAAGGCTCAAGAGGTTAACCTTAAATAGATAACCAAGAGAAAGTCCTACAAGAAGTGGATTGTAAATATAGTAGTCAAGCCTTAAGAACTCATCTTTAAAACCGATAAGCCTTGCAAAAATGTAGGCTGAAACTACCGCCGTAAAGCCACCAATTCCAAGATTTGGATTTATAAAGGTGAGCAGGAGGAGAATAGCTCCTCCCACAAAATTTGAGTTAAACAGAACTGCAGAGTAACTCTTTAAAATTGGAAGAGCATACCTTTTGACACTCATTGCAACTTCAGCCTCTCCGGAAGTTTTTCTCTTCTAACAATGTCTGACAGGTCTTCAGCCTCACGAATGAGGTCAATCTCTCTGTTTTCTCCAATCAAAACTACAGCAGGTCTGTAGCGAATGAACTGCATCCACTGTGTAACGTTGTAAGCTCCAACTGGTGAAAGGATCAGTCTTGTTCCCCTTGGAAGAGGTGGAAGGTAGGCTAAATCATCAACCACATCTATGTTCATACACAGAGGACCATAGAGAATGCACGGCTCTGTTGGTCCCTGAACGTCTCTGTCTATCTCTATGTTGAAGTGGTACCAGAAGGCTGTAAAGAGGATGTTTACTCCAGCATCAAGGACATAAGCTTTCCTCCCATCTGGCATTCTCTTAGCAGCATGAACGGTTGTGATCAAATAGCCAGCTTCGTCAACTATAGCCCGTCCACTTTCAATTATGAGTTTTGGATAGTCTCCAGGTCTTAAACTGGAAAGAAGAGCATTACAAACTCTTTCTGCAAACTCATCAATTGAGGGGACCGCAACATCCGGTGGAAGATATATTCCCTTTAGCCTGTTTTTTGAAGGGAAACCTCCTCCAATGTCAATGTATTCAATCTTAAAGCCAAACTCATCTTCAATTTTGTAAGCAAATTCAACCATTTTTCTGGCTTCGTTCTCATAAGCTCTCGGTTCCAAAATAAACGTTCCTATGTGGCAGTGAAGACCGTTAAGTTCAATTTTTCCACCTGAGGCGATTCTCTTTACAGCATCCCATGCCTGACCGTTTTCAAGATTAAAGCCAAATCTGGTCCATTGAGGATGAATTCCTGTATCCATATTGAGCCTTATCCCAGCCTTAACCTTTACCCCAAGCTCGTCAGCAACTTGTTCAAGGTCTGCTATCTCCTCAAAGTGGTCAATGTTTATCCTTGCTCCTTCAGCAGCAGCAACTCTCAGAGACTCAATTGGCTTGTAGGGACCGTTGTAGATTATCTGATTTCCCTCAACCCCTAGTTTCCTTGCTTTCTCATACTCGAACTCTGAAACAACCTCTGCAGTTTCTCCTTCGCTGTGAAGAATTGCACAGATTGCGTCAAGGTAGTTTGTTTTATAGGACCAGCTAAATTCAACGTTTGGATACCTTAGAGTAAATGCATTCTTGATCTCCCTGAACTTCTGACGGAGTTTTCTCTCAGAAAAGACAAAGAGGGGAGAGCCAAACCTCTCAACGAGTTCTTCAATAGGTACTCCTTCAATCTCCTTTCTCACTTTCTTTCTGTAGGCTGGCGCAAATTTTCCAAACTTATTCATCAATCCCGTTCTCAATTTAAAGATTACAGGCTTTTCGTATGTTTTTTTCATTGTCTTAACCTCCATTAATCAATCTCCTAATCTTCTAACCATCCAGCATCACCCTTCGCCTCTTGTCACAACCTTTTGAAATTCAGACATGTCCGTTACAAAATCGTCTGTAAACCTTATATAGAGCTTTCCAGCTTCATAGTCCCAATTCCTTTCAGGTTCAATTCCAAGTGCTACCTTCAGAAGCCTTCCCGGAAGGTTTACTCCAACGCCAGTTGCAAAGTAGACCCATGCAGGGAACCTTGGATTCACTTCTATGAGGTAAATGTCTCTATCGTTAACTATACACTCAAATTCAAATGCCCCTCTCCATTTAAATTCTGAAACAAACCTTTCAGTGGCAGAAAGAAGCCTCTCATTTCTAACAGTAACTCCCGTCCAGATTTTTCCAAGGCTTGTAATCCAGAGCTTCTTTATTCCTACAAGGCCAAAGTGGCTTCCTTCTCCATCTCCTACTCCTACAACGTTCATCTCCTCACCGGTGACAACCTGCTGGACAATTATTGGATAGCCCCACTCAGCAACTATCGAGTTGAAGTAAGACGTAGCCTGGGCAATGTTAAAAGCCTTGTAAGCTTTGTAAAAAATTCCCTTTATCATAACGGGAAAACCAATCTCTTCTACTGCTTTAGTCAATTCTTCGTACGAGGTAACAATCCTCGTTTCGGGGACTTTTACCTCTATTCTTTCTGCAATCTCAGGTAATCTGTCCTTTCCCCTCAGCTTAAACTGTTCCTCTGTGGGAAGAAATGTTTTAATTCCGTAGCTTTCAAGAAGTGAAGCACCTTTAATAAAAAGGGGAAGCTCGGCATCAAGGGCTGGAATTACAGCATCAAGACCATAGGTTGTCTTTATGTAGAGAAGCCTTTCGATAAAAGGCTCTTCCCCCTCAGAAGGATAGGGCATGATAAAACTCTTATCTATAAGCCACTTCATGTATATCCCGGGCTCCATAGCATCATAGGCAAGTCCAAAGATAGAAACCTCAAGACCACTCTCTTTTAATCCCTTTGCAATTCCAACTCCGGGACCGGGATTATCGACTGCGTTTATTCCAGAAACTGCAACCCTATACATTTTGTGCCTCCACCAATCCGTAAAGCCTGAGCTGTTCTAAAAAGTCCACCAGATCCCTTTTTGCTTCATCTTCACCAATTTCAAACTCTTCTGTGAGCGCTTTTACTATCTCTTCTTCGTTTTTCCCTTCCTTGAGGAGTTGGATTATGAAGATCCCTGTTTTGTTTACTGTATAACTATTTCCCGTTTCTGGATCAAATATGAACCCTTCATCGTTGATTGCTAACCTTTCAAGTTTTCCCATTATTTACCCCCTTGAAGAATTTCAAGTATTTGATAGGGATACTTGCCGTTTTTGAAGGCTATATCTCTCAACTGCTGGTTAAGGTCTGCAACAATTCCATGCTTTTTCAATATTTCAAGACACTCCTGAGGAGAAATCTGGAGCTCCTGACAAACCTCTCTCAAAGTCAATCTTCCCATTCCTGAGCCGGGCTGGAAGCGGAGTTCCTTTGCTTTCTTTGATGCTACTGAAAGAATTTCGTAGATCCTTGCTGGAGTAGTGTTATTCTTTGCTGCAATTTCTTTGAGGATCTCATCTGGAGACTCAACCTTTATTCCTTTTGACTTAAGAACATCAATTGCCTTTTGGGGGGACAATCCAACTACTTTAGCAACTTTCTTAAGAGGGAATAGCTCAGCATGGGGTGCTGGTGGCATGGTTTTTGGTTTGGGCCAACTATTCTTTATCCTATCCCCAACATCCATAACCGTTCTGAAAGGAGGAACGTTGGCAATAGTTCCGACAACAACAATAAGAGTAATAATGGTTGTTATGAAAAACTCCCTTGAGGTGAGGGTTCCAACTTTTCCTTTCAGGTAGTTAACAATGCTATTCCAGTTTAGAATGACGTGCCAGATACCAAAGAAAATCATCAGGAACCCAAAGATCGTATGAAGACTATCCCACTGATCCTTGTCCAGTCCTAAGAATCTCCAGCCAGTCCAGTAAGCAACCCTTCCATGGGGCATGATGTAGAGAACGATTCCACTGATCGTCATTGCTATAAGAGTGTAGAGTAGAAACAGGCTAACATATTTTCGTAGCATCACTCCCTCCTTTATGGGCATCTTCTGATTTTATATTCCAAGCCTTTAGAAAGATTTTTAATCTGACAAGCCATGTAAGTATTGGAAAGGTTTAATCTCTTCCAGGTTGGAGGGGTAAATACTGTAACTTCAAGAGTGTCCCCCACTGAAATGTTCAACTCTGGAAATCTGAAAGCAGGAGCAAGATAGACCTTAATTTTCCCGTTCTGGGTTTCAAGCTCGGCCACCCACCAGGTTATGTTCTTTCTTCTGATTCCTGGTTCCTGGTTAATAGAAATAACTTTTCCCGTCATGACCTGACTTTTCCTGAAAAGCACGCTGGAAGTTGTAGAAGCTGAAGAAGTTTTGCCCTTAATGGTCATTCTCCTGCACCATCTTCTCAAACTTGAGAAGTCGTAAACTGCTCCTGTTGTTTTATCCTCAACTCTGCACGCCATCAATCCGTTTATACCTTTCACTACCCAATAGGGAGGGGTAAAACCTGTAACCCTTATCTCATCCCCTTTATTTATGTTTATTGTTGGGTACCACCAGGTAGGAGCAATTCTTACTTCAACTGTTCCGCTGTCTGTTTGAACATCTATTGCCCACCAGGTAATGTTCTGTCTCCTGAATCCTGGTACTTTCCTGACGTTGACAACAGTTCCTGATATTTCGTTACCCATACTCATCTGAGTTCCTGATGAATCGTAAAATCCTGCTTCATGCTTAACCGAAAGTATCTGATTGAATTCAGAGGTTGAAATGTACTGAGGGGTATAGTCGCTACCGTACCTTCTTAAAACTCTGACAAAAGCTCTCATGTGGTTTCTTGAGCCTTTCATTAAGTTCTGATAAACAACCCTGATATCCTCGTTATCAGTTCTTCTAAGAGCTTCTTCAAGGTCTTTAATGTCAAGATCTTCTATTGTAGCTCCCACTTTCAATGCGTCTATCAGAGACTTCTTTCCCTTCTCCACAAGCTGTTTGTAGAGCTCCTGAAGCTTTCCATCCTTAAACACTCCTACTTTATTACCGGTCTCTGAAACAGGATCTGAAAGGTTATACTTTTTGAGAAGAAGACCAACCATTTTCATATGCTGCTCTTCAGATTTAGCGATGTTTCTAAATACTGGAAGTGGATAGTACTTTGATAGGGTTAGATAAACATCCCTTGCAAGTTTTTCCTCTTCTCTCATGTAAAGCAGGTCTTTTATCTCTTCCTGGCTAAGAGACTGCTTTGGAAGGTTTTGAATGTAGTAAGCACCGTATGTTTGCGGTGTGGCTCCAGCTACCGGTGAAGTAAGAAAAAGCAGCAATACTGAAGAAAGTTTCAGTACCTTTCTCATGTTCTACCTCCTTTATTAAGTTTTCCTTAATTGAAGAACTTACATCAATACCGAGATAAATTCTCCATTTGTAAGGTCTGCATTACCCACATCTTGAGAATTTTTTCCAAGCAAATTTCCCTTTTTAAAGGAAAACACAGAGAGTTTTTAATTTTCAGAAGAATGTGGCTAATGTATAGCCAGCAAGTAGAGTTAGAAATAACCTGCGGAAAAGGGTGGGCTCAATCCGCCCACACCCAATGTTCTCAAGTTGTTCCATCTTCTACTATCACTATGTTAGCGTTGCATTCTCCTCAGAATGCTCTGTTTGTTCTGTTTCTTCTGTTTCCTGGTGTATTGTTGAATTCTCGCTTTGTTCTACACTTTGTTGCGTCTCCACGGCGGTTGTGTTCTCAGCACTACTGTGTTCAAACTCCTCTGTTTCTGTTTCTTGATGTTCAGTTGAATTTTCGTTGTATTCCAACTGCTCTTCTTCCGTAGCATTCTCTATCTCTTCTTGGTGTTCATTTTCCTCTTCATGGGAATTGAACTTTTCTAAGAGCTCCTGTAGATGCTCTTTCCATTCTTCTTCTTTTTCCGTAGCATTATAAGAAACTATCTTTTCTTCTTCAAACTCGTTGTCTTCATCATTATCAAGTTTACAGGAAACAGAAGCAGTGGAGTTTGTCGGATCCATATCAACTTCTACAGTTCCAACTTCATCGTGGTGGATTCTCATCCTGATTTTGTGCTTTTCTTTTATCAGTTCTTCCAGTGATTTATCATCATCTGTGAGATATAGTTCTGTCCCGTTTGTGTCAACAACAGTAACATTCTCAATATCTACATTTCCAAGATCAATTTCCGTAGCATTCCCGTTAATATCTCCTCCAAGAGCATGAATTAAAGCCCCAATATCATCAGCAAGAGTTTCATTGTTATCTGCCAAAGCCAGAGGAGTAACAACAATTACGTCCGTCGTATTATCGGCAAGAGCAGTGTTATAGTCCGTCTCACCAATTTTGATCTCATCTCCATTCTGGTCTTTAACATAGAGAGCAACTTGAGTAATACTCAGATCTATACTTGGAGGAACCTGGAGAGAGAAAGTTCCATTGGCATCTGACTGAGCACAAATCTTTTCTCCATCGTTATTTGTTAGTATATTACCCTCTGCGTCTTCAAGACAAACTGTTGCGTTGGCTACAATGCTTGCATAAACACCACCATCTACACTCCGATACTCTGAACTGACATCTGCACTTCCTGAGGTTCCTCCACCTCCACAGCCTGACATTGCAATTGAAATAGCCATAACAGATACTACAGCAAAAAGCTTTTTCATAATAAAATCTCCTCCATTCAGTTTTCTCTCAACTTTGATATTAAGCAATTCATGTGCCAAATTTGAGAAAACGAAAGGAAGCTCGGTAACTCAGATTTAGTTCGGACACACTCGGAAAAATTTCCGAATCTACTCTATATAGTCGGAAAAGTTTCCGAATATCCTAAGAGATGGGAATGGAGACTTTGAAAACTGTCCAGCCGTCTCTGACAAAGGCTTCTATCTCTCCCCCATGAGCTTCTGCAACTCTTTTAGCATTATAAAGTCCAAGACCAAATCCTTTTTCCTTTGTTGAACGGAAAGGTTCAAAAAGCTTTGTTGAAGGTAACTTCCCCCCACTGTCCATTATGTAGAAGGTGTAATGGTTTCCTTCTTTCTTTCCTAAAATTTTTAACGCCTTCTTTTCACTATCTTCAAGGGCTTCAATTCCATTTTTTATAAGGTCTATAAGGAGAGAGGAAAATTTTTCAGGGTCAAGTTCAACTTCTGTTTTCTCAACTTTTGTTTCAACATCTATTCCCTTAGTTTTTAGAAGTTCATCAAACTTTGAAACAACATCTTTTATAAGAAAGAAGATATCTGTTTTTTCCTTGGAAAGAGTTATCGGTTTTCTTAAGTTCGCTGTCTCTTCCACGTATTTTCCTAATTTGTCTATTTCTTCACGGAGCTTTTGAAGATAGGTTTCGTCAAAGGAGCTCCCCAATCTGTACACCAGAAGTCTTAGAACATTAAGACGATTTTTGACTTCATGGATAAGAGAGTGTATCACTAAATTTATACTTTCAAGCTTTTCTTTTTCCTGTTTTTCTCTTTCATAAAGAATTCTTTCCTTAAAGTATTCTCTTACCAACCATACTGTAACAGCTGTAAACAGAAGGCTGAAGAAAAGAAGAGATATTAAAACGTAGGAAAGATGTTTGTTGAACTCTCTAACATAAGAAAAATCAAAGTATAGAGTAAAGGAAAAAGGTTGAACTTTAAAGGATTCTTTAAAATACTCTTGAGAAATATCTGAACCAGGAATTATTATTTCTCTACCTTCAAGTTTAAAAGTAGCTCCTTTCAATAATTTTGAGTTTTCCATATATGAAGTCAGAGCTTCTACAGGATCACCTCCTCCTGCTATTGTTCCTTCAACCACAGACTTAACACGAGAAGTTTCTTCTTTTATTACAAACAAGTAAAACCCGTTAAGTTCATTACGAAGAAAATAGATGTTTGAAATAATGGCAACAAAGAGAATTGTTAATAAAGAGGCTGGAAAAATCAGTTTTCTCATATCCCGTACTTTTTCCTTTTATACCTCAAGGATTTTTCGTCTATACCAAGAAGTTTAGCTGCTTTAACTTGAACGTAATCACTCCTCTTTAAAGCTTCTTCTATCATTTTTTTCTCGAATTCAGCCAATTTCTCAGGCAGAGGTTTTGAGAAATCTATCTCATTGCAGTGATTCTCTTTCTCTTTTAGATCTGTAAGGTCTTCCGGTCTTATTTTATCCATACTTGTTATAACAAGCCTGTGAATGAGATTTTCAAGCTCTCTAATATTTCCAGGAAAGGAATAGCTAAGAAGTATATGAAGAGCTTCTGGGGTTATTTCTACTTTTTTATTGTACTTTTTCGAAAACTTCCGAAGAAAAAATCCAGTTAGTTCCAAGATATCTTCAGGACGTTCTCTTAAGGGAGGAATTCTTAACGTTAAAACATTAAGCCGATAGTAAAGGTCTTCCCGAAAATCTCCTTTTTTGACTAACTCCCCCAAATCTCTGTTTGTAGCTGCAACTACTTTCACATCAACTTTTTTTGTCTCCGTTCCTCCAACACGCCGAACTTCGTTTTCCTGAAGAACTCTTAAAAACTTTGCCTGTAAATTCAGAGGCAATTCTCCCACTTCATCAAGAAATATTGTTCCTCCGTCTGCTTCTTCAAAAAGTCCGGGTTTCGAGCGAAGAGCTCCAGTAAAAGCACCTTTCTCATAACCAAAAAGTTCACTTTCAAAGAGTTCGGAAGGGATTGCAGCACAGTTAACGGAAACAAACTTTCCTTTTCTACCACTTTCTTTGTGGATAAATCTTGCTATCAGTTCTTTACCTACTCCACTTTCTCCCAATATCAAGACAGGAGCTTCTGTTTTAGCAAAGAGAGAAGCCTTTTCGAGGAGCTCCTCCATTAACTTAGAAGCGTAAATTATTTCCCCATCCTTTTTGGGAATCTTTCTCAGACTTGCAAGCTGACAGGCTTTATCTATAAGATTTATTAGAACTTGTGGATCAAAAGGCTTGGTAACATAGTGAAAAGCTCCTGCCTTTATTGCACTGACAGCATCTTCAACGTTGCTAAAGGCAGTTATGACTATTACTTCAATTTCAGAATGTTCCTGTTTTAGCTTTTTAAGAAAAGTTAGTCCATCCATACCTGGAAGTCTTACATCTGTAACAACAACAGCAGGAGAATTTTTCGCAACCGTTTGTAGTCCCTTTTCAGCAGTAGAAGAAGTAAAAACCTCAAATCCAGACTCTTTAAGTATCTCCTTTAGGAGCTCTCTCTGAATATCATCATCTTCAATTATTAAAACTTTGCACTTTTCCATCTAACCATAAACTCGATTTTTTTACATTGAAATCCAATAAACTTTTACTTGACTATAGTTTCCTTATTTTTTAAGTTTACGGATCTATAAATAACAAAGCTCACTATCAGAATTAGAACAATTACAATAATAGAAAAGGTTAGAGTTAGTATCAAGCTCTTCTTAGCCTCAGCCTTTACAGTTTCTATGTCTGATATAAGAGTCTTTGATATGTAGTCTTCTACTTTCTTCATCAGATTAATCTTTTCCGTAATCGTGCTAAACCAGTAATCTGGATTGATGTTAAATCCACCTTCAAAAGGATTATTAGAAGCTATGCTTTCCATCCTTTCAACTTCCTCCACTACCTGTCCTTTCAATGTGTGATCATAGAACCTAATAATCTTGTCAGGAGCTATAAGTTTAAATGCTTTTATAAAGGCTTTCTGCTCAGCTTTCAAAGTAACATATTTTTCAAATAACTCCTTCGTGAACTTATCTTCTGCAAAAGCAACAGACAAAATAGCTCTTTCAAGTCCCATTTTTTCCTTTGCCAGAATAAGATCAGCATATGCTGTAAGTTCTCTGGTTATTTCCGCTTTGGAACTGAGTTTAGCAATAGAACCTATAACTTCAATTAGGTCATCGTTAAGCTTTGTATAGAACTTTACTGCTTCATCCATAGATATTTTCAGTTTATCAACCTTATTTCTTACTTCAATAATAGAATTCAGGTCAGACGAGATAACATTTTTTATCAGATCTCTGGATTTTTCAGGTAGTGAGGCTAAATACGTTTTACCAACAAAATCTTCCAAGTCTGCTATCTTTTTATCAGTTAAAATTCTCTGTTCCTGAAGCTCACGCTTAAATTCTCTTCCACCACTTCCAAGAAAACCTGCTGTTCTTCCCCTTTCTTTTTGCAACTCATGGATAACAGCGGAAATCTTCGTGGATAAGTAGATGCTCCTTTCGAGAGATTCTGCCTTTTTGTATTGTTTATAGCTGTTAATAATCAGAATAGCTGCAAACATACATATAGCTATTAGAGGTACAATTGACAAAACTAAAACTTTTCTTCTCAAGGAAGATGTTGAAGCAGATTCCACCGTCAACCTCCTGGTAGAGATTTTGAAATTGAGCAATGCAAATTTTACAATTTTTAAGATTATTAGATTAACCAATAATTATCCTGATTCAATACATGATAGTATAGTGGGATACTTAGAGTACTATTCCTCTCAACAGGAGTTTATAGTTCAAGTTAGATTAGCCAACTTAAACTGCCACTACAGTTATTTTATATTTTTCGGCAATTCTTTTAACCTGTTCTTCGCTTAAGAGATAGGTTTTCCCTGCCTCGAAGAAGAGAGCCTTTCCTCCAAGTCTGCCAATTAGTTCAACTGTCTCAGGTCCAACCGTGGGAACGTCAACTCTCATATCCTGATTTTTTCTTGCAGCTTTACAGACAACAAAACCTCTTCCAGAGAGCTCTGCACCTCTCTCTATGCACCTGTTTGTCCCTTCTATTCCTTCAACGGCAATAACTGTTTTATCCTTTACAACCACAGTTTGACCAATATCAAGAGATGCAATCTCCTTTGCTATTTTCATTCCGAATTCTGCTTCCTTCCTGAGCTCGTCTGTAAATTTTCCGGAGATTACACTAGATTCAGGAAGAAGATGGGACAGGTATTCAGTTGGATCGATAACCTTTACTCCCACTTTTTCAATTTCTGAGATTATCCCATTTATTATTGTTTCAGGCTTTCTATCCCTTAGAGAGGCCAGAAAGGTTAAAGCCTTTAAATCAAATCCACTCAGGGAAATTGCACTTCTGTGCTCAACTTTCCCAAGAATTGCTATTTCTCTTATCTCCTTTTTTTTTAGTACCTTTAGAAATTTACCGAGTTTGAATGGCTTTATCCAAATAACTTTGTCGGAATATTTCTCCACTTCAGGATTTGCGATTCCTTCAAGGGCAAAGGTTACAGTCTCTATACCTTTATTTCTTGCAGATTTCAGAAATTCTAAAGGAAGCTCTCCCTTCCCGGCAAGGAGTCCAACTTTCATGAAGTTTCCTTACTCTTTGCCACTTTGTCAAGAATGGCGTTTATGAACTTTGGAGATTTTTCATCTTCACCGTAAACTTTCGCAAGATCTACAGCATCGTTGATAACCGCTTCTACTGGAGAGAAATTTTCTTTCAGGATCTCGTAGGTGGCAACTCGTAGAATAGATCTATCCATTGGCATAAGCCTTGAGATTAGCCACCCCTTTTTCAGGTATTTTGAAATCTCCATATCAACGTTTTTAATATTTTCAACGGTCTTTTTGAGAAGGTATGTTGCCATCTGTCTAATCTCTTCGCTCTCTTTGTTATCTTCCCAGTAGTTGAGAGCGATCTCTTCTGGAGGAAGTCCTCCGATGTCATACTGGTACATCATCAGGTAGGCGTGTTCTCTTGCTTTTTTCTTGTCCCTGTTTGTCATTTGATCTCCCTCAGGAGATTGACCATTTCAATTGCAGAAAGGGCAGCTTCCCAGCCTTTATTACCAGCCTTTGTTCCGGCTCTATCTATTGCCTGCTCCACAGTGTCCGTTGTGAGAACACCAAAGGCAATGGGCTTTTCAGCTTCGAGGGAGACATTGGCAATTCCTTTGCTGACTTCAGCAGCAACGTAGTCAAAATGAGGAGTTTCTCCTCTTATCACAGCACCGAGAGCAATAACAGCATCAAAATCCATCTTTGCAAGCTTCTTTGCAACAAGAGGAAGTTCAAAAGCGCCTGGAACTTTCACTACAGTTATGTCCTCTTCTCTTCCTCCATGCCTTACGATGCAATCAATCGCTCCCTCAAGGAGTCTCTCTGTTATAAAAGAGTTAAACCTGCTTACAGCTATCGCGAACTTTATCCCTTCAGCTTTTAGCTTACCTTCAACAATCCTCATCTTTTACCTCAAGCTTTTATTCCTTTTTCTCCACCAAAAAACTTTTCACAGAGCTCCTTCAATCTCTTCTCAGCTCCTTCCATAATATCTTTGATAATCTCCTCAGCGGTTTCCTCTTTATTAACATATCCAACAACCTGACCAGCCATTACGGAACCCCACTCAACGTCTCCTTGCTCTGCTGCAAGTCTTAGACGGCCTCTTCCGAGCTCCTCGAGCTCTTCCTTTGGAGCTCCAGAGAATTCGAGCTCTGCGAACTTACGTGTAAGTTTGTTTTCAATAAGTCTAACAGGATGGCCTGTTGTGATTCCGGTAACAGTTACCTGATTGAACCTTGCCTTCAGAATTTTCTCTTTATACTTAGGATGAACATTACACTCCTTTGCAGCTAAGAATCTTGTTCCGACCTGAATTCCTTCAGCTCCGAGAGCAAATACAGCAGCAGCCTGCTCGCCGAGGGCAATTCCACCAGCAGCAATAACTGGAATGTTTACAGCTCTAACAATTGAAGGTATTAGTACCATTGTTGTTAGCTTTCCTATGTGCCCTCCTGCTTCCATTCCTTCAGCAATTACTGCGTCACAACCAATCCTCTCCATTCTCTTTGCAAGGGCATCACTTGCAACAACAGGAATAACCTTTATCCCCTTTTCTTTAAAGGCAGGAATGTACTTACCAGGATTACCAGCACCTGTTGTTACAACAGGAACTTCTTCATCCAAGCAGACCTGAATTATCTCTTCTGCGTTAGGCATCATAAGCATTATGTTAACACCAAATGGCTTGTCCGTTAGTTCTTTGCATTTCCTTATTTCCTCTCTCAGCTCATCAGCACTTCTATTTCCTCCTGCAATTATCCCAAGTCCTCCTGCATTTGAGACAGCAGCGGCAAGCTCTGCATCGGCTATCCATGCCATTCCACCCTGAAGTATTGGATATTCAATTCCAAGTATTTCACAGATTCTTGTTTTAATCATCAGTTAGTCCTCCCCTCTGTGAGCTTTCTAAATCCTCAAAATACATGAACCCCAAGTAAACCCTCCACCAAAAGCAACCAAAAGTACAAGATCTCCCTTTTTCAGTCTGCCCTCTTTTACCGCTTCATCCAGAGCTATCGGAATAGAAGCAGCACTTGTATTTCCATACCTATCAAGATTGATAAAGATCTTTTCTTCATTAATTCCAAGCCTTTCTGCTACAGCCTTTATTATCCTGACGTTTGCCTGATGAGGAATGAGAAGTTTGATCTCTTCTGCAAGAATACCCGATTTATCCAGCACTTGCCTTGCAGACTCAACCATTGTTCTGACTGCCACCTTAAAAACTTCATTTCCCTTCATTCTCACATAAAAAGGATACTCCTCATTTGAACCAACAGACGGAACATAGAGAAGGTCTCCATAGGAACCATCCGCTCCCAAGTCAAAACCTAAAATACCTTCATCCTCTTCCCTTTTCAGCAAAACAGCACCAGCACCGTCGCCAAACAGGATACACGTGGTTCTATCTTTCCAGTTGATTATCTTTGAAAATCTTTCAGCTCCGATAACAAGGGCTTTGTCAATTTCTTTAGCTCTCATTATGGAATCTGCAACGTAAAGAGCGTAAATGAAACCTGTGCATGCAGCGGATATATCAAAAGCAATAGCCCTTTTGTTCTCTATCTTTGCCTGGACCTTGCAGGCTGTTGATGGGAAAAATGCATCTGGTGTTGCTGTGGCAACGACTATGAGATCTATATCTTTGGGATCTCTTCCTTCAAGGGCTCTTACAGCTGCTTCTGTTGCAAGGTCTGAGGTTGTTTCTCCTTCGCTTATCCGCCTCTCTCTTATCCCTGTCCTCGTTGTTATCCATTCATCAGAGGTTTCTACCATCTTTTCAAGATCAAAATTTGTAAGAACCCTATCCGGCAGAAAAGAACCTGTTGAAACAACTTTAATTCCCATTTATCTTCCCGTACTTTCCGATGTTTTCTTCAATGTGCTCATTCAGATGAGATTCAGCAAACTGTGAGGCCACTTTTATGGCATTTTTAATTGCTTTTGCATTTGAACTTCCGTGAGAAATTATAACAGGCGCTTTTACACCTAAAAGGGGAGCTCCACCCCACTCTGCGTAATCTATTCTCTTTTTAAAACTTTTTATGGCCGGTTTTAGAGTAATCGCTCCAATCCTTGAGACAAAGTGACTCTCTATCTCCTCTTTTAAAATTTCTGCAAGGATTTTGGCAAGACTTTCGCTGAGCTTGAGAGCAACGTTTCCAACAAAGCCATCGCAGACGATAACATCAAACTTTCCAGAGTAGATGTCTCTACCTTCTGCATTTCCAACAAAGTTTAGCCCTTTTTCCTTAGCAGCTTTCAAAAGCTGATAGGTCTCTTTCGTTAAGTCGTTTCCTTTTCCTTCTTCTTCTCCAATGTTGAGAAGACCAACCTTAGGATTTTCTTCTTTTAAAACATATTTTGCGTAAGCCTCTCCCATAATCGCAAACTGGAGAAGGTGAATGGGTTTACAGTCAACGTTTGCACCAACATCAAGAAGGAAAGTTTTACTTTTAAGGTTTGGAAGAATTGTGGATATGGCAGGTCTTTCAACACCTTTCAATCTACCGAGGGTAAAAAGAGAGATTGCCATTACAGCACCGGTATTTCCGGCACTTACAAAAGCATCTGCCAATCCTTCTTTTAAAAGTCTTGTACCAATGTGAATGGAGGAATTTCTCTTTTTCAGAGCTCTGGACGGCTGCTCATCCATTGAAACCGATTCATCGGCATGTACTACTTCAATCCTTTCAGCCGGGAAAGAGTATTTTGAAAGCTCCTTTTTTATTCTGGATTCATCACCAACCAAAATGACGTTAATTCCATAATCTTTTGCAGCCTGAACTGCGCCCATAACTGGAACATGGGGGGCATGGTCTCCCCCCATAGCATCCAGAACCACTTTCATTTACTCTTCTACCTCAACTACAGTCTCTCCTTTGTAATACCCGCAGTACTTACAAACCCTGTGAGGAAGCTTAGGATTCAAGCAGTTTGGACATACAGAAATAGCTGGGTTCTTGGCTTTCCAGTGAGTTCTTCTCTTGTCTCTCCTTGTCCTTGAAACTTTCCTCTTTGGAACTGCCATCTCACTTCTCCTTTTCTTTAAGTTTATCTCTAAGTGCTTTCAACTTTTCCCAGCGTTTATCTGTCTTTTTCTCTATAACTTCTTCCTTCTCAACAGAGATTTCCGGTACCTCACAAAGCTCGTCACACAAAGGCTTTACCGGAAGGTTGAGAAGTATCTGCTCCTTTACCACTTCTGCAAGGTCAAGGACATCGTTGTCGGAGAATTTTATATCAAGATCGGCAGCTTTTATCTCACCACCGGATATTTCTGAAGTTGGCATCAGCTGGTAATAGAAGTTTTTCTTTATCTTCTCTTTAAACTTCTTATTGCATCTACTACAGATGAGCTCAACCTCACCCTCTATCTTGCCGTAGACGTCATATCCAACTGGCTTCCTGTAAACCTCTATGTGAAGCTTAAATGGAGTAGAAGACACTACTTCCTCTTCCGGAAGCTCTAAGATAGACGGCTGAATCTCCGTATCAACTTTTATAGGCTCTCTCTGTGTAACTTCGTTAAGGTTAATTCTCCTTTTCATCATAACACCTGTGATAAGATTGCTCCAAAATTTGTTTGGTAAAGTTATGCAGAGAATCCTCACTTTGCAAATTGTCGAGAGTGCTAATAAGTTTATGCTCAAACCTAAAGCTTTGGAGGATTTTATGAAGAAAACTCTTTTAGCTCTATCAATTGTGGCAGTTACCTTTACTTGCGCCAGTGCAGCAGATAAAGTCTTGGCAAAAGTAAACGAAAAGTCAATCACAGAATCCCAGCTTGAAGAAGTCTTGAACAGATTACCAGCAAACTACAACTCTGTCAAGAATAATCCTCAATTCAGGGAACAGATATTGAACACCCTCATAAATCAGGAGCTTCTTTACCAGGAGGCTGAAAAAGAGAAGATAGAAAAGGACAAAAAAGTTCAGAAGCAGATTGAAGAAGCAAAAAAACAAATAATTATCAATGCTCTCCTTGAGAAACACCTGAAAACAAAAGATGTAAAAGTTTCAGATGAAGAAGCAAAAGCTTTTTACGAAAAGAACAAAGCTCAGTTTACAGATGCAAATGGTAAGCAGGTTCCATTTGATGTTGTAAAACCGTTTATAGTTCAGACCTTGGAACAGCAGAAGAGGAAGGAAGCTTTTATGGCAGCTTTCAACAAGTATATTAATGAACTCAGAAAGAAAAGCAAAATAGAAATAGTAAAATAATTTACTTGCCACCTATGAAAATTTCCCCTTTTTAAGGGGAATGTAAGGGGTTTGTTGAAAATTCCCTTTGAAAATGGGAGAACATAAAAGGTAGCAAGTTAAAATAATGTGGAGGAGCTGATGAAGAGGCTTCTTATCCTTATTTTGATGCTGATCTCCTTTTCTGCTCCATCTTATGGAAAGGTGGTTGATTATATTGTTGCAGTGGTCAACGGTCAGCCAATCCTTTATAGCGAACTCTTAGAGTACGCAAGAAACAACAGGATAAGAGATTTAAGGGTTGCCAGAGATTCTCTCATAGAGAAGAAAATACTTCTCACAGAAGCCGAAACTGAAGGTCTAACTGTTTCAGATAAAGAGATCAAGACTGCTCTTGAGAACTTTATAAAGAACAGCGGTTTCAGGTCGAGAGAGGAATTTGAAAAAGCCCTTGAAAAAGAAGGTTTAACTCTCGATGACGTGAAGGAGAAGCTAAAGGAACAGCTCATTGTCGCAAAACTCATAGGAAGAAACGTTAAGTCTAAGATTCATATCACAGATATTGAGATTGAAAAAGTCTGCAGAGAAAGACAGAGCAAACCTGTCAGGGAAGTTTACTACATATTTGTTAAGGACAAGGTAAAAGCAGATAAGGTTATGGAGTTCCTCAACTCCGGCGTTCCTTTTGAGAAAGTTGCAAAAGAGTACTCTGAAGACAGAGCAACTGCCGAGAAAGGAGGTTATATTGGAAAAGTAACAAGGGGAGTTCTCATAAAGCCCCTCGATATAGCCGTCTGGTCAACAAAGCCGGGAAATTACAAACTCGTTCAAGGAAAGAACGGTTACTACATCATCTATGTGAAAAGTGAGAAGGTTGAAGGGTGTGATAGAAATAGAATAAGGGAAGAGCTTTACACACAGAAATTCCAGAAAGCTCTTAAAGATTACGTAGATTCATTGAAAGCGAAAGCGAGTGTAAAAGTTTATTTCTAAAATTTTTAATCTTTTAACTAATGGGGTCTGTGGGCACCCTTTATTTTTGTCACAAAGCAGTAACTTCTTTTCGATTGGCAAACACCATAAATTTTAGGTTTTAGATTTTTAGACCAGGGGTGGAAATTGGTTGTAGTAAAACTCAAACCTCTCGAAGAGATA
Organism: Desulfurobacterium crinifex; assembly: GCF_054656775.1. Classification (NCBI taxonomy): domain Bacteria; kingdom Pseudomonadati; phylum Aquificota; class Aquificia; order Desulfurobacteriales; family Desulfurobacteriaceae; genus Desulfurobacterium; species Desulfurobacterium crinifex. The sequence goes on from NZ_BAAHXO010000004.1 coordinate 1,351,681, forward strand.
TTAAAGGTTTTAGAAGGATTCAAAAAGGTATTTATCTTTGGCTGTGAACTTGGCTCTGGAAGGTGTAAAAACGGTGGGCTGTGGGAAGCAGTAGAGCTTGGAAAAAAGCTAAAAGAACAGGGCTTTGAGATAACAGGAATCAAAAGTCCTGGAGGAACATGTATCTTAGAAAGGATTTCGTTTCCCGGAAGGGAGCTTGTAAAAGAAGCGGAAAAGAGCTCAGAAGTAATTATCTCCTTAGCCTGTGGAGCTGGAACTCAACTTATTGCCGAGAATGTTGATATACCTGTTTTGACAGGAGTTACCACCCTTTTTATAGGTGCAGAGAGAGAAGGAAAATACTTTGACGAGTACTGTATTGCCTGTGGAGACTGTATCATATCCGAAACTGGTGGGATATGTCCTATAGCAAGGTGTCCAAAATCTCTTACCAATGGTCCCTGTGGTGGTGCTATAGATGGAAAGTGTGAAGTTGATCCATCCATTCCTTGTATTTGGTATCTAATTGCAGATAGAATGGAGAAAATTGGAACACTGAGAAAGCTTAAAATTAGAGCTCCTTTTAAGGATTACAGGAAATCTGTCTATCCAAGGAGTCTTGTTGTGGAGGAATAACTTTGAGCTTTTCTAAGAAACTGAGGAACGGAAAGTTCATAATAACGGCTGAAGTTGCTCCACCAAGGGGAACCGACTGGAAATCTGTTATTGAAGGCATTGAACCTTTGAAAGGAAAAGTTGATGCTTTTAACGTTACAGATAACCAGCGTTCAATGGTCCGGATGTCTTCTCTTGTAATGTCGAAGCTCCTTCTCGATTCAGGGTTTGACCCGATATTTCAGCTTACCTGCAGAGATAGAAACAGAATTGCGCTTCAGTCGGAACTCCTCGGTGCGGCAGCACTCGGAATAAGAAATATCTGCCTGATGACTGGTGATTTTACAACCCTTGGAGATCAGCCAGACGCAAAACCTGTTTTTGACATCGATTCCGTCCAACTTATAGAGCTTGCAAAGAAACTTGAAAGTGGAAAACTCCTCAATGGTAAGGAAATTAAAGGAAGTGTGGAGTTTACAGTAGGAGCAGTCTATAATCCCTTTGCAGGTCCCAAAACTTTGCAGGAGTGGAAACTTAGAAAGAAAGTGGAAGCGGGAGCAGAGTTCATCCAGACCCAGCCGGTTTACGACATACGTGTTGCAGAAGAGGTAAACGATTTAATTGAAGCTCTGGGAGCAGTTCCCATAATAGGTCTCCTTCCTGTAAAAAGTCTTAAGATGGCAAACTTCATGAAAAAGCTTAATCCAACCTCTGTTCCTGATAAGCTGATTGAAGGTCTTGAAAAGGCAAACGATCCAGCCCAGTATGGCTGGGATTATGTCATAGATATTGCCCACGCGATTGCAGAGTTTGGAAGAGGCATACACTTTATGCTGGTCGGGAAGACTGCTGAACTTGCAGCATTTATCGACTACCTACGAAACGATAGTCCATATAACCACAAGTTTTAGGAGAAGTTATGAACGTTCCTGTTCACGTTGGCATAATAATGGATGGAAATGGTAGGTGGGCCCAAAGGAGAGGTCTTCCCAGAATAGAAGGGCACAGAGAGGGGGCAAAAGTAACTGAGGAAATTGTCATTGCTGCAAGTGAAATGGGAATAAAGTACCTTTCTCTATATGCCTTTTCCACAGAAAACTGGAAAAGACCCAAAGAAGAGGTTAACTTCCTATTCCACCTTATGTATGAATACGTTAAAAGTAAGCTTTCTCTTTTTCTTGAAAACAACGTACGTTTCAGAGCAATGGGGAGGTTATGGGAGCTTCCTGATTACCTTCAGGAAGGATTTAAAGAGATAGAGGAAAGGACTGCCCATTGCGATGGAATGGTCGCAGTCTTTGCGGTTAACTACGGTGGAAAGCAGGAAATTCTTGATGCTGTCAATAGGGCAATAAAGGCCGGAGAGAAAGAGATTACTGAAGAAGTCCTGAGGAAATATTTCTACATACCCGAGTTACCTGATATTGATCTCCTTATAAGGACAAGTGGAGAGTTGAGAATTTCAAACTTTCTCCTCTGGCAATCTGCATACACGGAGCTCTGGTTCACAGAAACCTTGTGGCCAGATTTCACAGAAGAAGAGTTTAAAAAAGCTATAGAAGACTTTAAGAGAAGAGAAAGACGGTTTGGTGGTATCAAATGAGAGAAAGAATAATTGGAGCAATTCTTGTCGTTCTTTACGCTATCTTCATGGTTGTCTCTCCCTACAACTTTTATGTCTCTCTCGTTTATCTTCTTGGCGTTGGGATGGTTTCGGAGCTCTGTAACTTCACAGGGCTCAGAGACAGCAAAACTTCTGTAATAATCATCTTCTCGATTCTTTTCTTTGTTGGTGTTCATGTTTCACACCTTTCATTTCTTCTCCCTACAGCAGCCATGATCTTTCTCTTTGGATATTTCGTAATCATTGAAGGAAAGGTTCCAGATAGGTTTCTGGCAATTGCAGGATTTTTCATATACCTTCTCATTGGAACAGTGGCTATTGGCAAACTCTCAAAGAGCTATTTTGTTCTGCTTCTGAGTATAGTCTGGTCTGTTGATACATTCGCTTATCTCGTGGGGAAATATTTCGGTAAAAGAAAACTGATTCCAGAAATAAGCCCCAAAAAGACAGTTGAAGGAGCAATAGGAGGAGCTGTTGGAGGAGTTATAGTCTCGTCAATCATTGGAGAATATTTGGGTATTTTTGAAGTTTCATTACTTACAGCTTTTTCTCTTTTTGTTCTAACACTTATTTCTCAGATCGGAGACCTTGTTGAAAGTTACATTAAAAGGATTTTTGGAATCAAAGACTCTGGCACTATAATTCCTGGACATGGCGGTCTGCTTGACAGGCTTGATAGCAGTATTTCAGTTGCACCATTTCTGGTTGTTTTTGGAGGTTTACAATGAAGGTTGAAATTGGTCATGGAAGTGGAGGCAAACTAACAAGAGAATTGATAGAAAATCTATTCCTTAAATATTTTTCTTTTCCAGAACTAAGGTCTCTACAGGATGCTTCTTATCTTCAAACAGAAACTGGCAAAATAGCAATAACAACAGACTCCTACGTTGTCAGCCCCTACTTTTTCCCAGGTGGAGACATTGGGAAGTTAAGCGTTTCTGGAACTGTAAACGACTTAACCGTTAGTGGTGCAGTTCCACGTTTTATATCTGTGGGATTTATCCTTGAGGAAGGACTAAAGTTTTCAGACCTTGAAAAGATTGTTGAAAGTATGGCAGAGACGGCAAAAAAAGCTGGAGTAAAAATAGTTGCAGGCGATACAAAAGTTGTAGAAAAAGGAAAGTGTGATGGTCTTTACATAAATACAACCGGAATAGGAGAAGTTGTTAAACCTCTTTCCCCAGAGTTTGCAAAACCCGGAGATGTTGTAATTATTACCGGTTTTATTGGTGATCACGGAATAGCAATATCCCTTGCAAGAGAGGAGTTTGATGTTGAAACGGGAGTTTTAAGCGACTGTGCTCCTTTGAATTCTCTTTTGGTTCCACTTTTCGACGTAAAAGGATTGAAGTGGATGAGAGACCCTACAAGGGGTGGACTTGCCACAGTATTGATAGAGTTTTCTGAAATGTCGGGACTTGGAGTCAGGCTCTATGAAGAAAAAATTCCTGTCAGAGAGGAAGTTCAGTTTGTCTGCGAGATGCTTGGATATGATCCTCTCTATCTTGCAAACGAAGGAAAAACTGTAATTGTGGTTGATAGAGAAGATGCTGAAACTGTTCTGGAAAAGCTCAGAGCTCATCCCCTTGGAGAAAATGCAGAAATAATTGGAGAAGTTACAGACGAAACAAGAGATGTCCGTCTTGTTACTTCTATTGGTGGAGAGAGAAGGTTGGAGCTCCTCGAGGAAGACCCACTCCCAAGGATATGCTAAATGTTAGGACACGAGCTTACAATCATTCTCTTTGCCTATCTTTTGATAATTGCTGTTGTTCTCTTTGATATAAAAACAGGCATTGGATTCTGGAAGGATATCCTCGTAGCTTCAATTCTCTCTATTGTTCAGTTAATTGGAATCGGATTTGTAATTCTTTTCCTCTTGAAGTTAAAGCTTGAAAGTCTGAATCTTATATTTGTTATCCTATTTTTTATAAATGCATCCCTCATAGCTCTTAGAAGGTTTCAATTCAAGACTTATAGCAAGTTGAAAGGCTTCTTAATTATTCTTTTCTCGATTTCTACCGTATCAACTATCTCTCTTCTTACTCTCTACACTGCTGGAATTCTTCACCTTAAAGCCAACAGTATCATTCCACTGGCAGGAATAATTGCAGCGGCTGGAATGAGAAGTCTTTCCCTTTCCTTCAGTTACTACAAAACAAGGCTCAGGGATCTGGAAGAGATAATTCTTGGAATGGCTGCCCTTGGTGCAAGTGATATAAAGATCTTCAAATTCATATTTAGAGAGTTGATTCTTGATATCACCGCTCCAGTCAGAGATATGCTGAGATCTTCGGGAATAGTTCACATACCTGGAGTTATGGTGGGTCTCCTCATTGCGGGTATATTACCTGTAAAAGCTGCTGTTATTCAATTTGCTATTCTTTCTACAATGATTTTTCAGTTTACCTTTGTTCCAACAATAACACTCTTTTTACTGGTGAAACTCTATGGATTAAAAATCGAGGTGTGAGATGAAAGAAAGGGTAGAAAAACTGATTAAAGCCATTCATGAAATTACTCCAAAGGATAGGAAGATAAAAATAATGAACGTCTGTGGTTCTCATGAGCATACTATCACTTACAGCGGGATGCGTTCTCTCATGCCTGAGAATGTTGAACTTGTTCCTGGTCCAGGCTGTCCCGTCTGTGTTTGTTCTGAAAGCGACATAATAAATGCTATAAACCTATCAAAAAGAGACGACACAATTCTTGTTACATATGGAGATATGCTTAGAGTTCCAACTCAAATAGGCTCCATTAGAAGCAATGGTAGAAACTACAAGATGGTTTCGGCTCCCCACGAAGTTCTGAAGATTGCAAAGGAAAATCCTGATAAAAACGTTGTCTTCTTTTCAATTGGATTTGAAACAACAACTGCCCCGACCGCTGCCCTTATCGAGATGGGACTTCCTGAAAATGTCACAATCCTTACCTCTCAAAAGCTCACTCCAGAGATTATGGAGATTCTCGTAAAGGACTCGGAAGTTGGAGTTGACGCCTTTGTTGCTCCCGGTCACGTCTCAGCAATAGTCGGTGCAAATGCCTGGAGAGTTTTTCCTGAAAAATACGGTATTCCCACGGTTGTTGCAGGTTTTGAACCAGAAAATCTACTCCTTGCAATTCTCAGAATTCTGGTACAGATAAAAGAAGGTATAGCTGAACTTGAAAATGTCTACAAAGGTGTTGTAAAACCGGAAGGAAATAGAAAAGCTCAGGAACTCATGTACAAATACTTTGAAAAGACAGATGTGAACTGGAGAGGAATTGGTTACATTCCAAAGTCTGGACTCGAATTTAGAAAAAAATATGACCACATAAACGCCAAAAAAGTTTTCAATCTTCCAGAAATTGAGGAGAAAAAAGTTCCCGGCTGTATATGTGACAAGATAGTTCTTGGAAAAGCTTATCCAGATGAGTGCAAACTCTTTGGAACTGCCTGTACTCCACGAGATCCGAAGGGCCCCTGCATGGTCTCTATGGAAGGTGCATGCAACATCTGGTACAGGTTTGGAACAAGGTGAAAACTTTGAAATTACCCTTGAGTAAGACTTGAGTTAAAGTTAGCAAAGGAGGTCAGATGCTTGTTGCTATACCTGTTGAAAAAGATGGACAAAGAGTAACAAACCTGTTTGGACCCGCACCGGGATTTGTGATTATCAATACTGACACAGGAGAAAAGAAATTCATAAATAATGTTTACGCGTGTGGAGGCTGCAAGGAAGGATGTGAAGAAGGAAAGAATGCTGCAGATCTTCTTGCAGAACAGGAAGTTGAAGCTCTTCTCATAGAAAAAATTTCAGAAGCTCCTTTCTTTAAACTCCTAAAAAAAGGGATTGTAGTTTACAAACTACCATTGGGAACACAAACGGTTGATGAAGCTTTAAGTCTTTTTAAAGAAGGAAAGACGAAGGTGCTATATATAGGTTCAACTTGATACCTTTTCCTAATACGTCTGAATTAAACTCTTTATTTACTGAAATGTCTATAGAATTGGGTAGATTTTACCTTTCTCTTAGGTAGTGTACGATATTTTGCGTAAGCCTGAGAAGAAGAGCAATCTTCTGAGATGAGTTGTGGGAGTGTCCACCCAAGTGTGTAAAAATTAAACCTAAAGGAGGGTGGACACATGAAACAGAAATATGATCCAGAACTCATTAAGGATGATCTTAGGAAGCTCATCCAACAAACATTAAAAGAAGCATTAGAAGCAGAGCTTGAAGAGTTCCTTGGCTATTCAAAGTATGAGCGTACTAATTCTAACAACTCCAGAAACGGCTATATCTCCAAGACTGTTAAAACCGCAGCTGGAGAAGTAGAGATTGAAACTCCAAGAGATAGAAAGGGAGATTTTGAACCCAAAATAGTCAAAAAACGCCAGACAGTCCTTGAAGACCTGGAGAACAAGATAATAGCCCTATATTCAAAGGGAATGACAGTAAGAGACATTCAGGAATTACTCTCCGACATGTATGGAATGGACATAAGTCCTTCTTTGATTTCAAAGATTACCGACAGACTAACTCCGAGAATAGAAGAATGGCAGTCAAGACCACTTGAAAGAATTTACGTTATCCTTTATATAGACTGCATCTTTTACAAAGTACGACAAGATGGCAAGGTAGTAGATAAAGCAGTTTACGTGGTCATAGGGGTAAATAAAGAGGGACGAAAGGAACTCCTTGGTTTTTGGATAAATGAGAGCGAAAGTGCCAGCTTCTGGTTCAAGGTACTAAATGACCTAAAAAGTAGAGGAGTCAAAGACGTTCTGATATTTAGCGTGGATAATCTGTCAGGAATAGGGAAAGCCATAAAAGGAGTATATCCTCAAGCAGAAATACAAAAATGTGTAGTTCACCAGATAAGGAACTCATTAAGATATGTATCGTGGAAAGACAAAAAAGAATTATCATCGGATCTCAAGAGGGTTTATGGAGCAGCTACACTTGAGGAAGCAGAACTTAGGATGAACGAGTTTGAAGAGAAATGGGGAAGTAAATACCCACACGTAGTAAGGAGTTGGAGAGCTAATTGGGAAGAGCTTATGGCTTACTTTAAGTATCCGCTTGAACTCAGGAAACTTATGTACACGACGAACATCATAGAGAGTATTAATAGTAAGTTCAGGAAGGTAACAGATGGAAAGAGGGTATTTCCGAGTGATATGTCAGTTCTTAAGAACCTCTATTTAGCTGCTTTGGAACTTGCGAAAAAATGGAACAGAAGTGTTATCAAGGATTGGGGTATTATTTACGGGCAGCTGTCAATAATTTTCGAGGAGAGGTTAGAGGCATGATAGAATTTACACAGTTCTATGGACACTCCCCTTAGAATAAATAATTTCCTTGTCTTTCAGCTCATCTTTCGCTTTATAGAAATAACCTTCTGTGGTCTTTGAAACAAAATGTTTTGTAGTGGCTACTGCAAGGTAAACACCTTTTTTTGCAAGTTTAATTTTCACTGGTTGAGGTTTTCCATTTCTTATCTTAATACTGAGAGGTATTTCCCTACCGTCTGGATCTATTAAGAAAAGATTGAGCTTCTTCACCATTTCTTCTCTTGGTGGTTTTGGAGTTTCGGGAAACCTATGTCCCCAGCCAAGTGTTATTGTAATTTCTTGTCCTTTCTCTGGAGTGTAATCATCAACGCTTAACCACAGGAAATGAGCGTAACTTTTTGAAAAGAGAACAATAACTAAAACTGCAACCCACACAAAGATGGAATTTTTTATGTTTGATTTCATAGCTTTTCCCTCCTCCTTACTTGATTTCAAAAGTTAAAGAAGCTGAGAAGTCCACTTTGTGGTTGCACACGATAAGCCACACACCTGGTCTTGAAATCTTTATGTAGGCTATGCCATCGTCACCACTTTTAGCCATTACAGGGAATGGTTCTGTTTCTGACCAATAGCCAGCATAAGTTGCGTACACATAGGTGGACAAGGGTTCCCCTTCAAAGAGCACTTTGATCGGAAAGTAATCCCCTGGTTTAACGTCAGAAGGATTCTTTAAAGGTACTATTTCGATTCTGTGACCAAAAACATAGCTTACATTTTCCGTTCCTCTGTTGCCAACAACAATTATTGCTTTACCGTATTTTTCGGAAGGAACGTGATACTTATCTCCCTTTCTAACTCTGGAAGCTGCAATGACATAAGTTCCTTCTTTACACCCACAGGTTGATAGGTTAATTTCTCCGACCAAACTTCCTTTTTTATAGCTTGCATTTCTATTCCCTTTTACAGCTTCCCAAAGGTTGGTGACTGCTTTTTTGCTTCCTTCAGGAGTTACATACGAGAATTCACTTATATCCTTTTTGGGAATCAATATGTCTTCGTAAGGAAAATTGTGTCCAAATACCACTTTTGCTCTAACTTTTTCTCCTGCTAAGGGGTAATAGTTGTCTACATTAATCCAGAGATCATGTGCATTAGCAGGTTTCAATGTTGTTACAGAAAGGATCAATGAAAAAATGAAAGTCAACCATTTTTTCATTATTTACCTCCGTTATTAGTGATCTTTTATAGAACGGCTACCTACAATAGGTAGCCGGAAGTATTAGAAGTGCATGCTATAGCGTACAAACCAGGTAGATCCCCAGTAACTATCAGGATCTCCACCATAATCAGAATCAAAAACGTTGTTACCTTCAATAGAAACTGAACTATGCTTTCCAATCTTTTTAATGAATTTCACGTCAACAACGGAATAACTTTCTGTTTCTTCAGTTTTACTGGCATGTTGAACACCAACATTAAATAAAATTCCCAGTGGTTTGTAGTCGAAAGTCATCTGAGTAGTAAGGTTGTGTCTTGGAATGTCGTCTAAAGGTTCCCCTGTTATTTTGTTTTCCGTATGCATATAGGTATAACCTGTATTCAGTAGCAGTTCAGCCTGGGAAGTTTTAACAACAGCAAGTTGGAGAGTAGTTTCAATACCCTGCGTAAGGGCTTTATCTGTGTTTGCAAATGTTCTTATCTTTTCATCAATTCCATCACCATCAATATCTCTATAGTCATAATATCTCGTAATCATATTCTCAATATCATTTCTGAAAAAGGTAACACTACCCAAGAATCTCTTACCTATGCTTTGTTCAATTCCCAAAGAATAACCCCAGGAAGTCTCAGCTTTAAGATTGGGATTTGATACATAATAATAATCACTATGAGGATAAGGTTCTGTATAAAACGCTTGTCTTATAGTAGGAGATTTGAATCCTCTTCCAACGGAAGCTCTTATTTTTGTACCTTTGAACGGTTTTAACATGATGTTAACCTTTGGACAGAACTCAGAACCGTATTGGGAATGATGTTCCGTCCGTGCGCCTAAAACTACGGTGAGCGGAATTCCTACATCAAAATTGGCTTCATCCTGAATGTAGCCGCTAATTGAATGGAGTGTTTTTTGAGAGAAAGTGTAATCCAATTCCTGTTGTAAATACTCAGAACCCATGGTAAGTAGGTGAGTTTCCCCCAATGGTTTTGTATAACGAACTTCAATATCTTTATAGTACATGTCTCCCCTATAAATAGCATAAGGATATGGATCTGTACCATAAGAATCTCCATCTAAATGCCAGTCATAGTAATATCCCTGTACAATCAATACGGAATCATCATCAAAAGTTGTTGTTATTTTAGGAGCAATACGGTATTTATAGTCATTTTTAAATACCTGCGTATCCTGAGTAAGATATATAGTTTTTCTATCTTCCTCTTGAGCAGAAAGTTTCAAATCAAATTGCACGTTTTCGTTAATATCATATGCAATTTTGCCAATAAAGGTTGATCTTTTAAAAGATTCATCTCTCGTGTCCCTGTAACCATAAGCTCCCATTTTTGATTCTTCTCTTCCTATCTGAAGAAGAATACCAAGCTTTTCATTTACTTTTGTGCCCCAGTACATATATTCCATGTTGGTATGGTGCGAGCCATATCCAGCCTCAAAACCGTAAGTTGTTTTATCAGGAACACGTTTAGTAATAATGTTTACTACACCCGCAATAGCATCACTACCATAAAGAGCTGAACTTGGACCTTTGACGATTTCTATCTTTTCAATCATCTGAGGAGGAATCTGGTTGAGTCCGATTCCAGAATCTCCCATACCTTCGCCTCTTACACGTTCTCCGTCAATCAGAATCAGTGCATAGCCATCGTCAAACCTAAGACCTCTCATGGTAGCTTTCCAACTCGTGATTCCAGGAACATCTTCATCTCTTACAAAGATGCCAGGAACGTAACGAAGGATATCACTGACCGTTTGAGTGCTGGAATTTTCAATTTCTTTCTGGGTAATAACTACTGTCTCGACAGGAACGTCTTTTAAAAGATGAGGAGTTTTAGTTGCTGTAACTACAACCTCTTCAAGCTTCCAAGGTTCTTCGGGTTCTTCTGCCCATGAGGAACTTAATCCACTGATAAGCATTAATGTTCCTAACAGCAATTTTCTTCGCATTATCCTCCTCCTCCTTTTGAGAAATTTTGCGGTCATAATTATATGTAAATTGGTAATACTAAATCAATATTCTATAGCCATTTTTTACATAAGAGTTAATACCTAAATTAATATATGGACAACTTTAGGAAGAAAAATTAAAACGATAAATATTACTAATCAGATTATCTTAGTAAGATACAAGGAGAGGGTGTTTGAAAACTCTTATTTTGGGTTCTAAAAGATATTGAGATTCTTCGGTTGCAAAGCAGCTTCAGAATGACGAAAGTAAAGCCCGAAGGATCTCTTCACGTTCCTGGTTATTTTTCAAACAGCCTCAATGTAAGGAAAACTAAACAGAGTCTTGCCGTCCCAAGATTTTTATAACGTTGTTGAAAAAGGCAATCAATGAGATGAAGGTTTGAAATAGCGATTGGAAAGATAAAAGCGAGAGCTTAATCAAAAAAAAGGAAGTTTAAGTTATTTTTCCTTCTTAGGAAAAGAATATGAAGGTAAGGAAATTTGTCATCAGAGTTTTAAGTCAAGGGAGCCAATTGGCTCCCTAAGTTTTAAACTTTTGTTCCTTTCTTTTTTCCAACAAGATCCTTCAAGTAATCAAACCACTCGTTAAGCCCCTCTCCTGTTTTAGAGGAAACAACAAAGATTCTAAGGTTAGGATTCAGCGAAAGAGCTTCTTTTTTTACTTTCTCTACATCAAAATCAAAGTAAGGAAGAAGATCTGCCTTTGTAATGATAAAAACATTGGAAGTCTTAAAAGCTTTCGGATATTTCGCCGGCTTATCAGGTCCTTCTGGAACGGAAACGAGAACAACTCTAACATGTTCACCAAGGTAGAAAGATGATGGGCAAACAAGGTTCCCAACATTTTCAATAAATAAGATATCTGGAGCTTCTCCGTCCATCTGTTTTTCAAGGGCATGAAAACCTTTATGAACGAGAGGAGCCTCAAGGTGGCAAGCACCACCAGTTGTAAGCTGAACAGCTACAGCCCCTTTGGCTCTTACTCTTTCTGCATCTCTCTCTGTTTCTATATCTCCTTCAAGAACACCTATTTTGAACTCATCTTTTAAAGCTTCAATTGTTTTTTCAAGTAAAGTCGTCTTACCTGAACCCGGAGAGCTGATAAGGTTAATTGCTAAAATACCTTTCTCGTCAAAGTGTTGTCTGTTTATTTCTGCAACCCTTTCGTTTTCTCTCAATAAGCTTTGCTTAACTTCCACTGTCTTCTTTCCTGTGTCATCTGAAACTTTCATAGGATTAACTTCGTGAGAATGGTCATGGTTTCCACATCCACAAACGTCACACATGATCACACCTCCTTCTTTATAGCTATTAGAACGCTGGCAATTCCACCCATGAACTCTTCAAGTTTAACAACATTGAACCCAAATTCTAAAAGAATTTCCCTGAACTTTTTTATCGTGTAAAAGTTCTCTATTGATTCAAACAAGTAGTTTATAGCCTCTGAATGAGAAGGAACAACTATTTTATTAAGCTTCATGAAGGATCTAAATATTAGGTTATTTGTAGCAGTACAAAAATCTTCATTTTCCAGCTTAAAGAAATCCAAAATTGCCCAGACTCCACCTGTTTTGATCACCCTTCTTGCTTCTTCAACTGTCAAAAGTGGTTCAGGGGAATTCCTTACGCAAAAAGAGGAAAATAAAATATCAACACTATCATCCTTAATTGGGAAAAACCTGTTATCAGAACAGACGTAAAAGACCTTTTTCCTATTAGTAAAATTCTCTTTTGCAAGCCCTAAAAGAGGTTTGCTTATATCACAGTTAATTAGACTTGCATCAGGATTCTCTTTTAGATAAAACTTCCCAACGTTCCCAGCTCCTGAGCAGCAATCCACAACAGTAGTAGCATTAGGACAGAAAGTTACTGCTCCTTTTACAAGAACCTTTCTCCACCTGTCTATTTGTATTGGACTTGAAAGTCTGTTTATTACCTTTTCGTAGTAGATTGCAAAATCGCTATTGAAGATCTCTTTAACTTTCATAGTCAAACCTCGATTTCAACGTCTATTACTTCAAGCTCTTCTCCGCTAATAAGAGAAAGGTTAAGGGAGTTGCACTCTGGACACTCAGGGAAATAAACAGAATCGATTTCAAATTCGTTTCCACAGTCGTTGCACCTATATCTTACAGGGGTCTCTTCTATAATGAGTTCAGCATCTTTTATTTTTTTAAACTCTCCTTTAAGGGCATCAAAAGCAAACTGGAATGAGTCAACAACAATACCTGAAAGTTTTCCAATTTTTATCCTGACTTTTGTTATTTTCTTTGCGTTCTCTCTCTCTACAAGGTCAGAAAGAGATTGGAGAAGACCCATGGCAATTGAAGTTTCGTGCATAGCTACCCTTCCTCTTCGTCAAGTATTGCCATAACCTCATCAAGAACCTTCCAGATTTCCTTTGCCTCTTTTTCGTCTATAACCTCTATAGCATTTCCGACGTGAACCATTACATAATCTCCGACCTTTACTTCATCTTCAGGCAATAGCATGAGGCTAATGTTTCTTTTTACTCCCTTAGCTTCAGCAACAGCCATAGGATAGTTGATTTCGACAACTTTCATTGGAACGCCCACACACATTCAAGCCTCCTTTACTTTCTTTTCCCACCAAATGTTTGGGTCCTCAGGTTTTTCCTTTTCCTTTGGTTCTATTCCCCAGCCTTTTAGTGTTTCAAGAACTAATTTCTCAACTTCTGGTATTTTCTCTTCCAGTTCAGGTGTAAGAGAAGTTCCAGTTTCTATAGATTTAGGAATAATTCCAATTAACTTAATTTCTTCAGGACAAGTTCCTTTTATTTCGTTTAAAAGTAGAACCTCTTGAAGGCCAAGCTGGTGTGGAGATAGCTTTAGAGGTAGCCTATCTATAAAGAAATCCTCTTTTTCGTAAGTCTTTATATCTCCAGGTTTACCTTCAGCTTTTACGACATCCACAATGAGAAGTTTATCTAAATAGTCAATTTCCGGAGAAAGGAAAATTCCAGCTGTTCCTCCATCTATTAAAATCACATTTTCAGGAAAATCGTACTTTGCTTTCATGAGATAGAGGAGTTTAACTCCAAATCCTTCATCTCTCAGCAGAATATTTCCAACACCCATTATTCCGATTTTTTTCACTTATTCCTCCTTGTAAGTAAGGCGTTCAAATTAAGAAAGGGGGAGACAAGCTCCCCCCTTCCTTTCAAGGTTAAGTTATGAAACTTATTCTTTGTGTGCAAACTTGTAACCGTCAAAGATTGAGGAGATAAGCCCTTCTGGATTTTTAATATCGTTCCAAACAACGATGTAAATATGAACCATTGCAAACCAAGCAAAGTACCAGTTAAGAATGTGGTGAATAAACCTTGCTTCCTGTTGAGTTCCAAAGATGGAACCAAGAGAAACGAAGAAGTCATTTTCTGGATAGAGAAGGTACAGGCCTGTAATAAACTGAATAACCGCAAGAATAATAGTAAAGAAGTAAGCTGTTCCAGCTAAAGCATTGTGACCCAGTCTTTCTTCATGATGATTTGTAATGTAGGCATAGTAGAGAAGTGTAGAAAACAGATTTTTTATGTTCCTTGGTGTAATAGGAAGGAAGTCCCAAACTCTTTCATACTTGTTTCCGAAGAACCAAAGATAGAGTCTGACAAGTACTGCACAGGTAAAGATCATTCCAGCTATAAAGTGTATCCACCTCATGATTGCCATTGTAAACTGATGGCTTCCTTCCATCCAGGTGTTTGTCCATGGCCAGTTTATGTAAAGGCCTGTAACTACAAGAGAAAAGATTGATAAAGCGAAAGACCAGTGGAAAAGCCTGAGCAGTATGCTCCAGACGTATTTCTTTTCGTAGGTAGCCATTTTGCCCTCCTTGTATAGGCTTAAAAAAAGGGGGAGGTGCCGCCCCCCTATAGAGCTTTAACCTTCACTATTTCTTCACCTTCAGGATCAATCATGTGAACAGCACAGGCAATACATGGGTCAAATGAGTGAACTGTTCTTAGAACTTCAAGAGGTTTTTCTGGATCGGCTATTGGATTGCCGATAAGAGAAGCCTCGTAAGGTCCCATCTGTCCTTTTGCATCCCTTGGACCAGCGTTCCAAGTAGATGGAACTACAGCCTGATAGTTCTTAATCTTTCCGTTCTCAATTACACACCAGTGGGAAAGAGTTCCTCTTGGAGCTTCGTGGAATCCACATCCTCTGATTTCACCAGCAGGATAGGATGGTGGATTAAAGATTTCAAGATCTCCTCTTCCAATGTTGTCAACAAGCTGCTCCCACTGCTTGAGAGCAAGGTCGGAAAGGATTTGAGCTCTTACTGCTCTTGCAAGGTGTCTTCCTGGAGTGGATTGGAGAGCTTCTACATCTACTTTTGTTCCAGCTAAGCTGCTGAGCGTTGAGAGAGCTTGATCAACGTACTTCTTGGTAAGCTTGTGCCCCTGAGCGTATCCAACGAGAACCTGTGCAAGTGGACCAACCTGCATTGGAACGTATTCACCGTTGTGCTTGAACCTTGGAGCCTTAGACCAGGAATACTTACCATTTTCGTCAACTGTACCGTCTGGCTTAAAGCCTGTGTACTCAGGAATGGTATCCTCTTCCCATGGATGTTTCGTCCAGTCTCCCTTATACCAGGAGTGGGTAATACACTCAGCAACGTTATTGATGAAGTATGGATCGTTAAAGCTCTTAATAGGTTTAACAGTTGAGAGATCTCCTCCAAAGATTGTTCCACCTGGAAGGTCAAAAACTTCACCTTTTGTGTCCTGTGGGAGATCAGGAACTGCAAGATAGTTGTCAACTCCCTTTCCGTATTGGAGCCAATCTTTGTAAAGGGCTGCAATAGCAATAACGTCTGGAACGTAAACTTTATGGACGAACTCTCTAACTTCCTCAAGGAGTTGTTTAATGTAGTAGAGTCTCTCCATGTTAAGTGTTGCTTCATTGTCAGGATTAATAGCAGTAGAAACACCACCTACTGCAAGGTTTTGGATGTGTGGGTTCTTACCACCAAGGATAGCTATTGCCATGTCAGCTTTTCTCTGATAGTCGAGAGCCTGGAGGTAATGTGTAACTGCTAAGAGGTTAACCTCTGGTGGAAGCTTCATTGCAGGGTGTCCCCAGTAACCGTTCGCAAATGGACCAAGCTGGCCACTTGCAACAAACTTCTTGAGTTTTTCTTGGACAGCTTTAAATACAGAAGCTCCGTTTAACTTCCAGTCAGAGATACTTTCTGCAATTTTTGCAGTTTTTTGAGGATCTGCTTCAAGTGCAGAAACTATATCAACCCAGTCAAGAGCTGAGAGGTGATAGAAGTGAACAATGTGGTCGTGAAGTGCGTGAGCAGCAATGATTATGTTTCTTACCATTTGAGCATTAAATGGAACTTCCAGCTGGAGGGCATTTTCCACAGATCTAACAGAAGCTATAGCATGAACTGTTGTACATACCCCGCAGAATCTTTGAACGAACATCCATGCATCGTCTGGATCTCTTCCCTGGAGTATGACTTCAATTCCTCTCCACATTTGAGCGGAGGAGTACGCATCTTTTATGTAACCATCTTCAGGTAGAACTTCTATTCTAAGATGACCCTCTATTCTCGTAATAGGGTCAACAACTACTCTTTTAGCCATCTTTTAAACCTCCCAATGGGTTTTTGATTACTCTTCAGATTTAGAACCAGTTGCAAGTCTTTTAGCTATGCCAACACCGGCATGGATTGCAACAGCAGCTGCTGTAACACCAAGAGCAGTTTTACCAATTTCTGTGGCACTTGCTTGAATACCTTTTCCACCAGGTATCTTAATGTCCGGAAGCCTCTTGCGGAACGGAGTCATAGTATCCCAGAAGTTTGGCTCTGTACATCCGTAACATCCATTACCAACAGATACAGGCCACACCTCTACGTCGTTGAACCTGATGACTGGACAGTTGGAGTAGGTTTCAGGACCTTTACAACCGACTTTGTAAAGACAGTATCCGAGCTTGTGTCCAACATCACCAAACTGCTCAACAAACCTACCTTCGTCAAAGTGAGGTCTTCTTTCACAATGGTCATGTATTTTCCTACCGTAAGCAAACAGAGGTCTACCCCATCTATCTGTAGGTGGAAGCTTTTTAAATGTCAAATAGTATAAAACCGTTGAAAGAAAGTTGTGTGGGTTGGGAGGACAACCTGGTACGTTTATGATTGGTTTATCTTTGATAATGTCTTGTACACCTACAGCACCAGTTGGATTAGGTTTTGCTGCCTGAATTCCACCATACGCAGCACATGTTCCAATTGCAATTATGGCTACAGCTTTTTCTGCAGCTTTCTTAAGGATTTCTACAGCAGTCTTTCCAGCGATTTTACAGTAGACTCCACCATCTTTGAGAGGAATACCACCCTCAACTACAAGGATGTAATTTCCCTCTTCTATAGCCTTCTCTAAGTTTTCCTCTGCCTGCTTTCCAGCTGCTGCCATGAGAGTTTCGTGGTAGTCAAGAGAAATTAAGTCAAGAATGAGAGAAGCTAAATCTGGATGTGAAGCCCTAAGAAGAGATTCAGAACACCCTGTACACTCTTGAAAATGAAGCCAAACCACACGGGGTCTTTCTGGATCTTGAGCGGCTTCGGCCACTTTTGAAACCATCTCCATAGGAAGTCCCATGGCAGCCGTTGCTATGGCACAGGCTCTGAGGAATCCTCTACGGGAGGTGGTTCCAGGTATTCCTCCCATAAAAATGCTTCTATCCATCTTGCCCTCCTTTTATCGGGTTGTATGCCGACCTTGTTCAAGATTTTAGAGAAAATTTTATTGCTCGTCAAGAGTATCATAAAAATTTTATTTTCTTTATTTTGAATCTTTTAATAGTTGATTAATTCTTTTTAATATAAAGAATTCTTTATATATTGTCATAAGGATGTTTTAGGAAAATTTGGACAAAAAACCCCCTCCTACCTTTATGACCTTTAACTTTAGTTATTTAACTAATTATTCAAACAAAATATCTAAGATCTCTTTTACAACAGGATTGGACAATCTATAAATAACTTTTGTACCTTCTTTCCTGAAAGAGAGAATTCCAAGCTCTTTCATGAGTCCAACATGCTGAGAAACTTTCGGCTGAGAAATTTGCAAAGCTTCCATTAGATCCTTTACACACATTTCTTCTTCATATACTAAAAGGAGAATAGCCAACCTTTCAGGATGTCCTAAAACTTTAAGCAACTCTGACTTTCTAAGCAACTCTTTTTTTGTGGTTTCTTCGAAAGAAATCATTTTAGAATACCTCCTCTTCAATATTTACATCATTAACGCTGTTCCATAATCTATAGAACTTCCTGAATCTGTTGCTGTTCCATTTGGGTACAGGAAGCCCCATCTCAACTTTTTCAAGTATGTAATCGATGTTTAGAATTAACTTTTGCTTGAGTAAATCTTCTACATAGCTTATGTCCTTAAACCCTAAGAGTCTAAATTTGAAAGCTTCGGGGAATTTCTTTTGAAGTATACTGAGGGTTCTCCATCCTCTTTCGCTCCTAATAATGAAAATCCCACTACTATCGTCTTGAAGTGGAATATATGTTATATCTGAGCCACGGGCTGAAAGATTTAAGCAGTACTTACATCCTGAATTAATATAATGATGATGTGTCTCCATGTCTACTTTTATTCTTTCTTCTGAGTCCGTTTCAAAGAAATATCCTTCTGGAGATAGATAATTTTTCACAACCTTTTTAACTTCACCAGTTATATCGAGTAACTCACATTCTAAGCCTTTTTCAGAAGTTATACCGAGACAGAGAATACCAACTTTCAATGCAACTGCTGTTTTAGCCCAGTTACAACCAATTCCATAGTATTGAGTTTTGTTAAGACCATCAAGAATGCAGGATGGAGCTACAATGGCTATCTTATTCAGCCTGTATTTTTGGATAGCCTTTTTCAAGAATGTATTTTGACCAGAATGGAAAGAAAGCCTTGATAACTTTATCTCATCTGGAGTTATAAACAATTTGGGTTTTACCTTAGTTCCTTCCTGAGTAGTACCTATAACTCCATCTATAAGTTCTTCTTTCATCATCTCCTTAAGAATGAACTGAAGAGGATTTTCCTCTATACAGGTAACCTCATAAATTCCCTTCAACTTTCCCAAGAGAAATTGTCTATCCAACTTTAGCATCGTAAACCTCTAAGTATAAATAGGTTGCGGATATGGTTTAAAGCTTTGAGGACACGCAGCCAGACAGGAACCACAATGTACACACAGTGCAGGCTTAAATGTTGGTCTGTTGTAGTGATAATTAAAATTCATTGCTCTTGAGGAACAGGCTGTAACACAGGTACCGCACCCCACACATAACCCTTTGTTAATGACTTCTTTAACTATATCAAAGCCGCAAGCATCTTTAGAATTCGCCATAAACTCAAATGGCTGGAGAAAATCTTCATTAACCTCCAAAAGTGCTATCATAAAGTTGTAAAGGAGAGAAGGATTTGGAGGACATCCAGGAATTGCATATTTGATTTTCTGTTTCAGAAGTTCAACTTCCGTAAGCGGAATGAATGATTGGTGTGACGGCTGTGGAGCCTGACTGCCGACACTTAGCCTTCTTATTCCTCCAAAAGAAGCGCATCCACCAACAGTAACTATTATATTGGCTTTTTCAGCAAGTTCCTTTGCCAAACTCAAATGCCTTTTGTCCTCTATACAGAGTGCCCCTTCTGCAAAGGCAATGTGTAATTTTGGAACATCCTTTTTTTTCGTTAGCATATTGGAGTAAGCAAGTTCTACAGTATCAAGTATTTCCACTAAGTCTTCGAACATATCAAAGAAAGCTACCTGACAACCTGAACAGCTGGAAAAATGAAAAAAACCCAGTTTAACCTTAAAATCTGAATCAAAGTTAAAATCCTGTCCAAAGAAAAACATTTGAACTCCCTAAACCGTTCAATGAACTGCACAAACTATGCAAGGGTCATAAGCCCTTATCAAAATCTCTGCTTTTGAAGCAGGTATTCCCTTCAGAGTTTCCGAAATTACCATAAAGTTAATTTCCGTCGGTACCACTATTTTATAATATACTATTCTTCCTCTTTTGTCCAATTTGACAACATGAATGTTAGTTCCCCTTGGAGCTTCGTGGACTCCTACTCCTGGGGTCTCCCCATCGGATGTTGGAAAAGTTCTGTTCCACATTTCCACTTCAAACGAGCGGCTGGATAGTATTTCTTCAATTCTACTAAGGGCTTCTATGGATTCGAGAGCACGAAGGAAATGGAGCTCCTTAACTCCTCCAGATGGATGGTAAGATTCAAAGAGAACCTTCCTTGCCCTTGGTCCTGTTTCAACAACTTTTCCATCTATGAACGGAAACAAACCTGTAACTTCTCTCTTAAGAGGAGAATCGAAAATCTCCTGGGGATATTTGAATTCTATTCTTCCAGGATCTATCTGTCTACCATAAAACCTATCAGTAGCAAAAAAGGATAGATTGTGCTTACCAAAATCCTCAGATAACCCTTCCCGTTTCCAGAATCTATCAAGACCCTCCTTAAATTCTTCAAAGACTTGATTTATAATAGGTTTAACTTCTTCACACGATTTAAGTATCTTGTCTCTAACAAAGTCCTCCAGAGGTTCAGAAATTCCACCAACTCTTATGTTAGGAGCGTGAATGATTTCGCCGCCTATTGATTCTAAGACTTCCCCTGTAAACTTTCTAACTTTCTGGACTTTCCTGATAAAGGCGAACCTTTCTTCCCTGTCAGGAAAAACATCTTCAGAAATTACTATCTGATGGAGAAGATTATTGTAAATTCTTACAGCAAGTCCAAGAACCTCCCTGAGAAGTTCTGCCTCTTTTGGAACATCAATCCCAGCAGCCGATTCAACAGCTCTCGCTGAAGCTATAGAATGGGTTATCTGACAGAGACCACAGATTCTCGAAGTGAGTATAGGGGCCACAACAGCTTCTTTATCTAAGAGTAACGTTTCAAATCCTCTAACTGGAACAAGAGCATAGTAATAGCCTTTTCTAACTATTCCATTCTCAACTTCAAGGTAAAGACCTGAATGCCCCTCTGTAAGAGAAATTCCTTCGAGATTAATTACTCTTTTCAATTAAACCTCCATAAACCGCCTGTCCAAGAGAGATGCCACCGTCATTTGGAGGAAGTAATTGGTGAATAAGCACTCTAAAACCATTCTCTTCTAACTTCCTTGATAGGTTTTCAGTAAGTATTTTATTCTGAAAAACACCTCCAGAAAGAGCAACTGCATTTATTCCTGTCTTATCTCTCAACCTTAAAGCTACTTCCACGCCTACCTCGATAATAGTATTGTGAAACTTCTTTGCTATATCAGGCAAGGATTTCCCTGACTTCAAATCTTTAACTACTCCAACAACTACTGGTCTCCAATCAACTTCACTGTCTAAAACTTCAAACTCATAAAACTCGGTAGTCTCAGACTTTAAAGCAGCTTGCTCAAGAAGTATTGCAGCCTGAGCGTGGTAAGAAACTGTTTCTCTAATTCCTAAAATAGCAGCAATCCCGTCAAAGAGTCTTCCCATACTAGAGGTAAGAGGTGCATTGATTCCTTTCTCTACCATCTGTCTTATGAATCCGATTTTTCTCTTATCTGTTTTAAGAACAGATTCAGGCTCTATTCCAGCCTCTAAAAGAAGAGAAATTGCTACTCTGTAAGGTTCTTTAACAGCCCTATCTCCCCCTGGAAGTCCGAAAGTTCTAAAGTGGAAAGCTCTTTTAAATTCTGTATAACCTGCAATCAAAATCTCTCCACCCCATATGGTACCATCTTCTCCGTATCCTGTCCCGTCAAAAGCAAGTCCAATAACATTTTCCTCTAACGGGATTTCGTTTTCAGCCATTGTAGAAATTATGTGTGCGTGGTGATGATAGACCTTAACCAGTTTGTCTCCAAATCTTTTTTCTCCAAACTTTGTGGAATAGTAGAGTGGGTGGCGGTCACAAACAACAATTTCTGGCTCAACTTCAAAAAGTTTCAACATATCCTCTACAACTTCTTCAAAAAACTCCTCTGCTTTTAAATTATCTATATCCCCTATATGCTGGGAAAGGTAAACTTTATTACCTTTTGCAACTGCCACTGTATTTTTCATGTGAACACCGAGAGCAAGAACAGGTCTCTTCAATTCAAACGGTAAAATAACAGGAAGTGGAGCAAAACCCCTTGAACGTCTTACTGGAATCTGCCTCCCTGCCATTATCCTGACAACAGAGTCATCACACCGCCTTGCAATACGCCTATCGTGAATTAAAGCAGCATCAGCTATCCTGCCAATAATCTCAACAGCTTCTTCGTTTTCTTTTATTATTGGCTCATCGGTTACGTTAGCACTTGTTGCAACTATTGGTTTTCTAAACTCTTTAAGAATTATGTGATGAAGAGGTGTGTAGGGTAGAAAAGCTCCAACGGTTGAGTTTTCAGGAGAAATTAAAGAAGCCAGGTCAGTTTTCTCTTTTTTTTCAAGGATAACAATGGGAGACTCTATGGACTTTAGAGCTCTTTCTTCAAGACTCGAAATATATGCATAGTCCTTAACTGTCTCAAAATCTGGAAACATTACTGCAAAGGGTTTTTCTTCTCTGAGTTTTCGTTTTCTTAGCTCCTTCACCACTTCTTCATTTGTAGCATCACAGATAAGATGAAATCCCCCAAGCCCCTTTAGAGCTATAATTTTTCCATTTTTCAGATATTCAACAGTTAACTCTATTGCCTCTTCCCTTTCAGCAACTGCCTTTTTCTCCTCGTTTATAAAAGTTACATAAGGTCCACAGATCGGACAGGCATTTGGCTGAGCATGAAAACGCCTATTTGAAGGGTCTTCGTATTCTTCCTTACACAAAGAACACATTTCAAAATTCTTCATAGTTGTGTTTGGTCTATCGTATGGCAACTTCTCAATTATTGTAAATCTAGGACCACAATTGGTACAGTTTATGAACGGGTATCTGTATCGACGATCATTCGGATTAAAGAGTTCTTTTAGACATTCCTCACAGGTTGCAAGGTCTGGGAGAACTGAAACCTGAAGTTCTCCGCTCTTCTCGCTTTTTTTAATTTCAAACGTTGAGTATCCTTTCTCTGGAAGAAATTTGTACTCTAAGCTGTAGATTTTTGATATTTGAGGTTTTTCTTCCTGAAGCCGTAGAAGAAACTCTTCAAGCTTCTCCTTTTTTCCTTCAACTTCAATTACAACTCCAGATTCTGAGTTCAATACATAACCCTTAAGTCCCAGTTCAGTGGCAAGTCTATAGACAAAGGGTCTAAAACCCACTCCCTGAACAACACCAGTAATGCGAATTTTAAGGTTCATGGTCTGTACTAACAACTCCTTGAGTTAGTAAAACATAAAGAAATATAGTTTCTAATTTTAGGAATCAAAAGTACCCAACCCCCTTTTTTCAAAGAAGGCACACAGGCACATGCAGACAGGCGTTGATTTCTAAAAGTGGATCACATAAAATGCAAAGAAATTAGAAGATAGGAAAGAAATGTGGTGGGAAGCATCCACCGAGACCCATAAGAAAGATGTAATTAAATAGACGAGCGGAGAATAAAAGCTCCACCGTAAACTGCTGGGAAGTTAAGCTTGTGGAGGGGCTTTTGCCTCTGTAAAGCAAGAAACCACCCATTTTAATGGGTGGAGGAGGTCAACAGAAAAAAGGGAGAACAATTGTTCTCCCCTTTATAGTGATTAAACACAGTTTACTGGAACAATGTTTCTATGGATACCAAGTTCTTTTGGTTCTATTCCAAGAGCTAAGCCAACAAGCTGAGGAACGTGAAGAACAGGTATATTAAAGTTTTCTCCAATCTCTTTGAGAGCTCTACCCTGATTCGCATCAAGGTTCATATGACACAATGGACATGGAGTTACTATGCAGTCAGCCTCTTCCCTCTTAGCATCTTTAAGGTTTAAACCTGTCAGCTTCATAGATATTTTTGGTGCAGGCCAGAAAGCATGGAAACCACAACATTCAAGCCTTCTTTCACCACTAACAGGAGTGGCTCCAACTGCCTTTATTATTTTCTCAAGAGATTGAGGATTCTCTGAAGGCTCATAACCGATTATCTCTTTTGGCCTTACAGTATGGCAGCCGTAGTAGGGATAGACTTTCAAACCGGAAAGCGGCTTTGTAACCTTTTCTTTCAGCCCCTCTTCTCCAAATTCATCTAAGAGAACCCAGTGAAAGTGCTTAACATCAACTGTTCCTTTGTATTCAAGCCCAGCCTCACTAAGGATTTCATTAACCTCTTCCCTTAAATCGTCATCGTTATCAAGAAGGTATTTTGCTTTCCTCAGAACGAGAAGACAGGTACTACAGACTGTAACAATATCTCTCCCTGCTTTTTCGGCATAGGCAAGGTTTCTGGCGTTTACAACTATGTCTAAAACTTCTTTTATCTCTTCCAGAACACCAGCTCCACAACAACTGAACTCTGGAAGTTCAACCATATCAAGTCCTAATCTATTAGAAACTGCAATCGTTGACTCATAGAGCTCCTTGGAAGCTCCCTTTGCAGCACACCCTGGATAGAAAGCGTACTTTCCCATTACTCAACCTCCATAGCTGCTTTCATGACTTTAAGGAGTGTCTCATGCTCCTTGATAGGCTTCATAATTGGTGAGTGGGCCTTTCCTTTAAGGATCATCTTTATACCAAGTGGTAAGTTCTCAATTACCCCTTTAATTCCTTTAGTTCTTAGTGGTAGCAGCACTTCATTAAGCATTCCAGATTCAAGAAGGGACTTATAAAAGGCCATTACGTGTCTTGCACCAGGATTGTCTTTGAGACCTACTTCTATAGAGAGACCTCTTAGCTTCATTATTCCATCAACAGGGGCAATGTGTTTTGGACAGACATCGGCACACTTATTACACCTAACACAGTTCCACATATCAAAGGAATAGCCAACTTTTGCTCTTTCTTTTTTAAGCGAGTCTCTTGGATCAACTGCAAACCTGTAGACTCTTGCAAGAGGAAACGGTCCACCATAATTACTATCAACCTTTACTATTCCGCATGCGGAATAACAGGTTGTACACAGAATACAGTCTGTAAACTTGTCAAATTTTTTGAGTTCCTTAGGATAAACTTTGCTCTCTTCATCAAGAGTATCTGGAACAATCTCTGGATCTGGAATGAGATAAGGCCTCATTTTCTCCATCTTCTCAATTGCACTGTCCCAGTCAACAATTAAATCCCTTATAACTTCCATGTTATCGATAGGTTCGATTGTAAGAGTATCAGTCTGATAAACATCAAGCTCGTTAAATACCTGTGTTTTGCAGGCAAGTTTTGGATAGCCGTTTATTTTTACAGAACAGGAACCACAAATAGCACTCCTACAGAAAGCTCTGAATGCAAGAGTTGGGTCTATATTGTCCTTTATGTACTGAAGAGCCTCAAGTATTGTCATTCCTTTTGGAACATCTATTGTATAGTCCTTATAGTAAGGTCTTTCATCTTTCTTTGGATTAAAACGCCTTATTCTGAACGTAACTTTTCTACTTTCCATTTTTTCCTCCTTAGTACTTCCTCTCTTCAGGCTGGAACTTTGTAATCTTTACAGGTTTCCAGCTTATCCTGAGCTCTCCATCTTCTCCTCTTTCAATTATTGAGTGTTTCAGGAAGTTCTCATCGTCTCTCTTAGGATAGTCAATTCTTGAATGAGCACCTCTACTCTCTTTCCTTTCTAATGCTCCAAGAACAATGGTTTCAGCCACTTCAACCATGTTAAGGAATTCGAGGGTCTGCTGAAGGTTTGTATTAAATGTCATCTCTCTATCGTGAACCTTTATGTGTTTTGCTCTTTCCTTAACCTCCCTCACTTTTTCAAGGGCTTCTTTCATTCTTTTCTCTTCTCTAAAGATTCCAGCACCGTAAGTCATAACGTCGCTGAGTTCGTTTCTAAGGTCTGAGAGTTTTTCCTTTCCATCAGCATCAAAAAGAGCTCTAATCTTTTCTTCTTCTTCCCTAACTGCCATTTCATCGAAAGAAACAAAGCCGTTTTCAGAAACGTAATTAACTGCATCTTCTCCTGCTAATTTTCCAAAAACAACTATGTCAAGGAGAGAGTTCCCTCCAAGTCTGTTGGCACCGTGGACAGAGACGCAACCACATTCACCAGCAGCGTAAAGCCCTTTGATCTTTGTTCTTCCATAAATATCTGTATCTATTCCACCCATTGAATAGTGAGCTGTAGGCCTTATAGGAATAGGCTCTTCTATTGGATCAACTCCTTCAAAGTCAATTGCCAACTCTCTGATCTGTGGAAGTCTCTCGAGTATCTTCTTCTTCCCAAGGTGTCTCAAATCAAGATAAACAAACTCATTTCCTTCATTATCTTTAAAGCCCCTTCCTTCCATTATCTCAGTCTCAATAGCCCTTGAAACCAGATCCCTTGGAGCAAGCTCCATCTTTTCTGGAGCGTATTTCTTCATAAACCTCTCACCTTTGTTGTTTATCAGATAACCCCCTTCTCCTCTAGCACCCTCTGTAACCAGAATACCAGTTCTCCTGAGACCGGTAGGGTGAAATTGAACAAACTCCATATCTTTAAGTGGAACTCCAGCTCTTAAAGCCATCGCTGGACCATCTCCGGTATTTCCAAGGGCATTGGAAGTTCTCTTCCAGTAAATCCTGGCATGCCCTCCTGTCGCAAGTATCACAGCTTTTGCCCTTATTCCGTGAATTTCTCCAGTTCTAAGATCCAGTGCCACAACGCCTGCTATTCTTTCTCCATTGTGAACAAGAGAAAGGGCAAACCATTCATTTAAAAAGGTTACATTGTTCTTAATACACTGTTCATAAAGTGTCTGGAGCATAACGTGCCCAGTCTTGTCTGCTGCATAGCACGTTCTTGGAAATGAAGCTCCTCCAAATGGTCTCTGGGCAATTTTGCCATTCTGAAGCCTTGAGAATGGAAGTCCCATATGTTCCATTTCTCTAATTATCTTTGGAGCAGTCTGGCACATGAGTTCCACAGCATCCTGGTCTGCCAGAAAATCACTTCCCTTTACTGTGTCATAAGCGTGCTTTTCAGGACTGTCAGGAGCAACGTTTCCAAGTGCAGCGTTTACCCCTCCCTGAGCAGCACCTGTGTGGGATCTTGTAGGAAAGACTTTTGAAATTACTGCAACTTTTATTCCTTTTCTTTTACTTGTTTCAAGGGCAGCGTAAAGGCCCGCACCTCCTGCTCCGACAATAAGTATGTCGTACTGAAGCATTTCTCCTCCTAAATTTTCCAAGATAAGTTTTGTTTACAAGATTTTAACATTTACAAAAAAAGAAAGATATAACTATTGAAATTCAAGAATTTCTGGACAGAAGACCAAATAGTGCTACTCAGAACTGTTAAAATTTTGTAAAAATTTTGTAAAATCTTAACCAGCATCTTAAATTTATAACATTAAATGAGTCTAATCGTTTTAGGAGGTTTTCATGCTCGAATACGACATACTGATAGTTGGTGGTGGTGGCGCCGGACTTTACGCTGCACTCTGGGCTGCCGAGAACACAATCCTCAAGGTGGCAGTAATGACAAAGGTCTATCCGACCCGTTCTCACACAGGAGCAGCAGAAGGGGGAATAAATGCAGTTCTCACCCACTCTGTAGGCGATAGCCCTGAAGCCCACGCTTATGATACTGTAAAGGGTAGTGACTTCTTAGCTGACCAGGATGCTGTTGACATTATGTGTAAGATGGGAGCAGCTGTCATTTACGACATTGCCCACAGAGGTGTACCTTTCTCAAGAAGACCCGATGGAAGAATAGCTCAAAGGCCATTTGGTGGAGCATCATTCCCGAGAACATGCTACGCCGCTGATAAGACAGGATTCTACATACTTCAGAGTCTTTACGAACAGTGCTTGAAGAACAACGTTACGTTTTTAAATGAATGGTTTCTCCTATCAATAATCCACAACGGAGAAAGAGTTGAAGGTATTACTGCCTGGGATATCAGAAACGGAGGAGTTCACCTTATAAAGACAAAAGCTGTAATTCTTGCAACCGGTGGACACGGAAGGGTCTACTGGAACAGGACTTCGAATGCACTTGGAAACACTGGAGATGGAACCGCAGCCGTTCTTAGAGCTGGACTCCCTCTGAAAGATATGGAATTTATACAGTTTCACCCGACAGGTCTTGCAAAGACCGGAATTCTTGTTACTGAAGGTGCCAGAGGCGAGGGCGGATATCTCAGGAACAAAGACGGCGAAAGATTCATGAAAAGATATGCATCGGAAAAGATGGAACTTGCCCCCAGGGATATAGTTGCAAGGGCTATCCAGACTGAAATAGATGAAGGTAGAGGCTGTGGTCCAAATGGGGATTACATCTGCCTTGATCTTACACATCTCGGAGAGGAAAAGATAAATGAGAGGCTTCCTCAGACGAGAGAACACGCAATACTGTATGAGGGTGTTGACCCGGTAAAAGAGCCTATTCCAGTTGCTCCTACAGCTCACTACTCAATGGGCGGAATTGACACAAACAAATTTGGTGAAACTCCTATAAAGGGACTCTACGCTGCTGGCGAGTGTGCCTGTGTCTCCGTTCACGGTGCAAACAGGCTTGGTGGAAACTCTCTCCTCGATATCCTTGTCTTTGGAAGACTTACGGCTTTAAGAGCAGTTGAATATGCTGATGAAGCTCCTGAGACAAATCCATCTCTTGCAAAGCAGAAAGACGAAGAAAGAAAAATCCTTGAATTGATGGAATCGGACGGAAAAGAAAACATGGCAGAGCTGAGGCGTGAACTTGGAAACGTCATGATGAAGCACTTTGGAGTCTTTCGTGAAGAGTCTTCAATGAGAGAAGGTCTTGAAAAGCTTAAAGAAATTAAAGAAAGAGCTAAGCACGTTAAGGTTCATGACACAAGCAGAAAGTTTAATACAGAGCTTATCTCTGTCCTTGAATTTCTGAATCTTGTTGATCTCTCAATTCCAATTGCAATTCCTGCAATGGAGAGAAAAGAGAGTAGGGGAGCTCATGCAAGAAAGGACTATCCGAAAAGGGATGATAAAAACTTCCTCAAACACTCTGTAATAACTTTAAAGGAAGACGGAGACTACGAGCTTTCCTGGAAACCTGTCGTTATCAAGAAGTTCCTTCCAGAGGAGAGGAAGTACTAATTTGAAGGCTGGGGGGTTGGATGGTTAGAGGATCTGTAATATTGGTTTGGAGGTGAAGATGGAAACCGTTGTTCTTAAAGTTTTTAGATTCAATCCTGAAAAGGACAAAGTTCCCTACTATCAGGATTATGAAGTTCCGGTGGAAGGAACGCTTCTCAATGCACTTCTTTACATAAAGGATAATCTCGATCCGACTCTTGCATTCAGAGCGTTCTGCAGAAGTGAAGTCTGCGGCTCCTGTTCAGTGAGAGTAAATGGAAAAACAAAACTCGCCTGCAAAACTCTAATGAAAGATCTGGTTAAAACGTGGCAAAGAAAGCCTTTAAAAATAGACCCCATCAACCATATGCAGGTCATAAGGGATCTGGTTGTTGATATAGATAAACCAATAGAAAAGATGAAAACCCTTATTCCCTGGCTTGTTCCTGATCCAAGAGTTGTTCCATCCGATCCAAGGCACGAGAGTATCATCTATCCTGAGGAAATGGAAGCTTACAAAAACCAGATTCACTGCATGCTCTGTTTTTCCTGCTACTCATCCTGTGAAGCCGTAAAGGACAACGAAAGGTACAGGGGACCTTTTGCCTTCTCGAGAGCTTACAGGTTTCAGGTAGATAGAAGAGACATTGAGACCGCAAAGGAAAAAAGAATCAGATACTCAATTTCAGGAGGCTTGTGGAGCTGCGTCCAGTGTCAGAAATGCCTCTACGTCTGTCCAAAGGGTGTAAAACCTGCTGAAGACATTCAAAATCTGAGAGGACAGGCTGTTAAGAAAGGATTTACGGACAAACCAGGTGCAAAGAAACTCAAGCACTATGTTGATTGGATTTACGCAACTGGACAGATCAACAGGCTCTATCTACCTGAAGAAGTCTATGGGAACAGGGAAGCAAGAGAAAAACTTACAAAGGCCTACGAATCCATGGGAGTCGAGGTCTGGGAAGTTCCAAAACCTACAAAAGGTCTCATGAAGTTCAGGGATATTTACCTTGAAATCCTCTCAAAAGAGGACAAAGCACTTGAACTTGACTTTTCCCATGTCAGAAGGATTGACAAGAAAGTCAGCGACATCTTCAAAGCGGACATTTGTACGATTGTTGATACAGCTCATCGAGAAGGAAAGAGCAGTAAAGGACTTATCAGTAAACTGAAAGAGCTTTTAGGGGGCAGGGATGAATAAGGTTGGCTTTTATCAGGGCTGCTGCTTTCAGGGGCAAGACGCCCATATGTTTGAGACGATGAAGGAAATTTTCAAGATGATTGATATTGAACTTGAACTCCTTGAAGAAACCACCTGCTGCGGTGGAAACACCATAGACGAAGAAAACAGAAAACTTTCTTATGCAATAAATGCACGGAACATTGCTCTTGCTGAAGCAAGAGGCGTGGATATGCTCATCTCCTGTAACACCTGCTACATGGTAATTGCAAAAGCAAAAAGGGCGCTTGACACGAACAAGAAGTTAAGAGAAGAAATAAACGATTTACTGAAGGAAGAGGGACTTGAATATAAGGGAACCTCTAAAATCTGGCACCTTCTGGACTTCTTTAGAGACGTTGTGGGCTACGATAGAATAAGAAAAGCTGTTAAAAGATCTCTAAAGGGGTGGAAAGTTGCCGCTTATTACGGCTGCCACGTTCTCTATCCAAAGGAAATTGCAATAGACAACAGCGATAACCCATCATCTCTTCAGGAAATTCTGAAAGCTCTCGGTGCGGAAGTTATAGATGACTATGAAGAAAGAGATGCCTGCTGTGGATACCACTCCTTTTTTACAGATAAAAGCATGACTATGAAAAAGTTGAACAGAATTCTCCGAAATATAAAGGATACAGGAGCTGACATTGTTGCAACTCCATGTCCACTCTGCTTTAAATCTTTCGATATCTACCAGCTCCAGATGGAAAATCCACCAATGATTCCATCGTCCTACCTAACTGAGCTTATGGCTTACGCATTTGGACTTGATAAGAAGGAGTCTGGACTCGGACACCACCTTGTAAAAGTGGAAAAGGAATAATCTTAAGTCCCCATTTTTGGGGACTTCTTCTTTTTTATCTCCCATAGATTCTTGAAAAGTAAAATCAGAAAAATTCCAGTAAATAAAATCCTTATCGGATCTGACATTTCTTCAAGATGGACTATTTCTTTTGCACTAACTCCGTGAACATTGAAAATCCAATCAAGAAACACCCCAAATAGGATACTCCCGACAATTACTGTTGTCAAATAAACAAATAGTGTCCTTCTACCAAGGATTTTATCCACCACCCCTATTGTAACGGCATTGGTGGCTGGCCCCGCTGTCAGAAATACGAAAGCTGCACCTACCGGCACTCCAGCAATGATCAGAGAGGCTGCTATGGGAAGGGAAGAAGTAGCACATACATACATTGGAATGGCGACTGCTAAGACCAAGATATAACTAAAAGTAGCATTTTCCTTCAGGAAGATTTCTAAATTTTGCGGTACAAAAGTGGCAATTAAACTACCTATGACTATACCCCAGAAAAGAGGCTTTGCAATATCTCTAAACAGCGTTCCAAATCCATATTCAATAGCTCTTTTCAAAGAAAACCGCTTCCTTTCTTGAACAGTAGGAACATCACACGATCCATTACAACAGCAACTACTTTCCAGAGCCAATTCTTCTTCCTTAGAATCCTTATCAAGAATAATGCTTAAAAATCCAGCAACCAACGATAGAATCATAGAAGTGATAACTCTATACACTGTAAAGAAAAGACCAAATATTCCATAGGTTGCCAAAATAGAATCAACTCCAGTAATCGGTGTGGATATAGTAAACGTTAGCACGGCTCCTTTGTTGGCTCCTTTTTTTCTCAGCGCTCCGATAAATGGAACCACACTACAGGAACAGAGTGGTAACGGTATACCAAAAATTGCTGCTTTAATTAATGACCCGAAATTTCCTTTCCCGAGATGCTTTTTTATGAAGTCCTCAGGCAACAATTCGTGTAAAATTCCAGCTATAAAAAGTCCGATGATTATATATATTGCTATGGAGTTCGTAAAAAGAAAAATATTTACGAAAAATTCCCGTAGATAATTCACTCCGGCCTCTTAAATTTTTTCTATATTAGATTGTATCACTTAGTGGAAATTCTTCTCTCCATAAAATCTGCATAGATCCTTTAACGGACATCTTTCACATTCCGGCTTTCTCGCTTTGCAGATTGTCCTTCCAAGCCTAATCAAGTCATAATGGAATTTTCTGTTGAACTCAGTATCAAAGTGTTCTTCCATAAATTTAGAAATTTTATCTTTATCCCTGTTTTCAGGAAAAATCCCTAATCTTTTAAGAACTCTGTAGCAATGGGTATCCACCGGAAAAGTGTTTTTGTTGAAAGAGAAAGTGAGAACAACTCTTGCAGTTTTTGTTCCAATGTACGGATAGGAAGTTAAAAGCTCTATAGCCTCTTGCACAGGAAGTTCTTTAAGTTTTTCTTTTAAGCTTTCCCAATCCTTCATTATGGAAATGATTGCCTTTGCCTTCTGGTTGTACATACCACATGGCTTTATAGTTTCAATCAATCTTTCCTGACTGAAACCAATAACGCTCCTTAAATCACCGTTTGTAAGTCTCTTCAGATTTTCAAGACATTTTTCGGCATTCTTATCGGTTGTATTCTGACTGAGGATGGTAAAGACCATCTGCTCTTCAGGAGTTCTATCTGGCCTGTAAACTTTCGGGAATAATTGGTTCAGCCTTTCTGCAATTTCTCTGATTTTTGCTACTATCTCAGTCTCTTTCATTACTTAATGAACCCGGCAAGTCTCAATGCCAGTTCAAGGTCTTTCTGAAATTCTGGCTCTCCCTTTCTATTTCTCAAAAGGTAGGCTGGATGGAAAGTGGGAATAACTATAACATTCCCAAATTTTTGCTCTTTCCCTCTTATTTTTGAAATGGGAGTTTTTTCAGGAAGGTTCAAGATTGTCCTTGCAGCAAAGGCTCCAAGGCAAAGAATGACTTTTGGCTTTATAAGTTCAATCTGCTTCTCAAGATAAGGATAGCAAGCTTGTATTTCGTCTGAAGCCGGATTTCTGTTGTTTGGAGGTCTGCACTTAACAATGTTTGTTATGTAAACCTTATCCCTTGAAACTCCATAGAGGTTAAGAAACCTTGTTAGAAGTTGCCCTGCTCTCCCAACGAAAGGTCTTCCCTGTAAGTCTTCTTGCTCTCCCGGTGCTTCACCAACAAACATGAGATTGGTTGTCAGATCGCCTTCACCAAAGACAACATTTGTCCTTGTCTTACAAAGTCTGCATTTACAACACTTTAAAACTTCCTCTTTTAATTTCTCCAGTTCCTCTATTGGATTGGAATCTTTTCTATCTTCAACCATCGGATTAACTCCTTTATCTACTCTAACTTCATCGTAACCTATGAACTCAAGGAACTTTAAGAATCTCTGGAGTTCATTCATCAAGAATTTCCCTCTTTAGAATACCATCATAAACCCAAGTGGTAGCTCCCTCAAGGTAAACGTTTTCCATTTCCTCATCAAAATAAACCTTCAGTCTCTCGCCACTTCTGACAACAACTTCAACAGGTGATTTCATCCCAAACACTTTTCCAGCAATCAAAGCAGAAGCAACAGAACCTGTTCCACAGGCAAGTGTCTCGTCCTCAACGCCTCTTTCGTAAGTCCTTACCAGAACCTTATCAAGTCTTGTCTCTACAAAGTTTACATTTGTCCCGGCAGGCTGGAAGACCTCTGAAAATCTTATCCTTCGTCCTACATCTTTAACGTTTACATCCTCAATTCTGTCAACAAAAACTACAAAATGAGGAACCCCAGTATTTATGAAATGACCACTTAACCCTTCAATGCTTAGGTTGAGTCTTAGATCAAAGGGTTTTGTCAGCTTAACCTTTACTTCCTTTCCATTAACTTCAGCTTCAATGATTCCTGCAAGCGTCTCAAACTTCATCTCTCGTGGTGCTATCCCTTTTTCAAAGGCAAACCTTGCAGCACATCTTGCACCGTTCCCACACATTTCGGCAGTTGAACCATCTGAATTAAAAAAACACCATTTAAAGTCTGCAACGTCAGAGCTCTCTATGAGTATCAATCCGTCTGCACCAACTCCAGTCTTTCTCTGACAGATTTTTTGGACAGCTCGCTCTACCGATAACTCACCAATAAACTTTTCAAACTTCTTTTCTCTATTGTCGATGACAATAAAGTCATTCCCTGTCCCTTGAAGCTTTGAGAAGTTCATCTATCCTTTGCTCCTTTTTTACTTGCTACTAAGCCCTTTACTCTATCTCTTTCCAGACCTCTGGAAGGAGGAATCTCCTCAGTTTTCCAATCCTTGTTCTTGGGAGCTCCCTATCTATCAGTTTAAACTCCTTCACCCGTTTGTAAGGCTGAAGGTGTTTAGTTCTTCTATGAATCTCCTGCTTGATGAAATCTTTAATATCTTCAATTCCTTCTTCTACAAGGAGTTCAAAGTCCGGCCTGACAAGAGCTCTTAGTCCTCCATCCTGATAGAAAATTCCAACTTCCAAAATGTAAGGACTCTTAAGGATTTCAACTTCTATATCTTCAGGATAAACATTCTTTCCGTTATCAAGAACTATCACTTCTTTTGCTCTTCCCGTTATATGAATGAAACCATCTTCATCTATAAAACCGAGGTCCCCTGTGTAGAACCAGCCATCTTTGATAACCTTTTTTGTCTCTTCTGGCTTATTGTAGTAACCCTTCATAACGTTGGGACCTCTAACAATTATCTCTCCTTTCTCTGTTGTCTTCACCTCAACTTCATCTATTGGAGCTCCAGCAGTTCCTATCTTCTTCTTACCGGGTCTGTTTACAGAAATAAGCGGAGAGGTTTCAGTCAATCCATACCCTTCAAGAATATTAAACCCAAATGCCTCAAAGTCTCTCCAGACCTCTTCACTGAGCTTTGCTCCACCGCTTATCATGAATCTCAAACTTTTTCCTATCCTGTTGTGTATCTCCTTAAAAAACTTCTTCTCTACCGGTTTAATGTCAAACTTTCTGAAAAGCTTCAAAGCTGTCAGGACTGCCTGTCTTTTCAACTTAGGAAGCTTTTTAATCTCAACCATTATGTTATGGTGAATTACCTGATAGAGCTTTGGTACTCCTACCAAAATAGTTACATTCTGCTCGTTTACCGTTGAAAGTATGTCGTTGGGAGTAAGTTTCTCAATGAAAGCAAGTGGTAACCTCAAAGTAACTGGAAGAATTGCCGTCGCTAAGAGAGGATAGGTGTGGTGAAAAGGAAGGATTGCTACAAACCTGTCATTCTCATTAAGGATTCCCAAGTTTTCAATAGCTCTTACGTTGTGATCAAGGTTTCGGGCAGTAAGCATTACACCTTTTGGATTGCCAGTAGTTCCCGAGGTGTAAAGAATGACTATAACGTCATTAATATCTCTTCTAACGAACTGTATCTTCTCCTGTGTCTTTGTAAGATCTATCTCATCTACGTTCAAAATATGAATGTGATAGCCAATATCTTTAATTGCCTCTCTGACCTTTTCAACGTTTTGATTTGAAGTAATCACAACTTTTGGCTGACAATCCTTAAAAATGTTAAAAAGCTCCTCAGTTGAGATAAGATAGTCAACAGGAACTGCTATTCCCCCTTTGAAGAGAACAGCAAAAAGACCACTTATCCACTCTGGTCTGTTTTCCATAAAGATTGCTACTCTATCTTCTACTCCAAGTTTCTGAAGTTTCTCCTGCAATGTAGAAATCTGTCTCTTGAAATCCTCATAGGTTAAAGAGGAGTATTTGCCTTTTTCCTTTTTTACAAAAATCTCTTTCTGGGGAAACTCCTCAACGTTCTCAAGAACTCTTTCTAAGAAAGTTCTCATGGCATCCCTCATATCCTTCAAATTAAGTCAATAATATCCCTGATATCTTTCTTCCTGTCTTCTATGATTTCAATGAGCTCCCGTGCCTTTTTCTTTGAAACGTTCTTCCCAGACGGAATCTCAAGAACTGTAAACTTTACATACCTTGAAACCGTATCAATTTCAACCGTATCACCAGGTTTAACTTCCTTTGAAGCCTTTACTATCTGACCGTTTACTCTGACAACCTTTAAATCACATAGTTCCTTTGCCTGACTTCTCCTCTTCACTATCCTTGACAGTTTCAGAAACTGATCCAGCCGCACTCTCTTTCCTCTTACTCCTTATGTTTGATGGAATAGAAAATATCTTAAGAATGAGAGAAAGTAAACCTGCTGCCAGAAAACCGGCAAGGAATGAGAAAACTACAACAACAAAGATTTTGGTGTGAAAAACTCCTACAAAAGGAATTGTAACATCAACATCTTGGAAATTCTGAAGTGCGAATAGGGTTACGGCTATGACTATGATAGCCACAATAAGGAAGTAAATGTTCTGCTTTAGAGTCATCTCTGCCTCGTATTAAAAGGTTAGATAGAGCGATGTCAAGCCAACAGAAAATAGCCCCAGAATAAGCGTTAAGCCATTTAGTACCATGGAAACTCGGTGCAACTTAAGGAATTTATCGTAGTAGCTCTTATCACCAGTTTGATAGAAACTAACTTTAAGTAAACTGGCTTTTGGCGTAATTATCAATCCATTGATGAAGTTAAAGATGTTCATTAGCAGAAGAAAAACTAAATTTAACCAGGAAAAAATGTTCATTGCATCTCTCGTCAAAAGGTAGAATGAAACCAGAACAGCCAGTCCTAAAATGTATCCTATACCAAAGTATTTTGGAAAAACAGACCCCGTGTACTTTCCTGCATCTTCTTTTTTAAAGATTTTAAATGCAGCAGGTGCTCCAATTGCAGTAAAGAAAAACATACTTCCAACCCATAAAGTTAAGGAATATAGATAAAGTGACTTCATAAACAGCACAGATCAATCCTCCTAAAGATCTGTCCACTTTAGAGCGATAGCATCCGTTGGGCAGTTCTCAACACAGATTCCACAGCCGTTGCACTTCTCAGGGCTCATCACAACAGCTTTTTCTTCGCTCATAATGAAGATACCTTGTGGACAAACGTCCACGCAGATTTCACAACCTATGCACTTTTCCTGATCGATGTATGGAATTACTTTCAATAACCCATCCTCATCTTAAAGGCTTTTACTGTATTGTAAAGAAGCATCGTAATTGTCATCGGTCCCACACCGCCTGGCACTGGAGTAATCGCCGCTGCCTTTTCTTTCACCCTTTCAAAGTCAACATCACCAACTATCTTACCATTTACTCTGCTGATACCGATATCTATTACAACAACTCCCTCTTTTACCATGTCTTCTTTTATGAGATGTGGCACTCCAGTTGCAACGCAGAGGATATCTGCATTACGGGTGTAATGGGCAAGGTCTTTTGTGTAGATATGACAGACTGAAACAGTGGCATTTGCGTTTAAAAGCATGTTAGCTAAAGGTTTCCCAACAATATTGCTATGCCCAACCATTACGGCATTTTTACCCTCAAGTTCAATGTTATACTCCTCGAAGAACTTCATAACTCCTGCTGGAGTACAGGGCATTAACCCCTCATCGTAGAGCCCAAGAACTGCCTTTCCAACGTTGACTGGATGAAAACCATCAACATCCTTTTCAGGAGAGATGTAGTTAATAACCTCTCTGCACGAGAGATGCTTGGGAAGAGGGAGCTGAACAATTATTCCATCTACGGTCTCATCTTCGTTAAGCTCCCTGACGATACTATTTAACTCTTCCTGCGTAATACTTGCAGGAAGCTTCTTATCGATCGACCTGATTCCAATCTTCTGACACGCCTTTATCTTGTTCCTAACATAAATCTCACTTGCAGGGTCATTACCAACCAAAACTACCGCTAAAGCTGGTTCTCTACCTGCTTTCTCTTTAAGCTCTTCAACCTCTCTTTTAAGTTGACCTCTAATCTTCTCAGAAAGTGCCTTCCCATCTAATATAACTGCCATCTTCTCTCCTCTGGTAAACTTGAAAAATTCTCTCGAAGTTTACTACTTTTCCATTCTCATCCACTTCAAAGAGAACCCCAGAAACCTGAATCTTTTTCGGCTTCTCAGGTACTTTAAGCTTTACAGGGAGCTGCTTTACAAACCTGAATATCCCTTCTTCTTTTTCCATTCCAATAACCGTATCAACAGCTCCGCACATTCCAGCATCCGTCATGTAGAGGGTACCTTCTGGAAGAAGTCTCAAGTCTGCAGTCTGAACGTGAGTATGAGTTCCAAAGACTGCTGTTGTTCTGCCATCGACATAGAAACCAAACGCTAACTTCTCTGAAGTGGCTTCAGCATGGAAATCCACAATAACAATATCGGCTTCATTCTCTTCAACTATCCTGTCAAAGACGAAAAACGGGTTGTTGAGACATTCCATAAATACCCGTCCCATCAGATTGATAATGAGAACTTTTTTTCCTTTGACTTCAAGGAGAATGTATCCTTTTCCGGGAGTACCCTCTGGATAGTTTGCTGGCCTCAAAATTGGATAGTTATCGATAAACTGATAGATTTCCTTCTTGTCAAAGGTGTGATTTCCACCTGTAAGAACATCAACACCGTAAGAGAAAAGATTCTTTGCAACTTTCTCCGTCAACCCGAAACCGGCGGCACCGTTCTCGCCATTTGCTATACAGAGATCTATCTCTTTCCTGTTTTCCTCAAGCCACAAGTTGACTGCCCTTCTACCCGGCCTTCCAACAATGTCTCCAAGGAAAGCTATTCGCACTTTCTGAGCTCCTCTAAGTAGTGAATAAGACTTAAAATTTGATTCCTCAAATGTAACATATCTTTTGTGTTACATATCAGAAAGTCAGAGTATTTTAACTTTTCTCTGTAGGGAAGCTGAAAGGAATCTCTCTTGATTGCTTCTTTCAAGCCAAATTTCTTCGAAGCTCTCAAAAGCCTCTGTCCTCTGTAGGCAAAAACAGTAACGATAAAATCAAATAAGCGCTGCCAACCATATTCAACAAGAACAGCTGCCTCAACAAAAACAATCTGGTTACGGTAAGCCGTTTTTATTGATTCTATCTCTTCCTCGATCAAAGGATGGGTTATTGAGGTCAGTTCTTCCAGCTTCTTTTTGTCGGAAAAAACGATTGAAGCAAGTTTTTTAGTATCTATTTCTCCTTTTTCTGTGAGAATCTGCCTCCCAAATTTTTCCAAAACGGCGTCATACCCCTTTTGACCTCTCAACAGAACTTTCTTCCCTATTTCATCGGCATTGAAGACTTTATAACCAGCATTTGAAAGAAACTTTGAAACTGTGGACTTTCCGGAACCTATATTTCCCGTTATTCCGATAAGCACTACACGGCTCCCTTCTTCTCTATAAAGGTCTCAAACACTGGAACAATCATAACCGCAACCGGAACCGCTATGATAATACCCAGAAGTCCTCCGTAGTAACCACCTATAAATATTGAGAGAAGAACAAGGAGAGGATTAATACCTGTAGTCCTACTCATGACAATAGGATAAATGAGATTCTCTATTCCAACCTCAGTCAGAAAAACGATTAACACTCCTACAACGTAGGTAAACTCACCATTGTCAAAAATTGCCAACAAGATAGATGGAACTAAGCCTGAGAAAAAGCCCACATAGGGAACCATATTGAGAACTCCAGCAACAAAACCAATTAAAAAGGAGTACTTTATACCAACAAAGTACAAACCAAGAGCTACATAGAACCCAACAAACGTTGCAACTGCCATCTGACCTATAAGATAGCTTGAGAGGGAATCGTGAACTTTATTCAGAAGAGCATGGAGTTCATCCCTAATGTTTACAGGTGCTATCGTCAAATAGAGCTCCTTGATCTTTCTGGCATTTACAAGTAGATAGTAGGTTATTAACGGAACAAGAACAATATTCAACAACACATTAAACACAGAAAAAACACCTGAAAACAATCTCTGGATAATGTTCCCAACCGGCAAAGATCCCAGTTGGAAATAAGCGCTCTTAATCAATGTCTGGAGTGTGGAAGTATCAAAATTGAATTTCTTTAAAAAGTGCTCTCCCAAGAATTTGTAGATAAAGGCATCCAGCCTTTTCATCAGCTCAGGAAGGAACTTAACAAAACTTTGAACCTGAGCTATAACCGTTGGCAAAATTATGAAAAGAGCTATCAACACCAGAAGAAGAATGGAGAAAAGAGTTAAAACGGCTGAAATTCTCCGTTTTTCACCTGTGAGATTCTGAAAGAACTCGAAGAGCGGATAGGAAACATAAGCAACAGCCGAGCCAATAAAAAAAGGCATGATAGCAGCCTTCATTGAAAATAGAACAACTATCAGGGAAACCAAAGAAGAAAGAAAAAACAACTCAGTCAGATATTTTTTCACTGTTTAACTCCCGTATCCCCAGAATGCTGTAGCTGACAGCAGAAAGCACAGTTAAGAAGGCCGTTATCATATAGACTATTTTAATACACAGAGAAGGACATATTTGATAGTTCAGATTCAGAAGAGTGATGAAAATAGTAAAAAACTGAAAGAAAGCTGTCATTTTTCCAATTAAAGTAGGCTTTATCCTGCTTATCTTTCCAAAAGTGGCCAAAAGCCATCCACCTACAAGGATTATTATATCCCTGCTGATGACAAAGACCGTTAACCAGACTGGAATAATCCTGTCTACATAAGAAAGCAGAATAAATCCAGAATTTATAAGTGCTTTATCAGCAAGGGGATCCAGAATGACTCCAAGCGTTGTAACCTGATTCAACCGTCTGGCAAGAAAACCATCAAGCGCATCACTAACTGCAGCTATCAGAAAGATAAATAATGCCAGCTTGAAATTCCTGTAAAAAACGGCCATAATGAAGAGAGGCACTAAGAATCCTCTAATGAGCGTTATAACGTTTGGAACATTTACCATACTATCTCCCCGTGGAGGATGAATGAATAAGATATACCTCGAAAAGGCAATTTTATCCTTTTTAGAGG
The DNA here is from genome assembly GCF_054656775.1 of Desulfurobacterium crinifex. Taxonomy (NCBI): domain Bacteria; kingdom Pseudomonadati; phylum Aquificota; class Aquificia; order Desulfurobacteriales; family Desulfurobacteriaceae; genus Desulfurobacterium; species Desulfurobacterium crinifex. The sequence goes on from NZ_BAAHXO010000004.1 coordinate 1,392,494, forward strand.
AAGATTTAGCCCTTCCCGGAGACCTCACTACCGCTTCCATTGAAGACAGGAAGTCGGAAGCAGAAATTATCGCAAAAGAAGACTTTATTCTATGTGGTATTCCGTTTTTTGAAACTGTTTTCAGACTTTATGATAATAACACAACATTTGAATGGAAAAGAAGAGAGGGAGAAGAGATTTCAGGTGGTGAAGTCATCGGAAAAGTATATGGAAACATTAAAACCTTACTGACGTGTGAAAGAACAGCTCTGAACATCCTTCAGAGACTATCAGGAATAGCAACTGAAACGCGAAAATACATAAACCTCTTAAAAGGCTCAAATGTTAAGCTGCTTGATACGAGAAAAACTACCCCTGGCTTGAGATATTTTGAAAAGTATGCAACCAAAATAGGTGGAGCTTATAACCATCGGATGGGACTCTACGACGCAGTAATGATAAAAGACAACCACATTAAAGCATTCGGAGGAGTAATATCTGCTGTTAAGTCAGTTGCTTCTTCAATTCCCGTAACTACAAAGATTGAAGTCGAAATAGAGAATGAAAAGCAGTTAGAAGAGGTAATACAAGTTATTGAGCTTGTTGACATTGTTATGCTTGACAACTGGGATATTGATAAAGTAGAAAATGCAGCTTTGAAATTAAAGAGTGCAAAAAGTTCCATTAAAGTTGAGGTATCCGGAAATATAACCATTGAGAAAATTAGAAAACTCAAAGACAAACCCATAGACTTTATATCCACAAGTAAAGTAATAACCGGAGCAAGATGGATTGATATCAGCATGGAGGTTCTATGAATCTACCTCCCCTTAACGTTCTTGATGGATTAATAGTAATTACACTTGGATGGAACCTTATAAGAGGATTCAACAAGGGGTTTGTGGAGGAAATTCTTTCACTGATAGGCATCGTAATAAGCCTCTTTCTGGCTTTCAGCTTTTCTCACCACATAGCAAATCTACTGCTAAGTACCAAACAACCCGATTCAACTACCATAGCTATTGTTGGCTTTGGAATCTACCTTATCTCTTTTCTGGTGTTCAAGTACTTTGCCTTTAGTATCAATAAGCAACTTCAGAAAACTCCATTCGGAATGCTCAACAACCTGTTGGGATTTCTCTTCGGTATTTTCAGAGGTATATCAATTGCCTCTATCTTCGTCCTGGGAATAGCTTTTATTGCTCCGGAAAGCTACCTGATAAAGAAAAGTTACTTAGGTGGGTTGACTGTTCCTGTAATAGATAAAGCCCTTACATTTATGCCGGAAAAAACACGAAAGCAACTTGAAGACAACTGGAAAACAGCAAGGGGTTATCTCATTAAAAACTTAGAAGAGTGGAAAAGTGAACTATCTACGACTAAATTTGTAGGCCTCTAAAGGAGTTTGGTAGGTTGTCCCTTCCCTTCTCCCTCGTGGCGAGTTCACTCCACCACATACTCATATCCATGCAAAAAGCAAGAACCAACGTCCCTACGGGACGTCTGGTTGTATAGCTGCTTAAAAAAACAGGATTTTAGCCCGTGATTTTTCTATAAAAAGGGGTGGGCGTAGAGCCTACACCCCTACAGAAGCCATGTGTTTCATCAAATCACCAAGTCTTACAGAATAACCCCATTCGTTGTCATACCAGGCAAGAACTTTAACAAGGTTTCCGTTGATAACGTCTGTGCTTTTACCATCAACAATGGCTGAATGTGGATTTCCTGTGTAATCGATAGAAACCAACTCCTCTTCTGTATATTCAAGGATTCCCTTAAGTTCTCCCTCTGCAGCTTTCCTGAGGGCTTCGTTGACCTCTTCAACTGTAACGTTTTTCTTTACAACGCAAACAAAGTCAATGAGAGAAACATCAGGTGTGGGAACTCTGATGGAAATTCCATTAAACTTTCCTTTGAGTTCAGGAATCACAAGCCCTACTGCTTTTGCAGCTCCTGTTGAGGTCGGAACCATCGATAGAGCAGCAGCCCTTGCTCTTCTGAGGTCTTTGTGGGGTGCATCAAGGAGTCTCTGATCAGCAGTATAAGCATGAACCGTTGTAAGGAAACCTGATTCAATTCCGAAGTTCTCAAGGAGAACCTTTGCAACAGGAGCAAGACAGTTTGTTGTACATGAAGCATTTGAAACAATAAAATGTCTTGAAGGATCGTACTCGTTATGGTTAACCCCTACAACAATCGTAATATCTGGTTCTTTTGCAGGAGCAGAAATCACAACCCTCTTTGCTCCAGCCTTAAGATGCTTTGATGCACCCTCTCTGTCCCTGAACCTTCCTGTTGATTCAAGAACGATATCAACTTCAAGTTCCTTCCAGGGAAGTTTTTCAGGATCAGGTTCTGAAAAGACCTTAATTCTCTTTCCACCAATAATCAGTTCATCACCATCTACATCAACATCAACTTCAAGTTTCCCGTGAACTGAGTCATACTTGAGGAGATGAGCAAGTGTTTTTGCATCTGTTAGGTCGTTAATTGCAACGATTTCAATATCTTGATCGTTAAGTCTCGCCCTGTGAAAACATCTACCAATTCTTCCATAACCGTTAATAGCCACCCTGAGCGCCATTGAATCCTCCCTTTGTCTAAATTTACTCCTGTTAATGATAAACTTTCCAAAAGTATTATTCAAATGGAGTGGTAAGTTGGAAGCCATACTGCTTGCTATTACCATTTTTCTGACAACGTTGACACTGATTTTTGCCTACATAGCCTATACCGAAAGAAAGAAACGGGAGAGAGCTTTAGCCACTTTAAGATTAAGCCGACCAAAGGAAAAAAAGATCGGTCAGAAAATTGATAACACAAAACTACTCGCAAGGGCACTGAGCCTTATTCATGAAGGAATTGTGGTAATGGATCCCTACGGAAGGATTATTTTCACGAATAAATTTGCAAGGGAGCTCCTCGACATTCATCCAGAAGATATAGGAAAGTTTTTCTATCAAGCAATCAAAAACTTTGATGTCATTTCAATGATCAACGAAAGCTTTAACGAAAAATACAGAGCATGGCAGGAGAAGAAGATAAAAGACAAATACGTACAGGTCATCTTTGGATCAGATATGGATGAAAAAGTTCTCCTGCTCATCGATCTTACTCCAATAAAGAAGTATGAGAACTTGAAAAAGGATTTTATTGCCAACGTTTCACACGAACTTAAAACACCGGTTGCTGCAATGAAACTTTCCCTTGAAACCCTTGAAGAGGAGTGTAGAGACAAACCTGAGGCTGAGAAGTTTTTACGCAAAGCGATAGAGAGAGTTAACTATATGGAACAATTAATAGAAGATCTCATAACACTTTCAATGCTTGAAAGCGCCAACTTTCCAGTAAGAAAAACTAAAATTAAACTCAAGCCTTTTGTTGAAAGGGTAGTTCATGATCTTTCAGAGTTTGTGGAGAAAAAGGGGATAACAGTAAAAATAGACATCCCGGAAGAAGCCTGGATAAACGTTGATGAAAAAATGTTCCACGCAATAATGAAAAATCTAATAGACAATGCCATTAAGTACAATAGAGAAGGCGGCAATGTAGTCATAGGATTCAGAGACCTTACCAGAGAAGTTGAGATCTACGTCTGTGATACAGGTCCAGGCATTCCCAAATCACACATTCCATTCATTTTTGAACGTTTTTACAGAGTGGAACGCTCAAGATCAAGAAAACTTGGAGGAACCGGATTAGGATTATCAATAGTAAAACTGGCAATTGAAAGGTTAAGAGGAAAGGTAGAAGTCGAAAGTGAAGTAGGAAAAGGAACTTGTTTTAAAATCTATCTCCCAAAATCTTAATTTGTGCTATCATTAGTCAAGCCACAGACTATCGGGGGCGAATGTGAATAAACTGATACTCAACGCGATAGTTTTACTATCAACACTTCTCATTTGGCAGGGTACCTTTGCAGATGAACAGCAAGTAGTTGAAAAAGTAGAGATAATCGGAAATGAGGTTGTTCCCAAAAGTACCATTCTTTACTACATCTCGGAAAAGCCAGGTAAAACCTTCTCAAGAAAGTTAGTTGCAAAGGACATAAAAACTCTTTTCAAGCTTGGTTACTTTGAAAACATTTCTGTTGACGTTAAAGAAGGAAAGAAAGGGGTTATACTCAGATATTTCGTTAAAGAGAAACCGATCATTACCGATGTCGTTTTCAAAGGAAATAAAAGTCTATCTTCCAAGAAATTGAAAGAAGAACTTGGGCTTATAAACGAAGAGGAAGAAGAAACTAAACTTCAAGAACCTCTCAGTTACAAATACTTAGACACTCTGAAGAAGAAAATCCAGGAAATCTATGAAAGAAAAGGTTATCCAGGAACCCAAGTTTACTATACAATCGAAAGGATTTCACCAACAAGAGCTATTGCAACGTTTGTGATAGACGAAGGAAAGAAAGCAAATGTTTGCAACATAGAAATCAAAGGAAACAAAGAAATTAGCAGCGGAGATATTAAGGATGTCTTAGCTACAAAAGAAAAATCCTTCCTCCACTTAAGATTCTCTGCCCCCCTTTCTGCTGAGAACTTGAAACAGGATGTTGAAAATATAAAGAAACTGTACTATAGAGAGGGATTCCTCGATGTAGAAGTTGGAGAGCCCGAAGTCGTCGAAAAAAACGGTTGTTACAAGGTTATATACACAATTAAAAGTGAGGGCAAACGATACATATTTGGAAAGATTCTCTTTGAAGGAAACAATCTCTTTTCTTCTAAGGACTTTCTTAAACTTTCGAAAGGTATAAGACCTGAAAAAACCTTTAACCAGGAACTTGTTGACAAGCTTGTGAAAAAGATAATAAGGAAATACGGTGAACTGGGTTACATTTTTGCAAACGTTGATCCAGAAATAAAAATCCACCCTGAAACTCACACTACCGATGTCACATTCCACATCTATGAAGGAGAGAGAGCTTACGTTAGATGGATAAACATCACTGGAAATATCGCAACAAGAGATAGAACAATAAGAAGAGAACTTGACCTATACGAGACTGGAATTTTTAACACAGTGAGGCTCGAAAGATCTGTCAGAAGGCTCTTTAATACAGGATACTTTGAAAATGTTGATGTTAAACCGAAAATTGTTGAAGGTAACAAAGTTGATGTTAATGTAGATGTAAAAGAAAGACTGACAGGAATGTTCTCTGTAGGAGCGGGATACAGTTCTGTTTCAAAGCTCGTTGCAATGGTCAGCCTTTCAAAAGGAAACCTATTTGGAACTGGAGATTCGGGAGCTATCTCTTTCCAAGCCGGTTCAAGGGTTTTCTACTTTGATCTTAACTATAATCATAGATGGTGGTTAGACAAACCTCAAACACTATCACTTGGGCTCTACAACAGGCGAAACGAATACTTCACCTATACCAGCCACAAGATAGGTTTTTCAACAATGGTAACAAGAAGAATCTGGGAAGACTGGAAAATAGGACTGGGATATCTGGTAGAGAGAAATAAAATTACCGACATCTCAGACGATGCTCCAGATATTGTCAAAGATGAAGAAGGAATAAGTACCGTTGGAATGGCAACAGGATTTATCTCAAGAGATCTGAGGGACAATAGATTCCTACCCCACAAAGGTGATTACTTCTCAATCACAACACAAATTGCAGGAAATTTCTTGGGTGGAGATGAAGATTTCTACAAAGTTATCGGAGAATATGCTTACTACTTCAATCTGAACGACCTACCTATTGATATCGAACTACCCTTTGTGGCGTCTGTTCATACCAAAATTGGATACGCAGAAGCCTTTGGAAGCACTTCAGAATTACCAATTGACTACAGATTCTATGTTGGTGGAGATACAACTGTTAGAGGATTTAGCTGGGGTGAGGCTGGACCAACAGATGAAAATGGTGATCCTGAAGGTGCAAACAGAGAACTCATTTTCAACTTTGAACTCGGGTATGATGTCACAAGAATGCTGAGACTTATCACATTTGTTGATGTTGGTGGTGGTTGGTGGAACGAGTTTAAGATCGGCGACATGAGAAAATCAGCAGGTATTGGACTGAGGGTCATGACACCAATGGGACCAATTAGACTTGATTTGGGATGGAAGCTTGATAAGAGAAGTGGTGAAAGCTCTTCAGAATGGCACTTTGGAATGGGAAGTTATTTTTAATGGAGGATAAATGATGAAAAAGGTAATTTTAGCTGCAACTCTGTTTTCACTGATTACAGGCGGAAATGCTCTTGCTGCAAAGGAAAAAGAAACTCAGACACAGCAGTTCGTTATTTACTATGTGAATATACAAGAGATAATAAACGAATCTGATAAAGGAAAGCAAGCAAAAGCAATACTTGAGTCGAAAATTACTAAAGCCAGAGAAGAAATTAAGAAGATGGAGCAGGAGATAAATAAACTGAAGGAGGAGCTGAGAAGTCCGGTTCTCAGCGCTCAAGCGAAGGCAGACAAGGAGACACAACTCCAGCAGAAAATAAGGGATCTCCAGAGATACCGTCAGGATATGCAGATTGAGATATCGAACCTTGAGAAGCAATATACAACGGAAATAGTTAAAGATGTAGTAAACCTTATCAGCAACTACCAGAAAGAAAAAAAGATTCCTATGATAGTTGAAATGAGAGAAGCTGGAATCATAGCAGCAGATCCAAAGTACGATTTGACTAAAACAATTATCAAGCTTTACAACGAGCAGGCGAAGCCATGAAACTAAAGGAACTGGCAGAAATTTTAGATTGCAGGATAGTCGGCAATCCTGATATTGAGATTAACGGGATTTCTGAGATACAGAAAGCTAAAGAAGGGGATTTGACGTTTCTTACAAACCCAAGGTACAAGAAGTTCTTGAAAAATACAAAAGCATCTGCTGTTCTCCTTGAAAGAGAGATTGAAGGACTTGGGCTTTCTCAACTTATCTGTGAAGAACCCTATGTGGCTTTTGCGAAAGCCCTTTCCGTTCTCTATCCTGAAAAACTGCCTGAGCCCAGAATATCTGACAAAGCAACAATCTCAGACTCAGCAAAAATTGGAGAAAACTGTTATATAGGCGACAATGTCTGTATCGGAGAAAATGTAAGGATTGGAAAAAACGTAAGACTCTTCCCAGGAGTTTATATCGGAGAAAACTGCGAAGTTGGAGACAACACCGTAATTTTTCCGAATGTAATAATTTATGAGAGAACGAAGATTGGAAGGTTTGTTAGGATACACGCTGGAACCGTTATTGGTTCAGACGGTTTTGGATATGCCTTCAGCAAGAAGGAGATGAAGATTTATAAAGTTCCTCAGACTGGAAGAGTGATAATAGAAGACTTTGTAGAAATAGGGGCAAATACAACAATAGACAGAGGCACAATCGGAGATACCGTAATTGGAGAAGGAACGAAAATCGATAACCTCGTTCAGATAGGACACAACGTCAAGATTGGAAAATACTGTTTTATCGTTTCACAGGTTGGAATCTCGGGAAGCACAAAGATTGGAGATTTTGTAACCCTTGCTGGAAAGGTTGGAGTAGCAGGACACATAGAAATTGCAAGCAACGTTACCGTTGGAGCAAAAGCAGGAATAACGAAGAGCATTAAAGAACCTGGCACCTATGCTGGATTCCCAGCAAGACCTTACAGAGAGTGGAAAAAGATTCAGGTATTAATTGATAGACTTCCAGAGCTCTACGAGAAGATAAAAAGTTTTTTAAAGAAATGAACAGGATAGGATGAGAAGATATCTTTCTCTCGTAATTTTCATTCTTTTTGTAGGTTGTGGTGGGGGAAGCAGTAATGAAGATTACACATCTTCTCTGAAGGTGAGAAGCTGGGCTTATCAGCTCCAGAATGCAACTCTTGAAGAAATAGTTGAAGCCAACTTTGACCTTGTTGTAATGGACTATTCAAGGGATGGAAGTGAAGAAGGAGAGTACTCCTTTCAGGAAATAGAGACCATAAAAACTTCAGGAGTAATCCCTATCGCTTATCTGAGCATTGGAGAAGCTGAAGACTATCGGTTTTACTGGAATGAAACATGGGACACCAATCCTCCTGACTGGCTTGGAGAAGAGAACCCTGAGTGGAAAGGGAACTACGCAGTAAAGTACTGGAACCCAGAATGGAAAGAGATAGTTTTCAGTTACATTGATAGAATAGCAAATCAGGGTTTTTCAGGTCTTTACCTTGATAAGATTGATGAGTTTGAATACTGGGCTGAGGAAGAAAGCTTAACCGAAAACGAAACTGCTCAAGAGATGATAAAGTTTATTGAAGAAATAGCAGATTACTGCCGACAAAAAATAAAAAACTGCTACATAATTCCACAAAATGGAGAAAGGTTACTGGAGTTTGATAATAAGGAAGCTTTGGTTTCCGTTGTATCTGGATGGGCTGTTGAAGACCTTTTCTACAATGGAACTGAACCTGCAACGGAAGATGAGATCAATGAGAGAACTCATTACCTTGATAGAGTGCAATCTAAGGGGAAACCGATTTTTTCTGTTGATTACGTTGACGATGGAAGCGGTTATGCAGGTGAGAACCTTCAAAGGATTAGGGATTACTTAAAAAAGGCAAGAGAAAAGGGTTACATACCCTATGCCGCCCGTTCTGATAGAAACCTTGATGAGCTTGTTATCCTTCCGGAAACGGTATGGGAAAGTGATAATTAAGGGACAACCAACTCTACATAATACTGTTTGTTATTAATATTCCTCTCAACCAACACCCCTTACCAATCTGGTAGAATTCTCCAACCTATCCAGTTAAATCCGGCTTTAAGGAGGAAATATGGAATACCATGTTAAAGATCTTTCATTAGCCGATATAGGAAAAGACAGAATCGAATGGGCAGAAATGGATATGCTTGTTTTGAGAAAGGAGATAAGAGAAAGATTTATTGAAGAAAAACCTCTAAAGGGAATAAGGATTGGAGCCTGTCTCCACGTTACAACCGAAACTGCAAACCTAATGAGAACTTTAAAAGAAGGAGGAGCTGAAGTATTCCTTTGTGCTTCAAATCCTCTCTCCACACAGGACGATGTAGCAGCAGCCCTTGTAAAACATTACGACATTCCCGTATTTGCCATTAAAGGAGAAGATGAAGAAACCTACTACCAGCACATAGAAGCAGTTCTATCTAAAAAGCCCCACATAACCATGGATGACGGTGCAGACCTCATCTCAACCCTTCATAAAAACCATCCAGAACTCATAGAAAATGTTATCGGCGGGACAGAAGAGACAACAACTGGAGTTATAAGGCTTAAAGCAATGGCAAAAGATGGAGCTTTAAAGTATCCCGTAATTGCAGTAAACGAAGCACTTACAAAGCACCTTTTTGATAACAGATATGGAACTGGACAGTCAACAATAGATGGAATTTTGAGGGCAACAAATAGACTTCTCTCTGGATCGGTCTTTGTAGTTGCAGGTTACGGCTGGTGTGGTAAAGGTGTTGCAATGAGAGCAAAGGGAATGGGAGCAGAAGTTATTGTAACAGAGGTTGATCCAATAAAAGCCATTGAAGCAAGAATGGATGGCTTTAGGGTAATGCCTATGTCTGAAGCTGCAAAGCTGGGAGATATCTTCTGTACAGTTACTGGAAACATAAACGTAATCAGGGAAGAGCACTTTAAAGTAATGAAAGATGGAGCAATAGTTTCAAACTCTGGACACTTCAACGTTGAAATAGACATCCCGGCTCTTGAGAGAATGGCAGTTAAGAAAAGGAAAGTTAGGGATTTTGTTGATGAATACACTCTGGAAGATGGAAGAAGGATTTATCTCCTTGCTGAAGGAAGGCTTGTGAACCTCTCTGCAGCAGAGGGACATCCAGCTTCTGTTATGGATATGAGCTTTGCAAATCAAGCACTCTCTGCTGAATATCTTGTAAAAGAGGGAAGAGATTTAAGACCAGACGTTTATGTTGTTCCTGGGCACATAGACAGACATGTTGCAGAGCTCAAACTGAAAGCAATGGGAATAGAAATTGATGAACTAACTCCTGAACAGATTGAATATCTCAACTCCTGGGAGATGGGAACGTAATGTTGAAGGTAGATAAAAGTCTTCTGAACAAAATAGACTTTGAAAAAGGGGACGGTCTTGTCCCCGTTGTAACACAGGATACAAGTACCAAAAAGGTTTTAATGGTAGCATACGTAAATAAAGAGGCGTTAGAAAAGACCCTCGAAACAGGATTTGCCCATTACTATTCCCGTTCCAGAAAAAAGCTCTGGAAGAAGGGTGAAACCTCAGGACATGTTCAAAAAATAATAAACGTTTATATTGACTGCGACGGAGATACGCTGCTTTATGAGGTTGAACAGACAGGTGTTGCGTGTCATACAGGAGAGTACAGCTGTTTCTTTAGAAAACTGGCGGAGAGAGAAAATGAGTGAATTCTGTGAGGTTGTAGAAAAACTTTACAAAATCATAGAGAAAAGGAAGGAAGAACTCCCTGAGAATTCATACACAACAAAACTATTTAAAAAGGGAGAAGACAAAATCCTACAGAAAGTTGGAGAAGAAGCAGTAGAAACAATCTTAGCCCTCAAATCCGAGAGCAGAGAACATGCAATTTACGAAACGGCAGACCTTATCTATCATCTCCTTGTTGCTCTTGTAAACAAGGGTATAACCTTGGAAGAAATAGGCAACGAGCTTGCAAGGAGAATGAAGTAAGTTCTGAACCCAATTCTGGAATTTGAATGAAAATTGGAAAACTTGAGGACTTTATCTCTGTTGAGGAAACGGGTAGACTTCTCCAGAAGTTTGCAACCCCTCTAAATGCATCTTCCATGGTGTGGGATGAGGAAGGGAATCTAAGATTTGTCGACTTTGTTACTCCTTTCTGTGAAGAAGTTTATAGCTGTTTTCCCGAAAAGTGCGAAGCCGACAGAAAAGAGAGATTCGAAAGGGCAAAAAGGGAGAAGAAGCCTTTTCTTTATCAGTGTTTTGCTCAGAAACTTAACTATGTAATACCACTAATAGTAAAAATAAACAACGATGTCTATTTCCTGGGGGTTGCAGGCGGATGACAAGGACTGAAAAGACTCTCCCGGAGGGAGATTAAAGAAATTGAAAATTTAGCAGACTTAGCAAGTGTAGATAGAAGAAAACTCCTAAAACTTGCAAGAGAAGATTTCGATTTCGGATGCCGGAGAAGGGAAAAAGTTCTTCCCAAGGACCTATCAAGGTTCAAACATCTCTTGCTCCAATCTGAGCTCTTTTTAAGGGCATTCAGACGGAGAATAGAGATAAAGAGAACGGATTTAGCAGAAGATTTCATTTCCATTCTTGACAGAATTGAAGAACTCACAGCTGGTATTCTAGCAAAGAGAAAATTCATAGGTAAAAAGAAAAATTTGAAGTTTATATTTGATGCATTAAATGATCTGGCGGACTCTATAAACTTCAGCATGAAAGTAATAGTACCTTCAAGGTTAAGGTACTACGCGTTTAGAGATCAACTTACCGATGTCTTTAATAGACACTATCTAAGAGAAAAGATAAATGAGTTCTACAACCACCCAGAGGAATTTCCTGTCGGAATCATATTTGTTGATCTGGACGATCTAAAATACATCAACGACAACTTTGGCCATCATGTAGGTGACCTTTACATAACCCAGGCAGCAGAAATTTTAAAGAATTCCGTAAGGGAAAAGGACTACATATTCAGGTTTGGAGGAGACGAGTTCCTTATATTAATCCCAAATGCTGATGAAACCCTGATAGAAAACCTTGTTTTAAGAATCAACAAAAATCTCAAAGAGCACAATAGATCAAGAAGTTTAAAGTCTCCGCTGGGCCTTTCGATCGGCACTACCTTATGGAGAAATCCTTCGGAACCATTCTCAAAAATAATACAAAGGGCAGACGAAGATATGTACAAAAACAAAGAAGGAAAGAAAAACAATAATTAACTTAATCACTTATTACAGATCATAGGTCCTAAAGGTTTTCCTGCAAACAAGTGATAGTGGATATGATAAATCTCCTGACCTCCATCTCTGTTGCAGTTAATTAATATTCTATAGCCCTTTTCAGCGAATCCCATATCCTGAGCTATTTTCTTGGCAACTAAGAAAATGTGTCCTATTAACTCTTTATGTTTCTTTTCAAGATCGTTTAAGGTTGGAATATGTTCTTTTGGAACTATTAAAATGTGTACAGGAGCCTGAGGGTTGATATCGTAGAAAGCTATTACGAGATCATCTTCATAAACCACCTTAGCTGGAAGTTCTTTATTCACTATTCTGCAGAAAATACACATCTCTTCCTCCTACTTCCTCGCGTATTCACCATTAAGTTTAACAAAATTCATGGATGCCACAGCACCCAGTTCGTAACCTGATACGTAATACTTGCTACCATTAACTGCAAGGGAAGAAAAAGCCACTCTTTTACCATCATACTCCATAAACCCTGTAAACCACTCACACCTCCCTTCTGGATACGTCAACTCGGATAGCGTTCCGCTCTTTCCACCGATTACCAATTGAGGATATTTTCTTTTTAACATTCTAAAAAACTTTCTGTCAGAGACTGTCCCGTACTTTACGGTTAAGATCATCATACTTCTTATCTTTTCTGCTGTTAATGGGGAGATAACCCTGCTTAACTCTTCCCTTTTAAATGAAAAGAGCAAATTACCCTTTGAATCGTAAACTTTTTCAACAAGAGACGGTTTTAACATAACACCATTATTTACTACGGTAAGAGCCATTAAAGCCTCATGAAAAGGACTAATCCTTGTTTCTCCCAGACCGGCTGCCATTAAAGCAAGATCATACCCATCAAGAGGCTCTCTAAGGATTCCCCACGGAAATCCATAATCTGGCCTGTTAAATCCAAACTTTTGAGCAAATTTAATAAGCTTCTCTTTTCCAATAAGCCTTCCCAGATTCCCAAAAAAAGGATTGGAAGAATAAGCAAAAGAGTTTCTAAGGTTTCTCTTTACTTTGTAGCGGCTATTCAACCACACAGATGGAGAACAGGAATCGTCATGACCACCACAGAAAAAGGAAGTATCAAGGTCAGCAATTCCTGTCTCCAGAGCTGCTGCGGCAGTTACAATTTTAAAGGTTGACGCTGCCGGAAAGGTTTTTTTAAACGTAAGATCTGGATAATCAAGACTTGAGACGGCTGCAAGGACTTTTCCATTGGAAGCATCAATTGCTACATAAGCTCCATACTTCACTTTAAATCGTTTAAATTCTTCCTCGATACGGTTCTGAAACTGAGGATCTATAGTGAAAATTACAGTCAGATCTTTATCTCGATAAACATATCTTCCATTTTCTTCCGTAGCCTGTTTGAAAAGAGAATACTGGTAAGAGAAATCGTTTAAAAGCTTATTGAGCTTTCCATGAAATATCTTTTTCTCTTCTTCCTCTTTTTTCTCTTTTTTCTCGAAGGTAATAGAAGTACTGTTACTTTTTTTCTCATCCGAATCCTTGTATACTACAAATCCGAAAAGAGTAAGCAATAAGATGAAACCTATTAGAATCTGAACTTTTCTCATGCTTTTACCTCCTTATGGAGCAATATAATATAAGCTTTTAGAGAGATCGGAGCATTCTGGAGGTATTGTGAGTATTAAAAGATTTCTTATTGAAACAGCTTACCGGAAAAGAGGAAGCTTGACAGTTTCAAATCAGGAAATTAAAAGGTTTCAGGAAGCCGCAAAGGAGATATGGAACTCTTTTGATCCGCAACCAGAAATTCCCGATTTTGTCTCTGCAGTGGATGGAAGTAGAAACAGAAAGGAGTTTGCAGGTTACATCCTCTATGCTGTAGGTGCAGGTTCCGTTATTTTTAGAGATGGCAGAGAAACAGGAGAAGAAAATTACCTTGTGGATGTGGATATTTTGAAGCCTGAAGAGTATTCCGACGCAAGACTCCGAATACTCATGGGAATCCTGGAAGTTAAAGAAACTTTGAGGTCTGCTGAAGGTGTATCTTACCTCTTTGTTGACGGCTCAATAATCGGTTCGGTGATAAGACCTGCTGTGTTTTCCTACGAAATAGAAACAGAAATTAAAGAAAAGGTTGAAAAGCTATTCAATGAGCTCTCTCAGAACTTCTCACTGACTGAAATCAATTCAAAAAAGTTCTATAAGAGAATAGAAAAATTTGCTTCAGGAAAGAACTTTCCTGTAGCAGCTGGCTATTTAGAGTATCTGGAGTATCTCTACTCAATCTACCTGCTGCTCCAAGATTTTTCTGGAAAAATAGTTGCGATTTCAAAACGTTCAGATTCGAGAAACTACGTTCTTGATACTGTTCTTCCTGATATTGCAGTTCTTAATTTCGTAAATCTCCCTGTTGGTTACAGTGAACCTGTTAATTTGGAAATTCATAGAGAGAAGAAATTCAAATTTCCGCAACTATTTGAGGAAAAGCTGAGAAAATTTACCTTCAAATCTTACTTTGTTAAACTGCCAAGGGGAAAGAGCGTTTACAAGATAGAAAGTCAAATGGAACCAGAAGATCTGTTTCCCATTTTAAAACATTTTGCAGTAAAAGGCTATCCTTACCCCCTTAAAGCAATCCACGAAAAAGTGAAAATTTCCAAAAGCGATATGGATGACATTATTTCTACACTAAAAATAAGAGGTATTACAGGGAGGGAAGCTCTTGGAGAATAGAAATCTTTTTTCAGGTAAGAAAGCAAAGGAGTACGACCGTTTTTTTGAGACAGCTTATGGCAGAACAATTTTTGAGCTCGAGAAAGAATCACTGTTGAAGGTTTTAAACAGGAAGGAGACATTACTGGAAGTTGGATGCGGAACAGGTATATGGATGGAAACTTTAAAAAGAGAAGGTTTTAATGAACCCATAGGGCTTGACATTTCAAGGGATATGCTAAAGATTGCCCGGGAAAAAGGCCTAAGAAAACTTGTTCTTGGTAATGCCGAAAATTTACCTTTTAAGCCAAACTCTGTTGACGCAACTCTCTTTATAACAAGTCTGGAATTCATGAAAAACAGAAGAAAAGCTTTCTTAGAAGCAGTTAGAGTTTCAAGAAAGTCCGTAGTTGTTGCTTTTTTTAACAGATATTCTGTTCTCTCACTTTATAGATCCTTACGTTCCTTATACAGAAAATCTGTTTATAAAGCGACTAACTTTTTAACTATTGATGAAGTGAAACAACTGGCAAGATATGCCAGAGAGATCTTAAAAGATAAAATTATTGCAGCGGATAAAATCCATTCAACTTTGAATTTAACCATAGATGGATTTATAAACAGAAAATTGGAAGAAGCAATTGGATTTAACAGCCCCTTTGGAGGATTTACTGTAATAAAGTTCTATATTAGAGACCGCCATGGAACTGGTAAAAGAGATAACGGTTGAAGAGGCTCTAAAAAAGGGTTTCACATTTGTGGACGTCAGGACGGCAGAGGAGTTCGAGGAGTTTCACATACCTGGTGCTTTGAACATTTCACTTTTTACAAAGGAAGAAAGAGAAAAGATTTCAAAAATCTACTACTCAAAGGGAGAGAAAGAGGCAAGACTTTACGCTCTCGAGCTTGTGGGACCAAAACTTCACGGAATAGTTAGAGAAATAAAGGGAATAAAAGATAGGCATAAAAACGTTGTCATTTACTGCTGGCGCGGAGGAATGAGAAGCCTTTCAGTTGCTGCAATCTGCAACGTAGCAGGTGTTCATGTTTCAAGACTTCATGGTGGTTACAGAGCTTTCAGACAGTACATTTTAAGAAGACTTGAGGAAATATGCCAAAAAGTAAATTTGGTTATCCTTTACGGTCCTACAGGCGTTGGAAAGACGAGAATTCTCAGGAAACTCAAGGAAGAAGGGTATCCCGTCATCGACCTGGAAGGTCTGGCAGGCCATAGGGGGTCTGTTTTTGGAGGAATAGGCTTAGAACAACCTTCACAGAAAATGTTTGACTCTCTGCTCTGGCTTGAACTTGAAAAGCTTAAAGGTTCTCCTTACATCCTTATTGAAGGTGAAAGTAAAAAAATCGGAAGACTTTTCATACCCGAACCTTTTTGGAAAGCGATGGAAAAGGGAAGGAAAATTCAGCTAACAATGCCATTGATAGAGAGAGTAAAGATCTCAATGGAAGATTATGGAGTTAATGAATTTCCACCAGAAACCTATCTCGAGGCACTTGAGAGGATAAGAAAGATACTCGGTGATGAAAGGTACAGAAGATTAAGAGAACTTATAAAAGCTAAAAGCTATAAGGAAGCTGTCAAAGAGCTGATGATCAACTACTATGATAAACTTTACAGCCGATCGATTCCTGAAGTGGAAAAAACAATAGAAGCAAGAGATATAGATGATGCAATAAGGAAATTGAAATCAGTACTTAACAACCAGGTTCTTTCCAGCTGATTTTGCTTTGTATAGCGCTTTATCAGCAAAATCTATAAGTTCTTCAATATTTACATCCTTCTTGTCTGTAGGATAGAACACATGATAGCCAATGCTCACAGTTACTGGTATTTCCTGTCCTTCATAGGTAAATGCATAGTTTTCTATGAGACGTCTTATTCTCTCAAAAACCTCTTTCGCTTCATTTTTGTCGGCATCATAAAGCACTATGAGTATTTCTTCTCCACCGAACCTTACAGCTAAATCGTTTTTTCTAATGTTCTCTTTAACGATTTCCGCAATCTTTCTGAGAATGTAATCACCGACAAGATGACCGTATGTATCGTTAATTCTTTTAAAGTTGTCTATATCTAACATACCTATAGCTACTGGCTTGCTTTTCCTCTTAGCGAGCTTAATAATTTCTCTTAATCTTTTGAGACCAAACCTTCTGTTGTAAAGTCTTGTAAGGGGATCTATAATGGATTCTTTTTTCAATAGCTCGTATGCATAAGCGTTTCTAAAAGCCTGAGCCATAGAATGCCTTACTCGTCTGTAAAATAGAATTTCCAGTCCTTTGATTCTCTCCGTTTTTCCTACAATTACTGCTCCTTTCCAGGTTTCAGTTACAAGAGGTATTACACAGACAGACTTTAAATGGAATTTTCCTGGAAACTTAACTATTACTTCATCCATGTTCAGGACTTTTACTTTATCGCTTTCAATAATTTCTTTAAGACCTTCAGGAGAAAGAGGTTCAAAATTCACAGAATAGATTAATTCTATCTCCCCTCTATTCTGGGAGTAAAAAGAAGCAGCTATTACTCCAAACTTGTCATACAAAAATCTATATATTTTTGAAGCAAGAACATTACCTTCCAGCGTCTTTCCAAATATATCGTTTATTTCATTTTGATATTGATCAAGAAGCTCATCTTGATATATTGCGTTGAGGAAGTACATAAATTCATTAGAAAACTCTGAAATGAAATCTTCCCCCTTCACATCAACTTCCACGTTTTCAAGTAGGATTTTCATCTCTTCCACCTTTCCGGCCTTCTTAGCTTTCCTCAACCTTGAAAGAAGATTTGTAAGTGAATTAAAGTAGTCTTTAAGATCTCCTTCAACCAAAGCAAAGTATATGAAGAGACCTAAAATGAAGTTAGAAAGAAGAGATGTGGTAAACTCTAAGTACCCTAACTCAAAGGAGGGATTAATGGACTTCAGAGCTAAGGGGGTGAGAAGTCCTGAAAGTGTTGCCATTAACACAATGTTTCGTAGAAGTTTCTTCTTAATTTCCATCTAAATTCTCCTTTATATCTATACCAAAAAACTTCCCTCAATGTCAGCAGGCAAAGAGTCTCAATGCAAAATCTCAGTTGAAATTCTTCAATTTGTTCAAAAACGGTAGTCTGTAATAAAGATGTTTTAATCATCATTCTCAAGAATCCCTTTGGTGAATACTCATCCACTTTTCCACTTAACTAACCCTAGCTACTGAGATTCTTCGGACTTCGTCCTCAGAATGACCACAAATAGCATCTTAACGATGGACTACCCCAAATTTTACCACCAGGTTTCTTCTTTTGCCTCTAAAACAGTCTCGATAATTACAATAATTACAGAAAAAACATTAGCTACCAAAGCTCCCCATGCAAGCGCTTCAACAAGAGTCATTCTTGCTCCAAGCTCGTAAAATATCAGTGCTGGTATTAAGTGTAGATCTGCTGCCAGGCTCGTTGCAAGGAGCTCTGCGCTCAAAGTTTTCTTACTTCCAAGTTTCAGTATGGTTGCTATAAGGTTAAAGACAACAGAAGCAATAAGTTCGTAAGGATCTCCATCATAGACAAACCCAACCGTTGTTGTCAGGGACATCATTATGAAAAAAGCAGTTCCAACTTTACCCCAGTCCATGGAGTCTCTCCTTTATCTTCTTTTTAAGCATTGCACTCCTTGAAGTTACTTTCCCTTTTAAAAGTATTTTTATCGCTTCTTCCAATCTCCTCTTAGGCGCCACAACAACAAGTATATCAAGAGGTTCTACTACAACATCCCCTCCAGGCGTGAATATTACTTTACCATCCGATTTTTTAACTGCAACAACAGTTATCCCAAAGCGCTTTCTCAGGTCAATATCCCTAAGGGTCTTTCCAGCTATTGGTGAATCTGGTTGAACAACAAGCTCCTCAATATCTATGTAGGTATGTTCTCCAAATAGAATCTCCTCAAGAAGTGACTTTTCACCAAATATCGGAGGCTTCCTTGCAAGGATTGCCACTCTTTTTGAGATGATTGAAGGAATTGTCTCCACATAATCTGCACCAACAAGTTTCAGTTTTTCCTTGAATTCTTCCTTTTTCGCAAGAGCAAGTATAAAGAAAGGGGATATTTCATTTTTCGTCACAACATTCTTCAAAGTTAGGGTTATGGCAAGATTTCTGTAATCATCCATCGTGGCAACGATCGCTCCAACAGCCTTCTCAATACCCGCCAAGTAGAGGGTGTTTTCATCTGCAGGGTCAAGTTGCAGGTAATAGTTAATTTCATGCTCCTTTGCAAACTCCTCCAGATTGTCCGATACATCCACAACAACAACAGGAATTCTGTAGTGTTTCATTTCTTTTATCAGGTGAAGAACGTAATCATTCATCCCAAAAATTATGTAGTGTCCCTTCAAAGCAGAGATGTCTGAAACCATCTTTCTGAACCTCAGAATTTTTTTAACCTCTCCAGAGGTTACAATGTTTATAAGAACAGCTATAGAATACCCCATTACGCTGCCGACCCCAAGGGTCATGACAAATAGATTAAAGATTCTTGCCTTTGCATCCATATCCCACATTTCACCGTAACCGATGGTGGTTACGGTAAGAATTGTCATGTAAAAAGCTTTCAGAAGATCAACCCCTGAAATTATCATATATCCAATAGTTGAAACCATTATGGCTATGAGACCGACAATTAGAGGAGCCCGGAATTTCATCAGGATTTCAAGAATTCTTTCCTGACCGTACTTGGCAGGGATTCTTTTCTCTATCCTTTTCAACTACCCTCCCTCAAGAACCTATAAAGTCTCTCAAGCCCCTCTTCGATGTTCTTCTCATCAGTACAGAAGGAAAACCTAACAAATCTGTCGGTTCCATTATAACCAAAGTCCTTACCCGGCGTTATCGCCACTCCTGTTTTCTCCAGAACTTCGAATGCAAAAGAGTAACTATCATCTGTAAACTTTGAAACATCAGCAAATATGTAAAAAGCCCCTTCAGGCTCAACAGGTATTCTAAAACCGATTTCTTTCAATCCCTGAAGCATCAAATCCCTTCTTCTTTTAAAGATTTCCACATTTCTTTCCAGCTCTGATAGACACTCTTCCTCAAAACAAACAAGAGCTCCATACTGAGAAAGAGTTGGAGGAGAGATAGCAATATTCTGAAGAACTGCTGTCATATCTTCTACCATCCATTCAGGTACAACAGCCCAACCGAGTCTCCATCCAGTCATCAGAAAGAACTTTGAAAAACCGTTTACGACAACAGCTTCGGTAGTTATTTCAAGAACTGATGGTGCCTTTCCTGAATAGACAAGACCGTGGTATATTTCATCTGAAACAAGGAAAACCTTTTCTGACAGTTTTCTTAACTCCTTCTTAGAGTAAATCACTCCTGTTGGATTCGACGGAGAGTTGAGAATGAGTACTTCCGTTTTTACATCCCTGAGAGAAATCTTGAATCCACTTTCCGGATTTACAGGTATGGAGACACTTTCAAGGTTCAAAAACCTTAACATGTTCTTGTAACAGGGATATCCGGGATCTGTGTAGCTGACCTTTCCTACCTTTTCCGAAACCACCTTCAAAACGGACAGAAGTCCGGGAGAGCTCCCCGGTGTTATGATGACCTGATCGGGTGAAATGTTTATACTGTAAGCCTTCTCATAATATTCCGCTATTTTTTCCTTTAGCAGTCTAATTCCTGTACTTTCGGTGTACTTCAGCTCAACAGTTTTTACGACTTCTATCGCTCTTCTTTTTATAATTTCTGGAACGGGAAGGTCAGGCTCTCCAATCTCAAAGTGGATTACATTTCTTCCTGCCTTTTCAAGGTCTTTTGCCCGTTCCAACACCTTCATTACATAAAACGGCTCTATTAATAACTTCCCCATAATTTTCCTCTCTCTTCTCTCCAACCTCCTTTAGCCTTACATCTACAACCTCTCCCGGCTTCAGCTCCTCATCAACAACCATTCTTATGTAGTTGCCACTTAAAACAACCGATTTCCCATCTTCTAAGCTTGATAGTACTAAGGAATCAAGCTCTTTACCGATAAACCGCTTTCTGTAAGAAATACTCTTCTCCTTACCAATCTCTCTCAATATCGCTGCTCTTTCTTTCTTCTCCAGAGAAGAGACAGAATCCTTCATCTGAGATGCAACAGTACCCTTCCTCGGAGAGTAGGGGAAAACATGAAGATATCCAAAAGGAATTTCCTCTATAAGTCTTTTAGTCGCTTCAAAGTCCTCCTTTGTTTCACCGGGAAATCCAACCATAACATCTGTTCCTATGCAGATATCAGGATTTTTGGAGAGTATCTTTTCAATAACCTCCCTAAACTCTTTTCCGGTGTACCTTCTCCTCATTAGGTTCAAAATCCTGTCACTTCCACTCTGAAGCGGTATGTGAAGGTGTGGAGCAACTTTTGAAGAGGAGGTAACTACTTCTATGAGCTCATCGGTAAATTCAATAGGCTCAACCGAACTAATTCTCAGCCTGTACAGTCCCGGAACCTCAAGAATTTTCTCTATCAGTTTTGCAAGATTGATATCTTCATCAAGATCCAATCCATAACCTCCAAGGTGTGTACCGGTAAGAACTATCTCCTTGTAACCAGCATCAACCAACTCCTTAACCTGCTCTAAAACCTTCTCCGGGTTTTCACTGAGCATTCTTCCCCTTGCTTTTGGAATAATACAGTAGGAACAGAAAAGTTCACACCCTTGCTGAACCTTAAGAAATGCTCTCGTTTTCCCTTCATAGTGTCTGATTGTCAGAGGATAGAACCGCTTTTCTTTCCAGACTCCTTTTAGATAGAGTCTCGGGATTTCTCCTTTTAGCCTCTTCTCAACTATGTCAACAATCTGGAACTTCTCAACATTTCCAGTTATCAGGTCAACTTCTTTTACATCTTCCACATCGAAAGGATAGACCTCTGAGTAACAACCTGTGGCAACGACTAATGCCTCAGGATTCTGGTGTTTCGCCTTTCTTAGTGCTTTTCTGGACTTTGCATCTGCAACAGAAGTAACTGTACAGGTGTTAACAACGTATATATCTGCTTTTTCTGAGAAATCAACAATTTCATAACCATGCTTTCTGAATTGTTCCTCCATATAGGCAGTCTCGTGGAAATTCATCTTGCATCCAAAGGTACAAAAAGCCACTCTTTTCATAAGCCTTCCTTTTTAAAAATAGTTCTCAATAAATATAGTCTATGTAAGTTGAGATAGAAGCTCCTCACCTAAGAGTCTTAATCGCTCTATTCCAATTGGTTCTTTTTCTTTTTCCCGAACGAAGATTATTCTCTTCCCTGAGAAGGCTTTTCTTACTTTTTCAACTTCTCCTCTGAATCTGTTAAAAACGACCAGCTCAACTTCAATTCCTGAAGCTTCCAGCTCATCAACCGTCTTTTTTGCAATCTGAATGGGTAGAACGTCAGGGCTGACAACGATTCCAAAGAGAGTTTTTCCACGGTTGAGGAGGACACCTCTCAACGTCTCAATCTGTTCCTTTCTCTTCACAAGAACTGAGAGAACAGTATCCTGAGAATAAACCTCCTCAAGCTTTCTTTTATCCTCAAGATCTGAATAGAAGTGAAGCTTTAGAGCCTCTTTTCGTAAATCTATAAGCCGATGAAGCCATCTGTTTAAAAGGGATGGAAGAGAAACTAACCTCAAGGTGTAACCAGAAGGAGCTGTATCAAAAACTATTCTGTCGTAACTTTTTTCAGATTCTGAGATGATCCTGTGGATAACATCAAGAATCGCCAGTTCAAAGGCTCCTGGAGAGTAGTAGGCAAGGTCTATTTGATCTTTTATCTCCTCCAAAATTACAGGACTCACCACCTTTTCTGCTTCTTTCTTCACTCTATGGAGATAACTCTTCATCTCAGATTCAACGTCAATTTCAACTGCAAAGAGGTTTTCAGAAACTTTCTTGACCTTTCCACCGACTTCCACATCAAGAGCAAGGGAAAGAGAGTGGGCTGGATCAAGGGAAACAAGAAGCGTTCTTAATCTCCTCTCAGACAGGGCAACGGCAAGGGCTGAAGAAATTGTAGTCTTTCCAACCCCTCCCTTTCCAGAGAAGAAATAGAACTTTCGGTTTAACATTTAAGGTTCTCCAATTTCACCAAGGACCCTACTTATGACGCTTTTCCTGTCAGCCATCCGCCTGTTCCAGCCTTCAAGATCTTCTGCAATATAGGGAAGTATTTCCACCATGTAGTAGTACATCGGATTGGGCATCCCAAGCCTTTCGCTAAGAACAACTGTAAGCAGATTATCGTTGAGGCTTTTAGCTTTTGCCTCAAGTTTATCTGTAGATGAATCTACAAGAGCTCCTTTGAAAAAGAATTTAAGACTCTTTAAGAACTTCACTCTTTTCCTCTTCTTTTAGCTTCTTCAGAGATATTCCTCCCTCGTAGAAGATCCAGAAAGCGAGGAAGATCTGAACAAGCGCTGCAATTCCGATAACCGTAAACTTCCATTTCATAAAGAGCATAATAAGAGACCAGATTGTAATTACAGCCATGAAGAGAGCAGGAATCCCTGGAATAAACCAGTACTTCTCTTTCCCCGTCTTTATTAACCATATCATGATGACAAAGAGGGCAAGAGCTGCAATCAGCTGATTTGTAGCACCGAAAACTGGCCAGAGAGCCTTCCAGACAGGAAGAACCTTATGTGTAACTGGATCTTCATACTTCATGAAGACCAGAAAACCGGGAATTATGAGTGAAACGAGAGTCGCAACGTATCTGTTCTTCACTCCTGTGAGCTCTGTAAAGACGTATCTTGCAAGCCTTGTACCTGTATCTGTGCTTGTCAGAACAAAAGAAGAAAGGGCAAGCATTCCAAAAGCCATTCCAACCGTTTCAGGAATTCCAAAGACACTTAAAAACTTTCCAATTCCCTCACCGTAAATGGCGGCAACGTTCTTTTTGAGGATTTCAAATTCAGATTGAGAAAGAACAACTACAAAGATGATAGACATAACAGCAACGATACCCTCTAAAAGCATTGCTCCATAGCCAACTTTCACAGCATCTGTTTCCTTATCAAGTTGTTTAGATGTGGTTCCAGAACCCACGAGAGAGTGAAATCCAGAGATTGAACCACATGCTATTACAACAAAAAGAAGTGGAACAAGAGGTCCAATGTCTGAATTGAATCCCATAAATGCTGGAATGTTCATATCCACTTTTCCAAAGGAGAGTATTATTCCAAGTCCTGCACCTAAAACCGCACCATAGAGAAGAAAACTTGAAAGGTAATCCCTGGGCTGAAGGAGAATCCAGACAGGTGTAACTGAAGCAATAGCAACGTAAAGAATCAAAATAACGTTCCATACATTTGGTGGCAGATGAGTCGGAAAGAGCTGACCAATGTAAACCGCAAAGTAAACGAGAACTACAAAGATCGCCGTTGTTATTCCCAGATTTTTCTTCCTGTGATAGACAATAAACCCAAAAAGAATGGCTAAGAATATGTAAAGAATTGCTGAAGTTGCTACCCCACCACCAATCGGCAGCATCTCAACAACTTTACCATTCTCAATGATAGGAATCTTAGCACTGAAAGTAACTTGAGCAACGTTTATAAAGACTGCGACGACATAGAGAAGTGCAAGCCAGATGAAGAGCTTAAATATCGTTCCAGCCCTTTTGGTGAGATACATTCCACCGATTTCAGCTATGGACTTTGCCTTGTTTCTGATTGAAGCCACAAGGGCGCTCATATCGTGGACACCACCTATGAAAATGTTCCCTATTAGAACCCACAAGAAAGCTGGAAGCCATCCCCAGGAAGAAGCTGCAGTTATGGGACCTACAATAGGACCAGCACCTGCAATTGAGGAAAAGTGATGTCCAAGGAGAACGGGAGCTGGAGCAGGAACGTAATCAACGCCATCCCTCATGGTGTGGGCTGGGGTTTTGTTGTTGTCATCAAGATTGAAAACCTTCTTGCTCAGGAACTTTCCATAAGTAACGTAAGCTATAACAGATATAGCAATGGCTATGAGAAAAAGAATTGTTACCATTCCTTTCCTCCAAAGAAAATTTCAAACCTAATTATAAGAGTTAAACAGCCTGAGCTGTTTCTACTCCGTTCCTCTTTTTGATTCGTTGTTTCAGGAAGTAGTCTATGGTTTCTACCCTGATCTTTATAGAACCAGCAGGACGGTTCTCGTCTATCTCGTGGAATGTGAAATAAGGAGTTCCGCTCTCTTCCATGATTTCTTCAATTAAAGAGTAGATTGGTGCATCGTGACCACACCTGAAGCTTGATAAGTCAAGGACTGCAAGGTTTGGATGACCTGCTGCGTAAAGAGCTCCCCAGACCTTCCTGTTTGTATTTTCGCTGTAAGCTTTCTTCCAGACATCTCTTATACTGAACGGATCTCTGCCTTTGAAAACTTTCTTCAAAAATTCCTCTTTAATTGGAAGTGATTCAATAGTAAGGATTGGATAGCCTCTCTTCTGGAGCTCTTCCAAAATTCCGTGGTTTATTCCAGGATCGTTGTGATAAGGCCTTCCAAGAACCAAAATACCAATCCTGTTTTCTACCTCTATTTTTCTCAGAATCTTCTCGCCAAGACTTCTCATCTCGTTTTGATAGTAGCTTAGAGCTTTAAAGCCCTCTTCAATAGCTCTTTTGTTCTCTCCCTTTGTGAGATCCAGAATTTCTCTGAAAGCTTCATACATTTCATATTCAAGGAGTTCTTTGTCGTGAAAGTGGAGTATTGGATCTAAGAATTCAATTTCCTTCTCATTGAAGATATCTTTTTCCTTTGTCAAAACAGCTTTTATAGAGATCGGAGTACCGGTTACTGTCGGACAGGCGTGAGAGCCTTCGGCATCTTTGAAAAAGGAAATGAGTGTTGCAACCTTCGGGAAGAATATAACATTAGGTTTTTTCTTAATCAGATTGTTGATATGGGCAAGAACAACTTTGCTCGGAAAACATGGGTCAATTGCTCCACCCTTCAACTCTTCTCTAATAAGCTTTTCTGACGTGTAGTCTGAGAAGACAAAGTTTTTAACACCCAAAGATTCAAGATAACCTCTGAAAAACGGCATGAGGGAATAGAAATTAAGAACTCTTGGAATTCCAAATTTCAGGGACTTTCGCCTCTCTATCACACTTTTTCTTGAGATAATTCCAAACTTCTTGATTTCATAGACCTTTTCAACTGGATAGCTTTCAAAAACTTTTTTCGCAGATATCTCCTGAAGGTTTGGATTCTCTTTCTTGATCTGATTCAGCTTCTTAACAACTTCTTTCACGTCCTCAAGCTCTGTGACAGTTCCCTTTTCGCATGGAGCAATGATGTACCTTTTCATACCTCTATGAAGGTTAACGTGGATAAACGTTCTCTGACATCTGTTCGTACAGAAGTGGCACCTTGTTGTTTCATCGCTCTTAACCTGAAAGTCAAGGTTCTCAAGAGCATCTAGCCCTATGAAGTCAGTTCTTCCTGAATACTCCCTCATCGCCTCAACGGCTGCACCAAAAGCTCCAGCCTCTCCCGTTATCGGATGGACAAAGATTTCAGCATCTGGAACTCTCTCTTTTATGAAGTCGTGCTGTGCTTTCACTGCTGCAAGGTTTCTCTGAGTTCCACCCTGAAGGAGAAACCTTCTCCCCAATTTTCGTAAGTTTGGCTCTTTAACAACGTATAGCCAGATGTTCTTCGGCAGAACTTTTGCAAGCCCTGCCATTATCTCATGGGACTGCCAACCAAGTCTCTGGAAGTTGACAATGTCCTGTTCTAAAAAGACTGCACATCCAAAGTTAAACTTAGGAACGTACTCAGCCTTAAAGGCAACATCTGCAAAGTCTTCAACCCTATAACCAAACCGTTCGGCAGTTGACTGAAGAAAGTAGCCATTTCCTGCAGAACACTGGGTATTGAGCTTGAAATCCTTAACCTCACCGTTTTTCATTACCATTACTTTTATATCCTGACCGCCAACGTCAACAATTACATCAACTTCGTCAAAGAAGTGTTTTGCAGAGATCGTATGGGCAACGGTTTCAACAACTGCAACGTCTGCTCCAATCGTTTCCTTTAACATTTCTTTCGCATATCCCGTAACGCCGACAGAGAAAATTTGGAGCTCTGCACCACCTCTTTCCACCTGGTCTCTAAGCTGTTTAACAACCTTTTTTACATCTTTAAGAGGATTTCCACCAGAGAGAGTATAGGCGGTTGCAAGAAGTTCTCCCTTTTCATCTATCAAAACAGCTTTTGTTGAGGTTGAACCGCCATCTATTCCAAGAAAAGCCCTTACTTTCTCCCCTCTCTTAAACTCTTTTGGTTTAAAAGGCTGCACGCCATACTTTCTCCTGAACTCCTCTAAGTTTTCACCCGGCTTTAAAAGTCCTCTCTCCCCAGTCTTTGCCTTCAAAATGGTTATCGAGCGTTTTGAAAACGCTAAGAGTCCATCCTTTCCCCTGTAGGGACTCTCCTCATACTCAGCAAAAAGGGCAGAACCAAGAGCTGCATAGTACTGGGAGTTCTCCGGAAGCAGAACACTTCCAGTATTAAACTGGATTTCTTTTTCTTTCCACAGCTTTTCAAGATGGTATCTCCACGCCTCTACAAGAGCAGGGAAAAAGGTGTTGGGTCCTCCAAGGAGAAGAACAACTGGACGCAAAGTGTATCCTCTTGTAAGAACCGAAAGGTTCTGAATGACTATTGCGTTAAAAAGAGAGATCAAAAGCTCGTCTGCTGGAACACCGGCCTTCTGGAGACTGTTTATATCGGTTTCTGCAAAGACTCCACACTTTGCAGCAACTGGATGAACTTTATCAGGGTCAAAATGTATAGAAGAAGCTACATCAAGAGGAATTTTCAGTTTGGAAACAATTCTGTCTATTGTAGCTCCAGTCCCACCAGCACACTTGTCGTTCATAGTGGTAACCTTCCGTTTCACACCTCCAGCATCTATCCAGAATATCATCTTTGCATCTTGTCCCCCGAGTTCTACAACTGAATTCACTTCTGGATGAAATCTCTCCACTGCAAGACTTACAGCGTTGACCTCCTGAATGAACTTTACACCCAGAGCTCTTGCAATGTCTCCTCCACCACTTCCGGTCAAGAAGAGCTGAAAATCCTTCCCTGCAATCTCTTCAAATTTCTCAAGGAGTTTCAAAACCTTCTCAGCTTGCCTTGCCTCGTGCCTTTCATAGTGCTCAAAGAGGACGTTATTCTTATCGTCTAACAGAACACCTTTAACGGTTGTAGAACCCACATCTATCCCTGCTGTTATCATTTTTCCTCCAGAAGACCTTTAAGACCAAACTGAAGAATCTCTTCAACAATCCTATCTACATCGCTTAGAATTTTTCCTTCTACAAGCTCTTTCCCAACCTCAACAAAAGCTCCCATAATGGCTGGAGCAACGATCTTTACATTGCACTCTCTAACTATTCCCATCTCTATTCCCCTTATAAGAGCTCTCTCTATGAGGAACTTTACAGAGTTGAAGAAGCTGTTTACAACTTCGTCAAACTGAGGATTTAGTTGATAGGGATGATAGAAAATCAGCTTTGCAAGGTCTCTATCCTTTACCATAAGAGTAAAGACAGATTTAAGATTTTCTCTTAACTGTTCCAGAGGACTATTTTCAGGAAGAACTTTCAAACATGATGAAATTTCGTCAACAAGCTTTTCTAAAACTCTCTTATAGATATCATCCTTGTTTCTGAAATAGAGGTAAAAAGTCCCCCTTGCTATCCCAAGAGACTCAACAATATCTGAAACAGAAGTTCTGTAGAAACCCTTTTCCGAAAATAGTGTCTTTGCCTTTAGCAAAAGCTCTCTTTCCCTCCCCCTCTCTCTCTCTCTCATCTTCCTTTCCTCCTGAACTGACATGTCAGTTCAGTATAAAGTTATACCTGAATTGGTAAAATTTTTGAAACGGAGGTAAAAATGAAGAAGTGGTTAATTGGACTGACAATAGCACTATCAACAGTTTCCTGTGCAACAAATCAGCAAAATGCAAAGCTCAATGACCTTGAGGCGAGGATTCAGGTTCTTGAACTGAAACAGTCTGAAATCCTGAAGGAGCTTCAGACAATAGAACAGAGACTTACTCAGATAAAAGAAGAAATCCCAAAGCTCAAAGTTTCCACCAGCAACTTATATCAGGAGCTCTCACAACTGGAAGACAGAGTTTCCTATCTGGAAAATTCTCTCAAAGAAAACAGAAACTACATGCTGAAGCTGAATCAGTCCACAAAAAAAGAGATTTCAAGGTTTAGAACGGAAACCGATAAAAAAATTGATTCTTTGAACAAGGAAATAACTGCTTTAAAGCAAACGATTACACATGATAGAGAAAATCAAAATCAGAAAATTCTGGAGCTTGAAGAGAGAATCAGATTGATAGAAGAAAAGATATCAAAGCTGAGAATCCCTTCGGTGAAAATTGAAAAGGTAAAGCCAGAAAAGTAGTTTCACTTAACGCTTTCGAGGTTGTACTCAATCTCCAACTGGAATGTTAGCTTATTGTTCTTTATGGTATCAGGAATTGGTGGAAACTTTGCCCTTTTTATCGCTATACAGGTTGCTTCCTGCAAAATCTTGCTCTTTCCGCTGACAGATTCGCATTCCACAACTTCCCCTTTTCTATTCAAAGTGAAGCTAACAGATACAATTCCCTCTTCTCCTCGCTCTATAGCTTCAAGGGGATAGAAAATGTTTTCTTCAATTGCATTTCTGATTGCATCTATGTAATAGACTGGCAGATTTCCTTGAAGCGGCTTTAAACCTCCAGGTTTTTTAGGCTTTTCTTTTTCCTTTTTCTGTTTTTCAGGTAGTTTCCTTAGGGGCTTTTCTGAAATGATTTTCGGTTTCTTTTCGGGAATAGATGCCTTCTTAACCTCCTTCTTTCCTTTCTTTCTTATCTCCCTTTTGACTTCGATCTTCTGTTCTTTCTGCTTTATAAGGGAAATCTTAATGATCTGTCTAACTTCTTCTCTCTCAGGCTTCTTCAGACTTTCCAGAATCTCTATAAATCCAAGCTCTATCAAAAGAGATAAAATAAAAGCAAGTAAAAACCTAACGGCTGTTCTCATCCCTTTCCTTCGCAATGAGACCTATTGAGTTAATACCTGCTTCTTGAGCTGCGTCCATCACATTAACAAGAAGCTGAATCTTTGAGTTTCTATCTGCATTTATAGCAAGAGAAACATGAGGATTTTTTACCTTAGCATTTTTGAGGAATTTCTTTAGTTGCTTAAGACTAACCTTCTTGTTTCCAAAGTAGATACTTCCGTTTTCTTTGATGGTAACTGTGATAATCTCCTTTTTGACCTGAATATTCGATTTCTGGGTTGTTTCTGGTGGATTGGTTTTAATTGCAAGGCCGGGAATAATGCTTCCCGCAATGAGAACGAAGAAAGCAAGCAAGAAAAGCATCACATCAACCATAGGAACAATTATGAGCTGTGGCTTTTCCTCGAGAATATCATCTTTAAACTTAAACATTTCCTCACCTTATTAGAGATTTTGTAATAAAATTTATTATACAGTTATTCTAAGAATCAATGAAATTTATTCTGGAGGAAATGTTGCTACTAACAATGGAACTTGCCCATAAAGCTGTTTTTCTCTCCCTCTATTTTCTTCTTTTCCTCGCTACTCTCGTATTTATAGAAAGACTCCTCTATTTTTCCTTTACCCTTCCTGCAGAGAAAAAATTGCTCCTGAAAGAGATTGATGAGCTTGATGAAAACAAGGTTGAGGCTCAGTACCACAACTTCATTTCAAAACTGACACGGGGAAAGGGACTACTCTCCTTCACCATAACGGCATCTCCTCTTTTAGGACTCTTAGGAACAGTTCTGGGAATAATGAACTCATTCTTAACAATGGCAGAAAAAGGGATTTCAAACATAGTTGAAGTAAGTAAAGGAATAGGTTTTGCCCTCGAAGCAACAGCTCTGGGGATATTTGTTGCAGTAATCACACTTATCTACTACCATGTTCTGAACAGTCTCATCAACAAAGCAAAGACAGAAATTAAGGTAGTTATTTTGAAAAGTCTTAGAAGATAGGCTAAATAACAACATTCTAAAGTTAAGTCAATTGCAATAGTCACACAGTTGAATATAATAGGACTTAACCAAATATTGTTATTTTGGACCTACGGGTCCACATAGAGGGGAGGGAGTCTTGATACTTAATTAGGGGAGAGGGCGTAAGCTCTCTCCCCACCCTATGAACTATACCTCTTCAAGAACCTGAGGAATTAACTGATTGAGAAGCTTCGGATTGGCTTTTCCTCTTGTTTCCTTCATAACCTGACCAATGAGAAACTTAACAGCTTTCTGCTTCTGTTTATCGTTGCCTTCCTTGTACTGCTTAACAGCCTTTTCATTGTTTTCAAGGACTTTCTTGATAATCTCTTTGAGAGCTGATTCATCAGATATCTGAACAAGCCCTTTCTCTTCAACAATCGCTTTGGGCTCTTTTCCACTCTTGACCATTTCAGGAATGATTTCTTCCTTTGCGACTCTTAGAGATATTACCTCTTTATCAACAAGCTCAAGGAGTTGAGCAACGTGGCGAGGTTCGACTGGAGACTCTGAGATTTCAAGCTTCTCTTCGTTTAAAGCTCCAAGAAGGTCTGAAATGATAATGTTTGCAACTTTCTTCGCTTCTCCAGAATAGTTTTTCACTGCCTCTTCAAAGAACTGGGCAAGAGCTCTATCTCTAACAAGAATATCAGCATCATAAGATGTAATACCGTAATCACTAATGAATCTTTCCTTTACCTGGTCTGGAAGTTCAGGTAAAGAAGCTTTTATAGATTCAAGCCATTCATCGTCTATTATGAGAGGCGGAAGATCAGGTTCAGGGAAATATCTGTAGTCCTCAGCTTCCTCTTTCGTTCTCATTGTCTTTGTAATTCCTTTCTGGGAATCAAAGAGCCTTGTTTCCTGAACAACTTCTCCGCCGCTTTTAACAACCTTTATCTGTCTTTCTATTTCATACTCAAGAGCTTTTTGAATGAATCTGAAAGAGTTAACGTTTTTAATCTCTGTTCTCGTTCCAAGTTTATCTGAACCCTTAGGTCTAATAGAAACGTTGGCGTCACATCTTAGTGAGCCTTCCTCAAGGTTTCCATCGTTTACACCGATCCAGACGAGGATATCCCTGAGCTTCTGCATATAAAGCCTTGCTTCTTCTGGAGTTGAGATATCAGGCTCTGAAACGATTTCAATTAACGGCGTTCCAGCTCTATTGAGGTCAACGTAAGAGTTGGGGTCAAGTCCTTCACCGTGGACAGTCTTTCCAGCGTCTTCTTCCATGTGAATTCTTTTAATTCTGATTTTCTTTTTCGTTCCATCAGGTTTTTCAATCTCTATCCAGCCGTTCTCTGCAAACGGGAGCTCGTACTGTGTTATCTGATAAGCCTTTGGAAGGTCTGGATAGAAGTAATGCTTTCTGGCAAAGACCGAGTACTTGTTAATCTTACAGTTTAAGGCAAGTGCTGCCTTTACAGCATACTCAACAGCTTTCTTGTTCAGAACTGGAAGAGATCCAGGCATTCCAAGACAGACAGGACAAACGTTAGTATTTGGTGGAGCTCCAAACTCATTCTTACAGCTACAGAAAATTTTCGTCTCTGTTAAAAGCTGAGCATGAACCTCAAGCCCGATTACTGCTTCAAACTCCATCTCCAACTCCGTTAGCTTAGTTTAGTTTGGAGGAGATTTTATCACAGCTAATTAGGATATAATGCTATTTCACAATTTGTGTAGCATGTTGTTAAATCGGCAACTTAAGTTATTCCAAGGACAGAGCTCGAAGAATCTCAATAACTGGGGGAGTAGTTAAGGTTCTCACCTGCTAAATAAGGACAGAATGACAACAAATAACAGAACAGGATTAACTTTCTCTGGAATTTTGAAATGGAGTGGAGAGTAATTTATCTGGACGGTAAAGATGGCAGGGAATTTAAAGGATGTAGGGTTTGTCAGGAAATAGGAAGAAATGTAATAGAACCTGTGGCTGTTTTCTTGAGAGAAAACCAAAAGTTAGAGGATTTAAGCAGAGAAGATTTAGAAAAGTTTGATACCTGCATTTTTCACTGTGAAAAGAAAAATGAAATATGGACGGAGAACGTAGGTGAATATAAACAGTGGAAGGAAAAAAGGGATAAAGCATTAAGAGAAGGGAAGGGCTTTGATGAATATATAAAAATAAAATGGAATGAATATTTAGTTAGTGAGTTTTGGAAATTAATTGATGAGTTTTGGAAAAGAGTAAGAGCATATAGGTTTGCTGTTGATTATGTAGATTTGTGGAAAAAATCTAATGAGAATTGGAACGATTTCATAGAGAGCTTGAGAAGTAGTGATATAGATGGAAAGCCAGAAATTGATGAATTAGAGAGAAATAAAGATTTAATACTTTTTAACTTAGAGAATTTAGATAAGGAGAAAAACTTTTACGATTTCAGAAAATTTGTTTTTCCAGAGTTTTATATTTATGAAACGCCGTTGTTTTTTGAAAGAAAAACAAAAGACTTAATAGGAAGGGAAATAAATGGATATAAAACATATCAACTGCGATATTCTTTTAATTTCTGGTATAAGGAAGAGTATCTAACTTTCCAAAACAAGGCTAATTTTGTAGGAGCAAATTTTCAAGGCTTGGCTAACTTTGTAGGAATAACGTTTCAGAACTTGGCTGATTTTGAAAAAGCAACATTTCAAAACTGGACTAATTTTAAAGAAGTAAGATTTCAAAACGAGGCTAACTTTTGGGGAGCAATATTTCAAAACGAAGCTAATTTTGATTTGATAACATTTCAAAACGAGGTTCATTTTGATGAAATAACATTTCAAGATTGGACTTATTTTGTGAATATAACGTTTCAAAACGAAGTTTATTTTGGAGAAGCAACATTTCAAAAGGGAGTTTGGTTTTTAGGAACAACTTTCCAAAACGAAGTTTATTTTGTTTTGGCAAAATTCCAACACAAGGCTAACTTTTGGAAAACAACATTTCAAAGTAAGGTTGATTTTAGGGAAGCAACATTTCAAAATGGGGCTAATTTTATTTCAAAAGGGAAGAGTTTACTTTTTAATCTCTCTCATGTTCAACTATCAAAGGACAGCTATATAGAAATCAGAAACCTACAAACGGTTAGATTAGTATTAAACAATATAAACAACATAACCGATAGCTTTCTTTTCTTCGATACGAAAATCATAAAGTTTGAGGACTTAGAAGAAAATCAGAGAGAAGACTTAAAAAAAGAAAATTATTTGCCGAACATAGAGATAAAAAACTCTATACTAAACAATATGAAGTTTATAAACTGTGACTTTTCAGAAGCAGAACAAATAGAAATAGAAAACAGCTCTTTAACAAAAGCAGAATTTATGAACGTTGACTGGGGAAAAATTACCGAAGAAAGAATATGTCCAGAACTATTTAAAAATTCACCGGCAAAGGCAAGAGATGTCTATAGACAGTTAAAACTGGCTTTAGATAATCAGAAAGACCACATAAACGCCAATGAGTTTTATTCTCTTGAGATGAAAGCCTATGAAAAAGTCTTACAACAACAAGAAGCAGATTTTCAGGAAAAACTAATATTTTCAATTCACAAATCTGTTTCCGACTTTGGACAAAGCTGGACAAAACCACTTACCTTGATAATCATGTTAACTATAGGAATGATGGGACTAAAAGCCTACTCTATCTTTTTTGTTCCCCTTTTCTTGATATATCTCATTTTTTTCTTGCTCGTTTCGATCCCAAACCCAGCTATAGAGTTTGGTTTGCAAGAAGTAATATTCCTTTTTGTGTCTGCTGGCTTTTTTAGTTATGTATTTGGAGATTTTGACCTTAGTAGAAACTTATCCTCTGAATTACTCATTAAATCAATAACTAACTTCCTAAATGATTTCGCAAAGACTTTAAACCCGATGAAACTATTCAAAGAAAACGGTAAGGGACTCGAATTCCCTTATACTCTTTATTCAATTGCCGTAGCTTTCCTTTCCTACCAGATGATCGTTGCAATTAGAAAACGGGTCAAAAGATAAACTGGTCATCGGTTTCTATCATGTTGAACAGGTTGCGTCATGTAATACCTGAGCTTGCATTAGCAGGCAAAGAGTTTCTACAAAAAGTCTCAATTGAGATTCTTCGCTTCGCTCAGAATGACATAAAGATAATTCTAAAGTGGTATATATAAACTTCTCAACTGCATTAACCGAAGGCAGAACACCAATAGTGCCTGTCCTCTCTCTTTTAGGTATTGCTTAACTTTCTTTAGAACCTTTTGAGGTTCCAATTTCTTTGATCTTATGGGAAGGGAGAATAGGCTTTTTTATTGCTGTTGGCAATTTTCAAACTCTTTCATTTATTCGAACAAAAAGTGGGAGATAGGAAACACTCCCACTTTTAAAGGTAACTATTTAAAAATCCAAGCAAGACTACTATTGCGCCTTTTCTCTCAATTCCTTCTCAACCACACAATAGATACCACCTTCTTTTATCCCTGGCAGAAAACATCCATTGCAAGAAATACATTTTGCTTTAGTTCTATCAGATTCCTTCCATCTCCTAATAAGATGTGGCTCTCTTATCAAAGGTCTTGAAAATGAAACAGCATCAGCCAACCCATTATCAATAATCTCAGTAGCAATTTCAAAGCTTCTAATTCCGCCAACCACAGCTACAGGAATATTAACCACCTGCTTTATCCTTTTAGATAACTCCTTGTGATAAGCCTCTTTTTTAGAACTATCAATTTTTGTTCTTGCTGGAGATGTATCCTTTGATGCTGGAGAACCACCGGAAACCTCAATAGCATCTATCTCCCACTCTTCAAGCATTTTAGCAACTTCTACAGCTTCATCAATTGTAAATCCTCCATCTAAAAAATCATCGCAATTTAGCTTGATAAATACAGGATAATCGTCACCTACTTTACTTCTAACTTCAGCAACAACCTCTTTTAAAAACCTTACTCTATTTTCAAGACTACCACCATATTCATCTGTCCTTTTATTTGTAATTGGGGATAAAAACTGATTAATCAAATATCCATGTGCTCCATGCAACTGAACTGCATCAAATCCTGCTTCTTTTACCCTTCTTGCAGCTTCGCCAAAGTCAGCAACTACTCTTTTTATATCATCTATGGTCATTTCCCTTGGCACTTCTGAGTAGCTTGGAAATTCCACTGCAGATGGAGCAATAGGCTGGAGTCCAGAAGATTTTCTATTTGCCTGTCCACCAGCATGGACAAGCTGTACTGCTATCTTACCGCCCTTTTCATGTACCCTTTGGGCAAGCTCTTTTAAAGCAGGTATGTTATTATCATCATGAACACCAAGCATACCAGGTAACTGAATACCATCTTGACTCACATAAGCATAACCGGTGATTATAAGCCCAACCTCATTTTCAGCAAGCTGTTCATACACATTAATTAAACGCTCTGTCGGTTTACCATCGCTATCACACATTCCCTCCCACGTTGCAGACCTTATAGTTCTATTTTTAAGCTTGAGATTACCAATATTAAAATCACTAAAAATCATTCTAAACCTCCTGCTTAAATAAGCATTTATCTATTTTCTTTTCTCAAAACCGATCAAAGGTCTGTAAACAGGTATGGAATAATTGTAATACATCATAACACACAACAAGTTATTAAGAGCTGACTTGCAAATCGAATCTTATAAGTTTTCTCCTATCAAATGATCGTCGCCATCAGGCGAAAGGTCAAAAGATAAGTTAACCAAAAAACATTAATTTCTGCGGAATTTTTTCCACAAACGTTATTCCAGTTTCTCTAAGCCTTTCTCTAAAAGAAGTATCAATTCTCAAACCGTATCCGGGCAAAATTTTCGAGAGCTTTTGAAAAATAGTTTCTCCTTCTGGATCAAAATCCATTAGAAGAACAACACCCTTGTACTTATACTTATCAGCAAGGGTTTCAGCAACGTCGTGATAGTTCCTACCCTTTAGTTCAACAACGTTTTGAACTCCAAACTTCTCAAGAGCCCACTTGTCCCTCTTTCCTTCAACCAGAATTGCCCAGCTTTCATTTTTAAGGGAAAACTGTTTTAAATCCAGTAATAAATTTTTCAGAAGTTTAATTTCTGTTTCCATACTTTATAGTTTAACCAGAAGAATCCCCACTGTAAAGTTGTAAAGAATTGGAAGTCCAGCCTGGAGTAACAGGAGAACTGCCGTTACAGAGAGAGGATAGAGACCAAGATAGTAGGGAAGTAGATAAGCCCACCAGCTCCTCAGAAGGGAAAACATTCCGTTCCCAACTGCCATTGTTCCGAGAATGTGGGTAACAGGATGATTTTTCTCAATCATTACCTTTATCAATCCATAAGCAACAGGCGGACTTATAGCAGCGGTTGTGATATAGGTTATTTCAAGAGAATCAAAGCCAAACATTCCCAAGTAAGGTTTTAGAACTTGCGTGAGCTTCTCCATGAATCCAGCTTTAATAAGGAAAACAATTGCCAAGAAGAGAGGAGTGAACTTTAGAATGAATGAAAGAGCCTCTTTAAATCCTTTTAAAAATCCTTCTTTAAGAATCCTTAACGAAAACTCGAGATTAAGAGAGTTGTACTCTGGATAGTTGAATTTCAACTTCCTGTATCTGATTCTTCCCACAATTGAAACAATAACCAAAACGACAATATCAAATGCCAATCTTAGAAGAGCATAATAAACAGCAATAACACCTATCAAAGGAACTAAAACAGGAAGATAGTATCTATAAAGGAACATCAAACGCATGGGAAAGTTTGAGGCAAGAATTGCAAGGTAAAGGTCTATTGGCTCAATTTTGCCTTCTTTCAATAGGTTGGAAGCAGTAATGTGAGCGGCTCGGGGAGAAACGAGGTAGATAACAGGAACGTTTGTAAGAAGAGGATGAATGCCAAACTTTGAAAGCTTCAGAGTTTTTAACCCGAGCCAGTTTACGAATTTTGTTTCAACGAGAATAGAAGCCAGTATGTAACCAAAGGCAATGGCTGAAACAATTATCAGATAAAGTTTTGTAAAGTCCATCATTAAACGTCAGCTTCTGCAAGAGCTCCTGCATACTTGTTCATTATCTCTGCAGTTTTAAATGCAATATCTCCTGTCAATCTTGCACACCTTTCGCTTCTCTCAAGAGTCCTTGGGTGAATTCCCGTTGCCTTTGACCAATTGATAATGGAATCTTTACAGAGAATTGAACTAACTGCTGCCTTTGGGATTTCAAGCTCTCTGTTTCCAACAAAGATTGGAAGTTCTGTATTATTGTGAAACTCTATAAGTTCTTTTATTGCTTCCTCTATCACTTCATCTGGTATAGTTACAACGAATATGTAGAAAGCCCCTGTAAGTGCACCGCAGATTGTGTTCCACCTGTAGGGAAGTTTCTTTGAAATCTCTCTAACTCTTGAGTAATCAAACTTCAATCCTGCAATCTGAGAAAAAGCATTGACAACACCATATTCGCAGTTGTACTCCCAGTATAGCTCATAAGCTCTCTGAGCTATCTTTTCTGGATCTACAGGTTCAATATTCTCTTTCTCCTCTTCACCAAGTAAAAACTTCACATTTTCCATTATCTTCTCAAAATGCAAAGTACTACCTCCTTTGGAATCTTTGAGGAATTTAATTTAAGAAAAAAGGTAAGAATTGGAATCCCCTAAGCCCCCTTCTGAAGGGGGCTTAAGGGATGTTAAAAGTCAAGGTTGTAGAAAACGTCTGTTCCTCTGTAAACGGCTGAACCGTTCAGCATCTCTTCAATTCTCAGAAGCTGGTTGTACTTTGCGTTTCTTTCGCTTCTTGCTGGAGCTCCAGTCTTGATCTGACCGCTGTTAACTGCAACTGCAAGATCTGCAATGAAGGTATCTTCAGTCTCTCCAGATCTATGGGAAATAACCGCTGTGTAGTTTGCCCTCTTTGCCATCTCAATAGCATCGAGGGTTTCCGTTACAGTTCCAATCTGGTTGAGCTTTATGAGAATCGAGTTTGCAAATCCTTCTTTGATTCCTATTCTGAGGAGCTCAGTGTTTGTAACAAATACATCATCTCCAACAAGCTGAACTCTATCCCCAAGGGCAGCAGTTAGGAGCTTCCAACCCTCGTGGTCGTTCTCTGCCATTCCATCTTCAATGCTGATTATTGGATACTTCTCAACAAGCTTTCTGTAGAAGTCAACCAACTCTTCTCTGCCCAGCTTCTTTCCTTCTCCAGCAAGTTCGTAAATACCATCTCCCTTGTAAAACTCTGAAGATGCAGCATCAAGGGCAAGAAGGATATCTTCTCCAGGAGTGTATCCAGCCTCCTCAATAGCCTTTAAGATAACCTGAATTGCCTCTTCGTTTGATGTAAGATTTGGAGCGAATCCTCCCTCATCTCCAACGTTTGTTGAGTGCCCCATTCTCTGAAGAACCTTCTTGAGAGTGTGGTAAACCTCTACTCCCATTCTAAGGGATTCAGAGAAAGTCTTGCCACCAACAGGCATTATCATGAATTCCTGGAGGTCAACATTGTTATCTGCGTGAACACCACCGTTGAGAATGTTCATCATCGGAACTGGGAGTTCTTTTGCGTTTGCTCCACCAATGTACTTGAAGAGAGGCATATCAAGCTCTTCAGCAGAAGCCCTACAGACTGCCATTGAAACACCAAGAATTGCATTGGCACCAAGGTTACTCTTATTGGCAGTACCGTCAAGCTCAATCATAAGCCTGTCAATATTAACCTGATCCGTTGACTCAAGGCCTATGAGAGCTGGTGCTATTACCTCATTGACATTCTTTACAGCTTTGAGAACTCCCTTTCCAAGGTATCTCTTGGGATCCTTATCCCTCAGCTCAAGGGCTTCCCTTTCTCCAGTTGAAGCTCCGCTTGGAACGGCAGCCCTTGCCCTTACTCCAGACTCAAGGGTTACTTCCACTTCAACAGTTGGATTTCCCCTCGAATCGAGTACCTCTCTTGCTCTAAGGTCAACTATCCTTGACATAAAAGCCTCCTGATCTGAATTTATTTTCAAGTTTTTGACAGATTTTGCCTACTGTGTCAACTATTTCAAATTCCCTCTCATCATCTTTACAAAAAGAGCAACTGATTTTAACAATCGGCAATCCCGATTCTCTGAAATAATCAGCAGCCATTTGAGGCCATTCAATCACTTTAATTCTTCTATCCAAGAGAATCTCTTCAAAACCCAGATCCTCCAGAGCTTCAATCGAATCCAATCTGTAAAGGTCTATATGAACCAGAGAGTCATACTCGTGAACAATGTTAAATGAAGGAGAAGAAATTTCATCCTCGGGAATTCCCAGAGCTTTTGCTATTCCTCTGGTAAGGACTGTCTTTCCACAGCCAAGATCCCCAGAAAGGAGAATAATCGTCCCTTCAGGTACACTGGATCCGATAATTTCTCCCAGCCTTCTGGTCTCCTCAACTGAAAGTGTTCTGACTCTGCACTTACTCAATTCTCTGACCCACTAAGGAAACTTTTCTTATCCCGGATTTTCTCAAAGTATCCAGCAGAGTAAACACATACAGATAAGGGGTTTCCTTATCAGCTTTTATATATATCCTCCTATCCTTTGGGAGAACGGGAATTAATTTTGAAGGATCGGAGTAAACCTTTCCTTCGTAGTAGATCTTTCCCCACTTATCAACTACAAGCTTAACAACCTGTGAAGAGGAGGTAATTGCAGCACCTCCTTCTGGAACCCGGACCTTTATCTCTCCACCGGAGATAAACTCAGTCGTAACTGCCAGAAAAATAACAAGCATTAAAGAAAGATCCAATATGGGAGAAAGGTTTATATCTGCGATAAGTCCTTTCTTTTTTTCTCTTATCTGCAACTTGTCTTCTCCATAAACTCTTTATGTGCTTTCTCCCACACTTCCACAGCTTCTCTGCACTCTTCAACGGTTGGTACAAGCGCTATCCTGAAAAATCCTTCACCACCTTTGCCAAAAAACTCTCCAGGAGAAAGGACTATGCCGTAGTTCAAAAGATGTAAAGCATACTCTTCAGAAGAAATTCCTTCAGGCAATTTCACCCAAAAGTAAAATGTTGCCTCAGGATACAAGAACTCAAGACCGATCCTTTTGAAAAATTCCAGAAAAATATCCCTTTTACGGCGAAATATCTCTCTCCTTTTTTCTACATGTTCTTCATCCGACCAAGCAACCTTTGCAGCCTGTTGGACAAAATCTTGAGAAGCAACTCCAAAGGAAGAACGATACTTGAGATAAGTTTGAACAATTTCACTATCTCCCGCAACAAAACCTGAACGGTAACCGGTCATTCCGCTTCTCTTAGAGAGAGAATGAAAAACTACAGCTCCCTTTTTGCCAACTTCAAGAAGAGAATGTGGTGGATTTTCAAAATAAATCTCTGTGTAACACTCATCAGAGCATAGGATTATTTCGTACTCTCTACAAATACCATAGATCTCTTCAAGATAAGAAAGGGGCGCAACTGCCCCCGTTGGATTATGCGGATAGTTAATCCAGACTATTGCTGTCTCTTCAAGGATAGACCTTGGTAACTTGTCGAGTCTTAGTAGAAACTGCTCATCGTATTCAAGTTTTATAGGGTATGGCTCTCCACCGGCAAAAAGAGTCCCTCTTTCATAAACCGGATAGGCTGGAGTACCGTAGACAACCTTTTTCTTCTCAGTATCTGTGTCTATGAAAACAAGCGGAAAATGGAATATCGCTTCCTTTGAACCGGCAGTTGGTATCACTTCCGTTTCAGGGTCAAGGACAACGTGGAATCTGTTGAAAAACCAATTGGCTATTGCTTCTCTTAGATCCTTTCTTCCCTTTACCATAGGATACTGACTGACTTGCGGAATAGCTTCAATCAATGCTTTCCTGATTTTCGGATCAGTAGGCTCTTTTGGATCTCCTGTTCCAAAGTCGTAGATTTTCTTACCTGCTCTTCTAAGCTCCTCCTTCGCCTTAACAAGACGATCCATAGGATAGGCTTTGAGTTCTCTAATTCTCCCGTTCATTCTATCTCCTTAGAACCTGAAACCTGCTTCTACAAACATACCTTTAATTTTGATATCTGTAGAAAGGTCGCTTATATCATCGATTTTTAATCTCTGGTATCTATATCCTGCTCCAACAAACAAATTCTCAACGGGATAGACTTTCAGCTCTCCAATTGTCTCATAGAACTGACTTCCAGAGTATCCAATCCAGTTACCTGAGAACTCAAAACCAACCAGGTTAATAGGTCTAATTTCTCCTGACAGGTGCACCATAGGTACCGGAATTGTGGCGCTTTTAGATTCCTCCTGACCATTAGTTATATCTCTAACTTTTACGTATCCGTCAATAACTTTAACATTAACTCCCGCCTTAAGATCCACTTTACCGTTGGAAACTGTTCTCAGGAACGGTAAGTGGTAGTAAAGCGTTACATCTATCTGATTTGCTTCAAACTTTGACTCTACGTAATCTGTTCCATTGACTGTAATATCTCCAAACGTAAAGCTACCACTAACCAATCCACTTCCTGAAAATTTCATTGGAGTGTATTGAACTCTTATATCTGGAAGCAGAGGTAAACCATGTTCAACCTCAAACCAACCAGAAGCTTTTGTTTTATCAGAAAGGTGCAGATCATCTTCCAGATCCACGTGGGTTTTAACAGTTCCACCTACAGGAGTAGCTGAATCTTTATACTCAACCCATCCTGTTGGATCTTCTTTCCAACCACCAATTCCACCTTCAATTGTTATAGCGGATGAAACCTGAGTAGATGCAAGTAGAACCACTGCTGCAAATAGTAGTTTCCTCATCTTTCCCCTCCTTTTAGTTCCTCAAGCTTTTTCTTAACAGCATCCACATGACCCTTAACTCTTACATTTTTCCAGACATAAGCAATCTTTCCTTCAGGATCTATCAAGTAAGTTGTCCTTACAACACCATAGTATTCTCTTCCACACATCTTTTTGAGTTTCCAGACGTCATAACTCTCTATAACTTTACGTTCTGGATCACTTAGAAGAATCACCTTTAAATTTTTCTTCTCCTTGAATTTTTTATGGCTTTCAACAGAATCAGGACTTATTCCGACAACAACAGCATTAAGCTTTTCAAACTCTTCAAGCTTTTCTGTAAAGTCCTGAGCTTCCCGTGTACAACCGGGGGTGTTATCCTTTGGATAGAAATAGAGAACCACCCATTTCCCTTCGAAATCTTTAAGGCAGATTTCTTTTCCACTCTCATCAGGAGCACAGAAATCGGGTGCTTTATCTCCTATATTTAAAGTCATGACATCTCCTTAACTAAAAAGTTTCAGGATAAAAAATTATAACCCATGCCTTATTGCTGATCATAATAATTAAACGTTTATCTATATGCTAAAATTGCCAATCATGATGGATAGAAGAGAAATTCTGAAAGGTCTTATTGGAGGACTCTGTCTTTTCTCCTTCATAGAAGAGGAAGCATCTGCATCTCGTACCCCTATTATAAAACGAGTAAGGTACTCATCAAACGTAGAAAGAACAAGAATTGTTCTGGATTGTACTGGAGAAGTAAGAAAAACAAACATTAAATCTATGTTGAAAGGAAATACTCTTTGGATAGAGATCAAAAGAGCAAGAGCAAATAAAATAGTAAGAAAACTTAAAAGTTCTCTTGTTTCAAAAGTTAAGGTTATTCCGATAGACAGGCATCTGGTCAAAGTCAAAGTTGTAATGAGAGATCCTCACAAGTATAAAATCTTTGCCCTGAAATCGTGTGGAGGAAGACCATTTAGAGTTGTAATAGATATCTTTCCTGACTTTATCATTACAAGCTGCGAACCCAAAAAAACTAAAAAGAGAATAGTTGTTATAGATCCCGGTCATGGTGGAAAAGATCCAGGAGCCATTTGGCCTGTTCGTTCAAAGCATCCTAAGATAAGGGAAAAAGACATTACACTGTCAATTGCTCTACGGGTAAGAAGAATTTTGAGGAAACATCCTGATATCAAAGTAATTATGACAAGAACAAGAGATGTTTACGTTCCTCTATTAAAAAGAGCTGAAATCGCTGCAAAGTCATGTGCTGATGCTTTTGTTAGCATTCATGCCGATTCAATGCCAAATTTCCCTAATTGGAACGGCGTTACCATTTTCAAAGCTTCTCCTTCCCTTTTTGCAAAAGCCCAGGCAACTGCAAAAGCAGTAGCAAAGAAAGTAAAGTTGTGTGATGACATCATGTGCTGGAGCATAAGTCCTCTGCTGCTCAACATGTCAACTACTGTAACATTTGTTGAAAGTGCAAAACTGGCAGAAAAAATAGTAAACGATTTAAAAGCTCATGTTAACGATAATCTCATTAACGGTATAAAGGATATGAAGAGAAACATAGTGGTACTAAAAACTCCTGGAAGGCCTGCTATTCTTGTGGAAACAGGTTTTTTGACGAATTCCAAAGACAGAAAGAGACTTGTTCAAACCTGGTATCAGGAAGAAATTGCAAAAGGTATAGCAAAAGGAATAGTTGACTACTTTGATTCTCTGAATAACATCGCTGTTGTTGATTAGTAGATTTTAAAAAAATAAACAGGAGAGGTCAGGGTGCTTAGAGTGGATTTTAAAGGTAAATTAAAAGGAATTTTAAGAGTTCCATCTGATAAATCGATCTCACACCGTTCAATA
This sequence comes from Desulfurobacterium crinifex, assembly GCF_054656775.1. Classification (NCBI taxonomy): domain Bacteria; kingdom Pseudomonadati; phylum Aquificota; class Aquificia; order Desulfurobacteriales; family Desulfurobacteriaceae; genus Desulfurobacterium; species Desulfurobacterium crinifex. The sequence continues at coordinate 1,436,763 of NZ_BAAHXO010000004.1, forward strand.
ATGCTAAGTTCGCTAAACAAGGGAACGGTTGTTGTAAAAAACTTCCTCAGATCGGAAGATTGTCTTAATACTTTTAAAGCCTTTCTGGAACTTGGTGTTAACATAGAAGATAAACAGGAAAAAATTGTTATAAGAGGAAAAGGAAAACATTCCTTAAAAGAACCTTTTAACGTCATTGACCTTGGAAACTCTGGAACATCCATAAGGCTCATTTCTGGAATTCTCTCTGGACAACCTTTCTACTCCGTCCTTACCGGTGACCAGTATCTCCGACGCCGTCCAATGGACAGAATAGCAATTCCTCTAAGAATGATGGGGGCTGAAATATATGGAAGAGAAGGTGGTAAGTATCCACCTTTAACAATTATTGGAAAGGAAAAACTAAAAGGGATTGATTACAAAAGTCCCAAAGCATCAGCTCAAGTAAAATCGGCAATACTTCTTGCCGGTCTTTTCACAGATGAACCGGTTTCTGTTACAGAACCTGCAAAAAGCCGGGATCACACAGAGCGAATGTTAAAGGCATTTGGTGTTGACTTAGAAGTGGAGGGTTTAACTGTTTCTCTTGGTAAAAATAGAGAGCTTGAAACAGATCTTGAAATAGACGTTCCAGCCGACATATCGTCGGCGGCATTCTTCATGGTGGGTGCTGCAATTACACCAGAATCTGAAATCCTGTTAAAGGATGTTATTTTAAATCCAACGAGAACTGGCATTTTAGATGTAATGGAAAGAATGGGAGCAAGGATAAAAATTGAAAATGTCAGAAATGTATCCGGTGAAGAGGTTGGTGATATTATTGTTTCCTACTCTCCAGACTTAAAGGCAACAGAGATCAGAGGAGATGAAATACCGAGGCTGATAGATGAGATCCCCATCATAGCTCTTCTTGCTACCCAGGCAGAGGGAGAAACTATCATTAGAGATGCTCAAGAATTAAGGGTTAAAGAGAGCGATCGCATAAAATCAACTGTTGAGAATTTAAGAACAATTGGAGCAGAAGTCGAAGAGCTCTCCGATGGGATGATAATAAGAGGAAAAACTCCACTAAAAGGTGGAAGAATTAAATCCTATGGTGACCACCGAATAGCCATGACATTTACCGTTGCTTCGCTGATATCTCAAGAAACCATAGAGATAGATGATGTCGAATGCATAAAGACCTCGTATCCCCGATTCTTTGAAGACCTTAAACAACTATTGAAATGAATAGGAATATCATTCTTCTAAGTCTGGTCAGTTTTTTAAATGACTTCTCCAGCGAGATGATTCTCGCTGTTCTGCCTCTTTTTATCGTTGAGCTGGGTGGAGGGGGAATCTCTATAGGTCTAATTGGAGGAACGAGGGAAGCTATCGCAAACCTCCTTAAGGTTTTCTCTGGTTATATGTCAGACAGGTTAAAAAGAAAGAAACCATTCGTTTTTGCAGGTTATCTTGTATCTTCAGTTTTCAAGTTACTCTTAGGATTTTCAAAAACTCCTGTGCAGATCTTGATTGCAATTTCTCTTGAGAGAATAGGTAAAGGAATTAGAACAGCTCCAAGGGATGCAATCATCTCTCTTTCTGGGAAAAGTGCAGGAAAAAGTTTTGGAATTCATAGAGCTTTTGATACGCTGGGAGCTTTTCTTGGTTCACTCCTTGCTATTTATCTGATCAAAAATTTCAACCTACCGTATGGGAACGTAATACTGATAGCAGCCATTCTTTCGGTTATTGCTCTTTTTCCAGTTCTCTTTGTCAAAGAACCAGAAGAAGGTAATTCCAGAAAAAGAACAGAGAAAGGAAAAGTTCAAATTTCCAGAGAGCTAAAGCAGTTTCTGATAATCTCCGCCCTTTTTTCTTTTTCAAACTTAAGCTACATGTTTCTCATCGTAAAAGCCCAAACCATTTCAGGATCTAACATTACTCCCTTAATCCTCTATGCCGTTTTCAACCTTGTATATGCTCTATTTTCCATCCCAGCAGGGATTGCATCAGATAAATTTGGAAGAGAAACTGTTCTTAGCTTAGGTTACATTCTTTTCGGTGTTTCCCTTTTCATTGTTATCTTTTCAAACTCCATTCCTCCCTTAGTGATAGTTTTCCTTCTGTACGGTCTCTCCATGGCAATAGTTAATGGAATCCAGAGGGCTTTTGTAGCAGACTTATCAGAAGAGACTTTTAGAGGAAGCGCTTTCGGGCTGTTTCACGTAGTAACTGGATTTGCCATTCTTCTTGGCAATGTATTTGCAGGTTTTCTCTGGAATCTATCAACAGACATTACACTGTTAGTGTATGGAATTATCTCTCTTCTTTCCGGATTGCTTCTTGCTTTTAAAAGTCCATTCTGCGTCAAGACCACATGAATTTCTTCTTCTGAATTAAGCACATTATGGACTTGATTCTTCAGTATTCATGTTTTAATTTTATATTGAACTCTAATTAGGAGGTTCTAACTATGGAAGTAATACCAAAGAGAAAGTTTAAATGTTTCGACTGTGGACACGAGTTTGAAGAACCCTTCGGAAAGCCTCGCTGGATGGTCAAATGTCCAAAGTGTGGAAGTGAAAACATTGTAAGGGTTGATACACCTGCAGGCTGGTGTGGTAGAGGTTACGGAAGAGGAGCTGGCAGAGGGAGAGGAAGAGGTAGAGGCTGGGGCTGGTTTGGAGGCTGGAGAAGAGGCGAAGGAAGAGGAAGGTTTGGATTTGGTTGGGGGAGAAGATAAATTCTTTAAAAAGGTGCGCTTTAGCGCACCTTTATTAGTTTGGAGTTTGAAATTTTTGGTCACAAAAAAATTAGATAAACCTTATCTTTATTACATTGTCTGCTTTTGAGAGAAGAAAATCAACTATATCTTTTAGAAGATCAAGCTCGGCTACTCCAATACTTAGTGTCACTTTCAAAGGATGTGTAAATTTTTGCCTTTCTGTGCTTTTTCTCATTTTTTCAGCAACTTTCACTGCTTCTTTTCTTGTCTTTTCCCTTATGGAGAGAAGCGTTTGAACTAGAGCCCTTGGTTCTATTATATTAAAAACTCCTCATATTCATAATAAATCATAAATTATTACATTTTACAACTACAAATCGTTTTTTTGTTGAAAAGTGATTAATGAATACATACAATATATGGACATTTTTTGATAAGTAAAAAATGAGGATAACCATGGGATTATTTAACAAGGGAACTGGAGAAGTTCACTTAAAAATTGTTTATTGGGGACCTGAAAACGCAGGAAAAACAGAAAATATTGTAAGGCTGAGTGACTTTCTTAAAGACTCAGGAAGGATTGTAACTTTACTGGGAGAAGACGGTAGTACTATTTATTTTGACTTTTACAATCCAGTTTTGACTCTCCCAAACGGTCTCAAGGTTAAGTATCTCCTTTATGCTTCTCCTGGAAAGAAGGCTGCAAGACTTGCAAGAAAACTTGTCCTTGCAGGTACAGATGGTATTGTCTTTGTAGTGGACTCTGATGAAAAAAGGTTTAAAGACAATAAAGAATCTTTACATGAACTACAAGAACTTTTGAAGATTAAAGGGTTAAAAGATGTTCCTATTGTTTTTCAGTACAACAAAAGAGATTTACAAACAGCTCTTCCTGTAGAAGAACTTAGAAGAGAATTAAATCCTCAAAACTATCCAGAAGTTGAGGCCAAAGTTATCAAAGGTGTTGGTGTTATTGAAACTTTCAAGGAAATTGCTAAGCGGAGCCTTATAAACTTTTTGAAAAGAGGAAACTTCGGAGAATTAGACTTTCCATAGTTAGAAATCTGTATGAAGTATGATGTTTTTAAAGAAGGAGTACCACCAAAAATTAAGCTCAAAGAAGGTGGGAACTCCTGATAAGAACTTTTCAAAGGGATACGCTTATTGTCCTAATTCGTAAATTACGTTCAAAATTCTTTTGCTCCAGCTTTTGCCATTCGGTTCTTTAAATTCCTTTTCTCCTATTTTCTTTACCCAAGCAGCATCGTACCTTGCACTTGTTATGAAAACCTCATCCGCCGAAAGAAGATCTTCGAGAGTGTAAAAACCTTCAAAAGTAGGAACCCCCATCTTCTCCAGGAGCTCCAGGATGAACTCTCTTCTTGTTCCAGGCAGACAACCGGTTTTAAGAGATGGAGTAAAGAAAACGCCATCTTTCACAAAAAAGATGTTTGCAAAAGCTGTTTCAGAGATAAAACCATTGGTATCAAAGAGCAGAGCTTCATCTCCACCTTTTCTTCTTGCTTCTTCCAGTGCATATAGTGAGTCCATAATATCGATCGTTTTGTGAAGAGAAAGAGTTGAATAATACCTTCTTATACTATCAACCGGAATAAGAGCAACAGAACCCTTTTTCTCACAGGAACGGGAAGAGACATCATAATTTCCATTCCTGTAAAGGGTCAACCTGACAAGTGAAACTTCAAACTTTGCATTCTTCTCAATCTCTTCTTTGAACTTTTTCAGTGATAAAGAAAAGGGTATTTCAAGACATTCGGAGCTCCGTTTCATTCGTCTATAATGGTAATCAACAAGAATAGCTTTTCCTTTCTCTACCTTGACAGTTTCAAAAATCCCAAAGCCCTTTTCCATCATGGTGCGTCAAATCCAGGAATTCTTGGAATTTTCTTAAGCTTACTCGCTTTGTAGTACCAACCCCAGAGCTTTTTCAAATAGTGTCCGATAATCGGAAGAGGTAGCATTATTGAACGCTTATCGTTTCTGAAAACAAGAGCTCCACCCATGCTTCCCATGTCCATAAGACAGAGAATGCTGAGGTGGTGAATGTAGCTTTCTCTCTCTGGGTTTCCATTTATTTTGTTCTCAAGGTTCCTTGCAACAATCCTTCCCATAACTTCAGCTAAGTGCCCCTGTTTTGCCTTCCACTGAGGACCCTCAAGGACAGCACTGTCTCCGATAGCCCAGACGGTCTCATCAGTTCCGGGAACAGCACAGGTTGGCTCAATTTTTACAAATCCAGCTTCATTCAGCGGCAAATCTGACTTTTGAAAAACTGGATGTCCGTTGGTAGCAGCAATAAACATAGTTAAATCAGATTTTATAAAGTAATCGCCCTCAAGGAGAATTCCATCAGGCTTGAACTCAACTATTTTCCTTCCAAAGTATCTTCTTATTCCAAACCTGTCAAGCATCTTATAGGCTTTTTCAGCATTCTTTTCTCCAAGCCTTATTCCCGGCTTTGGCATTGGAGCGAAGAACTCAAGCTGAAACTTGTCTCTCACCCCTTTTTTCTTCAGGTAAACGTGAAGGTTAAAAACAAACTCAAAAGCTGGTCCTCCTCTGACACCGCTTGGATCTTTCGGGTTGCCGCCAAAACCAGCAGCAATCACTCCACCACCTTTCTCTATCAGCTCATCAATTCTCTTCCTTATCTTCAGAGACTCCTCTGGAGCTGCACAGATTGATAGAGTATTTTCAATTCCCTTATGCTTAACCTTTGAACCACCAAGAGCTATAACAAGGTAATCGTACTCCTTAACCGTTCCATCCTCAAGGTAAACCTTCTTCTCTCTTGTTGAGATTTTCTCAACCTTTCCAATAGTCAACTTGAAACCGTTAGCCTTTGCTATCTCCTCAAGAGGTATAACCACATCTTTCCAGTCATACTCATGGGTTGGAATCCAGATAGATATAGGGTATATGTAGAGGTACTCCCTATCTGAGATCAATTCAACATCAAAACATTTACGGCACAGCGCAAACGCAGCCTCTACCCCGCCAATTCCTCCACCAAGAACAAGGACTTTTCTAGCCATCTCTTTCCCCTTAATTGTTTTTTCAGAATAAAATAATAGCACAATTGAAAGGAATGAGATGGCTTTATCAGTTTCTTATTTACACCCAGGCTCTTCTACTGTTACCAAGCGATTTTCGTCAATGAAAAACAGCTTCAAATTAGCTACTTTCTTTCCGGCCTCTTTAAAAGCCTCCCTATAGAGTCTGAGCTGTTCCTGGTAAATTTTCACCTTCTCTTCGCTGTAAAGCCCTGTTTTGAAATCCCAGATCTCTATTCCTTCAGGAAGGTATCTTACAAGGTCAATTCTCCCCCTTATTATTTTTCCCTCTTTCATTAATTCAAAAGGAACCTCTACTTCCGAATTTTCCCTGAGATAGTTATATTCTTTCTCAAGCAGACTGTATATTTCCTGTAACCTCTTTTTTAGTTCTTCAGAAGGAACAAAGGAGAAAGAGAGCGCAAACTTCACAGCTTTTTCTCTATCAGCTCCATTAACAAATGCCTGGCAAAGAGCGTGAACGATTGTTCCATATTCTCCGGGAGAAATACCTGAAGGAATGTAGGGATTTCTCTCACTCTCAAAGCTTTCATCATGAGAACTTGGTCTGACAACTTTCACATAATCTGCTTCATAGAGCTTACTCTGTCTGAAATCCCTCTCCTCTTCGAAGGAATAAATCTTCCCCTCTTTTCCATAATCTACATATTGTTCATACTTCTCTCTGTCAAAGACAAATGAACCGATCTTGAACTTTTTTCTACCTTCCGGGTTTACACCAACTATTAACTGTTTTTTTGCTCTCGTGAGAGCAACGTAAAGGAGATTCTTCTCTTCTAAGTAGTCAAGATAACTGTCAAGCTCCTTTAGCATGTTGAAGTATGGACTCTCTTCTGGAAGATTCTCAATCGAATAGAGCTTTGCGGCAAAGCCGATGTTTGTGTAAAGAAAATTGCCGTAATTCCAGCTTTTTTTCCAGGGAACTACAACAACCGAATCAAATTCCAGTCCTTTTGAACTGTGAATTGTTGTAAGGACATAGCCTTTCTTTACAGTTACTTTACTTGTTAGAGAATAGTCTCTATTTTTCCCCATGTTTTCTATGTACCAGATAATTTCCCTGAATGATAAAGGTTCCTGCTTTTCAAAGTTGTAGATCTCGTTAACAACTTCGGTAATGGAATGGTAAGACTCAAAGTCTGTGAGGTAGAGAGCGTCAAGGTAATTTAACTTTGTAAGAAGATGAAGAATGAGAACGGAGTGGAGCTCTCTGTCTATTCTCTTCCTTGTCTCTTCACAAATCTCCTGAAACTCCTTTAATTCCTCTGGAAATTCACCGGTGAGAACAACTTTAAGAGCCTCCGTGTGAGTAAGCCCAAACATTCTGGAAGAGAGAAGAAGAAAAAGAGATTTCTTATCCTCAGGATTTGCAAGCCACCTTAAGAGATGAAGAAGTTCCTCCACTCCTAAGGTGTTGTAAGGGTTAGTAGCAACGTAGGTGTAATCGATACCGTTTTCCTTTAAGACCCTTTCAAAAGGCCTGAGATCGTTCCACCTTCTACCTATTATTCCAACAGTTCCTTCTTCTGCATAAGGTAGAGTTTTGGATATAGCATATTTAACAAATCTCTCTTTCTCCTTTCTGGGACGATAGATATAGAGGATTACCTCTCCACCTTCAGGCGTTTCAGGAGAGAGCTCAAACCCTCTGAATTCCAGTTCTCCCGGGAAAGAACCTCTAAGTTCGTTATAGATTTCAGAAAAAATGGAATTGAAGAAATCAATAAGCCCCCTTGCAGACCTATAATTCGTCAGTCGTTCTTCCTTTTTTGAAGCCACCGATTTAGCTTCATTCCAGATCAGAAGGTCTGCCGATCTGAACCTATAGATCGACTGTTTGGGATCACCAACAACTATGACCGAAATTTCTGGATCGTGCTTTAAGAGAGCTTTTACAATCCCCCACTGAATAGGATCGGTGTCCTGAAACTCATCGATTATTATGTATCTGAAAGCCTTTGCTATTTCTTCCCTTGCGTTGTCAAAGTTTTTCACGAGCTCAAAAGCTTGGAGAAGAATCCCGCTGTAGTCTATCCTGTTTTCCTCAAGAAGCTTTTTTTCATAGGCTCTGACAACAGCCTTTGATATTCTCAACAGTAGATTGGATATCTCCCTCTCTCTTTTAGCATTCTCATTTGCATCTTTACTGTCAAGGTTGACAAGGACTTCAGTAGAGCTAGGAATTGTACTGTAGAGCTCCCTTATTCTTTCCATCATCCTATCAACAGAAAAAGAGTCGTCAAACATGAGGAATCGGGTTCTATTTTTAACCAGAGTTTTCAGGAAAGTAATTAGACTATTGAAAGCCCTTGGTCTATCGTAGTTTATCCTCCTGAGAACTACCTCTAAAAGCTTCTCCTCTTTCTCCTGAAATTCCTGAATAACATTTACAACCACTTCATCTAAGAACTTCTCAACCTCCAAAGAGGTTGCAACAACAGTATCAAGGCTGAAAAACCTGTATTTAAAACCAAACCTCTTCAGTATGTCGTAGCAAAAAGAGTGTATGGTTCCTATCGGAGCGGATGGAATGTAAATAAGCTTCTTTTTGAGTTCCGGATCCGTAGCTTCCTCAAGTTCTTTTTTTACCCTATCTCTTAGATCCGCTGCGGCTGCTTCTGTGAAGGTTATAAGCGCAATGTTTTCAGGATTTACTTCTTTTAAAAGCTCCACATACTTTCTGACTATTGTTGTTGTCTTCCCCGCCCCGGCATTCGCTTCTATTATCTCAAGCATTATTCACCTTTAAGAGAGTCTGAATCTGACATGATTTTCAAAAACCGTGTTAATTTTATCAAGCTTTTGCAGAGGTATTTTTTCCTTTTTCATCTTCTCAAAAGAGTTTTTCGCCAGATTCACAGAAAGCTTAGAAAGATCAGAACTCCAGGGAATATCGTCTTTTTCAGCACACCTAAAACAGAGAACTCCTCCCCTTTCTATCGAAAATGAATATAGCTGTCTTGCTCCACAACCCACACATTTTGTGAGAGCAGGAAATATTCCCTCAACAAAGGTAAACTTCAAAAGAAACATTGTGTAGGCAACTCTATAGGAATCTCCAATAGAAAAATAGTTTTCAAAAAGTTTAAAAAGCTTCTGATTTGCAGCAAGCTGGTAGGGAAGAAGAAGCTTTGAAATTTTGCTGAGATAAATGAATTTTTCTACAGTATCAGGAAAGTAAGAGCGTATCAACAGAGCTCTCTGGAGTTCGTAGTTTTCCCCTTTTTGAACGATCTCAAAAGTAGAGAGGGAAAAGAGATCAAGTTTGAGGGGGAATTCCCCCCTCTTTATCTTCGCAATGAAATCAACCTTTCCAAGTTTGTCTGTGAAAGCTGTAATATGTCTTAGCCTATTTCCGATCTGTTTTGATCGTAAGACAAAGCCTTTTAGCTCCATTAAACGTTAAACCTGAAGTAGATTATGTCTCCATCCTGAACTTCATAATCCTTACCTTCAAGTCTCATCAGACCTTTCTCTTTACATGCTTGCATAGAGCCTTCTCGTATAAGATCTTCATACTTTATGACTTCAGCTCTGATAAAACCTCTCTCTATATCAGAGTGAATCTTCCCGGCAGCCTGCGGAGCCTTTGTTCCTTTTCTGATAGTCCAGGCTCTTGCCTCTTGTTCACCAGCAGTAAAGAATGTGATAAGGTCAAGTAATTTGTAGCCTTCCCTGATAACCACATTCAATCCCGGTTCTTCCATTCCAAGCTCTTTCAAGAACTCCTTCTTCTCTTCTCCCTCAAGCTCCGCAAGTTCTGCTTCAATTTTTGCACAGATCTTGACAACAGGAGCTCCCTCTTTCTCTGCAAGCTCCTTTACCTGTTCCACATACTCGTTATCTTCTAAAAGTCCTTCCTCATCAACATTCGCAATGTACATTACAGGCTTTGCAGTAAGGAGAGCGAGTTCTTTTACAACCCTTTTTCCTTCGTCATCCAATTCTTCAAGGTATGGATAGATTCTCTCTCCTCTTTCAAGGACTTCCTTCAGCTTCTCAAGTGCCTCAACCTCAGCTCTGGCCTTCTTATCTCCAGATTTCGCCTGCTTTGAAACCTTCTGGAGCCTCTTCTCCACACTTTCAAGGTCTTTAAAGACGAGCTCCAGATTTATCGTTTCAATATCCCTAATTGGATTAACACTTCCATCTACGTGGACAACGTTTTCATCTCTAAAACACCTGACAACATGAGCAATCGCATCAACATTCCTGATATTTGCAAGGAACTGGTTCCCAAGTCCTTCTCCTTTGCTTGCACCTCTGACAAGTCCTGCAATATCAACAAACTCAATCGTTGTGGGTGTTATCTTCCTTGGTTTTACAATCTCAGCAATCTTGTAGAGCCTCTCATCAGGAACTTCAACTATCCCGACGTTTGGTTCAATGGTGCAGAAAGGATAGTTTGCAGCCTCAGCCTTTGCAGAGTTTGTAAGAGCGTTGAAAAGAGTTGATTTCCCAACGTTTGGCAGTCCCACTATTCCACAGTTGAATCCCATTACCTCTCTCCAGAAAGTTTTGATGGAAAAATAGGGTTAAATCCTCTTCAAAACAAGAAACAGTACCCTATAGTTCAGGAGAAACTTCCCGTTGAGAGAGTAGAACTCGTAAAACTTCTTCACAAGCTCTCTGTTCGTTTTACTCTTTCTGAAAGGATTTCTCGCTCCCACTCTGTTAACACATCTGACAGCCTCACGGGGGGAGTCAAACCAGATAGAAAACTCTTTTCTTTCAAACTCTAAAAGTTTAAAGCCTGCTTCTTTAAAAGCTTCCAGAATCCGATTTTCTGACGGAAATCTGAAGAGAACATCTTCCTCTCCGAAAACTTCAATGTGAGCTTTGTTCCAGGCCAAAAGAAGTCGTGAGAGACTTCCCTCCACTGGAAGAGATATGAAAGCAAACCCACCTGATTTCAAAACCCTATAAACCTCAGAAGCAACCCTTTCAGGAACCATCCACTGAAGGGCAAAGTTTGAGAAAACCACATCAAATACACTGCTTTTAAAGGGAAGGAACTCCCCATCTCCAGCAACTGGCAACAGCTCCTGCTTTCTACAACTCCTGCACATTGAAAGGGACAGATCAAGGGCTACTGTATTTTTAAACCTTTTTAAAAGGACGCCCGTTCCAGCCCCAAGATCAAGTATAAAGCCATCCCATTTAATCAAGCAAAGTCTATCAAGGAGTCTTTTCCCAGCTTGCTGTTGAATGATGGCGTATCTATCGTACTCTTCTACAGCCTTTGAAAAGCTCTCTTTAACTCTATATTTCATGGTGGGTTAGAATATATACGTAATTTGAAGGAGTTCAAAATGGGATGGATTAAGAGAAGAAAGACAAAGACAATCTATGTGGGAAATGTCCCAATTGGTAGCGAGCATCCAATAGTCGTCCAGTCAATGACAAACACGTTTACAGAAGATGTTGAAACAACCGTTGCTCAGATAAAGGAGCTGGAAAAAGTTGGCTGTGAAGTAGTGAGAGTTGCAGTTCCATCGGTAAGAGCAGCAGAAGCCCTTAAAGAGATAAAGAAGAGGATCTCAATACCTCTGATTGCAGATATTCACTTTGACCATAAACTGGCTCTCCTTTCGATAGAGAACGGTGCAGACTGCATAAGGATAAACCCGGGAAACATAGGAGAAAGCTGGAAGGTCAAGGAAATCATTTCTCTTGCAAAAGAGAGAGGAATCTCAATCAGAATTGGAGTTAACTCCGGGTCAATACCAAAAGAGATATTAGCAAAGTATGGAAAGCCTTCACCAGAAGCCCTTGCAGAAACTGCTTTAAACTACGCAAAGTTCTTTGAAGACAATGATTTCACAAACATAAAGTTTTCACTAAAGGGTTCAGAGGTTAAGAGTACTGTAATTGCCAACAAGATTTTTGCAGAAAAGACCGAGTACCCGATCCACATAGGTATTACAGAAGCCGGAACACTCATTTCAGGAGCCGTTAAATCCGCCATAGGAGTTGGGATTCTCCTCTACGAGGGAATCGGGGATACTGTGAGAATCTCCCTCTCAACCAGTCCAAAAGAAGAAGTCAAGATTGCCTATAAGATTCTCTCTGCCCTTGAGCTAAAGAAGAGAGGAGTTGAGGTCATATCCTGTCCAACCTGTGGCAGGTGCATGGTTGATGTTGAAACGATTGCAAAAGAGGTGGAAAGAAGACTTGAACACATAGAAAAACCCCTAAAAGTTGCAGTCATGGGTTGTGCAGTAAACGGTCCTGGAGAAGCAAGATTTGCAGACGTTGGAATTGCAGGAGCTGGAGATTACTTTATCCTTTTCGTTAAAGGAAGAGTGATAGAAAAACTGTCTGAAGAAGCAGCTCTTGAAAGGCTTGTAGAAGAAATAGAAAAAACGGCGAGGGAATAATGACAAGAAGGTCTGTTTTCATTGAAGGAATGAAGCTTTACGTCAAATGTGGTGTTTTTGAAGAAGAGAGAAAATTGGGAGTCCAGATTTTGATGGATGTAAAAGTTGAGTCTAAGGAGTTTGTTGATTATCAAGAGCTACATAACCTCATTCTTACAATTGTAAATAAAAATCAATTCACATACCTTGAAGAACTGGGAGAATCATTGCTAAATAAGATTAAAGGAAAATGGCATCCCGAACTTGTTATTATAAGGATAGCAAAGCTAAGCATGCCTTTTCAGAACTCGTTTTCCAAGGCAGGAATAGAAATTATCTGGGAAAAAGATGGCAAAACAAATCTTGATATGGAGTTGGAAGAGTGAGAATACTCCTTCACATCTGCTGTGCTCCATGTGCCTGCTACCCAATCAAGGTTCTAAAAGAAAAAGGTTACGAGATTGTTGGTCTATGGTACAACCCCAACATCCATCCCTGTACCGAATTCGTTAAAAGAATGAAATCGGTCAAAGAGCTTGAAAAGATTGAAAACATCAAAATCATTTACTTTGAAAACTACGAACCGGAAAAGTGGCTTAGGAGTGTTGTATTTAGAGAGGAAAAACCCGTAAGGTGTCAGGTCTGTTACTCAATGCGACTTGAAATGGCAGCAAGCGTTGCTAAAAAAGGAAAATTTGACTTCTTTACATCTACACTCTTCTACAGCAAGTATCAGAAGAGAGAGCTAATGGTTCCCCTTGCGGAGAACGCCGCTGCAAAGTTTGGTGTGAAGTTTTTGAACATCGACTTCAGAGAGGGTTGGAAGGAAGGAATAAACATATCAAAAGAGTACAAACTATATCGGCAACAATACTGTGGTTGTATCTACTCGGAAAAAGAACGCTACTGTCCTAAAGGGAAACCCAATACGGAGTGGGTTATAGATCAAACTGTTGATGAAGCTAAGAGGATCATCGAATTTTTTAGTAAGAAAAAATCTTTTACGGGAGAACTGTAGGTTTACTGAAGAAGTATCCTTGCACATATAGCGTTTCTAACTGATTTTCCTTTGCAATCCGTTCAAGTTCTCCTTTTACATCTTCAGTCTCTACATATTCAGCAACAATTTTTATATTCTTTATCTTGGCAAACTGTAAAACGCACGAAACAAAAGCTGAATCGAGTTTGTTTAATTTCATATCTTTGACTATCGACCCATCAATTTTTAAACCATCTATTGGAAGTTCCTTGAGTAAGTTATAGTTTGCATATTTAACTCCAAAATCATCTATAAAAATTGACATTCCTTTCTTTTTAAGAAGTTCCAGCTTCTTCTTGGTTTCCTTTATATCCAAAATGTCATCTCTTTCTGTTAGTTCAACAATAATAGATGAAGGTGAAATACCATATTCCTCTACCATATCAAGGAACCAGTGAATATTTTTCTTAATAAAACCGGAAGAAAGATTTAAAGAAACCTTTCCTTTTACTATTCCACTTTTAATTATCTTTAAAACTTGCTCCACAACTAATCTGTCAAGCTTTCTCTCAATATTAGTATTTGCAATTAAATTTATAAATTTACCAGCCGAAACAAGATTATCATCAATGACTATTCTTGCCAGAGCTTCCCTGAAAACTACTTTCCCACTATTTATGTCTACAATATCCTGAAAAGCAACTTTCACCCGTTCCTTATTTCTGGAGTAAAGAAAAAGATGAGAAATTTCTTTTTGTCATATAACTGCTAAATTTCGTAGAGTTTCTGGCTTTTCTAAGCATAAAAGAAAAAGTGAGAAATAGGAACTCCTAACTGTAAAAAAATCAAGAAAAAGATGAGAAATTTTCAAAAAGTAAAGAAATAGTTGAGAAATTTTTGCGAGATTTTTTCTCATTTATTTCTTGATTTTAAAGAAAAAGTTGAGAAATTTGTTAGGTTAACTTAACAGTTGCAAGAGTTACAGAGGAAGATTAAAATCAGAATTACTATGGGTGGAAGACTTTTTGGCATTGAGTTTTCATCGTTAATAGAGGACATTAACCAGCAGATAGAAATGGTTCTCTTGACACGTAAAGGGGAAAAGACTCTTGACCCAGAATATGGATGTGGTATTTGGGATTATCTTGACGAGGGAATAACCACAGTTCCTGTTTTGGTTGGATCAATCTATAAAGATGTTAGTAGAAATGTTCCCGCAATTTCTATTGCTACTGTAAAGATTACAGAAATCAACGAGGATGGAAGTTCTATAAATGTAAGACTTGAATATACGATCAAATCGTCAGGAGAGAGAGGTTTTTATGAAAGAAGGATTGATAGACCTTCGGGAAATCTGGAATAGAGAAGATATGTATGAGGGTTTATCACGTCGGGATAGGACTGTCCTGAGAAACCTTCGCTATTCAGAATGGCTTGCCAGGAGTAATCTTTTTGACGATATAGCAGTTGGAGCTTTGCTTGAAAAACATGGTTATGTTGAACCTTTAGAGGATGGAGATTTTTGATACTGCTCTAAGACACCCTTCTTATCCAGAAATTCCAGGATAAGTTCCGATATTTTGTGGTTTGGTTTGATACCTTCTTGCTCTTCACAATAATCCTTAAAAAGTTTCCACAGTTCTGGATTAATCGTAATATGAACGTCTTTACTTTTTCCCTTCAAAAACTTAGACACTAATTGTATTTTTCCCATGAGGTAATTTTATGAAAATTATTTTTAATGTTAAACGTTCGTAATAACGGCGGGATTTGATACAATTTATGTGTCCCCCTTCAGGGGGACGGCGGGTTAAAAGTTCTTTATGAGGAGCTCCGTTCCTCTGGGACGGCTCCTCATCCTTGAAAACTCGGTTATTCCATAGCTCGATTTGCTCACTTCTTTTGTTTGCCAGTTGAAGTCTTTATAAAGTTCTTCAACCAGCTCGCATGGGTAGTAAGAAAGAACAAACTTACCTTTTATGGTTTTAAGAATCTCAGCAAGTTCTATGTGGTCCTTCTTTGTAAATCCAGTTCTATAGTAATGTTCTTTTCCAACGTAGGGAGGATCAAGATAGAAAAGTGTGTTAGGAGTATCGTATTTCTCAATAACTTTTCTGAAGTCTAAACATTCTATCTGAACGGTTGAAAGTCTGTATCTGATTTCATTTAGTCTTCTCAGGAAAGCAATCCAGCGATTACTGCTGGTCTTTCTGTTTGCAGAAATGTGGTATCCCCAGCTATTTCTTGTTCCTGAGAAGGATTGAACAACGGAAACAGCAAAAGCAAGAGCCTTGTCTATGTTATCTTTGAAGTAGTTGTTCTTTGTTTGCTCTACTGCAAGAGTAAATGTCCGTCGGGAGAAGAGTGTTCTATGTGCTCTTCTGCGGAATTCCTGAAAGTGATCCCTGAGAACAATGAAGAGGTTAACAAGCATTTCATCCTTGTCATTATAGACCTCTACCAGTGATTTCTCTTTCTTGAATAGAACCCAGCCTGCTCCTCCGAAAACCTCAACATAAGTCATTTTCGTGTAATTCGATGGAAAGTGAGAGATTATCCACTTGGCAAGCCTGCTTTTACCACCGATGTATGGGATCATAATGGAACCTCCTTTTGAATTTTACAGAGGAAAAGAACGTCATATAGGGAGAATGGCTTAAGTAGGAGGAGAGCGACAGGAGGACAAGGGAAGGTCTCCTTAAGCTTTGGAATCTCTTTTCTTAAAAAGGTCTAAAAATCCGGTTCTTGTTATGAGTTTTTCTCCAAACCAAAAGGCGTTAACGAGTAATAAAAGCGTATTTAGCATTGCAAGTTGTTGAGGAGTAAAGTTCTCCGGATGTAAAAAAGCATAAATGTAAGCTCCTGTTACCGCATACGTTATCACTGGTCTTACAGAAGATCGTAAATACTGAACGGGGCGTGGAATATCTATCAGTCTCCCTTCATACTCCAGCATGAACTTCCTGAATTCGGAGTTTTCTTTTGATGCTTCTTCCAAAAGTGCCATGCGATAGAGTTGTTCAAACTTCTCTTTCTGCTGTTTAGTTTCCAACTTCTTGTCTGCATCTGGAAAGAGTTTGTCAGCTATGGTTGAACCAAGAGATAACAGTGCATCAAAGAGCATCATTTACCTCTTCTAACGATTTTTTGAAATGTTTCTGTATCCTGGAAGTGAGGAAGTTCACGAAACCTTTTCCATGAGCCAGCCCATTCCAAACCCACTTCTCCAGCTATTTTTCCAAGAATGGCATAGGCTTCCTGATTACTCCAGTCTGGTTTCCCACCTGCTAAAGGTACACAGTCAAAAGCAAGCCCGTATTGATGAAAGCTCTGCCAGGGTTTTGCATTTGTAACCTTTCTCCTCGCTTCTTTTTCTGTTAATTCCCAGAGTCCGAGCTTTTTCCTTCTTTCGTTCAATTCTTTTAAGGTAATTCCAAACTGTTCTAATCTACCCTGCATGTAGAGGATTTCCTGTTCTTCTGGAGAACGATAGGTGCAATAAATGAGAACCTCTATACCGTTCTCTTTTGCTTTTTCCAGAAACTTCTCAGTTTTCTCACGTGTTACAGGGTGCAGGTCTTCTAACTTCCTGCTTGCCACGGTGAGCCTCCGGTAACTTTGTCGTGTATTCAAACTCCAGGAGTGGACTTTTCAAAAAGAGTCTCGGACTGACTTCTGAAGGATGAGTGTTTTTCAGAAGTTCTACTCCTGCCTGCTTAAATGCTGTGAATACCAATTCAGAGCAGAACCATCTGTTCTTGCTTTCCAGATTCGGATTAAAGAAGACAAATCCTAAAATTCCAAGCCAGTCGTAAGGTTTCCCTATCTGTCTCTGGAGGAAGTGTCTTATTTCATCTCTCTGCTCTTTTGTGACTTCTACTGAGTAAACAGCAAACTCTGTCCCTGGTGTGTGGACTTCTGAAAACTTTCCGTATCTTACTCCGTTCCACCAGGCTTCGATAACAACCGGATCGTTCCTGTCTTTAAGGTCAACAATGAAGGCTATATGAGTAAAGGGGAAGCCCCACTGCCTTATCCTTATAGGCTGGCTTGTAAGGGACTTCCCTATGGAAGCAAGGATATACACTTTGAGGAGGTCTCTCGCTCCCATTGTTAAACCTCAAGTGGAATTTCTGAATAGGTATCCTCACAGAGTTTCTTCACATCAAGCTGGAGGAGTTCTTCAAGGTTCATTGAGTCTATTTGACTCTCAAGCTCTCCTTCCTTATCCCAGATTTCTTCTTTCCAGTTGAATATCCTGGCAATCTCCACTGCACGGGCAAGAAGAGGAAGGATTTTCTGGACAGACTCGTCTGATAGTCCTTTTGCCTTTAAGTCTTCAATTGCTTGCTCTTGCGTGTAAGCTCCAGCTACAAATAGAGCAATTTTCTGCTTAACTTCATCTGTGGTAATTGCAATGCCTTCCTGTGCTGCTATGTAGAGAATCCTTCCTTCTATTACCTGAGCTTCTGAGGTTATGTCTGCAAGGTCTTCGTCTATTTCAGAGAGTTTTTGCTGGATGTAGAAGTCAGTGAACCAAGAGAGAGTGTCCTTAAAATATCCTTTTGCAATGTTTTCATTCGATAATTCTTGAAGAGCATAAGACTCTTCAAATTGAACTGGATTTCCTTGTTCATCAAAAGCAACTGGTTTTACTACCTTGGGATTAAAGTTTCTGTATATGGTTTTTCCTACTTTAAGTACTCTTATCATTTTTACCCTCCTTATAGAACAGTTGTAGAGATAATGTTTATTGGTCTTCCATTAGTGTCTTCTATGATGCCTGCGATAACCCCTTTCCACTCTAAGTCATTCGAACTCTCGTCTTTAAGCGAAGTTCCTTTTACAGTTAGTCCTAAAATCCCGTGGACTCTTATAAAACTCCCACTCGAAACTGGTAAAGTAATTGAGGATGCATAGAAGTTTAAATGGGCAAACGTTCCTGTGTCCCAGTAAGGAATAGCAAGTATGGGTATTATGTTGCCATTGCAAGTCCCTGTATAATGAATTGCACACCTGTTGAAGTTAATTCCTGCTGTTATGGGTATACTTCCTGTACCAAGCTTTATAAAGCCTGCGTCCCCTGAGTAATTTTCTACGTTCTTGTTATCTATGTGACCTAATGTAATCTTCAAGCCACGAAAACCTATTGTTGCACTTCCATAAAGATGGAAGCCGTGTACAGATGCCTTTCCTGTCCAAGTTTCATAGGCAGATGCAAAAAGTTCTTTAAAATCATCTTGGTCGGAAGAATATGTACCGACAACAGAAATAGTCTTGTTTCTAACATCTATATTTTCTTGAAGTGTGTAGTTATCCTGAAGCACAACTATGCCATATCCGCCTACTGGAACGGAATCAATTGCCTTTTTGAGGCTCTGAAAAGGAGAAGATTCTGAACCTTCATTGTTGTCACTGCCAGTTTGCTGATTAACGTAGAATATTGGTGCCCACCAACTTTTTATTGTTGCTTCTGCTCCAGCTATAAACCCATCAATCTTACTTTTCCCATAGTTAACTAAATCATTAACCTGCTGGTTCCACTTATCGCTCTGGGTTGTCCAGCGTTGTAAAAGTTCAGAAGTGTTTTCTTTAAGCTCCAGTATCGTTTGTGTTAAGTCCATCGCTTACCTCCTTTATATGAGTTTGGTTATTGAGAGTTTTCCAGCTATTGAAATGGCACTGCCGTTGTTGTCTAAAACTTTGAATATGATGTCTCTTACCGTTGAAGCATCTACACCAAAGTCAAAGTGCTGATTGAAGGAAGAATAGGTGCTGTTAAAACTTCTGCTTGTGTCTATGTCGTAGCTTGCCTCTCCAACTATGGTTAGTCCCTCGTTTCCGCAGAAAAGTCTGAATAGGAAGAGTGCGTCGTCATTGATTGTTCCGTCTCCAATCGGTTTAAACTCTTGAACATTTCCTTTGTTGTCTGTTATCTGTATTACCGGCGTTCCGTTGTTGCCGTGGCAGTCATCCACAAAAACTGCCACGGTGTAGATCCCCTTTTCTAAGATTGAAGATACTTTGGCTTCAGTCCCATCAAATTCAACTACGATAGAATCTCCTACTCTAAGGGTTGGTGAAGAATCGGAAAAACGTCTTTTTGAAGTGGTAAAGTCTGCTGTTTTCGTGAAGTTGTTATCTACGTAGCTTTTAGTTGCGTAATCTTCAAGAGTTGTGGTTTTTACAAAAGTATTATCAACATAAGTTTTATCTGCTTTTGAGTCTTTCAGGGAATCAACTTGACTTTTGAGGCTGTCTATTTCTTTCTGGAAACCTGCAACTACATCTGAGTCAACTTTGTCCTTGACCTGCTGGAGGAGTTTTTCTATTCGGTCTATCTCTTCTTCTACCTCTTGAAGTTTACTTGTGTTAACAAGGTTCAGCTTTTCCGTAAGGGTGGTAATAGCCTGCCCTATTCTTGCAAGAACCGTCTGATCTGTAAGTTGTTCAAGGAGAAGGTTGTTCTCTATGTCAGCTGTCTTTTCATCAATACTGCTGACATAAGGTAGTAGAGCTTCAAGTCTTTCTTTTATGTCGTTTGCAATTTCAATGGCTTCGTCTGCCTTATCTTTAATGGCTACAATCGCAATTTCATGGTTTGTGAGAATTCGGGAAACTTGAGCAAACTCTTCCGTGTAAAGAAGTTTCAGGTCTGGATTGCTTTCAACTATCTCTATCTTGTCCAGAGGAACGTCTGTTACTCTTACAGATATTCCAGTCAAAAGCTTTAGATTTTTATTTTTCCATGCAATAGGAACTTCTGGATGAGACCAGACAAAAGCGAGAGTGCCGTCTTCAAGATACCAGCCTATCTCCCTTATCCAGAATTCAGGAGCATCTTCTGGAAGGAGGGCAGATAAGTCCATGTAGCCATCGGAAGGGAAAACCTTTCCAGAAGCAATTGGAACTCTGATTATTTCGTTTTTCAGACTTGTTTGGCTTTTCTCTGGAGTATATCCTGCATCTCCAAAACCTATATGAGTAAGCTTTAGTCTTACTTCTGGAAGTCCACTAACCTGAAAGAATTTTTGCAATCCTGCTGTTGTGGTTATCGGTATTAGTTTAATTTCTTCTGCCATTAGTTGATTCCTCCAGTGAGGTTAATCCTGATAAAGGCAACTGAGTTGAAACTGCCTGTAACTGCACAAGTAGAGGAGAAATCCCATTCTGTTTCTGTTGATTCAAAGGAAGCTTTCAAGAAACCATCTGCGGTAACGTTTCCAGCAAAGATTGAAACTCCGTCTCCAGCGGTGATTACTTTTTCGCTGTTTTCCTCAAAAGTGGCAGTGGTAAAAGTAACTGGCTTTATGCCAGTTCCGAGGATTTTGTATTCTCCATCCTGGGACATAAGGATTTTCTTTTCACTGTCTTCTTCAAATGTGGCTTTTGTGAAGGTGGAGAGGTTAGAGCTTGCTCCTATTTCCTGCTCGTTTTCAAAGAAGACGTTAAACTTTAGTTCCTCTAACCAGCTTCTTTCGTTTTTGTAGGCATTTATGAGCCTCAAAAGTTTTTCTTCAATTTCGGGAGTAAGTGTAATTCCGTTCTTAATCAACTCTTCAAAGAACAGGTCTATTTTAAAGTGATAAGGCTTACCGTTGTATGTAAACCATTCGTGTATTTCCCCTCCGAGTTTCAAAATCTCCAGAACTTTTTTGATAGCCCACGGTGTTCCAAGTTTCATTTTGAGAATGATTGCATTTTTTACGAGTTCTTCCTTCTGACTTCTATCCTGTGTAAGTTTCCAGGCAGTTTTAGAAACGTCAAACTGCCAGGCAAGGTCTTCGAGTTCAGAGTCCGAGAGTGTGGAAAGGTTATAAACAAAGAGAAACGGCAATAGCTCCTGGATCTCTTGCCTGTCCTTTTCAATTAGCTCTGCAAGAGCTGTTGCTCTTTTGTCGCCCTTTAAAACGTCCGGTAGCAGTTTCTTACTCATAGTGGTTTTATAGTAGAGCAAAGAGAAAGGGCAGGTGGTAACCTTACCACTTTGGAAAGGAAAGAACTGTAGATTAAGCCTTATGATGGAACCGCTACTTGAATTTGTTGAAGCTGTAAAGAAGTTTGGAGAACAAGCTAAGGAACTTCCCGAAGAAATTAAACCGTTCCTTATTCGGGAAATTCAGAAGAATATTGATAATGTTAAAGAACCACGTAATGCTCCTATAACCCTTAAAGTTAAAGGGAGAAAACCTCCATTAAGAGATAAAGGGCATTTAAGGAATTCTATTGCTGGAAAAGTAGAAGGTTTGAAAGTAATAGCAGGAACGAATCTGCGGTATGCTCCAATTCAGCATTTTGGAGGAACGATTACTCCGAAAAAGAGCAAAACCCTTGTTATCCCAGCAGACAAGAAAGTTAGAAGAGAAGTAGAAACTCTGGGAGTAAGAGGTTACCTTGAAAAGCTCAAGGGAGAAGGCTGGGAGATTGTTTTCAGAAAAAGAGTAATACTTGGCATTCCTCCAGCTAAGCGAAAGAAGTCCAAACCAAAACTTTTGTTTGTAAGGAAAGAAGAGGTAACCATCCCGGCAAGACCGTTTATGTATCTCACGGAAGAGCAGCTCAGAGGACTACAGGAACTTGCTGAGAGAATCTTGTTTGAGGAGCTGTCGTGAAGCATTTAATAGAGCTTGAAAAAAAGTTTCAGAAGTTTTTAAGAATATCGGTGGTTATAGACCCTTCACCTGCTATGAGTGCTGTAGAGGTG
The DNA here is from genome assembly GCF_054656775.1 of Desulfurobacterium crinifex. Lineage (NCBI taxonomy): Bacteria > Pseudomonadati > Aquificota > Aquificia > Desulfurobacteriales > Desulfurobacteriaceae > Desulfurobacterium > Desulfurobacterium crinifex. The sequence goes on from NZ_BAAHXO010000004.1 coordinate 1,458,589, forward strand.
AGACTCCAGCCAAAAGAGTTTTCCCTTGGCAGACAACTTGATAGGAAAGAAGAAAAAGGAAAAGTTACAGTTTTCTATATTGCGGAGCTTCCCGTTGACATAGTTTTAAACGTTAAAGGAACTGGCAATAGAGATAACGTTTTGCTCTTTAAGGCAATTAAATATTCTTCTCTAATTCAACATTTCTTTAAGTCTCCCGTTAACTTAAAGCTTCCTCCAGTTTCGGAGAAAGAGGGCGATTTTGAAGTCTTTGGAGAATGTGCAATCGTGCCAATAGACGTAAACGGACACCTTGAACCAGTTCTTTTCTCCGAGGACCCTCTTGACCTCAAAACTGCTCCAGGTTTTCAAGATAGATTCCAGATAAAGCTCGTTTTTCAAATAAAGCAAACAGTAGAAGTACCAACGGTCAAAGAGGTCGTAAGAGATGGCTAATCCTGTGAAATTTGGAGCTTTCGGAGATATTCCTTTTGAAATACAGGGGATTAATCCAAGGAACTTTCGGGAGAGATTTTCAAGAGGGAAACCAAGACACAGAATAGTTAATGGCTACCCGTTCATTGAAGATACAGGAGAAAATGAAAGGGTTATTGAACTTACCATTGCCATTGCTTATCCGTTTTCACAGGATCCAGAAGCCACTTACAAAAAGCTAAAGAGACTAATGGACAATGTTCAACCTCAGCTACTTGTAATAGGTCAGGAGATACTTGGAGAGTTCACGATTGAAGAGATGGAAAAAGTTCCAGAATTTGCTCCTGACGGCTCTATTAAGAAGCTAACGGTTAACTTAAAACTCATAGAGGTTAGAAATGACAACTTCTTACGCTGAATACATAACCAAAGAAGGAGACCGCTGGGACTTGATAAGCTATGAGTTCTACGGTGTTCCAGATAAGTATTACCTTATTCAGGAAGCCAATGAGAAGGAAATACCCCCAAGTCTCCTTTACTCCCCAACCTTACCGGCGGGTTTAAAGCTGAAAATTCCCGTTCTTGAAGAACAACCTACTAAGGAGTTACCACCACCGCCATGGAAAACCTGATAAGACAGCCCAAGATAAAGGTTTTCATAAATGGTAAGAATGTTACACGGGAACTCTCGGACTTCATTCTTGAGGTGATCTATACGGATTCCATTGAGGAGAAGGCAAAAGACGAACTCCAGCTCACTCTCTCCAATCCTGACAGGCGCTTCTTAAAAGAGTGGGCAATAGAGGAAAACAGCCAAATAAAAGCCTCTATCATTGCCAACGGTCAAGAATTTCACCTTGGAATCTTCTACGTTGGAGACTCTTTCACTTTACGGGAGAAAGGCTCTGTCCTAACGATTTCGGCGACTTCCCAGAACTACGAAGACCTTAAAGCCTTCAAGGTTGTTAGAAACGAAAGCTACGAGAACATTACACTTAAAGACCTTGTTTCCCAGATAATTGTAAGGTGCAGTAAAAAGTCCTTTGTTGACGCTCCAGAAGTCCCGCTAACCCGGATTGACATAGTTAACGAGACTTACGAACAGTTCTTAAAACGCATTGCAAGAGAATACAACTGCAAATTCTTCATTAGAGCTGGAACTGTGGTCTTTGCCAGGAATCTACCCACAAGAGAGTGGGATATTACTCCTTACTTGGTGAATGACGATATTCGCTTTAAACCAAAGAAAGAAGCTGTAAAAGTTGTTGAGATGGAATACTACAAGCCCGGTTCAAAAGAAACCCTCGTTTACCGGGAAGAAAACCCGGAAGTAAAAGAAGGGAAAACAATTAAACTCTACGGTATAGCCCACAACTTAAAAGAAGCTCAGGAAAAGGTTAAGGCAGTGATTAAAAAGAGTAAGTCTGAGCTTAAGGCAGAAGCCACCTTTACAATTTACGGTCAGCCTGTTAATGCTGGAGACTACATAGTTCTGCCAGAGGAACTTTACGGTTTTATCGCTGGAAAGTATCAGGCAATTAAAGTTGTTCACTCAATCTCGAAAGAAAATGGCTGGAGGACGAAAATCACTGTCAGGAAAGGAGGATAGCAAAGTGGAAGAGGTTAGGCTAAAGCACCCGTTTGAAGCAGAAGGTAAAAGGATTGAAACGGTCAAAATCACTCGTAAGAAAATAACAGTCCTTGACAGGATTAAAGCGGCACAGGAAGCTCAGGCTACGTTTGGAACAAAAGACGGAGACGCTTTTATTATCTGCATTCTCAACCGTCTCTGTAACTTCGGGGTAAAAATACCATCCCTCGAACTTGCCGAAAAGCTATCGGCAGAGGATTTTGATGAAATTGTAATGAAACTGCTGGGTATCTCCGAAGATTTTTTATCGCAACTTCAAAAGGAAGCGGGGAGTTCGTAGAACAGGCAATTCCATTCCTGGTTGAGTTTGGTTACTGCTACAGCGAAGTTAAAGAGATGCCCCTTTCAGAACTTAACTACGTTCTGGAAATTACCTTGCAGTTCCTTGAAAAAAGAGAAGAAGCTCTTAAAAGAGGTTGATGGTGGAAAGAAGAGAGTTTGCACTTCAGTTGATTGTTGGCGTTAAAGACCTTTTCAGTCAGAAAGTTAACAGGATAGAAGCGTTATCTGAAAAACTCCAGAAGAGACTCCAGACCCTTGACGGCAGGCTTAAAAACGTTGAAGTCTTCGGTAAGCTCTCCAAGGAAATTTCAGAGCTTTCACAAGCCGAACAAAAGCAGATAGAAAAGATTAAAGCCCTCGAATCTACCTATGAAAAGTTTAATCAGGAACTCAAGACGGTAGAAGCTCAATACGAAAGTAAGGGTAGGAGTTCCAAAGAGTTAGATGAAAAGCTTAGAACTTTAAGAGCCGAAATTGAAAAGGTTTCTTCTTCCCTAACAGAAGAAAAACGAAAGCTTGAGGCTATAAAAAGCGAAAAAGAAAAAGCTATAAACGAGTCAAAAAAACTATCTGAAGCCCTCAAAAAAGAGAGAGTGGAAATTGGAAACCTCTATGAGCTTTACGATAGGCTACCCGAAAAGACTAAGAAACAAATTGACTCTTATGGCAGGTTGATTCATACCCTCTTTAAACTTGCAAAAGCTGAGTTTGAACACAAAAAAGCTGTAGCACTCCTTGAAAGGGAACAAAAGAACCTTCAGGATGAACTCAAGAAAGTTGAAAAAGAATTAAAGAGAAGCGGTGAAGGGAACGTTTACCTTTCCGCCAAGGCGAAAGAGTTAAGGGAAAAGCTTGAAAAGGTCTCTTCCTCTTTAAGAGAAGAAAAAGAGAAACTTGAAAAAGTGAACAGAGAAAAGGAAGAAGCTACTAAAAGGGCAGAAACCCTGAGAAAAGCTCTCCAGAGTCAAGGGTTTACCCTAAAAGACATTACAAAAGACCTTGAAAAGTATCAGAAAGAGCTTGAAGAGACTGCAAAAAAGCAGGAAGAACTTGAAAAGAAGCTTTCTTCTTCGAGTCTTATGACAGTCGGGGCGAGACTCAAAAGAATGGCTGCTCTCGGAGGAATAGGAGCTTCTGCTTCTTTTGCCATTAAAGACATTGTCAACAAAATGGTTGATTTTGACAGACAGGCTCACTTGATAGTTGCAAGGACAGAACTAACCACTAAAGACCTTGATAGAGTAAAAAAAGACCTCATTGACATCTACCGAATCATTGAAAAAGCTCCAGAAGAAATAGCAGAAGTCTATACCCAGATTCGCCAGTTAACAGGACTTCAAGGGGAAGAACTTAAAAAGGCTGTAATCCAGGCTCTTAAAGTCCAGAAAGTAATTCCAGAGTGGGACACAAAAGAGATAACAAGAGCTATAGCACAGATGAGAAAAGCCTTTGGCATTACAGCAGAAGAGGCGACAGACCTTATGACGACTGTCTTCACAAAAGCTGGAGACAAAGCTAACGATCTACTTGATACTCTATGGGAATACGCTCCGCTAATGAAAGAAGCAGGACTATCGGCTAAGGAGTTTGTTGCCTACCTGATAGCTGGAGCTAACGAGGGAGCATTCAACTTTGATAAGCTGGCTGATACGGTAAAAGAATCTTTCAAAGCAAGGCTTACAGACATTTCGATCTGGCAGGCTCTTGTTGGAGAAGGAGAAAAAGCTGGAATAGTTGACCAGCTTCTCCCTGTTGATAAGTTTGGACACGAAGCAGGGAAGATAAAGCAGTATTTGGCGGAGATAAGAGAAGGCTTTGAAACCGGGAACGACAGGAAGAAAAAAGAGGGCTACTCAAAACTCCTCCAGCATTTAGCAGTTCTCTATAAGAGAGACGTTCAAGCTGCCAGAAACATAATGGAGCAGATATTCGGGATTCAAGGAACAGAAGATATCACTCACAAGGTTCTTGCAAAGATGGGAGAGGCAATAGCCGACCCGGATAGAATTTTAGGAAAGTGGAAGGGTGCTACAGACCAGATGTTTCAAGAGTCCAAAACCCTCTTTGACAAACTTGAAGATGCCTGGAGGAAAGTGGAAACAGTTTTCCTGAAAAGTTTCGATGACCTTGCAAAAGATTTGAAGCCTGTTGGAGATATGATTCTTGAAATCTCTAACGCCATAGGAAATTTTGCAGAAAAACATCCTCTCATAACAAAAATCACTCTTGCCATTTTAGGTATTGTAGCTGTTCTTGGAATGGTGGGAGCTGTTCTCCAGTTTGTAGCAATAGCATCCTCTTTTGCCATAGGTGGACTTTCTATGCTCATTTCTCCATTTACTCTGATAATCGCAGTTGCAGGAGCTACAATAGCCGCTGTTCTTTACTTCAAAAATAGGTGGCACGATATTTGGAGTTCCGTCAAGTCTAAGTTTTCTTCCATTGTAGATTTTATTGAGTCTGGCTTTAAATCTCTTGCGGGACTTCTGAGAAAAGGATTAAAACTTTTTGTGGATTACCATCCTGTTGTTTTGCTTTTAAAAGCTGTGAAATCTGCAGTAGAGTTTATAACCGGGATTGACCTTACAAAAGCTGGCATAAAGATAATAGAAACATTCACTTCTGGAATACTTTCTGTGATCAAAAAGCCTCTTGAAGCGGTTAACTGGCTAAAAGACAAGATTTCCGGTGTATTTGGATTCTTCTTCGGAGACGAAGAAAGAGAAGAGGAAAAGAAAAAGAAGCTAAGAGAAAAAGGAGTAGTTCCACCTGAAAGAGTCAGGGAAGCATTCGAGAAAGCCACTCACAAGGAGGTTGTTTACGAAAAACTGCATATCAGAGAACTTCACCAGAAAAAAGAGACGAGAGAAACCCTTAGAGAACGAGAGGAAATACGCCAGAAGGAAATTCATCAAAACCAGCAGGAGAAAAGAACTATTCACGAAAAAGTTCTTGAAAAGCAGTTCTCCCAGAAAGAAAAGATGGAAAAGCTTACGGAAAAGATTGAAAAAGTAAAAGAGCAAGGCAACAAAACTGTTAGCTTTTCTCCAAAGGTAAATGTTAACTTGAATGTTTCCCTTCAAGGAGTTTCAGAACAGAACTTCAAAGAAAAGCTCCTTGAAGCCATAGACAAGGCAACTCCAGAACTTAAGTGGGCATTTGAAAAGCTCATGAAAGACCTCTGGGAAGACAACACGGGCTACGCTCATTAACGCTGGTAACCTTACCACCTTTACTCTTAAACCCTGCTATCTTCAAGTGTAAATTCCCACAAGGAGAGAAAACTTGGATAGCATGTTTTTCTCACTCCTTAAAGATGCAGCAGGTTCACCTGTTCTTTACTCGGTTATTTTCATGATTTACGTTCTCTATGAAAAGTGGAAGGGGCAGAGTAAAATCCTTAAGGAGCTTGAAGCTGTCCTTGATAGAAAATTCAAAGCATGGGAAGAAAGACAGTCCCAACTGGAAGAAGAACTTGAAAAGAAATTTAACTCATTGAACGAAAAACACTACCAGCTTGATAAAGTTCTTCATGAACGATACCACGAACTTGATAGAAAGATACTCCAGCAGGATAAGAAGCTCATAGAGCATGAAAGAAATTTAGTTCAAAAGGTTGACCTCATAGCTTTCATGAATGACACAAGCCGTCGCTTTGAAGAAATGAACAACAACTTCCTCAAGGCACAAAGGGAAATCCAGAGAGAATTCAAAGAACTTCTAAAGGAAATTTTGAAGGTTCAAGGGGGAAAAGATGTTTGAAAGACCCAAGCTCAAAGGCAGGATACTTTCTTTCTATAAAACCGTTCACCACTTAAGCGGTCTTACTTATGGTCAAATATATGCCCTTCTCTTAAGGTTCTATGATCCTGGAGTTCTGGAACTTCCTAAACTCAAAGAAGTAATTGTTGAACTTATAAACGATGGCTACCTGAGAAAAGAAACCCCTTACCTTGATGCTGATACCGTCCTTTTTGCAACTCCAAAAGCTTATCTGCTTATAGACAAACAGGCAGTTGATGAAACCATAGTTCTGCCAAGGGAGTGCTGATGGCAAGGAAAACAAGACTCAAAAAGTTTGACAGGCTTCCCGACCACATAAAGCAAGAGATTATCAAGTTAAGAAGGGAAGGCAGAACTTTTGAATACCTTGAAGATTATCTGCAGGAAAAGTACGGGATAGAAATTTCCTACAAGTCCATCTGGAACTGGTTTAAAGACAAGCAGAATATGTTTGACGTTGCCCTTGCTTTTGGGGAAAACCTTGACAGTGGAGAGCTTTTAACAGCTACGAAAGGGCTGTCTTTCGCAATGATTGGAATATATCAGCAGCTGGTTTTTGTCTTAGACCAGATGGCAGAAAAAATGCAGGGAGAAGGGTTCAATCCCGAAGTACTTAAAGAGCACATAACCATAACAAAAGAAGCCATAAACACGCTTTCAAACTTCATGAGAGCTTCTGCTTATGCCGAAAAGACTCAGGCTGAACTTGAACAAAGATATGCTGAGCAGTTCGAGGAGATGATAGAGAAGCTTGTCAGTCGTGTTAAACAGGAATTTCAGGATAAACCGGACGTTGCAGAAGCTGTTATAAACTCCATAAAGGAGCTTACAGTTGAGCATTAAGAAGAAAGCTCTACAAAGAGCTCTACAAAAAGTCGATATTGAAATCGATCCAGCAAAAGCAGAGAGGCTGAAAAAGGCTGAAAGTGATTTCTGGTTTTTCTGTCGTTACTATCTTTCTCACAAATTCTTCTCGGAACCTGCCCCTTATCAGAAATTGCTTCTTGAGATTTTCAATACTCACAAGGTAACTCCAGAAACAATTGAGGAACTCAAAAAGTGGATAGATCCCAAAGACTGGGACATTTTAAAACCTTCTGAAAAAATAAAAGGAATCGTGAACGTAGAACCAAGAGGGCACGGCAAAACTACAAGGGCTGAAGCCTATCTCCTCTGGAATGCACTCTTTAAAAAAGCTAAGAACATAGTAATCATTGCTGCATCAAAGCCATCTGCTGAAGAAATCCTTGAAAACATAAAGCTTGAGGTAGAAGAAAACGAAAGAATCCTTGAAGACTTTGGAGACGTTAGAGGAGATAAGTGGAAAGGAGAAAGGCTGAAGTTCAAAAACGGCGTAAACATAACAGGTAAAGGAATAGACGGCTCCCTCAGAGGTATGAGAAAAAGGGAAAGCCGTCCAGATTTAATCTTGTGCGATGATGTTTTAAAGGATACCGATGCAGAAAGTCCATCTAAAAGAGAAAAAATCTACAGGAGATTTAAAAGAACAATCATTCCAATGGCAGACAGAGACGCTTTCATAATCTTCACTAATACGATTCTCCACCACGACGACCTTCCTTCAAGGCTCTTAAAAGAAGTAAGAGAAGGGAAATTAAAAGACTGGTTTGCAGTTAAGTTTAAAGCAATCTTCAAGGACGAAAGTGGAAAAGAAAAAGCTCTTTGGAATGATTATTGGTCCTTAGACAGACTATACCAGAGAAAAACAGAAATCGGCAGCATAGCCTTTGCAACAGAATATCTGAACGAACCACTCTCTGAAGAAGACATGGTATTCAAACCTGAATGGTTTCAGTATTATGAACCAGCTGAAATAGTAAATAGAAAACTAAATGTTACAATGGCAGTCGACCCTGCCACTGGTAAGAAAACAGGAGACTATTCGGCGATTGTAACAGTTGGTAAAGACAAAGAAACAGGCATTATCTACGTTCTTGACGCCTTTGCTGAAAAGATTTCAGATTTAAATCTCACAAAGAAAATAATCGAGAAATATTTAGCATTCAAACCCAAAAAGATATTCTTTGAGGAAATTGCATTTCAGGAAATCTACAAAAATCAGATAATGAGGGAAGCGAGTAAAAGTGGAGTGTACTTACCGATTAAAGGGATAAAGCCAAAAGTAAGTAAGGAGTTGAGAATCCAGAAACTTTCTCCTCTCATAGAAAATGGACTAATCAGATTCAGAAGGAACCAGAAACTTCTGATAGATCAGCTTATCGAGTTTCCCAAGGGAGCTCATGACGATCTGCCCGACGCCCTTGAAATGGCAGTTTCAGGGCTTGAAAGGGCAGGAGAGACAAAATCTGCAGTAGCAAGAAGGTACATCCGAAGACTCTTTTAGAGGGAATTAATGTTTGAGGAGCTGAGAGAGGTAAAGGACAGACTTGAATGGCTTGAAGCACAACTCAATAGGGTGATAGCCATTGGAAAAGTTGTAGCAATTGATGAAAAGACTGCTAAGGTCAGAGTAGAGCTTGGAGAGAAGGATAAACTCGTAACCTACTGGCTTCCGGTTCTAACCACAAAAACGGAACTTGATAAAGAATACTGGATGCCGGACGTTGACGAACTTGTAGTGTGCCTCTTCACTCCTCCAAACTTTGAAAGAGGCTTTGTAGTAGGAAGCTACTACACCCTTGAAGATCCTCCTCCTGTAGCGGACAGAGACAAATACCACAGACGATTTAAAGACGGAACGATAATTGAATACGACCGTAAAAAACACCGTCTTTATGTTCATGTAGAAGGAACTGTTTACATTCACGCAACTGGCAACGTAACCGTAAAGACAGACCAGAACGCAACAGTAGAAGCTGGACAGGATGCGACTGTTAAAGCCTCAAATAACGTAACCATAAAAGGAAAGTTTGTGAATATCAACCCATAGAGGAAAGAAATGAGCAGCAACACACGGGTAGGAGATATATCTGCAGGCATTTGCAGTGTAGGTGCTCCCTGCTGTCCCCATAGCTGGATAAGTATTCACATAGCGGGTAGCCCTGATACTTACGTAAACGGCAGGGAGCAGATGAGACAGGGCGACATTGGAGCTTCTACCTGTCCTCACTGTCCAGTCAGCTTTGCTGTTTCTGGAAGTTCTACAGTTCTTACAAACGGCATTCCAACTCATAGAGTAGGAGATATTCACATAGTTCCCTGTGGAGCTGGAATAGTGGTAACTGGTTCAGGAGATAGTAATTCCGGGGGATAACATGGCAGTTTGTCCTTTTATGAGCAACTGGGTGTTTGACCAGTCAACAATGCAAGCTTCTTTTCAGGAAAAGGAATGTATCCAATCGGCTTGCATGCTGTGGGATTCTGCAAATAATAGATGCGGAGCTTTTACATCTGACCACATCATAAACATAGACAACAGAGGAAAATCAGCTCCTCTTGGCTATGCGGTTATATTGAGTCAGGAATTTATCCAGCAGGAAGACTTTGACGGAAACGGGAAGATTTACGGTAAGGATTTCAAGCTGAAAGACCCTCCTCCTCTTCTAAGGTCCTTAGAGCAAAATCCTGCGTGGAAAGAACCTGATACTGTGCTAACTCTCGAAGAATACAAAGCAACTCTTCCTTAGTTTTAGGAGAAAGAGGAGAAAGGCATGTTTACAGTAACCCCACCTGAAGAGCTTGTCAGGAAGCTGAGAGAGAACTACGCCCGTATGACTGGAAGATACCCTTCTCCGTCAGACGTTGAAGACTTTCTCATTTCCCTCATAGCCTACGACCGCTCTCAACTTGAAGGACAGATGAACTACTACCGAAAGCAGAACTTCCTTCGCTATGCACAAGGAGAAGCTCTTGACCTGCTTGGAGAGTGGCTTGGAGTGAAAAGACTTCCTCCAGAACCAGCCATTACCACTGTAAGATTCTATCTGGAAACTCCCCATCCTCAAATTCTCCTGGATACAGAAGACGTGAAGATAGTTTCTCCCAATCAGCTCATCTTTAAACCGCGGGAACCTCTTATCATTCCAGAAAATACGCCAACCTTTGATGCCCTATTTATATGTGAGACTCCTGGAACTGCAGGCAACGGATTCTTAGCTGGAGAACTTAAAAATCTTCTTCAACCTGTTCCTTACGTAAAGACAGTTGAAAACATTACCATTACTGCTGGAGGGAAAGAAACCGAGGATGACGAGCATTTAAGAGACAGAATTCGCCTTGCATCTTACCGTTTCAATACTGCTGGAACGAGAAAAGGATATATCTACTGGGCTAAAACTGCCTCTGCCAGCGTGATAGACGTATCAGTTTTATCTCCTTCTCCTGGAGTTGTGGAAGTTTACGTTCTAACAGATCAACTTCCTGTTCCTTCAGAGATACTTTCAAAAGTGGAAGAGATACTTTCAGCAGAAGACGTAAGACCCTTAACCGATTACGTTGTAGTAAAACCAGCCAAGCCTGTAGAGTTTATAGTTGACGTGGAAATAAAGATTGCCGAAGGATTTGGCACTCTTGCCACACAAATTCTGGATAGATGCAGAGAAGCCATAGACAGCTACATAGCAGAGACCAGGAAAAAGTTAGGACAGGCTATAAATCCAGACCAGATTATCTACCGTTTAATGGGTATTCAGGGAGTTTTCTACGTGAAGGTTAATTCTCCCGCCTATACGGAGCTAAAGGAATGGCAGGTGGGAGTGGGAAGAGAAAGGGAAGTTAAACTACTGAGTTGAAAGCCTGCTGAACTTGAGATTCAGGTAAATTCCTGATTTTTTGAAAGGAGTCTTCTAAATTTTTGGTTAGCTTTTTAGCCTCTGAAAGGGATACTTCTACTCCACCCATTTGTAAGTTGTAATCTGCAAAATTCCGTATATCTCTGAGCTTCCAGAGGTTTCTACCTTCTTCTGTCAGACCAACTTTGTATAAGAGATTTATGAGAATTATGTGAATCCTTCCTCTCAAGTTACCAGACTCAAGTTCCTCGAGTTGGGAAGGAGAAAGTTTCGCTTTTATAATTTCACGTATTTCAAGGAACACATAGTAGTATAGCCTACCGATTGCTGTTTTTTGCTTAGCATTATCAAGGTAAGACGGTATAGACCACCTTTCTATTAGATAAGAAATCTGTTTGAAGTGTTTAGGTTCTATCATCTCTACCATTGGGGAGAATCTCAAAACCTCACTATGGTTAATTCTTTTACAAAAGGTTGGATAAGTTTTTCTGCCTCTTCTTCTTTACTTAGCTTCCAGTCAACAAACTCGTCAGTTGAAAGATTGGGTAACTCCCCAACAATATAGAACACGGGGGTCTTCCAATCAGGATATTCTTCATCACTCTCGATTATAAGGAAAACACTGTGTTCTGGATAATGCTTTTTTAAAACATCAAAGGCTTTCCTAAGCCATTCTTTGGTAGATAACCATTCCTTACCCTCTTGGTATCCCTTATAAAACCTCAGGATACAGCCTGCACTTTCAGAAGATAAGATAGAAAAAAGAACTTTTGAGAACTGCCTGCCAAATTCCTTAAATAAATTGGCTATTTTTTCTGGATTTTTCATATTGAAGTAAAGTAAAGCCTCGTAAGCTGCTACTTTTTCTTTACCTTTTTGAGTCAACGGTAACCTCTTGAGAGTATTGATTACTTCCATCGCTTTTTTAAAATCTAACGTGTCTATATAGAGGTTAATTAGATAAAAGAGCAGCTTAGGAGATAAATAAGAATTAACAAAATTTTCTACAACTTCGAGAGCTCTTTTCTTATACCCTCTCGCCTTTAAAGCAAGAGATAAATACAGAACTGCATCTTCATCATCAGGTTTCCTTTGCAAATAGCTCTCGATTTCTTCTATGAGGGAGTCCAAACACTCGTCTCCGTCTCCCTGTAAACAACGGTTAAGTTTCTCTTGAAACTCAAAACTTTTATAAAGTGGAATAATCTTTGCCACTTTTCCTTCCTCTGTTTGCAAACAAATTAGTCGTATTAAATTTAGCATCGTGCTAACGAAAATTGACAAAAAAATATATCCCTGCATTAGACAATTTCTAATGATTATTCTACCACATTCTCATCGTGAGAATTAGAGAGGTTAGCAGTTTCCCGCTGTCTCTCCGAAGAAGAGGCGGAGAGCCTGGAAGTAAGCATCTTCTGGTAACCCCTAAAAAGTTGTTTTAATCCTTCCTGTTGCTCTGGAGTAAGCATTGAAATCATAACCGCCAGTTCTTTGTCTATTCCAGCTTTTTCTGGAGGGATTTCTTTAAGGTCTGGGTTCACAAACATTGAGCCTTCGCCAGTGATTAACCAGTGAATATTAATACCGAACTTCTTGGCTAATCTTTGAAGAACCTCTGCGTCAGGTAGAAATTGTTCGTTTTCATATCTTCTCAGGGTAGCTTCGGAAATACCTATTTCTTTTGCAAAGTTTCGCTGAGTAATACCAAGAGTTTTCCTGACTTTCTTTAACCGCTTACCAATCATTTTTTACCTCCTTTTCCAAGTTATCGCTCATTAATGCTTGACAACCGCTCAAAATTGACTTATCATTTCTATTGGTAGCACGATGAGAACATAGAAATCATATCAGAGGAAGCGATGGGTAAACCGTATTTCACATACAGCATAAACCTGAAAACAAAACTTCTCCAGAAGGGTTATCTCTCCCTGAAAGATTGGTGCGATAAAAGGGGATTTCCGTATAGACTCGCTCAAAAGGTAGTAACACTCCGCACTCCAGCAAAAGATGGCAAGGCTTCTGAAATAAAGGAAGCTCTCATAGAAGAATTCGGAGAGGAAGTTTTTGACCCACCTTACCCAGACTAAACCCAGAAAGGAGGAATGCCATGAAAGTAAAAGACACTCTCCCGATTCCGATTCAAGTAACGGTTTACTGTCCAAGAGAAGAGAAAACAATCACAGGAAGCATCTGCTTTGACTGTCCTCACTTTGGCGGTATCAAGACAACTAAAACAGCAGGCGGTATCAGGATTTTTATCGATTGCGGTTACGTCGAGATTGAAGAACCTGAAAAACAGGAGCTCGTTACTCTCATTGAAAAAACTCTTGACAGCTACAGAGAGCACGTTCTTAAAGCTTTCGAGAGGACACTTGCAAAAGCCCTGTTTAAGGGTGGGACAGAGATTGACCCGAAAGGACTCACAGAAGAGTTCAGAAGGTCAATCTCCATCCCAATAACCACGATCCTCCCATTAATCAAAATAGGCTCTGAATCCAGAGAAAACAAGAGGCAAAACAATGAATAAGTGTTCCAAGTTGCCAGTGGCAATTCTCTCTGCCCCCTTTAGGTTTGGTTGCATCGACAAGTTTATAGGTTGTCCCCTTTGCGGGGGACTCTCTTTCAGGAGGCAACGGTGAAAAGGATGTTCCCTCTTGTTCCAGCTCTTTTTCTGGGATTCCTTGTCTTCCTGATAGAAACCAGCAAAGCAAGTGAACCGGTAAGGCTTCTGAAAATCATAGCTGTAAACCTGATTCTCATCGGGCTTTCACTTCTTTTTGAAGTTAACCAGATTCGCAGGTTACTTGAAGAGAAGACAAAGAGAATAGAGGGTAGCAAAGATGATAAGTAGGTCTGCAAGTTTAGAAAAGAACAACAAGGGCAACAAGAAAAGAAACCCACAAGAGCAGACATATCGCAAAGGTGAAGATTACCAAGAAAACACTATCTGTTGCGAAGTTAACGGAGGCAAAAATGAAGTTCAAAACTTTTATCTCAAAAGTAGCACGGTATCTGATTTTCTTTTTACTGCAACCCATTCTTGGAACACTTCTCTTTCTTCTGTTTTCCACAGGATTCCTCTACTTCTTCTTTACCTATCTCCTGCAACTTGTGAAGAAGGAGTGGCAGGTAGAAGTGAAACTCGAAATTCCGTTTACAGACTACGAGCTCCTTTTACGAGTTCCAGAAAAGAAATAGCACTCTTTTCCCCTAAAGGTGGAAAGGTTAACACTGTGGAGGTTCTCCAATGAAATTGACCGCAGGTGAAATCGCTAAACTGCTCGGCATTTCAAGACCGGCGATTATTAAAAGAGCAAAAGCCGAAAATTGGAAATATGAAGAAGAACCAAACCCAAGAGGCGGAAAGCCACTAAAGAAGTTCATAATTAAGGAATTACCGTCAGACATAAAAGAAAAAATCCAATGTAACCTCAATGTAACCAATGTAACCAATAACAATGTAACCTGCGGTCAAAATCAAAATCCAGCCAAAAATAAAAAATCAGAAATAGCAATTGAAAATCAAAATCTATCCTTAAAAGATGGTAAACATGAAACTGCCGAAAATCAGCCAGAAAAGTTGACACTTTCAACCCAATTTTCAGCCGAAAGCGTCAACCCTTCACAGTTGACACTTTTAAATGTAACTACTCCAGAAAGCGTCAACAAAAGTGTCAACTCAAATGTAACCTTTCAAAATCAAGATATTACCAATGTAACTCAAAAATCCAATGTAACTTCCAATGTAACTAACACGAGTAATCAAGCCAATGTAACCTCCAATGTAACTTTTACTCCCAATGTAACCGAAAGCGTCAACGTTCCAGAGTGGATTCCACTTCCCAAACTTGCTCAGATCCTCCAGTTATCAAAAGAACATGTAAGAAGAAGGGCAGAAAAGGAGAACTGGACATACAGAGAAGTCCCCACCCGTGGCGGTTACCAGAAAGAGTTTCTTGTAGAGAATCTCCCCGAAGAAATTCAGTCAAAAATCCTTGAACACTTTATTGGAGTTCCGGAAGAGTTCATTCCTGCTCATTCGGTTGTAGATACAGAACAGCTCAAAGAGTGGATGAGACTTTTTGAAGTAGCGGAAGAAGAACACAAAAACGAGGCAAGAGCAAGATACAAGCTCGTAAAGGCTTACAAAACTTTCAGGAAAAGAAACAAAGAGCTAAGGGAAACAGAAGCAAAAGAAAGATTTGTAAAGGCATACAACAACGGAAAAATTAACGTCATAGAAGCCTTAGAGGCTGGCATTCACAAACTCACCGTTAAAACCCTCTACCGCTGGATAGCTCTCTTTGAAGAAGGAGGTCTTTACGCCCTTCTCCCTAAACACAAAAACAAGGGAAGAAAAAGAGCCATTACTCCAGAAATGCAGGCTGTTGTCTGGAGCTGTCTCTATAAAGGAATAGAAAGAGGAAAAAGGATTTACGAAACTCTCAGGTTTTACTACAAAGAAGGAAAGCTAAAAGACCATCCACCAAGTTATCAGGCATTTATGAAGTGGTATAAGGAGTTCAGGAAAAAGAACGATGCCATTATCAAATATATCCTCTCTCCTGACGAATGGCGTCAAAGATATATGCCTGCCTATGGCGACCAGAAAGAAGCCTACCGTGCCGAATACTACGGTCAGGTTCTAATGCTTGACTCCACAAAAGCCGACGTGATGTGTAAGTGGAGTGAAAAACAGTCCGACGGCACGGTAGTAGAAAAACAGAAAAGACTCCAGCTAACCTTTCTCATAGACGTTTACAGTAGAGACGTTCGATTTGCCCTTGCAGAGAGAGAAAACTCCTACGTTGTAGTTGATAACCTTCTGAGAAAGTGGCTTTTAGAGGTTGGAGTTCCAGAGAAAATAGTTACAGACAACGGCTCTGTCTATAAATCTGAACACTTCCAGCAGGTCTGTGAAAGATTCAACATAGAGCTTATTTACTGCCCGCCATACCAACCTCAATACAAGGCTTTTGTAGAGCGAGTTTTTGGAACGATAGCAACCCAAGTTTTTGAAGTCCTTCCCGGCTACATTGGACACAACGTAGCAGAAAGGAGAAGGATAGAAGCCAGGAAAAAGTGGGCTAAGAAACTCCTCAGAGACGAAGACTTTGCCCTTGAAATTTACCTATCTCCGGAGGAATTAAGCAAAAAGCTAAACGAATTTATAGAGAAACGTTACCGCAAAGAAAAGCACTCATTTGGAATCGTAGAACAGTTAATTCTCAACTCTCCTAAGAAACCTGCAAAAATTGAGGACGAGAGAGTCCTTGACATACTTCTTGCAAGAGCAGTTAAGCGTAAGCTTACGAACAAGGGAATCAGAATCCATAATACTTACTACTACTCTCAAGAGCTTGCCCTTTACCACCAGCAAAATGGCGACTGCACCGTCTATGTCCGTCAGGATCTATCGGATTACAGGGTTCTCTTCGTCTTTGACGAGAAAGGAAACTTCATTGCAAGAGCTTTTAACCACACTGCTCTTGGAGAAAAAATAAGAGCAGAGGTAATAGCCAAAACACAAAAACGTGTCAGAAAAGAACTCAATAGACAAAAGAAGGAAATTAAAGAGTTCACTAAAAAATTCAGTGCAGATCCTTATGAAGTTCTAATTACTTCATTTGAAAAAGAACCAAACCTAATTGCCTTTGACAAACGCCAGCAGGAAGAGTTTGAAAACAGGGAAGTTGTAAAAGCTAAGGAAATCATTAAGCAAGTGGAAGAAGCCGAAACTTTAGCAAGAGAAACAGCAGACTACCTTGATCCCTTCGAAAGAGCAAGAGTCCTGATAGACCGAATTCAGTCTGGAGAGCCGATAAGCCAGAAAGACTACGAATGGCTCAAAAACTTCTCAAAAGAAGAGAAATACGAGGAATTCGTCAAAATGGAAGTCTTTCCGGCATTTGAGGAACTTGAAAGCCAGATCAAACTTGCATAGAGGAGGTAAAGCCATGCAGGAGCAAAAGACAGTTGACCTAAGGAAAAAAGCCTGCAATTTCTGGCTCAATGTAGCTCTCAGAGAACTTGCAAAAGAGGAGGGCAAGGAAAGCCTTATTGAGCTTGCCCTCACAACAGCCATCAAAATCGCACTTGACGAACCACCGTTTGAAGAACCAACCCATACAAACAAGCAAAAGGAGGTTCGCTATGCGTAAAGACAAATTTGTAGCATCCATAAGCAACGTTACAACGTTCCTTGGGGTAATTGATGCATTGAAGGAGGCATCCCGCCTCCGTAACCCTTCCATAGGAATTATATCAGCTCCATACGGAATTGGAAAAACAGAAACCTGCCTCTGGTATTACACCCAGAACAAGAATGTCGTTTACATGTCCATCAAGGCTTCAATGTCAACAAGAGATTTCTTTGAAGAGCTTCTCTTAGAGCTTGGAGGCACTCCAAAAGGCAACCTTTACAGGATATTCAGCGAAATAGTCTCTCTCTTGAGGCAGGAAGAAGAAAAACCCCTCATTCTCCTTGACGAGTCCAACCGCTTAGTTGAAAAGAAAAGAATGGTTGAAATCCTGCGGGACCTTCACGACGAAGCTAAGGTTCCAATACTCCTCGTGGGTTCTCCTGAATTCCTTCCTCTGGTCAGGAAGTTTGGAGCTTTCCACAGCAGAGTAAGAGTTATTCGCCACCTTGAACCTCTCTCGCTTTCAGATATCAAAAAGATAGCCAGTTCCTGTCTCGAAAAGACATCTCTCTCGCAGGATGCTTTCAAGGTTTTGAAAACCGAAACAGGTGGAAATACAAGACAGGTAATCATTACCCTGGAAGCTCTTGAAAGATATGCAGTGGCAAACAACAAAGAAATCCTTAGCGACGTAGATGTCAAAAGAGTTTTTGTCAAAAACAGAAAGGCTTTTGAGGGGGCTTAGAAATGGCAAGAGTAGCCTTAAAAAAAGGAGAAGCAGCTGAAAGGATCTGGCGGTTTCTGAGGAAAGTAAATGATGTCTTTACTGTTAACGATGTTGCCAGAATAACCGGGGTTTCAAGGTATGTTTGTGGCTATTACTTAAGGTTTCTTGCCCGCGCTGGTTACCTTAGAGTTGTTGGAATCAGAAGTTCAACGAGAGAAAAACTTTACGAAGTGAAAAAGCTAACAGGCTGGAAACCAGTAACTGCTGACCACAATACTTACTGCTTAACAGACTACAACACCGATACTCAGAAAAAAATTCCAAAGGCAACCGGTAAGGAAACTGCACGCTTCAAAATCCTTTCCTACATAGAGAGCCTTGAAGGAGACTTCTCCCCAATAGAAGTTGCTAAGGCAGTTGGAATTAACCCAAAGACAACTGCAAACTTCATCAGGAAACTCTACAAAGAAGGTCTTCTTAAACAAACTTCAAAGCGTCCGAAGGCGAGGTATAGGAGGGTTCAATGAAAGCCAGAGAAGAGATAGCAGACGTTTTGAAACGTATGAGAACCTTTGCAATTGTAGATGTAATCCAAGAAACCTACGACCTGTCAAAAGCTCAAATCAACTGGGAAACAACTGTCAGAAACTACATAAGAGTCCTTGAAAAAAGAGGACACGTCAGAAAAGTAGGCAAAACCAGAAGAAACGGCAGGCTTGTAACACTCTATCAGAGCCTTGTTATGTATGCCCCTGAGGAAGAACTCAAATGGTAAGAGGTGAAAGATGAAAGGCGGGAAGGTAAGAGAAACCGTTGTAATCAGACCGGTTAGATTCACAGATCCAGATGGAGTAACCTACTTCATAACCGCTGGAGGAACAGTCTTTTTAGAGCTTGATACTATCCAAAACCCAAAAACAAAGAAAAAAGAAAGAGAGCAGAAGAGAAAACAACGCAAGATAGCCCACTACGATTTTTACACAAAAACTCTTCGCAAACAAGAAAAAGGTTTTCATGGACTGTTCCAGAAATCTGTGGCTTTTGGTTTCCCCTGGCACCTGTGCAAGTTTCTCCACTCTGAACCTGACTATGGATTGGGAACCCTTGAGGTTGTTTACCAGGGAAGACTCTATCAGGTAGATGTCGAAACGTTTTTCAGAGAAGGCTTCTTCCTTCACTTTAAAGCAAAAGGCATAGAGCTAAGGAGATTTCTGGAAATAACCAAATGGAGGGTGGTGGGATGAGAACTCTGGGCAATGCAGGAAATACTGGAGGAGAACGGGATAGAAGCTTGAACTCTTTTCAGGAGGTAACCATGTTCAAGGCGACTCTGGCGAATCCAGAACAATGTCCAAATCCAGCCAAATTAGTTGAAATCGAGCTTCTTCCCCACGAAGGAGGAGTGATTCTCGGAAGTGAGAAGAGACCGAGCATCAAAGAGTTCATTCGCTGGCTCGGTAAAGCTGGAGTGAAGAAAGAAATAGATGAAAACACAGATGGGACGGTTGATTTCAAGTTCTACACAAGGGTAATGGGCAAAAGAGCCACATGGAGATTAAGGAAAGTTTACAGGCTAAAACCTTGATTAGGGGGTAACCGTGCCAATAGCACGTAAGGACTACATCTGCTTTCTGTGTGAAGAACCGATAGAGAAAGGAGAACTCTACGTGAGATTGAAAGTGCAGACCTATTCAAAAAAGGAAGGCAAAGTTGGACTTGCAGACATCTGTCTCCACGACGGTTGCTACTACGATGATTGTTTCAGGGAAAACCAAATCATCTGGGAGAAACTAAACGACGACCCTGACGATGACAGGATAATAATTGACATAGTGAAAGCACCTGTAAGGATATGAAAAGGAGGCATGGTGAGTAAAAAACTCAAGTATATCCGTAAGATTGGGGAACTTTCCCCTTACCACGATTGTGAGCTTTGTAAAGTGGAGCTTTGTAAAGTGGAACTATGGGATTTTTCCCATGCTAACAAATGCCACGAAGCAAGAATTGAAGCGGTCACTACCGTTGCTTCTATTAGTTACGGTGAAGATGTGGAAGATCCTGAAAAATTCTGGAACTTGCTTATAGAAAAAGGAGACGAAACTCCTTTTAAGTTTGTGAAAATTGCAAGATGGGGAGAGATAGATATTACCGATTTACTTGATAACTATTTCCCCAATGATTTTAGCGTAGAAGAAGAGGAAATAGGTTATTTGAAAAGTAGCATTGCCACATTCAAGCTTAAGATTCCCATTTTTGTTGCCTACCAGATTCAACATCCTTCGTTTTCCTATATGAAAAAAGTAGATGAACCTTACGCAACTTTCTGGGTGCAAGGTGACCATGAAGCATGGTTGGACTTTTTCATCTATCATCTGCACCCGGAAAGACGAGAAGAAACCCGCCTTGTTGCAAAAGCTATGTGGACTCTTTTGAGAAGACATCAACCAGGAATTATCACAAGAATAGCCTGGTATCTTAAAAACGAATGGACGCAAGATTGCAATCCAATTTTCACTCCTGCAAGGAAAAAGAAAGCAAAGTGGTTTAGGGAAAGTTTCCTCAAGGAGGTGCTGGCATGAAAGTATTAGTTCCACTTCACAGCGACCCTGCAATAGGTGAAAAGATAACTCTCTACGAGAACGGAAAAGAGAGAACCTACCTGGTGGCAAAGAAAGTGCCTAACAACTCTGAAGTTCTCTACATCCTGCCGGACGATTTCCCTGTCTGCATGGTCAAGGTTCTTTTTGGAGCGGAGGCAAGGATAGAAGAACCACCTAAAAGAAGAAAGAAGTGGCAAACAAAAATCACTGTGGAGGTATGAGATGGAAGTGAAGGAAATTAGCTACGGAACAGAGAGAACCCCTAAAAGGAGGGAAGAGGTGGCTTATTGTGATGAAGGAGTCAGGAAACTTTTAGAAAAAACACCGACCCCTGAAGGGATCGGCAGAGTAGAACAACAACAAATAAACCTGACTGACCTAATTAATGAGTATGAACAACTTGAAGCTCAAATTCAAGAGCTAAACGACAGAAAACAACAAATCAGAGGAATCATCTACGGAGAGCTTGTAACCCAGAACGTTGAAGAAACTTCAGTTATTACAGGGAGTGGAACAAAGTTTGTTCTCCGAATCCAGAAAACCCGTAGAGAAAGGGTTGATGTAAAGCTCCTTCGAGCAGACTTAGGAGAGAAAGCAGAAAAGTATATCACCGTCACTGAGTCTGAATTTCTATCAATCAGACCTGCTAAAAAGAATCAGAAGGAGTTGAGATGAAGTTCCTCAGAATTAATGCTATGAGGCTTCTTGAACTTAAACTTAACTCTTTAAAGGAATGTTTAAATCCAACAAGTGGAATCAGAAAAATTACAGGAGGTGGAAAGATGAAGGGTTTCGAAACACTTGAAGAGGCTGTAAAAGTTTGTAACGACAATCCTGAACAGAAGTTTACAAAGCTTGGAGAAGCAGAGAGGAACGGGAAGAAATACCACCTTGTTCTCACTCCCGTTACAAACGGAGAATACTTCGTAGAAGTTTACGTTGAAACAGAAGAGGGATTCGTTCCCTACAAACACTACCTTCCGCAAGAAGTGACAATGGCTCTCATCTATTGGGAGGAGAAAGGAATAGAAAGACTGGAAGATGAAAAGTGGAAAGATTACGAACTGAAAAAGCTCGAAGAAGAAAACAAATGGATAACTGAAATTCAAGACGATGAGGAGGAGTAATCATGGACAACAAAGCTATTGTCGAAAGACTAAAGCAACTTGGACTCCAGAAGGACATTCACTGGGTAATCCTGGAGGAAAACGGCAAACCCTATGTTACCCTTGACGGACTTCTCTATCTATCTCAGAACCATCCTGAACCCCAGAAAAGAACGAAAAGTATAGATGCAGAAGTTCTTGATCCGAAACTTCCAATTGTGAAGGTAACAGTAACTCTTAACGATGGTTCTACCTTTTCTGGACTTGGCTCAGCATCAGATGGAGAAGATACAGAAAGAAAAATTGAGCTTGCCGAAGGAAGAGCCACATCCAGGGCTTTAAGAAAAGCTTATGCCCTTGGAGTTCCCGTAAAAGAGCCAGAGGAGAGCAATGCCTGATAGAAAAAACCTGGCAAAGATTCATATTGCCAAAAGAGAACTTGGACTTTCAGATACCGAATACAGACGGATACTCCGCCTATGTTTCGGAGTCTCAACCTCAAAAGATTTGAGGGAGGAGGAGGCTACCGACCTCCTCTCCCTCCTCCGGGACATGGGATGGAAACCCGGAAACACAAGAAAACGGAAAGGGAGAGTGGAAAATGATTGATACCGAGAGAATTTTATCCAAACTCAACGGAGCAGAAAGAGACGTCTGTATAGGTCTTGAAATCATCATCAGAAGCCACTGTCGGCTTGACATGGCGGAAGAATCCTTAATTAGAGCGAAAAATGCCATTGTTGAAGCTAAGGAGCTTCTCATTGAGGCACAGAAGTTTCTGGAGGTGAAAGGTGAAAGTTAAATTCAAAGTTAAATTCATTCCAGAATCCATTTTTAGACGAAGATACGGAGTACCTCCATCAACTTTTTTCCGAAAAAAGAAGAGACTCACAGTTTTTTCGGTTAAGTTAAAACAAAGATTTGTTTTAGTCAGGGAAACCAGAGAAGGGAATATCGAACCCGTTCACATAGACGAATTGAAAGGATATCGTCTGCCTTGAAGTGGTAACCTTACCACCTGCCATCTTCCTTTGCTCTATACTGAAAAAAACCTGTGTTGCGAGGAAAGGGAGATGGCAGAGTTCTTGCACGGAGTAAAGGTCAAAGAAAAACTAAAAGGCGTAATCCCCTTTGTAGAAGTTCCATCTGCAATAATAGGTCTTGTAGGAACTTCTCCACTGGGAAAGAAAGATGAAATTTTTGTAGTAAGAAATTGGGACGAAGCCCTTGAAACTTTCGGAGAACCTAACTCAAACTCAACAATTCACAAAGCCTTAAGAGCCTACTTTGACCACAAAGATTGCACCTGTTTAGTGGTAAGCGTTGGAGAAAATCCTGAAGAGACCGCCGACACAGATGTAACCGAAGGACTACAACTTTTTGAAAAAGCGAAAAGCACCTTCGGATTCTTTCCGAAAATTCTTGACGTTCCCGGCTTTTCCGATAAAACCACCGTAGCTCAAGCTAT
Organism: Desulfurobacterium crinifex; assembly: GCF_054656775.1. Classification (NCBI taxonomy): domain Bacteria; kingdom Pseudomonadati; phylum Aquificota; class Aquificia; order Desulfurobacteriales; family Desulfurobacteriaceae; genus Desulfurobacterium; species Desulfurobacterium crinifex. The sequence goes on from NZ_BAAHXO010000004.1 coordinate 1,481,475, forward strand.
GTCTGCTTTAGCAGACAAGATAAGAGCTGTAGCTTTCATCAACGCACCCGCCGATGCCTCCCCAGAAGAGGCACTTAGCTTTAAAAACAACTTCTCTTCAAAGAGAACTTACTGTCTCTATCCGAGAGTTAAAGTCCTTGACCCCGCAACGGGGAATGTAATTTACGACTGGCTTTCAAGTAGAGCTGCCGGTTTGACAGTCAAAACAGACTTTGAAAAAGGTTTCCAGGTTTCTCCATCAAACAAAGAACTTAAAGGAGTTGTGGGACTTGAAAGAATCCTGACTTATGTTCCAAACGATCCATCAAGCGAACTTCAGTATATAAACAGCAAAGGAATAATCTCTGTTAAAAGAGATATGGCAGGTTTCAGGCTCTTTGGAAACTGTTCAACAGCTTTTCCTTCTCATACCCATCCTGCAGAAGTTTTCATAAACTGGGTAAGAGTTGCAGATATCCTTGACGAAACCATTGAAGACAACCTTGTTCAAACCCTTGACGAAAACATCATAGACAACCCTAACGATCCAACGACTTCAATTGTCTACAGAATAAGGGAGTCCATCGACGACATTCTTAATACGTGGAAAGCGAAAGGAATAATCATATCTGGAAGTGCCGAAGTTCCTCTTGATCTTAATACTCCCTCAGAACTTGCTTCCGGTCAGGTTCACTACCGCATAAATGATTTTGCCGTTTCTTCACCGCTTCAGGGAATCACGATTGAAAGGGTAGCCAACTCCGACGCAATAGCTGAAGTGTTTCAAAAGCTCTTTGGAGGTAATCGGTAATGGGAAACAGAATAATCTCCTTTGACCAGAATAAAGCATGGGTTAACGGTAATGAGTTTTTCGGACTTGTAGAAGAAGGAAGTGTAGAAGCCAAAAGGAAGATGCTTGACTACAACGGCTTTGCTCTTCCTGCTGGTGTAAAAGTCCCAGGCGGCAAGTTGGAGCCGATAACAGCAAAGTTAAAGTTGAAAATCAATGACCCACTGGTTTTGAGAGAACTTAACAAGAACAGAGGCTTTGTTCAGTTGAAATTAAAGGGAAGAGCTACAGTTTACGCCTCCACCCAAGGCGTAGTCGAAGACCAAGATGTATCAACCCGAATTAATGGTTTCCTGGAAGAGATCCCCACTCCTATCTACAAAAACGGAGACGAAATCTCCAGCATGGAACTAACGATTCATGTTCACTTCCTTGAAGTAGCAGTTAATGGGGCTGTAATCCTGAAGGTTGACACAACAAGCGGAGAAGTTATCCCAGGAGACTTAATTTGAGGTGCAAATAATGGTTAAGGAAAACGTCATCTTAGTCTGTGAAGGCGTTAAAAGGAACGGTCTTGTTATTACCGAGCCAATCATTAATGAAGTAGTTGAGACATTTCAGAAACTTAACTACAAGCCTCCCATAGTGGTTGGACACATTCATGACTACAAAGACGGAGACCCTGCAGCAGGAAGAGTTTTAAGTATCAAAAAAGTAAAACACAACGGAAAAATCTGTATAGCCGGGGACCTCCTCTTTTCTCCATGGGTTGAAAAATCCGTTGAGAATGGGGAGTATGACGGCTATTCAGTAGGCATTCGAATGGATCCGGAAAGCGGTAAACGCTATCTGCATCACCTTGCCCTTCTCGGTGCTTTTCCTCCAGCCGATCAACTTGCAGGCTTCTCAGCATCTGTTGAAAAGGTTCATCTCTCAACCATTGAAAACGTTGTAACTCTTGAATTCAAGGGAATAAAACTTTCAACGCTTAACGACGATAGAGGAGGAAGCGAAATGGATATTAAAGCCATTGTTACAGCTCTGTTTGCAAGTGAAGAATTTAGAAAAGAGCTGGGGAAGGAAATTTCAAAAGCCACTAAAGAAGCCGTCCAGATAGCACTATCAACTGCCAGTAAGACACAACAGCAAGAACAGAAAAAAGAAGATCAATCTCCACCTTCCAAAAATCCTGAAACAGCCGAACTCGAAAAGCTCTACAAACAGGACAAAATAGAGAGAATCAAGGAAATAGCCCTCTCTGCTGGAATGGGAGAAGAAGGAGTAAAAGCCATTGAGCGGTTGTGTACACTCTTCAAACCTGTAATCCATCTTTCAACAGGAGACAAACTTTCACCTTTTGATCTCCTTGAAAAAGCCCTCAAAGATATTAAACCCAAGAAAACAGTAGATTCAGATCTTTTCAAACCCATAAACCTTTCTGCTGAAGGAGAAAACCCTGACATCTTTGATCCAACAGAACTTGCAAGAACCTTTACAAACGGAGGTAAATAATGCCAGTAGATGGAAAGATAGGAACAGTTTCCATTAAAGAAGAGCAGATAATTGCAGATTCTCCTCACAAGCCTGTAATCGTTACAAAAGAACTCAAATCAGGGCAGGGAACACTACCAGCTGGAAGCATCATAGCAAGGGACATGACAACTGGAAAGCTTGTCCTTTACGACCCAGCTGCCAAGGATGGTGACGGAAATCCAACTCAGGAAATTGTAGGAGTTTTAACTAAAAATACGCTCTAAGTCCCCTTCCGTAAGGGAGGGGATACAGAGCGACGCCGCAAGGCGTTGTTGACAAGCGTCGGTTCTGACTATAGAATAAAAGCATGGAATACAAGCTGGACAAGGGATGTCATTCTGTATATTCACTTCAGTTCCACCTTGTATTAGTGGTAAAGTATAGGAAAAAAGTTCTTGTAGGAAAACTTGCGGATAGGCTAAAAGAGATAGTTGTGGAAGTAGCAGAACACTTTGGTATTGAGATAATAGAACAGGAGACAGATAAAGACCACATTCACATTTTGTTTTCCGCAAGACCTACGATTATGCTTTCAAGATTTGTGAACTCGCTCAAATCAGTAACCTCAAGGAAACTTAGGAGAGAGTTTCCAGAAGTTATGAAAAGAGAGTTGTGGGGTGGGAAGTTTTGGTCTCCATCCTACTTCATAGCGACAACTGGACAGGTCAAACTGGAGGACGTAAAGAGATATGTCCAGAGTCAAGGAAGAAGATAAGTTTTTGCTTACTTATAAGTTCAGAGCTTATCCTACAGCGTTACAGGAATACAAACTGGAAAACTGGCTTTTTGCTTTATGCTGGCTCTACAACCATGCACTTGAAGAAAGAAAAAGAGTCTGGAAGGAAGAACAGAGGACTGTAAAGTATTCGGAACAGCAAAACAATCTACCTAAGCTCAAGAAAAAAGAACCGATACTAAAACTTGTCCACTCTCAGGTTCTCCAGGATACACTCAGGAGAGTAGATAAAGCATTTCAGAAGTTTTTTCAGGACATAAAGAGAAAGAAAAAAGGAGAAAAGGTTAAGGTAGGATATCCCAAAAAGAAACCGACAGCGAAATACAAGTCCCTCACATTTCCACAAGTCTGGATGAAACAGAAAGGGGAAATAGTTCCTATAATCAAATTGGAAAAGAAAAACAACCGATTTGCATATCTCCACTTACCTAAAATAGGTAAGCTCAAAATAAGACTCCATAGAGAAATAGACTGGACGAAAGCAAAAACAGTAACGATAAAGAAGGAACCATCGGGAAGCTGGTATGTATGCGTGAGCGTAGAAGTTGACCTTGACCAGATACTCAAAGAAGCTGAAGAAAGAGTGAGGGAAAGAGAAAAAGCAATAGGAATAGACTTAGGCGTAAAACATCTTGCGGTAACGAGTGAAAAAGAATTCATAGAGCATCCTAAGTTTTTACAGAAACTTGAAAAAAGACTAAAACGACAGCAGAAGAAACTCTCCAGAAAAGAGAAAGGAAGCTCAAACTTTGAGAAGCAGAGAAAGAGAGTAGCTAAGGTTCACGAAAAGATAAAGAACGCAAGGAAGGACTTCCTTCACAAGCTATCAAGATACCTTGTTGACAACTATGACTTGATAACCTTTGAAGACCTTGACATACCTGCACTTGTAGAGGATAACAGATTAGCAAAACTGATACTTGATGCAGGATGGGGAACTCTTATTGCCTTTGCTACCTATAAAGCTGTAATGGCAGGGGCAAGGGTAGTAAGAGTGAATCCTGCATACACGAGTCAAAAGTGTAGTGTATGTGGACACAAAGTTCCGAAGACCTTAGCAGACAGGATACACAAATGTCCTATTTGTGGAGTAGAGCTTGATAGAGACTACAACGCAAGTGTAAACATACTGGAAGAAGGGCTCACCCACCTTACGGGTGGTAGGGTCGGAGCGACCCGAACTTACGCCTGTGGAGAGGGCACTGGCGGGGTCTCCTCAAAAGAGGGGATTAGCTATCCCTCGCTGAAGCAGGAATCCCAAGCGGGTCTTCTGGGTGGGAGTCCATCCCTACCAGAAGCTCCGTCCGTAAGGGCGGAGTAGTTCACCGACGATTGTTGACACAGACAGGCAAACACTTGCCCCTCTGATTGTTCACGGAGTAGTGATAGCAAAATCTCTTAAAGTAGCAGAAGGAAGTACAGTGGACGAGGTTGTTTTGTCAAACCTTGAAAAGAAAACCATCTGGGCAGTTTAAGGAGGTGAAAAATGCCATATAAGATTGATCTTAAAAAGTTCTTGACTCCTCAAAAAATAAAAGATTACATAAAGGTCTCCCCGGTGCAACCGAGAACGATAACCAGGGAGCTTTACTCTAAAGACGTAGATACGTTTGATTCCCCGGTCTATCCTTTCTCCGAAATAAAAGAGGTTACAGGAAACGTTCCTCTCGTAATAAGAGGAGGGGAACCTGTAAACGTAGCTTCTGGAGAAACCTCTTACCACTACATAGAAGTTCAGCCAATAGACATTATAGAGACTCTTAATCCTGTTGATCTCCTAAACATGAAAGCGATTGGAGACGTTGCGGTAGAGAAGATAGTCAGAGAGAAAATAAACAAGTTCAGAAAGATAATACTTGCCACAATAGAAGCCCTTGCAGCTCAGAGTTTGAGCGGAAAAATCTCATACCAGATAAAGAAACAGGAAGGACTTGATGGCTACATTGTTGATTTTGGAAAAGTAGAAAACCTATCTCCTTCGAAACTTCCTGAAACCCTTGCAGACGTTTACAACCTGTTCGTAGAAATGGAAGGAAAACTCCAGGAAAAAGGTTATGGAGAGAAAGTTAAGATCTATGCAGGTAGAAAAGCCTATGCCAGACTTCTCGAAATAGCAGCAAGCTATCAGGGCAAGACCATTTCTGTAGAGCAAAAAGATGGAGGACTTTACATCGGCAATTACTTCGTAAAACCTCTACTCAGTTCCTACAGAGACAAAAACGGCAACCTTAAAAGAGCAATCCAGGACAACTACATTAAGATGATAGACACCGCTGCACCGTTTAGGCTCAGATATCTTGCAATAGATGATTTAAGAGCAGACCTAAGAGCACTTCCTATCTTTATAGCCCAGAAAGACAGCGGAAAGACCATTGAACTTGAAGCCCAGAGCAAACCCCTCACAATTCCGGTCCCAGACGCAATAATTGATGCAAAAGTAGTTTAAACGACCTTTTCGCTCCCCCGTTTGGGGAGCTTTAAATTTTTCCTCTTTTTGTGGAACAGAGGAAACCAATAACCAGGAGATTTGATTGCAATGAAAGTGGAAGAACTCAAGGAGTTGATAAGTACAGATGACATTAAAAATCACCTACCTGAAGACCTCCTTGAGAGCCTTACGTTCAACAGCGAAATGGGAGAAGCTGATGATTCTGTTATTGAAAGAGCAATAAACATTGCGTCTCAAAAGCTTTTTATAAAGCTTAAAAAATGTGGAAAAAAAGAACTCACAGAAGACGAAAAAGGAATAGCAAAGCTTTATCTCCTGAAAGATGCAATATATCAGCTCTATGCGATGAACGAAACAGAAAAGGTATCTGCTGATAAGCTTCAAGAAGCAAGACAAATTCTGAAAGACTGGCTTGGAGACTGCGGGAAAGAAGAACCCAAAAGAACAACATCTATAACGGTGGTACAGCATGAAACAAAAGAAAGATTCTAAACAGAAGCAGACAAAGGACCCCAAACAACTATCTGCAGTATCCTCTCTATTGAAGATAGGAGACAGCGTTCAATTCACTCAACAGTTCCTTGAACTACCTACAAAGCTTTATTCAAAACCTGAAACAGAGGAGTTCTACAGTCTTATAGAGTACATGCTTCTTGATGCTCAAGTTTCAGCTTCTTTTGAAGCAAGGAAAGCAGCTATTCTCTCAATACCCCATTTCTTTGATGGAGATGAAAAGGCAGTCGATAAAGTTCAATATGCACTTGAAGAAATAGACTTTGAAAAAGACCTTGAATCAGCATTAAACTTTCTTGTTTTTGGTTCCTACTACTTTGTAGTTAACTGGAAATTGGAAAACAATTTTTTCAAAATTGCTTCGATAGATCCTGCTCATCCCAGATACTTCCGCTGGACACCCAAAGGAGAACTTTACATTAAAACTCCAACAGGGGACCACAAAGCACCTCCTTACAGAATTATCTACTTTAGAAGAAATCCGACACCTGAGAATCCTTACGGAGAAAGCATTCTAAAAGCCTGTTATCCTGCCTGGAAACTTAAATATGAGACACTAAACCAAGTTTTTGCTTACCAGGAGAAATATGCCAATCCTCCTCTTGTTGGAATAAAAAAAGAAGGAGATATAGACGATGAGAGCAAGCTCAGAAAAATAGCAGAAGACTTAGCTTCTGTTAAATCAGGAGCCACTGCCTTTATCCAGGGAGTTGACGACATAAAAATTATTCAGACCATGAGTGGAACTTATTCTTTCACCAATATCCTAAACTGGTGCAATGAAGAAATTTCAAGAGCGATAACAAAGCAAACGCTTACAACAAACAATTCTGAAACTGGAACTTATGCACTCGGAAAGGTTCACCAAGAAACTCTTGAAAACATTGCAATTCTTGATGCTAAATACATTGCCAGAAAACTTAATATTACCCTTATTCGCTGGATACTTGAACTAAACGACATTCAAGAAAAGTGCCAATTTAAATTTGAAATTCCGAACGAAGCAGAACTTGATGACATTTTCAAAGCAACAGATAAAGGACTTAAAGTCCCAGCAAGCTATTTATACCGCCGTCTCAATGTTCCAGAACCAGAAGAAGGGGAAGAGGTAATAACAAATAGTCCTACACAATCTATTTCTCTCTCCGGAGGTAAACCAGTAAATTTTTTTTAAGCACTGAAGAAAAAAGTCCTCTGGAAATCCAGGGGGAACTTGTAGATAACTTCCTCTCCATAGTCAATGAAATCAAAAAAGAAAATACCGACTTTCTAACAAAAATCCTTAAAGAAAGGCTTGAAAATCCACATATCAAGGAAAAAGAAATTCAAACATTTACCGATTTTCTCCACATAGTTATAACCCTTTCCTTTCTCCTTGGACACTACCACGGAGCAAAACTTACAGGAGAAATAAAGCTATCAGACCACTTCACTCTTCCCTACAAAGAAGCAATTACTTACCTTCGCTCAATGATTCCAATGACAAGAGAGGAATTTAACGAGCTTAGTGATCACCTTAAATTCAGAGCTTTCACAATCGCCTATGTTTCTTCTGAAGACCTTATCAACAAACTAAAAACCATCTACGAAAAAGGACTAAAAGAAGGGAAAACAAAAGCCGAAGTTCTTCAAGAAGTTAAAAAACTCCTACCAGACCTTACCTCTGCACACTTATCTACTCACTATAACACAAATGTAATGACAGCCTACAATGCAGGTAAGCAGAGCTATTTCAGGAATAGCAAATCCGTTCACTATCTTATGTATAACGCCATCCTCGATGGACACACCACAAAACTCTGCAGGAAACTCCATGGGACCATAAAACCGAAAGACGATCCGTTCTGGGACAGGTTTTACCCACCTAACCACTACAACTGCAGAAGTACCGTTTACCCTGTCCACCGAGGTGAACTCGGAAAGAAGTTTACCACCGTTGAGTTTACAAAAGATGGAAAGCTCCGTAAAAGAGAAATTGTTTTAAAGCCCTCAAAGCTAACTGGTAAATTCAAAGACCCACAGATTCTCAAAGAACACCAGTTTAAAGGAAATCCAGAAAAAGCAATCTACGAAATTCCAGACTCATTAATAGACAGAGCCTTAAACTACGGCATCTTAGAAGACCTAATAGAAACGGCAAAAGGTATATTCCAAGAACTTACTGAAGAGAAGCTTAAACAAGCCTTTGGATTTACTCAGCCTAAGACCCGTGAATTTATGAACTGGGTAAAGAAAATAATAAAAAGCGATTGGAAACCTAAGGGAGAACTTAAAAATATCGGATGGATAGACAAGGATATACGAGAGCTTGTAGAAAAGTTAACAAACTTTAGAATTAAAAATCCTGTAATAACCGTCAATGATAGAGGAATTCTACATATGATACGGGATGCTAAAAATTCAAGAGGAGCAAGCGTTCCCATTATAGATATCTATCGCATACCTAAAATAATCGCCGAGCCAGAGGCTGTTTTACTGGATACTAAAGCGAAGAGCGAAAATCCTGTTCTCCTTTTTGTTAAAGATGCACCAAGCAAAAAAGCCAAATTTGTAGTTAAACTGGAAACCCCCGTAAAAGTGAAAATTGAAGGAAAGAAAAAAAGCATAAAGCTCAATCTGTTAAGGACTTCAGGATTAGTTAAAAAACACAACCTTTTGGAGCCAAGATATATCCTGCTAAAAGGAAAAATCAAATAGGCGGTGGTGGGAGGACGCCCACCCCCTCCATAGAATGAATCCTCCACTTTGGGAGGAATCATCCAGCCAGCCAGGGCGACTTTCTGGCTTTCACCACCGCTTACTAATGAAATTTAACCTGAATTTGACAGGATTCAACTATTAGCATAGCCTAACAAATTTCTCAACTTTTTCTTGAAAAGTAAAGAAATAAATGAGAAATTTCCGAGAACAGCCAAAAATTTCTCATCTTTTTCTTGATTTTTCCTTTTACACCTTTTTACGTTTCCTTACGCCTTCTTACGTTTTTCTCATTTTTTTCTTTATCATTTCTCATCTTTTTCTTTACTCCAGATTATTTAAGGCCTCCATCACATTTAAAACTATTTTCCTGTTATTTAACCACCTTTCTACATCCTTATCACTTATAACCTTTACTCTCCTATAAGGAAGTTCTTTTGTTTCTTCTAAGGAGTTGTAGAGTATCCACATTAATAACTCAAAATCAGCTTCTGTACATAATCCTGTATCCATAACTACTGCTGTGAAGTCAAGACCTATACTTTCAGTTCCAAGTTTTGTTGGAATGTACACCTGTTCTTTTTGAAGATTATCTTTTAATCGATGTAAAAATTTACAGACTTCACCTATCGATTTATGGGTTAAAATTAAAAACTCATCATTTTGAAGTCTTGTAATAAAGGAGTCTTCAAGCTTTGTTTGAAGTATAGATGCCATAAAAGCAAGGATAGAATTGCCTGCGTTGTAACCATAATACAGATTAAATTCTTTAAATTCTTCTAAATCTATGAGTAAAATAGTTTTAAAAGATTTTAAAAACTGAGGAAGATTAAACACAAAATACTTTCTTGAAGGAAGTTTTGTTACAGGATCTACTTCTTCTTTTATCTCTAAGTTCTCTAAATAACCCAAGGTTATCCGATATAAAACTATAACTAATAAGAAAATCAGTTTTTTAAAGGCAGGTAATTTATCTAAAGGTATGTTTTTATACTCAAGAATGTTTTTTAAAAAGATTACAAAATCTCTAAGAAGATCTTGTATAGGTATTTCAATCATTCTATGAGTTCTGGCAATAGTATCAGCGTATATTTCCAGCTTTTCCGGAACAAAAAGAGTGTCAAAAAATCTTTCTATAATTTCGACAAAAGTTTCTTCTGCTTTCATCCTTTTAAGTAACTCTGCTGAGTGAGGAAGTTTCTCAAAAACGAAGTCTCTTGTCTTTTTGGCAAGCTCTTTTTTAAATTCATCTGTAAAATAAGGTTTAAGAGAAGCAATTTCCTCTAAATCCTTTTCACCTATATTGTAGAGTTCCAGTAGCTCCAACATCCCCATTCTGTACCTTCCAACTTACTCTGGTATAACGGCAAGCAAAAAGCTTCATTTCTTTCTTATAAAAAGCAAAGTAATAACTCCACAGTGAGATTCTAACAAATTAAGTAAAATCTAACTTAACTTCCTATCTTTAAAAGTTGCTGAAGATTATACTCCACAACAAACAGTATAATCTTTTGGTATTCTTCTTTAGAAACTGCTAAAACGTTTCCTACTTCTCTAAAAAGTTGAGTAATTACAGTTTACAGTTCATCATTCACAGTTACGAAAGTGGAATTTAACAACTTTTGAACTGAATACCTTTGTTCTTAGTCTATCTTTCTCCACAGCGATTCTTGAATTATTGTGAAGGAGTATCCCTTAGGTGGTAAATCAGGTTATTAGAAAATTGCAGGATTCAAAGAGTTCTTTGAAAGATTTGTAAAGTCAATATCAAACACTTTTTCAGCTTTTACACCTCAATTACTGGGGAAAAACAGTTTCGGATTGGAATCCTCTGGAAGTACAGATGAAAGAAGTACTGGAAACGATAGAGAAAGAAGCTGGAAGTTAGAGAGTAAACTGTTCTCCCAAATATATTTTCCTGACAATTTCCTTCTCTGCTACCTCTTTAGGAGAACCAGAAGCTATTACTTGCCCATGACCAATTATGTAAGCTCTATCGATAATCCTGAGAGTTTCTCTTACGTTATGATCAGTAATCAAAATTCCGATATCCATCTCTTTCAGTTCTTTGATCAATTCCTGAATCTCATAAACCGCTATAGGATCAACACCGGCAAACGGCTCATCGAGCAAAAGGAATTTGGGGTTTATTGATAATGCTCTCGCTATTTCCAGTCTTCTTCTCTCTCCCCCCGAAAGAGAGTTTGCTTTCTGCTTTCTAAGATGAGAAATTCCAAATCTCTCAAGAAGCCAATCTGTTCTCTCTTTTATTTCTCTTTCTGGAAGTCCATGCATTTCAAGGATGGCTTTTATATTCTCCTCAACGGTCAATTTCCTGAAAATTGAAGGTTCCTGAGGAAGGTACGAAATTCCCTTTCTCGCTCTTATATAGGTTGGATCATCTGTAACGTCTTCCTCGCCGAGAAGAACCCTGCCTCCATCAGGTTTTATCAGCCCAACAATGCAGTAAAAAGTTGTTGTCTTTCCTGCACCATTAGGGCCCAAAAGACCAACAACTTCACCCTCAAACACTTCAATAGTTACACCATCAACTGCTTTTCTTTTATTGTATATCTTAGTTATGTTTTCAGCCCGAAGTACGTTTAAATCAATTACTTTTTCCATTTTCTAAAAGACTCCTGTCTTTTTCTTCAGGATAGATAACTGTCTTTACTCTTTGCTTGATACCTTCAACCGTTACCCGACCATCCTTGTAGGCTATTACTTTGTCACCAATAACGAGGTTCTTCTCCTGTTTCAGTTTTGCATTTCCTATAAGAACCACTTTCTCCTCAGCAGGATAGTAGAAAAGTTTATCGCACCAACCTTCTCCTCTTGGATCTCTTATGTAAACATGACCTATAACCTCTATTTTTTCAATATACTTATCAGTTGGATCAAAGTAGATAATTAACTTGTCACCTTTCATTATGATCTTGCCACGCTGAGCAATGACATTGCCAATATACACAGCCATGTGTTTTTGTTGATTGTAGGCAAGCTTCTGTGATTCAACAACTACAGGAACAGATTTTTTTTCTATGGTTTCACCAGAAACGGGAAGAGAAAATAACAGCAAGAAAATCAACAGAAATTTCATAAACCTCATTTCACAACCTCTCCAAATCTTGATTTAACATTAGATCGGATTATAACTCTTTTGTTTCTTAGGTCTAGCTGACAGCCTTTTCCAGATATCTTTTTACTACTATCAAAAGTTATCTCACAGGTTGAATCAGTGACAAAAATCTCTCTTTCTGTGTAGTAAATCCCATAAGATGCCTTTCCCCTAAAATCCTTACCTATAATAACAACCTGTTTAAGATCGACAGACTTTTTTTCCTGATCGTAAATAGCACTTTTTGCAATCAGTAGAACTTTCTCTCTATCATAAACTGTAAGTTCTGGATTCTCTAAGCGTATTTTCTTTTCCCCTTCAAAAAGAGCTTCAGGTGCCTTCAGAACCCAGTGCTTTGAGCCTTCTGATTGAAGTACAAAATCTTTTATTACCTGCTCTTTGTGGGTTTCTACATCTATTCTCTCAGGTGGAGTTTCCCTCCTGGTTATAAGAATAACAAAAGGAAGAATAGAAATAACAGCAAGAACTATAGCTACTTTGAGTATCCTTTCTTTCACTCTATCTTTTCCTTCTCGTTATTTAACTCAAGAATATAATCTATAAATTCCCTCACTGCCCCTCTGCCACCAGGCAAAGAGGAGATGAAGGTTACATTTTTCTTCACCACTTCAACAGCGTCTACCGGAGCTCCCGAAATTCCTGCTCTTTTAAGAACAGGCAAATCGGGTATATCATCACCCATAAAAGCTATTTCTTCATCTCTCAGGTTATATTTTGCCTTTAGCATCTCATAAACTTCCAGCTTGTCATCAACACCCTGATAAACATCTTTTATTCCGAGCTCTTTACACCTGCGATCCACCATAAATGAATGTCTACCTGTTATTACTGCAACCCTAATTCCTTTCTTTATAGCTGTAACTATTCCAAATCCATCCTTAACGTTAAAGCTCTTGTATTCTCTACCTTCGCTGTCGTAAGTAATTGTTCCATCTGTCATAACACCATCAACATCAAGGATTATGAGCTTTATCACAGTGAAAGTTCCTCCTCTAAAACCGGCATGTACCCTGTAAATTCTACATTAACGTTTCTGCATTTTACACCTCTCAGATGACAACCACAAAAAACCCCAGAAGGATTCCAGTGAACGTGTCCATGAAGGAGAAGAGAACACTTTAAATCCCTATAAAGCTTCCAAATTTTTGCTTGAATTTCCTTATATCTGTAAGTCCTGAGGTCGAAAGCAGGAAAGTGAGAAAGGAGAACATTTTTCCCTTTTATTTCAACAACTGTATAGAACTCATAAATCTCATCAAAAAAAGGTCTCAACTCTTCATTTTTGAACCTGTAATCGTGGTTTCCCTTCACAAGAATTTTTCTGCCAGAGATTGATTTCCAAACCTCTAAAAAACCTTTCTCCAGCTTCCAGATAAAATCTCCCAGATGGTACAGAACATCATCTTCTTTGAGAGTTCTTTTCAGATTTTCAACTACTATTTCTTCAAATCCAGGTTTTCTCTTGAGGGAATTCAGCCGAAGAATGTTCCTGTGAAAGAAATGGGTATCCGAAATGAAATACCTCATTCTCCTCTAATCTAACTTTTCTAACTTTATTACATTTCCTTTCATAGGAAAAATGTAAGTAAAAAATTTAATCCCCCCTTTAGAAAGATTGGGGGGATTTATAAACCTCTATTACTTCTTCTCAGGAAGAACCGGAAGAACTCTTGCTTCAAGAGGAACTTCACCAGTCATAGACTCAAGGAAAGCTTTTATCTTCTTCGCTTCATCATCGGAAAGTTTCTTTCCAAGCTCTTTTTCAGCCATTATCTTGATAGCTTCTTCCAGGCTATTCACAGAACCATCGTGGAAGTATGGTGCAGTAACAGCAACATTGAGAAGCTGAGGTGTCCTAAACTTGTACTTATCTGCAGGATTCTTGGTCACATTGTATCTGCCGAGGTCGTTGTTCCACTTGAACTTGTGGAATTGACCATCAGAGAGAACAGGTCCATTATGGCAAGCAATACAACCGTACTTAACAAAAAGCTTCATACCCTCTTTCTGCTCTGGAGTAAGAGCATTGTCATCTCCAAGGAGATATCTGTTAAACGGAGAATTAGGTGTGTTAAGAGTTCTTTCAAACGCCGCAATAGCCTTTGTTACGTTCTCAAAAGTTACAGGATCTTTTTCTCCAGGAAATGCCTTTTTGAAGAGTTCAACGTACTCAGGAATCTCCTTGAGTCTTTTAACTACAAGTTTAGGAGTTGCGTTCATCTCGACATGAGCCTGAAGTGGACCCGCAGCTTGTTTTTCAAGGTTTGGAGCTCTTCCATCCCAGAACTGGACTCTTAGGAATCCAGAGTTAAGAGTTGTGGGAGCGTTCCTTGGACCTGCCTGCCAACCGTGTCCAATAGAAGTTTTCTGGTTGTCATCACCACCAATTGAAAGGTTGTGACAGGTGTTACAGGAAATCAACTTACTTCTTGAAAGTCTTGGATCGTAATAGAGCATCTTTCCAAGCTTAACTTTTTCAGGCGTTAAACTGTTATCGGCTGGAACTGGTGGAAGCGCTGGAAGGGGAGTAAAGAAGGATCTGAGATCCTTAGCCACTGCGCTTTGCCCCATACCGGCAGCTGGCCCAATTGTGGTAACAACAAACAAGCTCAAGATAGATAAAAACTTCTTCATCTCCTACCTCCTCCTTACTCTGTTCAGAATTTATTTAAAATAATATCTTCTTGCAAAAAATTTTCAAGTGCTATCATTATTCCATCACCGCCATGCATTCACTTCGTATGGAAAATAAAAAGAAGCATTTCCTCACTAACGAGACTTTTTCGTTTTTAAATAGAAGATTAGGAAAATTCTAAGAGTCGGGAAAAAACTAAGGACACAACCAGGAGGAAATTTTTACAGCATCCTCAGTTTCTGAGAAGAGAAAAACAGGGACATCAAGAAGTTTTTTTAAACTTTCGTAATTGGTTTCTGCACTCCTATCAACCATTCCTCTGTGATTTAAAATAACTCCCTTAACTCTGACATTTTCACACTGACAGACTTTAACAGTTAACAAAGTATGATTTATTACTCCCAATTTATTTAGAGCAACTATCAACACTTCCATGTTTAGATCTTTTGCAAGATCAAGAAAAGTGTACTTTCCAGTTATAGGAACAAGAATCCCTCCAGCTCCCTCGAAAAGAACATTTTCGTATTCAGCAGCAAAAGACATCATTTCCTTTTTTATCTTTTCAATGGATATCTCTTTTCCCTCAATCTTAGCAGCAACAGATGGGGCAACAGGCGTTTTAAAACTGTAAACTGGCTTTATTTCTTTTCCACAGACTGAAGAAATCTTTTCCGCATCTTCACATACCGGTTCACAACCAGTTTCAACTATTTTAAAAGCACAAACGTTTCTGCCATTACTTCTCAGCTCTCTAATAAGGGAGACTGTGACAAATGTTTTCCCTACTCCTGTATCCGTTCCAGTTACCAGAATCATTTTTTCATCTTTCTTGTTCAGATTGTTTTAGTTGCAGCAATCTTTAAACTCTTTAATAAGTCTCGGTGAGTATGATTTTACCAGAAGATCCTTTCCCAATTTTTGAAAGTAGAAAATCTCCAAATTAAATGCATTTTCTATTTCTACCCCACCCTCAAACATAGGAACTCCCTCACTACCCAAAACTTTCGGAGCATAAAAAAAGTAAAACTTATCAATTAAATCCTTAGTCAGTAGCTCCCAAGCCAACTTTGAGCCACCCTCAGACATAATCGAATAGATACCATACTCTTTTCTAAGCAGCTCAAGTCCCTCTCTTAAGTCCAACTTACCACCTAAATCATAGACAGGAACAAGGGTAACCCCGAAATCCTTTAAAATACCAGCCTTATAAGAAAACAGGGACTCTTGAGCCGTTAAAACTATTAAATCTCTTGCTCTTTCCCTCACAATCTTAGAATGAACAGGAATTTTTAAACTCTTATCGACAACTACTGCTTTTGGCTGAACCTCAGTTTCGACTTCTCTGACATTAAGGAGGGGATCATCCTTTAAAACAGTTCCTATTCCTACCATTACAGCATTATGGTGACTTCTCAAAAGGTGAACAAGTTTGCGAGATTCTGGAGAGGTTATCCACTTAGAGTTTCCGTTTTTGTCAGCTATCATTCCATCAAGTGTAGCACCAAACTTTAGAGAAACGAAAGGACGTTTTTCCCTCAAGTTAACAATAAAATCGTCTATAAGTTCAAAACACTCCTTTTCAAGAACTCCAACCTTTACGTCTATTCCCGCACTTTTAAGCCTTTCAACTCCCCCTCTTGCTACAGGGTTGGGGTCTCTGATTCCAACTACAACTCTTTTTATTCCAGCTTCTATTATCCTTTCAGAACAAGGTGGGGTTTTTCCGTAGTGATTGCACGGTTCAAGGGTAACGTAAAGGGTAGCTCCTTTTGCATTTTCTCCTGCTCTTTCAAGAGCTACTGCTTCAGCATGAGGAAGTCCTGCTCTCCTGTGATAACCTGTGGCTATTATTTCGCCATTCTTAACAACAATAGCACCAACTGCTGGATTGGGGAGAGTTCTTCCTTTAGCTTTGTATGCTTCTCTAATGGCAATTTTCATAAACTTTTCATCTTGAGTCATCAGTTAAAACCCACGATGAGTAATGTAGAAAAAAAGGAGGAGGAGAAGAAAAATCAAAATACCAAACTGCATTCTTTCTCTTTTACCCAACTTTTATGCCCTGAAAAAGTTCATTGCTTTCCTGACTTCTTCCATTGTTTCTCTTGCTATCTCTTTCGCTTTATTCGAACCTTCTACAAATATGTCAACCATTTCGCCTTTTTTCTGAAGATAGTATTCTCTTTTCTCTCTTATTGGTGAAAGGAAACTATTGAGGTTTTTGTCCAGTTCTCTCTTACATTGAACACAACCAATCTCACCTTTTCGACAGGACTCTTCGATCTCTCTTACCTTTTCTGCAGGAGTAAACATCTTATGGTAAGCAAAGACAGAACAAACCTCAGGATGACCAGGATCGGTTTTTCTAATCCTTGATGGATCTGTAACCATTGACATTACTTTCTTGTTAACCTCTTCCTCTGAATCGGAAAGGTAGATGCAGTTTCCATAAGATTTACTCATCTTTCTTCCATCAAGTCCAGGAAGTTTCGGAGCTTCCGAAAGGAAAGGTCTTGGTTCTGGGAATATCTCTCCAAAGAACCTATTAAACCTTCTTGTTATCTCTCGAGAAAGCTCCAAATGTGGAAGCTGATCTATCCCTACTGGAACAGTATCAGCCTTGTAAAGGATAATGTCTGCCGTTTGGAGAACAGGGTAACCAAGGAAACCGTAGGTAGCGAGTTCTCTATCCTTCAAGTTTTCCATCATCTCTTTATACGTTGGATTCCTTTCAAGCCATCTAACTGGTGTAATCATACTGAGGAGAAGGTGGAGCTCCGCATGTTCTTTAACAAAGGATTGAATGAAAAGGGTTGATTTTTCAGGATCAAGACCGGCTGCAAGCCAGTCAGCCATCATTTCAACAGTATTGTCAGCAAGTTTGCTTGTATCGTGGTAAGAAGTTGTTATCGCATGCCAGTCAGCAATGAAAAAGAAACTCTCAGCTCTATCCTGAAGTTTTAGCCATGTTTTCAGTGCCCCAAAGTAGTTTCCAAGGTGAAGTCTTCCAGTTGGACGCATTCCTGAAAGAACTCTTTTTATCTCCTTCGGCTCTTCGTATTTTTCAAGAGCAATTTTCATCTCTTTATCAACGTTGCTAATGAGAATCTCTTTCTTCATCCTTACTCCTCTACCTTCTCGTATCTATCCATGATTCTTCTATAGATCTCTTTGTAGCTTTCGACTACCTTCCCCATGTCTTTCCTGAACCTATCCTTGTCAAGAACTTCCTTCGTTGATTTGTCCCAAAGCCTACAGGAATCTGGAGTAATCTCATCTGCAAGAATTACCTCTCCATTGTGCCTTCCAAACTCCAGTTTAAAGTCGACAAGGATTATGTCAATCTCTTCAAAGAATTTCTTAAGGAGTTCGTTAATCTCAAGAGCCATCTTTGTCATCTGTCCAAGTTCTTCTCTTGTAGCCCAACCGAAAAGATAGACATGATTTGGGCAGACCATTGGATCATGGAGTTCATCAGACTTGTAGAAATACTCAACAAGCGGCTCTTTGAGTGGAGTTCCCTCTTCAACCCCATATCTTCTTGAGAAACTACCGGCAGCAATATTCCTGACAACAACTTCTACAGGAATAATTTCGCACTTTTTAACAAGCATTTCTCTTGGAGAAAGTCTCTCAACAAAATGAGTCTTTACTCCATGTTTTTCAAGGTATTCAAAGATAACAGTTGTAATAGCACAGTTAATAACACCTTTATCTTCCAAAACCTCTTTTTTTGCACCATCAAAAGCTGTCGTATCATCTTTAAAGTACTGAACCAGCAAGTTCTCGCTGTCTGTTTTATACAAAACTTTTGCTTTTCCCTCGTAAAGTTTCTCTTTCTTTTCCATTTCGTCTCCTCCTGGTTTTTGGTCTGTGTTGTGAAATTATACGTTTTTCTGGTGCTATAATCTCTATCTCAAAACTTCTATCTCCATAAGAGAGGGACGATGAAGGAGTACTGCGGAATTTTCGGAATCTACAACAACCCTAACGCTGCTTACTATACCTACCTTGGACTTTATGCTCTTCAGCATAGAGGACAGGAAAGTGCTGGAATTGCAGTAACCAACGGCAACAGAATAACATACTACAGAGACTTTGGACTGGTTTCGTCGGTTTTCGAAAGCGAAAATCTGAAAAACCTGACAGGGTTTGTCGCTATAGGACATAACAGATATTCCACCTCTGGGGCTTCTGATTCTCCTGACAACATTCAGCCTATCGTGGTCTCGTACAAATACGGCCAGATGGCAATTGCCCACAATGGAAACATTGTCAACGCTTTAGAACTCAGGGAAAAACTCGAAGAAGAAGGATCCATTTTCAGAGGAACAACAGACTCCGAAGTCATTGTCCATTTAATAGTAAAGTCTAAGAAGAAAAAATTCCTCGAGAAGCTAATGGATGCCCTCTCTAAGCTGAAAGGTGCTTATTCCCTCCTTGTTATGACAAACAAAAAGCTTATTGCTGCAAGAGACCCCTGGGGATTCAGACCTCTATGTATGGGAGAGCTTGACGGCAGCCCCGTTTTTGCATCTGAAACCTGTGCATTTGACCTCATAGGAGCAAAATACATAAGAGACGTTGAACCCGGAGAAGTTATTGTTATTGAAAACGGTGAGATGAATTCCTACAGAATTCCAGGTTGTGAAAATTGCAAGATATCCCAGTGTATTTTTGAATTTGTCTACTTTTCAAGACCAGACAGCAAAATCTTTGGAAACAGTGTTTATGAAGTAAGAAAGGAGTTTGGAAGAATTCTTGCAAGAGAGTACCCTGTAGAGGCAGACCTTGTTATCCCTGTTCCAGATTCAGGAGTTGTTCCTGCACTGGGATACTCTCAGGAAAGTGGAATACCATTTGAAATGGGACTGATAAGAAATCACTATGTTGGCAGAACATTCATCAAGCCAGACCAGAAAATGAGGGATATAGGAGTAAAAGTAAAACTCAATCCAATTCCTGAGCTCCTGAAAGATAAGAGAATCGTTGTAATAGATGACTCAATCGTAAGAGGAACAACCAGCAGAAAGATAATAAGAATGTTAAGGGAAGCAGGAGCAAAAGAAGTACACATGAGGATCAGCTCTCCACCTACCAGATGGCCATGTTACTTTGGTATCGACACTCCAACGAGAGATCAATTGATAGCTTCTTCTCACTCTATAGAGGAAATATGTAAGTACATAGAAGCTGACTCTCTTGGGTATCTCTCTCTCGAAGGAATGATAAGAGCTGCAGGAGGTAGCAAAGATAACTACTGTACAGCCTGTTTTGATGGAAACTACCCAGTAGAGATTCCAGAAAACATTGTCAGGCAGGCTGAAAAGAAGTAGTGGCGCGCCTGGCGGGACTTGAACCCGCGACGCTCGGATCCGGAGTCCGAGGCTCTATCCAGCTGAGCTACAGGCGCATAGTTTATTATGTTGTAGGAGAATAATATAGCTCTCTGGAAGCAAGTGTGAAGAATTCGCTACGGTATATATGTATTTTAAGCTACATTGCAACCATAGCTGCTGTTATGCTGGTTAGTTTCAAAGTAATTAACATACGCTCCAAGTGTACTTTTGAGAAGGCAAAGATAACAAAACTGGTCAAGAGAATAGAACAGCTTAAAGAGGAGAATAATAGACTAACCATTGAGTTCTATAGAAAACTAAAACCTAAGACAATCGATTCAATGACAAAGGAAATGGATTTACTCCATGAAAATGAGGTCAAATACCTGAGATGAAGCTTTTTTACCGTATAAAACACTTTTTTTCAAAGCTTTACAACTTTATTAAACCCTTCAAAGATGACAGACTGAACTTGTTCATTTTCATTTCTATTTTCTTGGTTGCTGCCTACTCTGCAAAACTTCTTTCCCTATCACATTTTAATCGAGATTTCTGGATCAGCCTTGTAGAAAAGCAGTTTGAAGGTGCCATAAAAGTTGCCTCTGAAAGAGGAAAAGTTTTTGATAGAAATGGAATTCCTCTTGCAGCCAGTGAAAAAGTCATCTCTTTCTACATAAGGCCTACAGAAGCCAAAGATAAAAAGCTCCTTCGAAAGATCCTTCTAAGAGAACCTGAAGTTATTAAGAAATATCTAAAGGAAAAAAGCTCTTTAACCCCAGAAAACGTGAAGAAAATAACCCAAAGACTTGAAGTCTTTTCTCTAATCAGTGATGAAGAAATAAAAAAGGTATATGAGAAGAAATACACAATAGTAAAGGTCAAAGGAGATGATGGAAAACCTAAGGAGATAAAAGTTCCTTTTGTATGGCTGAAAAAAGATCTTTCTGTTTCAAGGGAGAAAGCATTTAAGGCTGTATCAACAGCTCTCAGGATCTACTACACGCTATCAGGAGAAAACAGATTCAGGAAAAAATATCCTGATCTCTTAGGTTATATTTCAGAGTTCCAGAGAGTTTACCCCTACTCTGTAGGATCTGTAATAGTTGGGGTTACAAACAAAATGGGAGAGGGTCTCTCAGGGCTTGAATTCCTCTTGGAAAAAGAAAAGATCATAACCGGTGACACAGTGCTGCTCTCAGGGCAAAAAGATGCAAGGGGAAGAGTTTATCTTGGAAAGGAAGCTTCTATCTTCCTCACAAAGAAAAAAGGAAACAATGTTATAACGACTATTGATGGTAACCTTCAGTACATTTTTGAAAAGACCCTGAAAAAGTATGGAGAGGAGTGGCATCCAAAGTTCATAAACGCAGTCCTAATGGATCCATATACAGGGGAAATAATTGCTGCAGCAAGTTATCCTTTCTATGATTATGGCGAGAAAAAGGACAAAAGTTTTATTTCAAAACTGAATCCACGGTTCATCACGGCCCCTTACGAGCCAGGTTCCGTTATAAAACCTATTGTAATAGCTGCTGCAATTAATGAAGGAATAGTTACAAAAGATACGGTTATAGATTGTCCTGCTGATTACAAAATCGGAAATAAAGTGTTCCACAATGAATTTCATGGAAGAAACGTAAAACTAAGAGCCTGGGAAATAATCCAGTATTCAGACAACGTTGGAATAATAAAAGTTGTCCAGAAACTTGGCAAGGAAAAGTACTACAGCTATCTGAAAGCTTTCGGCTTTGGAAGTAAAACAGGAATAGAGCTCCCTGGTGAAAACCCTGGAAAACTGAGAAACTGGAAAAAGTGGAGAGAAGTAGAATTTGCAACCCTCTCTTTTGGTCATAATATTCTAACCACAACACTGCAACTTGCTGCAGCTTATTCGGTTCTTGTAAATGGGGGATACTACGTAAAACCGAAAATTCTTTCCGCTATCGTCGATGAGAAAGGAAAAATCCTGAAGAGATTTCCATCTATTAAAGAGAGAAGAGTGATTTCCGAAAAAACCTCCAAAATAATGAGAAGAATCTTAACCATGGTTGTAGAGGGTGGAACAGGTACAGGGACTAGATTCCAAAACTTTTTCGTGGGAGGTAAAACTGGAACAGCTCTTAAATACGATCCCCAAATTCGTCAGTACAGTAAATCCAAAATCACGGCAACGTTTGTTGGTGCATTCCCAATGACCAATCCCCGATACGTCTTAGCTGTGACAGTAGATGAACCGAAAGTTCCCAAGAACATGCTATGGGCAAGTAAAATTGCAGTTCCCCTCTTCAGAGAGCTTGCTGAAAGAGTACTTCTTTACGAAAGAGTAGCTCCAGATAAAAAGGAGTACATTTTAATGAAAAATGGAGAAATAGTCTCGAAAGAGATAAATCAAGATTTCATACTCAAAAATGGGATTCAGAGTAGTAAAATTAGCCATTAATTTTTGGTAGAGAGGTAGGAAATGATTGAGATAGAGCTTCCAGACGGTAGCAAGCTAACATTTGAGAAAGGAACAAGTGTAAAAGAGATTGCAGGCAGAATAGCTAAGAGCCTTGAAAAGAACGCTATCGGAGCTCTCTTTAACGGTGAACTTATCGATATACATACCCCCATAACAAAAAGTGGAAAAATCAGAATAATCACTCAGAAGGATTCCGAATCCCTTGAGATTCTCAGACACAGTGCAGCCCATATTCTTGCAAAAGCAGTCAAAAGACTTTACGGAAGAGAAAAAGTAAAGCTCGGAATTGGACCAGCCACAGAAGAAGGTTTCTACTATGACTTTGATCTCCCGGTATCCATATCTGAAGAGGATCTACCAAAGATAGAAAAGGAGATGGAGAATATTGTAAAGGCAAAAGAGTCTTTTAGAAGAGAAGAGATAACAAGAGAACAAGCGAGAGAACTTTTCAAAGATGATCCTTACAAGTTAGAGCTCCTTGAATCCATCCCGGAAGATGAAACAGTAACCATCTATTGGCTTGGAGAAGACTTCTTTGACCTCTGTAGAGGTCCTCACGTTGAACACTCCGGAATGGTAAAAGCCTTTAAGCTTCTCTCAGTTGCTGGAGCTTACTGGCGTGGAGATTCAAGAAACAAAATGCTCCAGAGAGTCTATGGAACTGCATTCTGGAAAAAGAAGGATCTTGACGAATATCTCACGAGACTTGAAGAGGCAAAGAAGAGAGACCATAGAGTTCTGGGAAAACAGCTTGACCTCTTCTCTATCTATGAAGAAGCTGGTCCTGGACTTGTCTTCTGGCATCCAAACGGTGCAATTATCAGGCGAGAGATTGAAGAGTGGGTTGAGAAAGAACACGAGAAGAGAGGATACCAGCGGATCTACACCCCCCACATAATGAAGGCAGACCTGTGGAAAATTTCAGGGCACTACGACTTCTACAAGGAAAACATGTTCTTCGTCCCGGTTGTTGAACATGATGAAGAGGAAAGGCTTGGAAACGAGGAAGTTCCTCTCACCTGTGAAGAGATAGAAAAAGCTCACTGGTACGCAGTTAAACCAATGAACTGTCCTGGGCACATTTTGATTTACAAATCACAGGTCAGAAGCTATAGAGATTTGCCCATAAGGTTTTTTGAGTTTGGGACAGTCCATAGATACGAAAAGAGCGGATCCCTCCATGGACTCTTGAGAGTAAGAGGATTCACTCAGGACGATGGACACATCTTCTGCCGTCCAGACCAGCTAAAAGAGGAAATACAAGGAGTTCTCGACTACGTAATGGAGCTCCTTACAACGTTCAAGCTTGACTACGTTATAAACATTGGAACAAAACCAGAAAAGTACATCGGAACAGATGAGGCTTGGGAGCATGCAACCCAGGCTTTGATTGATGCTCTGAAAGAAAGAGGATTTGAGTACAACATCGTTGAAGGAGATGGGGCTTTCTACGGTCCAAAAATTGACATAGCAGTCTTAGACGCAATTGGAAGAAAGTGGGACGGCCCGACAATACAGGTTGACTTTAACCTGCCAGAAAGGTTCGATCTGACCTACGTTGACAAAGATGGTCAGAAGAAGCGTCCTGTTATGGTTCACAGGGCTATAATGGGTAGTATCGAAAGATTCATAGGCCTTCTGATAGAGCATTACGCAGGTCTTTTCCCAACTTGGCTTGCTCCAGTTCAGGTTGTAGTGATTCCAGTAAGCGACAAGTACCTTGACTATGCAGATGAGATTTATGCAAGGTTGAAGGAAGCTGGAATCAGAGTAAAGCTTGATGATGAAAGTGGCAAAGTAGGATACAAGATAAGGAAAGCTGAACTTATGAAAATTCCTTACATGCTTATAGTTGGTGAAAAAGAGCAGCAGAGTGGAACAGTTTCTGTCAGGTCAAAGAGAGAAGGGGATCTTGGAGCTATGGAAATATCTGGCTTTTTAGATAAAATTTTAAATGAAATCAAAGAAAAACTTTGATAGAAAGGAGGGTACCATTAGTAAGAGACTTG
Organism: Desulfurobacterium crinifex; assembly: GCF_054656775.1. Taxonomy (NCBI): domain Bacteria; kingdom Pseudomonadati; phylum Aquificota; class Aquificia; order Desulfurobacteriales; family Desulfurobacteriaceae; genus Desulfurobacterium; species Desulfurobacterium crinifex. Next base: position 1,505,755 of record NZ_BAAHXO010000004.1, read on the forward strand.
ACCAAATCAGAGTGAATGAACGAATCAGGGCAAAAGAGGTTCTCGTTATCGACAGTGACGGAACCAAACTTGGAGTAATGCCAACACTGAAAGCGCTCCAACTGGCAAAAGAACAGGGGCTTGACCTCGTCGAAGTTTCACCCAACGCCAATCCCCCTGTCTGCCGTATCATGGATTACGGAAAGTACAAATACCAGCAGCAGAAGAAGATGCATGAAGCCAAAAAGAAACAGAAAACAATCGAGGTCAAGACCGTAAAGGTGCGCCCAAGAACAGATGAGCATGATCTCCAAGTAAGAATAAAACAGACCAGAAAGTTCCTTGAAAAAGGAAACAAGGTTAAAGCAGTAGTCATGTTCAGAGGAAGAGAACAGGCACATCTTGAGCTTGGAGAAGCACAGCTCATGAAGATTTATGAAGCTGTTCAGGACATAGCTGAAATTGAGAAAAAGCCCAAGAAAGAAGGTAGAGATATGATTATGATACTTGCACCTAAGAAAAAATAGACTATAATTCACTCTCGTTTTCAAAACAGAAAGGAGGCTCTAAAATGCCAAAGATTAAGACAAGAAAGTCTGCTGCCAAGAGGGTAAAGGTAACAGCATCAGGCAAAATCAAACACTGGCACCCTAACAAGAGCCACATCCTTACAAAGAAGAGCAGAAAGAGGAAGAGAAAACTCAGAAAAGCTGGTTACCTTGAAGGAGCTCAGGCAGCAAACTACAAGCAATTAGTACTCTACATGTAGGTGATGCAAGCAGGCCAAAAGCCTGAAAAGGCGCCTGCAGCTCACAAAAAAAGGAGGAAAGAATGAGAGTAAAGACAAGCCCAAGAAGGTATAAGAGGAAGAAGCTCAAAAAGCTTACCAAAGGTTACTTTGGTGGTAGATCCAGACTCTTCAGAACAATGAAAATTGCTGTAATGAAATCCCTCTTCTACGCTTACAAACATAGAAGAGAGAAGAAGAGGGATTTCAGAAGGCTCTGGATTGCAAGGATCAATGCAGCTGTAAGGCCACTTGGTCTCAACTACAGCAGGTTTATGAACGGTCTTAAAAAGGCTGGAATCGAGCTCGACAGAAAGATCCTTGCAGATATCGCTGTAAGAGATCCTGAAGCCTTCAAAGTAATCGTAGAAAAAGCAAAAGCTGCTCTTTAAGAATTCTCGTCCCGCCTTCCGGCGGGATTTTAACTATCTAGAAAAAAAATCCTTCGTTTTTATTCTGATTTTTAAAAGTTTCACGTCGCTATTAACTTATTTCTTACTGTATTCCATTATTAACTTTAAGAGTTCCGGTTTAGTTCTTGCAACAACTAAACCTAAATCCTTACAAATATTTCTGACTTTTTCATCTCTCGAAAGGACTGCAACTGGTTTAAAATCCTTGTTGGTAATCAGAAAGTCAATTCCTTTAGAGGAAATTCTGCCAAGAGAACTAAAATCATTCCTTTTCGTTGTAAAAACCACATCTAACATTCTTACCTTGGGAAAAACACGAAAGTCAGGTGAAAGTTTAGATACAAGTTCTTCATAAATTGATACTTCTTTTTCATTTAAAAAGCTCCTCTTGAGAGAAAAATTTCCTTCCTTTTTATTTTGCAGTAAAGTTACTATAACCAATGCAATAACAACTAAAATTAAAACCAGCAAAACAAGTTTCATTTCCCCTCCCTCCCTTGAATTATCCAATTTCTACACAGGAACGTTAAATTCTCTAAGGACTTCATTTAAAGAAGTTTTCTTGTCAGTTGATTCTTTCCTCTTCCCGATAATTAATGCACAGGGAAGTCCGTACTCTCCTGCGGGAAACTTCTTGATTCTGGTTCCTGGAATGACGACACTCCTTGCAGGAACTCTTCCTCTATATTCAACAGGCTCATCACCTGTAACATCAATAATCTTTGTAGAAGCTGTTATTACAACTCCAGCTCCGAGAACTGCTTCTTCTTCTATGATTGCACCTTCAACGATGATACATCTTGAACCTATGAAACAGTTGTCCTCAATAATCACAGGAGTAGCATTTGGTGGTTCAAGAACTCCTCCGATTCCAACACCACCAGAAAGGTGAACGTTCTTACCTATCTGTGCACAGGATCCAACTGTAGCCCAGGTATCAACCATTGTTCCAGAACCTACGTAGGCTCCAATGTTAACGTAAGAAGGCATGAGAATTGCTCCTGGCTCAATAAATGAACCGTATCTTGCAGTTGCTGGAGGAACAACCCTGACTCCAAGTTTTTCCCAGTTCTTCTTGAGAGGAATCTTGTCGTAGTACTCAAAAGGTCCAACTTCCATAACCTTCATCTCTGAAATCGGGAAGAAAAGGAGAATAGCTTTCTTAACCCAATCATTTACCTTCCAGTTACCGACACTGATTCTCTCTGCAACTCTAATTTTTCCCCTATCAAGGAGATCAACCGCTTCTCTTATAGCTTCTTTGTACTTTTCATCTTTCAGAAGTTCTCTGTTTTCCCAAGCTTCCTCTATCATCTTTTTAAGATCTTCCATTTCCACCTCCTATTTCTCTCTTATCAAGTTAACTTTCAGGTTGCTACTTTTAGCATTACTTGAGACCTTTAAAGTTATTGGCTATTAAGACTCCTGCAGATTCAACTTCGGCTGCTATCTTATCCAGTTTTCTCTGAAAAAGGTTGTACATGATAACCGCGGGAATGGCAACAAGGAGACCAAAAACTGTTGTAAGAAGTGCTTCTGCTATCCCTGCAGATAACTGTTGAGGATTTCCAATTGAAGTGCTACCTGCTGTTAGGACTCCAAATATCTTTATCATTCCAAGAACTGTTCCAACAAGTCCTAAAAGGGGAGAAACCGCTGCTACTGTTGCAAGTAGAGGCATACCTCTTTCAAGCTCTATAAACTTCCTTTTGGCTGTTACCTCAAATGCACTGAGGAAGTTATCCTTTGTCGGTTCTCCTATGTTTTTCAGAGCATCAAGAATTATGGAAGAAAGAAAACTCCTTCTTTTCTTGCAGAGCTCCACAGCATCTCCAATGCTCCCCTCACTTAAAAAGTCAACTACAAGCCGTAAATCTTCTTTAGGAACAAGTTTAGAAAGGCGAAGAATCAAGAGTTTTTCTATGATGATAGCAACAGAAATAACTGAAAGAAAGAAGAGGATATAACCTACAATTCCCGATTTCTGTAAAAGCCCTAAAGCTTCCATCTAAACCTCTATCTTTTCAGGTAGTTTTCTGGCAAAAATAAGGTAAGCAGTATGGGCAGGCATTCTGTCTTCCGGTCTCAACCTCTCGGGGACTATCTTATATTTCCTGAGAAGTATCTCAGAGACCTCTATATCCATGAAAGGTAATTCTTCCAGTTTTTTCAGAACTTCAATCACCTGATTTACAGTCGGGACGAGAATACCCAGCATGTTCCCGGTTTTTAAAGCTCTATAAGCTTTATCTATATAGAGCCAGGGTTCTCTGACATCTAAGAAAACAGCATCAGCTTCTGTCTCGTCAAAGCCTTCTTCAATATCTCTGTGCTTCACCTCAACTCTGTGATCAAGCCCAAGTTTTCTAAGGTTAGAAAGAGCATTCTTTATGAACTCTTCCCTTCTCTCGTAACTTACAACTTTTCCTGTATCACCAACAATGTGTGCAAAGACGGCGGTCATAGCTCCACTTCCTATGCCGCTCTCAATAATTAGATCACCCGGTTTAACGTTTAACTTTAGTGCTATGTAGGCTGAATCCTTTGGATAGACTATCTGGGTAAGCCTGTTGAGTTTAAACATGATGAAATCGTAAAGGGTACAAGGCAAAATAACATATTTAAAACCTTTATGTGTTTCCACCAGCGAGCCGTATTTTTTTCCAGGAATAGTAGAAAGATCTATTTCTCCTTTATCGGTATTAAACTTTCCCTTTGCAAGAGAAAGATTTAAGAAGTATTTTTTGTCCTTCTCTGGATCGTAGAGAATTACTGTATCTGTCTCTTTAACTTTTCCCATCGGCAAACTCTTCCCTTCCGTAATCTCTTTTAACAATCAGAATAGGCTGTCCTCTGTAAACTACAGTTCTTTTAAGTCTATTTATCTCTTTTATCAGTTTAGCATCCACACCAAAACGTTTTGCAATCGAAATAATCTTTTCGCTTTTCCTTGGAACATAAACGTAGATTTTTGATGAATCTATGTATTTGAGAATGTCAGTCTTCTTTACAAAATTTGAAGGAACGTAAACGTAGTAACCGGCTGGAACCACCCTTTTCCTGTACTGACGGTTGAACTTTTTCGCTATGTGGTAAGGAACTTTTAACTTTTTGGAAATCCGGTAAAGAGAGGTTTTAGATAGAACCTTTATCTTTACAAGGGATACTGAATTCTTACCATTTTCGAATAAGTTCTTTTCTTTGATAAAAGAGAGAACTGCATAGAACTTTGGAACGTAGTTAAGAGTTTCATTTGGAAGCTTTGTTAGATCCCAAAAGTGATCAGCTCCAAGCGCCTTGAGCCTTTTGAAAATTGTTCCAGGACCAGCGTTGTACGCTGCTATTGCAAGATCCCATCTGCCAAAGAGGGAATGAAGATACTTTAAGTATTTTGCAGCTGCTACGGTTGACTTTTCAACATCAAATCTCTCATCAATGTACCAGTTTACCTTTAAGCCGTAGAGTCTTGCCGTTCCCGGCATCAGTTGCCACAGGCCGGCTGCACCGGCTTTTGATACTGCAGATGGATCACCATTGCTCTCCACAATAGCAAGAAAAACAAGATCTTCTGGAACTCCCTCTCTTTCAAAGATCTTTTTGATAGTTGGATAGAAGACCTTAAAGTTGTCGATCTGAGAGATAAGCTTCATTCTGTTCCATTTGTTCTTGTAGTAAGAGAGCCAGAACTGGAACGAGGGTTTATCCCAGGGAATAGAGAGCTCCGTCTCTGGAAGTTGCTCTTTTTTTGAAATGCTGGTTTTAAAGAGAAGTGCAGATTCTTTTTCGACAGTAGTTACTATGGAATCAGCGGGAGCTCCAGACACTTCCAGAGCTCCGCAAAAAGCTCCTGCTAAAAAAGTAGTAAAAAAGCAGGAGAAGAATCTATGCATTATTCATAACCTCTTCAGGCATATCAAAGTTGGAGTAAACTTCCTGAACATCATCAAGGTCTTCAAGTACCTCAAGGAGCTTGAGAACTTTAAGAGCAGTTTCCCCTTCAACCCTTGTTGTATTTTGGGGAATGAGATCAAGTTTTGCTTCCTCTATTTCAATACCTGCATCAAGAACAGCTTTCCTCACATCTTCCAGATCCTGTGGCTGAGTATAAATAACAAACTGTCCGTCCTCTTTTACTACATCATCCGCTCCTGCTTCAATTGCAGCCATCATTACTGTATCTTCATCGTACTTTTCAGCTGGAACTGTTATCACACCTTTCCTCTCAAACATCCAGGAAACGCAACCGGAAGTACCGAGGTTTCCACCGTGCTTTGAAAAAGCATGTCTTACTTCAGAAGCTGTCCTATTTCTGTTATCTGTCAAACACTTTACGATGATAGCAACTCCACCTGGACCGTAACCTTCGTATGTAACCTCTTCGTAAGTCTCTCCTGCGATTTCACCAGTTCCTCTTTTTATTGCTCTCTCTATGTTTTCCTTTGGCATGTTGAACTTTTTAGCCTTCTCTATTGCAGCCCTGAGTCTTGGGTTAAATTCAGGATCCCCACCACCTTCTCTTGCTGCAACGGTAATCTCCCTTGCAAGCTTTGTATATATCTTTCCACGTTTTGCATCTTGAGCAGCCTTTCTATGTTTAATGTTCGCCCATTTAGAGTGTCCAGCCATCAGAAACCTCCTTCATTTGATTTCCGCCGTCCAATATAGCCTGTAAATGAAAGAGTTCAAGGTTCTATTCCAGTAACAACCAACTTCCCGTGCTTCACACCTTTCAGAGTAATTATTTTGTCTGCTAACTCTCTAACTACACTTGCTTTTCCTTTCACTGCAATTGTTTCAAGGCAATGGTGGTGGTCAACGTGGATGTGCATTGTGGAAATTATGTTCTCCAAGTATCCGTGTTGTATATCTGTTATCTTTTCAGCAAGTTCTTTTTGATGATGATCATAAACTATGGTTATAGTACCGAAAACGTCCCTGTCTTCTCCTATGGATTCCTCTATAAGAGCATTCCTGATCAAATCCCTTACAGCTTCTGAACGGCTAACGTACCCTTTCTTTTCGATGTACTGGTCAAATCTTTCAAGTAGTTTCTCATCTATTGAAACTGCAAAACGAGCTACTCTTCCCATCTCTTAAACCTCTTAAAATTTCGGATTTTGAATTCAACACCAAGCTCTTTTGCAAACTTTTCAAAAGATTTTTCATCAAAACCTGGATAGTTAACAGCAGAAACAACTACCCTGAAACCCTTTTCCTTCGCATCTTTTATGAACTTCAAAAGAGATTCCCAGCTTCCTCTTCCAAACTCCGGTTTAACTATACGGTAGTACTCCTCTGGATCTGAAGCGTTAACACTAACGTTAAAGGCATCAATAAGACCTTTCAGCTCATCAAGAATGTCATCTCTTCCAGTTATAAGGTATCCAAGACCGCACGTATCAACTCTTACAGACCTTGCCCCCATTTTCTTGAGCCATTCTGTTACCTTCTTTAAAGTCTCAAACCTTTCAAAAGGTTCTCCATAGCCACAGAAAACAACTTCATCGTAGATTCCGGGATTCTTAATCCTATACATGTACTCTTCTGGAATCGGTTCTCTCTTCAGATTCATGTTGTAGCCGAGAATGAAATCTTCACTCCCTCTAAAACAAAACTTACAGTCACAGGGACATTTTGAGGTAAGGTTGATGTATAGCTTATTCCCGACTGTATAGACCAGACGCTCTTTTCTTTCTTCCTCTATAAGAGGCAAACCAAACAACCTCTTTGCATTCACAGTGGTAATTCTATCAACGTCTGTAAAGTTGAGTCCTAACTCTTTTGCAATTGTCATTGCGACGTAGGCAACGTAAGTTGGTTTGTTTCGCTTTCCTCTAACTGGTTGGGGAGCAAGGTAAGGAGAGTCTGTTTCTATCAATAGCCTTGAACTTGGAACGTACTTTAACGTTTCTCTCAGCTCGCTGTTCTTGGGATAGGTAACAATTCCTGCGTAGGAGATATAAAGCCCTTCATCCAGAGCAGCTTCAAGGAGCCCCCTCTCTCCACTGAAGCAATGAACAACTCCTCTAACTCCTTTAAATTTACTCCTTATAAAATCTGCCATCTCCTTTGCTGCATTTCTTGAATGGATAACAACCGGAAGATTTAGCTCTCTTGCAGCTTCAACCTGCATCTCAAAGATTTCGTACTGCTTCTCCTCTGGAGAGAAGTTCCTGTAAAAATCAAGTCCCATTTCTCCAAGAGCAACAACTTTTGGCGAACTTTTAGCAAGTTCTATTATTTTTTCATAATCTTTCTCAGAGTAGTCCTTTGCCTCATGGGGATGAATTCCAACTGTAGCGTAAATTTTCTTGCTTGATTTAGCTACTTCTATAGCTTTCCTACTATCCTCCAAATCACCACCAACGGTAATAACAGCATCAAGCTTATCTTCACATTCTTTTATTACTTCTTCTCTGTCGCCATCAAACTGAGGAAAGTGAAGATGGGCATGGGTATCTATCAACCTACTTCCTCCTCTTCAAAATAGAGTCATATCCGAATTTTCTTAGTAACTTTTTAGCCACCAGTGCTTCATTTTTGTGTTCAAAGTATCCAACAATAACAACAGTATATTTATCAGCAAACAGGGTTTTTGTTTTAAATCCCTTTTCTTCTAACTGAGATGCCAGCTTGATGGCGTTAGCTCTATTTCTGAAAACACCAAGCTGGAGATAATAATCTCCTTCTTTGATAAATGCAGTTTCTTTTCTTTCAACTTGCTTAGCAAAAACCTCTTCTTTTCTTTGTTCCTGGATTTTATCAGTAACTTTCTTTTCTGTAGCTTTTTCGCCAGTTTGAATTTTCTGTTCTAAGGAAGTTTTTTCTTCCTGAACAGCTTCCTTCCGTGTACCATCATCAGTAACATTCTCGCTTCTTTCTTCTACTGTTTTATCCACCACATAAACTTTGTTTTCAACCCTCGGCTGAGATACAGGGCTTAGAGTTGCAATTGTCTTCAGAAGTTTTTGCTTCTCAATATTGAACTTCTGTTTAGCTTCTTCAAAACCTGCCTCTTTTCCCACAAAGTACCCGACTATGTAGGAAAAGCCAAATATAACGATAGCTGCAGCCATTAAAATGTACTGAAGCCTCCTATCCCCTTCCATCACATCCTCCTCGGAGCTACTACGTTAAGAATGTCAAGACCAAGATTGATTGTTTTTCTAACGGCCTCAATCAGAGCAAGCCTTGCCATAGAAAGTTCTTTGTTCTCTTCATCAATCACTCTATGTTTGTTGTAAAACCTGTGAAGTTTTGATGCAAGATCGATGAGGTAATAGGTAAGCCTATGAGGTTCTCTTCTCTCTGCTACCAGTTCAAGCTCATACTTCAAGCTGTAACATCCAGCTATCAGCTCCCTCTCCTCTTCAGAGGATAAGAGCTCAAGGTTTTCTTCAGATGGGAAAAATCCACGCTCCTTTGCCTTATCAAGAATACTGCAGAGCCTCGCATGAGCGTACTGAACGTAATAGACGGGGTTTTCGTTCTTTGTGGAAAGGGCAAGGTCTATGTCAAAGTCAAGGGGCGTATCATGTCTTTTGAGGAGGAAGAAAAACCTTACAGCATCAACCCCAACTTCATCCATAAGCCACCTAAGGGTTATAAAATTTCCTGCCCTCTTTGACATTTTAACTTCTTCACCATTCTTAAAGAGTTTCACAAGCTGGATGAGAACTACCTCAAGCCAGTCCGGATATTTTCCAAGCGCCTGAATTGCCGCTTTTACCCTTGGAATGTAACCGTGGTGATCTGCCCCCCAGACGTCAATTGCTCTATCGTAGCCTCTTTCTATCTTGTTGTAGTGGTAGGCAATGTCTGATGCAAAGTAGGTATACTCTCCGTTTGAACGCCTTACAACCCTGTCCTTATCGTCTCCAAACAGTGTGGTTTTGAGCCAGAGAGCTCCATCTTTTTCGTAAATGAGCCCTTTCTCTTCAAGAAGCTTTAATACTCTTTCAACTTTTCCTTTTTCGTAAAGGCTCTTCTCACTGAACCAGCTGTCAAACTCAACCCTCAGATCCTTCAGGTCTTTCTGGATTTCCTTTAGAAGTTCCTCTTTTCCAAATTGTGCTGCTATCTCTACAGCTTCTTCTTCGGGTATAGAGAGAATATCTGGCTTTAACTCCAAAAGTTTCTTAGCAACTTCAACAATGTACTCTCCCCTGTAGCCATCTTCCGGGAATGGATATTCTTCACCCGAAAGTTCCTTCATTCGAGCATATATAGAAACTCCAAGGAGCTTTATCTGCCTTCCTGCATCGTTTATGTAGAACTCCCTCTCAGGTTTATAACCAGTAAGCTTCATCACCCGATAGAGAACATCACCAACAACAGCTCCCCTTCCATGACCAACGTGAAGAGGACCCGTAGGATTTGCTGAAACATATTCAAGAAGAACTCTTTCACCTTTTCCAGCATCAGATAGGTAGAAATCCTCATGGAGAACTTTCTTCAAAATTTCCACGTAGAAGTTTTGACTGAAGAAAAAGTTTATAAACCCGCCACCTGCAACCTCTACTTTTTCAAACTCCTCCATTAACTTAAATTTTTCAAGAAGCTCATTTGCAATGGAAAATGGCTTCTGCCTCAGCTCTTTCGCAAGGAGAAAAGCAACGTTTGTAGCAAAATCTCCATACTCTTTTTTCTTTGGTTTTTCAAAACTGGCTCTTTCAACAACTCCAATCAGCTCCTCACCGTAAATCTCTCTTATCGCAGACTCTACCTTTTCTTTCACAAGCTCCTTCATTTTCTCTCCCTGACAGCGTAATTGATGAGAGTTCCTATTCCTTCAATTTCAACCTCAACTCTATCTCCATCATCCAATGGCCCTATTCCAGGAGGAGTTCCCGTAACGATAACATCTCCAGGCAAGAGGGTCATAATTTGGGAGATAAATGAAACGAGCTCAAAAGGTGAAAAGATCATATCTGAAGTCTTACCTTCCTGTCTTACCTCTCCGTTGACCCTCGTTGTTATCTTCAAATCTAAAGGATCCACGGACGTTGATATCCAAGGACCATAAGGTGCAAATGTATCAAAGGATTTTGCTCTCGTGTATTGACCATCCTTCTGCTGAAAATCTCTCGCAGTAACATCATTAAAGCACGAATATCCCAGGATGTAATCTGGCGCTTCCTCAGGAGTAACTTTCCTGCACTTTCTTCCGATTACAACTGCCAATTCTCCTTCGTAATCGACACGTTCAGACATTTCTGGAAGGAATATTCTCATCTTGTTTGCAATAACAGCAGTTGAAGGTTTCATAAAGAGAAGAGGCTCTTCTGGCAGAGGTTTACCCATCTCCTCGGCGTGGGCTTTGTAATTTAATCCCACAGCGACAATCTTTGATGGTCTTGTCGGAGAAAGAAATTTTACATCTGAAAATGAAAGAACTTCCTCTGTTAGAGTTATAGACTCCATAAGGTCTGTAACTCTTTTTTCCTTTAAAGGAATAATTTCTTTTCCCTGAATAATCCCAAAAATTGTTCTCTCTCCTACTTTAAACCTTCCGATTTTCAAAGAACGCCCTCCCTATGAAATGTTGTCCTAAACATTCACGATTCCAAACATCTTTCCAGAAACCTGAACTCTATCTCCGTCAGTAACATCAGGACAAACAGGAGTCAATATGTTTAGCTCCATCTCCTCCACTAAAATATTGATCGAAAAAAGCTCCCGCTCTTCCACTTCCACTTTATCAAAGGAAGTTACTATTCCAATAGCAAAATACTGGTTCAGATTGGAAAAAATGCAGGTATCAAAAATTTCTTCCGGTCTTAACTTCAATTCTTCTACAAGCCTTCTTGTCTCCCTTTCACCGAGCTCCCTTTCAAGTTTTTCCATCGCTTTTTCATTACCTTTAACAGCAAGCTTTAGAATTTCCCTGTGCTCATCAGCAACTTGGTCAAAGTAAACAAGAGGTCTTAACTTTTTAACCTCTCTTGCATAAAGACTCAAATTCACACTGTGTTCTGAAGAAAGTCTTTCAGGAAGTTCGCATAGATTACACAGTTCAAAGAAAAAGCTATTTCCTGTAGAAATCTCTACAGCCTCAACAAGAAGTGTAAACTCCTCTAAGGATTGAATCTTGAAGTTAAAATCTTCAAAGGTATAAACCACTCCATTCTTATACGCTATGCAACATTCAAGAGGTTTATCATCTCTTTTTGAGAAGAAAGACCTTGACTCCTTTGTGAGAAGGTAGAAGTAAACACCAAAATTTTCATCAACCTCAAACTTTTTACAGAGTAACTTTTCCTGAGAATCGAGAAGATCCTCAAAGACAAAGTGGGTAATCTCTACTTCCTGACCTCTTTCTTCGGCTAAGGAACAAAAATCCTCTTTGCTCAGCCCCAGAATACTGAAACTGTCGTCCATCCAATCTCCCCATAAGATTTAAACGGGGGATTGTCTCCCCCTTTATTCATGAATCTCAAGAGCATTGAAGAAGAAAGGAATTTCATAAGCTGCAGATTCAGGTGAATCAGAAGCGTGAACAGCGTTTCTCCCTACATCTGTACCATACTTCTTCCTGATCGTTCCTTCAGCTGCCTTTGCAGGATCTGTAGCTCCAATTATCTCCCTTACCCTTGCGATGGCATCTTCTCCTTCAAACACCATAGGTACACACGGTCCTGAAGACATAAAGTCTGTTAATTCATCATAGAAAGGTCTATCCTTGTGAACGATATAGAACTTTTTAGCCTGCTCCTTTGAAAGATGAACCATCTTTATTGCAAGGAGTTTCAGGTCGTTTTCCTGAAGTATCCTGATAATATCACCGACTGCATTTTTCTTAACCGCATCAGGCTTCACAATCACGAGAGTTCTCTCTACTGCCATTCTTCTCCTCCTATTCCAAAATATTTAACGAGAATTATAACCAACGTTTTCAAGCAATACATGTTTTTTCTATTAAGATCTGGGATTTCTTATACGACCTAACAGCTCCTTTCTTACCTTCTGGAGGTAGTTGTGAGCTAACCTTGTAGGTTCTGGAATTCTGTACTTCCCTTCAAGGCTCCTCATAAAGGAGAGTGTATCTTCTATAGTTACAAGGTTGCCGGGTGAAATGTAAACAGGCTTAACATTATCCTTAGTTCTCAAAACGTATCCCAAAACCTCTTCTGTCTTTGGATCAAGAATTGGCTCATAACATCCTTTTTGCTCACACGGTTCTTTAAAAACTCCGTAGAGGGGTTTCTTTGCGCAGCCAATGGTAGGAACTTTCTCAACTATTCCAAAGTGAGCCGCTATTCCGAGTCTTCTGGGATGGGCAATTCCATGACCATCAACAATAACAAGGTCAGGTTTGTTTTTGAGTTTTCTAAAAGTTTTGGAGAGCAGTGAAATCTCTCTGAAAGCCAAAAAACCCGGAACATAAGATACTTTAATCTCTAAAATCTCATGGGTATATTCAACAACTTCAAGGGAAGGATAAGAAAGAACAACAAATGCTCCTATTCCTGTGGTTGGGGTTTTGTAAGGATTTAAAAAAGTGAGATCGCAACCAGCAACAAGTCTTACTTTTCTTAAAGGCTCGAAAGTAAGCTTCTTTCTCAATATTTCCTGAGCCTTTCTTGCTTTTCTGAAATCAAATTTCAAGTCTCCATCCTCGAAAGCAGTATAAGTCCAACCGAGAGAAACATAAACTCCGGAGCAAAGGCAGCATAAAGAGGTGGAAGTAGCCCACTCTTTCCAAGGCTTGTAAAGAAAGAGATGGTTATCCACATGAGAACTATAAGAGCAGCAGCAATTACAAGAGTATAGCCTTTTCTATTTCTTGGATTAAAAACTCCTAAGGGGATTCCTATTACAGCAACTACAAGAGGAAGAAATGAGATGGCAAACTTTGAGTATAGATCTACAAGATAACTTCGAACGTCGTATCCAACCTTTTCAAGCTGTCTAATAACTCTGTAGAGGGAAATAGAGCTCATTATCTCTGGCTCAATACGGGTAAGGACAAGATCCCTTTTTCCAATTCCAAGATCAATTTCCTTTTCAGGGTAACTTTTAACTTTTAAGTTGAGTAAATCCCTCTCAAAACAGTCCTTCAACTTCCAGATACCATCTTTGATGTTAACTCCATAAAAAGCATCAATTCTCTTGACGGGAGAAAACTCCTTTCCAAGGAAAAAAATCGAGATTCTCTTAGCCTCAAAAGTTTTGGGATCAATTTGCTCCATAAACACAAAAAGATCACTATCCCTTTTAAACCAGACAGAGTTTCCCGAAATGTGGAGATTTTTTTTCTTCTTAACCTTGTACTGAATCTCCTTTGCTAAGGGAATTGACTGGGGAATGACCAGCTCACTTATCAAACAAGAGACCATTGAAGAGAGAAGGGCGAAAAAGAGTATAGGAAGTGAAAACCTGTAAAGGCTAATTCCAAGGGATTTGACTACTGTCAGTTCACTGGAAGAAGAAAAATTCGCAAGGGTCACCATAGTAGCAATGAGGGTCGCAACTGGAATAACTCTAACCATGTAAAGGGGAATTCGGTAGATAACGTAAAGAAGACCATCTGTAATTCCCGATTTCAGGAAAGAGTCTATATTACTAACAAAGTCTATAACGATGAAGAGAACGATAAACGTAGATAGAGAAAGGAAGAAATATTTTGCTATCTCAAAAAAAACGTATCTATCAAGTATTTTTACCATCTTCCACCAACTCTCAACTCCATTTTCTCTTTTATTGCCTGAACGTAGAGGAATAATCCAGGAATGAGGAAAAACAGATCTGGTACTAAAGGAAGTAAAACAATTCCTGTTTTAAAAGCAATTTTCTTCGTAAGTGTGTAGAGTATGTAGTAGATGACAATTATTAGTAGGCTGATAAGGACTCCAAGTCCTATTGAACCTCTTGGGATGATAACTGCAATAGAAAAAGCTAAAATTCCAACAACTAAAGGTGCAAGGGAGAGTCCTGCTCTTTTGAAGAGATCTACCTTTGCCTCAATGTTGTCAGAAGAAAGTAGTTTTGGAAGAGTTTTATATTTTGTTGCCTCAAATCTTTCCTTTTCCGTAAATCTGTAGAGTTTGACTGTATAGTTCTTAAAGTCCAAGATTTTAAACTCTTCTGGTTTTTTCCAGTTGAGAAACTCTCCACTTCCATCCTGAATATCGAGAAAAACAGTATCTTTTTCAGTTCTCAAAATTCCTTTTTTTGCAAAGATTGTTATGAGCTCATCCTTTTTTACAAGAGAAACCATAAAGTTCTCAAGATACCCTTTTTCTGGATAGATCTTTTCCACGTAAAATGTAACTCCCGGAAAATTGGAACTGAAATTCTTTGGTGATATGCTCATTGTAATCTTCTTTCTTACAAGTTCCTCAATCTCCTTCTTCATTGCAACATTACTCTTTGGCATCAGGAACATAAGGGAGTAAAAAGAGAAAAGAGAAAAAACAACTCCTAAGAAAATGACAGGTTTTGATAGCTCTTTTGTACTAACTCCACAGGATTTTAACGCAACAAGCTCATTATTGTTTCCAAGCTGAATAAAAACAATCAAAACGGAAAGGATAAAGGACATGGGAATTGTTATTCCAAGAAAGGCTGGAATTCCCTTGACAAGAACGGAAAGAAAATCCAGAATAGAGACTCCCTGACCAAGGACAGTTTCTGCAATTGAGGATGCCCTGTCCATCAAAATAACAAAAATGAAGAGCCCTAAGGTAAGAAAGAAAACCCTGAGAATCTCAAGCAAGAGATAACGGTGAACTATCTTTATCTTCATTTCACCTTTTTAACGTGCTTATACCAGTCAACAACAACAGCACTTGCTATGAAAATTGAAGAGTAGGTTCCGACGATAATTCCAACTAAAAGAACAAATGCAAAGTCGTTTATTACCCCTCCACCAAAAAGATAGAGACAAAGAACGACGAAGAAGGTTGTCATTGAAGTAATCACCGTTCTGGAGAGGGTTTGGTTAATGCTCTCGTTTACTATTTCCTCAAAAGGTTTGCTTCGAAGAAGAACTTTCATGTTTTCCCTTATCCTATCATAAACAACGATTGTATCGTTTATGGAGTAACCAATAACTGTCAGGAGAGCTGCTATAACAGGAAGGCTAAACTCCCTGCCAACAGCCATGAAGATTCCAGTTGTTGCAAGGGTGTCATGAACAAGGGCTAAGATGGCTCCAAAGGCAAATATCGGTTCAAATCTCCAGGCAACGTATATGAGAATTCCAATCAATGCGTAAATAAGAGCCATTATTCCCTTTTCTCTCAGTTCCTTTCCAACAGTAGGACCAATCATCTCAACTCTTCTTATCTCTGCTTTCCCGTTAAAAGTTTTCTTTACAACTTCTGTAACAGTATCCACAATCTCATTAGGATCCCCTTTTACAGGAGCTTTTATAAGAAACTCATCAGCAGTCTCTATGTTCTGAACTGTTACTCCATCAACTTTTCCCTTAAACAATTGCCTTAAAGTCTCTGTATTGACGTTCTTATCTTCTATCTTAACCTGAACAAGAACTCCACCGGTAAAGTCAATTCCAAACTTTGGTCCTTTTACAAAAACTCCGTAGAACCAGGAACCTGCTATAAGAAGAAGAAAAGATACAAGGTAGGCGATATGTCTCTTACCTATAAAATCAAACTTCCTTTCCATCAACGGCTCCTTAAATGCTGAATATTCTTGGTTTGTACTTAACGATTATGTCAAGGAGAACTTTTGTGACAAAAACTGCAGTAAACATGCTTGAGAGGATACCGAGAGACAGGGTTACAGCAAATCCTTTAATAGGTCCTGTTCCAAATTGGAAGAGGACGGCAGCAGCAATAAGAGTTGTTACGTTGGCGTCAATGATCGTTCCCCACGCCCTTGAAAATCCAGCTTCTACTGCAGAATAAAGGTTTCTTCCTTTTTTAAGTTCTTCCCTTATCCTCTCAAAGATGATGACGTTGGCATCAACTGCCATACCGATTGTGAGGATGAAACCTGCTATTCCAGGAAGGGTAAGTGTTGCTCCAAGGAGTGCAAGTGCTGCCCAGAGAACAGCAACGTTCATTAAAAGGGCAAGGTCTGCAATCACACCAGAAAGCTTGTAATAAACAACCATGAAAACCATAACAAGGATAAGACCTGCAATTCCTGCCTTTACACCCTTCTCAATGGACTCTTTACCAAGAGATGGTCCAACAGTTGTCTCTTCAATTATCTTAACGGGAGCAGGAAGAGCTCCAGCTCTGAGAACAATTGACAGATCCTTGGCTTCCTGATAGGTAAACTGACCTGTAATTTGTCCCCTTCCTCCAATCGTAGATCTTATTACCGGAGCAGACTGAACTTTGTTATCAAGAACAATAGCAAGTCTTGTTCCTATGTGTTTTGATGTGTACTCTTTGAAAATTCTTGCTCCTTCAGAGTTTAACTCAAAACTTACAGCCGGCATTCCGTACTCATCCATACTTGGATAGGCATCTTTAAGGTAAGCACCAGTAAGAATTGGCTCTTTCTTCAAGATGAAAAATTGATAGCCCACAACCTTTCCGCTCTTGTTTTTTATCTCCTGAATCAGAATCTGTTGATCCTCTGGAACAGATCCACCAAACTTCTTAACAAGATCTTCAAAGGAGGCAACTTTCAGCTCTTCTTTTTCGCCATTCTTTACAACGTAGAACTTTGGACCAGATGGTGATGGTTCAACAGAAACTGTCTCTCTGGGAGGAATTGTTCCTCCAAGTTTTGTTATGAGTTCATCTGGAGTCTGAGCTGTGTCAACAACTTCTTTAAATTCGAGCTTTGCAACTTTTCCAATTACTTTCTTTGCCCTTTCAGGATCTTTAATACCAGGGAGCTCCACAATTATCCTGTCTTTTCCGTTTCTAACTATTACAGGCTCTGCAACTCCAAGTTCATCTATCCTGTTTCTTATTGTCTCAAGTGCCTGCTCTGCAAGTTTATCTATCTCTTTTGATACATAAGAAGGTTTTAAATCAAGAACTACTTTGCCATCTTCTGCTTTTATGTCAAACATATCTCCGTAGTCTTCTTTAATTAATTCCAGAGCTTTTGAAAGATTATCCTTTTCCAGCAGAACTATCTCTATTTTCTTCCCATCTCTTTTTGCATTTAATATTGGTATATCTTCATTTTGAAGTCTGTTTTTTATCTCCCTTAAAGCGGCAGAAACTTCATCTTCCATTGCCTTTTCTACATCTATCTGAAGAACAAGGTGAGTTCCCCCCTGAAGGTCAAGTCCAAGCGTTACAGGCTTTGTGAGGATAACATAGAGTGAACCTAAAAGAACCAGTAAAACAATAGCTATTCGAAGTTTTAAACTTTTCATCCTCCTCTCCTAAAGGTCTGTATCGTTTATCCTCAGTCTGAACTTAAATCCCAGTCTCTCTGTAGCCCTACGGCACATCTCCATTCTGGGCTGAAAGATACTAAAGTAGTCAAGTAAATCCGAAATCTCTGTATCTACTTCCAAAACAAGGCGTATTATACGATTTTCTTTTTCAACTTCTAAATCAGCATCAAGAACCGCGTAGTTAACTCGATCGTGAATATCCCGAAAAATATTCCTTTCATCCCTTACCCGGCTTCTGTGGACGTGAGATTTATCGGCAATCACAAGAGCAGATGCAACTTCTGTTGCCGGAATGCCGGTTTCTTCTTCATGGTTTCCTATTGCATAGGTAATTTCTGTCAGGTCATCGTCAAAAAATCCCTTTTCCTTGAGAAGGCTATAGGCAATGATAGCACCGTTTTGAGCATGGTCGTGACGGGATATGACGTGGCCAATATCGTGAAGAAGTCCAGCTATCCCTGCTAACTCAGCTTTTCTCCGATCACCAACGGTTTCAAGGAGAACAAACCTTGCCTTTTCAGCAACCCAGCCAGCGTGCTTGATTCCATGATCTGTATAACCCATTTCTTTTAGAAAATAGTCAGATCTGCTAATGTAGTAGAGGATTTTCTTATCCTTCATCAAATCCCTGTAAGTTGGAAACTCTATAGTTCCTTCCATTCTAAAACCTCACACTTACATCGGCCGAAAACAGCCTTTTTATTTTTCCATCCATCTCAGATTCGACAACAAGACAACCGTCCATATCTATACCAAGAGCTCTTCCTGTATAACGTCTGTTTCCTTCGATAACAGTAACTCTTTTGCCAATTAAAGGACAGCTCTTTTCAAATTCTTTTACGTCAAACATTCCTTTTGATAGTTTATTGTAGTACCTATTTACTTCAAAAATAAGTTTTTCAAGAAGTTTCTCTCTGTCAAAAGAAATCCCTTCAACCAGCAGAGAAGTTGCAGGAACCTCAAGAGATAAAAGTTCTTCTTCAGAGTAGCCCAGGTTTATCCCTATTCCAGCAATCAGGCGGTCTGACAGGAGCTCTGGAAGAATTCCAGAAACTTTTCTTCCATTTACATAAATATCGTTAGGCCACTTCAGATAAAACCTGTTATCTAAAGCTTTTAAGGTATTAAGAACTGCAACACCAAAGGCAAGGCTTGAAAGGGAAGCTATTCTTGGATTTATCGGAGAAAACATAAAAGAGACATAAAGTCCCTTCCCTTCCTCAGAAATCCATTTCTTTCCTCTTCTCCCCTTTCCGCCTGTTTGCTTCTTAGCAACCACACAGAGTCCGTGGCAAAAATCAACACGTTTAAGATATTCGTTTGTTGAATCTACTTCCTCGAGAAAAATTAATTTCATAAACCGCCCCGAGAAGACAAAGTAATTAAGTAACGAGTGACAGGTAACAAGTGGCAAAGAAAAATAAAGCAAATTTATGACAGAATATCAATAATAAAAATCCCCCCTGCTCCTCTAGAAAGGGAGGAATTTTACAGGGGGGATTCAGGATGATCAAATTAGAAGAAGTAGAGAATGCTTCCCTGGAAGCGGTTGACTGTGCCGTCACCGTAACTAGTACCTATATAATCCGTATCTGGGTACTCTGTTTCGACTCTCAAATATTCGCCCATTAAACCAATTGAAGGGGTTAGTTTATAAAAGACATTTGTATAGTACATTGTGTTTTTAAGTCTTGCCATTACCGTATAATTTCCATTGTATTTGAGGTCATCATTATCGGGATCATCAATACCAGCACCTATTCTCCAGATGAGCTTAGGTGATACTTTTGTAGTTAGTTCTATCCAACCACCCTGGGCATCTATTTCTTTTGCATCTATAGGATAACCGTACTTAGCTGTATCAAACTTGGTGTCAAACTTATTCCCTGCATATACAAACAGAACGCCTTGTCCTACACCACCTGTATACCATTTATCAAGGTTTCTACCTTTCCAAAGTTTTCCAGAAAGCTCAAATCTTCCATAACCAAATCTGTACTCAAAACCGTAAGAGTAGGAATCAAGATTTTTGTTACCTCCGTCGGCTAAATCAACCTGCTCCTTTCCAACATGGCCAATTACTCCAAGGTGAAGTTTTAGACCGCTGAGATTTGTATCGTAAACAATTCTACCTTGAAGATCTGGAAGGCCAGAATCTGAACCTGTATCAAACCATGGAGTATCCGTTTCTCCAAATTCTTTATCAAGAGCTGTCTGAATAGTTAATTTCCCAGATTCTGTTTCGAACCACTTAGTCAACCTAATCTGAGGAACACGATAACCAATATTACCCATCAAAGCACCAGATGGGAAGTTTGAAAGGTGTGGATAGAGCTGGGTAAGAAGCATCCACTCCTGTCCTGCAAGGAGTGACCAGCTGTCACCTTTCAGCTCAACAAACGCTCTTCTAACCCTTACTACCTGCTTGTTTGGGTCGTTGTTTTCCCAGTCGTTCGTGTCAGTTCTGTAGAGGTCAAATTCAAACTTACCCAGAATATCGTAGCCATTTTCTCTTGTCTTAATATCAAAACCAAACCTGCTGTGTTTAAAGTTTAAGTTAAAGTCATTATCGTTGCTGTTTTTCAAGAAAGGTAATTTATCTGCTAATCCTCCTTTAACATGTTCCGGATATACAAAGAGTATGTAATCGTTTCCTACGGCCTTAGAGTCAGAATAGGCCGCATCAATCTTGAAGTAGCCGTAGAAATCTACACTTTTTCCAGACTTACTTTTAAAAGATGGAGCTCCGGCAGTTTTAAGAAAAGTTGCTCTACCTTTGATGGATCGGATTTCCTCTCTTAGTTTCCTGTTCTCTTCCTTGACTTGCTGGAGTTCACTCCTCATCTGTTCAATCATTTCCCTTAGCTGCTGAACTTCATAGTCGCTTGCAGCTAAGGAAGGCAGACTTGATGAAAGAACAAAGACGGTTCCAAGCAGCAGTGCTCTTCTCATAGCCCTCCTCCTAAGTGAACTTTTTAACTCTTACAGCCTTCCCTTCGTTTCTGGGTATTTCTCCTTTTCTTTTAAGGGTAACTTCAATATGAAGTCCTAAGAGACTGTAAATCTCCTCTTCTATTCTCTCTTTTAGATACTGATCCTGTCTATCTGCTTCAATAACAACTTCAACCACATCTTTCCCTTCAACTTTACCAATTATTATTTGATAGTTAGGGAGAACTTCCGGGTACTTCATTATCACTTCTTCTATCTGCCTCGGGTAGAAGCAGACACCTTTGACTTTCAGCATATCATCAGTTCTTCCTTTTATTCTTGCAAGCCTCAAATGTGTTCTTCCGCAATCGCATCTTTCTCTTGAAATAACCTTTGTTATATCCCTTGTTCTATACCTAATGAGTGGCAATCCTTCACGGGTTAGAGTCGTAATAACCAGCTCTCCCTCTTCACCATCTGGCAGAACTTCCCCTGTTTCAGGGTCCACTATCTCAACAATGTAGTGGTCTTCCCAGACGTGAATACCGTTATGGGCTTTACAGTCTATTCCGAGTCCAACTCCCCCAGTCTCTGTCATTCCTATAATATCAAAGCTCTCAATCCCCATCTCCCTTTCAATGTATCGGCGCATCTCCTCGCTCCAGACCTCTGCACCGAAAATACCAATTCTCAAACTGGTCTCTTTAAAGTCAAAACCTTCTTCCTTTGCAACTTCAATAAGCCTTAGAGGATAGGAGGCTATTCCAACAATGGCAGTGGTTTTAAAATCTTTCAAAAATTTCAACTGAAGAAGTGTTCTTCCGGGACCTATTGGAACAACAAAACAACCGATCTTCTCTGCTCCATAGTGAAAACCGAATCCGCCGTTAAAAAGTCCAAAAGATGGAGTAATCTGAAGAACATCTTTATAGGTAAGACCAGCAGCAGAGAGACATCTTGCCATTATTTCTCCCCACTGCTCAACATCAGCAGGAGTATATGGGTTAACTACAGGAGTTCCTGTAGTTCCAGAGGACATGTGAAACCTTACAAACTCACACTGCTCTCCACAGGCAAGACCAAAAGGATAGTTCTGTCTTAAATCTTCCTTCGTCAGAAAAGGGAGTTTCTTGAGGTCTTCGAGGCTTTTTATATCTTCAGGCTCAGGACTCCCTATCTTTTCCCAGTACTTTTTGTTTTTCTCTTTTATCCTTCTTACGGTTTTCTTGAGCCTATCAAGCTGGATCTTTTCAATCAACTCCCTGTCCAGCGTTTCAAGTCTTCTCTGAAACATATCTCCCCTCACAACTCCTTCAATAAATTTCGAATTATTGTATAAAATATTCCTACTTCTTTAAAAATTGAGGAGGTAGGGAATGACCTTAAAAAAGAAGGATTACATCCCAAAAGAGGAACTCCGAGCACTTCAGCTAAAAAGACTTAAAGAAACTGTAGAAAGGGTTTATCATTTGGTTCCTTTCTACAGAAGGAAATTTGAAGAAGCCGGTGTAAAACCCTCAGATATTAAGAGTCTTGATGATCTGAAACGGCTCCCCTTTACAACAAAACAAGATTTAAGGGATCACTATCCATTCGGTCTTTTCGCAGTTCCTCTTGAACAGGTTGTCAGAATCCACTCCTCATCCGGAACAACAGGAAAACCAACTGTTGTCGGTTATACAGAACACGATTTGAAGGTATGGACAGAGGTAATGGTCAGAACATTTCTCATGGCAGATGTAAACGAAAAAGATGTCGTTCACAACGCTTATGGTTATGGACTCTTTACAGGAGGACTTGGATTTCACTACGGTGCAGAGGCTTTGGGAGCTTCAGTTGTTCCTGCAAGTGGAGGATTTACAAAGAGACAGTTGATGCTAATGAAAGATTTTGGAGCAACAATTCTCTGCTGTACACCGTCGTTTGCACTCCATCTTTCAGAAGTAGCTAAGGAAGAAGGATATGACATCCAGAAGGACTTTAAGCTTAGGGCAGGATTTTTCGGTGCAGAACCTGCATCTCCAGGACTCAAAAAGGCAGTAGCGGAAAGCTGGGGCATTCAATACGTTGAAGCTTATGGACTTTCAGAGATAATTGGTCCCGGAGTTGCTGCAACATGCGAACATGGTTCTCTTCATGTATTTGAGGATCACTTCATTCCAGAAATCATAGACCCGGAAACTGGAGAAGTTCTTCCTGATGGAGAGGAAGGAGAACTTGTGATTACAACACTTACCAAACAGGCTCTTCCAATGATTCGCTACAGAACAAAGGACATTACAGTCATTCATAGAGAACCCTGTAAGTGCGGAAGAACCTTAGTCTGGATAGAGGGCATAAAGGGAAGGGCAGACGATATGCTAATTGTTAACGGCGTAAACGTCTTCCCATCTCAAGTTGAGCATGTGATAACAAAAGTTGAAGGTGTAACACCAAACTATGTAATTGTTGTTGACAAGAAAGGAGTTCTGGACAAACTCGAAGTCTGGGTTGAAGTTGATGAAAGGATGCTGACAGATGGAGTTGGAACTCTTGAAAACCTTAAGAAGAAGTTAGAGGTAGAACTCCTCAACAACCTATTCATAAATGCAAAAGTAAAGCTTGTTGAGCCGAAGACCCTTGAAAGAAGCATGGGCAAAGCAAAGAGAATAATTGACAGAAGAGAACTAAACCTGTAGGGGGATAAAATGAAAACAAAGTATGCTGTTAAGCAGATCTCGGTTTTCCTTGAAAACCGGCGGGGGAGGCTTGTTGACGTTACAAAAGCACTTCTTGAGGCTGACATAAACATAAGAGCTCTTTTTCTTGCAGACTCTTCAGAATTTGGAATTCTGAGACTTGTAGTTGATAACCCAGAAAAAGCAAAAGCTATACTTGTCTCAGAAGGATTTGCTGCAAACGAAACAGAGGTTTTTGCTGTTGAGGTTGAGGATAAACCTGGAGGATTCTACAGGGTTGTTAAGGTACTTGCAGACAACGGAATAGACGTTGAATACACCTATGCCTATGCAGGAACTTCAAATAAGGCAATTCTCTTCTTTAAGGTGAAAAACGAAGAATTTGACAGAGCAATAGAAGTACTGATGGAAAACGGTCAAAACCTTGTAGAGGCTGTAAAATTCTACGAATAGGGAGGATGGGATGGATTTCCTGATGGCAATCACTCCAATTCTGATCGTTCTTGCGGGTATGCTCTTCTTCTCCCGTTCGGGTGTCTTTATGTCCGTTGTCGGTTGGATAACAGCAGCTTTAGTTGCCTTTCTCTACTTCAAAACACCAATGGCAGTTGTCATTGGTGCAAGCATTTACGGAATAGTTAAGGCTTTTGCAATTACATTTGCTGTTGCATTTACAATGCTCATGATATTCATAATGAAGGAGGCGGGAGCTCTCGATGAAATAGTAAAAACAATTCTATCCATAACAAAGGATAAGATTCAGCAAACTCTGTTTATTGGAATGGGATTCGGTTCTCTTGCAACCTCCTTGGGAGTTGTAACTCCAGCACTCTTTCCTCCTGTCTTTGTTGCTCTTGGGTTTACACCCCTTGCGGCTGTTGCAATTTCAATCCTTTGTTACGACCCTCTGACCTCTTTTGCGCTCCTCTCTATTCCAATTACACTTCCTGCCCACGTTGCATGGGGACCTTTTGGGATTAGACCGCCAGGAATTGAAAACGTTGAACACTTCATCTGGTCATTTACTCGACACATTACAATCTTCCTGCCAATTGTCTCCGTTGGATTTGCATTCATGATGCTCTACTTTGTTGGAAAGTGGGAAGCATTAAAGAAACACTGGGCTGGAGCTACAGTTGCAGGACTTGTTCTATCATTGACCGCACTCTTCTTGGCCTTTATCGGAATTCTTCCTGTTGAGGTCATAGGAATTATTTCTGGTTTCCTCACAATGGTGGTTTCATATTTCCTTTACAGGAAGAACGGTGAAGGAAAGATAAAAATTGACACTGCATTCATGAAAGCCATTTCTCCATGGCTTCTTCTCTTTATTTTTTCCCTTGTAACAAACTATCCACCTGTGAAAAAATTCTTAGCCAATCTCCTTGGATCTATCGAGGTTATTCACATTGTTGGCGGTAAGAAAATAGACCTAAACATCCTTTCACACGTCTATTTCTGGATTTTAGTTGCTGTTATTATTTCTCTGCCAATCCTAAAACCTTCTGGCGAACAACTCTCAAGAGCTTTTAATGTATGGATAAAGAGGGTTTGGGGACCGTTTATCGCGTACTCTCTCTTCTTTGCAGTTGCCTTCATAATGGCATGGTCTGGAATGGAGATTGTCAACGGCAAACTCATGCCAGGTGCAAACTTTAAGGCTATGAACATGGATTTAATCATTGGTAGGACAATTGCTGATCTCTTTGGAAGTTTCTACCCAATAGTTGCTCCATTCTTAGGACTTTTAGGAGCCTTCGTCGGTGGAAGTGAAACAGCATCAAACGTTCTATTTGCAAAAATCCAGTACGGTGCAGTCGTGTCAACGATTGGAGCTCATGCATTTATGGCTGTCTATGGAGCTCACGCAGTAGCCGGAGGAATAGCAAGTGCAATCACTCCTTCAAAGATCACAAATGCAGCAGCTCTTGTTGGACTTAAAGGAAAAGATGAAAGTCAACTTCTGAAAACCCTCATCTGGCCAGTTTTTGCACTTACGCTGTTTGTGGGAATTATGCTACAGATAATCGTTACAATGTCTTTGAAGTGAATAGTAACGGATAACAAGTGACGAGAAACACAGGGTGGGCTCTAAGCCCACCTTTTTTTTATCTTCTAACCTGCCTTCTGATTGCAACGATCATCTGGTATGTAAGGAAAGTAACTACTATGGAGTAGATAGTATGCAAGAACTTTTCGCTTGGCACTTGACTGCTTTTGAA
Source organism: Desulfurobacterium crinifex (assembly GCF_054656775.1). Taxonomy (NCBI): domain Bacteria; kingdom Pseudomonadati; phylum Aquificota; class Aquificia; order Desulfurobacteriales; family Desulfurobacteriaceae; genus Desulfurobacterium; species Desulfurobacterium crinifex. Next base: position 1,531,101 of record NZ_BAAHXO010000004.1, read on the forward strand.
AAAGTTGAAGATGTTTAATGTTTGTGCAAACCCCTCTAAGAACACCTTGAGAGAAAGTTGCCAACTCTCTGGATTGAAAGAAAAACAAGGTAAAGACTCCTTGAAAACTATAAAACCTGATAAAGCAAAAATTACACTTATTCCCCATAAACAAACATACAAGAGCCAAGTTAAAAATACTGAAAATTGCTCCTTAAAAGCAGAAAAATTTTTCCATTCTTCAAATATCATTAACAAAAGTGATAAAAACAAAGCAATGAGAATATATGACTTTAGGAAGTAAAGAAACTCAGCACAAAAGAAACTAGAATCAAGCTGAACTCCCATTTCTCCAACAGTTAACAGAATTAATAAAACCAGAGGTTTTAACCAGCTCTGACCAAAATCAGAGGCGAACTTATGAATTAAAAAAACAAGCTTCTTCTGTAAAGGTAATAATCTCCTCCGCAAAACTTTCTCATAAGCTTTCATTTCAAGGGAATAAAACTCATTAGCGCTTATATAGTCCTTCTGATTATCCAGTGCCAGCTTCAACTGCCTATAAACATCTCTTGCTTTTTCAGGTGATTTTTCAAACAGCTCACGAGATATTCTTTTCTCAGAAATTTCTCCCCAGTCAATATTTATAAACTCCACATCTGTTAAGGAGCTATTTTCTATTTCCATTTCTCCATGAGAGAAATCACAATCTACAAATTTTAGTCCGTCCAAAATAGAATTTTTTATTTCTAAACTTACCACTGAATTTTCCTTTTCTTTAAACCTAAGATTAGAAATATAAAATTTACTATGTTCCAAAATTTTAAAATCATGGAAAATAAGAGAGGAAATACTATTAACAGGTGATAACACAAACAAACCTCTTTCAAAAGAAATATCAGAAAATTTCGCTTCTTCCTTTAAAAGAGTCTTAACCAAAAGAGCCCCATCCACAAAAGTTACCCTTTCAAAGGTAACACTAGAATGGAACTTTGCTTCTGAAAAATCAACTCTTTTGGAAAAGCTAATAGATTTAAACTCTACATCTTTTAAAAACTCTACTTCCCTAAAGCTAACTTCAACACCAAAATTTATATCTTCAAAAAAGAGCCTACCTACGAATTTAGACCCTGAGAAATCAACTAATCCTTGAGAATGTTCATAAATAACTTTTATGTTCCACTTAAAATCTGGAAAAATAAAATTTCTGAAATTGAAACTAGAATAGTCATTATATAAACTTATACTACTTCTAATACCACTTCTAATAATATAATCATCTACTTTTTTTTGAAACTCATTCAACAAGACTCCATTCCACTTTATCTCTAAATCCCTACTAAAAACTTTCCCTTCCTTCAGAGCTCTCTCCCTCCTCTCCTTCCACTCCCTATACTCCTTTACGTTCTCAATCCATATTTCATTTTCTTTCTCACAGTGGAAAATGCAAACTTTCTTAATTTTTTCTAAATTATCCGTTTCTTCTTTGAAGATTTTCTGGAAACTATCTCTTAGAAAACTTTCTCTTCGTTTCAACTCAACAAAACGCTTTTCAGCTTCTTTTTTCTTCTCTTCATATTCGTTATATTTCCAAATAGGAACAAATATAACAGCTGGCTCTATTACATTTCGTCCTATTTCTTTGCAAGTATCACACTTTACAAACGGTCTTCCTTCTTTCCCATCTAAATAAACTACCCTCCACCCCATCTCAAAATCCTGATAACTCTCAATATGTAATTAATACTAAAACCGAAATAGAATTTCACATTTCCAGTATGCTAAGTAACAGGTGACGGGTAACAAGTAACGGGTTATACTCGTTACTCGTCTCTTGTCACTTGTCTCTCGCCACTTACCAGGAAACCCCTCTAACTCCCCTTACAAAGAAGAAAACATAAAAGTATTGCACCACAATAACTATCCGTCATTCTGAGCGACAGCGAAGAATCTCAATTAAACTCTTTTGAGACTCTTCGCCTACTACCGCAAGCTCAGAGTGACATCCAATTTCTCTATGGAAATTAAAGACTTGAAGCTGCAGCATATCCTTTGTTTAAAGCTTCAATGTTTACATCTGCAAACCTTGGATTCAATTCAACAATTGCTTTCTCAACTTCTTCCTTTGAAAAAGGAAAATTCTCAATCACCTTCAAAGCATAGCCAAGAATAAAAACGTTCAGGGATTTTGGATTTACTTCCCCCTTTACAGCTAACTCTGAAGCCTTAACAGTAAAAACGTTAAATCCATTAATTTCTGGGAAATCATCCTCAATATTTGTAACAATGTATCCTTCTGGTTTCAGATAGTGAAGAAATCTTAGAGTTTCGGTTGGATATAGACCTAAAAGCAGATCTGCTTGACCCTTTCCAACCAGAGGAGCTTTAAAGTCCCCAATTTTCAAGTATGAGATAACTGTTCCACCTTTTTGAGCCATACCGTGAGTTTCTGTTCCTATAAAATTGATACCTTTATTTAGAGCACACTGGGCAAGGAGTTTTACTAAGAAAATTGTTCCCTGCCCGCCAACTCCTGTCAGAACTATCTGATATCTCATCTCTCATCCTCCACAAAGGCATCAAATGGACAAAGATCCGAAAGGCAAACACCACAGCCTACACAGAAGTAAGGATTTACATCCACCTTCCCTTCATCGTTCCACTCAAAGGCAGGACAACCGAAATCATTTATACAGTGTCCACATCCTGTACACTTATCCTGATCAACTTTTGCAAACTTTCCAGGCAGTTTTACTTTTTCTTTGTCAAAAGTGCAGAACTCATTAACAATGGCAACAACAGGTCCGTTAGCTTTTTCATATGTCTCTTTTACTTTCTTGAAAAATTCAACTGTGGTTTTAATGGTTCCATCGTAATCGAGAATCAAAGGTTTTACTCCACATCCTTCAACAATCTTCGGAATGCTGACATTTCCTATTCTCTCCGGAGTTGGCTGAAGACCAGTCATGGCAACGGTACTATTGTCCATAATTACCAGAACGAACTTGTGCCTGTTAGCGACAGCATCAATGAGGGGTGGAATACCTGCATGGAGAAACGTAGAGTCTCCAATCGTTGCAACTATCGGCTTTTCAGTATCAGATTTTGAGAAGCCACAGGAGAGTCCAACAGAAGCTCCCATACAGAGAACCGTATCAACAGCTTTCTGATTCAAACCGAGAGTGTAACAACCGATATCTGATGGATAAATTGCCTTATTTCCAAAAACTTTTTTCATTCCGTAAAAGACTGTTCTATGTGGACAGCCGGGACACAGAGCAGGCACTCTTGGAGGAACTTCCCCTTCATATTCTTTTCCAACGTAGATGTTTCTACTTATGTGTCCCCTCTTTAAAAGAGCATCAGCAACTCTATCATGTGTAACTTCATCTATCTGGAAGACATCTTCAGTAAGTTTACCTCTAACGTTTCCAAGGTGTTTTATCTGCTCCTCTATAAGAGGATAGGTCTCCTCAAAGACTATAACCTCTTCGTAAGAGGAGATTAAATCACTTAGCTTTTCTGAAGGAAGAGGAGTTGGCATGTCAATCTTTAAAACATCTGCTTTTAATCCTGTATCCTCAAGGACTTCAAGAACATAGGAGTAACTCGTTCCAGAAGCAATAATAAGAAGCTTTCCTCCTCTAAGCTTTTCAACTTGGGGTTTCAAGAACTCATCGTAGTTGAACTGTGCAATTCTCTGAAGCTTTTCCAGAAGCTCATACCCCTGCTTTAATCTCGGATTTCTCGGAACTGCCGTCCACCTTTCAATATTTCTTTCAAACTTTCCTTCTCTTCCCTTAAACTCAAAGTCAGGAATATCAACTATCTGCCTTCCATGACATACCCTAAGAACGGGTCTGAGAATAACAGGAATTTCAAACTTTTCAGAGAGGTTAACGCCAATAACCGCCAACCTGAAAGCATCTTCCGGGCTTGAAGGATCAAGTGCAGGAATCCTTGCAAACTTTGCGAAGTACCTCGAGTCCTGTTCTGTCTGAGAGCTGTAAAATCCTGGATCGTCTGCAGAGATTATGAGGAAACCACCCTTATTTCCTATGTAAGCACTGCTCATTAAGGCATCTGAAGCCACGTTGAGACCAACCATTTTCATTCCACAGGCTGCCCTTTTACCGGTTATCGCAGCAGCATAAGCTGTTTCAAAGGCAACCTTTTCGTTAGTTGACCATTCAGCATAGGCTGGAAGATTCATTTGCTTGACAAGTTTCTGATAGGTCTCTAAAATTTCCGAACTTGGAGTTCCAGGATAAGCTGCCATAACATCAACCTTAGCGTAAAGCAACCCCCATGCTATAGCTTCATTTCCTAAAAGAGTCCTTTTCATCTCTACCTCTTTGTTGATGATATTCTTTCATAGTTGAATAATGAATCTTTATTCTATCACGAAGTCTGTTTAATTGTTCTATCCTGTGTGTATAATTCCTGACATGAAATGGACTGTTGGAAAACTAATTAGAAGAGCAGCAGAAATTCTCAGAGAGAGAGGAATAAAGTCAGCAAGGCTCGATGCTGAGCTACTCCTTGTCCATTCTCTTGGATTTAAAGACAGAGTTAAGCTTTATACAGAGTTTGAAAGACCTCTAACAGAAGAAGAGGTAGAAAACTACAGACAACTGATAAAGAGAAGGGCAAAAGGAGAACCAGTCGCCTACATCACAGGTGAGAAAGAGTTTTTTGGTTTCACATTTAAAGTCCAGAGAGGTGTTTTAATTCCAAGGCCTGAGACGGAGCTCCTCGTCGAAGTGGTCTATGATTTCCTTAAAGACAAAGGAGACAAAACTGTAGTCGATGTTGGAACTGGAACCGGTTGCATAATTCTCACATTGTGCAAACTTCTTGGTAATAAGCATAAATACATCGGAACTGACATCTCATCTATTGCTCTTAAAGTTGCTGAGGAAAATAGAGAAAGACTAAGATGTAACAGTGTAAAATTTGTCAAAACAAGTCTGCTAAAAGGTCTCGATTTCCCGATTGATGTAGTTGTTTCAAATCCTCCTTACGTCCCTGTGGGAGATGAGAGACTGGAAAAGGAAGTTTTGAAATTTGAACCGGCAGTTGCACTGTTTGGTGGAGAAAACGGACTTGAAGTGGTCAAGGAACTGATAAAAGAGGCAGGAGAAAAACTCAAAGTGGGTGGTTTTTTTGCCGTTGAAATTGGAGAAGGACAGTCAGAAGAGGTTAAAAAGCTTCTGGAAGAAACAGGTTTTGCAGACATCAAAGTTTACAAAGATCTGGCAGGTATAGAGAGAGTCGTTACTGCTAAAAGAGGATAAGATGGAAAAATTTGTTATAAAAGGTGGAAAAGAGCTCAAAGGAAGAGTCAGGATATCCGGTTCAAAAAATGCATCTCTTCCCATACTCTTCGCTTCAATATTGACCGGGAAGCTCAGGCTTTCAAACGTCCCAGACTTGAGAGATATAACAACAACCTGTCAGTTACTAAAACAGATGGGATTTGATGTTAGAAAAAGTGATAACACTGTAGAAGTTGAATCAGGAAAAAATATAAAAACCGAAGCACCCTATGAACTCGTGAAAACGATGAGAGCCTCCATTCTCTGCCTCGGTCCTCTACTTGCAAAGTATGGCAGAGCAAGAGTCTCCATGCCCGGAGGTTGTGCAATAGGATTAAGACCAGTAAACCTCCACCTTAAAGCCCTTTCAAAGATGGGAGCAGACATAAAAATAGACCATGGCTACATAACTGCTGAAGTAAACGGAAAGCTGAAAGGGTGCGAAATAACCTTTGACTTTCCAACTGTAGGTGGAACGGAAAATGTCCTGATGGCCGCTACTCTTGCAAAGGGAAAAACAATCATAAGAAATGCGGCGAAAGAACCGGAAATCGTTGATCTTGCAAGAGCTCTAAGGAAAGCTGGAGCTGAAATAGAAGGTGAAGGAACTGACGTAATAGAAATCAGAGGAACCTCAGATCTCAAAGAAATAGACTACAGAGTAATGCCCGACAGAATTGAAGCTGGAACGTTTATTGCAGCTGTGGGACTTGCAGGTGGTGAAGTGGAAATGGAGGAGTTTCCCTTTGAAACTCTGGGAGCAGTAATAGAGAAGTTTGAAGAAGCTGGATTAAAAATAGAAAAACTTGATAGCAACAGAGTACTTGTTAAAAAAGTGGATAGGTTAAAAGGAACAGATATTATTACTCAGCCATATCCAGGATTCCCGACTGATATGCAGGCTCAATTCATGGCTGCCATGTGCCTTGCTGATGGAATTTCTGTCATAAAGGAAACAATCTTTGAAAACCGCTTCATGCATGCGCTTGAACTCCAAAGGCTTGGAGCTAATATCTCCATAGAAGGAAACACTGTGGTTGTAAAGGGAGTAGAAAAGCTGATTGGTGCCAAGGTTACAGCTACAGATCTAAGGGCAAGTGCTTCTTTAGTCATAGCTGGGCTTGCAGCAGAAAACACGACAGAGGTTTATAGGATCTACCATCTTGACAGGGGCTATGAGAGAATGGAGAAAAAACTCCAGCTCCTTGGTGCGGACATCAGAAGAGAAAAGAGTGAACTTCCATACTAAAGGAGAAAAGAATGAAGTACGATCAGATAACAATTGCCCTCCCAAAAGGTAGGCTTTTAAAGGATGCAGTTGGCTTTCTTAAAGAGGCAGGGATCGACGCGTCAGAAACTTTGAAAGAGACAAGAAAGTTAATCTTCAATTGGGAAAATTTCAGATTCATACTGGTAAAACCTATGGATGTTCCAACCTACGTTTACTATGGAACGGCAGACATAGGAATTGCAGGTAAGGATGTTATCGAGGAAAAGGGATACGATCTCTATGAACCACTTGACCTTGGCTTTGGTGCCTGTAGATTATCAGTAGCAGAACCAGAAGAAATAGAAGAACCATATGATCTTGAAAAGCTTTCCTTTATCAGAGTTGCAACAAAATATCCACGGATAACTGACAACTACTTTAGAAGCAAAGGAATTCACCCTGAAATTATAGTTCTTTATGGCTCTGTAGAGTTAGCACCACTGGTAGGATTATCAGACAGAATTGTTGACCTTGTTCAGACCGGAACTACTCTGCGTGCCAATGGACTAAGAGAAGTTGACACGATTCTTCACTCAACCGCACGGCTTATAGTAAACAGGGCGAGCCTCAAAACCAGATACTCAATCATAAAACCGATAATAGACCGGATTAAAAAGGCTCTCTAATCTCAATCAAAGATTACGGTTTTGTTATCGTAAACAAGGATTTTATTTTCTAAATGCCATCTGACTGCTCTTGCAAGGACCAACTTCTCAAGGTCTCTACCTTTTCTAATCATATCCTCAATACTGTCTCTGTGACTTACTCTGACAACATCTTGCTCTATTATGGGACCCTGATCCAGTTCCTCTGTTACGTAGTGGCTTGTTGCTCCAATTATTTTTACTCCCCTCTCATAAGCCCTATGGTAGGGTTTTGCTCCCACAAAAGCTGGAAGGAACGAATGGTGAATGTTTATTATTCTGTTCCTAAATTCGTTAACGAATCTATCGCTTAGAATCTGCATGTAACGGGCAAGAACTATTAGATCAACATTTTCTTTCTTTAAAAGCTCAATCTCCCTCTCCTCAACTTCGAGCTTGTTCTCCTTGTTTTTTGGAAAGTGGTAAAAGGGAACTCCATACATTTCAACTATCGGTTTCAGATCTGGATGGTTACTTATAACAAGCTTTAGGTTCCCTTTTAGTTCTCCTGCCTTAAACCTGTAAAGGAGCTCGTAGAGACAGTGATCGTACTTTGAAACAAATATAGCAACATTCTGGATACTTGAGCTAAACTTTATCTGATAGTTCATCTGAAACTTTTCTGCTATTGGCCTAAAGGCTTCTGATATCCTACTTTTTGGTATCTTAAAGTTGCCCAAATCCCACTCAATTCTCATAAAGAATATCTCTTTCTGAGAGTCTATGTGCTGATCGGCATGAAGGATATTTCCGTTATTTTGGGCTATGAATCCTGTAATCTCTGCAAGTATTCCTTTTCTGTCTGGGCAGAAAATCAGAAGCGTTGCTGTTTCTCTCATTTTCACTCCACGGTTACACTCTTTGCAAGATTCCTCGGCTGATCAACATCGTAACCAAGAAAATCTGCAATGTAATAGGCAAAAAGCTGAAGTGGAACAACATTGACAATTGGTGACAGAAACTCATCAACTTCTGGAACTTCTATATAAAACGAAAGTTTCCTTATCTCCTCATCTCCATAATTGATTATAGATATAACTTTCCCTTTCCTCGCTCTAACTTCTTCTATATTTGAAAGTACTTTTTCTCGAACCCTACCACTTGTCGCCACAACAATAACTGGCATTGTTTCATCTATCAAAGCGATGGGACCATGCTTCATCTCACCAGCAGGATATCCTTCTGCATGTATGTAGGAGATCTCTTTCAGTTTCAATGCCCCCTCAAGGGCTATCGGATAATTGACGTGTCTTCCAAGATAGAGAGCATCAGAAGCTTTATAAAATTCAAGGGCTATTTTCTTGACAGTTTCTTTTTCTTTTTCGTTGTTCAGGAATTCTTCTATCTTAGAGGGAAGTTTCATTAGATGTTTGAAGAGGTTTTCTACTTCTTCATTGTTTAGAACATTCCTTTTCTTCCCAAGCCATAGGGAGAAAATGAAAAGTGCTGTAAGTTGAGTTGTAAATGCCTTTGTTGATGCTACACTTATCTCAGGACCTGCATAAGTGTAGATAGTGGTGTCGGCCTCTCTGGTAGCTGTGGAGCCTATGACATTACAAATTGCAAGAGTCTTTGCTCCTTTCTCTTTTGCAAGTTTCATTGCTGCAAGTGTGTCTGCTGTTTCTCCTGACTGGGTTATTACTATAACGAGAACCTTTTCGTCTAATACAGGATTTCTGTACCTGTATTCAGATGCATAATCCACTTCTACAGGAATATTGGCAAAGTTCTCAAAGTAGAACTTCCCTATGAGTCCTGCATGATATGAGGTTCCACAGGCAATGATGTGAATCCTGTCGAAGCTTTTAGGATTAATTCCTTCAAGTTCAGTTTCTTCTTTAAACCATGCCATGTTGCCGCTGATTGTGTCTGCAATTGCTCTTGGCTGTTCAAAGATCTCCTTGATCATGAAGTGCTTATAACCTGCTTTTTCAGCCTGGGCTATAGACCAGGGAATCAGGTTGATTTTTTTCTCTTTCTTTTTTCCTTCAAAGTCAAATACTTCAACGCTATCTTTTTTAACTATTGCCAGTTCAAAATCATCAAGAAAAATAGCTCTATTGGTGTATGGTAGAAAAGCCGGAATATCTGAGGCTATAAAGTTTTCTCCTTCTCCACAGCCAATGACCAGTGGACTATCTTTCCTGGCTGCAAAGATCTTGTCCGGTTCAAGAGTAGTAATAACTCCTATCGCGTAAGAGCCTTTGAGGCGTGAGATTGCTCTTCTAAAGGCTTCAAAGAAATTAGAAGAGTTAGAGAGCTCTTCCTCTATCAGATGGACAATTACTTCAGTATCTGTATCAGATGCAAATATGTGGCCTTTTGAGAGAAGTTCTTCTTTTAATTCAGGATAGTTTTCTATTATTCCATTATGAACAAGGGCTATCTTTTTGGAACAATCAACGTGTGGATGGGCATTTTTGTCTATAGGTCTGCCGTGGGTTGCCCATCGGGTATGACCAATGCCAATATTAGAAAAAAGGTTAAGTTTATTGAGCTCTATTTCAAGGTTTCTTATTTTTCCTTCTCTCTTGAATACTTTTAATTTTCCATCTACTACCAAAGCTATTCCAGCAGAATCGTATCCTCTATACTCAAGCCTTCTCAAACCATCCAGAATGACATTTTTGGCATTATCTTTACCAACATATCCTACAATTCCACACATAGTAATTCCCTTTATAAAATTTGCTAAAGTATAACACAGGAGGCATTATGAGAGATTACCTTTGCGAGGACACTATAGCTGCAATAGGAACACCCATCGGAAAAGGTGCAATAGGAATAGTTAGAATCTCAGGAAAAGATTCACTGAAAATACTCAAAGAGATCTTCAGAACAAAGAAAGGCACTAAAAAGGGAAGTTTTGAAGATAGGAAAATGCACTATGGTTTTGTTGTCGATAGCTCTGGAGAGCCTATAGATGAAGTCCTGGCTGTTTATATGAGAGCTCCAAAGACTTTTACAGGCGAAGACGTTGTGGAAATCCACAGTCACGGAGGAATCGTAGTTGTAAGAAAAATATTGAGAACAGTTCTTTCAAGAGGTGCAAGGCTTGCTGAACCGGGTGAATTTTCAATGAGAGCATTCGTAAACGGCAAGATAGATCTGGTACAGGCTGAAGCTATAAACGAACTCATCAATGCTAAAAGTGAATTTGGTGCAAAACTGGCGCTGAAGCAACTGGAAGGAGAACTCTCAAAAAAGATAAGAAAACTGAGGGATAAACTTCTTGAAGTCAAGGCTTACATAGAAGCTGCTGTTGACTTTCCCGATGAGGAGATAGAGATACTTGAATCGGGACACATCAAGGAAAGGATACTCGAGATAATAAAAGAGATAGATAAACTCATCTCAACTTACAGAGACGGAAAAATCCTAAAAGAGGGCATAAAGGTAGCAATTGTTGGAAGACCTAACGTTGGAAAATCATCCCTGCTCAACGCAATTCTGAGAGAGGAAAGGGCAATCGTTACAGAAATTCCGGGAACAACAAGAGACATTATCGAAGAAACAGTCACTCTTAAAGGTATTCCGTTGAGATTGATAGATACTGCCGGAATAAGAGAAGCTATGGACAAAGTAGAGCAGATAGGCATAGAGAGAAGTATAAAAAGCCTTGAAGAAGCAGATGTAATCCTTTTTGTTGTGGACGGATCTATTGGCTTTACTGAAGAAGATGAAAAGATAGCCGAAATCGCTAGGAAAAAGGAAAATGTAATCCTTGTAATTAACAAAAAAGATCTTGGGCTTAAAGTTTCCTGTAAGGAAGTTTTAGACTGGAAAGAGTGCGTTGAATTAAGTGCAAAGAACACCGAGGGAATAGATGAGCTTGGAGAAAAGATAATGAAGCTTATCCTTTTAGAACCTGAGACTATCTTAAGAGGAGAAGAGCCACTGCTCACAAATGAGAGACACAAGGATCTCCTTGAATTAACTAGAAATTCATTAAGTAAAGTAATTGAAAGCATTGAGATGGGATTTGAATCTCCAGAATTCCTCTCAATGGACATAGATGATGCCCTTCATTCACTTGGTAAAATTGTTGGACAGGTCACAACTGAGGATATGCTTGATATAATCTTTACACAATTCTGTATAGGAAAGTAGAAAATTGAAGGATAAAGATCAGAAGCTACAAATTATCTTGATTGAAGACGAGCTGGGGAAGGTTAGGAGGTATAGGGTTTCAAAGAGAAAAATAAAGATTTTGACAATCAGTGCTGTTCTCTTCACAGTAATTCTTATTGTATATGCAGGAGTCCTTACTTACAAATCTCTTAACTATTACGATCAGACCAGTAAGGAAATTGCAGAACTCAAAAAAGAACTTCACCAATATAAAAAAGAGAATACCCAGCTCAAAACAGAAGTTGCTGCTCTAAAAGAGGAAAAGGAAAATACCATACAAAAGTTGGCTAAAAGGATAGAAATCATAGACTCATTGATGAAAAAAGTTGGTGTAAATGTTTCTTCTGTTGACGAAGGGGAAGGTGGTCTTGCAGTACCAATAGAGGAGCTCTTCAACACTGACGACATAGATCTATCCTCTGTAATTCCAGGTCTTGACTACATAATTCACAACCTCAAAACAACACCTCTGGGCTACCCTACAATTGGAAGAATAACATCAGGTTTTGGACTTCGTAGAAATCCCGTTACAGGAAGAATAGAATTTCACCTCGGAGTTGACATAGCTAACAAGTGGGGAACTCCTGTAAGAGCACCAGCAGACGGGAAGGTTGTAAAGTCTGGCTGGTGTGGGTTAATGGGAAAGTGTATAGTTATCAAACATAATAATGACTTCTTAACCCGCTATGGACATTTAGCAAAACTTCTCGTTAGAAAAGGGGATTTTGTAGAAAGGGGGCAAATAATAGGAATGATAGGAAACACCGGTAGAAGTACCGGTCCTCATCTCCACTATACTATTAAATACAAAACCAAAATAGTAAACCCTATCAGCTATATGGAGGTCTCTGTTGATGATAAAGAAAAAGGAAAGCAATAGCTCAACAGAAATCAAAAGTATCCTTGCTGAAGGTTTGAAAATAGAGGGGAACGTTATAGCTGAAGGAAAAATAAGAATTGATGGAGAAATAAATGGGGACATCAAGGGAGATTATATAATACTTGGTGAAACTTCAAAGATAAAGGGAAACATTCTTTCAGAATTCATTGTTATAATGGGAACAGTTGAAGGAAATATATCTTCACGAGAGGTAGAAATTAAAACTACAGGTAAAATCAGAGGAGATATCGTAACTCAGAAACTTTCTATAGAACCAGGTGCAAGTATAGAAGGTACACTCAGGTCAGGAGATTTCTACGAAAATAGCATCTCTATTTCCTCAATTGAAACGGTTGAATAACCGGAAAATCCCTTAGCAATAAAGGGAACTTTTTCCAGATAGTGAATTAACTCTGATATCTTAACTTTGGGTTCTACAAATATCGCCCTGCCTCCCTTGGATAACCCTTGTGGTTTAATATTCTTTATACGGAAGTATCCTTTTCCTTTAAGAGAGAGATAACCTGTTGTGTAGTCTGGATCATCAGAAACACAAAGTTCACCTAAAACCCCTTCAAATGACAGAATCTTCGTTGAAAGAACAAGAGCTTCTTTAAAGTTCTCCGTATAACACTCTCTAACTGACTTTTTTAAGAGTTCACCCGTCTTTCTATCCACGTCAAGATAAGAAGCTCTAACTCCCCGATATTTATCTGGTTCAAGCCTTTTCCCGGATGGAACCTCTACAATCATTGCTCCTCTCATTGTTTTTCCGTCAGGCGCAGGACCAGACAGGAGTCTCTCATAAGTTTTAATTCCTAAATCCACTGGAATTTCCGATAGAGAGAAGAGCTTTTCCAGAAGGCTTTTAACACACTTGTATCCAGTAAGCTCAAAAACAGGAAGAAGAGGCTTGAAAATGGGAGACTCTTTTAATTCTTCAATTTTCAGGTTTATAAAGTCAGCCCTCCCTCTGGAATGGTTTAAAGCCCTATTTATCAATTGAACAGCAATAGATTCTATCTCGTTTTCAGAAACTATCCTTTCAGCTCCAGAAATGTGGAGGTCTCCTTTAGAACTTCTCATCTTTATACTATAGAGTTTCTCCATTTTTAACTTCTACCCTCAGAGGGTTTTTAAACCACACATCATTCTGAGGGAAAGGTATCTCTATGCCGTTTTCTTCGAAAAGATTGACTATTCTCTCGTGAAGCATTGATTTAATTCCAAAAGCCATATCTTTTTTCTCAACGTAGTAAATTAACTTAAAGAGTAGGGCGCTATCACCAAATTGAATGAAATAGACCGTAGGTGGAGGTTCTTTCAGTATTCCTTCTATTCCTTCTGTAGCTTTAACGAGAAGTTCCTTAACCTTTTCAACGTCTGAACCGTAGGCTACCCCAACTTCAACGAAATCCTTAACCCGTGGGTCTGGATAGAGGGAGTTTTCTATTATCCCTTCTGTCAGTTTTGAGTTTGGAATTGTTATAAGGTTATTACCTGTAATCGTTAAAATTTTTGTAGTTCTAAGACCTATATCGTAAACGTATCCTTCAACATCTATGTCTTTAATGTAAACTCTATCTCCTATTCTGAACTGTCTGTCGGTTACGAGAAGAACCCCTGAAATGAAGTTTTTGATCGTGTCTTGGGCTGCCAAACCCACAGCAAGAGAACCAATACCAAGAGATGCTACAAGAGAAGTTACATTGAATCCAAACTTGTCAAGAATAGCAATCAAAGCAATAGTAAAAACAAAAATGTTTACAAGTTTCGAAAGCATGGAGTAGTAAGTATCTACCAGAGGAGCTTCAGAAGGTGACACTTTTTTCTTCATGCCACTAGAAAACTTTTCAACGATTATGTCAAGGATCTTGACTGATATGAACGAGATTATTCCAACGTAGAGAATAAAAAATACTTTATCAACAATAAGAAAAGTCTTCTTAGGCATTGGTATTTGAATAATTGCCAAATCCAAGAAGAGGAGAGCTAAAAAGTAAGAAATCCAGACAGAAAGCTTTATAAAAAGCTTTTCTCCTTTCGTTAACTTCTCATCTCTCAGAAAAAACTTTAATAGAAGTTTTGTTATAAGTGAAGGAGACCGTAAAGAGATCACAGAAAGCAAGAAGAATACTAAGGCGAGAATATAATCTACCTTCAGCCATGAAGGTAAGTACTGAACTATCTGTGGAAGCTGTAATTCCATCTAATCTTTTCCTTTTATAAAATTCAACAAGAAAAGTCTTTACTGGTTAGTATAAAAGTAACAGGACCGTCGTTTACAATGTGGACTTTCATATCTGCTCCAAAAATTCCCGTTTGAACCTCAACCCCCAACTCCTTACACTTCTCAACAAACCGCTTGAACATCTCTTCAGCCCGTTCTGGATCTTCAGAAGACTGAAAGCTTGGTCTTCTACCTTTCCTGCAGTCAGCAGCAAGGGTAAAGTTTGGAACTATTAACAGAGAACCGTTTATATCCTTTACAGAAAGATTCATCTTCCCTGCTACATCCTCAAATATACGCAGGCTTACAATCTTATCCACCATCTTGTCTATGTAGGAGTTTATATCTCCCTTCTCAAATCCAACAAGGACAACTATTCCCTGTCCAATTTCTCCTACAGTTTCTCCCGAAACGACAACCTTTCCACTTAAAACCCTTTGAAGAACAACTTTCATTGTTTACCCCTGAGTCCAAAGGTGTTTTACCCCATCAACAACAAACTGAGAGCCAAGAGCTCCAACAAAAAGTCCAAAAACTCTTACAGTAACGTTTATTCCTGTTGTTCCAAGCCTCCTTGCAAGAACTCCAGCATTCTTTAAGGTAAAGTATATGATAATTACAGCAAGAAAAATCGAAAGAAGAAGCAATAACTCACTCCAGATACTTGCAGTCTCTTCTTTAAAGATTAAGACAGTAGTAAAAGCACCAGGCCCAAAAAGTATTGGAATTCCAAGAGGAATTATCGATATGTCATCCTTCTCCTTTGCAGCTTCACCTTCCTCCTCGGTATGCTTGGTCTTTGGAAGGTTCGCCTGAAGCATCTGAAACGCCATGTGAAGGAGAATGAGACCACCAAATATCTTTATGCTGAATATATTTACCCCTATAAGTTCAAGAAATCTCTCCCCTGCAATGATGGTAACAAGAAAGGCAATTAGAACAGTCAGAGAAGTCCTGAATGCAATCCTTTCAATAGCTTCGTGGTTATCAACAAGTCCTGCAACAATAATTGCCGCAAAAATTGGATCAACTATAACCAGAATAGAAATTAGGTATTTCAGGAGTTCCACATCATCTCCCACAGGTAGTTAACCAGAGTAAAGAAGAAAATTGTTAAACTTATGTAGCCGTTGAGGTTAAAAAATGCATAACCAATTTTACTTCTGTCCTGAGAAATAATCCTGTGCTCTTTCGCCATCAAAAAAGCAGAAATTCCAAGCCCTATGTAGTACCAGAATCCAAGGTTTTCTAAAACTCCAACCCCGATAAGACCAATCAACGTCAAAATGTGAAATAGTTTTGAAAGGATAAGCGCTCTCTCATCTCCAAGTACTGCTGGAATCGAGTAAAGCCCTTCTTTCCTGTCAAACTCCACATCCTGAAGGGCGTAGATTATGTCAAATCCTGTAACCCAGAGCCCGACTGAAAAAGAAAGAATAAAAGCAGAAAGAGAAACAGAACCTTTAACGACAATCCATGCTCCAAGTGGAGCAAGGGCAATAGCTACTCCTAAAACTATGTGGCACAAGTATGTGAACCGTTTTGTGAAGGAGTAGAGAACAAGAACTGAAACTGCTACTGGAGATAGTTTAAAAGCGAGAGGATTAAGCTTGTAAGCACTGTAAATCATAAGGACAAAACCAACAATTGCCAGAATTAAGGCTTCAGATTTTTTTACAATCCCCCTTGGAATATGTCTGTTAGCAGTTCTCGGATTTTTAGCATCAATTTCAGCATCTATAAGACGATTAAGACTCATTGCAGCTGTTCTTGCTCCGAAAAGGGCTACAACTATCCAGAACGTCTGATAGAGCGTTGGGAACCCGTGGGCAGCAACGAGAGCTGAAGTAAGAGCAAAAGGTAGAGCAAAAACCGTGTGCTCTACCTTTATCATTTCCATATAGACCTTTATTCTCTCTAACATTTTCATCCTTCTAACAGCTTTTTGCACTCACCAAGGTGGTCAAAAATATAGTCAGGTTGCAAGTTTCTCTCAACCTTATCAAGAATGGATGTGTTTCTGTATTTTCCGCTCAGAACAAAAACTGTCTTGAACCTCGCAACTTTTTTACCTTCCGCAAGGTCTGTAAAAGGATCATCACTTACCATGTAAACCTTTTCGGGATCTTTTATGCCAAGAAGCTCAAAAGCCCTTTCGAAATACTCCTTAGAGGGTTTTCCAAAGGAGATAATAGACTTACTTCCAGCATAAGATAGAGCAGTGGCAATAGCCCCAACGCTTGGTCCCACAAGCCCATCTGGGTCAAGTATCAATCTATTCATGTGAAACGAAAAAAGCTTAGCATTGTTTAATACAAGAGCAGAAGCAGCCACTTTCAACTTCTGGTAGTTAATTTCTCTATCCCTTCCAACAACGACAGCATCAACATTATGGTCATTCCTAACTTCAAACCCTTCTTCCTCAAAGAACTCCTTAATTTTTTCGGTTCCAAGGAAGTAGATTGATTTAACACCCTCTCTTCTTAGAAAGTTTGATGCAAGAAGGCTGGGAGAGATAAGTTTTTTTTCATTGACGTTAAACCCTTTTGATCTCAAGATTTCAATCAACTGATACGGTTTCTCGGTAGAGTTGTTAGTAGCAACAATCCATGGAATCCCTTTCTCTTCAAGGAGTTTAGTAAACTCAAGAGCTTCAGGTATCGGTGTATAACTTTTATCCTTTACTAGAGTCCCTTCAAGGTCAATAAGAAAACCAACCATTTCAAGCCTCCAGCTTAGAGTATCTATCAACTATTGCAGCCCCAATTGTATCTCCAAGAACGTTAACAGCTGTCCTACATCTGTCTAAAAACCAATCAACTGCAAGGATCAGACCTACCCCTTCCTGAGGAACTCCTACAGATTGAAGAACCAGAACCATTGTAACAAGTCCAGCCTCAGGAATTCCAGCAGCTCCTATTGCAGCAAGAGTTGCCGTTAAGAATATGATCAGATACTGACCCATAGAAAGGTCTATCCCATAAGCCTCAGCTAAAAACACAACCGCAACAGCCTCGTATAAAGCAGTTCCATCCATATTTATAGTTGCCCCAAGTGGAAGCGTAAACTCAGCAACCGTCCTTTTAACACCAGCAGCAGTCACACTTTTTAAAGTTACAGGAAGAGTAGCAGAAGAAGAGGCTGTTGCAAAGGCTGTTAGTAGCGCCTCTTTTACCTTTCCTATGTAGAAGTAAGGATTTTTCATAGTGAAAACATAATAAATGGCAGGAAGAATGACAAATGCATGAACAAAAAGGGCTATAAGAACTGTCAGGACATACTTTCCTAAGGAGTAAAGAACCGGAACTATGGTTTCAGCTCCACCCATTGATGCAATCTTTGAAGCAATGAGAGAAAAGATACCAATTGGAGCAAATTTTATTATCCATTCTGTGAGTTTCAGAAGAGCAATGTCCAACTCCGAAATTAACCTGTGAAGTTGAAGCTCTCTCTTCCACTCAACAGACAAAATTGCCAGAGATAAGAGGATTGTTGCAACAATGATAGGCAAGACGTTAAACTCTGCAAGTGCTTCAAAGATGTTGGGTGGAAGCAGGTTTACTATTAAGTCATGAATACTAAAGTTAACTTCCTTTTGAAAAGGAGTTTCAGTTTTTAGAGAAATTCCTTCACCGGGTCTTAACAGTATTACAGTGATAATTCCAATTCCAACCGCAAGAGAGGTAGTTAATGTATAGTAAAGAAAGGTCTTCACCCCTATCCGCTTAAACCTTTCAAGACTCTTCATGTTGAGAATTGAGTTTGCAATGGAAACAATGATAAGGGGAAGAACGACCATCTTAAGACCATTCAGGAATAGCTCACCGATAAAAGATGTAGCCAGTGCAAAACCTGGGAGATAACCACCCACGATAAAACCAAGAATAACTCCTGCTATCATAAAAAGAAGAAAGTTTCTGTTGTGCATAACAACTCCGATGAAAAAGTTAAGGCCGCTCTATACGAGCAGCCAGGAGGGTAACGGTTAGAGTTCGATCTCTTTGTGTCTTGAAGCGTGACACTGAATGTTTACAGCAACTGGGAGGGAGGCTATATGGCAGGGATACCATTCTATTTTAACGTCAAGTGCTGTAACTTTTCCACCAAATCCAGAAGGTCCTATTCCAAGCTTGTTGATCTCTTCAAGAAGTTCCTCTTCAAGCTTTGCATATCTCGGGTCGGGATTCCTGTGTCCGATAGGCCTTAAAAGAGCTTTCTTTGCAAGGAAAGCAACTTTTTCGAAAGTTCCACCAATCCCAACCCCAACTGTTATTGGAGGACAGGGATTTGGACCAGCATCGCTAACGGTTTTGATGACAAACTTTTTAACCCCTTCAATCCCATCAGCAGGCTTCAGCATTGCAAGGCGGCTCATGTTTTCACTTCCACCGCCCTTTGCAGCCATTGTTATCTTTACCTTATCACCAGGCACAATTCTGTAATGAATAACAGCAGGAGTATTATTCCCAGTATTCTTCCTATCAAAGAGAGGATCGCTAACGATGGATTTCCTCAAATAACCTTCAGTATAGCCTTCAGCAACCCCTCTGTTTATAGCCTCTTCCAGGTTACCGCCTACAAATCTAACATCCTGGCCAATTTCAAGGAAGATGACCGCAAAACCGGTATCCTGACAGTAAGGAATTTCCTCTGTGGCAGCAATTTTTGCGTTTTCTTTCAATATGTCAAAAACGTTCTTCCCTACAGGAGAAATTTCTTTCTTTTTCCCTTCCTCAAAAGCATTTAAAACATCCTGAGGAAGATAGTAATTTGCTTCCATACAGAGCTTTCTAACAGCCTTCCTAACCTCATCTACGTGAATTTCTCTCATTTTTTACTCCTAAAGAGGAAGTTTTTCCACAAGCTTTCTTACAGATTCAACAGACTTTCTCCATTGCTGCCACTCTTCGTCTGAAAGTTCAAGCTTGAGGATATCTTCAACACCTTCTTTACCAAGGATTATAGGAACACCAACACATAGTCCAGAAGCTCCGTAGTATTCTCCTACTTCACCATCAAGATAAACACTGGCAGATAAAATTTTTCTTTTATTCCAAAGAATAGAAATAACCATTTCGAGAATTGATGCAGCAGGAGCGTAAAAGGCACTTCCTGTTTTGAGAAGCTGTACAATCTCACCACCACCAAAACGAGTTCTCTCAATTAGCTCGTTTAGCTCTTCTTCTGATAAAAACTTTGTAATTGGTATACCACTTATCGTCGTGTATCCTTTGAGAGGAACCATATCGTCACCGTGACCACCTATGACAAAAGCTCTTATGTTTTCAACTGAAATTTTAGTCTTTTCTGAAATAAAGTAGGCAAATCTGGCAGAGTCAAGAACTCCTGCCATTCCCATAACTCTTTCTTTTGGGAAACCCGTAACTTTCAAAGCTGTATAAGTCATTGCATCGAGAGGATTTGTAACAACAATAACAAAAGCGTTTGGAGAGTACTTCTTAATCTGTTCAGAAACGCTTTTAACAACCTCAAAGTTTTTAAAGAGAAGGTCATCTCTGCTCATTCCAGGCTTTCTTGGAAAACCTGCTGTAATAATTACAACGTCGGAATTTGCAGTATCTTCATAGTTTCCTGTTCCAACAACGTGGGCATTAAAACCAAGAATTGGAGAGGCTTCCATAATATCGAGAGCTTTTCCCTTTGCAACTCCTTCGTTTATATCGATCAGAGTAATATCTGCAGTTTCTCTTCTTGCAAGAAGCAATGCAAGGGTTGAACCGATATTTCCTGCGCCAACTATTGTTATCTTTTTTCTATCCAACTTTCCCTCCTGCAAAAGTTTGTTTTAAAAGCCGCTTTATTTTAACATTTTTTTAACATGCACCTTTTCCCAACGGTGATACGGTATTCCTCTTCAAAGGGGTTTTAGTGAGCAGCAAGTAGTGAATGGGGAGCAGTGAGTGGTGAGTAGTTATATCCATATAGCCATATCCCCTTTTGTAAAGGGGATGACAAGGAATTATTAAACTTATGACTTGTAAATCCCCCTAATCCCCTTTGTTAAGTAAGAAAACTGCAGTAAAGAAAAAAATATGGCGGAGACAACCGCCTTAAAAAAACCTGTCTATTACATTTGAGCCTTTTTGAAAGAAGATGTTACGACTTTTTCTTCTTTCTCGCTTGTAACCACTTTTTCTTTGATTCATCAGCCTTTTTCTCAAGACTATCCCAATTTGGAAGCTCCTCTTCAGTTGCAGGAGGTGCAGTGTCCTCTACCTGTATAAGGCAACCAGGCTTTGGGCATGCCCTTACGCATTCACCACAATAGATACAGAGGTATGGATTATAGTGGAACTCTTTTGAACCGTCTTCGTTGTAGGTGAACCTTATTGCTCCTGGAGGACAGACCATTTCACACTTAGTACAGAAGATACAGAGCTCCTTCTTATAAACTATAAGTCCCCTATAGTTTGGTGGAGTTGGTGACGGTTCCAAAGGATATTTAACAGTCGCAGGCTTTTTAAAAAGATTCTTTAAAGATTCTATAAGCATGTCTTTCATAGTTTCCTCCTAATTGAGCAATCTATTGTAGAGGTCATTTTCTTCAGAGTTTCTAAGTTTTTCATGACATCCTATGCACCTTTCCAAAACTTTATGAGCATCAGAAAGCTCCATAACCTTTTTAATGGAATGACACTCAAAACAGTCCGCTCCGCACTTACTGTTAAAAGCAGATTCAAAGTGAGTAGGATGACAGTTTGTACAGGTATTTAGAACTTTATGTTCTCTATCCTTCGGAATATTGCTGTGACACTGGTAACAGTCACTACTACACGCAAAAGCAATCTGAAAAGTCAGAAGGAGAGAGAGAACAAAGAAAATCCCTCTCATCCTTCTTACCTCGCAGTACAAGATAAACATGGGTCAAAACTTATAACCGTTGCTGGAACATCTGCGTAGTCCATTCCGATGAATAGTTCTTTCATCACAGGAATGTTCGCAAATGTTGGAACTCTTATTCTAAGCCTATCTAAAATCATTTTCTTACTGGCTTTCACGTAGTAGAAGAGCTCTCCTCTTGGCGCTTCTATTCTTACAAAGGTTTCACCTTCAGGAAGTCCCTTAACTGGAACCTTTATGTCACCCTCAGGCATTCCATCTAATATGTTAAATAGCATATCTAAGGAATTTAAAGTTTCCTCTGCTCTTACCATATTTCTTGCGTATATATTTCCACCTTTCATTGTAATCAATTTGTATCCAACCTCTTTAAAAGGCAGATAGTTAAACTCGTTTCTTACGTCTGTTGCAAGTTCTGAAGCTCGAGCAGGTGGCCCAACAACATTAAGTTCCTTTGCCATTTTCGGAGTAATAACTCCTACTCCTTTCCATCTAAGTTTTATCGTGTAGTCGTTTTCAAAAACATCTTTCAGCCATAGACACCTTTCTTGTAGAGCCTTTAATTTCTCCCTTAATTCTTTTTCAACTTCAGGAGTGAGATCTCTATTTACTCCTCCAATAGTTGCGTAATCAAATTGAATTCTATTTCCAGTAACAAGCTCTTGGAGCTCCATTACAAGTTCTCTATCTCTAAAGGTATGCATAAAGAGGTTTTCATATCCAGCAACCTCTGCTAAGTGTCCCATAGCAAGTAAGTGGGAATGAATACGATCAAGTTCGCTTACTAAAAGTCTTAGATATAGGGCTTTCTTAGGTACTTCAATTTCCATTAATCTTTCGACAGCCGTTACATATCCTAAGGTATGCGAAATAGCACAAAGACCACAAACTCTTGCAACAACATAACCTATTTGTGTATACTTGAATTTTGTCATACAGGCTTTTTCAATTCCTCTATGGACATAACCAACATCAACTTCGACATCAACTATCTTCTCATTTTCTGTTTGAAAGACAAACCTTATTGGCTCTGGAAGTGCTACGTGCTGACTACCAAACGGAATAGTTATCCTGTTTCCCATCTTAGCCTCTCCTTAAAGGTGCTTTTGGACTATCTGGCTCAAGAAAGAGTCCCTTCTTAGCTCCTTCTACGTTAAGACCCAAAAGGTCTGCAAGTTCCCATTCGGATATCCAGGCAGAAGGAATAATGTAGGTTATAGTAGGAACCTCATCATCGTAATTTGCTTCAGCAGTAAAGACTTTGAAAACCTCTTCCTCGCCGTACTTAGCAAAGAACCATTTAAGTTCTACTTTTCCACCAATGTCCGTTCCATTTACGGTGATAAAATGCCACTCTTCAGGGTTGTAAAAATCCCTAATTGCCCTTCTAACATCTCTGAGAGGAACTTTAATCTCTTCTACCTTCATAGCACCTCCTAATACCTTCAGCAACAATCTTTCTCCTATTAAGCTGCTTTCCTAAAACGTACTCAATATCACCAGCACATCTCCTGGTAAGCTGAAGGTCTTTCTTCTTCTTCTTCTCTAAAATCTCAAGAGCTCTAACAACACCATCAATAATGTTTTCCGGTCTTGCAGCACATCCCGGAACATAAACATCAACAGGAATGAACTTATCGACACCGTTCTCAACGTTGTACATTCCCCTGAAGACGCCTCCTGTGCAGGCACAAGCTCCAACTGCAACGACAACTTTTGGTTCAGGCATTTCCATATAGAGTCTTATTAGTCTCTCTCTGGCTCTCTTAGTTACTGGTCCAGTAACTAAGAGGATATCTGACTGCTTTGGATTTCCTCTGTTTAAAATTCCAAATCTTTCAAGGTCATACTTTGGAGCAAGACACGCCAAAATTTCAACGTCGCAACCGTTACAACTTCCTGTGTTATAGTGGAGTATCCATGGAGACTTTTTTCTATACTTTTTTAGGTTCATCTTAAGCCCTCCAGAGTGCTAATAGCATAAGATTAATAACAACAAGAGGAATAAGAATATACCAGTGGAAAGACACCATTTGCCTGAAGTTCACTCTTGCTGTTGCATTATCGATAAGGTTAACGATAAAGAAAGACAGGACTACTAAAACTGCTCCAAGGAAGTAGTTACTTCCGGCAAAGAGGAATACAAAGAAGAACGCATAAACGTACTCAATCCACTTGGCTGTATATACAGCTTCGTAGAACTTGCCTGAATACTCTATTTCAGGTCCACCTATAATTTCCTGATGAGCTTCAGCAATGTCAAATGGAGATTTTTTCAAAACAGCAGGTAAAGAAAGAAGGAAAGCGATAAATACGAGAGGAAGTGTTAAGATAGGAACAGTGTCTGTTTTAAGAAGTTCTGAAACTTGGAAAGTACCTGTTACAAGGTAAAGTCCCACAGCAGCAAGAACAAAAATAGGCTCATAGGCAAGCATGTGGATTAGCTCTCTCATAGCTCCAACGACCGAATAAGGAGACCTTACACTAAAACCACCTATTACAAGGAAAGCAAGAGAAAGAACGTGGAAGAAGATAGCAATTAAAATATCTCCTCCGGAAAGGAGAACGTAAAGAGAAAACCAAGTTCCTATCAGATACATGATTCCCATGAATGCATGGAATGAGTGAATCATGATGGATCTTTTATCCATCAGCTTGAAAAAGTCATAGAAAGGCTGAAGAAGAGGAGGCCCTTGGCGGTTTTGCATTCTTGCTCTAACAATTCTCTCAAAACCGTATACCAATCCACCGATAAACGGGGAAAGAAGAGTCAAAATCAGTGAAAGTTCCTTGCTCATACCAGACCACCTCCCAGGATAAGAGTAAGAACAAAGAAGGCAATAGCAATAGTCTCTACAAAGGGTTCTATTCTGGAAACACAGCAGAAGTTGTAGGTTCCAATATTTAGTGGAATATTCTCTCCACAGGTATATTCATAAACCTTGTCTGCTTTAAAGTGAATGAAGTAGGCAAAGATAGGAACTATCATGAGTAGAATAATAGCTCCTATAATCTGCCAGTCGTAGATCTGAGATACAGGAGTAATAAGAGTTAAACCTTCAGCTTTTATATTTGCAAATTCACCGGTTATGTCTTTAACAACAAGATTTACAAAATCTGTGGAAAGACGAGCAATAAAGAGAGAACCTACAATGGTGGAAATTACATACAGCCCCGTAGTAAACATATAGATAAATGGTAGTTTCTCAAGCTTAAAGCTTACAAATTCTCCACTCTTTCTGCTAATAACCCCGATAACTTTAAAGTAAAGCAGTGTAAGTATGACTCCACCAATGGTAATAAAGATTATTGAAGCAATGTAAGCACCGTGAGAAATGAAGTTGGAAGCCTCTTCTAAGGTAATCCACTTAGCAATGAAAATACCATAAGGAACAATTGTCATACTCATAAATCCAAGCACAATGAAGAAAACAGTAATAGGAGCTTTTTCTATAAGTCTTCTCATTTCTTCTATGTACTTGACATGGAACTCTTTTTCCATGATTCCAGCTTCAAGGAAGAGGAGAGCCTTCACAATTCCATGGAATAGAATAAGTAAAATGGAAGCAAGAATAGCTATCGAGCTACCCATACTTGCTGTAAGCATCATCAATCCAAGCAAGGAAATCGTTGAGTAAGCAAGGATCTTTTTAAAGTTGTTCTGGGTAAGAGCTAAAAGTCCCGCAGCTACAAAAACAAACCCCGTTGTTGTAATGAGAAGCTTTGCAAGAAGAGTGCCTTTTATTACTGGTGAGATTCTAAGAATCAGATAAGGAGCAATTTTCACCATCGTTGCAGAGTGAAGAATCGCACTAACTGGAGTAGGTGCAACCATTGCCCCAAGTAACCACTTATGGAAAGGCATTTGTGCACCTTTAACAAGAGCAGAAATAGAGAGGAATCCGAGAGGTATCATAGAAATAGCAGCAGCATTAATATTCAAGATGTCTGTGAAGTTATAAACGTTGTAATACTTAATCGCGAAAAGAATACCTATCAAAATGGCAATACCACCTACTTGGTTCATCCAAAGAGCTCTTAGTGCATTCTTAACAGAGATTTCATCCCATCTAAATCTGATAAGTATGTAAGAAGCAAGTGTTGTTGTCTCGAAAAGAGCAAAGAACCATTCAAGGTTATTAACTGAAGCAATAAGGTTCATTACTCCCAAGAACCATAGAAGAATCGCCACAAATCGGTTTTCTCTATCAAGGTTTTCCTGTTCCATGTATTTAGTCGCATAGATACAAATGATTGTTCCTACGGTTGCGACTAAGAGATACATAAAAGATGTAAGTCTATCTACGTAGATTGGTGGAGTTGTCGAATGGGGTAGAATGAGAAGAACCCAGGTCAAGAGGAAAAGCTGAGCAATCGCAAGAACTGAAACAAGGAAGTTTCTAAACTTAATTCCCTGATAGAGGAAGTAACCAAGAAGCAGGTAGTCAAATACAGTTATGGCTGTTTCTACCCAGTGGGGTGTTTCAACAAAGAAAGGCAGGTTACCGTTCCAAACCTTAAATGCAAGATAGGTTAAAACTGGCAGTGATAGAAAAGTTAGAATCTGCCTGAGTCTGTGGTTGGGAGATAAGAACACTGCCAGCGCAAAAATCCACGGAAGGACAACAAGAAGTCCAACTATTTGCGCCATTTTTCACCTCCTACGGTTCTAAAGAAACAGAAAATATCTGCAAACTTCTTATCTTCTTCTTTCAGTCTTACGGAAATTACATTTGTGACGACTTCAAGAAGTTTAATTGCTATCTGGATATACTCTTCTTTTAAATATGAATAGCTTTCCTTAGATAAAGATAAAGTTTTTACATCTGTTTCTGCAACAGCACGCAAAGAGTGAAACGTTTCAAGAAAGAAAGCGCACTCTCCGAGAGGCGTTCCTCCATTAACTAAAGCAACTTTTGTCCAGTTTCCAAAGTTGTCGCTCCTGTAAAGACCGATTCTTCCTTCTCTGACAAAAAGAACCTCCTCTGCCTTATCTCCCTGATCAAAGATGACATCTCCTTTTTGAAACTCAATTTCGTTGAAAATTTCTGAAAGTAATTCTTTCTCCTTTTCGTTAAACTCATCAAAAAGTCTGCACGTTTCAACCAAATAACTCTTTACCATTCCTATCTCCTGACAACCTTTATGAATTCTTCGTTTTCCCCACCGAACTGGTGGACAGCACAAGCAATTCAGGGATCGTAAGCACGTATGAGCATCTCTGCTCTTTTCTTTAGCTCCAAATCATCTGCATCAGGAGAAAGGCCTACAAGGTCTCCTAAATCCTTCTCTATTATTGCCTGTAGCTGGGCTGTCGGAGTAATTATGTTTGCAGAAACACATCTTCCAGATTCATCAAAGGTGTACTTGTGGTAGAGAGTTCCCCTTGGAGCTTCTTTAACTCCGTAACCAGTTCCTGCTTTTGGCTTTACTTCAACTTCTCCCCTAAACGGATAAGAGTTAATAAGCATCTGGGTAACTTCTATTCCCTCAAGGGCAAGCTCAAGCATCTCAACTGCCCTTGCAACATTTGCGTGAAGAGAATTATCGGAAGGGAAAGATGTTTCAAGGAGTGAAACAACCTCTTTCGTTTCGGATCTCAGGTTATCAAGATGGTAGTTAATCCTTGATAGCGGTCCTATAAGGAAAGGTTTCCCTTTAACGGTTGAATATTTTGCAGTGCTGTAAGTAGAAGTTTTTTCCTCTACAAAGAGTTCATACTCTTTCTTTGTAAATAGTGTTCCATCAGAAAGAGCAAGATTGTCCCCCATAAGGGTGAATCTGTCGCCATCTATACAGAGAGATAGAGGATATTTTTCATTAAACTTCGGATACTCAAAAGAATCAAAGAGGGAAATTGTTGCCTTTATCTCTGGGATAACCTTATAAAGGTCATCCTGAACCTTTTGAAGTTGCTCTTTTGAAGGAACAGACTTGAAACCTCCAGGAAGTATGTTCTCTCCATGAATGGTTTTTCCACCAATTAACTTCATAATTTTGTTTCCAACATCTTTTAGGAAAAATCCCCTTTTAACGACATTTGGATAATCTTTTGCCATCGCGAGGGTTGACGGATACCCCATGTAGTCAGGAAGGGCTAAGAAGTAAAGGTGTAGAGCATGACTTTCAAGGTACTCGCCTACTACCAAAAGCCTTCTTAAAAGTTCTATTTCTGGAGTAACTTCTACTCCAAAGGCATCCTCAATCGCAGATATAGAAGCAAGTCTATGAGAAACGTAGCAGATCCCACAAATCCTTGAAACTATTTTGGGAATTTCTGTATAAAGTCTTTCCCTTGTAATATACTCAAAAAACCTGGGACCCTCTGTAAATCTTAGTTTTATCTCTTTTAATCTTTCATTTTCAAAAACAATGTTAACTGCACCGTGTCCTTCAACACGAGTAAGATGGTTTATATTAAGCTCCTTTTTCATCCAAAGCACCCCTCGAAATGAGTTTTGAAATTCCATCCTGAGCTTGTTTTCCTCTGAAGACCTTTACGAACCTGAAAGCATCTTCTTCAAAGAGACCATTTTTCTTCAAGATAGAAATCATCTCCTCATAGTTTGGAAAGTCACAATCTCCTCTACATCCCTGACATCCAACTCCGGAAACAGTGCATGGAGCTCCACATCCGGCAAAGGTGATTGGACCTTGACATGGAATTCCTTTAAGAGTTAAACACTCAGTCTCAGAGAGCTTACACTCGTGGCAGACAGGTATCTTTGGGAAGAAAGGTTTCACGCCGTTTAGCAAAAAGGCAACTGTATAAACAAACTGTCTCTTGTCTAAAGGACAACCAGGAAGCTCGTAATCAACCTCAACAATCTCAGAAACTGCCTTTGGTTTTGAGACCTTTACAGAGAGTTCTGTGGTTCCATAAACCTCTTTCAGCATCTCTTCGATAGTAACCTCATCGTTCCTCTGAGACTGAACTCCTCCGTAACAGGCACAACTTCCTATGGCAACAAGGATCTTAGAAATTTCCCTTCCTTTCCTGACCTTTTCTTCGTCAAGATCTGTCGTTACAGATCCCTCAACGAAAAGAACATCAAACTCCTCAAAGGAGTTACTATCTTGAGCCAATGGAAAATAACTAAACTCAACCTTTCCAAGAAGTTTGTATATGGCGTCCTCACAGTTGAGGATCTCACACTGACAGCCTGAACACCCGGTTAACCCCATAACTCCAATCTTCACCATCAGATCATCTCCGGAAGGTTTTTTGTATCCCACAAGGGAAAGATTGGACCATCAACACAGGCAAACTTGTAACCTATCTGACAGTGACCACATTTCCCAATTCCACATTCCATCTTTCTTTCCAATGAAACAAAAACTTGGCTTTCAGGATAACCGTTTTTTATGAGCTCCTTTCCAATAAACCTGTAAGCAACTGGAGGGCCACAAACGGCAACAAAAGTCTCCTGTGGATCGAGAGCAACTTCAGGAATAAGAGTCGTTATAAGACCTTCCCTGTCTGTCCACTTTTTATCTTCTTCACTTTTAAACTTATCAAGAATGTAAAGACACTTAATATCGTTTCTTTCTTTTAGTCTTCTTAATTCTTCCTTGTAAAGGACACTCTCATAGTTTCTCGTTCCGTAGAGAATGTAAACATCTTTATAAAGATGTCTTTTATCAAGTATATACCATATAAGAGAACGAAGTGGGGCAATACCAAGTCCCCCGGCAATTATTAAGACGTTATGCCCTTCCATTATCTCTACAGGAAAACCATTACCGTAAGGGCCTCTTATTGCCACTAAGTCTCCGGGCTTCATCCTATGAAGAACTTCCGTTTTTCTTCCGACCTTTCTGACAGTTAACTCAATTGTTCCCTTCCTTGTGGGAGAAGAGCAGATGGAAATCGGAATCTCTCCAGCCTTGGGAACTGTGAGCATTACAAACTGGCCTGGGATGTGGCTCCACTTCTCATTAACCTCTTCATTCAAAAAGACAAACGAGAACTTCTTATGGTCAGGAGCTAAATCCTCAATATCCGTTATAAGAGCTTTCTCTGGCTTAAACGGATTAATCGGTAGAGGTTTCGTTAAAAGCTTCTCGAAGCTCTTTTTCATCTTCAACACCCCTAAGCTTTTTGATAGTCTCAACCATACTTATCTTTGCCGGACACTCCGCAGAACACCTGCCGCAACCAACACAGCCAAGTTTCTCTATTTGATAGGAATAGCCAACAAACTTGTGGTAGTAACGGTGCTTGAACCGGGCAGAACGCTGCGGTTTGAAGTAATGACCACCAGCAACTAAGGAGTAGTAGGGATACTGGCAAGAAGTTGTGAATTCAACTCTTGAAATCTTCTTTCCATTAAGATCTGGAATATCAACTGCTGTGTAACAGAAACAGGTTGGACAGACGTTTGTACAGGTTCCACACCCAAGACATTTCTTTGCCTCTTCTTCCCAGACCTCTGAATCGTACTCAAGCTCTATCACCTGAGAAATTCTTCCAAGATCTGGGAGTTTATCAAGATTAAAGAGAAACTTCTTTTGAGAGGTACTCTTCTTATAGAGGGACAGATCTTCCTTCGTTATCTCCCTGAAGAGCCCTTTCAAAGAGATGATAATCTCATCTCCTTTAGGACTTCCAATTGTCACAAAGTAATCATTTCCAATATCTGTAAGGAAGAGATCCCAGTTTGTACCATCCGGAAAAGCTGTCCCTGTAGAAAGGCAGAAACAAAAGTCATCAGGTTTACAAGAAAGTCCTATCAGTACAGTCCTTTTCCTTACCTCTAAGTATCGGGGATCTGGATTTTCTTTAAGATAGACTGAGTCGAGTATTGAGATACCGTGAAGATCGCATGAATGAATTCCAAAAATCACCTGATTTTCAGGAGTAAAGTTATCTTTGAACTCTAAGGTCTCAACATCATAAGAGAAACGTTCTCTTCTATAGGGAATGAGAAACTTTTTTGGAGGTAAAATAGTTCGAGTGTAATTAACCTCAACTTCAGATGTGTCATCTATAACGTCAAAAAAGAACTTTTCTTTTTTCTTCTTAGGGGCTATTAGAACACCAAAATTCTTTAATCCTTCAAGGAAAGTTCGAAAATTGCTCTTTGGAAGCACTTTTGCCTTATCTATATGAAACTCCAATCTATCCACCTCCTTGCTAACATGTTAAGGAATTTATATAAAAATTAATTGATTAAGTCAAGAGTTTCGAAATTTCTAAATATGGATAATATTTTTTTTATATAAGTTAGGCTGAATATAAGATTTTCATTATTTAAGCTATTGGGTTCATAGAGGCAGAAATAGAAAAATTTTTGTAGAATATCCCGAAACTCCCGACAAGGTTATCTGAAAGGAGCAAAATGATCAAAAAGGCAATCTACCCCGGAACCTTTGATCCGGTTACTCTTGGACACCTCGACATAGTAAAACGTGGAGTAGAGATATTCCAGGAACTGATTATTGGAATTGCCGAAAATCCAAAGAAAAAACCTCTATTTTCTCTTGAAGAACGAAAGGAAATGTTTGAAGAAAGCCTTAAAGAGATAGGACTTTACAACAAAGTAAAAGTAAAAACGTTCAGCTCCCTTCTTGTTGAGTTCGCAAAGAAAGAAGGAGCCGTAGCAATACTAAGGGGAATAAGAATCATATCGGATATGGACCACGAGTTCACAATGGCTTCCATCAATAGAAAACTCTACCCAGAAATTGAAACTGTTTTTCTCATGCCCTCTGATGAATATGCCTACCTTTCTTCATCTGCTGTCAGAGAAATAGCTTTCTACGGCGGTGACGTATCTCAGTTTGTTACCGAATTTGTAGAAAGAAAGTTAAAAGAAAAAATCGCCAAGATAAAAAAGGATAGATAATCCGTTTCTCAAAGAGAAATCTCCAGGAAACTATTAAAGGGAGAAACCCTCCCAAACGGGAGGAAAAATACAATTAGAAACTTCCTTCTACAATGACATCTCCTGTCATCTCAGGAGGAATTTCTTCACCGAGAATGTAAAGAATAGATGGAGCTATGTCTCCAAGAATTCCTATAACAGGAATTCCTGCAAATTCTTTCGGAAGTTCAACGTCTTTCTTTTCTCTTCTCTTAACTCCGTAAGAACCGCACTCTCCCTTGATAACAACAAAAGGAACAAAATTTGTGGTGTGAGCAGTCCAAGGATTTCCCGTTTCTGGATCTACCATCTGCTCAGCATTTCCATGGTCTGCAGTTACTATACAGATTCCCCCTTTTTCAAGCGTTGCTTTAACAACTCTTTTTAGGCATTTGTCAACAGTCTCTATCGCCTTTATTGCAGCCTCAAGGTTTCCCGTGTGACCAACCATATCTGGATTTGCAAAATTCAGGACTATAAGCCTGTAATCGCCGTTCTCTATTCTTTCAACAACCTTATCGGTTACCTCAAAAGCGCTCATCTCAGGTTTCAAATCGTAAGTTGGAACCTTTGGAGATGGAACAAGGATTCTTTCTTCCCCAGGAAAAGGTTCTTCCCTTCCTCCATTGAAGAAGTAGGTAACATGGGCATACTTCTCAGTTTCAGCTATTCTCAACTGCTTGTAGCCAAGCTTAGATATAACCTCTCCCAGAACGTTCTTTAGATCTTGTGGTGGAAAAGCTATGTCAAATGGAAAGGTCTCATCGTAGAGAGTCATTGTTGCAACGTAGGACGGTTTAATAACCTTCTTCCTCTCAAAACCATTAAAGTCAGAAAGTCCAAGGGCGGAAACTATCTGTCTCATCCTGTCAGCTCTGAAGTTATAGAAGAAGAGAACATCTCCATCCTCTACAAGACACTCAGGAGAGATTACGTAAGGTTTAACAAACTCATCTGTTTCACCTCTATCGTAAGCCTGGAAAAGGGCTTCTATCGGATCTGTACACTTGGAACCCTCACCTAAAACCATTGCATTGTAGGCTTTCTCTGTTCTATCCCACCTTTTATCTCTGTCCATATAGTAGTAGCGACCACCCATTGTAGCGATTTTTCCAACACCAAGCTCATTAATCTTCTCGATAAGAGCTCTTAAGTACTTTTCCGCACTTTTGGGAGGCGTATCTCTACCATCAAGAATCGCATGAACACAAACCTTTTCCAGCCCCTCCTTTTTTGCAAACTCAAGGAGCGCAAAGAGGTGCTCAATGTGGCTGTGAACACCACCGTCAGAAAGGAGACCAATAAGATGAAGTTTTTTATCTTTTTCTTTTGCTGTATCAATTGCTTTCTTGATTACAGGATTCTTAAAAAAGTCTCCGTTTTTTGTAGACTTTGTAATTCTAACTATATCCTGCCAGACTATTCTTCCAGAACCGATGTTCATGTGTCCAACTTCAGAGTTTCCCATCTGACCTTCTGGAAGTCCCACAGCTTCGCCCGATGCCTTAAGAAGACCTCTTGGGTAGGTATTCCAGAGATAGTCCCAGAACGGAGTATTTGCTAAAGCAATTGCATTTCCTTTTTTTTCAGGACTATATCCGAAGCCATCTAAAACCACAAGAGTCACAAACTTTGCCATTCTCCACTCCTATAATTGAAAATTGTTCTCAATAAGGATAGTCATCGTAATATACTTTTTCAAGGTAAAGACCATCTGGTGGAGCTAAAAAAGGAGCAAATTTCCTGTCTTTCTTATCTCTGATCACTTCCACATCTTCAGGAAAAAGTTTTTCCCTCCCAACTTCAATAAGAGTTGCAACCATTATCCTCACCATATGCCTTAAGAAAGACCTGCCAAAAAAAACAAACTCAATCAGGTGGTTCTCTTTTTTAATCTCTATGGAATCAACTGTTCTAATAGGATTTACCTCTGTTTTCCTGTCCGATTTTGAGAAAGAAGTAAAGTCAAAAGTGCCGATGAGAAATCTTTTTGCCTTTTCCATCGCTGAAATGTCAAGTCTATACGGAACAAACCAGGAACGTCTGTACTCAAAAGGACTTGGAATCTCCCTGTTAAAAACTCTGTATTTGTAGCGTTTTCCCTTAGCCCATCTTCGAGAGTCAAAGTCAAAAGGAACCTCTTCAACAGAAACAACCTTTATATCTGGAGGAAGAAGGCCATTTAATGCGGATTGTAATTTGTAGAGAGGAATCTCTTTCTCTGTTCTGAAATTTGCTACCTGACCGAGTGCATGAACTCCTGCATCAGTTCTACTTGCGCCAGTAAGCTTTACAGGATGCTGGAGAATTTTCTCAAGAATTTCTGTGATCTTTCCCTGAACAGTTGACTTTCCTGGCAACTTCTGCCAGCCGTAGTAATTAGTACCAAGGTATTCAATCGTAAGCTTTATGTTTCTCAAGATCTACCTCGTCTGTTAAAATTTCTATTCCGGAGGTTATGTGAAACTACAGACAGAAAGCCTTATCGTAAGCATCCTCATAATTTTAGCAGGGATAGCCGCTTTAGAGATTGGGTTTTCTTCATCTATACTTGAAATTTTGACTGGAGTCTTTGCTTCAAACTTTCTAAAACTTGGAGACCTCAACTGGATAGACTTCCTCTCCAATCTTGGCCTCTTGGGTTTAATGTTCTTTGCAGGGCTCGAAACAGATCCAGAACTTATGAGGAAAAACTTCCTGAAAAGCCTGTTTATCGGCTTCTGCTCCTACTTTTTTCCTCTCGTAAGTATTTTCTACGTTACCCACTACATTCTGAAATACTCCTTTGAAGCCTCAATTCTCATAGGAATTGCCCTTTCCACAACCTCTCTGGCACTTGTCTATCCGCTCTTGAAAGAAAAAAACCTGTTAAAACTTCCAGCAGGACAGATTCTCCTTGCTGGAGCAATGGTTGTCGATATTTCAAGCATGCTAACAATGAGCTTCCTCTTTGAAGGCATAAACATCTATAACCTGATATTCTCACTTGCACTGTTACTTCTCCTTTTCAGACTTCCAAAGTGGGGAGAGATGCTCTTTGAAAGGTATGCTGGCAACCAGATAGAGTTCAGAACAAGGTTTATCATCGTAATTCTGATAGGTCTGGGATTTCTATCTGAAACCGTCCACATAAATGAAGCTGTCCTTGCATTTACGACAGGGATTTTCTTCGCTGAGTTTTTCAGGAAAGACCATCTGACTGAGAAAAAGATAAGAGCTATTATTTTCGGTTTTCTTGCTCCGTTTTTCTTCTTCAAGGCAGGATATACTGTGAAACTCTCCGTAATCTCTTTGAAAGTCGTTTTCTTATCACTTCTTCTCGGAATAATTGCATTTTCAACCAAATATATTGGTACAGTTTACGCAACAATAAATCTCTTCAGAGGAACCGTATATAAGCTTGCCGGTCTCTTTTTCAACATGAGATTGACCTTTGGAATCGTTGCCTCACTCTTTGGATTAAAAGCAGGGATAATTGATGAAGAAACGTATGTGGCACTTCTTCTGGTAATAATTACAACCTCTTTTATCTCTTCAATAATATCCAACAGAATGCCTTATAAGATAGAAGGGGATATTCTGGATGATATTTTTAAAATTTGAACCCAACTGGAGAATAGATGTGGTTTAAAGAGTTAAAACCTCTAATAGAAAGTATTTGAAACTTTTAGAAGAGTTCCAGAAAGTTTTGAAGAATTTCCTGATTTTCAAACCGGATTACAATTTTCGTTGAGCCGTGTTATCCAAAAGAGGCACTAAACGAAACTGAAAGACATTACAAACTGGTGAAATTTGCCGATAAAAATCTCTTTTTGGAAGCGTTCAGACTGTAACAGGAATTTTTGAATGTGTTGAAAATCCAAGAAGAGGAGAGTTCTTCCTGAAGGTTACTTAATAACTTGGAGGATTCTCTCCTCCAGTTCTTTAAGAAATTCCTCATCGGTTATCTTTTTATACTCCATATCCGTTATGTAAAAGCTGTCTATTACTCTATTACCTTCTGTGGCAATGATTGCCCTTCTCAAACGGGTTTCCATATCAAGGAGAACCTTTGTTATTGTGTAAAGAACACCTAACCTATCGTAAGTTGAAACTTCAACGATAGTGTACTTATCAGAAGTCTTGTTATCGATTTTCACCTTATTTGCAGGAAGAGGAACACTTCTTCTAAAACTCTTCGGCTTCATCAGATCCTGCGGTAGGTCTTCAGGATCGAATTCGCCAAGATAAAGCTTTTCAAGAATCTCCTCAAATTTTTTCACTCTATCACAGGGAAGTACCTCTCCTGCTACTGTCGAAACATGGATCGTGTAAACCATACAGTCACAGTCATCTTCTATAGCTCTGCTTATGTTGGCTCCCTTTATGTTTATTCCAAGGTAAGAGAGAATCCCCGCAATCTTATTAAAAAGTCCTCTCCTGTATTTTGTAACTATAGTTAGCTTTGTAAAACCTATGTCTGGATAACTCTCGTGGTAAACTGCATACTCCTTCCCTTTTTTTCTTATCTCTCTCATCAGAATGAGATGTCTGGCAATTTCGTCCGATGGATAGGTAATCAGATAATCTCTATCAGCATTTTCGAAGAATCTCTCCACAGACTCCAGACGAATTCTTCCTTGAAGAAGTTTCTTGACCTTCTCCTTTCTTCTTTGAAGCTTTTCAGATATAAGCTCTTCGACTCTCTTCCCTTCAACAAAAAGAGAAAGAGTAACATTATAAAGTTTCCAGAGGAGAGAGCTTTTCCAGTTGTCCCATGCTCCAGGACCTACAGCTTTAATGTCTGCATAGGTCAAAAGAAAGAGCTTTTTTAGCCTATCTTCTGTTTTACATTCATTTTTAAACTGTTCTATCAGCTCTGGATCGGAAATGTCCCTTCTGAAGGCAAGGTGGGACATCAGAAGGTGGTTTTTAACAAGCCATGCAGCCTCTTCTATCTCCTCAGGAGAAAAGCCCATTTCAGAAAGGTACTTTCTTGTTAAGCCAGCTCCAACTATCTCATGTTTTCCAGGTTTACCCTTGCCAATGTCGTGGAAAAGCGCAGCTATGTATAAGACGTGAGGGTTTTCAAGATCCTGAAGTATCTGGAAGAAATCTTGCTTTTCTCTAACAGAGGTTACATTTGTTCCCTTCTCCTCTATCTTTTCGAGCTCCCTTACCGTGAAAATTGAGTGAATGTCTGTTGTAAACTTGTGGTAAGTATCAAATTGAAAGTGCCCCCTGAGTCTTTCAAAGTCCGGAATGAGAGCATCAAGAACCTTACAGTTGTGCATGAGCTCAAGAGTATAAGAAAGCCTTTTTAAGTTTAGAAGAATCTCTTTAAACTCATTAAGAACTTCCCTTTTCCTGAACTTTCCTTTGTTCGTCTCTGCTGAGAGCTTGAAGAGTGAAAAAGCATTTGCGGAAAGTTCCAGTCCTCTCTCTTGAACCAACCTAAATCCCTTTAAAACGAGAAGAGGATCTCTTACCAGCTCACTTTCTTTATCCTCTTCAACATAAAGAACGTTTTCCACTACGTAAAACGTATCTTCTATCAACTCCTTTGACTGAAAGATAGAATGGAA
Organism: Desulfurobacterium crinifex; assembly: GCF_054656775.1. Taxonomy (NCBI): domain Bacteria; kingdom Pseudomonadati; phylum Aquificota; class Aquificia; order Desulfurobacteriales; family Desulfurobacteriaceae; genus Desulfurobacterium; species Desulfurobacterium crinifex. The sequence goes on from NZ_BAAHXO010000004.1 coordinate 1,567,844, forward strand.
AGAAAACTGCTTTTCCTTTTTCTCTAATTCTTCAAGTGCTCCTTTTATCACTTCCTTCGTTATAACCGATAGATCTATTGCAGCATTAAAGTAGCTTTTCATAAACTGCTCTATTCCTTTTCTATCCCGAGAGAAGCCAAAGAAATCTGCCACACTTTTTTGCATTTCAAACGAGAGAATATCACTTTTCCTTCCTGAAGAGATATGAAGGTGATTTCTCACCCTCAGAAGGAAGTCGTAAGCCGAGATAACATCCCTGAAACTTTTCCAATCAAGAATCTTTTTATCCAAAAAACCGGAGTAGTTATCTATCGAATAGACAATCTTTGACACCCAGAAAGCCTCGTGGAGATCCCTCAATCCCCCTTTGCTCTCTTTTACGTTTGGCTCCTGATAGTAAACAGTTCCGTAAAACCGCTTATATCTATCGTTCCTACGTATAATTATCTCCTCAACCAAGGACTTTTTGTTTTCCTCTATGAGGGTGCCAAATTCATCCGTAAACCTTTCATCTATACTTCTATCACCAGCAAGGAATCTCCTCTGGAGAAGATTCGTAAAAACTGAGAGATCGGACTCTGCAAGCTCCAGAGCTTCAGTAATGCTTCTTGGAGCAAACCCGAGATCAAGTTTCAGGGAAAGGAGGAAATAGTAAAAAGCCTCAATATCCTCAAGATGACTTTCAGAAAGTTTCCTAGAATAAATCAAATTCACATCTATGTCTGAATGGAAGTTTAGCTCCCCCCTACCATATCCACCAAGAGCATAAAAAGCTATCGGTACATCCCACCTACCGAAAAAGTGATTAAAGGCTGGCTTTAGTAGGGAATCAAGAGCTTTTCTCAGTTCATCAGCAACAGTAAACCCAGTCTCTTTCTGGAGGTGGAGCTTTTTTATCCGCTCCCTTTCAGAGAAAAACTTCTCCTTCAGAGTCTCTATCGTCAATTTGTAAGACCTGCCATCTCCCAGAGTTTTTTAAAGTTCCTTTCGTAAGCATCTATAACTTCACTGGCACCCTTTATTACAACCAGATTTTCATCGTTCCTCTTCTCAGCACTTACTGTCCAGTTGAAACTACCGGTTATGAGGATCTTTCCATCAATCACAGCGTACTTGTGGTGCATCAAGCCACCACCGTTTCCCTTTTTGTATCTAACAGGAATACCTGCCGCTTCCAAAACAGGACCAACACAGTTCTTTGATCTCGCTGTTCCCTGATCAATGATAACTCTTACTCTTACACCTCTATTATGGGCTTTTATCAGAGCTCTCGCTATTGATTTACTTGTAAAACTGAAAACCGCCACATCTATATGGTTCTTAGCACGGTTAATTTCGGAAATAACTGTAGAGGTACAGCCACCACGTGGAGAGAAATAAGGAGAGATAGATACTTCAGAGGGAGAAGTACTCTCTACTTGGGATTGCTGACAGGATGAAAATAGAATAAAAGCTAAAAAAACAGCATAGGAATAGAGTTTCTTAAATCCACCCTTCAAACTTCACCCTCCCGGTTTTTATCACCTCTAAATCTTTATTGAAGTTACTTCGCCTTCTCTACCTTTACCTTTTCAACAACAGAGCTCTCCTGGGCAAGCTTTGAACCAACAACCGAAAGGATCAAAGAGTTAAGCATAAAGAGAGCTCCCAGTATAGCAGTAGTCTTTGTAAGAACTGCCCCTGTGTCTGCGCCAAAGGCAGATGATGCGCTTCCTCCACCAAGGAGTGAACTGGTATCTCCCTTTCCGGGCTGGATAAGAACAACTATTATCAGAAGAAGAGCAATAATTGCATGAAAGATAAGCAAAGCGGTAAACATCATGCCTCCATATCAAACTTAACTATTTTCGCAAAGCTTTCAGCCTTAAGACTTGCTCCACCAACAAGAGCTCCATCGATGTTCTCCATATTTAACAATCCCGCAGCATTCTCAGGCTTCACACTTCCGCCGTAGAGAATCCTTACAGAGTTCGCTTTTTCATTTCCGAACATATCCGAAAGTACCTGACGTATAAAGAAATGAACCTCTTCAGCAAGCTCAGGTGTTGCCGTTTTACCAGTTCCTATCGCCCAGACAGGCTCATAGGCTATAACGAACTCAGCATCTCCATCAATGCCTTTCAATCCCTCTCTAACCTGCTTCTCAACAACTTCCTGCGTTTTTCCGTTTTCCCTCTCCTCTAAAAGCTCTCCAACACAGAGAATTGGAATAAGCCCATGGTTAACGGCAGAGAGAATCTTCTTATTTATAAGCTCATCGGTCTCTCCGAAAATGTGCCTCCTCTCAGAGTGCCCGAGTATAACGTAAGAACAGCCAGCATTTTTGAGCATCAAAGGTGAAATTTCCCCTGTAAAAGCTCCCTGCTCCTCAAAATACATGTTCTGTCCACCAAGAACAATGTTTGAACCCTCTAGCTCTTTCGAAACCGGATAGAGAGCTGTAAATGGTGGACATACTAAGATGTCCCTATCGTTGACATCCTTTACAAGTTCTTTTAACTCCCTGACAAGGTCGAGAGCTTCCGGAATAGTCTTGTGCATCTTCCAGTTCCCAGCAATTAAAAGCCTTCTCACAACTTCCCCCGTTACGAAGCCTTTGTAAGCTCATACTTTGGCTTGCCAGTTTTTACAGCATCAGCGTCAATTATAACCTTCTTTATATCTTTTCTGTGAGGAACCTCAAACATAACGTCTGTCATTATTTTCTCCATTATTGCCCTGAGTCCTCTTGCGCCTGTCTTACGCCTTATAGCCTCTTTTGCAATCTCTTTCAAAGCTTCTTCTGTAAACTCCAATCCAACTCCTTCAAGCTCAAGGAGTTTCTTGTACTGTTTAACAAGGGCGTTCTTCGGCTCTTCAAGGATCCTGACCAGATCCTCCTCTGTCAACTCATTGAGAGTTGCAATAACTGGAAGCCTTCCAATGAGCTCTGGGATTAAGCCAAACTTAACAAGATCCTCTGGTTCAACGTGTTTAAGGAGCTCACTCCTTTCTAACTTGTTTCTCTTAACGTCAGCAGTGAAGCCCATTCCACCTTTACCAATCCTCTTTGCAATTATGTCCTCAAGTCCAACAAACGCTCCACCGCAGATGAAGAGAATGTTTGAGGTATCTATCTGAATATATTGTTGGTGTGGATGTTTCCTTCCACCCTGTGGAGGAACGTTTGCAATTGTTCCCTCAAGAATCTTAAGGAGTGCCTGCTGAACACCTTCTCCAGAAACATCTCTCGTTATGGATGGATTTTCACTCTTCCTGGTTATCTTGTCGATTTCATCTATGTAGATGATTCCCCTTTCAGCCTTCTCTATGTCGAAGTCAGCAGCCTGAATGAGTCTGAGGAGAATGTTCTCAACGTCTTCTCCAACGTATCCAGCCTCTGTCAGAGTTGTGGCATCAGCTATGGCAAATGGAACATCAAGAAGTTTTGCAAGAGACCTTGCAAGGAGGGTTTTTCCTGAACCTGTTGGACCAATCAGAAGAATGTTGCTTTTCTCAATTTCAACGTCAGAAGTATCCTCGTTTGACATAATTCTCTTATAGTGGTTATAGACAGCAACTGATAAAACCTTTTTCGCTTCTTCCTGACCTATAACATACTGATCAAGAAACTCCTTTATTTCCTTAGGGGTTGGTAATCTATCAACGCTTACAGGAGCTCCAACTTGTTTCTTTTCCTCACTGTGTATGAGTTCGTAACACTCATCAACACAGTAGTTGCAAATTGCCACACCGTTTGGACCTGTTATAAGAGCCTCTACATTTGACTGATCTCTTCCGCAAAAAGAACATTTCCTCATAGGAACTCTTGTTTCAAACATACACTCTACCTCTCTTCACTGTTTTCAATCAAACAAAATATATTCCTTTTTTTATCCATTTATAAGAGGCGCTTAATAGAAATTCCAGGACGATCAAAGTAGGAATAAAGATAATCTATGTCCTTTGAATCAGATATAACCAAGAACTCTCCTTCATACACTTCAACCATGTGGAACCATGAAGTATCCAAAAACTGAGAAATAGTGTTCTTTATGAACCTCATAGGATCAATGTTTTCAGCACTAACCAGCAAGATACAAGGCTTCTCTGGAAAAGAGTTTCCCAATACAATGTTACTTCCAGAACTTAACTTTCTCATTCTATCAAGAATTTCTGCCTCCAGAAAATTCACTCGATAACCTTTGGAAAGAGGAATTTTCTCAAGAACTTCTTTCGCAATGGGAAATATTTCCGGATCAAAATCCTTCTTATTCTTCTCCATAATTTTGAAAGCTTCTTCTTTTGAAAGGGCAGCTCTATAAGGCCTCTCTGATGTTAATGCATCAAAAACATCAGCAATTGCCAAAATCCTCGAAAGGTAGGGTATCTCTTCTCCTCTCAATCCATCAGGATAACCAGAACCATCCCATTTTTCATGATGATGTTTCACCACCTTAGCAATGCGTGACATTCCCCTTATACTATTTAATAGAGAGTAACCAACCGTAGCATGAAGCTTGATGATTTCAAACTCCTCCTTAGTTAAAGGAAGAGGCTTAAGCAATATCTTATCAGGAATAACAATTTTTCCAACATCGTGAAGAAGGGCAGCAATCTTAAGATTTTCCTGTTCAGATTTACTTAGCCCAAGAGCTTTTCCTATTTCAAGAGCATAGTAAGCAACATTATCAGAGTGTCCCCTGGTATAAGGATCCCTTAATTCTATCGTTCTTGTAAAGATTTTTATTAACTCCTTTGCTCTTCTTCTTTCTTGAATTAACTGTCTCATATTAAGAAGAACAGGAATTAAGAGACTCACCATAGAAGGAACAATTATTTTCCTATACAACAATTTCTTCGGTTTTTTAACCTTTATTCTCAGAGCTCCTAAGCTGAATTCCTGATATTCTTTTGAGGGATTTCCTATACTTAACTTCAGCTCATCAACACCACTATTAATTTCAAGAAAACCAATCCCTAAGTAAGACGTAAGTTTTAAAAGATTTTCCCTTAGAATGTCCATTCTTGGATTTTTCTGGATTTCTCTTACTAAAACCTGAATTTCAAGAAACTTCAAAATCGTATTTACGAATATACCCGACATAGTTGAGAAAAGAAGTGCAAAAACTAAAGAAACATCAAAGAAAATTGACTCATGTTCCCTTAGATTGGCTGGTGAACTAAACATGACCAAACTTAAATATACAAGATAAACCACAATAAGGAAGTTATTCCAGCCATAGAAAACAATATAGAAGAAGTTAAGGATTATGAAGTAAGTTTCCGTTATAAAGACAACCTTTGTGTCAAATACAATGTTAATTACCGTAGCGACTATCGGGGCTAAGAAAACGAGTTTGCTGAATTTAGGAGAGTTTTCATAGTAGATAAGAAAAGAAACAACAACTTGAATAATTCCAGGAATCGTGTAGTAGAGGAGTAACATGCGCCATACCTGGCTAAGTTCTATATTCCCAGATAAGTAATTGAAGACAACTTCTCCAAGGATTGGAAAAGCCAGAAGAACTGTAATACCTAAGTTGACAAGTGCGAAGAGTCTATTGACATTCTTTTTCCTGAGGAAGTTAACAACCTCCAAACCCAATGTAGCACTCCTGATTTAGACTTTTGATTCAAAATAAAATTATAGCTAACTTAATAGCGCAATTCGTGATAATATTTTTATAAAAAATAGCTAAGGAGCTCACAATGGTAAAGGTCAAAATATGCGGGATAACAAACCTTGAAGATGCACTAACCGCTACTGAGGCAGGAGCAGACGCACTTGGTTTCATACTCTATTCAAAAAGCAAGAGATTTATAAAAGCCAAGGATGTTAGAAAGATTACCTTGAATCTTCCTCCGTTCATTCTAAAAGTTGGAGTCTTTGTTAACGAAGACCCACGGAATGTTCTGGAAATTCTCAGCTATGCCCATTTAGATTTTGCACAGCTCCACGGAGATGAAACTCCAGAAGAGTGTGAGTATATAGGAGCAAATAGAGTAATAAAGGTTTTCAGGCTAAAAGAAATTGCTGAGATTGAAAAGATAGAACCTTACATTGGAAAAATAAGGGCTATTCTCCTTGATACTTACTCTAAGGATTCTTTCGGTGGAACAGGAAAAACCTTCAACTGGGAAATTGCAAGAGCAGTAAAAGAAAGATTTGACATTCCGGTAATCCTCTCAGGTGGACTGAATCCTGAAAATGTTGCAAAAGCCATTAGAGAGGTCAACCCTTATGCTGTTGACGTGAGCAGTGGTGTGGAAACAGAACCAGGAAAGAAAGACAAGGAAAAGGTTTTCCAGTTCGTAAAAGTCGCAAAGTGCTCAACTTAGTTGCAGGTTATTTTTTACTGCTATAAGTTCAAAGGAAAAGGTCTAAGGAGAATCCAATGGGAACAAAGGGAAGAGAACTTGTAGGAGAACATGCCGATAAAATCGTTGAACTTCTCAACAAAGCACTCTGTGATGAGTGGCTTGCATACTATCAGTACTGGGTAGGCTCAAAAGTCGTTAAAGGACCTATGAAAGATGCCGTAATCGCTGAACTTATCCAGCACGCAAACGACGAGCTAAGACATGCAGACATGCTTGTTGCAAGAATCTTAGAGCTCGGAGGAACTCCCGTTCTATCACCAAAACAGTGGTTTGAACTGACAAACTGCGGCTATGACGCTCCAGATGATCCATTTGTAAAAAAAGTTCTGGAACAGAACATAAAAGGAGAGCAGTGTGCTATTGATACATATAATGAAATATTAAAAATCACAAAAGATATTGACCCTATAACTTACAACATTGCTCTTCAGATTCTTACAGATGAGGTTGAACACGAAGAAGATCTACAATCTCTGCTTGAAGATTTAGACAATCTGAAATTTTTGAGAGACTGAAAGTCATCTTGAGTAAATTCTTCGTGCTTTTTTCAAGAATGAAGTAATAAACTACCAAATTAAATTTAGGGCGGGAGAACCCCGCCTGATTACTCTTCTTCCTCTTCTTTAACAACTTCAATGTGGAGTTCCTCAAGCTGTTCCGGTCTAACTGTATCTGGAGCTCCAGTAAGGAGACACTGCCCTCTCTGAGTCTTTGGAAATGCTATAACGTCCCTGATTGACTCCTCTCCCCTCATGATTGCACAGAGTCTGTCAAGTCCAAAAGCCATTCCACCGTGTGGGGGAGCGCCATACTTCAGTGCCTCAAGGAGAAATCCAAACCTCTCCTGTGCCTCTTCATCTGAAAGACCAATAACCTTGAACACCTTTTCCTGAATATCCTCTCTATGAATACGAATACTTCCCCCACCAATTTCAACACCGTTTAGGACCATATCGTAAGCTCTTGCTCTAACTTCACCAGGATTTTCAAGAAGCTTTTCAACATCTTCTTCCTTTGGACTTGTAAATGGATGGTGGAGAGCTTCCCATCTATTCTCATCCTCATTCCACTCAAACATTGGGAAGTCAACAACCCACAGAACATTTATCTTGCTATCATCAATCAGATTTGCCATTCTTCCAAGTTTCAATCTGAGATTTGAAAGTGCCGCATTTACAACGTCAGGCTTATCGGCAACGAAGAAGAGAATATCTCCAACTTCAGCTTCAAGCTTCTTTAAGATTTCATTCATTTCTCCTTCTGTGAAGAACTTAACAATTGGAGACTGAAGACCTTTATCTGTAACCTTTATCCATGCAAGACCTTTAGCACCGTAAATTCCGACAAACTTTGTAAGGTCGTCTATCTCTTTCCTTGAGAGGGTTGCACCACCTTTGAAGTTGATAGCTTTTACAATTCCACCATTTTCAACAACAGCCCTGAAAACCTTAAAGCTACATTTTTCAGCAATATCAGTAATCTCTTTCAACTCAAGACCAAACCTCGTATCTGGTCTATCTGTTCCAAAGCGGCTCATTGCCTCATCGTAAGACATAACTGGAATTTCACCAATCTCAATATCGAGGAGCTCTTTGTAAAGCCTCCTTAAAACCTTTTCAGCAATATCCATGACGTCTCTTTCACGAACAAAGGACATCTCAAAATCTACCTGTGTAAACTCAGGCTGCCTGTCAGCTCTCAGATCCTCGTCCCTGAAGCACCTCGCAATCTGATAGTACCTATCAAATCCAGCCACCATCAGAATCTGTTTGAAGAGCTGTGGAGACTGTGGAAGAGCGTAGAACTTTCCTGGATAGATCCTGCTCGGAACTAAGAAGTCCCTTGCTCCTTCTGGAGTACTCTTTGTCAGGTATGGTGTCTCTATCTCGATAAAGCCTTCTTCATTGAAGACATTCCTTGTAATCTGGTAAAGCTTATGTCTGAAAATGATGTTATCCATCATCTTTTTTCTTCTGAGGTCAAGGAAGCGATACTTTAGCCTGATATCCTCTCCAACCTTTACATCATCCTCAATTGGGAAAGGAAGAGGTAAGGATTTGTTAAGTATTTGGAGCTTCTCTGCGTAAACTTCTACTTCTCCCGTCTTCAGCTTTGGATTTTCAGTTCCCGGAGGTCTTCTTCTAACTTCACCTTCAACAGCTATGACATACTCGTGCTTCAGTTTCTTTGCCTTCTCAACCAACTCTTCACTGATCTCAGGAGCAAAAACTATTTGAATCTTTCCAGTTCTATCCCTTAAATCCGTGAAGACAACACCACCATGATCTCTCGTCGTATCAACCCATCCAGCGAGTCTTACTCTCTTTCCAATATCTGAAGTAGAAACCTCTCCACAGTAAGAAGTTCTCTCAAAATTTCCAAGGTGTTCAAGCATTCCAGTTACCCCTTCTCTTAAAATTTTGAAAATGAATTATAGTACATTGCATTACCCCCCTTAAAAATGGAAAAAGAAAAAAATTCTTTCCTTTGTAGGAGGAGTTATAGGAGATTAAAACTTGCAATTATTTGAGCTCGTACCTTATTGGAATTTCCACATCGAAAGTCTCTTTCTGATACTCAGGTGGAAGAGGGGGAAAATCGCATTTCTTTATCAGTTTTAAAGCCGCTCTGTCCAAAATCTTATTTCCGCTGGACTTTACAACACTTACTTCCTTTAATTTTCCTCCTCGATCAACAACAATTCTCACAACCACTTTTCCCTCTACACCCAACCTTCTTGCCAGAGGAGGATAAAACTTTTTTCTCTCAATTTCCCGAATGATTAGAGAAACATAACTCTCTCTATTAAACTCCTTCTTATTAGTGCTAACAACTGGCTTTCCTTTTTCAGCTTCTCCTTCCGAAACAGATTTTTCAGCCACATTTCCACTTTCTACGTTACTCTTCTCTCTTTCCAAAATCTGCTGCTCCGTTTTCATTTTCTCCTTTTTCACGTTCTCTGCTGATTGAATACCCGAACTCTTCTCCTCTATCCTATCTTCTCTCTTTTCTGTATTCTGTTTAACTTTCTGTAAACTCTCTTCTTCTTTTTCAACTACTCTGGAAACCTCCTTTTTTCTCTCCTCTATTTTCTTCTTTTTAACCACTTTTCTTTCAAACTTTTTTGTCTTCTGAACCTTAACATTCTTCTTCTCCTTCTCTCTTTTTCTCTCTTTCTCTTTCTCCTTTTTCTTTCCTTCTTTACGCTTAACCTCATGAATTTTTTCTGGACTTCCTTTATGGGCTACTTCCTTCTCTGCAACAATTCCAGTTTCAGAAAAGTCAAAAACTACAACATTTTCCGTCTTAATCTTTTTAATCCGGAAATCAAACTTGACGAAGAGAAGCGGAATATGGAACAGCAGAGAAATAAAAAGAGCCAGCAAAAAAGTTCTGTTTAGGTTTTCCATTGCTTCAGAATATGTCTCAGTATTTCAGTAAATCGGTTTTTAAACTCAAGAAGTAACTCTGAAGAGAGCTGGTAATCATCATAACAGGAATCTTCCTTGATTTCCACTTTCCAGTCGTCCGTAATGCTAAATCTGTGAGGAATAAAATATCCGTTCTTCATAGCTATGATAGAAAGAGCTGCAAGAATCCCTGCGGCTTTAAGCTTTTTTCTACTCTCCTCACCGGTGAAAGAAATCTTCCACTTCTCAGGAGGAACATCCTCCTTAGCTCTTGATACAGAAATAAAGTGAAAAACAAGATCTCCAAATTCTTCTTCTTTCAGTACTGAGATCAAATCCCCTCCTTTCAATGCCATACCGTAGAGAATAACCTGAAGGGAATGAGGACTCGGAGGAGCATAAAAACTTTTTCGGCTTTCTGAAACATTACCCTTTTTGAAATCAACTATATGAGTTTTACCATCTATCTGACTGATAAAGTCAACTCTCCCTTTCAAAACAACATCACTTACTTTAATAGAAATCTCCACTTCCTGATCGGCTTCTTTACTGTAGATCTCATGTCCTCTGAAGAAGTCTATAAACCGCTTAACGTTTTCACGGAAATAGGGTTTTAAAAGAGGCACAACGGGATCCTCTATTCGAGAGGTTTTCTCTTCAAAGATTTCATCAAAGATGTTCTTATCAAACCCCGTTTTTAACATCCTCTCAATTGATTCATGGTAAACAATCCCTTCAAGGATATCTAAGGTTACCTCTCCATCCTTAAAAACAAGAGAAAAAAGAGCTTTGGCTGGACAGTCAAGGTAATTGACGATATCTGTTACCGTCAGATTCTTAACAATCTGTTTAGCCACTTCTTTCTTTACGTAGAAATTGTAAAGAGCACTGGAACTCCTATTCTTCCAAACGTATATACCTCTTTCCTCTCGGGATTGAGGTTTCTTTTTTTCTTTGAAAACCTGATAACAGTTAAAAGCAACATGGGAGACTATCTCCTTATAGGAATCGGAAACTTTCACTTTATTTTGTATCTGATCAACAAAAAGGGATCTTCCCCTGAAACGGTTGTAGGTCAGGTAGAGTCTTTTTAGAGGGAGGGAAAGGAGGTTGTAAAAGGTCAAAAACTCATAGCTGATAAGCCTCTCCCTTACAGGGAAAGGCTGATGAGAAACAGAGTTTCTGCCAAGAATTTCGTTGATTTTTTCCCTCTCTTCGTAGGAAAAATCTGGATCAAAGGGAAATGTCCTTGGATAGACACCTTCTGAAACATCATCCATGATTACAGCTTTCGGCAAGAGGGAAACAATCGATTCTGGAGTTCCCACATGGACTCCAAAAGGTTCATTTTCCTCTATTAGATAGTACCTTTTGATGAAAAGTTTCGAAAGCTCCTTAGCAGCCTTTTTTGGTGTCAACTTTCTCTCAGGGAAGAGACCTCTCAATCTTAGACTGAGCATCTCTTTGTAGAACTTTTCAATCTGATTAAAAACTGCTGGTTCATCAAAATTCTCTGTGAAATACCTCTCAAGCATCCACTCTGTCCACTCAAGGAGCGTTCCAGCTCCATCATCAAGTTCCAACAACTTATGCAAAGAGTTTTTTACAAAAGGACTGGCAGTTAGAGGAATTCCTCTGGTCTGAAACCTCAAAGGAATACCTCTGTCCTTAGAGAGCTGATAAAGCAAAGGAAGAATCTCATCAATAGTTCTTCCTGCTATCGCTATCTCGTGAGGCTGAAATCCCTCTTCAATCAGCGTTATTACAGTATCAACAATGTACTTCGCATCCTCACTTCTTGAAGAAAAGGGTCTAATGTTAACTTCAGTTTCTGTTTTTATTTCGATATCCCCAAAAAGGGAAAGGGTTTTTGAGAGAGGGTTAGGTTCAACTTCTTCTATTTCCCAGCCGTCTGGAAAACTTTCTCTGTTTGAGGAAGAGAGCTCCGAAAAAAACTCTTCAGAGTCTTTGAAACGTAGAATTTTGACCTTCCCGGCATTTTTGAGAAATTCGATTTCAGCAGGAAAAAGAAATGCTGGAAAAACAACAGACACAAACGGGAAGTTATATTCCAATTTCGATGCCTCAAGAAAGAGGTTAGGGATATCTGTCCCGTTTACTTCTCTAAGGAATCCTCTATAGTTTTTGATAATTTCGAGAGTTGTTTTGAGTTTTTTCTGAATTTTCCTGTCAAGGAGAGGGAGTTTCTCCTCTATTTCCTCTTCAGACAGATTGTGCTGGAAAATGTCTCTTAACCTTTTATCTACAATCTCAACATAGCCTGCGTCGGAGGGAAGTTCCCTTCCTGCAGTTTCCATTGCTTTTGAAATAAGGAAAAGCCTCTCCTGATCGGATAGAATTCTCTTATTCTCAAAATTCTCGTTGAAGGCATCAATCACAAGTTCCTGAAGTGTTCCGGTAAATTTTGAAAAGATTGGTTCTTTTAACTTCCTAAGAACAAGGAGCTCGAAATAGGTCGTAAACTGCCTTACACCAAAGAAGACTCTCTCACCAGCCGAGAGTCTTTCAATTTCCTGCGAGAAAAGATTTTCCATCTATTTGACAGAGCTCCTCTTCTCCTTCGACTTCTCAAAGAAATCTTTGAGCTCTTCTTTATCTGCTTTTTCAATCAATCTTTCAACCTTCTCTATGGAAGCTTTGAAAGTTTTCAACGCTTTTAGAAGATTTTCCCTGTTCTCTATACAGATATCTCTCCACATGATGGGATCACTCATGGCAATTCTTGTAAAGTCTCTGAATCCACCTCCTGTAAGCTGGAAGAGGTCAGTTCCCAGATCATTAGAAAGTTTATCTATCGCATCAACTATCGAATAGGCAACAACGTGGGGAAGATGACTTACGGCAGCGAAAACTTTATCATGGTAGAAGGGGTCCATCTCAATCACTTCAGATTCCAACTTTCTCCACAGGGAAACAACTTTTCTTAGCGCCTCTCTGTCCGTATTTTCCGTTGGAGTAACAATGAACTTTGCACCGCTAAAGAGATTCTCAACGGCATTCTCTACGCCAGATTTTTCAGTTCCAGCTATCGGATGTCCTCCAACAAAAGGAGCAACACCTTTCAAAATCTCCTCACACATATAAACAAGGTGTCCTTTCACGCTTCCAAGGTCGGTAACAACAGCATTTTCAGATATATAAGGTTTTAGCTGCTGGAGAACCTGTCTGTAAACTCCAACGGGAACAGCCAGAACAATTAGATCTGCATCCGCAGCTACTAAGTGCTTAATACTTCCTGAGTCTATAACCCCCAGTTCAAGTCCTTTCTCTATTGCCTCCGGGTTTATATCAACAGCTGTTATCCTTCCCGGGAAACCCTTGAGCTTCAAGTTAAGCGCAAAGGAACCTCCAATCAGGCCGAGACCGACTATGCATACCTCTTTAAATTCCCAGTCCAACTTACCTCTCCATCATGTAGTTTTAATTCTTCCCTTGCAGGGAATATAGGGGGGTTACCTCTCTATAGCTTTCATGATTGAGATTATTTTACAGGAGTTTTCAAGAGCGGAAAGGTATTTAAGAGCTTCTTCAAGCGTTTTTCCTACCGCAAAGGGACCGTGAGACTTCACAACGGCGGCTGGAGACTCCTTCAAAAGTTCCGGCAACTTCTCTGCAACTTCATCTGAAGAGACAACCTGTTTTGCCGAAAGAACAGGAATTTTTCCGAGTAAAAGCCTTCCCTCTGAATCAAGAGGAACAATCTCATCGTAAACAAGAGAGCAGGCCACAGTATAAGGAGAATGGGCATGAACAATACCCTTCACCTCTGGAAGAGCTTTATAAATTGCCCTGTGTACTTTCAGCTCAATGGAGGCTTCCGAATCAAGATCAGGATTCTCTTCTAAGGTTGTTACAACTATATCAGCAGGTTCAAGATACCCAAGCATTTTTCCGGATTTTTTAATCAGAATGTAATCATCAATCCTCATACTGATATTCCCACCGTGGGTATCTGTAAGACCAGACTCAAAAATTATCCTGCCAATCCTGACAAGTTCCTTTTTTTCCTTTAAAAACGGTGAACAACCCATTTAGAAACTCCGTAACAAAATTTCATCAGATAATATATCCAAAAATTTCTTTTTCCTTGATCCTCATATATCCCCATCATATAGGAAATCAAAAGGACAGGGGATTTTAGCATCTGTAGAATAAACTAACAAATAAAAAAAGCCGCCAGACGGCGGCTTCTCATGAAGAACCAGTGTAAATATAGCTATCTCTTCTTCCTGAGTCTCTCCATTGCAATCTGGATACTTGCCCTCAACCTTTCAATAGCAATAGCAAGCTTTGTAATTTCATCTTTTACGCTTTCTTCTTTAAGTCCTCTCACTCCCAGGTCAACATCCAGCTTACCAAGGCTAATATCGTGAGCAGCTTTTGTAAGCTTCTCAATAGGAGCTATAATTTCTTTCTTAGCAAAGAACCAGAAGATGAGGAACGCAAGAACCAAAGCTGCAATGTTCCAGAAGTCAACAAGAGATATAGCTGTTGATATAATGCTTGGAGGAAGGATTGTAACACTAATAATACCTCTCAAATCACCAACTTTATAGTTAATAGCTCTATCAACGTTGTCTCCATATTTAGCTCTAAGAGCTTTCATAATAGCAGGTGGTATCTGCTCGGGTGTTCCGTGACATTTCAAACAACCCTCTTTAACGTAAATAGCCTTTGCAAATCTAAACTTGTCTCCGTCCCAGCTCCAAAATTCTCCTCCCCTTTCCTTACTCTTCATAATCTCCTTAATTGCGATGCTCTCCCACTTATCAGGCTTGTCCTGGGGTGCCATGTACCTGTCAGAGACAACCCTAAATGTCCAGCCGTATTCTGCCTTTGAAAGCTGCGAAAGCTCTCTTGTAGCAAGTGCAGGGTTGTGGAGGTAGAAGTGAGTCTCTCCAAAATCCATTAGAGCTTCTCCAGTTCCGTAAGCCTTTGCCGTTCCATTTTTCGTTTCAAATTCCATAAGGTAACCAATACCAGGAGTGTATTTATTCTTAGTCCACACGCCACCAAAGCTGGCTGACCACTTACGGAAAATCAAGATCTGTTGTGCAATACTTCTACCCTGAGAGACAAGACTCTTTTCGTAGGTTTTATCCAAAAGATGAATAAAAGACAGAGTCGAAAGTACAACAACAATTGCAAATACTACAAGAACCTTTTGGGTGATACTCAAACCTTTCAGCGTCATAACTCCCTCCTTCTCTCTTCTCTCTTATCTTAATATTTCTTGTATTTTACGATAGAATCTCCCTAAATTCTTGCCTAAACCTTTCTTTACAGTCTTCTCCATCAATTATACAACCGTCGGGGATTTTTTCAATAAGTGTCTCTATGAACTTGTCAACCGAATCAACAAAGAGTTGTGAAATACCAAGGTCTTCAAAGGTTTCATCTACCAGAAATTCGCCCATGGGTCCCAGAGCTTCTACAAGTCTTTCTCTCACCTGTTCTAACTTCTCTTCAGGAACTGTAGGTATTACAGAAACAGTTTTTCCCGCTTCAGACTCTTTTTTCTCAACAGGTGATATAATCCCTGCTGAGAGCAGTTTTCGAACCGTTGCGATTAGCTCCGAATAGGGAGTTCCAGCGAATAAAACCTGTTTGAGAGTCTTTCCTCTTAAGAATTCCTGAAAAACCAGGAAATCCTTCTTCTCAAGGGTTAACTGGTTAGAGGAGATGTCTCCAGATAGTGTAAACTGTGGATCAAGAAAAATAAGCTTTTTTATTGCTTCTGGAGTTTCATCAAGCTCCTTGGATAACTCCATAATCAAGTTGGTCATATCGGCTTTTCCACGCTCTTTTACGCTGATATTTTCATCTTTAAACTGGAATCTCCCATTTCTCCAGTAGTAAATGTAGTGGAGGAAGGATATTAGAGAGTCTGTAAACTTTGCTTCACCTTTCTCTGTTTTTTCCTTTAAAACCCGTAGGTTTGGAACTGTAGTATCAACGCTTATTATGTTGCCATCTTTGATGTAAAAGATTACTTTCCCATCCTCTCCACTTACTTCCAGCTTTCCCGATTTTTTCCCCACGTTAACAATCTGAAATACCTCAAGCAGCATTGAGATATCCCTTATCTCTCCTCTCAGTTCCATCCTATCCCCTCCATCTGACAATATTCTGTTATAAAGATGATTTAATTATCATTCTGAAGCTACTTTAGTAGATGAAGAATCTCTAAGGATTTTAAGTAGAGATTCTTCAGATTTTGTTCCCAGAATAACTGTAAATAACATCATTAACAATAAACTATTCAGTTGACATACAGTTTCATTATAATACAATTTTACCCAGATTAGAAGAGGAGGTACTGATGGCTCTCTCTCTTAATCAGGATATAAAAGCTGGAAAAAGCATTTATCACATCCAAACAGAATACTATAAAACATCAAACAAGATAATTTCAAATATATTTAAAGACGGAAAGGCTGTTAAAAGACTTGAGAAGGAAGTAGAAGAAGGAAAAGACCTTGATACACAAATCAAAGAATTTCACAAGAACATAGTTGAAAGACTTACAAAACCCACTCTCTTGAAAAAAGGAAAACCTGGAAGAGAAAGGTTCACCATTACAGACAGGCAGGAAGAAAGAATTGCACAGATCATCTATCCTTTCTTTGGTATTGCTACTTCCTTAGTAATTTCTGATGCCTTGAGATCTTCTTCCTCCTCGGATGAATTCATTGAAATGCTCCTTCACGACATTGAAGAAGAAAAAGCTGATGAGTTAAAAGAGAAAATCTCTTCCATACTTTCTGAGGTTACAGAGGAGAAGCCTAAGGAAGAGATAGTAAAGAAGGAGAAAGCTATCTTTCCAGAGGACAAGCTGACGGAAATTCTCTTTCCATACTTTGGCATTGCAACAGGAGCTATTGTTGAATCTGCAAGAAGTGTTTGGAATGGAAAAGTGGAGAACCTTCTAGACTTCCTATCTAAGGAACTTGAAGAGGAAATAAAAGACGAAGTTTTTGAGCAAATAAAGAAACTGTTCAACTCCGCTTCTTCAGAAGAACCTACCGTCAAAGTGGAAGAGAAGAGCACAGAAGAAGAAAAGAAAGAAAGGAAAATTGAAATGACAGATGTTGAAAAAGTTCTTCCTTTTCTCTCAGAACATTTTGGCATCTCAGCCTTTTTAGTTGCAGAAGAAGCCTTTGAGAAGTCGGAAGGAAAGGTTGATAAGTTTATTCAAGCTATTCTTCAAGAAGCTGAAGAAGAACAGAGAAAGGAAATTGAAAGTAAGCTTAGGTCTATACTGGGAGAAAGTTAAGGTCGGCTTTTACGTTAATAATTTCTGAAAATTTCTTCAGGCTCTCCAGCTCCTCACTTCGTAGGAAAAAGTTGAGGTTTTTAAGGTAGCTGCTGCACATCTTCTCTGGGAGATGGAGCTTTTCAGCATATCTCGAACTGATTTCGTCATAGGATTTCAATCCTATTTCTCTGGAAAGGAGAAGCTTTCTGTAGAACTCCTCAACTTCTCCTTTTTTTTCTTTGTAAGAATCTTTCCTTACAGCCCAGAGAGCAAAGACAAAGGGTAATCCATAAAGGTTGTACCACTCTTCTGCAAGATCGTATACAAACGGGAATCTTTTTAACCTGAAAATTCTCAGAGCGTCATCCCCTATGGTCAGAAGAGCAGTTGGATTTTTCGGCAGATTTCCTTCTTTCATGGAGTAGTAACGGTAGTTTGGTTCAACTCCATATACCTCTCTTAAAAGATACTTGAGAAGTTCCTTTGAAGTCATAGAACTCCTTGTTAACCAGACGTCTTTGCGATGAAGCTGATGAATTGGAACGGTCGAGAGAAACAGAACGCTGATAACCCTTTTCTTTGCAGATATTGAGAAATCTGGTAGAAGCAGATATTTATCACTGTTTTTCAGGTATTCGTAAGAAGAGATTACAGAGATATCAAGGATCCCTTCTCTCAACATCTTGTTAAGTTCAGAGGGAACATCCTCTTGAAATTCAATGCCTGAAGAGTCCACTCTACCGTTTAGAAAGCCATAGTAAACAGGAATTGTGTTGAGATACTCTATCTTTCCAACCTTTAACATCCCTCTTTTAACCTCTCAAGAGTTCTACAGACCGAACAGACAGGAGCTGTTGTGGGCATTCCGCAAACCTGACATTCGTTGAGCTCAAGCTGCTCTTTTAGCTCCTTCTCAAATAGGGGGCGGGCTCTCTTCAGAAACTCCTTGTAAAAACGCAGCTTTGTCCCGGGCATCTCATGTTCCAACATTGCAAGGGCTCTTTTGTAGAGAACGGAAGTTGCCTCTTTCGCATTTGGACATCCAGTCTCCAAATACTCTATCTTGTTCAGAATTGCATAGCTTACAATCTCTTTTTCTGTGAAGAAAGCAAAGGGTTTTACCTTCCTAGCAAACCCGTTACTCTCCGGCAGGACGGGATGCTGTCTTCCGAGGTATCCAATCTCCCACCTTATTGTGTTTGAAAGGAGAAGAGCAGACTCATCATCTAAATTATGACCTGTGGCAACAACCTTAAAGCCCTGCTCTTTACACATTTTATTCATCAGGTACCTTTTAAACGTTCCGCAGACTGAGCAGACATCTTTTCTTCCACTGCTCCTTGCTATCTCTTCAATTGAGTAACCAAACTCTTCCCTCATATTAAAAACGATTAAAGATCTTCCTATTCTCTCAGAAAATTTCTTACAGATTTCAAGGGATTTCTTTGAATAATCCCACCCTTCTATTCCAAGGCTTACGTGGAAGCCATAGGTTTCATAACCCAGCCTGTGCAGTGCGTACCATAGAGAAAGACTATCTTTACCGCCGGAAACGGCAACAAGGATTTTCTCCTCTTTTTTGAACATATTAAATTCTTTTATCGTTCTCGCTGTCTGTTTCTCAAACCACTCAACGAAGTGGTCTTTACAGAGAGCAAGTCTGTGGTGTCTAATATAAACAACTGCCTTCGTTCTCTTTCCTTTTGATTTACAGATTCTACAAATCATCTTTACCCCTATCTACTCCTAAGAGTTTTATAAGTCTCTAAAATTTCCACAACCGTTGTGGTTGCTGTTCCAAGTTTACCAACCACTATTCCAGCTGCAAGGTTTGCAATCTCTCCTGCCTCCACAGGAGTTGCCCCAGATGAAAGGGCTAAAGTGAAAACACTTATAACCGTATCACCAGCACCTGTCACGTCAAATACCTGTTTTGCCCTTGTTGGAATGTGCCTCTTAAAGTCTCTTCCCACAATTGAAAGTCCTTTCTCACTCCTTGTGATAACAGCATATTCGAGGTTAAATCTATTAATCAATCTATTCCCGGCCTCTTCAGCCTCTTCATCGGTTTCAGGTTTAATCCCAACAGCCTGAAACGTCTCCTTAATGTTGGGTGTCATAGTAGTAACATCTCTGTAAAATGGAAAATTCTTCTCTTTTGGGTCAAGTGTTATCGGTCTTTCTTCTCGGACTTTCCCTGTAATTTCAAAAAGTTCAGGAGTAATTACGCCCTTACCGTAATCGGAAATAATGATAGCGTCAAAACTCCTGAATTTCTTTGAGAGAATATCAAGAATCCTCTCCGAAATAGCACTTGAAACGTACTCTCTATTTTCCCAGTCTACTCTTAAAAGCTGCTGAGCTCCAGCAACTATCCTTGTTTTAACTGTTGTTGGTCTTTCGCTATCTTCTATAAGCCAATCAATATTGGCCCCAAGTTCCCTAAGAAGTGCTTTCAGTTTTTTCCCTTTCTCGTCTCTTCCGACAACACCAACAAGGTAGGGAACAGCTCCAAGAGATGATAAATTTGCAGCTACGTTTGCAGCCCCTCCCGGTTTAACCGTTACATCCTTTGCTTCAACCACTGGAACAGGAGCCTCTGGAGAAATCCTCTCCACTCTTCCAAAAATATACTCATCAAGCATGAAATCACCAACAACGAGCAGCTTCTTACCCTTAAAAGAATTCAGTATCTCTTCTTTGAACATCAGAGTAACCCTTCCCTTTTGAAACTGAAATAAGAACTTCTTCCAAAGATAATGTGGTCAAGGACTTCTATCTCAAGAAGTGAAGCCCCATTCAGAAGTTTTCTCGTAACTTCCATATCCTCAATGCTTGGTGTCGGATCTCCAGATGGATGGTTGTGAAAGAGAATAACCGCTGAGGCAATGTCCTTTACAGCAGGGTAAAATACCTCCTTCGGAGAGATTGAGGTAAAGTTTGTTCCACCTTTTGTTATTTCGTGAACAGAGATAAGTTTGCCTTTGGTATTGAGCGTCACTATTCCAAATACTTCAACCTTTAAATTTTTAAGTTTTATCCAGACAAGGTTTGCCACATCCTCAGGTGAGGTTATTTTTGGAGAAAAATCTTCAGTTGATAAGGCTCTTCTTCCCACTTCAAAAGTAGCAAGCAGGGTTATAGCCTTAGTTTTTCCAAGTCCTTTAAACGAAAGAAGTTCTTCAACGTGAGCCCTTGAAAGTCCACCTATTCCACCAAAGTGGTTGAGTACTTCTCTGGATAGATCTAAGACATTCTTTCCCCTAAGCCCGGTTCTCAGCAAAATGGCAAGGAGCTCTGAATCTGTCAAGTTCTCAGCACCAAACTTTAAAAGCTTCTCTCTGGGTCTATCAGACTCTGGAAGTTCCTTAATGGTATAGAGGGACATGGAACTCCTTTAAATTAGATCTTTCTAAACCATTATACCCCCCTTTAAAGGGGGGATAACAAAGATTTCCCCTTTACAAAAGGGAACCGGAGAGATTTCAGTAAATTAAGATTTCTTACTTTCCAATTCTCTTAAAACCTTTGCACACCTTTCGCAAACATCAGGATACTTTTCATCCTGTCCAACGGTAGTGCTGTAGATCCAGCATCTTTCACACTTCTGCCCTTCAGCCTTTTTAACTTTTACCTTCACTCCCTTCAATATCTCCTCATCCTCAACAGCACAGGATGGAGCAGCAGCAAGCTGCTTGACCTCAGCACCAGAGGTTATGAAAATGTAAGGAAGTTTTTCCTTGTACGCCTCAAGTAGTTCTCTTATCTCTCCGTCTGCATAAACTATAACCGAAGCTTCAAGTGAATGGCCTATCATCTTCTCAGCTCTTGCCTTTTCAAGAGCTTTGTTTACAAGGGATTTTACTCTTATAAGCTTTTCCCAGCGGGTAAGGAACTCTTCATCTAAAGCCTCACAGAGTGGTGGAAACTCTTCCAGAAAGACAGACTCCTTCTCTTTTCCTGGAAGATGGGAATAGACCTCTTCAGCAGTAAACGAGAGAATAGGTGCAATCAATGTTGTTAAACCGTAAAGAATCCTGTATATAGCGGTCTGAGCACTTCTTCTTTTCTTTGAATTTGGAGCTTCACAGTAAAGAGTATCCTTTTGGATATCAAGGTAAATAGAACTTAGTTCCGTTGCACAGTACTCATAAACCAGTCTATAGATTCTGTTGAATTTATAATCATTGTAAGCGTCAACAATCTCTTTGGCCAGAGCGAAAAATCTGTTAATAGCCCATCTATCGATTTCCTCCAGCTCATCATAAGAGAGAGCCATATCAGGAGCAAAATCGTAGAGGTTTCCAAGCATAAATCTAAAGGTGTTCCTGATCTTCTTATAAACTTCAACAATCTGTCTCAGAATGTTCTCAGAGATTTTCACGTCCTCTGTAAAGTTCTCACTTGAAACCCAAAGCCTCAGGATATCTGCACCAAACTTTTTAACAACGTCCTCTGGAGCAACTACGTTGCCGAGGGATTTGCTCATCTTGTGGCCTTTTTCGTCAAGTGTAAAGCCATGGGTTAAAACAGATACGTAAGGAGCTTTTCCTCTTGTCCCACAGGATTCTAAGAGGCTTGCCTGGAACCATCCCCTGTGCTGGTCTGAACCTTCAAGGTACAAATCTGCTGGCCAGGAAAGCTCAGATCTTCTTTCAAGGACAGCTGCGTGTGAAGAACCAGAGTCAAACCAGACGTCAAGAATATCCATCTCCTTCCTGAATTTCTCTCCACCACATTTCGGACACTTGAAGCCCTCAGGAAGGAGCTCCTTCGCATCCTTCTCATACCAAGCGTCTGCTGACTCTTTCTCAAAGATTTCAGCAACGTAGTCGGCAATCTCCTTAGAGTAGATAACCTCTCCACAATCTTCACAGTAAAAGGCAACAATTGGCACTCCCCAGATTCTCTGCCTTGAAATACACCAGTCCGGCCTTCCCTCAACCATATTTCTGATTCTCGTCCTTCCCCACTCAGGAATCCATTGAACCCTGTCGATCTCTTTCAGGGCAACTTCTCTGAGTGTCGGATTTCCTCTATCCATAGAAATAAACCACTGAGGAGTAGCTCTGAAGATAACCTTACCTTTACATCTCCAGCAGTGAGGATAGGAGTGGGAAATTTCGCCGGCAAAGAGAAGGTTCCTGGATTCTTTAAGCCTTTCAATTATCAGTTTGTTTCCTTCCCAGATTTTAATTCCTCTTAACCACTCTGGAGCTTCATCTGTAAACCTTCCATAGTCATCAACCGGAACAATGACTGGAAGACCGTACCTCAGACCAACTTGATAGTCTTCCTCACCATGACCAGGAGCAATATGAACAAGTCCGGTTCCAGTATCTGCCGCAACATAATCTGCAAGGACAACCTTTCCTTTTCTATCAACAAAGGGATGAACGTACTCAACTTCCTCGAGTTCACAACCTTTCAGCTTTTTAACAACTTCTCCTTCTATTCCAGTCTTTCCCTTAAAGTCCTCAAGGAGAGATTCTGCAACGATGAAAGCTCTATCGTCAGACTTTAGAACTACATAATCGAGCTCCGGATTGACAGCAACTGCAACGTTTGCTGGAAGAGTCCATGGAGTTGTTGTCCAGATGACAAGGTACGTATTCTCAGGGAAGTCTAATCCTTTATTCTCGGTAATCTCAAAAGCAACGTAAATAGATGGAGATACTTCATCTTTATACTCAATCTCAGCTTCAGCAAGAGCTGTCACACAGGTCGGACACCAGTAGACTGGCTTTTTGGCTCTATAGACAAGACCTTTTTCGTAAAACTTTCCGAGCTCCCTGACAATATCAGCCTGATACTTTGGATCCATTGTTATGTATGGATTTTTCCAGTCTCCAATAACTCCAAGCCTTATAAACTCTTCCCTCTGAAGGTTTACCCAGTTAGTGGCATACTCTCTACATTTTTTCCTGATCTCAACAGGATCAACCTCATCTTTTCTCTTCTTAATCTTCTGGAAAACCGCCCTTTCGATTGGAAGACCGTGGCAATCCCATCCAGGAACGAATGGAGTCTGATAACCCTGCATTGTTTTGGACTTTATAACAATATCCTTAAGAATCTTATTTAAAGCGTGTCCGATGTGGGTGTGACCATTTGCGTAAGGTGGTCCATCGTGAAGGATAAATTTCTGGTCACACTTGTGCTCTTCAAGCATTCTATCGTAAAGAGCTATCTCATCCCAGTACTTCAAAAACTCCTTTTCCTTCTTTGGCAGATTCCCTCTCATAGGGAAAGAAGTCTTTGGAAGATTGAGCGTATCCTTATAATCTCTCTTTTCCATTTATGCTCCTCCAATTGAGGCTTAATGGGAAGTAATTATATACTTTGAGAACTGTGAAAGTTGAGGAAAGAGAGTTAAAAGCTCCATGTTATCCTTGAAAGGTCTTTTCAGAATAATCTCGCTCGCAAGTTTTTTTGAAACACCTGGAATATAAGAGAGAAGCTTGTGAGAAATTTTGTTTATATCTACTGGGAGAGGTATTCCAATTACTGAACGCTCTCTATGACCGACAACAATTACATCCTTCACTGAAAAGAGTTCCAACTTCTCAGGAATCCTGACCAAAATCGGATAGCTGCCTATCTGTCTTCCAAGGGTGTGTTCACCATCGTGGGCTTCAAGAAGAACATCTTTAATAACCGTACCAACAGGAAAGACCTTTTTCATCATCGGAAGATCAATTTCTTCCCTTACAAACTGCTTAAACTTCTCAAACTCTTTCCTGTACTTTGTTTTTGCCCTCTTAACCATCTCAGAGATTGGCGTTTCTTCAAAGACCATAACCTGTCTGATATTGATACGTCTCAAAAGCAATCCTTCATCAAGAATCGATTTCAGAAAATCCTTATTCTTTTCAAAGGTTTTCTTCGTTTCTCCTGGAAGTCCAACCAGAAAGTTTACCCCGGGGAGAAGTTTATAAAGTCCATCTTCTCTTTCTTTAAAGGCTCCTATCTCATTGACTATTCTAATTGCCTTCTTTATCCCCTCAGGGTTAACTTTCAGGAAGTTTTTCTTAATCACCTCTTCATCTGCCGTTTCAAGCCCAAATGGAGCGACATCCCCTTCTGTGTCATATCTGGCAATACAGGAGAGGGTTTCTTTGGACTTTTCAGGATGGGCATCTATTGTTCCGGCATTTACGTTATCTATATGGAGTGTCTTTATGTTTCCAGTCTCTCTGATTGAGCGAAAAAGGTTGCAAATAACGTCAACATTTGGAACGGGAAACTCTCCATCTGAAGGGATAGCCTTATACCCAAGGATGTTTGGCTGCCTCCCGATTCTGAAATATTTAACTCCAGCCTCGTAAAGAGCTCTTACCTCATCAACTACTTTTTCAGGCTCTCTCTCATCTGGATGACCATAAAAGGCCTCTGTACAGTAGGAACAATGGTATTTCCTTTCACATCCTCTAAATGTTTCAATTTCACAGATTACATACGGAAAGTAAGGATGTTTTCGGACAATGAAAGCTCCTAATGGAGCAAACCTATCAACATGTTTAACCGTTCTCCTCTCTAAAAAAACCCCTTCAGGAAGCTCCTTATCCTCCATCAAAGCTTTACCAACATAATAGGCTGCAAGTTCTACATCTCCCTTTACAACAAGATCGTAGTTTTCAAAGAGGAGTGGCTTTGCTTTAACTCCCCCTTTCAGGGCAAACCCAAACTTTACAGGACCTCCCACGAGCTTATAGATAGGAAGTTCCCCGATCTCTTCAATCTCTCTCTCTGTTATTGGCTTACCACCAAGGTATCTACCCGGAACTGTCATTCCAGTTATGAGAAAGACGACATCTGAGTCCTTTAGAAGCTCTCTTTTCTCTTCATCTTTTCTGTACTGGTCGATCGTAACGTACTCTATGCTCTCTTCCGGGATTCCAGAGAGGACTAAAGCTCCGGCAACATATCTAACATAAGTGGAAATGTAAGGTGGAACACCAAGGCATGTTGGCTCGTCAACATATCCATCAAGAATTGTTATTCTCAACCTTCTCCTCTTTGTAAAGTAAGTTGAATATAGTTGGAGCAAGTATTCCCGTAACGATAGACAGTAAGATCAAAATACTCTCCAGGTGTTCATCTATCACACCCAGTTCCTTACCGAGCTCTGCTGTAACAATCACAAGAGTTAAGGGAGCAGAGAGAAGAAAACCTCCTGCAACAGCCTTTCTAAAACTGAGCCTCTCAAACATCAAGATCAGAGAAGGAATAACCTTAGCACTAAAGCTTACAAGAACAAGAATTCCAAGTAAAGAAAGCGTATGGAGACTGAGCTCCGGCATTTTAAAATTTATACCCACATAGATGAAAAATATAGGAATTAGAAAACCGAAACTAACCCCTGAAAGCTTTTCCTCAATGCTTTCGGTATCTTCAAAAACCGTTGCAAAGATCATCCCTGCTATGAATGCACCAATTATAGGTTCTATATGGATTGCGGATGCAGCAACAGAGAGCATAAACATTACAGCTAAACTGATTCTAACTCCGATCTCAGAAGGATTCTTTTCAAAAAAAGACTTAAAACGATTTGGATACCACCATACAAAGCTTTTGAGAAAGAGCAGAACAACTCGCGCAATTACCAAATAGATAACCAACTTTAAAATCCCTATCCAGAACTCAAATCCAAAACGAAATTCAGTATAAAGGGTAAAAAGAGTTAATACAGTGATACTCACAACTTCTCCAACAATTCCTGTTAAGAATACAGTCTTCCCAAAAGAGGTACTTAGAATAGATTTTTCCCTCAAGACTGAGACCACAATACCCACCGAAACAACTCCAATTGCAATTGAAACTACAGCAGGAAGAGAAAGCTTAGAACCTAAGGTAAACGCAAAGGAAAAAACCAAAAGAGGAATCAAAATCAATACCAATTTCGTTTTTAAACTCAAACGAGCAATCTCTTTAAGCTTTACTTCGAGTCCAGCCACAAACATAAGCAAAAGGAAACCAAAAGAGGCAAGGAAATCCAACCACTGGGACGGTTCTACAAGGTTTAAAACAGACTTTCCAATTACTATTCCGTAGAGTATCTCTCCAACAGCCACAGGAATCATTAATAACCTGCTAAGGAAGGGAACAAAAAGAATCCCTAAGGCAATTAAAATGATTGAAATAAGGGAGTTCTCCATCTATTCACCCACACAGATTAAAATTGAAGAACAGTGAGATTTGTGAATCATGTGATACGGCGGATAAGGATTAAACCAATTGGTTTTCCTTCCTTTTCTCGCTCCAACTATGGTAAGATCAAAGTTCTTGGAAGCCTTTGCAAATTCACTAATTGGATTTCCCGTAGAAAGTTGAAATTCTATAGGAATTTTGTACATGTTTGAAAACTTAACAATTCTTTCTCTCAACTGACTCACCTTTTTATCGCTACCACTCATGGAAACGTGGAGTGCTGTTAACTCTGCACCGAGCATTATTGAAAGCTCTATTCCCACCTCAAGAGCTCTGAAACCACTAAAAGAGCCTGAAACCGGAACAAGCATTTTCTTCACAGGAGTTGTTCCTCTCGCAATCATAACAGGAGAGTACGTCTCTTCAGCTATTAAAACTGGAAGTGTTTTTATCCCAAGGAAAAGAGGAAATTCTTTATACTTATCAGGCATGACAATCAGACCAAAGTTTTCATCCTTGATGGCTTCAAAGAGCTCTTTTTCACAGAAGTTTAACTCCTTCAAATTTACAATGTTTTTCTCTTCTCTTGAAAAGAACCCCTTTAAATCGGAAGTCGCTTTGAAGCATGTGTATATGGACACCTTTTGTAGCCTTGTATTATCCAGGAAAAACTTTGCATCCTTGAGAATTTTCTCATTTCTCTCCGGAAGGAATACAACTTCTTCAACCCCAAACTGTAAAGGAAATTGAGGTTCTCCAGACCTTATAAGTCCTGCTATGTATTTGAGAACCTTTGGATCTCCAATTATAAGGACTCTATCACCAGGTTTTACAACTGTTTTGGATTTTGGAATTATGAGTTTTTCACCTCGAAAAATTGCAACTATTTTCCACCTTCGGGACGAAAACTTCCCCACAGGATAGCCTGCTATTATGGATGTAGGCATGACGGTTACTTCGATTATCTCTCCTTTTCCAAGTCCAATATTGGTTGGAGTTACTATTCCTGATTCAATCTGTTTCTCAAGAAGGGAAGCAGTTGCAACGGCTTTATCGATATAATTGATTCCTTCTTTCTCATACCGCCCATCATGTTCTGTGCTATTTGAAACGGCAAAGATTGAGGGAACATCAAACTCTTTTGCCAGCTTACAGGCCTCAATGTTAACTTCATCGTCTCCAGTACAGGCTACAAATACTTTGGCTTCTTCTATTCCAGATTTCTTAAGCATGAGCTTGCTGGTTCCGTCTCCCTGAAGAAGAACAACTCTGTTCATCGACTCAGAATCAAGAATTTCCACAATTTTCTGTAGTTTCTCACTATCTTCATCGATTACAGTTATGAACCAGTCTTTCTTAAGCCTTTTTATCAGCTCTCTCCCTACTTCCCCTGCCCCAACAATTATCAGTTTCATTCTCTCTCCTGAATTAATGACTGAATTCAAATTTGAATTTTATTACACTCGTTGTAAACTTAAACTAAAATAAAAATAATTCTCATTAAGGACGAAAAAGGTATTGACATTCTGGAACTTTGGTACTAAGATTCTAAATAAGCTCTATCAGGAGGTAGCAATGGAACCAATATTGACGGTCAACAACGTAAAACTGACAATCGATGAAAAACCAATCCTCAAGGGAGTCAATCTGGTAGTCAACAAAGGCGAAATTCATGCTATTTTGGGACCCAATGGTGCAGGTAAATCTACGCTTGCGAATCTCATTATAGGAATTAACGATCTACGGTCTCCTACTGAGGGGGAAATTATTTTCAAAGATAAAATTCTCAACGGACTCGAAATTTCTGAGAGAGCAAAGCTTGGAATAACCCTCGCATGGCAGGAACCTGCAAGATTTGAAGGAATTACAGTTGAGGAATACTTGAAACTTGCTGGAAGAAACAATCCAGACTTCGATGCTGAAGAATGTTTAAAGTTTGTAGGATTAGACAGTAGTTATCTGTTTAGATATGTTGATGATACTCTTTCTGGAGGGGAAAGAAAAAGAGTAGAGCTTGCATCTATTCTTGCAATGAGGCCAGAACTGGCAATACTTGATGAGCCCGACTCTGGAATTGATTTTGCCTCCATGGAAGACATTGCAAGAATGCTCAAAACAATGAGAGATAGAGGTACAACAATCCTGATGATTACTCATAGAGAAGAAATAGCAGAAATAGCAGATAGAGCATCCCTTATGTGCGATGGAAGAATCATTCAAACAGGTGATCCGAAGGAGGTTGGAGAGAAGTTCAAAAACATGTGCACCAAGTGTGAGGTTAAAAATCCACAACTTGTTGGAGGTGAATAATGACTACAGCAAAAAACCTTTTAGATACAGTCAGGAAAAAGTTCATAAAGATTGGGCTCTCTGAAGAGCTCTTTACAAAAAATAAGTTTAACCTTCTCGTTGACAGGAACAAGATAGTTATTAGATATCCAGCACCAGGGGTAAGGTCAGAAGTCATAGAAACACCTACTGGTGTAAAAACGAAAGTTTACATTGAGCCCGGGACAAGGCTTGAAGAGCCTGTAACCTTATGCTTTGGAGCAGCAGATAATACAGACCTTCAAACAACAGAAGGTGAAATAATCGTAGGAGAAGGAGCAGACGTTAAGTTTCAAGTTTACGGTGCAATGGCAGAGGGAATTAAACTCAAACACGTTGCAAAAACTAAGGTAATTGTCGAGAAGAATGCAAGATTTGAGTTTATAGATGTCCACTACAACGGGGAAAATACTCTTATCGAACTTGATACCGAAACTGATGCATATGTTGGGGAAAATGCCTATTTCAAAAGTGTTTTCAAGCAGATTAAAGGGAGAGCTGGAAAAGTTAGGGTAAATCTTAAAGCAAAAGTTGACAAGAAGGGAATTGTTGTATTTGAAACAAAGATGATAGGTAAGAAAGATGACGAGATAAAGGTAGAAGATATAATCTATCTTGACGGAGAAGAATCCAGAGGAATCTCTAAGAGCCGTATCATTGCAGTTGACCAAGCAAAAGCAGAATTCATAGGGGAAACTTACGGAAATGCCCCAAGGTGTAGAGGTCACATAGATTGTTCTGAAATTATAAGAGGAAAAGATGTGGTAGTTAAAGCAGTTCCTGTAGTTGTGGTTAAAGACGAAACTGCAAAAGTTACCCACGAAGCAGCTATTGGTAGTATAGATAAGAAACAACTTGAAACTCTAATGGCAAGAGGGCTTACAGAAGAGGAAGCCGTGGACGTGATTGTCCAGGGTATGTTGAGATAAACTTTAAACTTAACATTTAAAGGAGGGAAAGAAATGAAAGTGCACGGACCAGAACCAGAGGGCAAAAGAAAACACACACCTGTAGTGGAAGCCCCTTGTAAAGTTAAGAAAGGTGAATGGTTTGAAGTAAAGGTAACTGTTGGTAAAGACATTGCCCACCCAAACACAAAGGAACATTGGATTGAGCACGTATCACTTTGGGCTGGAGACTTCCTCGTAGCAAGAGCAGACTTTGAACCAGAAAGGGCTGCATCAGAAGTTGTCTTTAAAGTAAAACTTGAAGAAACAACAACCCTTACTGCTCATGCATACTGCAATCTTCACGGCCTCTGGCACAGTGAAGATGTCACAGTAGAAGTTGAAGAGTAATTTCCGGCGCCCTTACGGGCGCTTTTATTTTAAAATTCCACACTTAACCATTCTCTCCACATACTTTCCAATAATATCAAACTCCAGATTAACAATATCACCTGGTCTCTTAAGCTTTAGAGTTGTGTTCTCATAAGTATGAGGAATAACTGCAACTGAAAAAATATCTGCAAAAAGAGTTGCTATTGTAAGACTTATTCCATCAATTCCAATAGAACCTTTTTCTACAACTAAGTGCCTGTATGCTGGTGGCAGTTTGAAAGAAAACAGAAATCCTGTTCCTTCTCTTTTTATCCCTACCACCTTTGTTATAGTGTCAACATGCCCCTGTAAGATATGTCCACCAAGACGATCAGAAAATCTTAAAGCCCTTTCAAGGTTTACAAAATCGTTAGTTCTCAAAGTTCCAATATTACTTCTTCTTAAAGTTTCAGCAGAAACATCAAAAGTAACGGAGTCTTTTTCAAAAGAGACAACAGTTAGACAAACGCCATTAACAGAAATACTATCCCCTATTTTTACATCCTCTGTTATCTTTTGACATCCGACCTTTAAAACAGCAGATTGAGAACTCTTTTTCAAGGAAAGAACTCTTCCTACTTCTTCTACTAAGCCTGTAAACATATTTCTCTCCATTTTGGTGTAGAATTTTGATTCAATTATATCGAGGAGGGAAAGGACACTTGAGAATAGCTACTATTGATATCGGAACCAATTCAACAAGGCTTTTAATAGCAGATGTTAAAAATGGGGAAGTTGAACAAATTTTCAAGACAGGAAGAGTAACAAGACTTGGAGAGGGAGTAAAGAAAACAGGAAAACTATCAAAAGAAGGTATCGAAAGGACTATTGAAACACTTAAAGAGTTTAGAGAGCTGGCAGAGAAGTATAGTGTAGAAAAAATAATAGTTGTTACCACAGAAGCTGCAAGATTGGCAGAAAATGCAAAAGAGTTCATATCAAAAGTGGAAAATCTGGGCTTAAAAATCGAAATTCTCTCAGACAGAGAGGAGGCTGAAGTTGTTTTCACTGCCAACGTTCTCCATTTTAACCCTTCAGGAAAGGCTATGACAGTCGACCTTGGAGGTGGAAGCACAGAAATCGTTTTCGGTAGCAAGAATAAAGTAGAGTATCTAAACAGTTTAAAATTTGGCGTTGTTTTCCTTCACGAAACCTTTATCAAGTCGGATCCTCCAGAAGAAAGTGAACTTAAAGAAATGGAAACTTTTATAAGAAACGAACTGCTAAAAGTAAAAAAGGAAATTCCGCAAGAGAACTTCGTTGTCTATGCTGTCGGAGGAACCATAACTTCTGTTGTTGCAATGGAAGAACAGATGACAGTTTATAAGCCAGAGATTGTTCATGGATATGTTGTAACAGAGGACCTCATCAAAAAATGGTATCAAAAGCTCTCCTCTATGACAATTGAAGAGAGGAAAAAAATAGTTGGTCTTGAAGAAAACAGAGCTGATGTGATAATTCCTGGACTTGTCTTTTTCTCCATCTTTTGCGAAGTCTTTAAGAAGGATAAATTGACGGTTAGCGAGTTAGGATTACTTTACGGATTAGCACTAAAGGAGGCAGTCAAATGTCATCAAAAAGGATAGCAGTAATAGGTACAGGATACGTTGGCCTTGTATCCGGAGCTTGCTTTGCCTATTTAGGCCATAAGGTTATCGGTTTAGATATAGATGAAGAAAAGATAAAGAAGCTTAGAAGGGGAGAAGTTCCAATATATGAACCAGGCCTTGATAGGATACTGGAACAGGCTTTAGAGAGAGGAAATATCGAATTTACAAATGACTATGAGTATGCTGTTAAAAACTCCGACTTTATCTTTATAGCCGTTGGAACTCCTTCGCGAGATGACGGTTCAGCAGATCTATCGTACGTTGAAAGTGCTTACAGAAGTATAGCTAAGCATATAGATAACGAGGATTTCAAGATTATTGTCAACAAATCGACTGTCCCGGTTGGTACTGGAAGATGGGCTAAGGAGTTTATAAAAAATCTCCTCAAAGAGAAGGGTGTAAAAGATCCTGAAGAAAGATTTGAGGTTGTCTCAAATCCTGAATTCCTGAGAGAAGGTAAAGCTGTAGAAGACTTTATGAACCCGGATAGAGTGGTTGTTGGGGCAGATAACAGGGATGTAGCTGGTATGGTTGCCTCTTTGTATGAGAAACTCCAGCCTGCAATGCTGATAACTGATCTTCCAACAGCAGAAATGATCAAGTACGCTTCTAATGCTTTTCTGGCAACAAAAATTTCATTTATAAATGAAATAGCAAACATCTGTGAGAAAACAGGAGCAGACGTAACCGTTGTAGCAAGAGGAATGGGACTCGATCACAGAATAAGTCCACACTTCTTGAATGCAGGATGCGGTTTTGGCGGAAGTTGTTTCCCGAAAGACGTAAAGGCACTTATCCACACTGCTAAGGAGGTAAATGGAAAACCTTTACTTCTTGAATCTGTGATTGAAGTTAATGAAAGACAAAAGTTAAAACCAGTAGAGAAATTGCTGAAACACATACCAAACCTAAACGGAAAAACCGTTGCTGTATGGGGACTTGCATTTAAACCGGAAACCGACGACATGAGGGATGCACCATCCATACCTATAATTAAACAGCTACTTAAACTTGGCGCTAAGGTTAAAGCTTACGATCCGGTGGCAACTGAAAATGCAAAACAAGTCTTCAAAAGCGAGATAGAAAACTACGGAGAGAAGCTGGAATTTACCGCCGATAGGTACAGCGCTTTGGAAGGAGCAGATGCTCTAATACTTGTTACCGAATGGCAAGAGTTCAAAGAGATAGATTTTGATAAACTTAAAGGAAAAGTTGTTATTGATGGCAGAAATATCTGGGAACCTTCTATCATAAAGCAGTTTTGTATGTATGAAAGTATAGGGAGACCGTAATGAACATTACCAGTAAAAGAGATACTTTGAAGAAGTTCTACTCCCCATTTGGATCGGTTCTTGCTAAAGCAAACGTTTCTCCAAACGTTATTACATTGAGTGCAATTATTACCGGAACAATTGCTGCAGTTCTTTATTACTCAGGACATCCAGTTCTTGGAGCTTTTATGCTCTTTACCTCCGGAGTTCTTGATCTCTGCGATGGATACGTTGCAGTTAACAACAGGAAGGCAACAAAATTTGGAGCTGTGTTTGACTGGCTGGCAGATAAGTGGGTAGATGGTTTTGTGCTCGGTGCTGTTGCTCTACGCTTTGCTAACGAATGGGTTGCTCTGCTGGCTGTCGTGTCAACAATGCTTCACACCTTTATTAAACCCGTTGCATATGCAGAAATTGGATACGAAGAAAGAACAACTGGTAAGATCAAAGATCCTCTTGAGAAAACAGGCTTCTTTGGAAGACCAGAAACGTTTCTTGTTCTGTTTATTTCTTCCATCCTTTACCCGTTCCACCACAAAATCCTTACCTATGGAATAGAGCTCATAGCAGTTATGTCTTTCCTTTCACTGCTTCACAGAGTTTTCTATCTCTACAAACGATACAGCAAAGAGTATGAGGAGTAAATAATGAAAAGACCTTACGTGCTCATAGTTTCAGAAGTAACCATTGATGGAAAGTTGACCCTTGCAAAGGGAGTTTCAAGCAAAGAGATAATGAAATTAATGGATGAAGAGGCAAACAGGTATCTCCATCAGATAAGAGCTGAGTGCGATGGAATTATGGTCGGAGCAAACACCGTAAGGATTGACAATCCGAACCTCACAGTAAGGTACGTTGAAGGAAAAAACCCTACAAGGATTATTCCAGCATCAACAGGGGATATACCTCTTGATGCCAATGTTTTGAATACAGACGTAGCACCTACGGTGATTGCCGTTTCAAGAAAAGCTCCAGCTGAAAGACTGGAAAAATTAAAAGAAAGAGGAGCTCAGGTTGTTGTTGCAGGTGATGAAAATGTAGATTTTGTAGAGCTCCTTCCAAAGCTTTATGAGATGGGAATCAAAAAGCTCATGGTAGAAGGTGGAAGCAAAGTAAACTGGGAACTTATAAAAAATGACCTTGTTGACGAGATAAGGTTAATCCACCTTCCTGTAGTAGTTGGTGGAGATGACGTTCCTTCACTTGTTTCCGGAGAAGGATTCAAAACCCTTGAAGCAGTAAAGAGATTTAAGATTAAAAGAGTCTTTCAATGCGGAAATCAGGTTATAACAGAGTATGAAAGAACGTTATAACAATCTTCTTCAAACAAACAGGGAAATAAAGAAAGGCTAATGTTTAAGTACCTTTTAAAGCGCCTCCTTCAGATGATTCCAATTGTTATTGGAATGACGTTTGTTTCCTTTCTCATCATTAAACTTGCTCCAGGGGACTTTTTCACACAGCTTGAGATGAATCCTTCCATTTCAAAAGAGACGATTGAGGAGCTCCGAAAGCTTTACGGTCTCGATCAAAACATCATTATCCAGTACTTTCACTGGCTCTGGAACGCACTCCACTTCAACCTCGGCTACTCCTTTGCCTATCACAAACCTGTAACTGAACTGATAGGAGAAAGACTACTAAACACCTTAGAACTTACAGTTTCCTCTTTTATCCTATCATGGCTTATATCAGTTCCTCTGGGAATAATTGCCGGCGTCTACAACGGGAAACTTCTTGACAGAATAATTTCTTTCCTCTCCTTCTTTGGAATCTCTATTCCCAATTTCTTCTTAGCATTTATTCTGATGTACTTTGCAGCAAAAACGGGAATTTTTCCCATTGGTGGAGTTGTTTCGCAGAACTACGAAGAGCTTTCTTTTTTCGGGAAAATCCTTGACAGGCTCTGGCACATGGCAATCCCGCTGACTGTCCTTGTTATTGGAAGCATAGCTGGGCTTTTAAGACTTGTTAGAAGTACAATTATCGACGAACTAAATAAGGACTATGTAAAAGTAGCAATAGCAAAAGGAATCCCCTACAGAGTTGTTGTAATGAAACACGCCTTCAGAAATGCACTGAATCCTTTCTTGACCCTTATCGGTTTTGATATTGCTGGGCTTCTTTCTGGAGCTGCCCTCATCGAAATAATAACTGCCTGGCCAGGAATGGGAAGATTGATGTTTGATGCAGTCATGTCTCAGGATCTCTTCCTTGTCATGGGTTCTCTCTACATTGGCGGAATAATGCTCGTTGTTGGAAACCTTATAGCAGATATTCTCCTTGCCCTCAACGATCCGAGAATAAGAGAGAAAGAAGTGGAAGGAAAAGTTGCTGGATAGAATAATGAAATTTTTAGAAGGTCTTTACAGGAAGAATAAACTGGCAGCTTTCTCCTTTGTATTACTCCTTTTCCTCTACTTTGTAGCCCTCTTTGCCGATTTTCTTGCACCATACCCTTATGATATCCAGTTCAGACACAATCCCTACCATCCACCAACACCAATTCACTTCTTTGATAGGGAAGGAAACTTTCATCTGAGACCTTTTGTCTATGGCCATAAACTTGTTGACTCTGTAACGAAAACTTATGAAACAGATTACTCCCGAATCTATCCAATTGAATTTTTCGTTAGGGGACATACCCATTACCTGTTTGGTTTCATAAAGACCGATATTCACCTTTTCGGCGTTAAAGATGGCCATATCTTTTTATTTGGAACGGATAGACTCGGAAGAGATATATTTTCCCGACTTCTCTATGGAACAAGAATTTCTCTAACCATAGGTTTGATTGGTGTTGCCATCTCATTCTCAATAGGGATTTTAGTAGGTTCAATTGCAGGTTACTTTGGTGGAAAAGTTGACAATGCAATAATGAGACTCATTGAAATACTCATGGCTTTCCCTGCCTTCTATTTAATGCTTGCTCTAAGATCGATGTTTCCGGTTGATATACCAAGTGTTCTTGTTTTCATAATAATCATCGCAATACTCTCTCTTATAGGCTGGGCAGGACTATCCCGAGTTATAAGAGGTATGGTTCTCTCCATTAGAGAACTTGAATTTGTAAAAGCTGCAAGGGTCCTTGGAGGTAGCCACTTTTATACTATAGTTAAGCACGTAATACCAAACACTCGATCTTATGTTATCATTGCAGCAACCTTGAGTATTCCCGGCTACATCCTCGGCGAATCCGCCCTCAGTTTGATCGGACTGGGAATTCAGGAACCTTACCCATCATGGGGTAACATGCTTTCTGAAGCAAGCAACGTTCACGTTCTCTCTGCTTACCCATGGGTTCTTTTGCCCGGATTTGCAATTTTCGTGGTTATAATGGCCTTCAACCTTCTTGGAGATGGATTGAGAGACTACTTCGACGTAAAGATGGAGAGGTAACGGTATGCTGTACCTTCTTTTCTATCAGATACTTGGGATAATCCTATTCAAATACATAACGTTTAGAAGCATCTACGCTGCTATCACCGCCATGATTGTAGGATTTCTCTTGTTCCCCTATTTTGAAAAGAGATTAAAAAATCTGCAGTTCAAACAGACAATAAAAGAATACCTTCCGGAAACTCACAAGAAGAAAAACGTTCCCACAATGGGAGGACTACTTATTATTACTGCTCTGGTTTTTTCCATCATCCTCTGGAACAATCTTTCTGAACCTTTTGTATGGCTATGTCTCTTAGCTATCACAGGATTCGGAGTAATAGGTTTCATTGACGACTACATTAAAGCAAAGCTTAAAAATCCTGAAGGACTCTCTGAAAGAAAGAAGTTCATATCCCAGATTACTGTAGCCACTCTGATAGCGGTAGTACTTTACTCGATGGACTTTTCTACGGAACTTTACGTCCCTGTGTTCAAGAATATCCACATAGATCTAGGATACCTCTTTATTCCCTGGGCAGTTTTTGTGATTGTTGGTACTTCCAACGCTGTTAACCTTACCGATGGACTTGATGGCCTTGCAATAGGTCCTGTAATCACGACCAGTTTTGTCTTTCTCGTCTTCTCCTACATTGCCGGAAACGTAAAACTGGCAAATTATCTCCATCTTCCCTATGTTCCCGGAGCAGGTGAGTTGGCAATTATCTGCGCCGCCGTCATAGGAGCTTCACTTGTCTTTTTATGGTTTAATGCATATCCTGCAGAAGTTTTTATGGGAGACGTCGGTTCACTTTCACTTGGAGCTCTCCTTGGAACAGTAGCAATAATCACAAAGGAGGAGTTTATACTTGCAATTGCCGGCGGAGTTTTTGTTCTTGAAACACTCTCTGTAATTATTCAAAGATACTATTTCAAATACACCAAAAAGAAGTATGGAGAAGGAAGAAGAATCTTCAGAATGGCTCCACTTCACCACCACTTTGAGAAGAAAGGATGGGAAGAACCTAAGATAACTGTGAGATTCTGGATTATTTCAATAATTCTTGCTTTGATAGCTTTAAGTATGCTGAAGATTAGGTGAATCAAACATCCACTCCAGCAGCTCTAAGAATGCTTAAAATTGATTCATCTTTCAACCGACAGGGAGATTTAACGTTAAACCTATCAACCTTTTCGATAATTCCCATTTCTTTTAGAATTGAAGCATGCTGAGACAGAAGGGGTTGAGGGACTCCAAGCAACTCTCTTATTTCCTTGGGTTTTTTTGGACCACTGGCAAGAGCAACTATTATTCCTATTCTTATTGGATTCGACAGGATTTCAAAAAGTTTGGCATATTCGCTATACTTCCCATAACGTTTTTCACATCTATCGTCCATTACAACCTCCCTCTCTATATAGTGGGTATTTTAACACGAGTAAGTTCAAGATTTTGCAGGAGAAGAAATGTTTAAAAGAATTAGAGAAGACATAAAGGTTGTTTTTGAACGTGATCCTGCTGCAAGGAACATAATAGAGGTCCTCTTCTGCTACCCAGGACTTCACGCAATCTGGTTCCACAGAATTGCCCACTGGTTATGGATTCATAATTTCAGGCTACTTGCCAGGATCATCTCCCACATTTCAAGATGGTTAACTGGAATAGAAATCCATCCTGGTGCAAAGATTGGAAGAAGGTTTTTCATCGATCATGGAATGGGAGTTGTAATTGGTGAAACAACGGAGATCGGAAACGACGTAACAATCTACCACCAGGTAACTCTTGGCGGTACCAGTACAAAAAAGGGAAAAAGACATCCAACAATTGGAAACAACGTTGTAATCGGTGCAGGAGCAAAAATTCTTGGTCCTGTAAAAATCGGAAACAACTGTAAGATAGGAGCAAATTCTGTTGTGATTAAAGATGTTCCTCCTAACTCAACTGTTGTAGGAATCCCGGGTAAAGTGGTTAGAAGGGATGGAATTAAACC
Organism: Desulfurobacterium crinifex; assembly: GCF_054656775.1. Taxonomy (NCBI): domain Bacteria; kingdom Pseudomonadati; phylum Aquificota; class Aquificia; order Desulfurobacteriales; family Desulfurobacteriaceae; genus Desulfurobacterium; species Desulfurobacterium crinifex. Next base: position 1,605,943 of record NZ_BAAHXO010000004.1, read on the forward strand.
CACAAGAGTTGATCTCGAACACGGGAAACTTCCAGATCCTGTTATGGAGTCTCTAAAACAGATGCTCGATATAATCCATGAGCTTGAACTTGAAGTGAAGTCCTTAAAACAGGAGATTAATAGGAAAGGGGGGTGAAACACCCCCTTATTTAAGTTCCTTCTTCTGCTGTTTGAGGAAAGGCATCATTTCACGGAGCTTCTTACCAACCTTCTCAATTGGATGCTCGGCTTCCATCCTTCTGTAAGCGTTGAGAACAGGGTAGTTTGCCTGAGCTTCGAGAACAAATTCCCTTGCAAACTCTCCAGTTTGAATCTCTTTGAGTATCTTCTTCATGTTCTCCTTAACTCTTTCGTCGATAACTCTTGAACCTCTTGTATAGTCACCGTACTCAGCAGTATCTGAAATAGAATATCTCATTCCAGCAAGTCCGTGCTGGTACATGAGGTCAACGATAAGCTTTAGCTCGTGGAGACACTCAAAATAAGCAACTTCTGGCTGGTAACCAGCCTCAACAAGGGTTTCAAATCCAGCCTTAACAAGAGCAGCTGCACCGCCACAGAGAACTGCCTGTTCTCCAAAGAGGTCTGTTTCTGTTTCTTCTTTAAATGTTGTTTCAATTACTCCGGCCCTTGTTGAACCGATTCCCTTGGCATATGCAAGAGCTATCTCTTTTGCCTTTCCAGTTGCATCTTGATGAACAGCTACAAGCGCAGGAACACCAGCACCCTCAAGGTAAGTCCACCTTACAAGGTGTCCCGGTCCTTTTGGAGCTACCATAAAAACGTCAACATCTTCTGGAGGCACAATCTGATTAAAGTGGATGTTGAATCCATGAGCAAACGCAAGAGCCATTCCCGGTTCGAGGTTTGGTTTTACAGCCTCTTCATAAACCCTCTTCTGAACAGGATCAGGAAGGAGGAACATAACAACATCTGCTTTCTTTGCTGCTTCATCCGGTGGGAGAACTTCAAATCCATCAGCTTTTGCTTTTTCAGCAGATTTACCAGGTCTTAAACCAATAACAACATTTACACCACTATCCCTAAGGTTAAGTGCATGGGCGTGTCCCTGACTTCCGTAACCCAATATAGCTACTGTTTTGTCCTTTAAGTACTCAAGGCTTGCATCTTCATCATAATACACCTTTGCCATTCCTACCTCCGTTGTGTCGTTAATTTATTTGATTTCTTTCTTTTCTTCGAATGTATCTCCCTGTAGAGCTCTTACCATGGCAACTCTTCCTGTTCTTGCCATCTCTCTAATTCCGATGGGTTTTATGAGTTGGAGGAAAGCATCTATCTGCTCCTCATCTCCTGTCAGTTCAACAGTATAGGTGTCTTGAGATACGTCAACAATTTGAGCTCCAAAGATATCAACAAGCCTCTTTACCTCTTCTTTTTTCTCCGTAGAGTCAACATTAAGCCTGACTATCAGGAGCTCCCTATCAAGCTTCTTCTTATCGGTCAAATTCCTGACCTTGAAAACGTCAATTATCCTTCTAAGCTGTTTTACTATTTGTTCTATCGTGTGCTCATCACCCTTTGCAACCATGGTGATCCTTGAAATTGTTGGATCCTCGGTATGCCCAACGTTTAAACTCTCAATGTTGTAACCCCTGGAACTGAAGAGCTCAATTATCCTCGCCAAAGCTCCAGGCTGGTTCTCAACTAAAACACTTATCACATGTTTTCTGTAATTTGGCTTTTCCATCTCTGCCTCTCAAATAGCCTTCTTAGCCTTTTTCTTACCATACTTTGGAAGAATCATTTCATGGAGTGCTCCACCTGGTGGAACCATTGGATAAACGTCTTCCTCCCTATCGACAACAAAATCTATAACAACAGGCCTATCGTTTATTGACATTGCCTCTTTCAGAGCCTTCTCAACGTCTTCCGGTCTCTCAACTCTCAGTCCAACTCCTCCCATCGCCTCAACAAGTCTCACAAAGTCTGGTTGAACATCAAGATGAACCTGAGAGTAGTTTCTGTCGTAGAATATTCCCTGCCACTGTCTAACCATTCCAAGGAATCCGTTGTTTATTATGGCAACCTTTATTGGAATGCTGTACTGAACAGCTGTAACAATCTCCTGCATGTTCATTTGGAAACTTCCATCACCGGAGATACAGAAGACCGTTTTGTCAGGTCTTCCAACCTTTGCACCAATTGCAGCAGGAACGCCAAATCCCATCGTTCCAAGACCACCGGAAGTTACAAGCTGTCTTGGGAACCTGAACTTATAGTACTGGGCTACCCACATCTGGTGCTGTCCAACATCTGTTGTAATTATCGCTTCTCCTTTAGTCACTTCACAGATTTTTTCAATAACAAACTGAGGCTTTATGATTCTATCGCTTGGTTCGTAGTAGAGAGGATACCTCTCCGCCCAACTCTTCACTTTCATTAACCATTTCTCACGAGAGAGAAGGAACTCCCTATTCTTTGAAACCTGCTTTTCGACTTCCGGAAGGAGCTCCTCCATAATAAGTTTTGCATCACCAACAATAGGAATATCAACAGCCTTATTCTTTCCAATCTCAGCACTGTCGATATCTATGTGGATAACCTTAGCATGAGGGGCAAACTCTGAAAGCTTTCCAGTAACCCTATCGTCAAACCTGGCACCAATAGCTATAAGCAGATCACAGTCAGTTACAGCCATATTAGCTGCATAGGTTCCGTGCATTCCAAGCATTCCAAGGAAGTAAGGGTGGTTTCCGGGAGCTGCTGTAAGTCCCATCAGGGTTGCAACCATTGGAATTGAAGCCACTTCTGCCATCTTCACAACGAGTTCAGAAGCACCTGAAGAAACAACACCACCACCTATATAGAGAACAGGTCTTTCGGCAGAAGCTATAGCTTTCGCTGCCTTCTTTATCTGTCCGGGATGTCCCTTCAGAACAGGCTTATAACTCCTTATCTGAACAGGTGTTTTGTACTCTTCCTCAAAGAAATCTGTAATCTCTCTCGTTATGTCCTTTGGAAGGTCAACAAGAACAACTCCCGGACGTCCTGTTTTCGCTATATGGAATGCCTTCTTAACTGTCTCAGCAAGGTCTTTAACGTCCTTAACCAGAAAGTTGTGCTTTGTTATTGGTCTTGTAATTCCGACTGTATCAACTTCCTGGAATGCATCATTTCCAATCATATAAGTGGGAACGTTCCCAGTAAAAGCTACAACTGGAACAGAATCGATCTGTGCAGTCGCAAGTCCCGTAACAAGGTTTGTCGCCCCAGGTCCTGATGTTGCAAAGCAAACTCCTACCTTACCTGTAACCCTTGCATATCCATCGGCGGCGTGGGCTGCTCCCTGCTCGTGCCTTGTTAGATAGTGCTTTAACGGTGTAAATGGAAGCCTGTCGTAGATATCTAAAACTGCACCGCCAGGGTATCCAAAAATCTTTTCGACTCCTTCAAGCCTTAAAGCTTCGAGGAGAATCTCCGCACCTGAAAGTTTCATCAGTTCCTCCTCACTACTTGTAAATGGGAATGATAGCACAATTGACTCAAGCTACATATATTCTTTCAAAACTTTCCTTCAAAAGGAGAGTCAATTGAGAGTAGAAAAGTTGCCCTATCTACCTCCTTACGAAGTTTTTAAGTCCCTTAAAAAGAGAGGATATCCTGTTAAGTTATTCCTCGACTCAGCATCTGTAAACCAGAAAACTGGACGCCTTTCCGTAATTGCCATTGGAATTAGAGAAGAACTCAAAATAAAGGATGATTTAAATGGTTTCAGAAAACTTAAGGACTTTTTCAACAAACTCTCGGACAGATTTAAAATCGATCATCTCCCCTACGGCATATACGGGTACATATCCTACGACGCAAACAGGTACATTGAAAAGATTGAGAACAGACAGATAGACGACATCGGTCTTCCGGATATTTATTTCTTCCTTCCAGAAATCACTTTCATCTTCGACAATCTCAAAAAAGAGCTCTGGATTGTTTCACTCTCCGAAATACCAAAAGTTTCTATTGATCATGTAGATTTTGGTGACTTTTCTGCCTCAATTTCTGGATTTAACATGACAAAGGAATACTTCTTCTCTGCCGTTGAAAAAATAAAGAAGTACATCGCTTCCGGTGACACGTTTCAGGTCAACTTTTCCCAGAGAATAGACGTTGAATTTTCAGGAGATTATTTAGCTCTCTATGACAGGCTAAGGAAAATCAATCCCTCTCCGTTCTCCTTTTTCTTCGATTTTGGGGAGTTCAAGGCAGTTTCATGCTCTCCCGAAAGGTTGATAAAGAGAGAAGGAAAATTGGTTGAAACACGACCAATTGCAGGAACAAGGAGAAGAGGAAGAGACAGGAACGAAGATAGAGCATTAGAGAAGGAACTGTTTCTTTCAGAGAAGGAAAGAGCTGAACACATCATGCTTGTTGATCTTGAGAGGAATGACTTAGGCAGAGTCTGTAAATATGGAACTGTAGAAGTCGATGAGCTGATGGTGAAAGAGGAATACTCCCACGTGATGCACATAGTGTCAAATGTTAAAGGAATCCTTAGAGAAGGAGTTGATACTATTGATCTCATCAAAGCAGTATTTCCCGGAGGAACAATTACCGGAGCTCCAAAGGTAAGAACAATGGAGATAATAGCTGAGCTTGAACCTACGAGACGTTCTCTCTACACGGGTTCTGTTGGGTACATAGGATTTAACGATACAATGGATCTAAACATAGTCATTAGAACCCTTTTATTCAGGAAAGAGAAAGGATTTCTTCAGGTTGGAGCAGGAATAGTCTGGGACTCAAATCCAGAAAAGGAGTATGAAGAAACCCTCCACAAAGGGAGGGCAATACTTGCGAGCTTAAAGATAAAATAAAGACTATTCAACCTCAGCTTCTGTCTCTTCCTTCTCTTTTTTGGAGCTCTCAAGCATCTGGGAAAGTTCAGAAATTGTTGAGCTTTCCAGTTTTTCTTCGATAATTGATCTAATAAGTTTGTTCATTTTCTGTTCATTGTTTCCGGCAATTCCGTAAAGGACAAAATAGAGCTTCTTGGGAAGTGAAAGTTTTACAGTTTTATTCGCTCTCTTCCCAGGCTTTCTTCCTCTGGCCATCTTTTTCCTCCTAAATACTTTAAAATTATTTACAAATTGTAACATAAAATCATCAAAACTTTTTAATCCTAACCTATTCTCCTTCCAAGAATATCATGAAGATGAATTATTCCCGTAATTTGTCCATTTTCATCGACAACTGGAAGAACAGTAATTTTGTATTTTTCCATTATTTCCACCGCTTTTTCAGCAAAAATATCTTCACGAATAGTTTTCGGATTTTCAGTCATTATATCCTTAGCTCTCGTATCAAAGTTCACTCCTTTTTCAAAAGCCCTCCTCAAATCTCCATCGGTTATTATTCCTACAAGTTTTCTGTCCTCTACAACTACGGTAGCTCCAAGTTTTTTTGACGATATTTCGTAGATTACCTCTTTTAAAGACGTACTCGGAGAAACTACCGGAATATCATCTCCCTTTCTCATAATATCCTTGACTTTTGACAGTCTGATTCCAAGCTTTCCACCGGGATGAAATCTTGCAAAATCCTCACTTTTAAATCCCTTAAGCTTCATTAAAGTTACAGCAAGAGCATCTCCCAAGGCTAAGGTTGCAGTTGTTGAAGTCGTTGGAGCCAATCCAAGAGGACAGGCTTCTTTTTCAACATGGAGAAGAAGAGTCACATCTGAAAACCTTGCAAGCGAAGACTCAGAATTGTTTGTTATTGCAATTACTGGAATTCCGAAACTCTTTATTATGGGAACAATGTTTAAAAGCTCAGCAGTCTCTCCACTGTTCGAAACGGCAATAACGGTATCATCTCCCCTGACCATTCCAAGATCACCGTGGGCAGCATCACCAGGATGGAGGAAAAAAGCAGGAGTACCCGTGCTTGCAAACGTTGCGGCAATTTTCTTACATATAAGACCAGACTTTCCAATTCCTGTGAGAACCACCCTGCCTTTTGTTTTATAGAGTAGATCAACAGCCTTTACAAAACTCTCATCAAGATGCTCTGCGAGAGCCTTTAACGCCTCTGCTTCCTGAATGATTGTCTCCTTTCCGACTTTCAAGATTTCCAACACCAAGCCTCCTCAAGACCTTCTCTCTGTAGCGCTCCTCGTTGAAAGGATTCTTCAGCCACTCTTTTTGAAATGTTGATATCCAGTAATTGAGATTCTCTATTCTCTTCTTGTTTGTCGGATGATCCATAAAGAGCTCCGTGACTCCAGAAGGCTTGAACTTCATAAGTGAATCAATTAGCTTTATGGTTTCAATCGAAGCCACCGGGTTCCAGCCAGCCTTTCCTGCATAGTAAGCACCCATTGCATCGGCTTCAAGCTCTTCCTTTCTGCTGTATCCACTTACAACAAGAGTGTAAAGAACTCTAATTACTTCCCGCTCCACAGGACCCAGATCTTTACCCTTCAGAGTCAGGGAAAGTAAGAAATTGATTCCATAGATAAGTTGAAGTCTCCTTATTGCATGTCTCCCAACTATATGCCCTGTCTCATGGCCAAGGACAAAAGCAAGCTCAGCTTCGTTTCTCAACTTTTTCAAAAGTCCTGTATAGACGTAAACCCAGCCTCCTGGAAGTGCAAATGCATTAAGTTCGTCCGATTCAATAACTTTGTAACGGAAAGTTATGTCGTGTCTATCACAAATGGCAGCAATTTTGTTTCCAACCCATGCAACGTAGCTGTTTACAACTGGATCCCTGCAGAGCTTCTCCCTTTTCTCAATTTCCTTTGCTGTCTGTTTTCCGAGGGCAACTTCCTGAGAGGTAGGAATGAAGATAAAGGAGGTTTCTCCAAAGGGGGAAGTTTTTACAACTCCACAACCAGCTACAAAGAGAATCAGTGCTACAATGAAAGTAAAGGTATATTTTTTCTTCATGATCAAAAATTCTATCATAGAGGATATATGAAGCAGAAGATAGAACAGGTTGGTAAATTAACTTTACAGCTCAAATTAACACCAGGAATACTCCTAAATCTTCAACTTCTCCAGCTTCCCGTTTTAAAGCTCGAAGAGGCAATACTAAATGAAATCGAGGAGAACCCACTCTTAGAACTGGAAGAAGAAGAAGAAAGTTCACAGGAAAAAGAAAAAGAAGAAACCGTTCTTGACTTTGTCATAGAGGATGGAAACATTTTTCTCTATGAACCAGAAGAAGAGATAACTTTTGCGATTCCTTCCTCCACTTCTCTAAGAGAGTCCCTTCTCCAGCAAGCAAGACTTGAACTGAGCGATAAAGAATTTGAAATAGCCTCTCTTATTATCGATAATCTTGACGAAAAGGGCTATCTAACACTTTCGGAAGAGGAAATAGGCAACAGGCTCTCTGTTTCAGTTGAGGACGTAAGAAGGGTAAGGGAAAAGATAAAGAGGCTCGTACCGGCTGGATGTGGTTCTTACACTCTTTGGGAAGCGTTTGCCGTCCAGTTAGAAGAGCTCCAGGCCCCCCTTAAATTTATAGAAGCGGTTAAAAAACTGGAGCTTCTCAAGAAAGGAAAAAAACACTTCATGGAAGAAACAGGACTATCAGAGGAAGAGCTCGAAGAATTCCTATGCTGCCTGAAACGCCTTGATCCGGAGCCTGGAAACACAGGAGATTTCAACACAAAGATAGTCCCCGATATAAGGGTTTACCTTTCAGGTGAAAAAATAATGGTGGAAATAACTTCTCCTAAAAGTTTTACTCTGAAAATAAACAGTGGTTATCTCCGTTACGCCACAACAGAAGAGATCAAAAAATACATAACTGAAAAGTACCAGCGAGCTCTGAACCTTAAAAAAGCAATCGACCAGAGAAACGAAACTCTACGGAAGGTTACAGAAGCAGTCTTTGAAGTCCAGAAAGAGTTTCTGAAAGATGGGAAAACCCTTAGACCCCTCAGTTATCAGGATATAGCTGAGAAACTTTCCATTCATGAATCAACCATAAGCCGCGCAGTAAAGGATAAGTTTGTTGAAACTCCCTATGGAATCTATCCGTTTAAATACTTCTTCCGCAAAAGCCTTTCAGGAAAATCGACAGATAGCATAAAGGAGAAAATCCGTCAAATCATCGAATCCGAAGATAAGAAGAAACCTTTAAGTGACAGCAAGATTGCAGAAATATTAAAGAAAGAAGGAATCAAAATAGCAAGGAGAACCGTCGCAAAGTACAGGGAGGAAATGGGCATACCCGGAGCTTTTGAGAGGAGGGAAAGGTGAAAACTCCCGACCTTATGGAGCTCTTCAGCAACAAAAGTTACAAAGCACTTTACAGAGTTGTTTCCTCTCTAAGGTTGCTTTTCATAACACTAATGACAATCTACCTGATCTTCTGCCTACTGAGTCTTGGAATTCACCTCTATTCAATGCTAAAGGTTTCAAAGTTTGAACTGCCATTTTCTACAATGAGGAACTTTTTGACCGATGCTTTATTCGTTCTCATTATCCTCGATTTCATCAGTGCAATGTTCTATAGCAAAAGAATGCACTATGTTCTTGCTCTACTTGAAATAGGATTCATAGTCATTACAAGAAAACTCATTCTCCTGGATCCTAAACCTGAAAATGCCCTTCTCATTTTTGCCCTCTCTATATCTGCTTCGGTATTCTTTATTTTGATTTTCTACTTCTACAAAATAACTGGTAGACTGAGGAGACCGGAATGAAATTCTTAATGGACAAGTGTAGAACCATTTTTGAACCTGAATGGCAGAAAACTCTCGATTTTATTGAGAATTCAAAAGAATTGCCAAATAGAAGAAGAGCTCTCATCTATACTGAAAAACTGAGAGAAAAGCTCTCATACCAGATGCCAGATTTTCTAAAAGGAGATTTTCTCTACCACCTTATAACTCTCTTCTCCTACTCTCAGTTCCTTGGAGACTTTCTTATAAAGCATGTGGAACTCCTTGAAGATTTGAAAAACATCTATAAAAAGCGCTTTCTTCCTTCCGACTTCTCAATCCCTGAAGTTGAAAACGAAACAGAGAAAGAGTTTATGAACAGAATCAGAATCTATAAGAATCTCCAGATGGCACGGGTGGTCTTGAGAGACATCTTAAATCTTGCGAAGTTCAGTGAGCTGGTAAGGGACGTAACCCTTATCCACGATGTTGTAATAAAGGCTTCACTCAGATTCTCTGAAAAAGTAATGGAAAAGAGATACGGCAAGCCATCATCCGGATTCATAGTTGTCGATATGGGAAAGGCCGGTGGCTTTGAGCTTAACTATGCTTCTGATATAGACCTCCTCTTCATATATGAAACAAGATACGGTGAAACCTCTGGAGGCTCTTACGGAAAACTTCAGAACCACGACTACTTCACAATTCTCTCGAACTATATAACCGATCTCCTCATGAAAAAGACAGAAGAAGGTACAGGAATGGTCGTTGATCTTAGGCTTCGCCCAAATGGAACGATGGGACCTGTCTGTAACGACATTGAAGCCTTAGAACAGTACTACACAGCAGTTGCCCGTCCATGGGAAAGGTTTGCCCTCCTTAAAGCCAGACCATCGGCAGGAGACCTGAAGAATACCGGAATTGAGTTTGTAAAACTTGCACGAGCTTTTGTCTTCAGGAAGTACATCGACCTGACGCTGATAGAAGAGGTTTTAAGACTAAAGGAACTCATAAAGAGCAAGGTGATAAAGAAAGGAAAGAAGATAGACCTAAAACTGGGAGAAGGCGGCATAAGGGAGATAGAGTTTATCGTTCAGGCTTTTCAGCTCATCTACGGTGGAAAGTATCCACAAATCCGCTCAAAGAACACACTTGTAGCTCTAAAAAGACTCCTTAAATGGGGATTCCTGACAGAGAGAGAGTACTCAGACCTCAAAGAGTCTTACATTTTCCTGCGAAGAGTAGAACACATGCTCCAGATAACAAACTTCAGACAGACTCAGACGTTCCATCCAGAAGGAGAAGAAGCCGAAGAGCTCGCAAAGAAGATGGGATTTGAGAACAGAGAATCATTTTTAGAAAAACTCAATCAAGTCATGAAAACTGTCAATAACTACTTTAACAAGTTCTTCCCAACAGGAGATAGAAAACCTCTTTCGGTTGTTACAGTTGAAGATTTGCAGAAAATGAAGTTCAGGGAACCTGAAGAGGTTAAGCGATTCATTGACGTTCTCTTAAATCTTAAAAGCCTTTCCATAGAGGAAATCAACAGACTTGACGTTATGGGAGATAGATTCTTAGAGCTCCTATTCGAGGCTCCCGACTCAAAAAATATGATGAAAAACCTTATCTCCTTCTTTGAAAAGGAAGAAGGCAGAGTTTTCTTCTTCTCTATAGTTTCCGAAATCCACGCTTTAAAGCTCCTCTTCTTCCTTCTTTCAACAAAGGAGTTTTTCATAAAACGTTTTAGAGAAACCCCAGAAATAGTAGATTTTATGTTCAATCCGGATTATATAGAAAATCCCATAAGTCTTGAGGGACTGAGGAAAGATTACGAAGAGTTTAAAAATCTCCTTTTTGTCAAAAATCTCTCTGAGATCAGAGCTCTTCTAAGACTTAGACTAAAAAGAACAGAGATTGAAGAATTCTTTAAAGAGCTAACAACAATTGCCAATTTCGTCATAAAGACAATATACAAAAAGCTAAAGCCCGAATTCTCCTTAGCATCTCTTGGGAAACATGGAAGCAGAGAAATGAACGTTGGCTCAGATATTGACCTTCTCTTCTTCTCTGAGAAACCCTCAAGTGAAACGGAGAAAGCTCTTAAACTAATAAAAGAGCTCGAATCCTTAGGATACGAAGTGGATACCCGTCTTAGACCGTTTGGAGAAAAAGGAGAGCTCATATTCACATTAAACTATTTCAAAGAATACACAGAAAAAACAGCAAGAGTTTGGGAAAGACTAGCGTTTACAAGGTTCAGATTCCTATTAGGAGATCTAAAAGAAGAAACAGAAAAGGTGGTTGAAGAGTTCCTATTTAGGAAACCCCTTAACAGAGAGACTTTAGAAGAGATTTTGAAGATGAGAGAAACTCTTGAAAGAGAGTTGGGCAAAGGGAGAAACGATGTAAAGTACTCCACAGGAGGTGTGGTTGACCTTGAGTTTATTGGCTACATCTACCAACTCTTCATAAGAAAAAGAATTGGGAACACATTTGAAGCACTTAATTTACTTAGAAAGAGTGAAGAGAAGTTCAAAAAGTGTGTAGAGCTCTACAGGGAGATCAGATGGGCTGAGACTGAAAAGAGGCTCTTTGGTGGATTCATCAACTACAGTGGTAGAATTGAGTCCCTCAAAAGGGAGATAAGGGAGCTGTATCAGGAGTTCATTCAATGGATAGAGAAAAGAGTCTCAGCGAATACCTGAATGAAATAAAGACAGGACTGGAAGAAGCATACCCCAACTCTTTCTTTTTTTCAGGTGTAAACGACACACCGACAGTAAGGGAGTGGTATTCCCTTGATATTCCTCTCGGCTTTGTTCTTCTTGCCTTAAGTGAAGAAAAACTCCCTAAGAGGTTCTCCCTTAAGGATATTGGCGACCTGGTTAAAAAAAAGTTCAAAAGCTATACCAGAAAAGAGGCGAAAGACGCCTTAGGTACACTGAGAGAAGAAACTATTCCCTATCTGAAACTGGACAAACTCTACAAAATCCTCAAATCGGTTCTTCTTGAAGTTGGAGTTGAGGATCTCTCTATCTTAGAGAAACTCAAGGAACTCAAAAAGCTTGAAGACATCAGACAGATAGAGAATGAACTCATCAGGTTTGAAGAAACTTTTTACGAATTTCTCTTCAGAAAGTCACCCCTTGGAGAAAAGTGTAAAGAAGTCACTGAAAAAAAACTTTCTCCCTACAGAGTTTACTGGCATAAGAAAGTACTACAGTTGACAGAAAAAGCTCTGATAAAGAAATGTTTGAAGGAGGCATATGGAATTCCAGACTTCACAATTTTATGAGTATTTGGATTATCCTGCTAAGAGAAAGGAGAGAATTAATAAACTCTTAAACCTGTTGAAAGAAAAGGGAATAACTCTTGATTCTTTCATCGCTAAAGGCTATAGAGGAGTTGTTTTCAAAGGGTTGTACAAGGGCAAACCCGTTGCCGTAAAAGTCCTCCGCTCAGACGTGGAAAAAGAGAATCCTCTTCAAAAAGAGTGTGAAATTCTGAATTACCTGACTAACAAGCTTAAAAGTGAAAACCCTGCACCTTATCCATACCTTTGTACTTCTGAATTTATCGCTATGGAGCTCATAGAAGGTCTAACTTTTTCAAAGGCTCTTGAAAATTACGACCCATACACTGTCATCAAAGAAGCTCTAAGGAGCTGTTATCTCCTTGATAAAGCCGGAGTTCAGCACTCTGAGATTAAAGGGGAAAAACATCTCATCTTTGACGGCAGAGCTTTGCGAATCATTGACTTTGAAAGTGCAAAGTTCTCCGATAAACCACGAAATCTTCTCCAATTTGTGGGATATCATTTGATAAGGAATAAAGAGCTTCTTAAAAAGCTTGGAATCAGCGAGGGAGAGCTAAAATTCGCAATAGAAACCTACAAACAGAACAGGGAATCCGGATTCAAAGCTTTTCTCTCTCTTTTGACAAACTCTTCCGCTGGACTATAATTCCACATACCAATTAAGCCCGATAAGGAGGTGCCAGTTGTCAACAAAGAGGACATATCAGCCAAGTAGGCTTCACGGTAAAAGAGTTCACGGCTTCAGAGCGAGAATGAAGACAAAGAGCGGAAGAGAGATCCTCAGAAGGAGAAGAAAGAAGGGACGCAAGAAGCTTACGGTAAGTGACGAGTGGAAGAGAAGGTAAGCTTTACGTTCAAAAAGCATGAAAGACTTAGAAAGCAATTGGAATTTAAAAGGGTTTTTGATTCTGGAAAAAGCCTCGGTGGTTTCACCGTGGCTTTTTATTTCACACCGAACAAGGTCGGTTATCCAAGGGCTGGTTTTATAGCCTCAAAGAAGCTTTCAAAGAGAGCTGTGGACAGAAACAGGGCAAAGCGACTTATGAGAGAAGTTTTCAGATTGAATAAACACAGGCTTGCTCCAGTTGATATCATCTTCATAGCAAGAAAAGGAATTCTGGGGAAAAAGTATCAGGACGTCGAAAGGGATTTTCTTAACTTAGCAGAAAAAGCAGGAATTCTGAGGGAAAAGTGATTAAGTCAGCAGCTATTTCATTTATAAAGCTTTATCAGAGATTCATATCTCCCTTATTTCCTTCAAGCTGCAGGTATTATCCTACCTGCTCCAGCTATGCAATTATGGCAATTGAAAAGTATGGATTTTTAAAAGGTGGTATAAAGGCAATCTACAGAATTCTCAGGTGTAATCCCTTTTCAAAAGGCGGTATAGACTACCCTTAGGAGAGAGAAATGGAAAAGAGCAGGATAGCTTCAATAGTTCAAGCTGCTTTACTTGCATTTATACTGGTTCTTGGTTTTCAACTGTTTTTCGGAAAAACCAAAGAGAAGGAAAAAGTTAAGGAAACTCCAAAGCAAGAACAGGTCGTAAAGGCAGATATTCCAGCATCAAAAGAAATAGGAAAAGTTGTCAAAGTGGACACCCCTCTCTACTCTGCCGAAATCTCGACTGTAAACGGTAAACTCCTATCTCTGACTGTTAAGAAGTACAACGCTCAACTGGTATCTGAATTTTCAAAGAAGATGGGAATATTCCCGCTTATGACCATTGCTGTTGACAAAGAGCTTTCAAAAGAGTTAGCAAACCTTTCACTCACTCCTAACTCAGAGAACATTGAGGTAAAGGATAAACCTGTTACGCTAAACCTTGAGGGTGAACTCAAGGACGGTAGAAAGTTTGTCAAAGAACTAACGTTCTATCCAGATTCCTACAAAATAGACATCAAAACTAAGCTAAAAAATGCAGATCTGATAACACTTGTAGGACCAGATATAAAAGTAAATGAAGCCCATTCTTCAAGGATGGGGCATATTGGACCAGTTGTAGAGACAGATAAAGGAATAGAAAGGCTGGATCCTAAGGAAATAAAAGGCTTTATCAACTTTAGCAATGTAAAATGGGCAGGAGAAGAGGACAAATACTTCCTCTTAGCAATAAAGGATTCCCAGTTTGTCGTTTCTGTAGAAAGCATCAATGGACATACAGTCGTAAAAGGATTCATTGGAAATGGCACTTTCTTTGGCGGTCCTAAGGAAATAAAACAGCTTGAAGCTCTTGGAATGGACAAAGCTATAGACTTTGGCATATTTGGATTCATCGCAAAGCCATTTCTCAAGTTCTTCCTCTTTCTCCATCACTTCATTCCAAACTGGGGACTCGTTATCATCATTCTTACAGTCATAATCAAGATTATTCTACATCCACTGACCCACAAGAGCTTTGAATCAATGAAGAAAATGCAAGAACTGGCACCAAAACTTGATGAGATAAAGAATAAATACAAAGACAACCCACAAAAACTCAACGAAGAGATGATGAAACTCTACAGAGAAGCTGGTGTCAACCCGATGGGTGGATGTCTTCCAATACTCCTCCAGATACCAGTCTTCTTCGCCCTCTATGAGATATTCCTCAATGCTGTTGAACTGAAAGGAGCTTCTTTCCTCTGGGTTAATGATCTCTCAATGCCCGACCCAACCTACATAATGCCAATCCTCATGGGTGCTTCAATGATCCTCCAACAGAAACTCACTCCGACAACAAATCCTCAGCAGGAAAAGATCTTCATAATAATGGCTGTTGTATTTACTTTCCTGTTTGCAGGCTTCCCGGCAGGACTTGTTCTTTATTGGTTAACAAACAACATAATCACAGCTATTCAAAACCTTATAATTAATAGAATGCTTCATAGGGAAAAAAGCTAAATGGAGTCTGAAAGTTTAACGTTCTACTATTTCATACTTTCAATTCTCGTTCTCCTTTCCGGTCTCTTCTCTGCCTCTGAGACCGCTTTCTTCTCTCTCAATACTTTGAGACTTGAGAGACTCGCAAAAGAAGGAAACAAAAAAGCTGAGGAGATTCTTCATCTTCTCCAGAATCCAGCAAACCTCATCGCAACGATCTTGGTTGGCAACGAAATGGTCAATGTGGCAATAGCTGCCACTTCTGCAATGCTCTTTGTAAAACTTCTCGGTGAAGAACTGGGAGCAACACTGGCAGTACCAATCACAGTTATAACTCTTCTCATATTTGGAGAAGTAACACCAAAAACACTTGCAATAAAGTACAGCGAAAAGTATGCGTTTTTCATCTTGAGGTTTATAAAACTAATTAGCGTACTGATAGCCCCTTTCAGAATTGTTCTTGTCGGTTTTGCCTCTTTAATTTTGAAACCGTTTGGAATTGAGCTGTTCAACAACCCCAGAGCTCTTACAGATGAAGAATTTCTAATTCTTGTTTCTGAAGGAGCTAAAGAAGGCACAATTGTAAAAGAAGAGAAAGAACTAATAGACAGGACTCTTGACCTTGGAGAGATGGACGTAAAGGAGATAATGGTCCCAAAGCACAAAATTTTCGCAATTCAAAAGGATATTCCCTTAAAGGAAGCTATTGAGGAGATAAAAAAGACCAAGTTCTCAAGGATTCCCGTTTACGACAAATCTCTGGATGAAATCGTGGGAATTCTTTACACCAGAAAAATTCTCCCTTTAAAACTCAAACCAGAGGATCTTGAAAAACCTGTAGATCAATTTACAGATAAACCTTATTTTGTTACAGAATTCCTCACCCTCGATAAGCTTCTTGAGGAGATGCAAAGATCTAAAAGACACATGGCAATAGTGGTTGATGAATACGGAAACACAGCCGGAATTGTTACTCTTGACGATATATTAAGTGAGATAGTTGGAGAGATTCCAGACGAGAAGAAAAACTCTGAAGAAATAGAAAAAATTACGGAAAGTAGATACAAGCTTTCTGGGAACACACCTATTGAGGAATTGAAAGAGCTCCTCAACCTTGAGGATGATGAAATCCTTGAGGAAGTTGACACAGCTGCAGGTCTCATCATGGCTCTGATGAAAAAAATTCCTTCAAAAGGGGAATCCATCAGATATAAAGGTTACAGGTTCATCGTTGATGAAATGGATGGTAACAGAATAACATCCGTTATCGTGGAGAGAGAAAAGTAATGGAGCTCTTACCGATTTTTCTGATTCTTCTCTGTGTTTTCTTTGAAGGATTCTTCTCCGGAAGCGAAATTGCAATTGTTTCCCTTCCAAAGGTTGAGCTTAAAAAGAGACTCCAAAAAGGCGATAGAGGAGCAATTTTACTGAACAAACTCCTTTCTGAACCTGAAAAACTGCTTACAACAACTCTGATTGGAACAAACCTTTCAACGGTAACAGGTTCAACCATCTACGCAACCTTAATCCTTAACGACATTACAAAAATATTTCCAGTTTTAGCATCATATCCAGAAATTGCTACAGTCTTAACTTTTACCCCAATAACCTTAACCTTTGGAGAACTAATTCCTAAAAGTCTTTTCCAGAAATACTCTCACCAAATTGCATTTAAAATTGTTTATCCTATCTACTTCTTCTACTACTTGTTTAAACCAATCTCATTTATTGTCATGGGCTTTGCAAAGACTTTTGCGAAACTTGTTGGTGCAGAGTCCGAACAGAATCCATTTGTAACAAAAGAAGAACTTCAGCTTTTAGTTGAAAGCTCTTCAAGATTTAAAGTAGAGAAAACCGAAAGAAACATCCTAAAAAATATCCTGAGATTAAGAGAAAAAACGGTTGGAGATATATACGTTCCTCTGCTTAATGTTGTCGCAGTAAATGAAAATGCTCCTCTGAAGAGTGCACTGAGCCTTTTTGAAAAATCTGGCTTCTCTAAACTTCCAGTTTACAGAAAGAGGTTTGACGATATCGTTGGATACATCTCCATTTCAGACCTTCTCACCATTGAGGATGGTGATATCCCTGTAAAAAAGATTATGAAACCGATACTTATATTCCCAGAATACATGAGCATTTTTGACGCTCTAAAAGAGTTCAAAAAGTCAAAAGACCAGATGGCCATTGTCGTCGATGAGTACGGTTCAACCCTTGGAATTCTTACCCTTGAAGACATACTGGAAGAAATTGTTGGAAGAATAGAAGACGAATTTGACAGGTCAAGGATTTCAATAACAAAGATGGGAAATGAGATACTGGCTGAAGGCTCTGTAGAGATTGAAGAGTTAAACAAAGTATTGAAAAAGCCGTTACTAAGAAGTTCCGATTACACCACAATTGCTGGACTTATCCTTTCAAAACTTGGAAGATTTCCAAAGAAAGGTGAAAAGATAGATCTTGGGACAGCTGAAATAATAGTTGAAGACATTGACAAGAGGAAAATAAACAAAATAAAAATCATAGAAAAATAAAAAGTTCTGCCCTTACGGGCAGAACTCGGATTACTCAATAACCTTCATCTTCATTGCTGCTTCTTTTGCCCTTCTTCTTGCCTCTTCAAGAGTATCAGCAACAGCTAAAGCTACTCCCATTCTCCTCTTTGGTCTTGTTGTAGGCTTTCCAAAGATTCTTACCTTAGTATCAGGGATGGAAAGTGCTTCAACAAGTCCATCGTAAAGAGGAGCAACACCATAATCCTTAGCATGGAAGCAGTAAGATGCTCCAGGTGATAGGAGCTTGATTTCCATCGGAAGTCCAAGGATTGCTCTCAAGTGAATTTCAAATTCACTCATATTCTGACTTATCATTGTTACCATTCCGGTATCGTGGGGACGCGGCGATACCTCGCTGAACCAGACCTCATCTCCTTTCACAAAGAACTCACATCCGAAAATTCCATACCCTCCAAGAGCATCTGTAACAGCCTTAGCCATCTCTTTTGCTCTTTGAAGAGCAACTTCTGTCATTGGCTGAGGTTGCCAGCTCTCGTGGTAATCCCCTTCAACCTGAATGTGTCCAATTGGCTCGCAGAAAAGAGTTCCCTGATGCTTCGTCCTGACAGTAAGGAGCGTAATTTCAAAATCAAAATCTATAAACTCTTCAATAATAACAGCGTTTCCTTTACCTCTTGCATTCTCCTGAGCAAAGTAGAAAGCCCTATCTACCTCTTCCTCACTTCTAACTATGCTCTGTCCTTTTCCAGATGAACTCATAACAGGTTTTACAACAACAGGAAGACCGATTTCCTTTACAGCTCTCCTGTAGGTTTCAATATCCGAAGCAAAACGGTAAGCTGAAGTCCTTAAACCGAGCTCTTCAGCTGCAAGTCTTCTGATTCCAATTCTATCCATAGTGTACTTCACAGCTTTAGCAGAAGGGACAACGTTGAATCCTTCCTCCTCTAACTCCACAAGAATATCTGTATCTATTGCTTCTATCTCTGGAACAATGAAATCTGGTTTTTCCCTGTAAACAATGTTCTTTATCTGCTTACCATCCTTCATATCGATAACGTAAAACTTTTGAGCAACCTGCTGAGCGGGAGCAAACTGATAACTGTCAACAGCAATGATTTCAATTCCAAGCCTCAAAGCCTCAATAGCAAATTCCTTTCCAAGCTCCCCGCTTCCAAGGAGAAGTATCTTAGTAGCATTGTGGGCAAGTGGAGTTCCGATCTTCATGATTCCTCCTTTTAGAAATTCAGCCTAATTATACCAGTACCGAATACCGAACTTTTCTGTGTTTTAAACAAAAAAGGAAAAGTCTTTGCAGAAATTCCTTGTTCCGCTCAGAAAATCAAATGAAGCTTTTCAGAATTAGAAGATAAACTGGGAAAAGAAGTGTCGAAACAAAGATAATTGACGCTGCTATCTCTGGAGAGCGGTTAAATCTTTCGCAGAGAACATAATTAAGGATGGCTGAGGGTAGAGAAGATTGAACTACCAATATCTTTTTCAAAAGAGGTGGACAGTTGAGAATTGAGGCAAAGAGAAAAGCAGTGAGTGTTCCCCCAGCAAATCTCACAACAGTTCCCAGGACGCTGATCTCAATCTCAGAGGGTTTTATTCTTGAAAGACTTATTCCTATTGAAACCAGCATGAGGGGAAGAGTAGCATCTCCAGTAAGCTTGAGAATCTTCTCAATTCCTTCTGGAATTGAAATCCCTTTTGTAAAGAAAGCGAGAACAACTGCATAGATGAGAGGAATTTTCAGAACTGATAATAGTCCTTCTTTTAAATTCTCCCGCTGAAGAACAACTATCCCCAGAGTAAAGTGAAGAACCGCCATAACAACCATGTAGGTTACGGCAAAAGGAATCCCTTCATCTCCAAACATGAGGTAAATCAGAGGAATACCAAGGTAACCGGCATTCATTACAGTAGAAGAGATCTCAAAAGCCTCATTCTTTTTCTTCAAAATGAATATCTCTACAAGAAGAGAGAGCAGAAAAACACCAACAAAAACTCCAAGTGCAGTAAATGATATACAGGAAAAGTCCTTTAGTGAAACGTTAACCTTTCGAAAAGAAGAAAAGATAAGAGCAGGAGCGAAGAGATAGAGAACAACAAACGAAATTGTGTCTGTTTTGAGATCTGGTTTTAACTTACCGATAAAGAAACCAGAGAGTATAAGGAGATAAAGAGGCAGGATAACGTTTAGAAAAATATCTCCCATCTACTTCAGATTCCCCCTAATCCTTTCGTTGTCCTTTCTGATAAGCTCTCCCGTGCTGTCGAAGTACTCTAAAAGTGGAATGGCAAACTTTCTCGAAATCCCTAAGTAATCTTTAAATTCTCCAACTGTTAAAGTTTCTTTCTTATCAAAGTGTTTCCTGAGAATTTCTCTAATTCTTTTCATAGTGTCTGGATGGTAGATAAAGTTTCCTAACTTTTCATAACCTCTTCTGTTCATAAGGTAATTAACAACGAGGTTTACATCCTCCTCAGGAACTGAAAGGAGAGATGAGAGCTCCCTAATTTCTGGTGGAGTAAATCCTGAAGAAGCAATTAACTCCTCTACATTCCTAACCAGTCCTTCAAATCGGGTTCCTTCCGCTTTTGGAGTAAATCCAGAAATCCTTACAACTCCACCAGATTCTACAAGCTTTTCCGACTCGATCAATTCTTTTAGAACCTGTGCCAAAAGCTCCGGGATAACATTCAACCTTGTTCTTAGAGATTCTTTGTTTATTCCTTCAGAAATCGGATATTCTTTATGATAGTTTTTAACAGTTGATAGAACTTTCGCTTTCAGCTCATCCACATATCCTGACGGATAAAGCTTTCCGCTAAAGGAAAGAATTTTCCCTTCCTGTATCATTTCTTCAACTAACTGTCTGACCTCTTCAGGAGAAAGATTAATCAACTGAACAAAGTCTTTTTCTGAAAACCTTCCTGGAAACTTTTCAACATAGTGAACAAAGACAGCTTTTTTATCATTTCCAGAAAGAACCTTTAGATCTTCAAGCCATAGGTCTCTAAATCTTCTCCTAAACTTTCTTTCAGGAAGAGGATTTAAAATCTTACCTCCTCCTATAACCCTTGCTGGCGAGTAATTTCGGATAACAAATCTATCTTCAAATACAGGTACAACTTCCTCCTTCAATCTTATCTGAGCAAAACACTTTTCACCGGGTAGGAGCTCATCTTTATCAATGAGATATACCTCTCCCTCAACCTCTTTGGTTAGATGGTGGAAATGAACCTTATGTCCCGATTGAACTATCAAATCAGCATCCTTAGACAGGGTTAGCTCAACATCAACTTTATCCGAAGGTCTTAAATAACCATGAGTTGCTATAAGGTCTCCCCTTTTAACCTCTTCTTTTGAAACATCTGAAAGGTTAAGCGCCGTCCTCTGCCCTGCAAAAGCCTCATCAACATTTTTACCGTGAACCTGAATACTCCTGATCTTCACCACCTTACCGGCAGGAAGAATCTCAACTGTGTCACCAACGCGAGTCTTTCCACTGAGAAGTGTTCCCGTTATGACAGTTCCAAAGCCTTTGATTGTGAAAGATCTATCAACAGGTAACCTTAAAATGCCTTTTGCACTTTTTGACTCTATCTCCCGAGAAAGCCTATCAATCTCAGCAATCAGCTCATCTATACCCTCTCCACTCTTTGCAGAAACAGGAATAATTGGAGAATTTTCTAAGAAACTTCCCTTTAGGAACTCTTTGATCTCTTCTTTGACAAGCTCCAGCCACTCCTCATCAACCAGATCCTTTTTAGTAAGGACAACTATTCCCCTTTTCGTTCCCAGCATCTGACAAACTGTCAAGTGCTCTTTCGTCTGAGGCATAATCCCTTCATCTGCTGCAATAACAAAGAGAACAAGGTCTATGCCATGAGCTCCAGCAAGCATGTTCTTTATAAACTTCTCATGGCCAGGAACATCAACAATACCAGCCAGAACCCCGCCGGGAAGCTGAAGATTTGCAAATCCGAGGTCTATGGTCATCCCTCTCTTCTTCTCTTCCTCCCAGCGGTCAGTATCTATTCCCGTTAACGCCTTTATAAGAGTCGTTTTCCCGTGGTCTATATGCCCTGCTGTTCCTATAACAAGAAACTTTTTATCGTTTGACATTGTTCTATATCCTGCCTCAAACTATTTCCTACTTCGCATAATCCACAGCTCTTGTTTCCCTTATCACAGTAATCTTTATCTGACCGGGATACTGAACCTCTTCCTCGATTTTCTTGGATATCTTATGGGCGAGGAATGCTGCCTCTTCATCTGTAATTCTATCTGGTTCAACCATTATCCTGACTTCTCTACCAGCCTGAATTGCAAATGCCTTCATAACACCGGGGAAGGACTCAGCAATGCTTTCAAGCTTTTCGATTCTCTTTATGTAAGCCTCAATGCTTTCCCTTCTTGCTCCCGGTCTTGCAGCACTCAAGGCATCCCCAACCGCAGCAAGAACAGATTCAATGGTTGTAAACTCAGCCTCTCCATGGTGGGCGGCAGCAGCATTTATCACTGCTTCTGGCTCACCGTACTTTTTGAGAATGTCAGCCCCAATGAGAGCGTGAGAACCTTCAATTTCATGAGTAACAGCCTTTCCAATATCATGGAACAGTCCTGCCCGTTTGGCAAGCTGAACATCTGCTCCAATCTCTGC
Organism: Desulfurobacterium crinifex; assembly: GCF_054656775.1. NCBI lineage: Bacteria > Pseudomonadati > Aquificota > Aquificia > Desulfurobacteriales > Desulfurobacteriaceae > Desulfurobacterium > Desulfurobacterium crinifex. Next base: position 1,627,948 of record NZ_BAAHXO010000004.1, read on the forward strand.
TGCCATCATTCCAGCAAGGTAGGCAACCTCTTTAACGTGCTGAAGAACGTTCTGTCCGTAGCTTGTCCTAAACTTGAGCTTTCCAAGGAGTCTCTTGAGTTCTGGATGAACGTTGTCTATTCCAATCTCAAAGAGGGTTTCCTCAGCAGCGTTGATTATTTCCTGATCAATCTCCTGTCTTACCTTTTCAACAACCTCTTCAATCCTTGCTGGATGGATCCTTCCATCTGCAACCAGTCTTTCAAGTGCAATTCTTGCAATCTCTCTCCTCACAGGATCAAAAGAGGAAATCGTTACAGCTTCCGGAGTATCATCAATAATCAGGTCAACTCCCGTTGCAAGCTCAAAAGCTCTGATATTCCTTCCCTCTCTACCAATAATCCTTCCTTTCATCTCGTTGTTCGGAAGGTCAACAACAGCAACTGTCGTTTCTGCAACCTGTTCTGTTGCAAGCCTCTGAATTGTAGTTGCAAGAATCTTCTTAGCTTTTCTCTCAACTGTCTGTTCAAACTCCTCTTCAAGCTTCTTGTAGCGAATAGCAAGATCTTTCTTGATCTCCTCTTCCATTCTCCTCATTAGCTCTTCCTGAGCCTCTTCACGACTCATACCTGAAATTGCTTCAAGTTTTTCGAGCTCTTCCTCTATTAGCTGTGTCACCTTCATGTCTTTCTCAAGTAGCTCTGCTTCCAGCTTTTCAACTTCTGCTTTCTTTTCCTCCAGCTCTTTCTCCAGCTTATCAAGGAATTCAGCTCTTCTATCAAGGTTATCTTCTCTCTTATCAAGAGTTGATTCTCTCTTATCCAGATATTCCTCTCTCCTTAGGAGTCTCTTTTCCAGTTCAGAAAGCTCTCTCCTCTTCTCTCTCAGTTCCTCTTCTAACTTCTCTTTCTCCTTGAGAATCTCCTCTTTTGCTTTGAGGAAAGCCTCTCTCTTCATCTCTTCAAACTTCTCTTGAGACTCTCTCAGGAGTTTTTCAGCTTTTGTCCTTAGCTCATTAGCTTCTTCCTTTGCCTTATCAAGGAGCTTTTGTGCCTCCTCCTTAGCTTCTTCTTTTATCTTTTTCTCTATCTTTTCACTCTCTACATGACTTCTCTTCATACCGACAACGTAACCAACGGTAAGTCCTGTAAAAATTGCCAGTATTGCAACAAGTATTAGCTCCATTTACTCCTCCTTATCTCTCTTTTTTCTGAAACCACCACATCCACAGGAATATCAAAAGGATCGTGTGGTATCTTCTCAACAATCTGAAAATCGAAGCAAATACCAATTTTAGTGCCAACTTCGTGTTTTGCAAGAAACCGATCGTAAAATCCACCACCATAGCCTATTCGAAAACAGGAAAGGTCAAAGGCAATTCCTGGAACAAAAACAATATCGATCGTTCTCACAACTCTTGAATAATCCAAAGGGGGTTCTAAGATAGAACAGTATCCGGAACAGAGCTCCTTCAAAGAGAAAACCCCTATAGGAAGAATATCCTTACCAGAAACTTTTGGGAAAATAATCTGCTTTCCTGAAGAGAGAAGCTCCTCAGCAAAAGGCAAAAGATCTACCTCTTTTTTAAAAGGAGCGTAAAACATAAAGGTTTGTGCTTCAGGAGGAATAATTTCTCGAAGTCTTTCTATAACCTTCTCGCTCTTTGTTTTTACTTCTTCCGGTGGCAGAAGAAGACGCTTTTTCTTTATTTCTTCTCTTATCTGTTCTTTTGTCAGCACACTATTAACCCCATCTTAACAGAGGGGCATAAGGGAAGATCAAGGAGCTATCTTTTTTGTACTTATCAAAAGCTTGGCTCCTTCTTCAAGCCGTTTTATCTCTTCACCAAGCTCCTGAATCTGTTTCTTCAGTGACTCATTTTCGTCAAGTATGTAAAAACAGGCAACAACAAGGGCTTTGTCAAAAGTAACCCTGCTGTTACCTGCTCTGATCCTCTCAACTATGGTCTCAAGTCTATGAGAGAGATGCTTGACATACTCAGGATCTTTGTCCGTCTTTATATTAAATTTCCTTCCCGATATTACAACTTCAACAGTCTCAGGTAAGCTCACAATCTTCCTCTTATGCCCTCAATGTGGCTCCGGATTTTTCAAGCGCTTTTATTATACCATTCAATATCTTATTTATTTCTTCATCTGACAAGGTCTTCTCAGGAGATCTAAAAACAAGAGAGAACGCAACGCTCTTCTTCCCTTCAGGAATTCCTTTGCCCATGTAAACGTCAAAGAGTTTCAGCTTCTCAAGGTATTTTGCAGAACCTCTTATTATCTTCTCTAACTCCCCAACAGGAGTATCTACACTAACTAAAACCGCAATATCCCTTGTAACAGGTGGGAACTTTGGAATTTGTTTAAATGCAATCTTCTCATCCTTAGAAAACTCTAAAAGCTTACCTATGTTGAGCTCTCCGACAAATATGTCCTGTTTTACGTCAAGCTTTTCTAAGATATCAGGATGAAGCTTTCCTATAAATCCGACTTCCTCTCCCTTCACAACAACCTTTGCACTCTGCCCTGGATGCAGGCAACTTATGTCATTAACAGCCTCAAATTCTCCTTCTATCTTCAGAAACTCAAACAAACTCTCAACAACTCCCTTCAAATCGTAAAAGTCAACTTTTCTCTCTCCAAATAGCCCCTCTGAAACCCTGCCTGTTAAAAGAATTCCAAGGTGTAGAGGCTCTTCAGGTAACTTCTCTCCTCTACTTTCAAAAACCTTTGCAACTTCAAAGAGAAGAACGTCCTTCTCATTCCTGTTAATGTTCAAAACAGCATTCTGAACAAGGCTTGGGAATACCTTATCCCTCATATAGACCCACTCTTCAGAAAGTGGATTTGCTATCTTGATGAGATTCTCAATCGAAAGTCCAAAGTACCCATAAAGTTTTTCACCTATAAAGCTGTAGTTGATAGCTTCGTTCAAGCCAAGGGAAGCCAAAAACTCCCTGACTTCATTCAATCTATCGTAGTTAAAGTTTCTTTCAATCTCTGAATGCATTAAAGGATAAGTGCTGACAACGTTCTTCATTCCATAAATTCTGACAACCTCTTCAATCAGGTCTATTTCCCTTGTTACATCGTACTTTCTCCATGAAGGAACCTTAACAACGATATAGTCCTGTTCCTTTTTAACAGTAAATCCTAAATTGCTTAGGATTTCAAAGGATTTCCTTGGGGGTATGTCAACTCCAAGTATCCTGGTAGCTCTTGCGGGGTTATAGACAATCACTTTTGGAGTATAAGGCTTTGGATAGAAAGAGAGCTTACCTTTAGCAACCTTTCCACCACAGAGTTTCTGAATCAGATGAAGAGCTCTCTTTGCTGCAAAATCTGTGCTTTCAATATCTGCTCCCCTTTCAAATCTGTAGGAAGCATCAGTTGAAAGACCAAGCCTTTTAGAGGTTTTCCTTATAGTCATAGGATCAAAGTGAGCAGACTCAAGAAAGATATTTTCGGTGGATAGAGAAGTACCGCTCTCCTCTCCACCCATTACTCCAGCAATTGCAACAGGCTTTTCAGCATCCGCTATTACGAGGTCATCTTTTGTAAGCTTCCTTTCAACTCCATCAAGCGTTACTATGGCCTCACCATCCTTAGCTCTTCTTACAACAATTTCTTTCCCGGTAAGCTTTTCAAGGTCAAAGGCATGAAGAGGTTGTCCAAGTTCGTACATCACATAGTTGGTAACATCAACAACCGCATTTATTGGTCTTAAGCCAACAAGATAAAGTCTTGTCTGTATGGAAAGTGGAGAGTACCTGTTCTTGATTCCTTTAACGATGAATCCATCATACCTTGGACAGGCTCCACCATCAAGAACGGAAAGGGCAGCTTCATACTTAGCCTCAAAATCTCCTTCCTCAAAATCGCCTTGTGGAAGCTTGATAGGTCTGTTGAGAACAGCCTTTAGTTCTCTTGCAATTCCAAGGACAGAGAGGGCGTCAGGTCTGTTTGTTGTTATCTCGTACTCTATTATCCAATCGTCAAGCCCGAGGACCTCTTTAATGTCTTTTCCAATCTCGACATCATCAGGAAGAATCATTATCCCTGAAGAGGAATCTGTCAGTCCCAGCTCCTCCTCAGAACAGAGCATTCCATTCGAAACAACACCCCTAAGCTTGCTTTTCTTTATCTTTATTCCGATTGGCAGTTTTGAACCGTGGAGGGCAACAGGAATAACAGCTCCTTCAAAAACATTATCAGCCCCTGTAACTATCTGTAAAACAGTATCTCCAACGTCAACCTGACAAATTTTTAGCTTATCTGCATTAGGATGCTTTGTTATTTCAACAATCTTTCCAGTAACAACCTTCTCAAGATTTTCAGCAACATATCTGACAGAATCAACCTCAATTCCAACGTCAGTAAGGATATCTGCCACTTCTTGTGGAGAGAGATCATCTATATCAATGAACTCTTTAAGCCAGTTGTAAGTTATCTTCATCTTACATACCCCTGAACTGTCTTAAGAATCTCAAGTCATTTTCAAAGAAGAATCTCAAATCATCAATACCGTACTTGAGCATTGTAATTCTCTCAACTCCCATCCCAAAGGCAAATCCCTGATAGATATCGGGATTTATATCAACTGCTTTGAAAACTGCCGGATCAACCATTCCACATCCTAAGATTTCAAGCCATCCTGTTCCTTTACAGACCTTACATCCCTTACCACCACATATCACACAACCGATATCAACCTCTGCACTTGGCTCTGTAAATGGGAAGTAGGACGGTCTGAAACGTACCTTTGTATCTGAACCAAACATCTCTCTCAAGAAAAGCTCCAGAACTCCCTTAAGATCTGCAAAAGTTACCTTTTCATCAACCATCAAACCTTCAACCTGGTGAAACATAGGAGTGTGGGTAACATCTGCATCTTTTCTATAGACCTTCCCGGGAGCAACTATCTGAATTGGAGGGTGATGCTTTTCCATTACCCTGACTTGAACAGGAGAAGTGTGAGTTCTAAGAACAACATCCTCTGAAATGTAGAAAGTATCCTGCATCTCCCTTGCAGGATGCCCTTTTGGAATGTTCAGAGCTTCAAAGTTATAGAAGTCAGTTTCAATCTCAGGACCTTCAGCAACAGAGAATCCCATTGAAGTAAAGATATTTACTATCTCCTTCAAAGTCTTTGTAACTACGTGGAGAGAACCAAGAGGTCTTCTTCTCCCCGGTAGAGTGACATCAATCCTTTCCTTCTCTAACTTCTCCTTTTTTTCAAGCTCCTTAAAGTAGCTCAGCTTTTCCTTTATCAGAAATTCAATCTCTCCCTTCAAAACGTTGCACGCCTTTCCAAACTCCTTCCTCTCCTCAGGAGGAAGCTTTGGAATGGATTTCAGAAGCTCTGTAACCTTTCCCTTTCTACCTATAAATTCAACTCTGAGCTTTTCCAGCTTCTCAATAGAATTAACCTTTTCCAGTCCTTCCAGGAACTCTTTCCTTACACTCTCAATCTGAGAAACAGCCATACCCTTACCTCAAATTCAGAAACTTTGCAGAGTGGATTATATAACAAAGCTTGGGCTTACAAAAAAAGTTCCTATAAAAAAAATAAAAGCCTCCTTATAGGAGGCTTTCTTTTTGCTAAACACTAAATTTTTAGTTAAAAAGCCTTCTGCACCTTCTATACCAGTCAAGATAATTTTCAGCAGCTTTAAGAAGATCTCTACCTGCACATCTAAGTTCTCTCTTAAATCTTCTTCTTTCTTTCTTTGTTCCATTAAATGCAAGGATTTGAGGATTTTCTTTGAACTTTTCAAGGAGGGATTCACAGATAGCTTTTAGAGAACCTTGAAGTTTAACAGTTTCTCCATTGGCTCTTACCCAGAGTTCCATCTTTCACCTCCAGGTAAAAGTTATGGAGACAAAATAAAAAAGCCTGGCACCGCCCTACTTTCCCATCCCGTCTCCAGGGCAGTATCATCGGCGCTGGCGGGCTTAACTTCCGAGTTCGGAATGGGATCGGGTGTTTCCCCGCCGCTATGGGCACCAGGCTTTCTATTATCAAAACTTACCTTATTCAACTTCTATCCTTGACAGATGAATAAGGGAACTGAGATTCCTGGTAGGTTAAAGGCCGAGGCTCTCGGCCGATTAGTACCGCTCAGCTCCACCCGTTACCGGGCTTCCACCTGCGGCCTATCTACCTGGTAGTCTCCCAGGGGCCTTACTCCCACGAGGGGAAGGGAGGCCTAATCTTGGGGTGGGCTTCCCGCTTAGATGCCTTCAGCGGTTATCCCGTGGACACATGGCTACCCAGCGATGCTCCTGGCGGAACAGCTGGTACACCAGAGGTGTCCCCACTCCGGTCCTCTCGTACTAGGAGCAGCTCCCCTCAAGCCTCCTGCGCCCGTGGCGGATAGGGACCGAACTGTCTCACGACGTTCTGAACCCAGCTCGCGTGCCGCTTTAATGGGCGAACAGCCCAACCCTTGGGACCTGCTTCAGCCCCAGGATGCGACGAGCCGACATCGAGGTGCCAAACCGGTCCGTCGATGTGAGCTCTCGGGACCGATCAGCCTGTTATCCCCGGAGTAGCTTTTATCCGTTGATCGACGGCCCTTCCACTCAGAACCGCCGGGTCACTAGGCCCTGCTTTCGCACCTGCTCGACCTGTCGGTCTCGCAGTCAAGCCCCCTTATGCCCTTGCACTCTACGCGCGATTGCCGACCGCGCTGAGGGGACCTTTGGGCGCCTCCGTTACCTTTTAGGAGGCGACCGCCCCAGTCAAACTGCCCACCTGACACTGTCCCCGAGCACGATCCAGTGCCCTAGGTTAGTGCCTCAGCGGTGACAGGGTGGTATCTCACCGGCGCCTCCATCCCCGCCGGAGCGGGGACTTCCCAGGCTCCCACCTATCCTGCGCAGCCACCGCCAAGACACAATGCCAGGCTGCAGTAAAGCTTCACGGGGTCTTTCCGTCCTGCCACGGGTACTGGGCATCTTCACCCAGACTACAATTTCGCCGGGACCCTCCGCGAGACAGTGCGGCAGTCGTTGGACCATTCATGCAGGTCGGAACTTACCCGACAAGGAATTTCGCTACCTTAGGACCGTTATAGTTACGGCCGCCGTTTACCGGGGCTTCGGTTCGGGGCTTGCACCCCTCCCCTTAACCTTCCGGCACTGGGCAGGTTGCAGTCCCCATACATCCTCTTACGAGTTTGCGGAGACCTGTGTTTTTGGTAAACAGTCGCCACCGCCTATTCTCTGCGGCCCCAGAAAGCTTCGGGTGCAAGACCCTACACCTTCCAGGGCACCCCTTCTCCCGCAGTTACGGGGTCATTTTGCCGAGTTCCTTACGGAGGGTTCCCCCGAACGCCTTGGTGCTTTTACACCCGCCCACCTGTGTCGGTTTGCGGTACGGTCACTCCGGCTTCACAGCTTAGGGGTTCTTTCTCGGCAGTGTGGATTCACCCGCTTCGCCCTATAAAGGGCTCCCCATCAGTTCTCGGGGTTAGCGAGGGTCCGGATTTGCCTAGACCCTCCCCCTACTACCTTGGCCCGGGACAACCATCGCCCGGGTCGGGCTATCCTCCTGCGTCACCCCCATCGCTCCACCGGAGTGGCGCGGGAATATTAACCCGCTTCCCATCGGCTACGCCTTTCGGCCTCGCCTTAGGGGCCGGCTAACCCAGGGCGGACTTGCCTTCCCCTGGAAACCTTGGGCTTTCGGCGGGAAGGCTTCTCACCTTCCTTATCGCCTACTCATGCCAGGATTTTCACTTCCCTGCAGTCCAGCAAGCCTTACGGCTTACCTTCAGCCCACAGGGAACGCTCCCCTACCGCTCACCACTATCGTGGTGAACCCGCAGCTTCGGTGGGTGGCTTGAGCCCCGCTACATTTTCGGCGCATGCCCGCTCGACCAGTGAGCTGTTACGCACTCTTTAAAGGATGGCTGCCTCTAAGCCAACCTCCTGGCTGTCTTAGCGGGCACACTTCCTTTACCACTTAGCCACCACTTGGGGACCTTAGCTGGCGGTCTGGGCTCTTTCCCTCTCGACCATGGAGCTTATCCCCCACGGTCTGACTCCCACGGAGCATCTGCCGGCATTCGGAGTTTGGCGGGGGTCGGTACCCCTTTCGGGGCCCTAGCCCCACCAGTAGCTCTACCTCCAGCAGACTCTTCCGTGAGGCTAGCCTTAAAGCTATTTCGGGGAGAACCAGCTATCTCCGTACTCGATTAGCTTTTCACTCCTATCCACAGCTCATCCCCCAGTTTTTCAGCACTGGTGGGTTCGGGCCTCCATCCGGTGTTACCCGGACTTCACCCTGGCCATGGGTAGATCGTACGGTTTCGGGTCTACTCCCAGCGACTATGCGCCCTATTCGGACTCGGTTTCCCTACGGCTCCGCCTCTCGGCTTAGCCTCGCCGCTGAGAGTAACTCCCTGGCCCATTACGCAAAAGGTACGCCGTCAGGGATCAAAGATCCCCTCCGACCGCTTGTAGGCACACGGTTTCAGGTTCTATTTCACTCCCCTACCCGGGGTTCTTTTCACCTTTCCCTCACGGTACTATGCGCTATCGGTCGCCAGCGAGTACTTAGCCTTGGAGGGTGGTCCCCCCTGATTCCCGCAGGATTCCTCGTGTCCCGCGGTACTTGGGATCGTACCCCAGGGAGAGGCTTGAGTTTCGCCTACGGGGCTTTCACCCTCTATGGCTGGCCTTTCCAGGACCATTCGGCTACCCAAGCCTTTTGTAACTCCCCGAGGAGTCCGCAGCCTCCTCCAGGTACGTCCCGCTACCCCGGATGGGCAACGCCTGCGGGCTTTAACACCCATCCGGTTTGGGCTGGTCCCCTTTCGCTCGCCGCTACTCAGGGAGTCTCGGTTGATTTCCTTTCCTCCCCCTACTGAGATGTTTCAGTTCGGGGGGTCTCGCCTCCCGCAAAACGCGGGATGACAGGCTTTCTGCCTGCCGGGTTTCCCCATTCGGGCATCCCCGGGTCTTCAGCTGTTTGCGCCTCGCCGGGGCTTTTCGCAGCTTACCACGCCCTTCTTCGCCTGCTGGCGCCAAGGCATCCACCGTGTGCCCTTAGCACCTCGGCCTGTTAACCTATCAGGAAATCTCAGTTCCCTTATTCATCTGTCAAAGATCTTGAAATTAATTGGTGGAGACGGCCGGACTTGAACCGGCGACCGCCTGCTTGCAAGGCAGGCGCTCTCCCAGCTGAGCTACGTCCCCACTTTCCCTCTTGTGGTGGGCCAGGGTGGACTTGAACCACCGACCTTACCCTTATCAGGGGTACGCTCTGACCAACTGAGCTACTGGCCCTCCTTGACAAGAGGATAAGGGACGTGCACCTGCGTATTCTTCCTCAGGGGCAGGAACCTGCCCACCCCTCTCCATAAAAGGAGGTGATCCAGCCGCAGGTTCTCCTACGGCTACCTTGTTACGACTTCACCCCAATCACCAACCCTACCTTCGGCCCCTGCCTCCCCCTTCCGGGGGTTAGCCCGGGGACTTCTGGTAGAGCCAGCTTTCGGGGTGTGACGGGCGGTGAGTACAAGGCCCGGGAACGTATTCACGGCCGTGTAGCTGACCGGCCGTTACTAGCGATTCCAGCTTCATGCAGGCGAGTTGCAGCCTGCAATCCGAACTGAGACCGGGTTTCTGGGTTTTGCTCCACCTCGCGGCTTCGCTTCCCTCTGTCCCGGCCATTGTAGCACGTGTGTAGCCCAGGGCGTAAGGGGCATACTGACCTGACGTCATCCCCTCCTTCCTCCGGCTTATCGCCGGCAGTCTCCCTAGTGTGCCCGGCTTTACCCGCTGGCAACTAGGGACAGGGGTTGCGCTCGTTGCGGGACTTAACCCAACACCTCACGGCACGAGCTGACGACGGCCATGTACCACCTGTGCAGGGCGGGTACCCCGAAGGGTACCCACACGACCTTTCGGCCGCTTTTCCCTGCATGTCAAGCCCTGGTAAGGTTCTTCGCGTAGCATTGAATTAAACCACATGCTCCACCGCTTGTGCGGGCCCCCGTCTATTCCTTTGAGTTTCAGCCTTGCGGCCGTACTCCCCAGGCGGGGTGCTTAACGCGTTAGCTTCGGCACTGCACCCATTCGGGCACAACGCCCAGCACCCATCGTTTACAGCGTGGACTACCCGGGTATCTAATCCGGTTCGCTCCCCACGCTTTCGCGCCTCAGCGTCGGTACCGTCCTGGCTGGCCGCCTTCGCCACCGGTGTTCCTCCCGATATCTACGCATTTCACCGCTACACCGGGAATTCCGCCAGCCTCTTCCGGACCCTAGACCAGCAGTATCAGAGGCAATTCCCCGGTTGAGCCGGGGGCTTTCACCTCTGACTTACTGGCCCGCCTACGCGCTCTTTACGCCCAGTAATTTCGCGCAACGCTCGGGACCTACGTATTACCGCGGCTGCTGGCACGTAGTTAGCCGTCCCTTCCTCTCCGGGTACCGTCACGAGTGTAGGCTATTAACCCACACCCGCATCGTCCCCGGCGACAGGAGTTTACACCCCGAAGGGCTTCTTCCTCCACTCGGCGTCGCTGGGTCAGGCTTGCGCCCATTGCCCAAGATTCCCCACTGCTGCCTCCCGTAGGAGTCCGGGCCGTGTCTCAGTCCCGGTGTGGCCGACCACCCTCTCAGGCCGGCTACCCGTCGTAGGCTTGGTGAGCCGTTACCTCACCAACTACCTGATGGGACGCGAGCCCATCCCGAGGCGGCAGCTTGCAATGCAGAGGCCACCCTTTTCACACAACCCATGCGGGCCGTGCGCTTATGGGGTATTAGCCCGAGTTTCCCCGGGTTATCCCCCTCCTCGGGGTAGGTTGCTCACGCGTTACTCACCCGTTCGCCGGTCGCCAGCACGGGTTCCAAAAGGAACCCGCCTGCTGCCCCACGACTTGCATGTGTTAGGCACGCCGACAGCGTTCGCGCTGAGCCAGGATCAAACTCTCCAGCAAAAATATCCGAAAAGCTATCTCTGACTCAGTTCGCAAGGCTCATCAAAAACCTGCGGAACACCTCAATCAAAAGCCCCTAAGGGCTTGTCTCGCTTCCCGCAGGTGCACGCCCCTTATTCTCCTGTCAAAGACCGCTTCCCTCGAAGCGCAAGATTTAAATTTATGCTTGCCAGCTCCGGTTGTCAACCCCCCGAAGCTTGCTGGCTGATAATATAGCCTTTGCAGCTTCGGTGTCAACTCCTCGGTGCCAACTTCTTATTCAATTTTGACAACAGCTAATATAGGCATCCAGTTTTCTGTGTCAACTCCATTTTGACATCAACAGTTGATGAGTTGAGAAACTTCTGAAAGAACATCCTCAATGGTTTTACCAGTTGTATCAATTATTACAGCACCTTCAGGAATTACAAGCGGAGCAAATTTTCTATTCTTATCTCTTTCGTCCCGCTCTATTACTTCTTTTAAAATCTCTTCATAGGATACATCGAATCCTTTCTTTATCAGTTCCTCATATCTTCTTCTTGCTCTCTCTTCTGGTGAGGCTGTCAGGTAGATTTTCAAATCTGCTTCAGGAAATATGTAAGTACCAGCATCTCTGCCATCTGTTACCACTCTCTTTCCTTTGGCAATCTCTCTCAAGATTTTAACTACAATTTCTCTAACTTCTTTAAACTGAGCTACTTTTGAAGCTAAAAAGCCTCCTTCAGGAGTCCGAATCTTTTCCGTTATATCTTCTCCATCAAGAAGAACCCTGCCCTCTTTCAGCTCTATTTGCAACTTTTGGGCAACTCCAAGGACAGCTTTTTCATCTTCAAGGTTTGTGCCTACCTCTTTACAGGCCACACCTATTGCTCTGTAGATGGCACCAGAATCAAGATGAGTAAATCCAAATCTCTTTGCAATCTCTTTTGCAATGGTACTTTTTCCTGCTCCTGCTGGACCGTCTATTGTAATTATTCTTATGCCTTTCAACTGAGATCAACCTCCGGTCAATAATTTTCTTCTTAATTTTTCGTAAAGGCTCTCAAGCTTCTGACTTATGTTTACAGGATATTCCCATTTTTTATTTATATCTTTGACTTCCTGTGGGAACTCCTCAAATCGGGAAATAAAGTATTCTCTTATCTCATTCAGAGAAGGAAGTTTTTTAATGAGGTTACCGCATTCAATCACTTTTTCAAGCAGTGGTTCTCCCGAAAGCTTCTCACCAAAACAACCTACAGTATCTCCATTTTCTTTTCTGAAAACCTGCTTTCTTCCGGGATACATCTTTTTTCCTTTACTTGTTTTCATGACAGGTTTATTGTTAAATTCAACAAGTTTATAGACAAAGTCTATGTAAGGAGCATCGGCAGAGGTTCCCACCTTCGTTCCAACGCCAAAAGCATCAACGGGAGCTCCTGCCTTGAGAATTTCATCAATTTTGTACTCGTCAAGCCCACCGCTCACAATAATTTTGACGTAGTTCAAACCTGCTTCATCAAGGAACTTCTTGGAAATTTTCGAAAGTTCAATGACATCACCACTATCAAGTCGTATTCCTTTGAGTTTATAGCCTTTTGATTCAAGCTCCTTTGCAACTTCTATTGCTCTCCTCACTCCTTCAATCGTGTCATAGGTATCAACAAGGAGTACCGTATTGTCTGGAAATGTTCTGGCATAAGCTCTGAAGGCATCTTCTTCATGCTCAAAGGACATAATAAAAGAATGGGCTACAGTTCCTACAACAGGAATACCGTAAAGCTTCCCGGCAAGGACATTTGAGGTTGAGTTGAATCCTGCTATGTAACAACTTCTTGCAACTTTTAGACCAGCATCTGTGCCATGGGTTCTACGAAAAGAGAAGTCTGAAAGGAGTTTTCTCCTTGAAACAGAAAAGACTCTGGCTGCTTTTGTTGCTATGAGAGATGAGATGTGAACCTGATTCATGATCGCCGTCTCAAGGAGCTGAGCTTCATAAATGGGAGCTTCTACCCGGAGAACTGGTTCATGCTGAAAGAACAGAGTTCCCTCTTTCATCGAATAAAGATTTCCGGAAAACCGGTACTCTTTGAGAAAATCTAAAAACCAATTGGGGAAAATCCGTAGAGAGTGAAGATAGTCAATATCTTCTTTTGAAAATTTAAGGTTCTCTATTAATTCAACTACATCTTGAAGTCCTGCATATACGAGGTAATTTCTCCTTTCAGGTAGCTTTCTTACAAATAGTTCAAATGCAGCCCATTCCTTATTTTCGTTGTCAAGGTAAGCACACATCATTGTAAGCTGATAGAGATCTGTCAATAACGGAGAAATTTTCATTATCTGCTCCTTTTAACTCCCCGTTTCTCGCAGTACTCTTCAATCGGGCACTGAGAGCATTTTGGAGAGGTTGGATGACAGATGTGCTGTCCTAAGGAAACAAGAAGGTCGTTTATCTCAATCCAGTACTCCTTAGGAAGCTTTTTTCTAAGAGCGAACTCAGTCTCCTCTGGTGTCTTTGTGTCTACATAACCGAGTCTGTTTGAGATTCTGTGAACGTGTGTATCGACACAGATGCCAGGTTTTCCATAGCCCAGCGTTACCACAAGATTTGCAGTTTTTCTTCCGACACCAGGAAGTTTCAGGAGTTCATCTATATCATCGGGAACTTTTCCATCATATTTATCTATGAGAACCCTACAGATTTCCTTTATATTCTTTGCTTTTTTCCTGTAGAAGCCGACGGGATAGATAAGTGCTGCAATCTCTTCTTCGTCCAGCTTCATCATGTCATAAGGATTATCGGCAACCTGGAAAAGTCTATCTGCTGCTTTTGCTGTAACCTCATCTTTTGTTCTAAGACTCAAAACAGTAGCGATTAATATCTTAAATGGATTTCTCTCTGTCTGAGACATAAGCGTTACTATTGGAACATCCCACTTTTTTGTTTCTCTTCTTAGAATTCCAATTACTTCATGAATCTGGTCATCTCTCATTAAAAATTCCCCTCTACAAAGAAATGGAGCTTAAAGAGTTTTTCTATCAATGACTCAAATTCATCAAGCCTCAGCATGTTCGGACCGTCTGATAGGGCTCTCTCTGGTTCTGGATGAATTTCAAAGAAAAGACCATCAACCCCAGTGGCTACAGCGGCCCGAGAGAGATAAGGAACAAACTCTCTGTCACCACCGCTCGATTTTCCCTGTCCTCCAGGCCTCTGAACGGAATGGGTTGCATCAAAGATGACTTTAACTCCAAACTGTTTCATAATAGGAATGGATCTGAAGTCAACCACAAGATTGTTATAACCAAACGTTGTCCCCCTTTCTGTCAGGAGAATCTCTGTTGCATCGCTCTTTGTAAGTTTTTCAACAACGTTTCCCATATCCCATGGTGCCATGAACTGTCCCTTCTTGACGTTCACAGCTTTTCCTGTTCTTGCTGCAGCAACAAGGAGATCTGTCTGGCGACACAGAAATGCTGGAATCTGAACAATATCGACAACCTCTCCAACAGGTTTTGCCTGCCATGTTTCGTGAATGTCAGTGGTTATGGAAAGTCCGAACTTTTCCTTAACTTCTGAAAGGAGGGCAAGCCCTTTATCTATTCCTGGACCTCTGTAGGAGTCAATGGAGCTCCTGTTCGCCTTATCAAAAGAGGCTTTAAAAATCCAGATATGCTCAGGATATCTCTCTTTGAGTTCCTTTACTTTTCTTGCTATTTCAAAGAGTATATCTCTATCTTCAATTACGCAGGGACCCGCAATTACGATCATTTCTCCTCCAATCCAGCTACCTGTTTAAGCTTCTTGACCTCTTCAGGAGTAAGTTCCCTGTACATTCCTCTGGGTAAATCGCCAAGTTTGAGAGGTCCTATGGCAACCCTTTTGAGTTTCAAAACTCCATGGTCAAATCTATCAAAGAACCTTCTCACAACTCTGTTTTTTCCAATATCAACGGTTATCTGAACATACGTGTTTCTACCCGTTCTGCTTGGCTTTAGAAGTTTTATATCAACCGGCTTAGCAAAGTAAGATTTACCTTTGTCATCAACGAGTTTTGCCCCTTTCTTCATCCTCTCAATCTCAGCAGGAGTAACTCTTCCTTTAACTTTTGCTATGTAAGTCTTCGGAACATGGTATCTTGGATGGGTCAGCCTCTCTGCTAATTCACCATCGTTTGTCATTATGAGAAGTCCTTCTGTGTTGTAGTCAAGTCTTCCAACTGGGAAAAGTCTTACAGGATACTTCTTGAAATAGTCTGCAACGATTGGCCTCTTATCTCCTGGTGCTCTCTCCATAGCCGTCAGAACACCCTGAGGCTTGTTGAAGACAAGGTAGACAAACTTCTTCGGCAGTCTAACCCTTTCACCATCAACCCTTACATCGTCCTTTTTTGGGTCAACTTCAACAGCTGGATTGTCAACAACTTCACCGTTAACCGTAACCCTTCCCTGCTTTATCAGTTCTTCAACTTTTCTCCTTGCTCCAAATCCAGCATAAGCCAAGAATTTATTTAAACGCATTTTTTCCTCCTTATTATGTAAAATTGAATTATAGATTCAGAAACTGAATTATGGAGTGAAAGATGGAAGCTTCCATTCTCTCAAAAATAGACCATTCTGTACTAAAATCCACAATAACAGCAGAGAAAGTCCTTGAGGCTGCAGAAGATACAAAGAAATTTAACTTTGCTACCCTTTGTGTTTTTCCTAAGCATATAAAAATAGCGAGAGAAATCCTGCCAGAGAGTAAAGTTTCCACAGTAATAGGATTTCCTCTCTCTGCCATTCCCTTAGAGTTAAAACTAAAAGAAGTAGAGTATTCTTTAAAAAGTGGAGCAGGAGAGCTCGACGTGGTAGTTGACATAAGCGCAGTCAAAGAAGGAAATTGGATGAGAGTAGAAGAGGAACTGAAGAAAATTCGGGAACTGGCAGAAGGAAAGATAATTAAACTCATATTTGAATGCTGTTACCTCTCCGAAGAGGAAAAATTAGCCCTCTGTCGACTTGCCGTTGAAAACAACTGGGATTTTCTGAAGACATCCACAGGATATGGAGCCTATGGAGCAACCTATGAAGATGTAAAGCTCCTTGTTGACTGTTCAGAAGGTAAAGCCAAAGTTAAAGCTGCAGGGGGAATCAGAACCTATGAAGCAGCAAAGAGTTTCATAGACCTTGGAGCAGAAAGAATTGGCACCAGCGCTGGTAAAGAGATAGCCTATGAAGTGCTGCATAGTGGGTAAATTCGAGTCATTCCATAGGGGACATCAAACCCTTATAAAAGAGGCGAAAAAGGAGTGCAGGAAGATCCTGATAATTTCAATTAAAAGATGGGAAAACGGTCTCTTTTCAGATAAAGAGAGAGAACTTATCGCCAGAAATCTGGGAGTGGGGCTGATAAACCTCGAATTTGACAGGATAAGAAGCCTGAGTCCTGAGGAGTTTTTCCTGAAATTGAAGGAGTTTGGCTGCCGGAAACTGTTTGCAGGTGAAGACTGGCACTTCGGCAAAGAAAGGAGCGGGGATATTACTACAGCAAAAGAACTGGGCAGAAAACTAGGAATCGAGGTAAGGGCAATCCCCATTAAAAAGATCAAAGATGAGAAGATAGGAACAAGTAAAGTCCGGGAACTCCTGAATGAAGGTAAACTACCCGAAGCCAACTATTTGCTTGGCTTCAATTACTTCTGCATAGGAAGAGTTGAAGAAGGAAACAAACTGGGAAGAGAGATTGGATTTCCCACTCTGAATGTGAAATGTGAAAAGGTACTTCCATTACCAAACGGAGTCTATGAGGTTGTTGTTACAATAGATGGAAAAAGTTTTAAGGGAATAGCGAATCTGGGGAAAAGACCAACGGTTAATAAGCTACCACAAAGAACACTGGAAATCCACGTACCTGACACCCGGCTCCCTGAACTCTACGGAAAAGAGATAAAAGTTGAATTTTTACAGTTTTTAAGACCAGAAAAACGTTTTAATTCCATTGAAGAACTTAAAAACCAGATTAAATTAGATTTAGAAAATCTAAAACAATATTGGAGGAGTAAGGTTGGAAGAGCAAAAAGCAAGCTTTAAATCCGGATACGTTGCTATTTTGGGAAGACCAAACGTTGGTAAATCAACCCTTCTCAATAGTTTTCTCGGAACAAAAGTTGCGATAGTCACAGACAAGCCTCAAACAACAAGACACAGAATAGTTGGCGTTAAACATATGAAAGACGCTCAGATTGTTTTTCTTGATACTCCTGGAATCCACAAGGAGAAGTTTGAACTAAACCGTTATATGAACGAAATAGCCTTTGGCGTGATTCCAGATGCCGACGTTATTCTTTTCCTGATCGATGCAAGGGCTGGTCTAACAGAGGCTGACAGAAAGATACTGCAGAAGATAGGCGAGGAAAAGAGAAAAGATACAAAGGTAATAGTTGTAATTAACAAGATAGACGGTGTGCCAAAGGAAGAGCTCCTTCCTTTAATCGATGAGATTCATAAAACATTTCCGTTTGTCAGTGACATAGTCCCAATCTCTGCCACAAAAGGGACAAATCTCGACAGATTACTTGATCTGATAGCCCAGTATCTCCCAGAGGGTCCAAAGTACTACGAAGACCACATGGTAACGGACATGCCTTTAGAGCAGTACGTGGCAGAAATAATCAGGGAAAAAATCATGCTTCTTACAAGGGAAGAGATTCCTCACGCAGTTACGGTTCAAGTTATAAGCATTCAGCCTGGAGATAGGGATCCCAACATGCTGGTTATAGATGCCGACATAATCGTGGAAAAGGATTCCCAGAAAGCCATTGTAATTGGAAAAGGCGGTCAGAGACTGAAAAAAATTGGTAAACTTGCAAGGGAGGAACTCGAACAACTCCTTGGCAAAAGGGTTTACTTACGCCTGTGGGTTAAGGTTAAGGAGGGCTGGAGAGATAGAATCGACCAGCTAAGAGGCCTTGGCTACTCTTATTAAGGAGAACGAAAATGAAAGATTCTCTATTAAAAGCTTTCTTTGTCTATGCTTATTCATTCGTGGTTGTTTTCATGTTCAACAGCCTTTTAATGGTGCTTCTCATGAAGCTGGGGCTCGTTCCATCAATTGGAACCGTTTTGAGCTACATCATAACCCCTGTTGCCCTCTTCTTTGCATACAAAATTTCTGTAAAGAAATTCCTCGGAATGCCAGTAGATGAGAAGCGAATTCCCAAAGCCTGGCTTTTTCAGTTCATACCGTTCTTTATTATCTCGCTGATACTGTTTTGGCTCTTAGGAGGGCTTATAAAACAACCCTCCTTAGTTGTGTTTATTTTCCTTAACTTAGAGCTCCTTGTGATTTACATAACGTTTAAACTTTCTGTAGAGAAAGTTCTTAAACCTGAGAGGTAATATGGCCAATTTTCCTTACATAAGAGGAGCGGCTTTCTATCTATTCATCTATCTGTTTTTAGGATTGATAAATTCAGGTATTGCATATTTGGGCACAAAAGTCTTACACCTGAATCCAGTTGTTCTCTTGGGACTTTTTATCTTCATAACAATTTCTGTCCTCTACATAGGATTTAGATACTCAATACACCTGTTCTTCTCAAAAGAGGTCTCTAACTCAGACATCGTAAAAGCATGGATAGTTCAATTTCTGATTTTTCTGGTAATAGCTGTTGGTATTGAATCTTTTCTCTCGAGAGTCATAGAAAGACAAAAGCTCTTTCAGGTCATTTCAGTTTTTATCAATTTCACTACGTTTTTCTTCTCCTACTGGTTATCTGTAAAATTCTTCATTGGAAAGAAATTAGAGGAAGAGGCAAAAGGTGCGACTGGATAAACTACTTGCAGATGCCGGATTTGGAACCCGTTCACAGGTTAAAAGATTGATAAGAAAAGGATTTGTTACAGTAAATGGAGAAGTTGTTAAAGACCCATCGTTTAACGTTAACCCTGAAGAAGATGAAGTCCTTGTCGACGGTGAGCTTGTTGAATATGAGAAGAACTACTACCTGATTCTCCACAAACCTGAAGGTTATATAACCTCAACGAAAGACAGACAGATGACAGTTATGGAGCTTGTTGCAGACATTCCAAGGTTTGAAAGGCTCTTTCCTGTCGGAAGACTGGATAAAGATGCAGAAGGACTACTCCTTATAACAAACGATGGCGAGCTTGCCCACAGGTTAACTCATCCAAAGTGGAAAGTTCCCAAGGTCTATTACGTAGTAGTTGAAGGAGAACTAAAGGAAGAGGAACTGGAACCACTAAGAAAAGGAATGAAGTTCAAGGATTTTGAAACAAAACCTGCAAAGGTCAGAATTTTAAAGTCGACAGAAAATGAATCGGAAGCCGAAATTGAAATTTCAGAAGGTAAATACCATCAGGTAAAGAGAATGTTTGAAAGAATTGGTCATCCTGTGAAGTATTTGAGGAGAATAAAATTCGGGAATCTCAAGCTTGGCAATCTACCTGTCGGAGAATATAGGTCTCTAACAGAAGATGAATTAAAAGAACTGAAAAAATCTGTAGGGCTTGAATAACTATTCTCTGTGCCAATCGTCTCCGAGCTCCCGAATGATTTCGAACTCTTTAACAAAACCACCACTCTTCAGGTAATCAACAGCCTTTAAGGCTTCATCGTAGAACTCTGGAGCTATCCAGAGCTCAATCAATCCCTTTTTCCTATCTCTCGTTCTAACCGTTGCAATCTCGTGATACCATTCAAAAATAGCGTTTATGAATGCTATATCCTTCACATCAACTTTACAGAGAAGGTTCCTCCCTTTAATCAACGGTCTTTTCATAATTCCATCCCCTCTATGTACTTCTCTTCAAAGATTTTATTTGTTGCAAGCTCCACCACATCAACTTCCCTTTTCAGCTCTTTAATCCTTTCCCTCAGCCTCCTGCTTCCAAGAAGGAGTGCAGCTCCCTTCAGAGCCACATTTCCAAAAGGCTCAGCTTCGGGCATCTCCTTTGGAATCAATTTCACACCTTTAATACTTCTCCTATCTATATGACTTCCGAAAGCTCCGCTGAAGAACAACCTCTGAGGGACACCAACTTCCTTAACAAGAACCGAAAAACCACCGTAAACAGCACCTTTAGCAAGGAGAAACTTTCTAATATCTTCCTGAGTAACAGCCACCAGAGTATCTCTGTCATCGTAGAGAACAAACGCTTTCTGTCCTTCAACTTCCCTGATATAACTGCCAATCAAAGGATTAAAACTCTCCTCAAACGTTCCTTCTCTGTTAATCACTCCAAAGCTTTTAAGAAGGTAAATAACATCGAAGTAACCACTTGCACAGATCCCCTGAGGTTTTCCACTACCGATGACAAGATATCTGAATGCTCTGCCGTCAAAAAAGACCTTGTATATAGCCCCTTCAACGGCTCTCATCCCGGAGAAAAGTCCAACCCCCTCAAAAGCAGGACCGGCAGGAACAGAAACAGCAACCTTTTTATTCTCTCTGTATATTCCCATTTCAGCGTTTGTCCCAAGATCCGCCACCCCAAAATCTTTGTAACCCTCATTTTCAAAGTAGAGGAGATTGGCAAGAAAGTCAGAACCGATAAAGTTCTTCAAAGGAGGCGGAACGTAGAAAACGGTATTTGAAAAATCAGAAATTCCAAGCTCTCTACCTGTTATATAAGTTTCTCCTTCTCTTTCCAGTCTGAAAGGGAATCTTTCAAAACCAGCAACTGGAAGCCCCAATAAGAAGTGCTGCATTACAGGGTTGGAAACAACGACAACTTCTTTGATTTCTTTCCCAAATTGCTTGAGAAGAAAAGAGATACTCTCAAGTAGTAATTCCCTCTCCTTTTCATAACTTCCCCTTGCCAGCTCAACCCTTGTAACAACGTCAGCACCAAAAGCAGACTGGAAATTCAGAGTTTTAAAACTTTCAACAAATTCACCGGTTGAAAGATCAAAGAGGGCTCCTTCAACTCCCGTTGTTCCAAGGTCAATGGCAACACCAAAACCGGTTTGTGGATGATCTATTTGAATCGGAGATAAAACTTCTCCTTTTGAAACAAGTCTCTCTTCAAATATTTCAATTTCCCCTTTGAAAGGGCCAAAGGTAAGACAAGCGAGCTCCTCTTTTCCATTAATCTTAACAATACACTTTCCGCAGATACCCCGCCCACCACAGTAGGCGGACTTCATAAATCCCTTTTCTCTTAGAACATGATAAAGAGTTTTATCTTTTGGAACTTCAATAAAGAGTTTCATTCCTGATCCAAGTTTTAGATACTAATTCTTTTAGCTTAACTTACCACCTTTTGTGTTCACCCCTTCACAAGGGAAGTTTTTTAGAAAGTAACGAGCAACGAGAGACGATTGGCCTGTAACAAGAAATGGTTAAAAGACCTGTTACGCATCACTCATTACTCGTCACCCGTTACCAGACATCCGCTACTCACTATGAAAAACCTCTTGTACTTCCCTTAAACAAGGAGAAATTTTTATAGTTGTAGCTTAGTAAATTGGAATCAACCAGTGGGAGTACTTATCATTCTCTCCCTTGACGATTGAGAAGTAAACTTCCTGAAGTCTCTTCGTAACCTTTCCTATCTCTCCATTTCCGATAACCACGTGATCAACCTGAACAACAGGAGCAACCTGGGCAGCTGTTCCTGTGAAGAAGACTTCATCAGCAACGTAAATTTCACTCCTTAAAATCGGTCTCTCCTCAACCTCAATACCAAGCTCATTCTTTGCGAGCTCGATAACAGCATTTCTCGTAATACCCTCAAGAATATTGCTGTGGGACGGAGGAGTAATAAGCTTTCCATTTCTAACAATAAAAAGGTTCTCTCCACTACCTTCAGCTACTGTTCCATCTGGATTGAGCATAATAGCCTCGTCGTAGCCGTTGAGAAGTGCTTCAGTTTTTGCAAAGGCACTGTTAACGTAGGCTCCTGCAACTTTACACCTTGCTGGAATCATAGTGTCGTTGATTCTGTGAAATGAAGAAGTTTTAGCTTTTAAACCTTTTGAGAGATCCAGATAATCTCCAAGAGGAAGTGTGTAAATTGCTATCTCTGTTCTATAACCGATAAGCTTTGGAGAAATTTTTAGATCCGCAAAGTAGGCAATTGGTCTAATGTATGTATCTTCTCTGTGTTGACATTTCCTTAAAAGTTCCACAGTTATATCAACCAACTCATCGGCATTTTTTTCAACCTGAAGATTCAGAATCTTACAGTTCTTCAGCATCCTTTCGTAGTGTTCTTTAAAGAAAAGTCCAAAGAGCTGCTGCTTCTCTTCATTCCAGTAAGCTCTGATTCCTTCAAATACAGCAGTTCCGTAGTGAAAAGAGTTTGTCTGAATATTTATGTTGGCTTCCTCTATTGGAACAAATTTACCTTCAAAATAGGCATACTTCTTCATTCAGCTCCTCCTGCAACTTTTCTTCTGTAATAGACAATAACAAAACCTGCAGCCATCATTATAATACTTATCACCTGATTGTTACTTAAGAAACCGAGAATATCCTTTGGAGTTGCCCTCCAGAACTCAATGAGAAACCTGAAGATACCGTAGAGAACGAGATAAAATCCAAAAATCTCTCCAGCAGCCTTTCTCCTGCGGTAGAGAAGATAGAGAATTCCAGCAATTAGAAAGTTGGCAACAGAAGATATTGGCTGGGTTGGACACAGGGGAATTCCTAAGGGAGCAGCCGAGTGGGGATCATGAAACGTAATTGCAAATGGAGCATGACACTCCTTTCCATAACAACAGCCTGCCATGGTGCAGCCAATCCTTCCAAATCCAAGCCCAACAGAGAGTGGAATTGAAGCGATATCTGCAAACTTCCAGACAGGTATTTTTCTTTTCTTCACAAAGTAGAAAGCTGTCAGAGCTCCAAAAATCACTCCTCCATACCAGACAAGTCCCCCTTCCCAGAAGTAGAAAATTCTGTACCATGGATTGAGATACTCAGGATTGTAGATGAAGAAGAAAACTCTTGCACCAACTATACCTGCTATAACCGACCAGAAAGCTGTATCCGCAACATCCTTATTCGGGATTCCCTCTTTTTCTGCCAATTTCATCAGTATAAGAGAACCAAATAAGATCCCGAGAGCAACCATAACACCGTAGGTGTAAATCGTTATTGGACCAATTTTGAATAGTATCGGGTGCACTTAGAACCTCCTTAGCCTTTGATAACCTCTATAAATCTGTCCTTTGCAGCAAACAGAACCACCATGTAAACAGATGCAGCCAGCAGGATAGTGAATAATACTGCCATTACTTTAAAAGGGAAATAGCTAATTGAAAAATAAACAAAGGTACCAGCTACGGAGACAACTGCAACGGGAATAGAGTAAATGGTGTAGCTTATCGTCTTGCGGATTATCTCCTTTGCAATCTTCAGTTTGAATTTCCTTTCGAGACCCTTCACAAGAATAGAAACGTTGAGAAAAGATGTCAGGCTCGTTCCAAGAGCCAACCCGACAACTCCAAGCCCCAGAACAAAGCACAGCAGGAGGTTTACAAATAGATTGAAAATCAGTGTATAGGCTGAAACAACAACCGGAAATCTGTACTCGTCTAAGGAGTAGTATGCGTTTGTAATAATTTTTTCTAAAGAAAAAAAGTAGAGTCCAACAGAGTAACCGACAAGAACTCCATAGGTAGCGTTAAGGGCGCCTTCTGTAAACTTTCCGTGGTTGAAGACGAGGTCAACCATCGGTTTTCCAAAGAAGATCAGTCCGAAAGTCGCTGGAATGATGATTGCAGAACAGAGGAGGATTCCGTTTATTAATTCTTCTCTATGCTTCTTTCCATCATTAGAACGTTTTGCAAGTCTTGGAAGAAGAACCTGAGAAAGACCAATAGCAAACATTCCTAAGGGAAGCTGAACAAATCTGTTGGCATAGTATAAGTAGGAGATAGCTCCTGTCTTCAGGAAAGAAGCTAAGACCGTATCTATAAGCATTGAAAACTGTCTTACGGCAAATCCGAATATTCCAGGAATAATATTTTTCAGGGTTCTCTTAACATCTTCTGTAACTTCGAATCTGGGTTTCACCATAAAGCTGAATTTTTTGAGAAAAACGAGCTGGAGAAGGACCTGGAGCACTCCACCAACTACTACTCCAAGTGCAAGAGATTCAATTGAAAGCTTTCCTGAAAGAAAAACTGCAGAGATAATAATTGCCAGATTAAAGAGGGCTGTTGAAAAAGCAGGAGCAAAAAAGTGTTCAAAACCGTTGAGGATTCCACCATAAAAGGCAACGAGACTAACAAAGAGAATGTATGGGAACATTTCTCTGAGTAGTTTTACTGAAATATCAAAGTACTCTCCTGAAATCCCAGGAGCTACAATCTTCACTATCAAAGGAGCTGCTATTTCACCTATTAAAACTGTTAAAATTAATGAGAAAAGGAGAATAGAGAAAAACCTCTCAGCGAAAAGCCTTGCCTCATAGGTGGATTCTTTTAGCTTTTTAGCAAAGGCAGGTGTAAAGGCGGAACTAAATGCTCCTTCTGCAAAAATTTTTCTCAAGAGGTTTGGAATTCTGAAAGCAATAAAGAATGCATCTGTTAGAGCTCCTGCACCAAAAAAGGCAGCAATAATTATGTCTCTAATAAGCCCTAAAACCCTGCTGCAAAATATGGAGATTGATACAATTAAAGTTGATCTAAAAACCGATTTTGACATAGCATGAGAATTGTATATAGTGAATGGTAAATTGTGAATAGTGAGCGGTTAATTTAGAAGAACCCCTTATATTTCCCTTAAAAAGGGGAAAATTCCATGGGTGACAAGTTGGGTTAATACAGTTAATACAATAGTGGTGGATGATGAAGGTTTGTATTATCGGTGCTGGTGTTGTTGGAAGTTATCTCGCAAAGAAACTTTCAAAAGAGAACTACGAAATAGCCGTCGTGGACACAGATAGTAGCAAGATAGAGCAACTAACCTACAGTTACGACATCCTTGGAATAAACTGCAATGCTCTCGAAATAAACTGTTTGAAAGAGGTCGAAAACTTCGATTTATTCGTAATTGTTACTGAGAGTGACGAGAAAAACATTGCAATAGCAGTTCTTCTTAAATCTCTTTTCCAGAAAGAGAATATTATTGTCCGTGTCAGCAATAAGGCATTTTCTTCTCCACCGGTTAGAGAATTTCTTCAGTGTGAAACTGTCAATGTTCTCTCGGAAACAATTCAAACAGTTCTTTCTATCATTAAATATCCATTTGCACTTTCCACAGTAAGGCTGGAAAACGATGGAATTTTGATTTTCAAATATCTTGTAAAAGTGGAAGATTTCCTTGCAGGAAAACAGATTTCTGAGCTCAGGAATATAAGAGATCAGGTAGAGTTCACGATCGTTGCTATTGAAAGAGAGAATGAGGTAATCATACCTTCAGGAAAAACCTTCATATATCCCGGAGATAAAATCCACATAGCAGTAAAAGAGGAAAAAATTTATGAGTTAGTAGAGGCTTTAGGAATAAAACTTTCTCCCATAAAGTTTGTATTTGTTCTTGGTTATTCAAAGATTACCGAAGAACTTCTGAGAAAACTCTCAGAGATAAAAGAACTAAAAATCAAATTCCTGTCTCCAGACAAAAGAATATGTGAAACAATTTCTGGTAACTTTCCCAACGTGTCAGTTTTTCATGGAGAACTCACAGATGTAGAACTGCTAAAGTCCGAGAACATCGGCAACGCAGATCTGACAATATCACTTACAGAAGACGAGGAAACAAACATACTCTCTGCCATTTTAGCTAAAAGGCTTGGAGCAAAGAAAGTTTGTTCTCTGGTTATTCATCCAGAATATGAAAAAATAGTTGAATCAATCGGTATAGACGTTCCATTGATACCTAGAAAACTAATAGCTTCCAAGGTTTACAGAAGCTTGAGCAAAAGAGGAATTCTGGAACTTCTGGAACTTTCTGAAAATATAGACATAGTGGAATTTAGCATATCTTCTGAACTATCGGGGAAAAAAGTCTTCGAACTTGGAAACGGAACCTGCAACCTTATAGTTGCAGTCAAGAGAGGAGAAAAAGTTTTCCTTGCCAGAGGAGACACAGAACTTAAAAAGAATGACACAGTTATCTGCATAGAGAAGAAAAAATGAGATTATCAGTAGTTTATCGATACGTATCCTTATTACTATTCATACTTTCACTTTCATTCCTGTTTCCTGCTGTATACTCCTTCTACGAAGGAGACGGTCTCTTTATGGACTACATGTATCCACTCATACTCTCATTTGCTCTTCTTCTTATAGGTCTCCAAATTAGGAGCAAAGAACTAAACATCAAAGAATCTATTCTTACAGTGGTTCTCGTCTGGTTTTTATTCCCCGCCCTTTCCGCCCTCTTTTATATTGAATCTGGCGCAATACATAGCTTTGCTGATGCCTACTTTGAATCAGTATCAGGATTCACAACGACAGGGGCATCAATACTTAAAGATATTGAGAGCTTGCCGAGAAGTGTTCTCCTCTGGAGATCCACAACCCACTGGGTAGGAGGAATTGGATTTGTTGTTTTTGCTCTTTCTATTCTTCCAGTTTTTGGTGCAGGTGGTGCTCAACTTATGAGGTTTGAAGCCTCAAAGGCGGTAGAAGAAAAAGTATTGCCAAAAGTAAAGGAAGTAGCAAGAACCATTCTTATTGTTTATCTCATCTTGACAATTCTTGAAATTATCCTGCTTTTAGCTTCAGGCCTTAGTCTTTACGAAGCAGTCAACCACACATTTGCCACAGTTGCAACAGGAGGCTTTTCTACAAAAAACACAAGTATTGGAGCTTTTCACTCATTCGCTGTAGAGATGATTATAGCCGTCTTTATGATTCTGGGTTCAATAAACCTTTCTCTCTACTACAGAGCCTTTAAAGCAAGAAGTCTTAAAGTTTTTCTCTCATACTACGAAGTCAGAAGCTATTTGACCATTATAGCCATTTCTACAATCTTCACAGTATTCATTCTTTTAGAAAACCACGTTTATCACGATCCAATAACAGCATTTCGCTATGGATTCTTTCAGGTAACCACTGCCGCATCAACTACAGGTTTTTCTTCAACAGACTATTCCAATTGGCCTCCTGTTATTCTGGCACTTCTTATGATACTTTCTCTAATTGGAGCATCGGCTGGCTCTACAGCAGGTGGAATAAAGCAGTTCCGATTCTTGGTCATGCTCAAAACAATATACAAAGAATTAAAAAAAACAACTCATCCACGCCTTGTTTATAAAATCTCTTTGGGAAATAGGATTCTGGAGCTCTCTGTCCTTAACACAATATGGGCTTTTATTTCTCTCTACTTCATGACAACTATAATTTTTGGATTTATTATTTCAATCTCTGGATACGACTTAATTACTTCCTTTTCCGCCTCCATAGCTTGCATCACCAGTCTTGGTCCAGGACTTGCCAAAGTCGGTCCAGCAGGAAACTTTTCTTTCTTCTCTGATTTTGACAAACTTCTCTTATCCTTAGAAATGATCCTTGGAAGACTCGAAGTTTTTTCCATTTTCACTCTTCTACTACCTTCATTCTGGAAAGAGTAAAATGTATTTGCCATCAATTATTATTAAGATTATACGGTTCAGACACCTATTCAATTCGGAGGAAAGCAACATGCTCCACCACGTATCACGCATCTCACTTTCCGCTCTGTTACTAATCACTGCTCACTGTTCACTTTTCACTATTCCCGCAAACTCCTCTGCTCCACCCCCTATTCCAGCATTACCACTCCCTTCAAACAATGAAACTGAAGATTCAGCAGAGGAAAAACCGATAATAGAACCTCCTCCTTCAGTGAAGTTGAACGTTCCTCCACCAGGAAACGAGGAAGAAGCTTTTAAAAGAATAAAGGATTACAGGATTTTAATAAATATAATTCCCCCAGGAACTTCTCAAGAACAAATAAAAAAACAGCTTTTCGGAGAATACAAAGAACTTGTAGAACCTTACTTAGAGGAAGAAGAAAATGTAGAAGAAAATAATGCGGACAATTATTATTCTAAGCATAGAGAAAATACAGAGTCCAGAGAAAACTTCTATCGTACAGAAAGATATACTCAAGATTTCGAAGAAAAGAAACCTTTAAAAGCTATAGAACATAGACAACAAATAAAATCCTTAGATTACTCAAAAGAAAATAAAACAAGTTTAGAAAATAAACCAGAAAAAAATGTAAAAAGAAGTAACAACATTTATCAAGGAGAAAAGGAAGAAGAATCTTCCCTTCCTGTACTTCCAATCATATCCTTCGCTATAATTTCAGCAATAGCCTTACTATTTCTAAAAATCCTGAAAACTTTCGGAGGCGAAAAATGAAAAAAATCCTGCTCCTCTCCCTTTTCACCTTTCACCTTTCACTTTTCACTCCTCACTCCTCACTATTCACTCCAACTTTTGCCTCAACCCAAATCTCTCGTCCTCCGTCCACAATTCATATAAAGCTTCCAAAACCAAAGAGCAGAGAAGAAGCTATCCAGAGAATACCTGACTATATTATCCTCAATATGATACTTCCTCCTGTCATAGACAGAGAAAATTTAAAAAAGGAACTCTTTGGTAACTACAACAAAGAGATTGAAAAACTGATAAATAAAAAAAAGATAGATATGAAAAAGTTGACAGCTATCATTTCCCAAGAAATGAAGAAGAAGGATTTCTCTCCCCAAAAGCTAAAAGAAAAACTTCTTGTAATTATTTCAAATTCTTTAACTTCCTCAGCAAAACCTGTATATGACAAAGAAGGGGTTGCTCTTGGCATATTTGCAGCTATCGTAGTAGCTTTACTTTCTACTCTATCCCTATTAATTAGGGAACAAGATTAAATTACAAAATGGATGGTGAGCAGTTATTCACCACTCACCATTCACTAACTTTCTAAAACTCTATACTCTCCCAGCTTCCAAAAGAGACATTTCCAATTCCATGTACATCAGGTTCAGTCGGTTCCCAATGCCAATCACCATCTACATCGTGAAAGATAATAATTTGAAACTGATGTTGATCATTATAGTTGTTAATATCTCCATGAAGAACACACCTATCTCCAAAACTTCCATCACTATTTATTTGACAAACAATACCACCCCAATCACCGTCAATTTGTTCTACATCAGGAGTGATTCTTATTTTCAAGTCATCAGAAATCGTTCCATTATAAGTAACTCTTCCAGAAATTACATTTGAATAATCCTGGGGAGTTTCTTCTTCGTTGAATTCTTCCCAGAACTGCTCACAACTTTCCACCTGAATGGAAATAAAGTTACCCCACTTTACAAGTTCACCATTTACATAAAATTTCCCATTTACTATCTTTCCATACACACCCTCTTCAGGAAGAGCAAAAGGACTTATAGCTTTACCCACCTTTGTAATGGTTCCGTTCTCAGTTTCACATGTAGTAACAAGAGTGCCATCCTCCACTGTATAAGTGCAAATACCAACTATATTATTTTCATCATTTCTATAGACAACTGTTCCATTGTCATAGTAAGTTGAACAAATCCCTGTTGGTTCCCAATCCGCTATTTCAGGATTGTACCAGAAACCAACTCTACTTCCATTGGTCAAACCTGCCAGAATCTCTTCATCAGTTGGTTGAGGTACATTTATAACTGCACAACTCGTCCTATAGATTCCATTCTCTTCATAGTTAACACATAAAGTGTTGTTGTCAGCCCATACAATTTGATGGTAATTACCATCATCGTCCACAATTGTCATATTATCCAGGGTACCTGTTCCTTCAAATTCCGGATTAGAACAATTAGTAAGAGTAAATGTCCTATTTCCATCATACTGGAATTGACATGTAATTGCTTCGTCTTCAAAAATAGTAATTACCCTGCCATTAGCACCGTTAAGAAAAACAGGAATGTTTGGAGAAATAAACTCTTCAAATCCCTCTTCAGATGCATTATCTGTAGTTCCTGTTATACTACAAAACTCCACACTTACTGGTTGTATGGTCTTTATCCAAAAGCCTTCGTAAGGTCTAATAGAAGTAAAGCTATCTATACCATACTGTTGAATTAAACTCATAATAGTCTGGTTTGGACTCCATGCTTCCCAAACTCCATTATTCCATTTCCAGAGAATATATATTTCTTGTTTTTCAAAAGTCGAAACATCCATTTGACAAGAAGTCCCTTTTAGATTCCATCCCCTTTGGAGATCCACTGTTTCTGACAAAACCGAACAATAAAAAGATAAAACAAATAATGATGCCAACGGTAAAATTTTTCTCATCTTTTACCTCCATTAATCAATTTTTTTTATCCAGTATCCTTTTCCTCTTCCAACCTCATCAATTAACTCCACTCCATAGCTGGAAATAACAGAATTTATGAGAGAATCAGAAGAATAAAATTTCCATTTATCGTTTTCATACGACCACATAATGAAATTAGAGCTTTCGTTGTCTAACACTTTTCCTAAATCAGAAACAGGAATGGATAATCTTCCAAAGGTAATGAGCATCCAATCGAGAGAAACAGTTTGTTTTTTCTCCAGAATAGATTCTCCGTTATAAAAGGGATTTTCTAAATCCTCCGAAAGCTTTATCCAAAAACCGCTTAAAGCAGGAATAGTATGATTTTCACTAAGTACTCCTATTTGTCTCAAGACATCGTTTATATACTCATTATCACTCCAAGCAGTCCACCGATTATCTTTGAAAATCCATAAAACATAGTCATTAAATACTTCAGATGAATTAGATAACTCAACATTAAAAGGATTCGCGATCAAATTCCATCCACTATGCAAACTTAGTCGATCATCCTCAGTTACATTAGCCAAAAAGCTTTTAAGAGTTACAGAATCCATATATGTCTTTGCTACAACTCCTATGGACTCTTGGTTAAAATTAAAAGCAATGAACGGAAGTTCATCGTATTCATTAAATTGAGAAGTTACATTTTCAAGAAGGAAAACGCCATAAGTTCCTACCTCAGGAGGAGACTCATAGGAATAGACTGGCGGAGTTTGCAAATACTCCATAAATGGAAAGCAACTATTTTCCCTACTATAAACACAGCTAATCAATTCTAAAAGAACCTTAGAAAAGGTCTTTGTGAAGTAATTTTCTACTCCATTCTCTACATAATTGATAAAGTGTTGATACTCTCCAAATTTTTCAAAAGAATCTTTTACGAATTTAACTGTTTCTATTGAAAATTTGTAATACAAATATATTAAAAACGATGAAGTACCATACTCATGATAATGATTAAATGTTGTTATATCCATATAACTTGTCTCTATCCAATTGTTAACATAGTTCACAAAATCATTTACTTCTGGGAAAACCACAAACTCCATCCACACTGCTGAAGCTTCTAACCACCACATATCATCATATGAAAAATTCTCTAAGTAATCAGATAAATAGAAAAACTGAATCGTATGGAAAAACTCATGAGCAATAGTGGCTTTTAGGATATCATCAGATATTGAAGGATTGATAACAAAGAAAGGAGTTCCATCCGGATAAAAAGTAGCATATCCAGCATAATAGGAAGAGATGGTCACATCTTCTCCATATACAGGATTATATGCTCCTGTATTGGCTATATAAACATCAATAAAGTATCGATCACTATTTTCAGGAGAATGAAATCCCAGCTCCTCTACTTCTTTTTCCCAGACTTCTTCTATATATATCTTCAATCTTTGTACAAAATCAACAACTGAAGGAGGAATATTGTCTCCTGTAATTATTCTAAAATGTTCAGTATAAACAAATATGTTGCCAAAATCATCAGAAGCAGGAATATTTTCCTTAAGAGATGGATAACCCTCTGTTACTGCTCTATAAAGAGATGCATTTCTTATTATTATAAAATCCTTAATAGCATATGCTCCATCAGCAAATAGCAGAATCAAACATAACAACCAGAATAGGATTTTCCCATTCATCTTTTAACCCCACAAAACAATATCCCTCCCAGCAGAAAGGGAGGGATAACTATAAATTAAGTGAAAATTGTTATTTTTATCTTTATCTTTTTGGAGGTAAATCGTAGAAGTAGTAAAGTTCACTTGAGGAAGGTAGAAGTCTATAGAGTCCAAGTAAGCTATCACGCGAGCCACTTACTCCAAACAAACAATTATCTGTACATGGAACAAGTTGACCATTTACAATTTCAAATACTTTCCATGCATTTCCTACACCCTGAGGAACATGAAACTCCCTTACTGTTCCATCCAGCCAGTATACTGTTACAGTAGCTTCTGAACTTGATAATGAAGTGCTGTTAGTTACCCAGCCATAAGAGTAGTTATGAACATAATAACGATAAGTAGCATTACCATCAAGGTAATGAATTGTTATTGTTTCAGGACCGTAAGAAGAGGTGTCATCTCTATCAAGATCAGCTTCATCTGATGGATGCATATTATAATATGCAACATGATAATCTACCTGACATGAAGTACCATTATCTGTACCATTATCTGTTCCATTATCCTCACAATGAAGTTTAACAAGATGAGAATCAAGATCGGAAGGATTAGCACCCCATGTTAAAACAATTCTTATTCCTTCTCCTTCAAGAAGAGGAGCTAATGTGAAGTCCATAGTAATATTATCAGAAACACTTATATTTCTGTGTGAAGTAACATAACCTTCCTTTCTAAAGGAAAAAGTATAGTAACCGTTCTCCAATTCTATCTGGAATTGGCCGTTAGCATCAGTTACATTACTTGCAATAACATAACCATCATAGTTATTAAACCCTTCTCTAACTTCTACTGTTGCATTTGCAATGGAGGTATCATTAACTGCATCTATAACTCTACCACTAACCACATACCTCTGAGACTCCTGCGAAATTGGAACTAACGTAACTTGCTGATATTGAACTACATTTCCAACAGCTTCCACCTCCCCTGTAAAGTCCATATAACCATCTTTTCTTATAAGCAGTTCATATCTACCTGGAGGAACCTCAATAGTCCATGTTCCGTTATCATTTGTCATCGCCTGGAAAATTTCCTCTCCTCTTAAAATCACAGAAGCTTCTTCTACAGGCACACCGTGGACATCCACAACACTTCCTCTAATTTCAACACTGCTTGGGATAACATCCCTATTAACCTTTACCCACGCACCCTGGCCTACCTCAACAACTACGGTAGTTCCTCCTCCCGGAATAACTTCTACCTCTGAAAGATATTGGCTTACCAGACTTTCATAATCGGCTCTCGGCGAAGCAAATTTCCATCTCTTATATCTATTATCATACGTCCAGATATATTCAAGGGCATCTCCGAGAATGTTCAAATCCTCTCTTGTAACATTCTCTTCTGCTCCTACTAAGTTCCATCCTTCATAAAGAACAGGAGCATCAGCCATTGAATTATCAGTATTTAGCATACTTAATGCAATAAAAAAAGTACCCACTGTTAACATTGTCCGAAACTTCTTATCCTTCATATCTCCCTCCTTAAATTTTAGATTTACAATTCTTCAAAAGGGAGGGAGAAACCCTCCCAGTAAATAAACTATTCTCCTGGTGTACTTTCTATATTCAGCGTTCCATTTGTTGAATAACCTGGAGATGCAGGAGGAAATTCAATATTTACATTAGGAACTACCTCTACATATATCGTCGCATTTGCACTGTTTTCCCCATTATCGACTTCTCTAACCGTAACTTTTACTGTTGTCTGACCCACTGCTAACCCTTGAATACGGATAGAGTTATCTTCTACTGTTGCATTAACTATATTCTGATCAGCAACTTCCACGCTATAACTCAACTCGTCTCCCTCTGGATCAAAGGCTCTAACTTCCACTGTAGCATTCTCTCCCTCTCTAATTGTTAGTGACTGAGGTTGAACTTCTACAGCAGGAGGTAAGTTTAAGCCATACTCCATTCTACTCAGGGTTACTTCTTGGTAACCATCTCCATCTCTATCTACTAAACCTGCTCCATTAAGAATAATACTTCCATCTTCTTCCACTTCAAGAGTTCCACTTATAGATAGATAATTCCCATTCTGAGTGTAAATTTCAATTTCGTAAGTTCCTGGTAAAAGTTCCATTTCAACATAATTGTTGGTTCCATTATCATTAGACACTTTATGGGCAACAAGCTCTCCTTCCCTGTACACATTAACATATACGTAGTCATCCCTTACGGATTCACCATTACTTAGAACAAACTCTAAGTCAACTCTTTTTCTCTGATCATCTGCAACTTCTCTGAAAATGTAAAGATCATCACTAAAGTCAAATTCTCCATTCCTATTAACAGCTACAACATAAACAGTATTTGTTCCCGGAGCAAGACGGTCAAGAGATAGAGAGTAATCAAGTCTGTACCTGTGATTTTCCTGATCCTCGAGGGTCAAATAGGATGTACCAAGTGGTATTGGGGTATCATTAACCACAATTGCAAGTCTCCTTTCCACATCATTACTACCGTCAAAATTCTCAAGAATAGCGTGAAGTTGGATAGTTCCGCTGGTAACAAATTCTGGAATCGTTATCTCTCCAGGTGAATATTCTGTTCCTGGAGGTAAAGTTGGATTATCCCAGACTACTCTTGGAGAACCAGTAACAGCTTCTTCTGTTCTATTAACGGAAAGAGTTATATCTGTACGATGTCCAGCTTCCACTTCTATTTGTTGAGGAGTTGCATAATAAGGAACTCCTGACAGACTATAACATATCCCCTGTAACGTGTAATGTCCTGTTGGAACTGAGATAAATCTAAACTCTCTCGTTTCAGCATCCGGTATTACTGAATCCACAGGATTAAAGTTTTCATCATAAAGGGTAGCTACAAATCCTTCCCCTTCATCAAGGTTACATCCTTCAACTCTTCCATTTATAGAACCGATGTTCGGATAATACTCGAAGTAAACAGGCTCAGCAAATGTAGCTCCCTTATCGTTTGTTGCAACTAAGATTACAGAAGAAATACCGGATTGAAGCGGAACACCTATAACGAATTCCCCTGTTGCTTCATCTATTTGAACTTGTGACCTAACGTTGTCCCCATTTACTAATGTACTAATGGAAATCGTATCAGAAACCACATCCGTTTCATTGTCTCTATCCATAACTACACCAGTAATAATTCCTACTCCTCTATCATAATCAACATAGTAGGAACCAATAGAAATTTGAGGTTGATAATCTCCAGCCTGCCGTACAGGAGTTAGATTTACAGTTATAGTTTTATCCTCGTCCATCTGAACAGTTGTTACATAAGGCTCATATCCTTCTTTACTAATAATTACTTGCTGTCTTCCCTCAAGGATATCAGGAATTGTAGGTAGTTGTCCATTCAGACCAGGAATGTACCTATAAGTCAGGGTTCCATTTTCTCCTACAGTGTAAGTTACCTGTCCTCCATTAGCGGATCTTACTCCCGTTACAGTTATCTGAGTTCCTGCAGTAGCACTTGGAGAGTCATCTCCGTTAACTCTTAAATCAATAGTTAAGGAATGTGTTACTTTAGGTCTTAAAGAAATATCCACATTCCTTACAGTCCTTTGATAGTCTTCATGCTCAAAAGCAGGAACGTTCACATATCCAGAAGGATAGTAATCGAACCTTTCTGCTGAAAGTCTTACAAACGAAAGCTCTCCATTCATATTACCAAACATAAATGGAACTTCAAATCTATAAGTTCCCCTTCTATCTGATACGTCGCTTGTGTAATAAGTAGCTTCACTTGGCACTTCAGCAACAGGAGCAACCGCTATATCACTAATATCAAGAAGTTCATCCGCCGAGTCTGCCTGAAGAGTTAAACCTTCTATGTGGAAAACAGCAGTTACACGATCATTGTTAGAAGTGGTATAACGCAGTACAGGAACAAGAACAACGCTTACTCCATCAAAGACAATATCTTTGTCTGCATTTCTAAGATTGTTTGAAGAAATACCTGCCTCCTCAGCAACTTCACTTACATTTCTATGTAAAGCTTTTATTATGCCATCTTCGGAAATAGTTCTAATCAACCTCCTGAAAGTCACTACATTATCAGGAGCTGTTACAGTTCCATTTTCCAAAGCATACCTACCAGCCTTAGCAACCCAGAACTCCTCATTTCCGTATAAATACTCCACAAAATCACCTATAGAGAATAGATCTTCAAGAGTAAGAGGATCTCCGTTTTCATTGTTACCTATAAGCTTCCACTTATAAGTATCTCCTACTTTTGTAAGAGCCACAGTAGCAACTGTATTATTATCGACATCTTTCAAATCAGCAACCAACTCTACATTCCAATCGATAGAAAAGGAATTACCAAGCATTGAAGTATCAACAGTTATTGAGAAAGGAGAAGGATACTCACTTGCTCTTGGATTGTATCCTCCATATAAGTTAATTGCTCCTTCTCTCCATCCAATAGAGTTAAGGAGTATATCTAATTCATCAAATGACATATTTTGTGGTTGAATAATATCGCCATTCTCATCCGTTTCCAGCTGTATAGTAGTTCCATTTGCTAAATCCACCTTAATTGCAACTTCATTTGAAGGAGCAGCAGATGAAGTGCTTTCAAGTAGTTTTCTTTCACTTATGGTTACCTTAAACTCTCCTATCTTTCTTCCGTAAATCTTGTCTGCAGAAAGTTGATCAATACTTCCTGTTTCATCATTAACAACATCTGTTAAGTTATCGCTGACTGCAAGTTCGGTATAATCTGGATTACCATCACCATCAATATCGTGCTCAACTTTTACTGCAATCTCAAAGGTTCCTGAAATATCCTCAAGAACAATATCTGGATCCGTTTGTTTCTTAGCTTCTAAAAGTTTAGCAATTACTTCTTTGAATGAAACAAAATTTCCATCTCTACCTTGCCCTGATTTTACTTCTATCCATGCTTGTTCAGAAACTCTCGGAAGGAATCCCAATCCACCAAAAATCCTTTCATTAGTCGTAGTATCAGGATAAGTAGAAGAAGGTTTCTTTCTAACATACCATGTATACTTAGCAAATGAATCAAGCCCAACTTCTATTCCATCAAAACCATCACGGTTTGTGACAACAGCTCTATCAAGAGAAATCGGATTTATTAAAGTAACCTTTGCATTTGTTACAGCTTCCCCATTAGACTGATCTATTACCCTTCCTGTAATTAAAGCCGTTTGTGGAATTGGAGTAAGGGTAATATCCTGAGATATTGATGTATCCTCCATAGATGGAGTTATAGAAATAAATTCCCTGTAGTAATCAGGATGAGTAACTGTCACTGGAATTGTAGCTCCCGCTGCTGTCATAGAAAGGGTTGCGCTAACAATTCCATTATCATCCGTAGTATAGGTTCTATCTCCAATTGTAACGAGAGCATTCGGTACAGGATTTCCTTCCGTATCTTTAATGTTGAGAGTTACGTTGATTTGAGAAACCTGTCTTTCTCTGTAAACAACTGCTAATGGGTAAAATCCGTCATAACTCTGGTTAATTCCCACATTGTTGATTCTAATAACATAATCAGAACCTATTCTTCTAACAGCACTTTCTTCTCCTCTTATAGTTCCAGTAATATCATTTACTCTAAGCAAAGTAGCTACAGCCCTTGTATCAGTTGGATCTACTGAAACATCCCCTATTTTCTGCCACCGTAGGTTACCAGAAGCATCTGGTTTATAACACCACAGCTCTAACTTCGCAGTAGGATTTGTTCCCCCACTCCTTGCAATAATATCCTCTATAGGAATTCCATTAAATTCGTACTGCCCAGCATTTCCTCTTGGAACTCCTATGTAGAATCTGTCAACGTCACTTGAATGGGTTTCATCACGCACAAAAAGTTCGCTAAACTTTGCTTTATCAATAGGTAAAACTCTACCCGTTAAACCACTCTTTAAAACAAAGTCCACACCAGCAACAACTGCAGAAACTGGATATTCTTGGTTTTCAGTCTCTACAACTCTCTCTAACTCATCCTGATATGAAATCCTTGTACCTACAGTACTTGCGAGTCTGAAACTTCTTCTTACAGTGTACTCATTAAGATGATAAACAAGATTCCTTAAAATCTTCCATCTACTTGGAGCTGCATCAAGCAAAATACGTTGAGATGTAAGAGTATCACTTGAAATAGTACTATTAGAAGTAGTATATTCTTCAACTGTTGACGTTCCTGTTGAAAGAACAGCGTAATATACCTGGTTACCTTCAATTCTTAACCTATAGGCAACATAACCAGGAAACTGTACTAAAATTTCATCTCCTGCTTCTACTCCTTCCAGGGAAATGAATCCACGCCCATCTGTAGTTCCTAAGAGTTCGGTATCGTTATCGGTAATCTTATAAACTTCTGCCCCACTTAAAACCTGAGGAGCTGAGCCAGGCGCTATACCGTAAACATAAACCACGGGATTTTGAAGCTGGACAGTAGTACCGCTAACAATACTTTGAATTTGTTCATCTGATGGTGGATTTGTAGGATTACCATTTACTACAGAAATAGTATATACTGTACTTTCCTCGTGTGTATTTCCGTCTATCGTAACAACGTCTATAGAACCAGAATAGTCAGAAGGAAGATTAGTTAATATGTTTGATATACTACTTCCTGTAAGCTGACTTGTATCAATGGAAACACTTTCACTATCTGCAAAAAACCTAAGTATTACACCCTCAGAAGTTGTTACCTCTCCTACCTGCTTTTTGACTTTAACCCAATACCCCTGACCGGGCTGGAAGGAGTTGACTGTTAGTGGAGAAAGAACATAGTGACCAGGATTAAACGGATCTTCAACATAACCAAATGCTGTTACCGTTTCTATCTTGTAGCCCCTCGTTTCTAAGGAAGAGAAATCAGAAACTAAACCTACCATATTCCATCCTGCATGCAAGGTGGGAGTAACAACTTCATTAGTTGTGGGAATATCTATTGTAGTATCACTAGAACTCTTAATCCAATACCCCTGACCGGGCTGGAAGGAGTTGACTGTTAGTGGAGAAAGAACATAGTGACCAGGATTAAACGGATCTTCAACATAACCAAATGCTGTTACCGTCTCCACCTCTCTAAAATTCTGAACCCTAGCAGTTCCTTCTGAAACAGGCCTATAGTTTAGAGCAACAAAATTCCAACCGCGATGAAGCTCTATTTCTTGAGCTTTGACCTGGCTGAAAGAAAACAACGCAGATGCAATTAGATAAGAAGAAAGCATAACCAAATTCTTCCGCATCTCCTACCTCCTTTATTCAAATTCGGAAACATATATATTCCCTTGAATTTCATCCAAAGGAATTCCATCAAAATCTATAGTAAATGTATAGTTTCCAGGATAACTGACCTGATGAAGCGGATTTGAAATACCTAATTCATTTTCTAACTTATTCTCTACTAACTGAAGATTATAGGAAAAACAGTTATCTTCACCATTACATCTACTAATAGCACTATTTAGAACAGAATCAGCACTGTTATTAATCAGTTCAACTGGATTAATTTGAGATCCAGTAGAATCGGTTCCATTAATGTAAAGGATTGCTCCAACTGGTACTTCTATATTACTTATCTCTATCTTTTTATTACTTTCGTCCCTGCAAACTTCCAAGTTTACTCCAAAAAGCCTAAGGGAAGCAGATCTTGAAGAAAGTGTATCATTAACACTTAAAGTTATTGTAACGTTATCAAATTCTTCACAACCATTTACATAAGGAGGATAAACAGAAATCTCAAGAGTTTTATTGTTGCTGAATTCTTCATCAGTCAAATGAACAGTGAGAACATTGTTTTCTACACTTGCTTCTCTACCAGAAACTGTTAGTTTTCTCAAAACAAATCTATCAAGTCGTTCAACTTCAACCCAGTAACCCTGGCCGGGCTGAAATGAAGTTACAGTCAAAGGCTGAAGAATATATCCACCTTCAAAGGGATCTTCAACATAACCAAATGCCGTCACATTCCTGATTCTGTACCCGTGCTCCAATCCCCATTCCCTGTAATTTTGCCCTTGCGAATCTATACTAACCATGTTATAGCCTGGGTACAACTCTGGTACAACCAACTCATCAGTAGTCGAAATATTTATTGTTGTATCATTCTCAACCTCAACCCAGTAACCCTGGCCGGGCTGAAATGAAGTTACAGTCAAAGGCTGAAGAATATATCCACCTTCAAAGGGATCTTCAACATAACCAAATGCCGTCACATTCCTGATTTCATAATAGCCAATATTGGCGGTTGCGTTTGACTCAAATTGATAGTTGAACCCTATAAAATTCCATCCTCTATGAAGTTGCAATTCCTGAGCGTAAGAACTCTCCCACATACTTGCGATTACCCCAACAACTAAAAAAGCTTTTTTCATATTTCCCCTCCCACTTTGCAACTCATTATTTATAAATTAAGGGGAGGTACTCCTCCCCTTACCATTCACTATTCTGCTGCAGGCACATTGTAGCAAGCCTCTGTGTCATTGTCAAAACCAACACACAACGTTTTACCAGCAAATCCACTATAAACTCCATCATTCGTTTCAGATGCATAGGCAACTATAGCATCACAGTCTTCTGCACTTCCTAATGAAGCTGTACCATTTGTATAGAAACAAATCTGTGTATACCCTCTAATAGAAGTAGCTGAAGGCCAGCTATCCTCAGAAGGTAAGGAAGGTTCTACCTTTAATTCATAAGTACTATTCCAGGTATCAAATCTCAGAATGCTTACAGGATATGTATCCCCTGAAGTATAGTTTCCACTTTCATCTTTATCCCAATAAACAACCCATTGACCACCAGACTCAACTGCTCTTAAAACATCATACGTCTCATTAGATGTCTCGTTGGCAGGTGGTGATGGAGGAGTCACTTCACTTTCATTAACAGATGTTACAACAACGTTAAACTCTATTTGCTCCATTGGGAAACCAACAGCAACTATACGTACTTCATAGTTGCCTGGATAACCTATATCAACCAAATCTTCATTTCCACCTGCAGCTAACTTCTGTTCAACTTGTTCAAGATCATATATAATATGACCATGGTCATCAATCCTTATTACGTCTGCAAGATCATTTGTGTAAGTAGCATCTACAAGTTCTCCATTGGAATTTCTTCCCCTAATATGAAGAGTTGCATCCTGAGGAACCCTAACGGACACAACATCAGCAGTACTGTTAGAAAGAGTTATCTCAACAGGGGAAAGAGTAATCGTAGCTTCCCTATTTGAATTCTTGTCGTTTACATAAGCAACAAACGTTGCCTCATAAGTCTTATTCTCGCTTCCTACCAAATCATGATTTTCAACCCAGCCATCAATGGAGATAGTTTTATTTTCACTCACTTGAGATTCTGTTAGTGTTGCGTTGCCACCATTGTAAATGGAAACTCCTCCGATCTCAATAACTCCCACATCGAATTTTACAGATTGGGTTGCATTTGAAATCTGATCTATAGAAGTAGAATTTGCACTAATAGCAGTAGTGATAGCCTCACCAATAGTACTGTTGAGAGAGGCGTTCTCAACGCTATCATCAACAGCATCCAAAATTGAATTTACCAATGCTGAAAATCCAGCTTGAAGAGTAGTAGCATTGCTAACATTAATACTTTCTATACTATTCAGCGCTTCTACTACTGCACTGGTAATTAATTCTCCAACTACTGTATCATTAGCTAAATCCGATTCTGATGCAGTTGCTAACCTTTCAGCTATAGCATTAACAACGGCATTTATAGCAACCTCATCACCAGGAGCTATTTCTCCTATTGCATCTATTATCTCAGCTATAACCTGAGAAATTTCCAACGCATCAACCGGAATAGTAGCATTTACATAATCTACATCTAAACTGTCAAGTTTCAAATTCTGACGGATTTGCTCTGCCGCCGTTGGATTAACAGCTGCTAATGTTGTAAATGGTGTAATGTTCTTATACCCTTTAGGAGCTTTGAGAATTCCATGAAAGTCCTCATCCAAAGTTAGATCATGACCGTTATATACTTTGAGGACATAGTCACAATTTTCATTAACTTCAATCTGATAATCTCCAGTGGCATTCGTAAGAGTAGATGAAGGAGCGCTACAGTTATTAGAATACTCTACAAAAACTGTGGCATTTGCAAGATAACCGTGGATAACCTTCCCTGATTTTGTTTCTAACGAAGGTGTTGGGGTTGGTGTCTCTCCGCCACCTCCACCACCGCCACATCCAAACATTGCAGCGGAAACAGTTGCAATTACTCCGAGCTTCATTAGCTTTCTGATACTCATGCTTCCCTCCTTTTTTATCAATGTAGTTTTATATATCGATGTTTCTTATCAAAAATTTATTATACCAAAATCTATTTGCCACATAGTGAACTACTCCGTCCTTACGGACGGAGCTTCTGAGGGAGTTTGGTAGGTTATCCCTACCCTTATCCCTCGTGGTGGGTTCACTCCACCACATACTCCTATCCCTGCATACAGCAGGGATTCAGAGATACCTTCACTCAGCTTGTAGATTCTTATCCTGACTGTTTCCTTTAATCCCGTTACAAGGTCAAACCATTTCTTTTTGAACTTCCTCAATATGTTCCTCGCTCCGTTAACATCTGCATTAATGAGTCCTTTGATGGGTGATAGGAAAAGTCCTCTCTTTACCCTCCTTCCGTTACCTTTGCTTTTCTTTGTAACTCCTGCTTCCCTTTCGCAGGAGTCGGTAACGGAAGTATAGCTTTCATCTATCAGCTTGACTTCTATCCCTACCTCTTTGAGTTTGTATGTTAGATGTTCTGTTACTTTACCGTGGGGTAACAGCTTGAACATTTGATTTACAAGGTCTGGTAGGTTGTTTTCCTTGTTCTTCGATTCTTGAACCTTCCCTATTACTATCGTCTTGACTCCATTTCTAACCGCAAGTTCCTTTATCAGGTTACTTACTTTATGAGCGTAGTCCCTTATTAGGTTCTTAACACTCTTCCAGAGCTTATGCAGTTTCCTTTCTACTTGAATTGTCGGAAGTCCTTTGTTTTTCAAGTTATCAAGTCTGCTCTGGAGCTTAGCTATCTTTTTGAGTTTCTTCCAGAGTAAGGTCTTTAATCCTCTTCCGTCTACTATGTAGGAAACTGGATTTTCTTCTATTGCACAGGTCGCAAAGTTTGAAATTCCATAGTCTATTGCTAATATTTTATTCCCTTTAGATTTAACTTTTTCGATTTCTTTCTCATACACTACTACAAGTTTAAAGCTTATGTGTCCATAGGATTTATAAGGAACTATCTGAACATTGAGAACTTTGAGCGTTTTTAAATCTTCGTATCCCGTTTCTATCCAGAGGTATTCAGGAGAAAATCCAAAGTTTTTGAGCAAGTATTCTTTCAAGCCTTTTGAGAGGGAAAGTCTGACTCTGCTACCTTCTACCTTAAATCCTGTCTTGTCCCAAGTTACTACTCTGTGAGGAGTTTCAGGGTTTACATACTTTGGTGGTTTAATAGTCTTTACTCCTTTCTTCTTATACTTTTCAGGGTCTTTCAAGAACTTAAAGAAGTTGCTCCATGCTCTTGAGAGTTCGTCAAGGACTATTTGGGCTGAGCGGGATTGTAGGGAGCGTAAGTGTATTGAGTTGTCTTTCAGCTTGTTGTATAGGTCTCTGTAGTCTGGTTTTGCTAACCTGTTCTTTATGAGATAGTTAGCTTGATTCCAGAGTTTTCCAGCGTGATAGGTGAGGTGTCCGAGGATTATTTCTTGTTCTTTCGTTAAATGGTTTAGTTCTATTACTAACGCTCTTTTTACTTTCATTTCTACGCTTCTAACTTATATTTAGGACTGTTCAATTTCAAGGTGCTTACGCACCTGCAGGCTTTCATCCCCTCCTTCACGGAAGGGGTCCTCCCGCCCGCAAATAAGATAAACGGTGAATAGTGAACACTTGTCAAAAGTTGTTAAATCCTCCTTTTGTAATTCAATGAATAGTGATGGTGAACAGTAATTACTCACCAGTCTCTATTCACCGTTCACTATTCACCACTTTGCTTTTCGCCTGAGGCCTCTTATCCGTTGCCCCTCACCTATTGTCTTTTCCCTATTGTCTGATACCTATTACCTCTAAACCACCTAATATTTAATCGACCCTGCTCGATAGCTATCTACTACCTGCTATCTCTCTGTAAACACAGAGAATTGCAGGATACCTTCTAATCAACTTCTAAACTCAGTTCAGTCAAGTCTTTGGGACATGTGTTCCTTCTCGCTGGAAGTCCCCACCCCACACTTACCCCTTTTAGAGTAAGCGGTCAACTACTACCAA
Organism: Desulfurobacterium crinifex; assembly: GCF_054656775.1. Classification (NCBI taxonomy): domain Bacteria; kingdom Pseudomonadati; phylum Aquificota; class Aquificia; order Desulfurobacteriales; family Desulfurobacteriaceae; genus Desulfurobacterium; species Desulfurobacterium crinifex. Next base: position 1,672,065 of record NZ_BAAHXO010000004.1, read on the forward strand.
CTAATCTCAGCCTGTTCAGTTGTAGAAGACCAAATTATTACCGATATATATTATACCACAATTTCCTAATTTTTTGTGGTTAAGTTCTAAAGATACCATTGCATTGCTATCGCTTATTCCATTTTTCTTTTCACTCTTCAGTTCCATAAAAATATCACTCCCACTTCTGCCCATCCATAACGATGGTCAAAAGTTGTTTGTGAATACCTGTTATACATAAATGGTATTACACCGTTAAATTGACTATGGAGATATTCCCCTCCTATCGATAAAATAATGTTTCTTCTGAGAAAATAGTCAACTTTTGCCCTCAGTATATGATTGAAGTTTATGTAGCCAAGATCGGTATTCCTATTTAATCTTATGTAGTTATATTCTATTGAAGTTAAAGTTTTAAAGGGTGTTCTAAGGAAAACTGAAAAACCTCCTTTCCAGTAACTTTCATCTCGAGAAAGATCCATTGGTAACTCTGGAAGTTTATCTTTATAGCTTGAAGGAATCATATCTTTAAGATTGGTATCTATCTTGGTATTTATATCTGTCTTACCGTACTCAAAGAATACGTTGGGATAGATAAAGTCAAAAGCCTTTCCTACGGTGATTCGTATAAATTTTGTTGAGTCTTTCAAATCTTTCAGTTCAAAGTAAGGATCTCTCTTTTTTGGAACTCCATACTTAATTATCAGGTCTGTGGTTTCTTTTACAAACCAGACGTAAGATGGATCTACTTCTATGGAAATGTCCGGTCTGAATTTGTGAAGGTAATAGTTAATGTCGTTGACATTTGAAAAAGTTCTATCTTCTCCAATATTTCCTTTTAAACCAATGTCAACAGAAAGAAGAGATTTGAATGATTTTCTGATGGAGAGATGATAAGAATAAACGTTTAATTTTCCACTTCCATAATCAATAGAGCGTGAGGTAATTCCTGTTGATATCATTGATTGATAGGTGAGCCCATAATTGAGATTAAGTTTAAGATGCTCATAGTTCCCAAGCGAATCTGTTCTAAACTGTGAAGAGATGGTTGAAAGTTCCTGCTCTTTTATGTTGAAAATATCAATGGTATCATCCACTCTTCCGTAGAAAAAACCAGCTTCCCATCTGCCCTTAGGAATTACCATAGAAGCTGAATAGTCAGAAGAGTAAGTAAGGTAAAGGGGAAGTTCTTGAGAGAGTGAGGAGGGAGAAGTGAGAAGGGAGAGGCAAAAGGCAAGAGGCAAGAGGCAAAAGATAAAATCCAAAAGGCGGAAGGCAAAAGGCAAAAGGCAATTATTACTAAACATTTTCACTCCTATAACTAACTATAACTAACCATCACTAACACCAACACTACCACTCACTCATTACAACTTCGCAACAGTGTAAATTATCACTGCACCCTGATAAATGATCTGTACTACGTCCTTGAGGAGGGGTCTCCACATGGTAGGAACATGGATCTCTGTCGGAACAATAATTGCGTCTCCAGGTTTCAGCCTGTAATCAAGTATGTCTGTCGCATATTCCTTAGGCTTTCCCCACTCCGGAAGGTTTCTTCCATCCCAATCTTTCCCTCTGTTTAAGTTAGAAGAAGATACTACAGAACCGTCAGCTTTTATTACAAAGATATTTTCTTTATCTGCATCTTTTGTAAGTCCTCCTGCCATCGCAAGGTAGTCTCTTACAGTCATCCCTTTTACATAAACAAGGGCAGAAGGATTATAGATTTCACCAAAAACAAGGACACTTCCAGGTTTCTTAGGTATGTAGATTTTATCGCCGTCTTCTAAGAGAATGTTATACGGAGAGTTTTTCAGTTTTTCAAGGTCATAAGGTACTACAATACCGGAAATCCTTCCAGTAACCTGAGCTTTTTCTATCTCCTCTAATAGCCTCCTTTTTGCTTCAAACGCTGCCTGTCTTGCATGGAGTTCATTCTGAGTTAGATCAGATTGCATTACACCGGCTTCCTCTTTCTCAAGCTCTTGTCTCATTAAAGCTATTGCCTTAGCAATTCTTTCTTTTTGCATTTCCTTTACAGATTTTCTAAGAACAATAATTCCTTGAGGATAAGCATTCTCTCTAAAACCTCCAGCTGCCTTTAAAACATCGTAAAGAGTTGTCTTCTCATTTATCTTAAACACTCCAGGATTTTTTACGTAACCTAATACCGTTACTTTTTCAACCATCTCTTCAGGTTTTATTTCTTGAATAACAAGTCTATCACCAGGATTAAGAGTTATATCAACTTTAGGGTTTCTTTTAACGAAAAGATCATATAAAAATACAGTAGCAAACTTTTGTTTAATGATATCTCTTTCACTTTTTGCTTTTAGTTTTATATTTTGTAATTGTTGAAATTGCTCGTATTCTCTATTTCTGTTTTCTATCCTCAAACTTTGTAGTCTTTGCGAAATAATCCCCTCAGAAGCAATTCCTCCATCTTTATATTGATTTTCCTCCTTATGTATCAATCGAGAATTTTCCTCATTATTAGAATTTAGTTTAAGAATTTCTGAAGTATATCTTTCTTCTACTTCTCTAAATATTTCTACTTTAAGCTTTTTGACATCTTCAGTAAACTCAGCCGACGAAAGAGCTTCTGAAAGTTTTAAACCTTCATGGTAAGAAAGGTAGTAAGACTTCTTAACAAAGCCTGAGACTTTAATTGGTGAATAAATGTATTTTGGATAAAACTTTATAACATCAAGTTTGTGAATTTCTATATCCTCTTTTCTCTGTAACACATCTATAGGAACAAATTTCTTAATCTCTACTATATCGAGAGTTTCTGGATCTCTTCTATCTATTTCTGCATAGTAAAGGTTTGTATTTATCATGAGCATGTCGGAATTTAAAATGTCTGAAAGTTTCATTCCCTCTTTGTAAGCATAGACGCCAGGGTATTTAATTTCTCCTTCAATAACAAATGCGTCTTTCACTTTATTAAAATCGATATTTCGAGTCTCTCCAAAACGATAAAGAATAATTTTATCTGCAGGTCTTAGCGTAATATCTCTTTTCCCATTCAAAACGTCTTCAGGTGAAAATGTTATATATGAAGGAATAGAACCTGGAGGATAACGTCTTTCTATAAGAGCAAACTTCATATTTGAGTCTATAAAGAAAAGATCAGATTTTAAAAGCTCTGAAAGTTTCATTCCTTCCCTATATTCATAGAGCCCAGGATAGGTTGTGTACCCATCAATACTAACCGCATTTTGTGGAATAGAAACAACCTGTTTAATTACAACTAAGTCACCATCTTTAATCTGTTGAGATGTAAATTTCCTGTCATCTAATGTACCCTCTATAACCTCAAGAAATTTATTGTCTTTATACCTTTGAATTATTACTTTATACCTGTAGCCTGAAGGAAGAAGTCCCCCTGCCATCTTAATTAAATCTTCTACTGTTTCACCTCCTTTTAACTCATAAATTGCAGGTTTTTTAACTTTTCCAGCAATTCCCGCTACTTTTCCAATAGAACCGACAAATATTACATCTCCATCTTTTAGCTTCATATCAATTGGTTTACCTTCAAGTAAAAGCTTGTAAAAGTCTATGTGAATGCGCTTTAAGCCCTTAGAAGTTTTTCTTGTAATTACTACATCTCTTAGCGTTCCAGACTTTTGAATCCCTCCTGCCATCATTATAGCGTCTATAACCGTATTAACTCCGGTAACTACAACAGCTCCAGGACGTCTTACCTCACCCGAAACATAAACTGGAAAAGTTCTTAACCTTCCAACGGTTAGTTTGATGTTAGTACCAAGAGACTTGGAGATTAGATTTTCAGCTTCCCCAAGAGTCATTCCCCAGACATAGAACACCCCAAGACCAGGTATGTAGATCTTTCCTTCTCTATCTACGATCAGTTTTGTTATTCTTGAAAGGTCAACTCCTGGAGGGTTACCTATTACGTAAAGAAAGAGTTCATCTCCGGGGCCAAGAACGTAGGATTTATCAACAGGAATTGAAAGCGCAAGTCCTGGTTTGCCGGAGAAAAAGTTATATCCAAATTGTTGTAGCTTTAAATCAAGGCTTTTTATACGTGCTAAAAATCCGCTTTCAATAGAAGAGATTTCTGTCTTAGCTTCAATATTTTGTATTGTCTCAATCTTACCGCTTTCCTTACTTTCACTTAACTCTGAAGTTACCTCTTGACCAACTTCTGCATTTTCTCGAATATCTCCGTGAGCATTTCCTTGAATACTTCCCTCTGTACCGACAGACGAAGAGGATTGGGACATACCCGATGAGACAGTAGATTCAATAGAAGCATATAAATCTTTTTTGTTCTGGTTAATAGTTTGTCCAGTAGCTAAACTGCTTAAGCATAGAAATATACTAACACTTAACAAAAGCTTACGCATTATTTTTCTCCTCCCTGTGTCTTTTCTTTACGTTGTCAAGCCACTCTCTGAAGAAGGCTGCAAATATTCCCAAAAACAATCCTGAAACAAGGGCAACAGCAACTATAAGTTTTTTCTTAGGTTTATACGGTCTATCTGGAGTATAAGGTGGATCTATGACTTGAAAGGATATCTGTTCTTTCATTTCTTGAGCTTTTGCCATTTCATATTCTTTAACAAGAGTTTCAAATAGTCCCTGAGCTATGGACATCTGAGCTCGAAGTTTTTGAAGGTTTAACTGGTACTCAGGAAGGGATATATAGCTTAACCTTCCCTGTAATCCTTGAAGTTTTTTCTTTAAATTCTTTATCTCTTCTTTTAGTTTTCCCATTTCTTCAGGACTTATTTCTTTACTCTGACTTAGAATCTCAAACTTTTTCTGCTTAGCAATTAGCTCTCCTTTGAGCTTACCATACTCAAGAGCATCCTTTCCAAATATAAGAGGCACTTTCTTAATCTTACCTTTAATGAATTCTTCGTAGATTTTCTCAATCTCAAGTAGTTTTTTTCTTGCAATAGCAAGCTGCTCTCCAACATATATTCTGTATTTTTTGGCAAGTGTAAACGCCTTTTCGTTAAGCATATTATTAGCCTCTTTTAAAGCAGCCTCTGCTATTTTATACGCAAGTTCAGGATCTTCTTTGAACTCGACGGATAAAGTAATAACTCCGGTTTTCTTATCAGTTGACACAGAGATTAACGTATCCAATACATTTGCACCATCTAATATTGTTGGTGGTTTATCGTTTTCTCCTTCTAAGATCCACTTTTTATTTTCCTTATCCCATTTATCAGGAAAGAGCTTTGGAAGAAGATTTAAATCTTTAATAATTCGCTCCTTGAGAGTTCTACTTTTAAGAACAGCTTCAACTGTTAGACCTGACTGCCCTCCAACAGGAAGAGATACCGGAAGTGAAGCGAGTAGAGAAGAAAGCCCTCCTCTTTCCTTTCCTCCCAAGGGCATTAACGAAGTTTCTGTCTTATAAACAGGAGGTAGGATGAAACAAAGGATTAAAGCTATTGCAGTAAAAAGTCCTGTAATCCCAAAAACTAATTTTTTTCTTTTTTTAAGGGTTAACCATAGTTCATAAAGGTCTATCTCGTCTTCCTCATAGTAAGGTGGATAACAAACCTGCTTTTCTTTTTCCAAAATTTACCTCCATCATTAGTACTGGTACCATAGTTAAATTCTTCACCACTGCAAAACTTCTAACAGTAAAAACCATCTCAATCCCTCTCGCGTCACTCGTCACTCACCACTCATTTCTCATTTCTCACCCTATAAAGAACCATCGTCGGGAAATCATCATGGACAAGTTCAAAGTACTTCTTATCAAAACTTCTCAAAATATACATTTGATTAAACATTGACTTATACGGTTGTTCAGCCATAAGAAACAGATGGCTTTTTTTATCTTTCTTTACTATTTCAAAGTAGAGCCCTTTTGAATGGTATTCTTTCTCTACAAATCTATTTTCATCTTTAATAACCAATTTCTTAAGAGGAATAGACCTTCTATTCTGAACAACTTCTCCTTTACCAAGATCTATTATTAAACCTCTACATACAAGAACACGAGGTTTAAAACTTCTACAACCAGATAACTGATAAATAGGAGATTTTATTCCTTTCTTTAAATCAAAGTTCCAGGTACCAAAATAGTTTATCCATGCAAACTTACCTATTTCATCTCCTGTAAATGCCCAGTAGATAGGATTATTTACAGGTTTTGAAAAAGTTCCTGAAAAGATTAAGTTTCTAATTTCTTCCGGTTTCTTTCCTTCTTTCAAAAGTTCATTTATCCCTTTTGCACCTATGTTAGAAATACCCAAAATAACATTATGAGCAATTTTCGGATCAGATGTAGAGAATGAGGTTGCTACAAAGTAGGTTTTAGGAGAGCCCTGACTTTGACCGTCGTGAAATACAGCTCTTCCAGCCAAGTATTGAATAGCAGTGCCGTAATCCCACCACGTCCATATCCAGCTATTTTCTGGAGTCAAACCTCCGAGTTTTATAAAGTCTCTTTCGAGCTCTGGTGTTATTTTTGGTTTTGCAACAAAGGCGAAAGACGGTTTGTTTATGTATATAAAAAACCCACTTAATAAAAAGATAGATAGAAGTCTAACTGCATAGATTTTATAGGAATTGATATCTTTCTTTGTTCTAAGATAAGAAATTAGCAAGTCAAAAAGATAACCAATCCCTACTCCAATAAATGGAGAAAGATACATGGCAAAACGGTTTCCACCTTTTAGTGCCATAATTCCTATCAAGAATATTGGAAGTAACAAATAGGTTTCTCTGAACTTTCTCATAAATAATAAAAGAGCTCCAGCAAAACCAATTCCGAAAATTACAAGATTTCCCGTAGAAAGTTGAGCAATCTTTGTAATATCAAAATGCTTAGCTTCACTTATTGACATAAACACATTAGGAAAACCACCACTAACAGCAGGCTTGAAGTAGTTTACCAAATATACTTTCACCAATCCTATGATATTGAAAACACCATTAAAAACAAAAATTGGATTGGAAAAGATAAGAACTGTTAGAAAATATAAAGCTTTTTGTTTTAAGCTGTTCTCTGTATCAAAGAAAAATAACCCTCCAGCATAAACAAATAGAATAACAAGCATTAATCCAGGATGAGCATACCACCAACAGTAAGCTTGCGATAAAATACCTGCTATCGCTAAGTCTAAGTACTTTAGTTTTCCCTTAGAATGAAATGACCTTAAAAGGAAGAAAGCAATTGCAAATGGGAAGAAAAGATTTAGAGAATCGGTATCAAACCTTGCTATTGAAGTCCTTACAAGATACATAAGAGACACTACACCTAAGAGGGCTCCACTAAAGCCTGCTACGGGTAATCCAATTTTAAAGAAATAAAGAACTAAAGGAACAATAAAAAGAATGGCAAGAAACGGTGTTAACCAAAGGGATATATTCTCTATATAAGTATTTTTCAACTTTGCAAGTTCAGCTCCAAGCCAGCTTTCCATAGGTATAGGAGAAGGATAAGTTGCATTATCAGGAACAAACCTTAAAGGATCTCTTTCTCCAGCATTATAGTTACCATTCAGATAATCTTTTCCCCAACGAGCAAAGAAAAAAGCATCATAACTTGTAAAAAGCGGACGATCTTGATAGTAAAATTGATTTTTATACTTTTCCCAGATATTTAAATCATCAAACCTTATATAAAGCCCCACAGTTATAGGAATAATTATCGATATCAACAGTAAAATTAATTTCCAAAACTTCCTTCCCTCCTCTCTCACTCTTCACCTCTTACCTTCCATAATATATCAAAACTTTCTACTTTTCTCCCAATTCCAGGCAGTACGAATTATATATTCTAAATCGTCAAATTTTGGCTTCCAGCTTAAAACATCCTTAACCTTTGAACTATCTGCAACAAGAATTGCAGGATCACCAAGTCTTCTTTCTGTTTCTTCAACCTTAAAATCTATACCAGTAACTTTTTTTGCTGTATCTATAACTTCTCTCACAGAAAATCCACATCCATAACCGCAGTTAAGTACTTCGCTATTTCCCCCTCCAAGCAAGTATTCAAGCGCTAAGATATGAGCTTCTGCAAGATCATCCACATGTATATAGTCCCTTATACATGTTCCATCAGGAGTGGGATAATCCGTTCCAAAAATCTTTATACTTTCTCTTTCTCCTTTTGCTGTTTTAAGTATTAATGGTATTAAATGTGTTTCCGGATTATGACTTTCCCCTATTCTTCCTTCTGGATCAGCCCCTGCAGCATTAAAGTACCTTAAAGAAACATATCTCAAGCCATGAGACTTATCAAAGTCTTCTAAGATTTTCTCAACAAAAGCCTTTGATTGTCCATAAGGATTTATAGGTTTTATAGGTTCTGTTTCTGGAATAGGAATTTTTTCAGGATTTCCATAAACTGCAGCAGTAGAAGAAAAGATAAATCTATTTACATCATTTCTTAACATAACTTCAAGAAGATTTATTGTGTTAACCGTATTGTTCTTGTAATACTTTAAAGGTTCTTTAACCGATTCAGCAACCTCTATGAATGCAGCAAAATGCATAACTGCGTCTGGCCTAAATTCTCTGAAAATAACATCTAAAGTTTTTTTATCTCCTAAATTCGCAACAAACAATTTGCCGTATAAAACAGCTTCTTTGTGTCCTTTAGAAAGGTTATCAACAACTAAAACTTCATATCCTCTTTCTCCCAATACTTTAACTACATGACTCCCTATGTAGCCTGCTCCACCTGTGACAAGTATTCTCATTTTGACTCCTTATTTCACTATCCTCTCCAACTCCTCTTCCCAACCCGGAATCTCTATGTTTAATTTTTTTGACAGTTTCCTATTACTCATAGCGGAAAACTTTGGTCTTTTAGCAGGTAAGTTAAATATTTCACTGGAAACTGGATATATGAACTTGTTAATTCGTTTTATCCTGAAAACTTTCTTCGCCCATTCATAACGGGAAGCATAACCAGAGTTTGTTAAATGGTATAAGCCTTCTAAACCTTCTTTTAGTGCTTTTAAAGTTATACTGGCAATTGTTCTCGTAGATGTCGGGACAGATACTTCATCGTAAGAAATTTTCAAATAGTCACTATTTTCTGCCCACTTCAGAAGTTTATGGACAAAGTTTTGCTTACCTTCACCATAAACCCAGCTAACCCTGAGGATTAAAAAGTTGTCTATTTCTTCCTTTATAAACTTCTCACCTATCAGTTTGCTCTTTCCGTATTCATTTAGAGGATTTGGTTTATCATCCTCTATATATAGACCATTTTCCTTCTTTCCGTCAAATACATAATCGGTACTATAGTGAACTAAAAAAGCTCTATATCTATTACACGCAAAAGCCAGATTCCTAACACCAACACTATTTACTTTCACTGCACTTACATAATCTTCTTCAGCTTTATCTACAAGATTATAGGCTGCACAGTTGATAACAACATCTGGCTTTATGCTTTCAAAAAGCTCTAAAACTTGATTTAAATCCGAAATATCACACTCTTCTCTCCCTACAGCTATCCATTCAACAAATCTCCCATTTAACGATCTAACTAATCCCCCATTCAACCATTTAACAAACTCCCTTCCAAGCTGTCCTTTTGCACCAAAAATGAGATATTTCATTCCTTCCTTAACTCCTGTAGTATGGTCTTAAATGTGTTCAAAAATTCCTCTTTCACTATCTCCCTGTAAATTTTCTTCGCTTGCTCTTCGTCATAAACATGTACAAGAAGATTTCTAAGCATTATCATATCAAACAAAACCTCTTCAAACTCCATGGAAACAATGCCTTCTTTCAAAAGCTCTCTGAAACAGGAACGTGGAGAGTTACACTCTAAACCTTGAGTTCTCAGAAACTCTTTTACAGCTTTCCACATGGATTCAAAAGTATATTCAAATCTTTTAGTGGTAATTTCAACAAGCAATTCGTGAGATAAATTAAAACTATCTGGAAATCTTACTGCTTCTTCAAACTTTCCAAATGCTTTTTCAAATTTTGAAAGAGCTCTCTTGAACTTTTCCAAACCTTACCTCTCTCAAGAACTGAAGATAGAAATCTTTCATCATTAACTTTTGCAAGATCAACCAGATCCACTTCACGCAAAATAGGAGATTTCTCAATTTCCTCAAGTACATTAATATACTCCTTAGAAGTTAAAGGAGCACCACAAAAAACTCCAACATCTATGTCAGAAGTTCTGGAAAATTTATCAGTTAAAACCGAACCAAAAAAGATTATTAAACAATTTTTGTTAACCGCCCTTTCAATAGCTTTTCCAACAATTTCCATATAATCATTGGGAGTGTAAGCTTTAAACTTCATTATCTTAGCCCCTTCCTATTAATGATAAACTTTTTTCCAGTACTCCTGGAGCTCTTCCAATTTCCTCTTAGCCCAATCAAGATTTTCAAGATACCACTTTACGGTTTTCTCTATCCCTTCTTCAAATTTAACCTTAGCTTTCCAACCGAGCTCTCTTTCTGTCTTCTCTGTATTAAGAGAATATCTGAAATCGTGTCCTGGTCTATCTTTTACAAAAGTTATTAAGTCTTCTGGTTTGTTTAGTATTTGCAGTATTGACTTAACTACATCTATGTTCCTTCTCTCTTCTCCACTACCAACATTATAAATCTCCCCTGATTTCCCTCTTTCTATAATCTCAAATACTGCTTCTGCACAATCAGAAACAAAAAGCCACTCTCTAATGTTTTCACCTGTCCCATAAACAGGAACAGGTTCATCATTTAAAGCCTTTAGAATAACCACGGGAATCAGTTTTTCAGGATACTGCCAGTAACCGTAATTATTAGAAGGACGAATAGTTATTACCGGTAACCCATAAGTTCTATAATAAGCTCTTCCAAGCATGTCAGCAGAAGCCTTACTTACAGAATAGGGAGAATTCGGATTAAGAGGCGTATCTTCACAAAACTGTCCATCTTCTCCAAGTTCTCCATAAACTTCATCCGTTGCAATATTTACAAAGAGATTTACGCCAGTTTCTTTTGCTACATCCAAGAGGACTTGTGTTCCTTTCACGTTTGTCTCAATAAACGGCGAAGCATCGAGAATACTTCTATCTACATGGCTTTCTGCTGCCCAGTGAACAACAACATCAGGTTTTTCTGTTTTAAAGATATGTTCCATAAACTCTCTATTGGTTATGTCTGCCTTGTAAAAACTAATTTCATCCTTTACCTCTTTTAACCTCTCTAAGTCTCCTGCGTAAGTGAGCTTATCAACAACAATCGTTTCTAAACCTTTCTCTACTGCCTGTCTTACAAACTCACTCCCTATAAATCCTGCTCCACCGGTAACAAGTAGTTTCATTTGCCCTCCCTTTCTTCATACACAAGATTCACCTCTGCATCCTTTAAAAACGGAGCTATCTTATCCTTTTCAGAAAGGATAGGTTCTCCTTCAAGTGGCCATTCTATGCCTATATCCGGATCGTTCCATCTTATACTTCTATCATGTTCTGGTGAATATTCACCACCTGAAACTTTATAAACAATTTCAGCTTCTTCTGAAAGAGTTAGAAAGCCATGGGCAAAACCTTTTGGTATCCAAAGCATTAGTTTGTTTTCCTCTGAGAGCTCCACCCCTACCCACTTTCCAAAAGTCGGGCTTCCCTTTCTTATGTCAACAGCAACATCAAAAATCCTTCCTTTTATACACCTTACCAGTTTTCCTTGAGCTTTTGGTTCAAGTTGATAGTGAAGTCCTCGCAACACCCCTTTTACGGATTTTGAGTGATTATCCTGAACAAAATCGGTATCAATTCCAACTTTCACAAAATCGGACTTTTTATAAGTTTCCATAAAAAAACCTCTCTCATCACTAAACACTTTTGGCTTTACAATAATTACTTCTGGAATTTCAGTTCTTATGAACTCAAATGGCATAATTCCTCCTGAAAGTGAAGTGTGAGCAGTGAACAGTGAACGTAAACAGTGAAATGTGAGATGTAAACAGTGAACAGCAAAATGTAAAAAGCCACCTTGCTATCCACTCTCTTTTCACCTCTTCACTTCTTCACCCTTCACTAACTCCATCAAATACTTCCCATAATCCGTCTTTGCAAGGGATTTGGCAAGTTCTAAAAGTTGCTCTCTATCTATCCACCCATTTCTATAGGCAATTTCCTCTATACATCCAATCATAAGTCCTGTTTTCTTTTCAATTGTTGCTACAAACTCTCCTGCTTCAAGGAAACTATCATGAGTTCCTGCATCAAACCATGCAAATCCTCTTCCTAAAAGTTTCACTTTTAGTTTTCCACGTTTTAAATACTCTTCATTAACAGAAGTTATTTCTAATTCTCCTCTATCTGATGGTTTTATATTCTCAGCAATTTTAACAGCATTATTGTCATAAAAATACATGCCTACAACAGCATAGTTGGATTTAGGTTTTTTAGGTTTTTCTTCCATTGATTTTACATTTCCCTCTTCGTCAAACTCAACAATTCCAAATCTTTCAGGATCTTTAACATAATAACCAAAAACATAAGCTCCACCGTTTTCTTCAATCTCTTTTTTCGCTTCAGCCATGATTTTTACAAGATCATGTCCAAAAAAAACATTATCTCCCAACATGTAACAGATATTATCATTCCCTATAAACTCTTTTGCTAATATCAATCCTTCTGCTAATCCATTAGGTTTTTCCTGGATTCGATACTTTATATTCATTCCCAGCTTGGAACCGTCTCCAAATAATTCTTGAAAATCTCCCAAATCAGCAGGATTAACAATAAAAAGAACCTCTCTAATCCCAAGAAGCATTACCAGGGACAAAGGATAATAAATCATAGGTTTATTGTATACAGGAAGAAAATGCTTATTCACAACCTGCGTAACTGGATAAAGTCTTGTTCCACTACCACCTGCAAGAATTACTGCTTTCACTTTCTGACCTCCTATTCCTTATCCCACCACAATGGAAACATGCTCAGTTTTTTACGTAATCTTTGAGGAATTTTTGTGCAATGAAAACCAAGTTTATAACCCAAATACTTTAAAAAATTCCTAATTAGAAACTCGGGAATTAGATAATACGCGTTATTATTGATCAAAAATCGAAATTCTGACTTTATGTATCGGAGACCTTCTCCTTCAGGCTTTCCAAAAGTATCCAATATCCACTTTTCCATTTTATGAAAAGCTCCAACGTCAAAATAACGTTTAAAATCCTGCAATACCGAATATGAATGAGAATGGAACACTCGTGCTTCAGCAGAATAAGCTATTTTATAGCCTGCAAGAAGAATTTTAGCAGCAGCAATCGAATCTTCTCCAAAAATAACTCCACTTTTGAACCAGCCTATTTCTTCAAGAACACTTTTCCTGTATGCAGCAAAAGAGTTGGATAAGAAAACCACTTTGAACCCAAGATTTTTTCTATCCTCCAGACTTTTAGTAAACGACACGGACGGATAATTGAAGTATCTTAAATGCTTACCGAAAAGGTTAGTATTTTCATACGGAACCTGCCTTCCGTAAGCAGCACCCACCTCCTCGCTTTCAAATACTTTCACTATATTTTCTATAGAAAATCTATCTGCTGGTATTGCATCTTGCGTCAGGTATATCAATATATCCCCAGCAGCCAACTTTGCAGCTTTAGTTCTTGTTCCCCCGTGATCAAATTCCTCTTTTGGAATGATAACTACTTTTGCCCCAAAGTTTTTGGCAATCTCTACAGTATTATCTGAGGAAGAGGAATCAATTACGATTATTTCATCCAATTTTTGAGTCTGAAAAGATAGCGCTTCCAACAACTTTTTTATGTACGGCTCAGCATTGTAAGTGGGAATAATAACTGACAACTTCATTAGACATTCCCTGCATATACAGGTATCTCTCGTTGTGCCTTCATATAATCTTCAGGTATCCCAATATCAATAAAATAGTTATCGTATGGTTTCCCAAAGAACACAAACTTCTTATATTTCTTTTGAAGAAAGTCCTTTTCAAAGGAAAATACCTCTGGAGAAGAGAGAGAAAGAAACCATTCTTTCTTCAAAATGTAAATTCCTGCATTGACAAAACCTTCCAGATAAGCTGCTTTTTCGTGGAATCCTATAATCTTTCCATCCCTATCAATGTCCACAACTCCATACCTTTGACAACTACTTAGATACTTCAAAGCAATCGTAAGAAACGCTTTTTTTGATCTATGAAACCTGAGAAAATCCTTGAAAGGAATATTGAAAAATGTATCTCCATTCAACACCACTACATCTTCACTCTCTGCAAGTGCCATCGCCTTTCTTATCCCTCCCCCTGTACCAAGAGGCTTATCTTCCACAGAATACTCTATAAGAAGCCCTTTATAGGAAATACCAAAATGTTTCACTATACACTCATATTTATAGCCAACAGCTAAAATTACTTTTTCAATCCCCTGGAGAAGTAAAAAATTCAAAAGATATTCAAGGAAAGGAACACCACCTATAGGAGCCATGGGCTTAGGAACATCAGAAACCAATTTTTTTAATCTTGTACCAAATCCTCCAGCAAGAACTATTGCCTCTAACGCCATTTTTCACACTCTCCACGTCTCAAGACCATGTTTTGTAAATTGATACCGATAAAAAATTCCTCCAAACTCCTTAAGAGCATTCATCACTCCATATCTGCAATTTCCAGGACAGTAAAAAATCATAAATCCTCCCCCTCCAGCTCCAGAAATTTTTCCTCCTGTTGCCCCAGCTCTCAGTGCAGTTTCATAAATCTCATCTATTGCAGAATTCGTAATCCCTGAGGCCATCTGCTTTTTATATCTCCACCCGTAATCAAGAATTTCTCCAATTTCATGAAGATCTCCTCTTAAAATAGCTTCTTTCATCCGCACAGCCTGTTCCTTTAATTTATGTATCGCTTCAACTGGTCTATTCTGTCTTCTTTCCACACTCTTTATTTGCTCCTCTATTATTTTTGATGAAAGACGACTCGTACCTGTATAGTAAAGCAGGAGATTCATTTCAAGTTCGTTGATATACTCTCTCTTAACCCTTAAAGGATTAACAATTACTCTATCATCTTCATAGAATTCCATAAAGTTAAAACCACCGAAAGTAGCAGCATATTGATCCTGTTTTCCACCAGCCATTCCCAGGTCTATCCTTTCTATCTCATAGGCAAGTTTCGCTATATCATACTCTCCTAAAGGAAGCCTAAGCCATTCAACAAATGCTCCAACGACAGCAACAACAAGAGTTGATGAACTTCCAAGACCCGATCCCGGAGGAACATCAACATAGGTTGTAAGCGTAAAAGACAAAGGTTTCTTCACAAACATCTCAACAATCCGGTTGTAGACACCTTTCAGTAAATCAAGTCTCCCATCTATTTCAAGAAACCTCTTTGACTCCAATTCAACTCTTTCATTCCTGTCAATAGCACTAAATACTATTCTGTTATCTGTACGAGGCTCTATTGTTGCGTAAGCATACATATTAATAGTTGCATTCAGAACAGCTCCACCATAAATATCCGAATAGGGAGGAACATCAGTCCCTCCTCCTGCAAGCCCAATACGTAAAGGTGCTCTTGCTCTAATTATCAACTTGCCTTCTCCTTAATGAAGATTAAGTAACCTCCTAATGTAGAAGGGAAAATCTTTGATGTCACATATATATAAATTATCGTTCTCTATACCTTCTGCTCCTACAGGAGTGGATATCACCGGCATGCCACATTCAAGCATCTCAAGTGTTTTAACTTTTATCCCTGCACCAGTAAGAAGAGGTACTATCCCAAGTTGACATCTTGCAAAATACTCAGCTGGATCTTCTACATATCCCGTAACAATTATATTCTCCGAAGAAAGTTTCTTCACCCGCTTAGATGGAGAACTACCAACAACATATAACTTGAGGTTATTTTTCACTAAAAAATCCTTGTGGAGTTTAACAAACTCAATAACCGCTTCCTCATTTTCCTTCCTGTTCATCGCTCCCCAAAAAAGAAGGCTCCCCGGTTCCTGTCTGATTTTTCCCCTTAAAGATTTCGCTCTGGAAACAAACTCTGACAATGGAGGATGAACAACCTCTATTTTGCTATCTGAAACCGCATAAAGTGATGTTACAAGTTCTTTATCTTTCGGAGAGTGAACCATTATTTTATTGATTTTATAAAAGAGATTTTTTTCAAACTCAAACGTTCGGAAAGCTTCAAATGACAATGAAATATATTTCCATATGCTTCTCATTTGTTTCCTTAAAACAGACTGAAACAAAATGTCATGACAGCTAACGGAAGTATATATACCTGCATCTTTTAATTTTTTCTCAATAAATGGAAAATAAACTGCTGCATGCGTAAATTCAAAGTGTAAAACATCATAATCATTTATACTACTTCTAATGTAATCAAGGACTTTACTGGAGAATCTATTCATGACCTTCAATGGAAAAAACTCTTGAGATTTCAAAACATTAACCAATTTTTTTCTTTTTGTTAAAGGAATTAGGAGCTTAATAGAAACATTTTTCAATTCTGATAAGGAAGCTAAATCTATCTCTTCCTTATTGCAAACAACTATTAAATCTACTTTCTCAAACCTCTCCGAATACTCCCTTAAAATTTTAAATGCCGTTCTATGCCCAGCATACTTAGCTTTAAAGTTCGGGAAATGGGCTGAAATAACTAAAAGTTTTTTCCCCATCTTTAATTTTTCCATAACTCCTCTAAGGCAACCTTTATCAGTTTTATTCTATTGAATTGTCTCCGACGTATTCTATTAAAAGCCACTACACCAAGTCCCAAACACACACTCAATATACATTCAGGAAAAAACTTCTTTGTAAACAGGATCTTATTCTTAGTCAAATAAAAATCAGAAATCTCACTTCGTTCTTTACCTTTAGAACTTGTTCCAATACTTCTACCTTCCTTATGATAAATTCTACTTTTCCAACAATATCCCAACTGATAACCCTTTCTTTTCCCTCTCAGTGCCCAATCTACCTCTTCAAAATACAAGAAATAATCCTCACACATCAAACCCACTTCTTCTATAAAATCCCTACTAACCAACATGGACGCACCAATGACATAATCCATTCTTTTAGAAACTTCCTCACTGTCATACTGTCCTCTGTCCTTTTCAAAAATTCCCAGATGCTTATTTACAGCAAGCCATTTATTATATATTCCCCCTACTCCCTGTATTATTTCCGGACTATCATAATAAAGAAGCTTAGAACCTGTAATTCCAACTTTTTTTTTCTTTCTTCTATATTCTTCAAACTTCCAAACCAACTCAGATAGAGCATTTTTCTCCACAACGGTATCGTTATTTAAAATCCATACATATTTAAAATCATCTTTAGCTAAGGCGTACCTAATCCCAACATTATTCCCACCAGCAAAACCTAAGTTCTCTCCAGTCTGAATTAAAATGAGTGGATAGTTAGTTGAATAGTTGATTGGTTGAATGGTAGATTTGTCAGATGGTTGATTAGTTGATGGAGAAAATGGTTGCTCTATTCCCTTTTCACCATTTGACGATTCAACCATTAAACTAATTTCCAAATCACTATTACCACCTTTCTCAGCTTCTTCACGAGTATAGTAAACATAAGGAATCGGCTTTTTAACAGGTGGAAATGAAAGGTATTTTAAAGGATGAGCAGGTCTCACCCATACATCCAATTTCCCTTCAGTCCACTTCTTTATGCATTCCATAGAGTTATTTGGAGAATTATTATCCACAACAACAACTTGATAATTTGGATAATCATTTCTTAATACACTTTCCAAACATTCAATAGTATCGACCCAGCCGTTGTAGTTAAGAATAACAACATAAACCTTAGGATATACTTTTAATGATTTCATTAAAGACCCTCTTACTACTATTTCCATCTTGATATTTATGAAAAATTTTCTTTATTCTTTCACGTTCTTTCCCGTATTTTTCAGGATTTTCTATAGCTTCTTTAAGATACACCAAAACTTCATTCCAATTTTTTGCTTTAGGGCCTGGAGTAACTTCATTATAGTCATAATAAAACTCTCTATCATTCTTTAGATAACTCTCCATATCAAAAGGAGCAAAGATAATAGGTTTATCTAAAAGTAAAAAATCAAAATAGACGCTAGAATAATCTGTTATCAATATATCTACTAATTTCAATATAGCATAAATATCGTGTTCTATTAAATCATCATTTAGCATTATTATATTTGAAAACTTCTTCTTTCTTAGATGTAAACTTTCATTTGTATGATAGTAATGAAGCTTAACCAATAGCATACAATTTAATTCTTGTAACTTCTTATCTATAAATTCCATATCAGAAAACAACAGCTTACTTATATCCATTTCCCCTTCTTTTCTATGTGTTGGCATATATATAGCCAACTTCTTTCCTTTCAACTTAAGATGAAGCATTTTTTTTGCAAATTCTAAATTTTCTCTATAATCTTGAAAGAAAGAATCATTTCGAGGATATCCAGTTACTTTAACTCGTTCTAAAGGAACTCTAAAAGCTGAACTTATCTTCTTCCGGACTTCCTCAGAAGTGGCAATAAGCAAGGCATCCGAATAATATAAATTTTTCTTCAAAAAAGGGAAAACTAAAAATAGGATTTTTTTAAAAGTAGTTGGAGGTCTAAAAGTTACTTTATCATCAAACATTATCCTTTTTAAAGGAGTTCCATGCCAAAGTTGGACAATCTGCATATTACCTGTTAAATACATGTTTATATCTCTTAACCCAGTTGAGATAATTCCCACCTTTGCTCTCAAGGAATATACTATCCCTTTTAGACTGGAAATTTTTAATACATTGTAACCTTTGTTCTTTACAATTTCAAAAGTTTTTCTATTGGAAGTTAACCAAACAGCCTTTATTTCCGGATGATACTTGTTGACATACTCAAACAAATACTTACTATTATCAGCGTATCTTTCCCCAAACCAGGCTCCAAATACCCAGAGATTTTTATCCTTTGGAATTATAAAAGAAAGCCAATAAAGAGGTAACATTACTACATATATAAGAAGCTTCTTTAGTTTTTCCAAGGCTATCCTCATACTGCATCTTACTCCTGAGTTAAAATACGATTAATAAAATCCTGAACAGATACCTTTCCTTCAAGAAGTTTATAGAGCAAAGCGATAATAGAAAAAGTTCCATTTTGGGAAAGTAATCTCCTATAGACCACTTTTATAGCCCTAACACCCTCTAAAACTACACTACTTTGATTTTGTGAGTTACGAAGAAATCCTTTACCAATCATAAGTCCTAAAGTTCTATTTCTACTAAGATCATTAAGACCGGTTAATCCGAAATCTCCAATACCACAATATCTATATAGAGTTTCCTCACTACCACCAAAAATCTTCAATATCCCTTTTATTTCATTAAATGCTTTTGTCAGTATCAGGAATCTTGTATTTGCTGAATTAAAATGTGCATCCACAATACCCAGGGCTATAGCGTATATATTCTTCAATACACTTAACAATTCTACTCCTATAATATCATTAGAAAAATCCAAACATATATTTGTATCGCGCGCGATTCTCCTAACTATCTCAAAATCTTTTACACTTTCACTTCCTACAGTAAAAGCAGAGGGAAAACCTCTAATAAGCTCATCAGCAAAAGTAGGTCCTTTCATGGTAATGACGCGGTTATCTGGTAAAAGTTTTCTTAAACTTTCAATCAGAGTTTCACCATCTTTTCCAAATCCTTTAGCTAAATTAACTATCAAACTTTTCGAATTGACATAAATTTTATTATCTTGAATAAACTCAATAATGGAACTTGATGGTATAGCTAAAAAAACCACATGTGCATCCTCAAGCACATTTACACCAACCTTAGCACTTATACGATTGTTAAGCTGAACATAAGGAAAATATTTAGTGTTTATTTTTAAAGAATTAATAGCATCTGCCACTGCTTGCTCTCTTGCCAGTAATACAACCTCATTCTCACTGTTATAAGATAAACTGTTTCCTAAAGCCGTACCAAAAGTACCTGCACCTACTATAACAATCTTAGGCATTTTAGAATAGCTTCCTCATATAGTCTAAGTCTTCTTGGAAATCAATTTCTATACATTTATACATTGAAACGTCAACAGCTTTAAAAACGATACCACTCTCTTTAATAGACATCTCTATTGCTTTTTCAAAATAATCTTGCATTGTACATCTTTTTAAATTATGCAAGAATACCTGAAAATCTTCTTTTGTAATCTTATTAACGCCAACTGCTTCCCCATCTGCATTAACAACTTCCTTAGATATCTCTATTATCTCACAGCTACTATTCATCCTGTATTTAACTTCCTCTTCTCCACAATCCAATCTATTAACTGCTATAGCATTACCACTTTCCCTTATAACTTTCTCCAGCACCCCTTCCTCCAAGAAAACATCCCCATTAATCCATACTACATCATCTGGATAAATTAATTCCAAAGCTTTTTCCAAACTTTTAGCAGTGTTGGTTGTATGAAAAATAGGATTATAAACATACATCACTTCAGGATACTTCTCCATGATCAACTCTTTCTTGAATCCTACAACAACTATTATCTCCTTAATATTCAATCTTTTTAATATGTTTATTTGATTCTCTAAAAGTGTTTTTCCGTCTGGCAATATTGTTAAACTTTTGGGTAACTGTTTTCCTAATCTACTACCTACTCCCGCAGCTAAAATCACTGCTTTCAACTTGTCCTCCACAATCTATTCTTAATGACTCCATACAATCTAATGATCAGAACAAAACTTTCCGTTACTATAACCATTAGAGCCACACTATAAACATTAACCATATTCAAAACTGACAAGATTACCAACCCCACCAAATGGAGAAAGGAACCAAGTATAACACTTACATTCGCATAACCTGCAAATCCCATTGCTGCTAAAAACGGATAACCTAAAAGTATGGAAGGAACTACTATCATTGTTGATAACAACAGTATTTTAAAGATGTTCACAGATACCTCTAATCCATCCCCAAAAATTATTTTTATAATTTGATCAGATAACATAAATAAGACCAATACTAAAATAACATTAGCAAAAGTTACAAGTTTAAATACCTTTTTATATAAATGTACATTTTTTTTATGTGCTACATAAGGATATAAAGTATTTACCAATGGATGATAAATCTGTTGAAGGGCTATATACAGTTTCTCCGCTATAGAATAATAGCCTACCATCCTGTTATTTGTGAACAATCCTAATACAAAAGCGTTCGTAGAAGTATATATAGAAACTGAAACTCTTGATAAAAAGAACTGAGAACTATCTCGTAGATATTCAACTAAAGTAGATGTCCTGGGAACATAAATTCGTATATTAAAGTCTTTAACCACAATCCAGATCGCCAGGATTCCAGATATAAAAAAACCTAAGGAGTTTATCAACGGTACATAGATATAATCCGAAACTTCATGAACAAAAACAAAGATAGAAATAGCAAAAATCAATTTAGCAGTAATATTCAGGAAGGTAATATATTTCATCCTTTCCATTCCTTGAAAAAACCACACAGGAAATAAAGCTTGTCCCACCACCATTCCAAAAGTTAGGTAGTAAATTAACCAATCTCTCTTAAACTTTTCAAAAGAAAAGACAATAATCGTCATAATTAAAAAGGATAAAACAAGCAACCCTAATTTTATAATCATTACAGAACTAAATATCTCAGAAACTTTTTCTTTATTCTCTCGATGTATGGAAATTTCCCTTGTAGCGGATAAGTTAAAACCGTAATCTGTTAAAATATTAAAGTACTGAATAAATGCCTGTGCAAACGCTATAAGTCCGAACTTTTCAGGTCCTAAAACCCTCACAAGATAAGGTAAGGTAATTAAAGGAAGGATGTAATTCGCTCCCTGAAGGACTGACAGAGAAAAAAAGTTTTCTAAAAGCCTTTTCTTATCCGAATCAAGCCCCAAGTCCAAAGGCAATCCTCTCTCCTGAATCAATAAGCTCCTTTTCCTTTTAAGACTGCTTCCACGGTCTTTATCAGTATAACCAGATCAAACCACAATGACCAATTCAGTACGTACCATGTATCGAGCCTTACTCTTCTATCATAGTCTGTATCGCTTCTCCCACTAACCTGCCATAATCCTGTTATTCCAGGTTTTACCATATAGTAGTACTGAGCAAAATCCCCATAATACTTTTCTATTTCTTCTTTTACAACAGGACGGGGACCAACAAGACTCATATCTCCCTTTAAAACGTTAAAAATTTGTGGAAGTTCATCAAGAGAAGTCTTCCTTAAGAGTTTGCCTATTTTCGTAACTCTTGGATCATTTTTTAGTTTAAAATTTGTTTCCCATTCTTTTCTGGCTTCTTCATCTTCTCTTAGTAACTTTTCAAGTCGCTCTTTTGCATCATGATACATAGTTCTAAATTTTATAACCTTTATAGTTTTTCCATTTTCTCCAATTCTTTCATGGACAAAAAATACAGGACCTTTTGAATCTAACTTTATAAGAATTGCTATAATCAGAATCAAGGGAATTAACATTGGCAGCAACATAAGAGAAATTGATAAATCAAAGGCTCTTTTTAGAGTTTTATTGAGTTTTGATTTTAGATTATTTTTTATAGATAAAAAGAAAATCTCGCTAAAAGGTATCGGGTAGAGCTCTGAATTTAAAAAAGCAAGTCCCCTAATGTTTGGTACAAAAAGAACGCGCCTGACTGTCTTCTGAATCTTCGCAAGAAATCTTTCAGCATCATCTATCCAGCTAAGTGGAATGGAAATAATAACAGCTTGGGTGCCAATCTTGCTCGAGACATCTTCCAGTAAGGAACTCCTATCTCTTAACAGAATTTTTTTAACTACTTCATAACCTACAAACTTATTGTTTTCCAGAACACTTTCCAATTCTCCAATAAGTTTAGTATCTCCTATTAAGGTAACGGGTTCTCTCCATTTAGGAATTTTGTAGAGCAAACTTTTTACAATGTAACGAACAGAAGGAAACAAAAAGAGAGCATACAACCAGAGAAAGATCAAAGTAAGACGAGAAACTTCCTCTGACATTTTTCCTAAGGAAACAATAGCGAATATTACAACAGTGGCTATTGTTAGAGTTCTCGTCAACCTCCTTGCTTCTTCCCAGAATGGGAATCTGAAAGTATAAAGCTTTTCCAGCGCTATAAACAAAACAAAGATTACAGGAAACCACCAGAAAGACAAAAGATGTTCTAATTTCATTAAATAAACAGGAAGAATAGAATGGCCGAGAAAATCTCTGGTCAAATAGGCAAGAACCAGACAAATATAGTAAGAGAAAAGATCAAAAACTATCAAAACCAGATTCTTTAAACGCATCCTCTCCACTTAATAACTCCAGAACCAACCCAAAACCTCACAAATTTTCCAAACGTATTTTACTCTCCCAATCCCATTTCTGCAATCCACTTCTCCATTCGCCTTTCCCATTCACCCATTCCCCTATTCAACTATTCAACCATTTAACTATTCACCATCACTATTCACTCCACTGTTACACTCTTTGCAAGATTCCTCGGCTGATCAACATCGTAACCAAGAAAGTCTGCAATGTAGTAGGCAAAAAGCTGAAGTGGAACAACATTGACAATTGGTGACAGAAACTCATCAACTTCTGGAACTTCTATGTAAAATTCAGAAAGTTTCCTTATCTCCTCGTCTCCATGATTGATTATAGAAATAACTTTCCCTTTCCTCGCTTTAACTTCTTCTATATTTGAAAGTACTTTTTCTCGTACCCTACCACTTGTCGCCACAACAATAACTGGCATTGTTTCATCTATCAGAGCAATTGGACCATGCTTCATCTCACCAGCAGGATATCCTTCTGCATGTATGTAGGAAATCTCTTTCAGTTTCAATGCCCCCTCAAGGGCTATCGGATAATTGACGTGTCTTCCAAGGTAGAGAGCATCAGAAGCTTTATAAAATTCAAGGGCTATTTTCTTGACAGTTTCTTTTTCTTTTTCGTTGTTCAGAAATTCTTCTATCTTGGAGGGAAGTTTCATTAGATGTTTGAAGAGGTTTTCTACTTCTTCATTGTTTAGAACATTCCTTTTCTTCCCAAGCCATAGGGAGAAAATGAAAAGTGCTGTAAGTTGAGTTGTAAATGCCTTTGTTGATGCTACACTTATCTCAGGACCTGCATAAGTGTAGATAGTGGTGTCGGCCTCTCTGGTAGCTGTGGAGCCTATGACATTACAAATTGCAAGAGTCTTTGCTCCTTTCTCTTTTGCAAGTTTCATTGCTGCAAGTGTGTCTGCTGTTTCTCCTGACTGGGTTATTACTATAACGAGAACCTTTTCGTCTAATACAGGATTTCTGTACCTGTATTCAGATGCATAATCCACTTCTACAGGAATATTGGTAAAGTTCTCAAAGTAGAACTTCCCTATGAGTCCTGCATGGTATGAGGTTCCACAGGCAATGATGTGAATCCTGTTGAAGCTTTTAGGATTAATTCCTTCAAGTTCAGTTTCTCCTTTAAACCATGCCATGTTGCCGCTGATTGTGTCTGCAATTGCTCTTGGTTGTTCAAAGATTTCCTTTATCATAAAGTGCTTATAACCTGCTTTTTCAGCCTGGGCTATAGACCAGGGAATCAGGTTGATTTTTTTCTCTTTCTTTTTTCCTTCAAAGTCAAATACTTCAACGCTATCTTTTTTAACTATTGCCAGTTCAAAATCATCAAGAAAAATAGCTCTATTGGTGTATGGTAGAAAAGCCGGAATATCTGAGGCTATAAAGTTTTCTCCTTCTCCACAGCCAATGACCAGTGGGCTATCTTTCCTGGCTGCAAAGATTTTGTCCGGTTCAAGAGTAGTGATAACTCCTATCGCGTAAGAACCTTTGAGGCGTGAGATCGCTCTTCTAAAGGCTTCAAAGAAATCAGAAGAGCTAAAGAGTTCTTCTTCTATCAGGTGGACAATTACTTCAGTATCTGTATCAGATACAAATGTGTGGCCTTTTGACAGGAGCTCCTTTTTTAATTCAGCATAGTTTTCTATTATTCCATTATGGACAAGGGCTATCCTTTTAGAACAATCAACATGGGGATGAGCATTTTCGTCCACGGGCCTACCGTGGGTTGCCCATCGAGTATGACCAATGCCGATATTAGAAAAAAGGTTAAGTTTATTGAGTTCTATTTCAAGGTTTCTTATCTTTCCTTCTTTCTTGAATATTTTTAATTCTTCATTCACTACCAGAGCTATTCCAGCAGAATCGTATCCTCTATATTCAAGTCTTCTCAAACCATCTAATATCTTTTCCTTCGCCTCATCACTGCCAATATAGCCTACTATCCCACACATTTTTTTCCTCTACTGTCTTAACATTAATTAATAAGCCCCTTTTCCTGTAAACATTACCCAGATGGTTTTGAGAATAATTTTAATATCATTCCAGAATGAAAGACTATTGATATATTCCAAATCCATTCTAATTCTACCTTCAAAAGTGGCTTCATTTCTTCCTTCCACCTGCCAGAGTCCTGTTACACCGGGCTTTACAGACAAAAGTTTTTTTCTAATATCTTCAGGAATTCTGTATTCTTCAAACTCCTCCCATATCTGAATATACCCCACAAGTCTCCAAACCTTTGTCCTATAGGCATTTACCAGACAAAAACCTGCAAGAACGCTTAACACTTAGGCTTAAGCCATCATGGATACTGTAAATTCCTTTGTAAAAGCTATATTTTTTCTGTCCAATCATCTCTCAACTTATTGAGCCAACTGTTCTTTCAATCCATTCCATTCTTAAGACTTTGTATTTCAAGTACTTATGAAAATGTGGGGCATAGTCAGCCTCCCATATATATGGCCTCGGTCCTACAACGCTCATATCACCTTTCAAAACATTGAAAAACTGAGGAAGTTCATCAAGACTATACTTTCTTAAAAATCTACCAACAGGAGTAACTCTTGGATCATAACTCTTGAGCTTTCTATAAAGCTTCATCTTTAACAATCTGCCTCTTAATATTGATTGGATCATTAATAGCTGAAATAATTCTTTCCATTAGACTCCCTCCTGAAAATTCGACTTATATACTTCTAATTCTAATCTTTCTAGGAGTAAGAACTACAAACTTACCTTGAATGTCGTTCCGACTTTCCCTCAAGAACCTTGTCAAAACCTCAGCTACTTTTAAGTATTCTATGGCCGGATAGCGAAGATATATAACCCCCTTCATTTTCTTTCCGTGGGCAAACACTAATCTCCCAAAATCTGCATCCTCAGTGAGAAGTATAGCATCTAACTTGACCGCCAATTCTATAACTTCAAGATCAGTAATCCCTGGACTCTCTTCTACCAACGCTACTACTTCAATTCCTTCCCTTCGTAAAACCTCTACAATTCTATAATCAACATTTTCATCAGCCAGAATCCTAATATTCAACTAACTCCTCTTCTTTAATAATATCGGCTGAATAAGAAATAGCAGCTAAAATATCTTCCTTTTTCAAAGTCGGATAAGCCTTCAAAAGATCTTCAAAGGATAAACCATCTCCCAATTTTCTGAGGATAATCTCTACAGGAATTCTTGTTCCCTTTATTACTGGTTTACCACCTAACACTTCAGGATTTCTCACAATCCTATTTTCATAACCCATCTTAGTCTCCCAAAAAAATTTATACCTCAAAACTCAGGAAAAGCTTATATGAAAAATTTATATCCTCCATGTCTCAAATCCATCCAATATCTTTTCCTTCGCCTCATCACTACCAATATAGCCTACTATCCCACACATTCTTTTTTCCTCTACTGTCTTAATATTAATTAATAAGCCCCTTTTCCTGTAAACATTACCCAAACGGTTTTGAGAATAATTTTTATATCATTCCAAAATGAAAGACTATCAATGTATTTTAAATCCATCTTAATTCTATCTTCAAAAGTGGCTTCATTTCTTCCTTCTACCTGCCAAAGACCTGTTACACCAGGCTTTACAGACAAAAGTTTTTTTCTAATATCTTCAGGAATTCTGTATTCTTCAAACTCCTCCCATATATATGGCCTTGGTCCTACAACGCTCATATCACCTTTCAAAACATTGAAAAACTGCGGAAGTTCATCAAGACTATACTTTCTTAAAAATCTACCAATAGGAGTAACTCTTGGATCATAACTCTTGAGCTTTCTATAAAGTTCCCATTCCTTTCTTGCTTTGGGATTTTTCTTTAAGTACTCTTTTAGAACCTCTTCATTATTGAGGTACATAGTTCTAAACTTATAGACTGTAAACTCTTTTCCACCCAATCCCGGTCTTTTCTGTTTAAATAGAATGTTTCCTCCATCCGTTAGCTTTATTGCTATAGCTATCGGAATCATCAGAGGAAGAGTAATTAATATAGCAAATGTAGCAAATACAATATCGAAGATCCTTTTCCAGCGGAAGTTTTTAATGTTTCTCACCTTTGTTCCCTCTGTCAAATTTGTTGACTTTTTTAATTCTAATTAAAATAGAAAATAAAGTACTGCCTAAAATTGCTCCAATTCCATCAGCGACTAAATCTAAGACTTCACCTGATCTATATGGAATAAAAAGTTGAATGATCTCTATAACTGCTCCAAAAGTTATAGAAAGTATAATTCCCTGCAAAGAAGTTACTTTATAAGAAGATCGCAATAAAATCACAAACAAGAAAAAAGCTAAAAAATGGTTTAATTTATCTGTTTTTCCAATCTGAGGCGAAGCTGGAATAACAGATAGTACAGTAAGGATAATTGAATATAGGTAGAAAAATAACCTAATCATTTCTGTATTGCTCCTCAAAAAACGAGACTAAAATTTCTGTTTCAGCTTTTCTACCGGAATTACCACAGCTCGCAAATACCCACATTTCATAGAGCTTCTACTCGTAGGTTGACTCCCATGATTACTGATATATCCCCTTACCTTTGTTTCCTTCAGGATAACCGTTGTTCTCAGGAGAGAGGAAAACTTTTCTTTCCTCTGAGAACCTGTCATGCCATTTGTATAGAAAACTATTGAGGAAAAAATATACCACTCTCCGAAAAGTACACCGTGTTTTCTCAAACTAAAAAAGACTTCCTGTTTTCATTGTTTGGCTTTGCAAACTTCTTTATAAACCTCAAGTGTTTTTAAAGCTATTGTATCCCAATTATACATTTCCTTTAGCATAGACATATATCTCTCCGTTTCTAACTTTGATATACCCTCCTTAAAAAGTTTCACCATAAGGGCAGACAACTCTCTTACATTCCCTAGTTCAAAATATCTAAATTTCTCTAACTCTATCTCTCTATGTGGAGGAATATCTGTTACAAGAACAGACAATCTATAACTTAAAGCTTCCAACAAAGCTATAGGAAGTCCTTCATAATAAGAAGGCAATACAAAAAGTCCTGCATTGGAAAATAGTTCCTGTAAAGGTTTGCCACTTAAAAAGCCTGTAAGAACAACTCCTTTAGTTTGTGAAGCCAATTTTTTTATTCTCTTACTATACTCGGTTTCATGGTCAGCATTTCCCGCTATGACAAGTTTAAAAGGTGGATTTTTTATAATCCTAAAAGCCTCTATTAAGTCATGTAAACCCTTTTCCGGCACAAACCTGCAAGCAGTAAAAACATACTTACGAGGTTCCAAGCCAAATTTCTTTAAAGTTTCACCAGGAGGCAAAACTTCAGGTATAGAAACCCCATTTGGAATAAAAACAGAGTCTTTTCCGTACTTCTCTCTTATTAATTTTTGGATTCCTCTGGATATTGCAATTATTTTATCACTAAAGAGAACTCCTACTTTTTCTCCAAGTTCTAAAACCTTCTTTGCCAATCTTCCCCATTTTGCTCTTTCATAATCAGGTCCGTGATGCGTCATTATAACTTTCATTTCCAAAGCTCCAGCCAGTGGAACCATTAACGCAGGTCCTACTGCATGGATGTGAAGAATGTCTGGCAATAATTTTTTTGCTTGTAAAACACCCAAAAAAGTGTGTGTTATCGCCTCCAGAGATTTCTTTCTTGGACACCACAAATATTCAAACTTCACTCCCTTCCATTCTTTTATGCGTTTCTCCTTAGGCACATAAGGAGTTCTTACAAAAACCGTAACATCACAACCAAGTTGAACCAATCTTGGATATAGTTCTTCACAGTGTTTTTCAACTCCACCTTGCACATGCGGGAATCCTCTCGTGCCTAATGCTGCGATTTTAATTCTTCTATCCACTTTCCAAACCTCTTTTTAAAACCTTCTATATCCCAACTACCCTGCATAGGATCCCTATTTCCAACATTGTAATAGGGAATACAACCGATATCTATATCTCTACCTAACATTACTTTAAGTTTATTTTTCAATACCCACGGCAAGACATGTCTAACATATTTCTTGATTACAGGAGCAGCGGTTCCTATCATCCAGCAATTTTTAGGACAGGCTCTTACCAATTCTCTAACTCTATCCGCTCTTTCACTAAACCATAATTCTTCAAAAGTATCAAAATCACGAATATTGCCCATACTTACTTTCCAGACAGCTTCTTCTAAACCATTACACGGATAAACTTCACCATAAGGATCCACAAAAAAGTTAATAGTACCTGCCTCACACGGTAGCATTCTCTTTCCACCACGAATATAGTTTATAATTCCCAGATTAAAGAAAGCTCTAAACCAGCTTTTCGGATTTTTTTCTCCAAGCTGTCTTCGAATAATCTCGCGGAAATTGGAAATCACCTCATCCATATTCTCTATTTTATTATCATATTTGTGAAAGTAGTAAGAATTGTGAATTATAGCAGTAGCAAACTCCATTTTTAAACTTTTAGCCAACTCATAAAGCCACAGCATATCTTCAGAAGTATCATTTGATACAGTTATCCCAAAGCCAATATCTTTAAATCCCAGATTTCTTAACCCCAACAAAACCTTTAAACCTCTATCAAATCCTCCAGCTCGCCCTCTTAAATAATCATTTTTTTGGGATAATCCTTCTATACTCACTCTAATTCCCAGATGAGTATTTTTAAACTTCTCTGCAACTTTTAAAATTCTATCCACATGCCAGCCCGAAGTTGATATTACTACTCTATCTGCTTTTTTCAAAGAAATATCAATAATTTCATCTATATCTTCTCTTAGGAAAGGTTCTCCACCTGTTAGATTAATAAATTTTAACTTTGGCAATTTCTCCAAATCTCTTGGAGTTATTTCCTTAGATTTATCAGTGGGAAACTTCCAAATATTACACATTTTACAACGCATCTGACAACGATAGGTAAGAATTATAGAAGCATCCGTTGGTAAGTTTCCTTTAACAACCATGTTTATTCTCCTCTTTTTTTTATAATTTTAGCAGGAACACCTGCAACTACACTATACGGTTCTATGTCTTTTGTAACAACAGCACCAGCAGCAATAACACATCCATCTCCTATCTTGACTCCAGCTAATATGCAAGCATTAGTTCCTATCCACACATCGTTTCCTATAACAGTTTTTTTCTTGGTTACCCCTTGATACTTTATAGGTATATCTAATCTATCAAAATTGTGATTTTCCGAAAGAATCCTAACTCCTGGTCCCATGATAACGTTATCACCGATTATAATTTCTCCCATAGCTCCTATGTAGGAATAGTGATTAATTCCTACATTATTTCCTATCTTAAGATATCCTCCAACGTTTCTCAAGACACCTGTACATTCAATAATAGCACCCTTCCCAAGAGTAAAATTATCTCCTATTTCAACCCCCTTATAACTCAAAGCATTAATCAAGCTGTTCTCCATCAAATATAAGTTTCTCCCACATTTTATTTTATGACCAAACATAACTTTCGCTCCCCTTTCAGCAAACACCAACCCTTTAGAATTAATAAATGGCTTAATAAAAAGCATTCCTCTTAACAAGGCAAAAAACTTCCTTGTCCCTATCTCCACAAACTCTCTTAATGAGAAAGGATACTCTATGTTATACTCTTCATTCTTTATCTTTCTTATTACTCTTTCTACTAACTTATGAGGCTTCATTTAAAACCTCCTTATAAATTTCTAAGATTTTTTTAACATGAACATCTTTTCTGAATTTTGTCAAATAAGTTCTATAAGCACATTCTCTCATTATACTGTTGTAATTTTTTATGGAGTTTAAAAGATCTACTTCCCAATTTCTAGACTTAAAATCAATAAGAAAGCCGTTTTTCCCTTGCTCTATCATTTCTATAAATCCTCCTTGATTGCTAGCAATAACGGGTGTTCCAACAGCAAAAGATTCTATTACTGTCATTGGACAATTTTCATACCACTTTGATGGTTGTATTGTGAATTTAGCTTTTGCAATATATTTAAATTTTTCTTTCCCGAACTTGGGTCCTAAATATTCTATATACTTACTTCCTCTTATTTTAGACACCTCACTTCCAGTTCCTATAATTTTAAGCGGAACTTTGTACTTATCGAAAAAGCTTAATATGTCTATGATTCCCTTTTCTTTTGAAATTCTTCCAATATAGAGAAGGTAAGCTTGGCTTTCCGTAGTCTTATTAAAAGATGGAGCATCAATAAAGTTTGGAATAATCACTATCTTTCTTTTGTAGACTTTTCTTAGTAGTTCTGCTAAAAAATTACTAGGAGAAATTATTAGATCTATATATCTATTATAATAATCCATAATATGGTAAAAGTAGGCTTCTAAGCATCCTATTAAACTCCCAGAAACTGAACCTTCAAAACACTTATTTAATAGACATTTATAGTATCTACCAAATAGACAATCCGTACATGTTGAATCCTTTTCAAAATTATACAATCTGTGATAAGGACACACCAGTTGGCTATCATGAGCAGTGTATACAATCTTGATATCTCTCTTTTTTACTTCTGGTAGAATACTAGGAGTAAGTTGATAATTGAAATTATGCAAATGTACAATATCAGGTCTAAATACATCCAAAACTTTGGAAATTTTCTTTTTACTTTCTATTGAATATATTGCAGATACTGCATACTTAAATTTGTCTAAAGAAGACAAATTGCTAAAATCTTTTTCACTTACAAAAGAATTATATTTATCAACAATGATGTTATTTTTATGTCTCATTCCCCAAAATTCCACTTCTATACCCTTTTGTTTTAAAGCATCCGCAAGAGCGAACATATAAGTTTCAGCACCACCTTTAGGATATAAATACTTATTAACCATTAAAACCTTTAGTTTCATCTTCGTCTCCGGAAGTTAAAAGTATCAGGAAAGTTATATACTATTAATGTCAGGAAAAAAATAGTTCCCATTAGTATTTCCAGTACTACTAGAATTCTTATGAAGGTAGTAATATTTGTTGGATGAAGTGCATTTAAACATAAGATTTTAATCAATAGGAGTATTCCTATTACTGCTGCATTAACTAAAGTTCTACCTTTAAAGTTCATATAATGGATGATGAAGTATGAAAGAATAGAAAAGGGTAGGGATATGGCAAAATACTTGAGATAGATGGAACTACACAGGTATTCGCGGGGGTATATTATTTTGTAGATAAATGCCGAATACTTAACAAAGAGGAGAGCGATGAGTAAGTATACTAATAACATAATTGTAGTATATTTCCTAGGATTTCTTAATATTCTCCTGAATTCGCTTGTGATATAGGAGGAAAAGAAAAGAAGAGTAATCATATATAGGTTATATGCTGAGGTAAAAAAGCCAACTGTTTTGTTTCCTAAAAATGCTTTGATAAATAAAATATCTATCCTCTGAAAACAAACAAAGCAAAAATAGTAAAGCAAAAAAAACTTTGATTCTAATACAATTAGTACTGTATTTCTAATAACTGTCTTGTTAAAGCTGATAAATAAGGAAATCTTTAGTGTTTTCCTTAGGTTGCTGAAGATATACAGGAATATAAATATTTCTAATATTGCAAATATTGGTAATATTATGTCTATGCTGATTACAGTGAGTTTTTTGTGATGAAATACAAACAACAGAGATAGGAGTAAAAATCTGAAAAATGGATCTAATATAATAGCTTGGATATCAATTTTCGAACATTCTTGTCCTCTTGCTAACATTTTGAAGAAGGCAATGGAACTGTTAAAAAAAACGAAAACAGAATAAAAGAATATAGGTATAAAATATTTTCTATCGACTATGAAAACAAATAGAGAAAATATGAGTAGAATAACCAAAGATAGAAATATTTTTCCAGAAAAATATAAGTGTATATTTTGTAACTCTCTTTTTAGACTTTTAGTAAAAATAAAAGTATTTATTCCACCATCCATGAAAACAGAGATAATTAAAACAAAGGAAACAATGTAATTATAAAGGCCAAAATCATCAGGCGATAAAAGTCTTGCCAAAAGAAATATTGTCAAAAAGGAAAAGAATCTTGCAGCTAATTCAACTAGTGGAATAATAGGAAATGCAAATCCTGTAAGTTTCATGGTTCGGCAACTTTATTTTTGTATTTGCTAAAAAAGTAAGGTACGAGGTATATAAACGGTAATGTATATAAGGGATAGAAGATTGAATATAAAAGCACAATGCTAATAAAAAAACTTCTAAATTTTCTTTCTAGAACTTGCTTTAAGGATAGGAATAAAATTAAGTAATAGAGCAAAGTACCTGTTACGCCTAACTCAACCAAAGAATTAAATAGAAAAGACTCAGTTCCTGAAGAAGTATTCACAATATCAAGATAACTTTCTGGGAATTTATATTTTTTGTAAATCGGAGATTCTATTTCTACAAAAGAATTGCTATTTCCATAACTACCGATGGAAGTACCTATTAAAAAATTATCTATCTCGCTTAAAACCTTAAAGGAAAAAACTAACCCTTGGTATCTTATGCTACTTTCTTCATATTTTATAAATTTACTAATCATTCCTGTTGATAATATAACGGCAAGTGATAATAGAGTGATCTCAGCTATAATATATTTTAATTTTACAGTGAATAATTTTGTATTCCTATACTTCCAGAGCCAATAAGAAATAAACAAAACAATTGGTATTCTACTTCCTGATAAAATCATCGAAATTACAAAAATAACTGAAGATACTTTGCTGTTCTTCTTTTCTTTGGCGTATAAAAACATTAAAAATGATAGCATCCCTAGGGAAATTGGGTGACCAGTTAAGGATGATGCTCTATAAATCCCATCTCTATATTTCAAGTAGACTAGATATTTTAAAACACTGCCTCCAAGAAATTCGACGTACAGCCACTCAAATATAGCTATTAGAGCTATAAATGTTAAGAACAAGAAAATACAGTTTTCTAGTTTTTCTGAACTATATTTCCTTAGAATAGCAAGAATAAAGATAACAGTTATTATTTTTGTATACAAAAATAGCTCCATAAAGAAGGATTTTATGGAAAAGAAATTTATAATAAAAGATAGATTGATTACGCTGATTAATAATAAAGAAAGCAATATAAGGTAAATTCTAACCTTAAACCTTTTCTTTTTTAATAAAGAAAAAAACAATACATACATGCAAGCTATTAAAAGCATGATTTCATCAAGCAAAGTATATGATTTAGAAAATAAACCAAAAACTTGTGTTGAACTCACAAATAAAAGTAAAAAAGTTATAATATCTGCAATTACAGCCAATTATTCCCCCACAAATTTCAAGAAATTTTCTATAAATCGCCTATGATCAGCTTTGTTTAGAATGGCTATATAATCAAATTTCTCTCTTAATTTTATAATATCTAGATTAAGTATTTCTTTGAGATCTTTCAATATAAAATCCTTAGATAAGTAATCCTCCTCTGTTCCATCCGCGGAAACACACACAGCTGGCAAGCCATACAGTAGTGCTTGAAGTATTCCAAGTCCACCATCCCCAGGTAAAACAAAAAGATCAGAATTAAAATAGTAGTTTTTTAGAACTTCTTTGTCATAGATAGCTCCTACAAACCTTATGAATTCATCTATCCTTTTTTCTTTAACATATCGTTTTAAAAAGGGAAGAAAGTAACCATCTCCTACTATTGTCAAATAATAATTCTTTTTGTAAACTTTGTTAGCTACCTCCAAGATATCTATTAATTCTTTAATTTTCTTTCGTTCTTCGACAGCACCCACATAAAGTAATTTGACTTTATTCGGATTAAAGGAATAGGAACGTAGGTTCTTTATTACTTGATCTTTTATCTTAAAAAAGTATCCTGTATTAATAGTATTAAGAAGAAGAAAACAATTTTTTGCCCCCATGTATGTTTTCATATACTTTAAAGCTTTTGTAGAGTATGCAAACTGAACATCTGTCATTTGAATCAAAGGTTTTACTATATTATCTATAACCTTTCTTTTCACAGTTCTCAAATTTCCAGAGTAACCAGCATCCCACCATACTATTTTTTTCTTAAGAGCCCTGGCAAGAGGAACAATATAGAAATTGTTTAGTAAATTGGTAGTTCCTTCTAAAACAATAATGTCATAATTCCTAATTATTTTTGAAACCTGAGGATAAAAGAAAACACATGTTCTTCGTGAGTTTCCCTTTAATCTTAGTCTCAAGCTATAGAGTTTATACAAGCGAATATTAGGGTAAGTGTTCTTTTCAGGGATATAAACCTTTAATGTTCCACTCTTTTCACCCTGAGAAGTAACAAAACCCAATTCATCAACATAAGGAGCAAGTTCTTTTAGTAAGTCATACCTGTATTTCGTTAGCACACGTTGTATTATTAGAACTTTCATATCTGATGGCTCCTTATATAGGATCGTAAGACTAAACAATAAAGTATCGCTCTCTTCCATCGTTCAGAATTAGTTTTTATTTAATCCACAAAAATCTATAAACTCTTTGTCTACTTTTAATTTTAAGAATTCTCTATGCTTTACTAAAGCAACGATTATATCAGCTATTTTTAAAGCTTCTTGCAAGCTATAGATCTTAAACTCTCGGAATTTTTTAATATTAGGTTCTACAGGAAGAACATCATATCCTTTTGAAATTAGTCTTTTAACAATATGAAGTGCTGGACTTTCCCTCAGATCATCAATATCAGGTTTATAAGCAAGTCCTAAGCAAGCTATTATAGGTTTTCTACTGAATTTTTTTTCGAAATTTTTGACTTCTTCTTCAATTTTGCTAATTACCCATTCTGTTTTATAAGTATTCACTTTTCTTGCGGTTTGCATTAACTTAGATTCTTCTGGGTAATGGGTAATCAAAAACCAAGGATCAACAGCTATACAATGCCCTCCGACTCCTACGCCAGGTTGCAGAATATTAACTCTAGGATGTTTATTAGCAAGCTCTATAAGCTCCCATACATTTATACCTGCCTTATCACAAATAAGAGAAAGCTCATTAGCAAACGCTATGTTTACATCACGGTAGGCATTTTCCACAAGTTTGCACATTTCAGCTGTTTTTGCATTTGTTTCATGAAGTTCTCCTTTAACAAAAAGTGAATAAAATTCCTTGGCTTTTTTAGCTGATTCCTGATTTATTCCACCTATAACTCTATCATTATACTGAAGTTCGTAAAGGATTTTCCCAGGAAGCACCCTTTCAGGACAGTAAGCCATGTATATTTTCCCTTTTAGTTCGGGTCTTTCACTAATTATCAGGTCATACATTCTCTCTGTAGTTCCTATTGGACTCGTTGATTCAATAATAACGAGATTATCTTCTTCGAGATATGGCAAAATCATCCTAGTAGCTGACTCTACGTAAGAAATATCAGGAACATACTCATCTTTAAACGGTGTTGGAACTGCTATTAAAAAAACATCAGCCTTAACTGGATTAGTAGAGGCTTTAAGTAAACCTTTTCTAACCACTTCATGAACAAGGCCGTCCAGATCTGGTTCTACAATATGAATTTTCCCTTCGTTTATAGTATTTACAACATTTTCATTAACATCTACTCCGTGAACACTAACACCCTTACTTGCTATAAGGGCGGATGTAGGTAATCCAATATATCCCAAACCCATAACTACAACCTTAGGAAATTCTAACTTCATTGTTTAATCCTCCTATGTTTCTTTTACGTGAATTTCAAAAATTACTGTTCCTCCACCTGTATATTCGCAAGGGTCTAAACACTGAACATAAGCCTTATTATGCTTACCTAAATTAAGCTCTTCAGGTTCAATTCCTCTACTTAATGCAACATAGTACGGCATTAAAGAAGAAAGAGCATGTAAACATAACGGAAGGTTTGTTTTTAGTAAATAACCATCGTAAATGAAAAATTCATCTCCTTCTTTGAAGACTGGACAATTCCCTTTAATTTCTCTAACCACGACTTTTAAATCTCTTCTCATTTCTTCTCATACTCTTTCTTGATGACTTTTAGTACCTTTTGCGAAGCTGTTCCATCTCCATAAGGATTAATTGCTTTAGCCATTTTATTGTATTCTCCAAAATTTTCAAGAAGTTTTGCCGTTTCAGACACTATTCTCTCTCTACTCGTTCCTACAAGCTTAGCTGTTCCCGCTTCTATACCTTCTATCCTTTCTGTTACATCTCTCATCACCAAAACAGGCTTACCTAAAGAAGGTGCCTCTTCCTGAATTCCTCCAGAATCTGTCAACACTAAATACGATTTACTCATAAGCCATATCAAGTGCGGATATTTTAATGGTTCTATTAAATGAATTCGAGGATGACCTTTTAATATTTCATTTACAGGTTTTCTTACATTCGGATTAAGATGGACTGGATAAACTATTTCAACATCTTCAAAAGAGTCTGCAATTTCTTTCAAAGCAAAACAAATATTTTTAAAAGGTCCTCCAAAACTTTCTCTTCTATGGCCTGTGACCAAAATAATTTTCTTAGAAAAATCCACAAAGTCAAAATATTGATAGTATTCCTCTTCTCCACCTTCCTCTATGATCCTGATACCCAAGAATAGAGCATCTATGACGGTATTTCCTACTACCCATATATTCTCCTTTACACCTTCTCTAAAAAGATTTTTCTTTGACCTTTCCGTTGGTACAAAGTGGTAATCTGTTAATCTGCTTATTAAAACTCTATTCATCTCTTCTGGAAAAGGAAAATACTTATTGTTACTCCTAAGTCCTGCTTCTATGTGTGCAACCTCTATTTTCTTATAAAATCCAGCCAATGCTCCTACAAAAGCTGTTGTAGTATCCCCTTGAACAAAAATTAAGTCAGGTTCAAAATCTTCCAACACAGATTCAACTCCTTTAATCAAATTTGCTGTTAATTCAAAAAGGGATTGATTTGATTTCATAATATTAAGGTCGTAATCAGGCTTTATTTCAAAAAACTCCAAAACCTGATCAAGCATTTCCCTATGCTGAGCAGTTACACATACTTTAACTTCAAATTTATCAGGATGTTTTTTAAACTCTTTTATCAAAGGAGCCATTTTAATAGCTTCTGGTCGAGTTCCAAAAATAAATAGTATCTTCAACATATTCCCCCTTACCTTTATTGTCCTATTTCCTCATAAAACCTTGGTTAAAGGCAAAAGGCGAAAGATAAAGGGCGAAGGGCAAAGGGCAAAAGGCGAAGGGAGGAAGGCAAAAGGCTATGGACGGAAGGTTTTTGATCGGGCGGAAATCAGCCTCGAAAGCATACTCGATATTTCTATACATCTCCTCTCTATCTCCTCAAAAGTTTCCTTTTCAATATAGCCTATTTCAAAAGCAATTGTTACCTGTGTTAACACTTCAGCAGAAGATCCTTTAGCAATATAAAAATAACGCACAGCTTCTCTATCTGTTTCTCTTTCATCGCCTTCCGCTATATTGCTTGCTATTGATACAGCCGCTCGCCTGATCTGATCTCGTAAACCATAATCTTTTGAAAACGGTTCCTTATCTGTAACCTGATAGATATAAACCGCCAATTCCTTACTCTTCTGCCAGACTTTAAGCTCCTTAAAACCTGGTTAACAAAACTGCACATTAGTGAAACGTGCAGTCGTCCCTGCACCAGGTACAGGAACTAATCCTTTCACCACCCTCTCCCAGTCCCCTGAGAACAGTACTGTTCTCAAGGGTGAGAAGTCCCTCACAAAAAACTTCCCGAGAAGAGGGAAGGTGAGGACTGCTCTGAGAACTCTCCAGCTTTTTCGTCTCTCCTTCGAGAGACCCCTCACAGACTTGTTCCCTCCAGAGGTCTGCTGTCGGGTAGCTGAATCACTCCCAGAGCTTTCAAGTGTTATTATCTCCTTCTTTACAGCTTTTATGTCTGAATTTATCCTTTTCAGCTCTCCTTTTAAAGCTTTCCTCTTCCACTTATTGGTTTCTTCTTCCAGTTTCTCTTTCAGTTCCTTTTTCTTTTCTTCCAACCTGTAAAGAGAGTAGTTAAGGAACTCCTCTTTTTCAAGAAGCTTTAGATAGTTTTCGGGTATTTCTTCTTTAAATCCTATTCCCCTCCTTCCTATCACAAACGCTCCTGCAACATCTTTGTCAAGGAGATATTGAGGAGCATACTTGAGCTGTCCTATTACTGATGTAAACGCTGGATTTACCTTAACTACCTCTATCCCTTCTCTCCTTGCTAATACTTCTATCTTTTGAAGTATCCCTTTGTAAATAAACTGCTGTAATCTCTTCCTCAGTTTCTTCCTTCCATCTCCTCTGCTACCTTTCGGTAATTTCTTTATGTCCTCTATCGCTATCGCTCTCTTTTTTTCTTTTGCTAAGTTGACTATCTCGTGAGCAACTTTCCAGGAGAGTATTTCTCTTTCTCCTCTGCTTTTCCCGATAAGTTCTTCAAGGGATATTCTTCCAAAACTTTTAAGATTCCCATCTTCTTTTACTTCTGCATACGCTATGTGAAACGGACTCGCATTAACGTCTATTCCTATTACTCCATTCATTCTTGTTATTGAGATTTCAGGAATCTTTTCTTCAAAACTGATAAACGCATAAGTCTTTCCATCCCTCTTTTTAAGCTCAACTGAATAAGGAATGTGCTTTCCTGTAGTCTCTCCTACAAGCAGGTTCTCAATGAAATTAATCCACTTATCTCTTTCTATTCTCCCTTTCTGAACATTCCTGTGAACTTCAGCATAAACGTATCTTCCTTTACCCGTGTTTACTCTTAAATACAGTTTCCCGTCTATGAGGACAAATCTCAGGTTTAAGTTTCCTTTTTTGCTTTTATCTCCTCTTGAATATGCTGTTCCCTGTCTTTTCTCTTTCCATTCCTTTTTTAGTTTCTCTTTCCTTTTTCCTGTTAAGTGTTTCTTCTTCAGTTTCTCAAACAGTTTCCTGCTTCCGAATATAACTTTCTTTGGGTTCTGTCCCCTTTCCTTACAGCTTTTCAGAACTTCATTAGCTTTCATAATAGCATCGTCACAGTATCTTGAATTGAGAGGGAATACTGATTGTAGATGTTTTTTGAGTTCTTTTCTGTTTGCTCCTTCTAAAAGTCTGTTGTATGCATACCTAACACATGACGAAAAATTCTGCATAAGTTTTAATACTTCTTTTCCGTCTTCTGGTGTTTTAAATTCCAGTCTGCACTGGAGTGTTATCATTCTTTTTCTTTCCTCCACGAGAACCGTAAACTCTTGTTGCAAAAGAAGTTACTATAGCTATTAAGTCCTCAGCAAGTTCTCTATGTCTATCCTCTTCATTTTCTTTCCCGTTAACTATCACAAGTTCCACTCCAAAGCTTTCTAAGAAAAACTTCAAATACTCATAACCAAATCTTGCTAATCTATCAGGGTATTCAATTACTACTTTCTTGACTTCTCCTCTTCTAACTTTGTTTAAAAGCTTCTTTAATCCCCTCCTCTTTTCGTTGACTCCACTCGCTATTTCCGATATTACCTCGTAACTCCATCCTTTTTCTCTTGCAAAAGATTCAAGTCTTTCTATTTGATTCTTCAGGTATTCTTCCTGCTTTTTTGTTGATACACGTGCATACAAAATTACATCAGCTCTCTCTGTCTTTTCTTCACAAATTCCAAGCAATCCTTCTATATCACTTCTCCTGTATCTCCTTCTACCCCCTGGAGTTTTTACAGGTTATAGTAAACCCTCTTTCTCCCACTTCAACAAAGTATTCCTGTGAATACCAAAAAGTTCTTTTATCTGCTGTGCACTCAATAACATTGAACTCATCATACGCATAAATATATGCTAATGTTTACTATTCAGCAACTGTTGTGAACCTCCATCTTTTCACTACATAAGACTTCCATGCTTCTTTTTCTAATTCCACCTTTGAAGCATCAGCATAACTATGAAAAACCCCTTTTAGCTTCATTATATCTATAGCTTCTTCTGATTTTTCTTTTTCAGTCTTAGCCTTTTTCCTCATTAAAAACTCTATAAAGTCAACTACTTCTTCTTGCAAATTTGGAGACAACTTTTCTACAAGCTCCATAATTCTTAACTGACCTTACGCAAGGAAAAGTGTTACTATTAACTGATACTACATTAAACTAACTAAAAGAGGAAAAGCTACAAGCTATGATAAGTTACGAAGAATTAGTTGAACTATATACAGATTACCTTATAGTAGTAAACGGACAGGCAACAGCGACAGGATTATCGGCTATCCTGGATAATGAAATCAGCCATGACAGATTCACTCGAATGCTTGCAAGCGGGGGATTCAATTCGAAATACCTATGGAAAAAAGTTAAAAAGACTGTTCGACAGATAGAATCGGAGGATGGATGTTTAATAATAGATGACACAATAGTAGAGAAACCATGGACTGATGAAAATGAAATTGTATGCTGGCACTATGACCACACTAAAGGGAGAAACGTAAAAGGTTTCAACATTCTCAATTTACTTTACCATTCCAATGGTATTTCCATTCCCGTTGGATTTGAAGTAGTAAAAAAACCAATTGAATTTGTTAATGAAAACGGAAAGAAGAAACGTCGTTCGAAAGTAACGAAAAATGAACTGATGCGTGGGTTGATTCAAATAGCAATTCAAAATCGAATACCTTTCAGGTATGTACTAATGGACAGTTGGTTCGCATCTAAGGAGAACTTTGAATTCATTACTGGACACGGAAAGCATTTTATCGCTGCCGTCAAGAGTAACCGGCTTTTTGCCAGGAGCTTGCAGGATAAGCTAAATGGTTGCTTTGAAAAGGTAGGCGCATTGGGGCTAAGAGACAAAGAATCTGTGCGTGGCTATGTAAGAGGATATGACAAAGAAGTTATCTTGATATGCCGAGTCTTTACAAACAAAGATGGAAGCACAGGAACGCTTTATCTTGTATGCTCCGATACGTCACTTTCGAGTGGCTATATATCCACAATCTATCAAAAAAGATGGAAAGTGGAGGAGTATCACAAATCTCTTAAATCAAATGCAGCATTGGCAAAGTCGCCCACTAAAAGGATAACAACACAGATAAGTCATTTAGTTATGTCGATGATTGCTGTATTTAAGCTGGAATGCTTAAAAATTAAACATCATTTGAATCATTTTGCACTCAGAGCTAAGGTGCTTATCAAAGCTAATTTTGCTGCTATGACGGAGTTGAAAAGGGAGTGTCCATAGAACTGTGTAAATTCTATCATGCCTCTAACCTCTCCTCGAAAATTATTGACAGCTGCCCGTAAATAATACCCCAATCCTTGATAACACTTCTGTTCCATTTTTTCGCAAGTTCCAAAGCAGCTAAATAGAGGTTCTTAAGAACTGACATATCACTCGGAAATACCCTCTTTCCATCTGTTACCTTCCTGAACTTACTATTAATACTCTCTATGATGTTCGTCGTGTACATAAGTTTCCTGAGTTCAAGCGGATACTTAAAGTAAGCCATAAGCTCTTCCCAATTAGCTCTCCAACTCCTTACTACGTGTGGGTATTTACTTCCCCATTTCTCTTCAAACTCGTTCATCCTAAGTTCTGCTTCCTCAAGTGTAGCTGCTCCATAAACCCTCTTGAGATCCGATGATAATTCTTTTTTGTCTTTCCACGATACATATCTTAATGAGTTCCTTATCTGGTGAACTACACATTTTTGTATTTCTGCTTGAGGATATACTCCTTTTATGGCTTTCCCTATTCCTGACAGATTATCCACGCTAAATATCAGAACGTCTTTGACTCCTCTACTTTTTAGGTCATTTAGTACCTTGAACCAGAAGCTGGCACTTTCGCTCTCATTTATCCAAAAACCAAGGAGTTCCTTTCGTCCCTCTTTATTTACCCCTATGACCACGTAAACTGCTTTATCTACTACCTTGCCATCTTGTCGTACTTTGTAAAAGATGCAGTCTATATAAAGGATAACGTAAATTCTTTCAAGTGGTCTTGACTGCCATTCTTCTATTCTCGGAGTTAGTCTGTCGGTAATCTTTGAAATCAAAGAAGGACTTATGTCCATTCCATACATGTCGGAGAGTAATTCCTGAATGTCTCTTACTGTCATTCCCTTTGAATATAGGGCTATTATCTTGTTCTCCAGGTCTTCAAGGACTGTCTGGCGTTTTTTGACTATTTTGGGTTCAAAATCTCCCTTTCTATCTCTTGGAGTTTCAATCTCTACTTCTCCAGCTGCGGTTTTAACAGTCTTGGAGATATAGCCGTTTCTGGAGTTGTTAGAATTAGTACGCTCATACTTTGAATAG
The DNA here is from genome assembly GCF_054656775.1 of Desulfurobacterium crinifex. NCBI lineage: Bacteria > Pseudomonadati > Aquificota > Aquificia > Desulfurobacteriales > Desulfurobacteriaceae > Desulfurobacterium > Desulfurobacterium crinifex. The sequence goes on from NZ_BAAHXO010000004.1 coordinate 1,715,564, forward strand.
CCAAGGAACTCTTCAAGCTCTGCTTCTAAGGCTTCTTTTAATGTTTGTTGGATGAGCTTTTTAAGATCATCCTTAATGAGTTCTGGATCATATTTCTTTTTCATGTGTCCACCCTCCTTTAGGTTTAATTTTTACACACTTGGGTGGACACTCCCGTTGAAAAAGTTGCGATGTGCGTAACATCAGTTCTTAACATCAAACTCCTCCTTAATAAAGTCTTTTCTTGTGCTATCAAACTTTCGAATAAAGATAAGGAAACCTTCCTTTTCTTTTTATCGGTTTCTACTTTACTCTCTGTTAAAGCATAAATCCATATGTTAGTATCTACAAATACTCTATCTTCCATAAATTTCCTCTCTTCTGGCAATCATTGAATAAGATGCTACTTTTATGGGATGGTAGAACCCTTGAGGTAAACCTTTCTGTTTTCTTATCCTGTATTTTTGCAGGAGTGAATTATAAAATTCTATTAATTCTTTTTTCGCTTCTTCAGGTAATACTTCAAGATTCAACTTTTCCATAAGTTTCATAATCAACCTCCTGAAACATTATTTACCGCTTGCCCACTCTATTTATTAATATATCTGCAACTTCTGGTCTTGAAAATTCTTTTTCAAAACAATATCAATAATTATCTGTTCTTAGTATTTCCAAAACCAGTTCTTTGTCATACATATATTGCTTCCTTTTCAATTCTCTTCTTCAAAAACCTGTTCATATTTTCTCTCAATCTGATTAGATCAACTTTACAGCCGAGCAACTTAGTAAGCTCTTCTTTAATATCCAGTAAAACAAAAGGATCCGCATTTCTTATTTCTATAACCACGTCTACATCACTCGTTTCCTTTATATCTCCTCTTGCTACAGAACCAAAGATTCCCAATTTAGAAACTCCATACTTATTTTCTAAGAGAGATTTATATCTTCTTAAACTTTGCAAAATCATTTCCGTTCCATTTTTCTTAACACTACTTACTGCTTCCTTATGAGGTTGTAAAGCAGAACAGCTAACCTCAACAACTTCGCTCCACGCACGAAGGAGAGAGTCAGGGGGAACGGTTATCTCCCTGACACCCTTCGGAACAAGTCCTTTAGGTTTCCTCTCCTTCTGGAGTCTGGAAAGTTTGTTTATTAGTTTCTCTTTGATTTTCTTTAGAATCCTCAATCCTCTCTCTGCTATGTTTATGCTTGCATTGTAGTCTCTGTCCCATACTTTTTTACAGTTTTCACATACCAGATAAAGTCCTTCTCCTTTTAGCTTTGAACCGCATACATGACACTTCTTACTCGTGTAAGCTGGATTGACTCTCCTCAATCTTATTCCGCTAAGTTTCAGCTTCTGTTCTAACCTTTCTGAAAACTTTGAGTAAAACCAGCTCGAAAATAACCATCTGAGAGTCTTATCCTTCCATTCAGGTATGTCTTTAAATTCCAGCTTTTCTATCGCTACAAGGGAAGTCCCTGTTAGCTTTGCTATTTCTGTTATTTCTTTCGTCAGAACTTCAAGTATTTGCTTTCTTATGTTTTTCAACTTTTTCTGTCTCAGTTTCTGCTCAGCAAATAGGTGTTTCAGTCTATTTTTAAGTCTTTCTTTGTGTTTCCTACTCTTTGTTTCTTCTATCTGATTCCTTATGTTATCTATTTTCCTTTCAAGACAGCTTACCTCTTTTCTTATCCTGAGTATCTTCTTGACAAGTCTTTCTGCTTTGAAGTATATCGGTCTGCTTTTCTTTTTTCCTTCCTTTATAATTCCCACCGCTAATCTGCTGATTGATGGAGATAGGTCTATCCCTAATACCTTCTCTTCCAGTCCCGTCTCTTTCTCTATTTTGAACTCTATTGGTATGGAAAGAACGTAAACATACCTGTTGTTTTTGTTTTTCACCCTCTTTAAAAGCGGTGCTTTTACTTCCCCTTCTGAAAGAGCTTCCTTAATCTTTTCTGGAGTTTTCACTTTCGTTTTAAACCATTTCCACTTTCTCCCACTTACAGGTAGCTTTATTTCAAGTTCTATGTTTTCTTTTCCTACCTTTAGCTTCTTAAACTGTCCTTTTCCAATGCTATCGTCCGCACTTGTTAAAAATACCTCTCCTTTAAAATCTGGAACTGGGAGTTGAAAGTAACTTTCTGGAAGCTTTCCTCTCTTTCTAAGGTTCTCTATCTGTCTCAAAATATTTTCTACAAGAAGAAGATTCTTACCAGTATCTTTTACATATTTCCTGACATTGAAATCTTCCTTTACAAAGTATTCCACCAGTTCCTCAAATGTTTCCTTTCTCTCTATCTGACTTCTGATTATTCTTCCCGCACATTCTAAAACGTTCCTGAAAACTCTTGATGGTAAGTTATCAGGTCTGTTTATCTTCCTTTTCAGTATTGCTGATGCTTCTCCTTTCTGCTTTAAGAGAGAGAAACCTTCTTCATTCCATAGATTGCGAATTATCTGATTTACCTCAATTTTACCCGTTTCAAAAAGTTTGTGTAGATACTTCCATAGGAATTTCGGAAGTGTTACATCATAGGTAAGCGTAACTACCTCAGCACTCATTCAGTTCCTCGTATTCTGGAAGCTTTCCCTATCTTGTAACCTCTCATAGTAGCATTGAGCTTATATCCTCATACATAAAGTATCAACTATTGTTAAGAAATTAGTGGACTGTTAGTTTCCCACTTCCACTATCACAGCTAAACTCAACAGACAATCCCGAATCCTTAACAGCTTTCCACATCTCCTCAAACACTGTCTTTACAAATCCAGCGTAGTTAAGAGTCCTTTCCAACCTAATATTTCCAATTTCGTTATAACAGAAATATTAAAGTACTTTTCATTTCTTTTCCTCCGGATTAAAGTAATCCTTCTTTCTTTAAAATTTCTCTAAGCTTTTCATTTTCTTTTGCAAACTCTCTTACAACGTTTAAAAGTTTCCTTAGTTTCTCCGGTTTTACATCTCTTTCAAGCTTTTCTAAGGTCTGCCTTTTAGCCTCAGCTATTATCGTTCTCCTGTCCCAGTAGGCAAACCCAAAGGCTCCCACCATTATTGCTGTGAATATCCCTGTTATAATCCATAAAAAGGTATAGAGCTGGTCAAACCGTTTGTTCATATCGTCAAATCGTTTATTCATATCCTCAAATCGCCTGTTCATATCCTCTCTCAGTTCTTCAAAACGCTTGTCAACGTCTTCAAATCGTTTATTGATCGTCTTAAACTTTTCCTCAAACACGCTCTGTTTTTTCTCAATTTCTACTACTCTGTGTTCTATCTCAACAAGCTTTTGATATATCATCTCATTTGTTACTTTAAATTCCTTAGATGTAGCAGAAAAAGCTATGGAGGGAATTAGTAAAGCTATTAGTAAGACTACTATTCTCATCCTTTCTCCTTAATATAACCTTTTCACCTTCTCAATCTACTACTTCAAAATTTCTATTTCAACGCTCAGAAGAAAAAAGCAAAGTTAAAATCCTTTTAAGAATATTTACATGCGAAGGAAGTCTTTCAAAAATCTCTTCTGCAACCGATTCCCTATAAGTGTGTACTGTTAAATTTCTATCTTCTAGCATTTTCAATAAATGTCTTGCTTCCTCCTCAGAAATGAAACCAGCAGAAAATAGTTCTCTTATACAGCTTCTAGGGCTTCTACAGATTATACCTTCCATTTCAAGAAAGACTTTTATAGTTTTCCACATAATTTCAAAAGTAAATTCGAATCGCTGGATTGCTGAGTCTCGGTAGAAAGGGTATTCGGATGTATTCTTTAGTTCTTGCGACTTTAAAACTGCTTCTTCAAAACGAGATATAGATTTCTTAAAGTCTTCAACTATTTTGTCAAATCTATCCATAGTTTCCCTTCTTTAAGAATTTCTTTCTTTAAGCTTTCTGGTGCTTTTTCAAAATCAACTATATCCACTTTCTGAGGTAAAAGAGAACTTTCCAGTATATCCTTTAATTCTACAATTTCCCAAGTAATATCTTCATTACTGAAAATTGCTATGTCTACATCTGAATGCTCCGTGTGGGTTCCTCTAGCCCTTGAGCCAAATAGGAACACTTTGACTTTTTTGTTCTTCTTTAGGAAGAATTCTTTTAAGAAATCTTTGAGTTCCTCTATCCTTTCTAGTTTACCTCTACGACCGTTCCCACTTTTTATCATTCTAGAGCCTAACTCCATCCTCTTTTAAAAGTTTCTTCAGGTTAAACTTGATACCATCAATTATTTCAAATTCATAGTCAAAATCAACAATAAGCCAAGGAGAATCTTTTTCCGCTATTTGAATTTTCTTTTGTTCGGTAAATATCCATACAACCTTTTTAACCCCGCTTTCTAAAAACTTTTTTGTTTTTTCTATGTAGTAGCTATCTCCTATTTTTGATAAATCAGCTTTTGTATCTATTTCAATAACAACTTCTGGAGGAATCTTAAGATATGTGTTAGAAGGCTGTTCCAGTTTTTTTCTATCCACTATAGCTATATCAAGGTTTAACCATTTATTCTTCCTCTGAGGAGTATAGAAGTAGCCTACTTCATTAGAGAGAACTTTATATTTTCTATAATCAAGTGTAAGGTGCAAAAACCTAACAATCAAATCAACTATCCAGGCTTGTAGACTACTATTTCCCATTATTGCCTCTGGTGGGAGCTCTCCAGACAAGACCTTCTCGTATCCTCTATAGTAGATTTTCTTATTTCCAAGTATTTCATAGACCAAATAGTCTGGAATCTTAGGACGTCCCTTTTTCTTAACTGTATTTTTCTCTTTTTCTAAAACTGCTGGCATATCTAACCTCCAGAAAACCTTTCAACCAATTCCTTCTTCCTTTAATTTTGCCCCAAGATTAAAACTTATACCATCAATGACTCCAACCTCTTCATCCCAGCTTGTAATAAACCATCTTTCCCCTCTTTCAGCTACCATTACCTTTTTATCAAAAGTTGTGTACCAGATCACTCTTTTTACCCCAGCATCAAGTAGATCTTGTGTTTTTTCTCTCGCATAGTTCATAAAATCACCATATTTTCGTAAATCTGCTTTCGTATCAATCTCTATAACAACCTCTGGAGGAGTTTTAGCGTACCTTTCATTAATACCTTCTTTTAGTATTTTCTCCCTTTCAAAAATTGCTATGTCAAGATTCCTCCACGTCCTTGGTGCCCACTGGAAACCTGCTTCGCTGGATAAAATTACGTATTTCCTTTCATCCAGTTTACTAAACAAAAAGCGTAAAATGATTGAAATCAAAAAACTCTGCAATTTACTGCTTCCCACTATCTCCTCCAGAGTTTTCTCACCAGATAAAACCTTGTCGTAGTCTCTATAATAAATCGGCTTCCCATATCTCATTTCATAAATGAGCTCTCTTGGAATTCCTTTCCTTGTTTTTTTACTTCTATCTTCTGCTAAAATTTTCACCTTTCCTCCACAAACACGTTAAAACTATCTCTTTCCTCAATTTACTCCTGGAAAATTTCTATTTCAAGAATCCTTAAACTTTTTATTTTCTAAGCAGGATTAGTTGGGTTATCAATTTTTAAGTTAATTTAAAAAAAGACACGCTACCGCCATAGATTTGTCAAGTATCGAGCCTATATGAAGCAAACTTAAATAAAATATAGACATTAAAAGCAGGAACTGCAATTTATGAATAACCGTGGCTGCTCAGCCATCATTACCTTTTGTGAGAGTAGTTTTATCTCCAGGATATATCCCTTCTTCGTGTAAAAGCTTTTCAACATTAATCTCGATATTTTCTAAAACCTGGAAACTTTTATTCCACGGCTGTATTATCCAATCCTGATCTTTATCAGCTATCAAGATTTTCCTATCTGTAGTAAATATCCACACTACCTTTTTAACACCTGCATTAAGAAGATCATCTATTTTCTGATAAAAATAGTTATGAGGAGTAGAAAACTTTCTAAGATCAGCTTTTGTATCTATTTCTATGACAACCTCTGGAGGAGTTTTCACGTATTTATCATCTATACCTTCTTTTATTAACTTCTCTTTCTCAAATACTGCTATATCCAGATTTCTCCAGGAACGAGGAGCAAACGAAAATCCAAGTTCATTTGAAGTTACAATATAATTCCCTTTAAATCTATTTCGGAACTCCTGCATCAAAAAAGTTGCTATAAGTACCACTAATATAGCCTGCAGTTTACTACTTCCCAAAACCTCCTCCAGAGTTTTCTCACCAGATAAAACCTTGTCGTAGTCTCTATAATAAATTGGTTTTCCATATCTCATTTCGTAAATGAGCTCTTTCGGAATTCCTTTCCTTGTTTTTTTACTTCTATCTTCTGCTAAAATCTTCACCTTTCCTCCACAAACACGTTAAAACTATCTCTTTCCTCAATTTACTCCTGGAAAATTTCTATTTCAAGAATTGTTCGAGTTCAATACATGGTGGACACCTTGATGACTTCTAATATAGTCCTCAAACTTCTCAGCGGGAGTCTTGTAATTTAAAGACTGATGGGGTCTGAGAAAGTTGTAAACCTTTAAATACTCAAAGAGTTTCTTATTCATCTCTTCAGTCGTTGGCTTTGTCCCTTCTATCATCCACAGTTCACTTTCCGTCGTCTGAATAACTGATGTTACGCACATCGCAACTTTTTCAACTCCGTCATAGCAGCAAAATTAGCTTTGATAAGCACCTTAGCTCTGAGTGCAAAATGATTCAAATGATGTTTAATTTTTAAGCATTCCAGCTTAAATACAGCAATCATCGACATAACTAAATGACTTATCTGTGTTGTTATCCTTTTAGTGGGCGACTTTGCCAATGCTGCATTTGATTTAAGAGATTTGTGATACTCCTCCACTTTCCATCTTTTTTGATAGATTGTGGATATATAGCCACTCGAAAGTGACGTATCGGAGCATACAAGATAAAGCGTTCCTGTGCTTCCATCTTTGTTTGTGAAGACTCGGCATATCAAAATAACTTCTTTGTCATATCCTCTTACATAGCCACGCACAGATTCTTTGTCTCTTAGCCCCAATGCGCCTACCTTTTCAAAGCGACCATTTAGCTTATCCTCTAAACTCCTGGCAAAAAGCCGGTTACTCTTGACAGCAGCGATAAAATGCTTTCCGTGTCCAGTAATGAATTCAAAGTTCTCCTTAGATGCGAACCAACTGTCCATTAGTACATACCTGAAAGGTATTCGATTTTGAATTGCTATTTGAATCAACCCACGCATCAGTTCATTTTTCGTTACTTTCGAACGACGTTTCTTCTTTCCGTTTTCATTAACAAATTCAATTGGTTTTTTTACTACTTCAAATCCAACGGGAATGGAAATACCATTGGAATGGTAAAGTAAATTGAGAATGTTGAAACCTTTTACGTTTCTCCCTTTAGTGTGGTCATAGTGCCAGCATACAATTTCATTTTCATCAGTCCATGGTTTCTCTACTATTGTGTCATCTATTATCAAACATCCATCCTCCGATTCTATCTGTCGAACAGTCTTTTTAACTTTTTTCCATAGGTATTTCGAATTGAATTCCCCGCTTGCAAGCATTCGAGTAAATCTGTCATGGCTGATTTCATTATCCAGGATCTGAATATACCCCACAAGTCTCCAAACCTTTGTCCTATAGGCATTTACCAGACAAAAACCTGCAAGAACGCTTAACACTTAGGCTTAAGCCATCATGGATACTGTAAATTCCTTTGTAAAAGCTATATTTTTTCTGTCCAATCATCTCTCAACTTATTGAGCCAACTGTTCTTTCAATCCATTCCATTCTTAAGACTTTGTATTTCAAGTACTTATGAAAATATGGGGCATAGTCAGTATCCAGGATAGCCGATAATCCTGTCGCTGTTGCCTGTCCGTTTACTACTATAAGGTAATCTGTATATAGTTCAACTAATTCTTCGTAACTTATCATAGCTTGTAGCTTTTCCTCTTTTAGTTAGTTTAATGTAGTATCAGTTAATAGTAACACTTTTCCTTGCGTAAGGTCAGTGAATAAAGGAAACGGATTCAGACATAGAAAACTCCACGCAGGTTCTCAGACCTACAACCTCTCAATTCCACGAACAAGAATGGGAGTTTTCCGTCCATCTTTCCTGCCCGAAAAGTAGAAAAGATGTGTTCCCTCTGATTTTACCAACCTTGCATACTCCCTGATACTTTCTTCAAAATCCATAGAAGCTGCAAAGAGAGCAATAAGAGATTTAGACCTTCCAGTTAGTGAGGAATACTTTGAAAGAGTCTTACAAGAGCTTCAGAAGGAATTTAAAGCCTTAAACAATTCTCCTCTTCCTCCTGATTGGTTTTCTCTCTCTCTTGATGCAAAGCATACGTCTATCATGGTTGATGGAGTAATCACACCTTACACAGTTTACATAATTGTTGGAACTTCCCTTGATGGAGAGAGAAAAGTCCTTGTCTCAATGATAAAAGAGGGAAACGAGAACTTGCAAGGTTGGAAAGATGTCCTAAAGAACCTTCTTTCAAGGGGCATAAGAAGGGTTTTAGTAGTTACCCACGATGACTATCCTGGTCTTTCTGGAGTTGTTGAGAGCTACTTTCCCAAGACAGATGTCCAGCTTTGTATTGTTCACTTTGTGAGGAATCTCAAAAAACACCTGACTCCTGAAAGTTTTAGGAAAACCAAGGAGTTCCTTGATTCCATTAAGAGTGCGGTTTCTTATGAGCATGGATTAACGCTTTTTGAGGAGATGTTGGAAATAATGAGAGAAAAAAATCTCTCTTATGCTCAGGAGGTTGAAAGGAAAAAGGTTTATTACCCGTCGTTTCTTAAGTATCCTAAGGAGTTGAGAAAGTCCTTGTATTCAACAAATCTTGTTGAGAGTGTTAACAGGAAGATAGAGGATGCTGAACAGATGAGTGGTGGGTATTTCCACTCTATCAGGAATCTTGAAGTTAGGTTGTCTCTCTTTTTTAAAGAACTCTTTTCCAGTAAGTGGAACAGGAAAATAACTGTTGTTGTTAGGGTTAAACATCTTCTCTATGTCCTATATGGGTAAAGACACACTTTTCTTGACAAGCGCCAGGGGGTCGTGACATGATTATTGATATATCTATTATTGACAGTTATAGGTGATTACAATAACAGTTAACTCAAGTTAGATTGATATAGGTTAAGTTAATACAAGTTAACACATTAAGTTAAGTACTGTTTGAATATGTAGTTGACGGCAGTTGACATATCCATTAAGCCAATACAATTCAAGATAAGTTAAGTTGTATTAGGGAGTGTCCATAGAACTGTGTAAATTCTATCATGCCTCTAACCTCTCCTCGAAAATTATTGACAGCTGCCCGTAAATAATACCCCAATCCTTGATAACACTTCTGTTCCATTTTTTCGCAAGTTCCAAAGCAGCTAAATAGAGGTTCTTAAGAACTGACATATCACTCGGAAATACCCTCTTTCCATCTGTTACCTTCCTGAACTTACTATTAATACTCTCTATGATGTTCGTCGTGTACATAAGTTTCCTGAGTTCAAGCGGATACTTAAAGTAAGCCATAAGCTCTTCCCAATTAGCTCTCCAACTCCTTACTACGTGTGGGTATTTACTTCCCCATTTCTCTTCAAACTCGTTCATCCTAAGTTCTGCTTCCTCAAGTGTAGCTGCTCCATAAACCCTCTTGAGATCCGATGATAATTCTTTTTTGTCTTTCCACGATACATATCTTAATGAGTTCCTTATCTGGTGAACTACACATTTTTGTATTTCTGCTTGAGGATATACTCCTTTTATGGCTTTCCCTATTCCTGACAGATTATCCACGCTAAATATCAGAACGTCTTTGACTCCTCTACTTTTTAGGTCATTTAGTACCTTGAACCAGAAGCTGGCACTTTCGCTCTCATTTATCCAAAAACCAAGGAGTTCCTTTCGTCCCTCTTTATTTACCCCTATGACCACGTAAACTGCTTTATCTACTACCTTGCCATCTTGTCGTACTTTGTAAAAGATGCAGTCTATATAAAGGATAACGTAAATTCTTTCAAGTGGTCTTGACTGCCATTCTTCTATTCTCGGAGTTAGTCTGTCGGTAATCTTTGAAATCAAAGAAGGACTTATGTCCATTCCATACATGTCGGAGAGTAATTCCTGAATGTCTCTTACTGTCATTCCCTTTGAATATAGGGCTATTATCTTGTTCTCCAGGTCTTCAAGGACTGTCTGGCGTTTTTTGACTATTTTGGGTTCAAAATCTCCCTTTCTATCTCTTGGAGTTTCAATCTCTACTTCTCCAGCTGCGGTTTTAACAGTCTTGGAGATATAGCCGTTTCTGGAGTTGTTAGAATTAGTACGCTCATACTTTGAATAGCCAAGGAACTCTTCAAGCTCTGCTTCTAATGCTTCTTTTAATGTTTGTTGGATGAGCTTCCTAAGATCATCCTTAATGAGTTCTGGATCATATTTCTTTTTCATGTGTCCACCCTCCTTTAGGTTTAATTTTTACACACTTGGGTGGACACTCCCCTCCCCAAAAATCAAGACCAAAGATTCGGAAAATTTGTTAAGTCCCCTATGCAACTTTTTTGCCTCCTTCTCCTTCCATCCACTCCCTGAAACACATAGAAGGAGACTTATAACCTATAGCTGAATGAGGATACTCCCTGTTGTAAAACTTTATGAATTCTTTTATCTTTCCCTTTGCTTCTTCCAAGCTCTCAAATTCATGAACCCAGATAACTTCTTCCTTAATAGTCCTTATCATCCTTTCAGTCTCAGCATTTCCTTTCGGATTGTTATAGCTCGCAAATATTTGCTTTATCCCAAGTTCTGAACAGAATTTCATAAAGCTTTTACTCGTAGGTTGACTCCCATGGTCACTGACAAGTTTTATCCCTTTATCCCTGGCTCCTTCAGGATAACCGTTGAAAAGTGCTTCTTGCAGAGCAGCTATCCATTGACCGCTCTTGTTCCTTAAAGAAATTTCATATCCAAGTATTTCTTTCGTGTACCAATCAACTATTATTATCAAGTTCGCCCACCCAAGTTCCTCTATCCAGAACTTTGTGCCATCTATCCCAAGTATTTCCCTCGGCTTTGTAGCTTTCGGCTTCTTCTTGGGAGTTCTCTTGGCTTTGAGAGTCAATCTCTTCTTCTGGAGTAAGCCTTCCTGTTTCATTAGCCTGTAAATCCTCTTCCGATTCACCTGATAATTTCGTACATATCTCAAGTATGCCCATACTCTCCTGTATCCCCATAATGGATGCTCTTTAAGTATGGCTTTTATTTCTCTTATCAGTTCCTGGTTCAATTGTCCTTCTTTTCTTTCGTTTGAGGTATCAACGGCTGTTTCCCGATTGTTAAGATGCCTGTAGAAGGTACTCTTCTTTATCTCAAGAGTATCAATCACAAGGGTTTTAGGATATTCTCCCACCAGTTCCATCGCTCTTTCTATCCTCTCTATTTGGCTATCTGGAAGGTTTTTTTTAAAATCTCTATCTGAACGGTTTGACGTCCTATGATTTTTTCAAGTTCTTCTATTCTTCTCTCAAGTTCTTTCTCTCTATTGCTTTCAGGAGAGAGGAAAGCTTTTCTTCCTCCCTCTAAGAATTTATCCCGCCATTTGTAGTATAGGGTTTCGCTTATCTGATATTTTCTACACAGTTCTGCCACTGTGGTGTTTCCCTTGAGTCCTTCGAGGACGATGGCAACTTTCGTTTCTGGATCAAATTTTCTGCGATTCATGCTCCCCTCCTGTAGATGGATTTCCCTAAACTTTGATTATGTCCCATTTTATAGGGGAGCAATATACAATTGCATATAACATTTCCTACCTACTCACACTATAGGTCATCTGGAAGGGTTCAAGGGAAGTAGAGAGAGTCTTATCTATTATTTATTGTATAGTTATGGGTAGCTATAGGTAATTATAACAACAGCTAATCACATAATAGATAACATAGATAATTACAGGTAGTTATGACAACAGTTAACTTGAGCTAAGTGAAATTAACTAAAGTCAACAAAAGTTAACCTTAGTTATGCTTGCATAGGTTAAGTTAAGATGAGTTAGGTGCTATTTGGATAGGTGACATCTTTTATATCATCTCCCTTCTATAGAAGAAGGATTCAGCGTTGACTTCGTGTATCTACGCTGGAGATCAAAGAGATGCAGTCTTTGTGGAGCTAAAGAGAGAGAGACTTTCTCCTTCTGGTTCTACTGCACTATTCAGGTGTCCAGCTTATAGGTATCAGGTCAATGCTAATGTAATGCAGTGTTTAATCAGCACTTTCTTTACCTGTCCCACTTGCTATATGCAGGTAGAGAAAGGAAGTCTGTAGTCTACCCCGAGACTTCCCTGAAGTTATCTAAGGGAAAGCTCAAAAACAACAGCTATATTTATGTATAAATGTTTAAGGTAGCTGTTGCAACCACTGTAAATGATAGAAAATGATAGTAACAGTAGTGAACTACTCCACCCTTAAGGACGGAGCTTCTAGTAGGGATTAAAAGAATGGTAATATTTTTCATCAGGAGGTATAGATACGATGAAGAAAACCAACATAGAGAAAGAACTCAAACAATTGATTGGTAAGGATAAGGTCAAAGCATCCCTTGACTGGAGGCTTGTTTACTCCTACGATGGAACACCAACAGGTTACAAGGGGATTCCTGATGTTGTTGTTTTTCCAGAGACAACAGAGGACGTATCAAAGATTCTTGCTTTCGCAAACAAAGAGAGGATTCCTGTATATCCGAGAGGAGCCGGTTCAGGACTTACCGGCGGCGCTGCTCCCTTAGAAGGAGGAATTGTTGTTACAACAGAGAAAATGAACAAAATCCTTGAAATAGATGAGGATAACCTTGCCGTTCTTACAGAACCAGGAGTTGTAACCTATGATCTCCAGAAAGAAGTTGAAAAGATAGGACTCTTCTATCCACCCGATCCTTCAAGCTATAAGTATTCAACAATCGGTGGAAACATTGCAGAAAATGCCGGCGGTCCAAGGTGTGTTAAGTATGGTGTCACAAAAGATTACGTAATGCAGTTAGAAGTTGTCTTTGCTGATGGAACTGTTGCAAATGTAGGTTCAAAAGCTGTCAAATCTGTGGCTGGCTACAACCTGAAGGATCTAATTGTAGGATCTGAAGGGACTCTTGCATTCATTACTAAAGCTTACCTAAAACTAATTCCTGCTCCTGAAGCAGTAAGAACTGCCATGGCTATTTTCCCGAAAGTGGAACAGGCTGCACAGGCTGTTGCTGATATGTTCAAGGCTAAAGTGATTCCTACCGCATGTGAATTCCTCGACAGAAACTCTATCATAGCCGTTGAAAATTACGCCAAGATAGGTCTTCCAACCCATGCTGAAGGATTACTGATTATTGAAGTAGACGGATACGAAGCCATTGTTGATGAGTTAATAAACAGAACAGCAGAAGTTTGTAAAAAGGCAGGCGCTGAAGAGATAAAAATTGCATCAGATCCATCTGAGAGAGAAGCCATCTGGATGGCGCGAAGGGCAGTGTCCCCAGCAATTGTTCAATTAAAACCTAAGAAGATTAATGAAGATGTTGTTGTACCAAGAAGTAGGATTCCAGATTTGATTAAAAATGTCTATAAAATTGCCAATAAGTATAACTTGATGGTTGTTAACTTTGGTCATGCCGGCGATGGTAACATTCACGTAAACTTCATGTATGAACCGGAGGAAGAAGAAAGAGTGGAAGAAGCCGTAAGAGAAGTTTTCTTGCTTACTCTCGAGTTGGAAGGTTCTGTCTCCGGAGAACACGGCATTGGATGGATGAAAAAGGAGTTCTTGCCACTTGAAGTTGGCGATGCCCTTGAAAAGATGAAAGCTATTAAGAAAGCTCTTGATCCCAATAACATTCTCAACCCAGGTAAGATTTTCGATCTGTGAAATCTCCCCTCTAACTCCCCCTCGTAGGGGGGAGAACCGGGGAAGATTAATTTAAAAAGACGTTAAGCTTTTTCCTGAGAGCATATTCTTTCATCTTCTTCTTTGCGCGAGTCTCAAGCTGTCTGACCCTTTCACGACTAATACCGAGCTTTTCTCCAATTTCTCTCAGAGTTTTGGGCTCATTACCGTCAAGACCAAATCTCATTATTATGATCTTTTTCTCCTGAGGAGTAAGCTGTTCCAGCATCTCCTGAATACTCTGTTTCAGCTCCTCCTGAACAACTTTTTCCTCCACTTCTGCTGTTCCCTCTCCTTTAAGGAAATCTTTGAACGTTGTATCCTCTTCGTCACCAATTGGTGTATCTAAGGAAAGTGGAACCTGGCAAACAGTTAAAAGTCTCTCTACCTCCTTAGGCTCCATTCCAACATACTCTGCAAGTTCTTCAGTTGTAGGTTCTCTGCCAAGTTTTTTGAGAAGCTCCCCATAGGAACGGGTAATCTTATTAACAAGAACGGCCTGCTTAACCGGGATCTTTACCGCTCCCGTCTGCTGAGCAAGAGCCTGCATGATCGACTGTCTTATCCACCAGACAGCATAGGAAATGAATTTTACTCCTTTATCCGGATCAAACCTTCTGGCTGCTTCAATAAGTCCTAAGATCCCTTCTGCAATAAGGTCATGAAGAGGAAGTCCACAACCGAGGTATTTCTTTGCAACGCTTACAACAAATCTCAGGTTTGACTCCACAAGCTTTTTAAGCGCCTCTTTATCTCCCTCCTTTGCTCTCTTTGCATACTCTATCTCTTCTTCCCGTGATAGAAGAGGTATTTTTGAAATGGACTTTAAAAATGCATCAAGGGAATCCTTATCTGGAACAAAGGATTCAATTAGTGAGGGATCAATTTGTTGGCTAAACAGGTCTACTTCTGAAGGTAGACCCTCCTCCAAAGAATCAATATGCTCATCAAGATTAAAATTCTCTTCGTCTTCAAGGAAAAATTCTCTTTCTTCCATCTCTCCACTCCTATTCTTCAGGATTTAAAACCAGATAAAGGACATTTTCTCCTCTCACTACTTTGAGCAAAACTCCAGAACCAGTCGACTTCCTGAAAATAGAAACCAGATCATCCACACTTTTCACTGCTTTCATATTTCTTGGAGTTGTTCCAGCCTTAACGATAACATCTCCTTCTCTGAGACCTGAATCATCAGCAGGAGAACCTGGCTTAACCTCGGTAACAATAACACCATTTTTGATCCATTTGGGAATCCCGATTCTCTTCCTGAGCTCGGGAGAAAGCTCTTGAACCGAGAAACCGAACTTGGAAATAAGATCTTCCATTGCTACCTGTTTTGAACCAGGCATCTGACCAATTTTCACTGTGAGAACCTTTTCCTGACCATCTCTTATCACTTTTACCTTAACATTTTCTCCAGGTTTTGTATTAATAACCTTTAGCTGGAGATCAGATACACTCTTCACGGGCTTTCCGTTAAACTCAACAATAACATCTCCACTCTTGAGTCCTCCTTTTTCGGCAGGACTATCCTTCATGACCTTTGTAATTAGAACACCCTGCTTGACCCCAAACTTCTGAGCAATCTCAGGTGAAAGATCTTCAATATAAACTCCAAGCCAGCCTCTGATAACTTTTCCGTATTTCAGGAGATCGTGCATAACTTTCTTCGCAATGTTAATAGGTACGGCAAATCCAAGTCCCTGAGCGTTTCTAACTATAGCTGTATTGATCCCTATGACCTTTCCGTAGATATCACAAAGGGGTCCACCACTGTTACCAGGGTTGATGGCAGCGTCTGTCTGAATGAAGTTTTCAATAGGATTTAAACCAAGCCCATGTCTTCCTTTAGCAGAAATAATTCCATGTGTAACTGTCCAGTTAAGCCCATAGGGGTTCCCAACCGCTATTACGAACTCTCCAACTTTTATGTCATCTGAATCTCCCAGCTCCACCGTTGGTACTTTTTTATCTCCCACTTTAATCTTAATGAGAGCTACATCTGTTTTTGGATCCTTCCCAACCACCTTGGCCTTGTAAACAGAACCGTCACTCAGTTTCACTTTTATTTTGGTAGCTTTATCTACAACATGATTGTTTGTAAGGATGTAAGCCCATCCATTTTCTACTTTGACAATAAAACCAGATCCTAAGGATCTTGTCTTAAACTCCTCTGGCATCTCATTAAAGGGGAACGGAATTCCAAAGTGGTGAAAGAAGTCCTTAAATTCTGGGGGAATTGGTGGGTGTTTTATCTTCACTTCGGACACAGTGCTGATGTTAACAACTGCTGGCTTAACCTTCTCTGCAACACTTTCAAAGACCCTTTCAAGTGACTCTACGAGTCTATAGTCCCGTGATGTCGGTTGAACCTTTTCTCCAAAAGAAGGAGTTGAAAAAAGCATTATGGCGGTTAGAGACAATGTTACCCTCTTTAGAAGTTGTCTTGTGTTCATCGCACTCCTCCTTGCAATTAATTTTTGTTGTTTGCCAGAACTATTTTCCTAACAAGCTTCTCACTTAAAACCCTTTTTGCTCCAATGTAACGTCTCTTAAAATAGCGACTGTCAAGAGATGATATAGCAAGTCCATGAAACATTGAGGAGAAATGAACAAACTTACCATTCCCAATATAAATCCCTACGTGGGATGGAAACCTTGCATAGGTCATGAAAAAGACAAGATCTCCTACCTTCAACTCTCTTTTTGAAACAGGAACACCTATGTTAAACTGAGCCCTTGCGGTTCTTGGAAGGTTAATCCCAAGCTTTCGGTAAACGTACATTGTAAATGAAGAACAATCCAGCCCGTACTTTGGATTGCCTCCACCGAAAACGTAAGGAGTATTCTTTAGCCTTTTAAATACCCCAGCAAGCATTTTCAGAATTGCACTTTTGTACTCAGGATCTTCCAGAATGGAAAGACTCCAGTTATCGTAAGGAACATCAAGGGGAGTAGAAAGAACATCAGCTAATTTCTCTCCTTCCTCAAATACAACGTTTGTTATAGGATAAATTTCATTCCCTGCTTTGACTACAGCTTTTGAAGACAGGTTATCAGACTTTTTCTCAATAAATGTTATGGTTTCAAGACTCTTTTTCGGCTTAAACCTCCTTCCGGGAACAATCAATTTTTGACCTGGGCGAAGAATATTGCTCCTTAAACCATTAAGTCTCTTTATTTTCTTAACTGTCGTATGAAACTTTTTGGCAATTCTGTAAAGAGAATCTCCTTTCTTTACGGTATAGAGATCTGCACGTGCCTGCGAAAAGAATAGTATTAACGTTAGAAAAGCTATCGAAAGCTTCTTCACCTCTCACTCTCCATAACCCCTTGAATTCTAATTTTATCACACTACTTCTTCTTGAATCTGGCTCTGAACGTACCTGTAATAGTTGAAGAGTCCATCTACTGTACCGTTTTCTATGTTGGATATGAGCTCCTCAAAGAGCTGGAAAGCTTCCTTCTTGAATTCTACAATTGGATCCCTCTGACCGTAACCTCTCCAACCTATGCTTTCCTTAATGTGATCAAGAGCCAGAAGGTGCTGTCTCCAGTAGTGGTCAAGGGTCTGGAGCATGATCATTCTTTCTATCTCTCTGAGCTGCCCTTCACCAACAAGTTTTTCCATTTTTTCATACTCTTCAACAAGCCTACTATAGATTAGCTTAACAAGTTTTTCTCTATCGTCGTGAGCATCTTCCACATCTAAGTTCATCAGCTCATCGTAGCTTACCGGGATGTTGAATTCAAAGCCAAACCTTGCCTCAAGAGATTTTTTCAGCCCTTCAAGATCCCATTCATCAGGCAGAACGTTTTCGGGAGCATAGTTTTCCACCATTTCCCTTGCAACTTCTTCCATGAAGTAGAGTACATCCTCCTTGAAGTCTTCTCCCTCAAGAATTTTGTTTCTCTGGTCGTAGATAACTTTTCTTTGAACGTTGTAAACTTCATCATACTCAAGGAGTCTTTTTCTAATCTGGAAGTTTTGCTGCTCAACTCTTCTCTGGGCATTTTCGAGGGCTTTTGAAACCATCTTATGGGTTATCGGTTCATCTTCTGGAACGTTCATCATTTCCATCATCTTCTTAATTCTGTCTGAACCAAAAAGTCTCAATAGGTTATCCTCAAGAGACAGGAAGAATCGTGACTCTCCAGGGTCCCCCTGTCTTCCTGCACGACCCCTCAATTGATTGTCTATACGCCTTGATTCGTTTCTCTCTGTTCCAATGATGTAGAGACCACCAAGTTCAATAACCTTCTTCTTCTCTTCCTCTGTTATCTTCTTATACTTCTCTAAGGTTTCTCTATAGATCTCTTCGTACTTTTCCTCTCCAACCTTTTCAGGGGTAATTCCTTTCTTTTCAAGTTCTTTCTTTGCCATGAATTCAGGGTTTCCACCAAGAAGAATGTCCGTACCACGACCAGCCATGTTCGTCGCAATTGTTACTGCCCCAAGTCTTCCAGCCTGAGCAACTATCTCTGCCTCTTTCTCGTGGTGTTTGGCATTGAGAACCTGATGGGGAATTCCCTTCTTTTTCAGAAGTTTTGAGAGGTATTCAGAAGCTTCAATGGAGTTGGTTCCAACAAGAACTGGTCTTCCCTTTTTGTAGTTCTCCTCAATCTCCTTAACAACAGCGTTGTATTTTGCCCTCATTGTTTTAAATATCAAATCAGGATGGTCTTTCCTTATGACAGGCCTGTTTGTTGGAATTACAACAACATCAAGACCATAGATCTCCTTTAGTTCTGCAGCTTCAGTTTCAGCAGTACCGGTCATTCCAGCAAGTTTTGAGTAGAGTCTGAAATAGTTTTGCAAGGTTATCGTTGCAAGAGTCTGGTTTTCAGCCTCTATCTTAACTCCCTCTTTTGCCTCAACAGCCTGGTGAAGACCATCACTCCAGCGTCTACCAGGCATAACTCTTCCAGTAAACTCATCAACGATTACAACCTTCCCATCTTTCACAACGTAGTCAACGTCCTTCTTGAAGAGGTGGTGTGCTCTTAAGGACTGGATAATTGCATGGAGAAGATCTGAAAACTTCGGGTCGTAAAGGTTAAAGTCCTTCAGTCCCGTCATATTTGAAACGATCTCTTCAACTTTCCTGATCCCTTCATCTGTTAGGACAGCAGTTTTTGTCTTTTCATCAACTTCAAAGTGTTTATCTTTCGTGAGCTGCCTCACAATGGCATCTGCTATGTAGTAAACGTCAACATTTTCTTCAGATGGTCCAGATATGATTAGAGGAGTCCTTGCCTCATCAATGAGAATGGAATCTGCCTCGTCAACAATGGCGTAGAAGAGCTCCCTCTGGACTTTTTCGTCTTTCGAGAAAGCCATGTTGTCCCTGAGGTAGTCAAAGCCAAACTCGCTGTTTGTACCATAAGTAATATCCCTTTTATACATTTCTTTTCTTTGTTCTTTTTCCATATCATTTTGGAGGTAACCAACAGAGAGCCCAAGGTAGTTATAAACGGGACCCATCCACTCAGCGTCCCTCTTCGCTAAATAGTCGTTTACAGTTACAACATGAACACCTTTTCCGGCAAGGGCATTGAGATAGACTGGAAGAGTTGCCACAAGGGTTTTACCCTCACCTGTTTTCATTTCAGCAATTTTTCCCTGATGGAGAACCATTCCACCGATAAGCTGAACATCGTAGTGACGCATTCCAAGGGTTCTCTTTGCTGCTTCCCTTACTGCGGCAAAGGCTTCAGGAAGAATTTTGTCCATATATTTAAATTTTTCTCTATCATCCTCAATCTTTGAGATTTCCTCTCTCCACTTTGCAGTTAAAGCTCTCAGCTCTTCCTTGGACTTTTTCTCAAACTCAGGCTCAAGAGCATTTATTTTTTCAACCAACGGCTTTAACTTTTTAATCTCTCTCTCATTTTTGCTTCCAAAAATTTTTGTCAATACAGCATTGAGCATTATTTCCTCCCTGTTAAACGGTTAATTAGTAAAAAGTTAGAAGATTAAAGGGTTAGAGCGTGGGTGATGCTCGGGGGGGAGAAGAAACAAAGCGGGAATCTATTTTCTTTGTATATTCAATTGTTTCCTTAAAGGACTCTTTCTCAAAGCAAATTTTTGTTTCTTCTAACTCTTTTACTTCCTTTTTCTGAGAAACGGTAGAAAGGGATAACTCTACGCGATGGTGTTCAACAGGTTTCTGGAAGAGAACACCTTCTGTTTGAGGATAACCGTAAATGAAAGCCGTTATAAAAATTATTCCAACAAATAGTTTTTTCAATTTCATGGTCAAAGATTACTAAATTCCCTTTTAAAAGTCAAAAATCAGACCGCACCCCGGTTCTATAACCCTGATATTCTCTTGTAGATTACAAATATAACTGTAGATTTTCAGCCTTTCAACAGCTTTCTCCTTTTTCAGATAGAAAGGAATCAGGTGCCAGGTTCCAAAGTGTATTGGAATCAGATATTTCGCCCTCAAAATTCTAAAACCCCTGATTGCCTCTTCTGGAGTCTGGTGAAATTTTCTGAATGGAAAGGGCATAAAACCTCCAATGGGAAGCATTGCAAAATCTATGTCGGGAAATTTTTCTGAAATCGATCCATAGAGTGAACAGGAAAATGCTGTATCCCCTGCAAAGTAGAACTTCAAACTGTCTATTTCAAAAATAAACCCTCCAACACCTGTATCAGAATAGAGAAGATTCCTTCCCTTATTGTGAAAAGCTGGAACTTTCGTGATTCTGACTCCTTTTACTGTAGTTGACTCAAAGTTTTTGAGCTCAATGACTTCTTTCTCTACCTTTACTACTTTTTTACAGTTTTCCGATGTTACGATGACAAAGTTTCCACCCAACCTCTTCAGGGTTTTAAGGTCAAGGTGGTCATAGTGGGCATGAGAGATTAAAACAATATCGGGAAAGATATCTTGCGGAGAAACAGGAGGAGGCAGAACTCTTCTGATACCTCCTGCAGAGTCTGTAAGAAAAGGATCTGTAAGTATCTTCAGACCATCCTTCTTTACGAGAAAGGTAGAATGCCCTAAATTTTCTATGTGGATTTTTCTCTGATCTTCTAACGTACCCATGTTAGCCAATTTATACTACTTTCTGGAGTAAGCCAATGAAAAAGGGATTTAGAGATATAGAGGAGTACTTTCTACAGGCGGAAGCAAGACGGATTCAGGAGAAAACGAAGAGACCTCCTCAGAAAAACAGGGAAAACTTAATAAATCAGATTAAAAACCTTAACGAGAAGCTCAAAGGGAAAGATAGAAAGATAAAAGAACTGTACGGAGAGATTTCCGCGTTGAGAAGTCAGATAGAGGAACTCAAAAAAGAGAAAGAAACACTGGAGCTCCAGAGCAAAGAGATCAAGAAGTTGGAAGAGTACAGAAACAGAATCGATTCCCTCGTTCAGGAAGTGGCTCAATTAAAGGGAGAACTTGCTGAAAAAGAGAAAAAGATTGAATCGTTAAAGGCAGCAGAGATTCCAAAACCAAGAGTTGAACTATTCATCGAGGTAGCACTAAATTCTCTTTCCTCAATTGCGGCTGGAAAGAACAACCTTAAAGTTCTCTTTTCCAAAAGGTTTAGAAAAGATATGGTAAAAGAGGTCTCGGTAAAGCCATTTCTCTTTGAAAACTTTATTTCTGCACTTTCAAGGATAGACACAACTTCAAGACTTTTGAAAAGGGACAAGAAGGATATCTACCGCATAAGAGTTACCTCTCCCTATGGGGAGTTCAGAGCAATTTATACAAAGATTTCGTCCGACACCATCAAGTTTCACAGATTTGGTCCAAGGGAGACAATTTACGAAGAGCTTAACAGCTCTAAGTGGAGCCTTGATTGAAGGAGTGGTTGGAAGAGCTTAAAAACTTAGTTAGAGATGTTGAAAGCATAGAAAAATTTTTCCCTTTATCTGAAGAGGAGAAAAAAGCCTTTAAAGAAGTGACTTCTGTTTATCCTTTCCTCTCCACTTCCTATTATCTTTCCCTTGCAGCAGAAAGTCCAGCAATTAGAAAGATGATCTTTCCAGATTTAAGGGAGATTGATGAATTTATCCAGTCAATAGGGGAAGACGATCCTTTATGTGAGGAAAGGGATAAAAAAACATTCCACCTGACCCACAGGTATCCTGACAGGGTTCTAATTGTTACAACCAACTTCTGTCCGGTTCTGTGCCGTTTCTGTATGAGGAAAAGAAACTGGAAGAGACCTACATTCTTCATTGAAGATCCTGAAATAGAAAAAGCTGTTGACTACATAAAGAGAAATGAAAAGATAAGAGATGTTCTAATATCTGGAGGGGATCCTCTCTTTTTACCAGTAGAAAAACTGAAAAAGTTGCTCTTTAAGCTGAAAGAGATTGATCACGTTGAGGTTGTAAGAATAGGAACTCGAGCTCCAGTTATTCTCCCTCAGAGACTTTTCGATGAGGAACTCCTTGAAATACTGGAGAGAGCAGAAAAGGTTTGGATAAACACCCACTTCAATCATCCTGATGAGATTACTGAAGCCTCAAAAGAAGCAGTAAGAAAACTCCTGAAAGCTGGAATACCTGTAAATAACCAAACCGTTCTGCTAAAGGATGTTAATGACTCAGTGGAAACCTTAGAAAGACTCTTCAGAGAACTTCAAAAGATAAAGGTAAGACCCTACTACCTCTTCCACTGTGATCCGGTAAAGGGAGTAATGCATTTCTCAACTCCCATATCAAAAGGACTGGAAATTGTAGAGAACCTCTTCAAAAGAATTTCACCCCTTGCCATCCCATACTATGCAGTTGATGGACCGGGAGGAAAGGGAAAGGTTCAGATGCTTCCCGAAAGATACAGAAAAGAAGGAAACTACTTTATCTTCAAAAATTTCAGAGGCGAAATATTCAAAATGCCAGACAGATAAAGAAAAAAAAACGTTGTCAATCTCTGTCAAAAGACTATATTAACTTTCTACACGGAGGGGTGCCCGAGTCTGGCTGAAGGGGCACGACTGGAAATCGTGTGTACCCCCAAAAAGGGGTACCGCGGGTTCGAATCCCGCCCCCTCCGCCACAAATTAAGTCCTCATAAAAGAAATCAATCTGCCGGGTCCTCCACAACGTCCGGAAGGTGAACCCCGCCAGGCCCGGAAGGGAGCAACGGTAAGCCTGAAGGACGTGTGTGGGAAGGGTCCGGCTCTAAATATCTTCCTCGTTGAGAATGAAAGAAAGAGCTTTAGCAACGTTCTCAACAATTGGAATAACCTGAGAGTAATCCATTCTCTTTGGTCCTATAATTCCAACTACTCCGCTGTTTCTGTATCCAATCTGGAACTTTCCAAGAACAAAACAAAAAGGCTCAAAGGGCTCCACTTCTGTTTCAGATCCGAGGATAACATCAACCCTTTTGTTCTCTTCTATGAATTTTGAAAAGATTTCTAAAAGGAGATTCCTCTCCTCTAAGATTCTCAAAATTTCCTTTAATCTTTCAATATCGTTGGCAAGTATATTAACTATGTTTGAGGTTCCCTGAAGTTTTAACTGATTGACACCATTAAGGGTTGAAAGTATCTGAGAATTCACTTTAAAGGAAAGGTCAGCGAACTCCTTCCTGACTGTATCTATCTCCTCTACTAATTCCCGTTTAATCTCAGAAAGGGTTTTTCCCCTAAAGCGTTTTGAGAGCTCCCGGGAAAACCTTGGAAGTTCAAGATCTGAAATCTCTACATCGATTACCCTGTGAATGATGTAGTCAGGAGAAAAGTTGATAACAATCAGCACTTTACCGTAGGCTACTTTTACAAGAGTTATACTACTAACAGTGAGGTTTTCAACAAGGCTTATTCCAAAACCAAGGTAACCTGTAGAATTTTGGAGAAAATCCAGAACAGTTGAAAGGATATCTTCAATTTCGCAAACTCCTGAAGATCTGACATAGTCAAGAAGCCTGTTAACAAGAGAGCTATCCTCTTCCCCAAGTGCTAAGAAAAGGTGATTGATATAAACTTTCAATCCCTCGTCTGTTGGAACTCTCCCTGCCGACGTATGGGGTTGATAAAGATAACCTTTATCTTCAAGATCAGCCATTACATTCCTGATGGTAGCAGGGCTAATCTCTAAACCATAAACCTTTTGCACCGTTCGGGAACCAACAGGTTCTCCTGTTTTTATATATAGCTCTGCTACCTTCAGGAGAATATCCCTCTCTCTTTCCGTTAAACTTTCCAAAATGCTTCTTTTCTCAGAATTCTTCACCATCGCTTCCTTAATCAAAGTTCAAGATAAAATATAAACCTATTTAAAATACTTCAAATATTCATCCTTGTACTTAACATATCTCTCAGCATGTTCCTTCAAACCAGCAATCTCTTCTTCCGTCAGCTGTCTTACAACCTTTGCAGGAAATCCCATAATCAAACTACCCGGAGGAAACTCCTTACCAGGAGGAACAAGAGTTCCAGCTGCAACTATGGAGTTCTCATTAACCACAGCACCATCCAGAATTATGGCTCCTATTCCAATCAGACAGTTATCCTTTATAACACAACCATGAAGATTAACAGCATGCCCTACAGTAACATAGTTCCCAACAATTGTTGGATGTGTTTTCCTTGTTACATGAACTACAGTCCCATCTTGTATAGAAGTGCATTTTCCTATCCGGATGTAGTTAACATCTCCTCTCAAAATTGCTCCAAACCAAACACTGCTGTCGTCACCTATTTCAACATCTCCAACCACTACCGCATTTTCAGCAACAAAAACTCTTTTTCCAATCTTTGGCTTTAGATCCTTGAATGGCTTAATCAATTCAGCACCTCCAGATCCGTGTTTCTGTCGAATTTTATCACCACTTTCCTTTTTACCTTTACTAACGAATCAATAAATATATTCAAAAAACTTAATACTTTCATAATAATAAAAGTTATTTCGATATTGACAATTTTATAAAATATTCTATAATGGAATTAATGAACCTAAATTAAGGAGGGGAGTCATGAGGAAAATCCTTGGTATGGCGCTGGTCTTTATACTATCATCTACTATTAGCGCCATAGCAACTCACCCAGACGTAACCCTTAAAGACCAATTTGGGAACCCCGTGTCAGAATCGGGACTACCTGTAGACATCAGGAAAAGCTGTAGTGCCTGTCACGACATTGATTTCATCGCCACAGCCTACCACTTCCAGCAGGGAAGAGTCGCAATTCTCTCAAAAGAAATTTACGAAAAGAACTACTACAACAAGTACGGTGACACTCAGTTCACAAAGGGTCTTCCAAAAGAATTAACAAAGCTCGACATGGGTATGTATGGAAAGCTCTGACCACCTGCATACCGCCAGTTGGCGCCACAAGAAGGAACCAATCCTGGACTTATAGATCTCACAACTCCAGATTATGCAAAGAAATGTGGTATGTGCCACCCAGGTGGTGGTCCCATGGAAAAGGACAGAAATGACGTATTTCTCCATCAAAAAGCCCTTTCGGAAATTCAAGCCGACTTTGAGGCTGGAAAAATTCCGGGTGATTACGCCACATTTGGAGTAAATCCAGAAACCCAAAATAAGGAATTTTTACCTTTTGAATGGAAATTAGAAGTAAATGGACAAAAAGTGAACAATACAATGGCTCCTACCTGTTTTTACTGTCACTCTAAAAAACTGATCGAGAGCTGGGATACAGCAGCAACTGGAACTTTAAAGTTCAGAACAACTTTAAACGGTAAAGCTGTTGGAAAACCTTACTTTGCTGCAGCGGATGCTGTTGGAGGAGGAATTGCATCTGTAAATGCAACTGATTTAACTATCACATATATAAACAATGGAACTATTGGAGATGATGTAATTGGTTCAGCAACAGATAAACACTGTGGTCACTGTCACGGTTCTAAGGGATTTGAAGACATAAACAACGATGGAGTAAATCCACTTGACTTTGTCCTTCAGGTTAAAGACTTAAAATTCATGCATCCGGACTTTATGAAAGAAGCACTTGTATGGCAGTTTGCTGAAGATAGCAAGAATATAGATGTTCACAAAGTAGCAGGAAAAGGATGTGTTGAGTGTCACCAGCCTGTTAGCCATGAATATATCGGAGATGGATATTTCCCATCCTCCACGACTTTAGTCCCATCTCACGACTTTGCAAAAGGTAGCTGTGGACCTGCATTTAGTGTAATGTGGAACCAGGTTGGGGGAAGCCTGACCTGTGAAAAATGTCATGAAGATGCTGCCAATTTCCATTCGGCGTACTTTGGTCCTGCTGCTGGAATTCACATAGACAAAGTTGCCTGTACAACCTGTCACATTGGTAAAAAATACTTCTACAGGGTTAAACTCATAGACTGGTCATTGCCAATGTTTGTTGTTACTGGCAACGCAGATTCAATCACATTCTGGGGACTTGACAAGCATGGATATCTCTACGGCGATCCTGTTAATGGTAAGTATGAAGATATTGCATGGCTTCCAGAAAGAGACTTTGAGACTGGAGAGGTTAAGTGGAAAATCAAACCAGTAAACGCAATGGGAGTTCTGCTCTTTGTGGATAACTCTTCAGGAGAATTCAAGCCTGTTCTTGCAAGGTATCTTGCAAAAGCGTTCAAGGTTAATCCTAACCTACCAACCAAATACATGAAGGTAGAGATAGATCCTTTAACTGGACAACCTAAGTATAGTCCAGCGACTACAAACACTGGAGAAACATTAAACATCCTTAACATTAAGGTTGTCAAAGGCGGAATTATCGCAGATGATGAAGACCTGAATAGTGGGAACTACACCCTCTGGAGAGCTATTCCTAACTACATAGATGTGGATTTAGACGGCACGTACACCGAAGGAGTAGATGTTCAGATTACCGATGATACAGAACCTATTGATTACAATAAGAATGGAGTTCTCGATCAAGATGGTGATCCGGAGCTTAACACGAAGGAAGAAGTAGAAGCCGCAATAAATACTCTTAAGAAAGTTATTTCTTCTGCAACTGGAAAAGAAAATGTTGAGGTCAAACTCGTTGCAACAACAGATGCTTTTGGAATGAGCCACAACATAAGACCTGCTGAGGAGGCTCTCACCTGCAGTGAATGTCATGGAATCAAGGCAACAGAACTTGAAGGTCCCCTCTTTACAAGCACAACACCTTTATACTTCCCATACGATGCTGAGGTTGAAAACGCAACTTACTTTGACAAGAAGATTGACAGAGCTCCAACCTTAGAAGAGTATGCCGAACACGTAAAAGCAGAGCTCATTGAAGCCGGGTATGGAGAGGAAACAACTACTGCTGAAACAGAATTTCCTGCTGTAGAAGTTCCTGAAGAAATAACGGCCAACGTAAGTGAAACGAACGCAACTATAGAAATTCCTTCAGAGAACGTTGAGATCAAAGTAAAAGTCGAAAACGCAACAATCGATATTACCGATGTACCAGATACTAAGGATGAATTGCTACAGGTTGTAGAAGCACTTTCTCTTCCAAAAGAAACAAAAGTAATTGCAGCCATTAAGGTGGTTGCAAATTCTACATTTACAGTAGAGTTTGACATAACAGGACTCGACTCAGCTAAGCTTACCGTCACAACAGATAAAGGAAGTGTAATTAATAAGGATGTTTCAGGAAATACTCTATTTGTAACGATTGATCCAAACAGAGCAGATAACACAGTTACCGTTGCTCTTGTAGAAGAACCTTTAACAGCGGATTCTTCAACAAGTAGTGGAGGTGGTGGATGTTCTATGACTCCATCTGCAGGACCGGGCGGAGCAATCTCCGGTCTTCTTGGACTGCTACCGCTTGCATTCCTCAGGAGAAGAAAAGAAAACTAACTCCTTAACTGTTACTTGATATAATTCGGGGGGCTTTGCCCCCTTTTTTTATTTGGTAGAATTCCGTGAACTCTTCTGGAGGATTTCACATGCCGCTTCTTGCCCCTTCAATTCTCTCAGCAAACTTTGCAAACCTTGAAAGGGACATAAAAGAGGCTGAATCTGCAGGAGCAGACCTTTTACACGTTGATGTAATGGATGGAAGGTTTGTTCCAAACATAACAATTGGGCCTTGCGTTGTTGAAAGTATAAGGAAAGTGACCGATTTACCCCTTGATGTTCACCTGATGATCGTTGAACCTGAAAAGTACATCCCTGATTTTGCAAAGGCTGGAGCCGACTGGATTTCTTTTCATTTTGAAGCAGCAGTTCACCACCACAGGATTATCTCTCTGATTAAGGAACTGGGAAAGAAAGCTGGAATTGTCATCAACCCATCCACACCTGTATCTCTACTTGAGGAGATTCTTCCGTTTGTGGATTTTGTACTGGTTATGTCTGTTAATCCTGGATTTGGAGGACAGAAGTTTATAGAGACTTCTGTAGAAAAAATAGAAAAACTTCGGAAAATGATCAAAGAAAGAGACTTAAATGTTAGTATAGAAGTTGATGGAGGAATCAAAGTAGATAACGTCCAGGAAGTTCTCAACGCTGGAGCAGAAATAATCGTTGCAGGTTCAGCAGTCTTCAAAGGTAACATCGCCGAGAACGTAAAGGCTTTCAAGGAAAAATTCAAACTCTACCGTTAGTTTTATCTTTAATCTGTGGATGTTAAAATCCCCCTACCTCCTTCAGGAAAGGAGGAAACTTCACTATTAAACTCTATCCGGAGGAGAAATGAAACAGGTTAAATTGATGACCGGAAGTTCAAACCCACAACTTGCAAGGGCCATTTCCGGAAATCTTGGAATACCTCTTGCAGACGTAACAGTTGGGAGATTTAGTGATGGAGAAGTTCAGGTAGTAATAAACGAAAGTGTAAGAGATTGTGATGTTTACATCATTCAGTCTCTTTGCCACCCTGCCAATGAGAATATTATGGAACTTCTTCTTATAGCTGATGCTCTCAAAAGAGCCTCTGCCGGAAGAATTACAGCAGTTATACCTTACTACGCCTATGGAAGACAGGACAGGAAGGTAAATCCAAGAGATCCCATCAGTGCTAAACTTCTTGCAGACATAATTACTGTTTCTGGAATCAACCACATTGTTGTCATAGACCTCCACGCAAAGCAGGTGGAAGGATTCTTTGACATTCCAGTTGATCACCTTCAGGCGAGACCTGTTCTCACAGAATACTTCCTCTCCGAAGGACTTGGCGGAGAAGATACTGTCGTGGTTTCTCCAGATATCGGTGGTGTTACAAGAGCAAGAAACTTTGCAAAAGTCTTAGGCTCCCCTATTGCAATAATAGACAAGAGAAGACCAAGACCAAACGTTGCAGAGGTTATGAACATCATTGGTGAGGTGAAAGGCAAAAAGGCGATAATCATTGACGACATCATAGATACAGCAGGAACAATCGTTAACGCTGCAAGAGCTATCAAAGAAAAGGGAGCAGAAGAAGTCTATGCAGCCTGTACCCATCCGGTCTTTTCTGGTCCTGCAATAGAGAGACTTTCAAAAGCAGTAGAAGAAGGTGTTATAAAAGAGGTTGTTGTAACAGACACAATTCCACTGAGAGAGAAGTTTGAAGGTGTTAAAGTCCTAACAGTTGCAGGAATGATCGCAGAGGCAATAAGAAGAATTCACTTTGGAGAGTCAATAAGCAGAATGTTCAATTTCTAAGTTTAAACACAAGAGGGAGCTCGCCTCCCTCTTTTTTAAGCTTTAGAACAATCTTTAAAAGATAGGGATTTGACTCTGTCGTTCCATTGTACCAATCACCAGATCGAGAAAACAAAACCTGGAAATCCGAAACCTTAGATGTAATGGGGATGTCAATTCCGGAAGGAGAGAGAGAATTTATCCTGTATTCACTCCTTATTAAGTAGTGGGTCTTTTTTTCTTCATTCTCATAAATCCAGTACTTCACTTTACAGATCCCTTTGAAGTAGTAGCAAGAATTTGTATAAAACTCTAAGGTTTCTCTATCATTACCATCTTTCTTTACGGAAATCGTTCCATAACGCTTATCGACCGATTCGAGATCTCTCAAAAATGTGTAGAAAAGTGGAACGATTGTCGATTGCAGTTCGCTGTTTTCAGCAGAAAATCTGCCCGATTTCTCAATCAGGTTAAAAAACGAGTATGAAACCGTGATAACAAAAGCCGTTAGCGCAACTGCAATGAGAAGTTCAACAAGGGTAAATCCTTTAACGAGCTTCATAGAGCTCCACCACCATTCCAGTATCTTCTGTTCCTGCCTGAACCTTCACAATTCTGTATCCCATTAACTCTTCAAAATCCTGTCTTAGTTCGATTTCGTAGTTAAGAATATCCTCCTTTTCATCATTCTTGTTCTTCCCCATGTAAATTGCTTCATCTATGGCGTTGTGGGCAGCAACGGTTGAAAGGGTTGTCTTTAAAGAAATTGTTGTCGTTTCCGCTGTCTTGCCAGAGAGAAGAATAAATGCAGAGAAAGCCATACCAGCTATCGCAACGGCAATGATAACTTCAAGAAGAGTAAAACCTTTAGAAAAAATGGATACAATATCTTTCCTGATCATAAATGCCCCTGAAGGATTGTGCAGTTATAATTATACTTCCAGTGAACTTCTATCTGGAGGCAAAAATGAAAAAGAGAATCAGACTTGGTGTTAACATAGACCACGTTGCAACAGTCAGAAATGCAAGGAGAACTTTTGAGCCAGATCCTGTCCACGCAGCAGTAATTGCAGACCTTGCCGGAGCCGATCAGATAACTCTCCACGTGAGGGAAGATAGAAGGCACGTAAATGAAAGAGATCTAAAGCTTATAAAGGAAGTCATCCATTCCAGAGTAAACCTTGAGATGGCAGCAACTGAAGAGATGATAAATCTGGCGATTGAGGTAAAACCCCATCAGGTAACCCTTGTCCCTGAGAGGAGAGAGGAGATAACAACGGAAGGGGGACTCGACGTTGCAGGTCAGAAAGACAAAATAAAAGAAGCTGTTGAAAGGTTAAAAGAGGCTGGAATAGTGGTCAACCTCTTCATAGATCCAGATGAAGAACAGATAAGGGCAGCAAAAGAAGTCGGAGCAGACGCCATTGAGCTCCACACCGGAAGATATGCAGAAGCTTTTAACGATAAAAAAGAAAAAGAGACTAAAGAAGAACTCGAAAGACTCAGAAAAGCTGCAAGATTCGGGAAAGAAATAGGATTAAAGGTTTACGCCGGACATGGCCTGACTTACAAAAACGTTAAACCGGTTGCAGAGATTCCAGAAATTGAAGAGCTCAACATAGGCCACTCAATAGTTGCCAATGCAGTCCTGAAAGGACTGAAGGA
The DNA here is from genome assembly GCF_054656775.1 of Desulfurobacterium crinifex. Classification (NCBI taxonomy): domain Bacteria; kingdom Pseudomonadati; phylum Aquificota; class Aquificia; order Desulfurobacteriales; family Desulfurobacteriaceae; genus Desulfurobacterium; species Desulfurobacterium crinifex. Next base: position 1,746,675 of record NZ_BAAHXO010000004.1, read on the forward strand.
AGCTGTTCAAGAAATGATAAAGATAATCAACTCATAGGCCATGCTTCTATCCTGCGGAATCGACATAGTATCGGTTAGAAGAATTGAGGAAATCCTTGACAGATATGGAGACCGATTTCTAAAAAAGGTTTTTCCTGAAGGAGTTGAATACTGTCAGAAGAAAAGGAAAGGAGAATTTGCGGGCTGCATTGCAGCCCGATTTGCATTAAAGGAAGCAGTTATTAAAGCGCTCTCATCCATAGGAAAAGAGGTCGGTTTCAGGGATATAACTGTAACCGGCGGCGGAAAGAATCTGACAATCAACATTAAGAACTGTGAGAAATTGAAATTTATTTACAGCATATCCCATGAAAGAGAGTTTGCAATTGCCGTTGTTAACGTTTTTAAGACTGAGGAATAAGAACACCAGCTCCCATTAAAACCTTTGATAGATATTCACCTGTAACCGTGTCCATTGTCAAAATATGTTCAACTATCCAAGGCTTAAACGTATTTTCAAAGTAATTCCTCAAAAAGTTTACGTTCTCTGTTTTTTCCCAGGTTTTCCTCACGTTTTCGAGTTCTTCCAGAACTCTCTTGTGTTCATTAGAGTGACACTCATAGGCAAAGAAATAGGTCTTTTTCATCAAATCTTCTTCATAAGCAAAGTGTTCCTTCACGTCTTCAATAAATTCATTAAAGAGTTTTGAGATCTCTTCTTCTGGTTTTTCTGAAACAATGGCCCCATAGAGCTCATTTAGAATATCAAGCTCCCTCTGGTGAACCTGATTCATTCCTTGATAGTTCACAAGAGGTAATTGGTCTCTTTGGATTAGCATAGTAGCCTCCTTTAAAAATCTTAGCTATTACTAAAAGTATTTAAGGAGGCTACCGGTAGGAATGAGATAGATCAACAGAAAAGCCCCCTGATTGGGGGGCAGGAAACAGGAATTAAAGATGCTTTTGAATGTATTCGATTGCGTCGCCTACTGTCTGGATCTTTTCAGCGTCTTCGTCTGGAATCTCGATACCAAACTCCTCTTCAAGAGCCATAACCAGTTCAACTGTGTCGAGAGAATCTGCACCAAGGTCCTCGATAAATGAAGCCTCTGGTGTCACCTCATCTGGATCAACTCCAAGTCTATCAGCTACGATCTCTTTCACTTTCTGTTCGATGTTTTCCATCCTTGAACCTCCTATAAGTTTTTAGCTGAATCTGGAATTATAGTCTAACCGTTAGAAAAGTCCACCATTAACATGGATGACCGTTCCAGTAATGTAAGACGCCATGTTTGAAGCTAAAAAGAGACAGACATCTGCAATTTCTTTCGGCTCTCCCTCTCTTTTCAGAGGAATCGATTTAAGGAGCTCTTCCTTTATCTTTGCTGGGATCTTCTCAGTCATATCTGTTGTTATGTAACCGGGAGCAATGCAGTTAACCCTTATTCCTCTACCACCGAGTTCCTTCGCTAAGGACTTTGTAAACCCTATAAGAGCGGATTTTGTTGCGGAATAGTTGACCTGACCAACATTCCCTGTAAAACCAACAACAGAGGAGATGTTTATTATGTTTCCGGATCTCTTCTTTACCATTGCTGGAACAACAGCCCTTGTAACGTTATAAACACCGTTAAGGTTTGTGTTAATAACGCTGTCCCAATCCTCGTCCTTCATCCTCATAAAAAGGGTATCCTTAGTTATTCCAGCGTTATTAATAAGGACATCTATCTGCCCCTCTTTCTCCAGAATCTCGGAAACTACTCTTTTTACTTCTTCTCTATCTGTAACGTCCATCTTCACACCGTTAACCCCAATCTCCTCTGCAACCGCCTTTGTCTTCTCCTCATTTGTTCCTGTGATGTAAACAACTGCTCCAACGTCTTTAAATCTCTCAGCTATTGCCCTTCCTATTCCTCTCGTTCCCCCGGTCACCAGAACAACCTTTCCTTTTAACTCTTCCATTTTCCCTCCTGATTATTTTGCTGCATCAAGTCCAATACTTCCTATAACCGAGAAGAGTGTAACGAGAATAACCGTCTTTACAAACCAATTGGTATTGTCAATGATACCTGGATAAATGCCCAAAATCAAAAGAGAAAAGGCAGAGATAAGAAGAGAGATAAAGAAACTTGTTACAAGCCTAAGAGGAAGAAATCCTGCAAGGTTTTGAACTTTCCAGTTTCCAAGGTTTGAGTACCTGATAAAGACAAAAAGTCCGAAAACCATAGAAACTAAAAGAGCAAAAGCGTGCAAATCGGACATGTTCTTTGAGATTTCCCATATATCGGCATTGGCAGCAAAGGGAAAAGCTAAGATAACAGCTCCAGTTAATTCCTGAATTAGATCACTGAAACCTAAGTTCTGCTTTCTATTTTCAAGAGTCTCTGCTACTCTTGAAATTTTCTTATCTAAGGCTACAAGCTCCTTTTCTATTCTCTCTATTTTTTCCCTCTCCAGCATCTCCTCACTACAGCTTCAGAATTATTTTCGGACTGTAAAATCCAGAAAGGAGAAATTTATCCTTTTTCTGCCAGATTTCAGCAACCGCTCCCTTCTTAAAAGCAATTCTGTTTGGACTGAGACAGGTAATTTCATTAAGAAATAGACTCAGATCCGGCTCATGACCAACCAGAGCAATATTTCCCTTATGCTTCTTTATTACCTTCATGTAGGCTTCAGGCTCAGCATCCGGAGAAAGTCTTTTCTCAACTACAACCTCTTTTCTTAGGAGCTCAGCCAGAATTTCGGCAGTTTTTAGAGCTCTTTCACAAGGACTTGAAATGATGATCAAATCTTCAGGAAAAATCTGCATAAGCCACTCAGAAAATTTCTTAAACTCCTTTATCCCTTTTTCGGTAAGAGGCCTTTCACAGTCATCTCCTTTCCACCTCTCCCTCTTTTCTGCCTTTCCATGCCTTATCAGGAAGATTCTCCTCACTTTATCCGTCTTACCCATCTCTCAAAGTACTCCTGGGAATTGAATTCTCTCTCTTCTGGCCTTGTGTACTCTCCTGTTGGAAGGAGAATTCTGGCCTTTACAGTATCTCTTAACTGGATTTCAAGAATTGTTTTCAGTTTCTCTTTCAACTCTCTATCTTCTATCGGGACAAGGGTTTCTACTCTTCTGTGGAAGTTCCTCGGCATCCAGTCGGCACTGCTTATGAAGACCTTTTCTTCACCACCAGCCCCGAAGTAGAAAATCCTTGCATGTTCAAGATACTTTCCAACGATACTGATTACTCTTATGTTCTCACTCACTCCTTCAATTCCAGGTCTCAAACAGCAGATCCCCCTCACTATCAGGTCAATTTTCACACTGGCCTGAGAAGCTCTGTAGAGAGCCTTAATAACATCGGGATCCACAAGGGAGTTCATCTTTGCAATTATCCTTCCCCTTTCACCGAGCTCTGCCTCTTCCTCTATCATTTCGAGGATTTTCTTCTTCAGGTCAACCGGAGAGATGAAGAGTTTACTGAGCTCAGGCGGGTGGAAGTAACCGGTAAGAACATTGAAAATCCTTGAAACGTCCTCACCAATCTCTGGATCAGAAGTTAGATAACTTACATCTGAGTAGATTTTTGCAGTCTCAACGTTGTAATTCCCCGTTCCAAGGTGAACGTATCTCTTTATTCCGTTTTCCTCTTTTCTAACAATCATCAACAGCTTTGCATGGGTCTTAAGCCCTGGAATTCCATAGATAACATGGACACCTTCTTCCTCAAGCCTCTTTGCCCAAACTATATTACTCTCTTCGTCAAACCGCGCCTTTATTTCAACAACAGCTGTTACTTCCTTCCCTTTCTGTGCAGCCTTACTGAGAGCTTCAACTATCGGCGAATTTCTTCCAGCTCTGTAAAGAGTCTGTTTGATTGCAAGAACGTTGGGATCCTCCGCCGCCTCCTCAACCAGTTCAACAACAGGATCAAAGGATTCGTAAGGATGGAAGAGAATGAACTCATGACTTTTTAAAGCGTTGAATATCTCTATGTTAAACTGAGGTGGATAGTAGGGAACATAAGGTGAAAACTTCAGATCCGATCTATCTATCTCTCTGTAAAGACTCCAGAGGTCTGAAAGATTGAGGGGAATATCCAGCTTATAGATGTCGTAATCCTTTATCTCAAGTTCATCTTTCAGGAAGTTCAGTATAAAGTTTGAACCACCATTTATTTCAAGTCTGACTGGCTTTCCGAATCTCCTCTTCCTCAGTCCTTTCTCTATCTCCTCAAGGAGGTCATCTGCCTCGTCTTCCTGAATGATGATATCCGCATCTCTCGTTACCCTGAACGTTGCAACGCTTCTTATCTCCTGATCAGGAAAGAGCTTTCCAATGTGATTAATGATTAAGTCTTCAAGGTAGAGATAGTGCTCTTCTCTGTCCTTTTCCTTCAACTTTACAAACCTTGGAAGAACTTTCGGAATAGGAATGAGGCCGAACTTGAGCTCCTCAGAGATTATCTCAACAATGATGTTAAAGCTGAGGGATGGGAGATGAGGAAATGGATGGGTCAGATCAACTGCTAAAGGAGTTAGAACAGGATAGACAAATTCCTCAAAGTACTTATCCGCTCTTCTCTTCAGAGTTTTTGGCAGGTTAGAGTACTTGTGAATGTAAATTTTCTCAGCCTTCAGTTCCGATATAAGCTTCCTGTACTGAGTTTCTGTCTCTTTCAAAAGCTGTTTCGTCTTTTGAGCTATCTTCCTCAACTGCTCCTTAGGGGTTAACCCATCAAAGGAAGGTCTGTTGATGTTGGCAGAGACCATCTTCTTGAGTCCTGCCACCCTTATCATGAAGAACTCATCAAGGTTTGTGAAAAATATGGCAATGAATTTGAGCCTCTCAAGGAGAGGATTGTTCAAATCCTCAGCCTCTTCCAGAACCCTTCTGTTAAACTCAAGCCAGCTAAGTTCTCTGTTTATGTAAAGCTTCGTATTGTCAAGGTTTATCTCCTTTTTCTCCTTAACAGACTCCATCTTCAATCACCCTTTTGAACACAATTCCTTCTCTGATTCCAGATTTAGAGATAACCAACTCTTTTACTTTGAATATATCCATCAGCTCAAGAACAACTATAGCAGCAACGGTAACTGTTTTTGCCCTCTCCACGGGAATCCCATAACTTTCTGTAATCTCAATGGGCTTCATCTTTTTAATCTTCTCAACAACTTCCTTAAGCTGCTTCCTCTTGATACGTCTCTTTCCAGCAATCTTCCTTAGAGGCCTGATACTTCCTCCAACACCGATTAGAATCTCACTCTCATAAATCTTGAAGTCGTAAGGGTTCACCAGTACCCTGATCTGTCGCCTGATCCCGATCTCATCTTCTACATATCCATTTTTCACGTAATCTTTAAAAGAAAGCGTCCCAAGAGGGTAACTTTTACAGCTTTCTGGCTTTGAGTCAACTATCTCACAAATCTCAAGGCTCCCACCACCAATGTCAAATAGAAGTCCTTTCTTCACCTTCACGTCTAAAAGAGCTCCAAGAGCAGAATAGTAAGCTTCCTCTTCTCCAGAAAGAACTTCAACATTAAAATACTCTTCAATTCTCTCTAAAAGCTCTTTTCTGTTTTCAGCAGCTCTTACAACGTACGTTGCAAAAGCTATCGTGCAGTTCGGCTGGAACTCTTCAACTTTTTCTCTAAAATCTTTGAGAACTATCTCCAACTTCAGAATACCTTCTTCGGTCAGTTTCCCATTCTTCAAATAGTTCAGAAGTCTTACATAGATGGAATCTGAGTAGATCTTCTCTATCTTTTTTCCCTTTACCCTGTAAACAACCAGTTTAACAGTATTTGAACCTATATCCACAACCGCAACTTTTTTCACAACTCTTTCCTCACTGCAAGAGCTGGGGTGTGTTCTTTGAGTCAAAAAATGCGAAACCTTAATGTCGAGAGAAAAATACAAGTTATTTCTTTGCCTACTAAAAGGATTATACAGGAAATATCGTGTAGAGAACTGGAGAGGATTATTGAAGAAGGTAGAACTCTGGAAAAGATAGCGGAAATTTTAGGAGTTAACTATAAGACGCTAAGTAATCACATATCTAAGAAGCTGAAAAGTTGCTTTTACACTACCACAGAATATGCCCAGCTAAAAGGGGTCAAGGTTGCATATGTTAGAAAACTCATCAAAGAAGGAAAGATACCTGCTGTATTCTATGGGAAAAATTGGCTTATCCCTAAGAGGAAAGTCTTTTGAATTCTCTGTTAGGCTTAACAAAGTCATTGAAGTTCTTGACGACGACACGGCGACGACGACACCAAAATTCTCTCTCTTTTTGCGGCTCGCCCACCCGCACCTGAAACCCGTCAGAAGGACCCACATTAAAAGAGGTCAGCAGGGGAGAGGGGGACTGATAGCCCCTGGAAGTGCCAACTAATACCATTCCAAAAGCTTCAAGGGTAAATCTTTAATACAGAACAGGGAAAAATTGGGAAATTTCGGGGAAAAACAGAGTAAAAAATTAAGTGTTATTTCACTTTTTTCACAAAAGCATTCTGAAATCCGGGTTACCTTTAGAAGTAGAGAGATGTCAGGAGAGTAGAAAATGCCGAGCAATTACAAGCCTAAGAGGCTGAAGCTATCTAAACCTAAGCACATCTTCCTTATCCTGGAACAAGTAGTTGAAGATGTCAGGAACGAAAGAATGAAACCTCAACAAGCTAATGCCATTGTCTACGCAATTCAAACGGCTCTAAAAGCACACGAAACCCTTGAACTTGAAAAGAAAGTAAAGCAGTTAGAGGAGTTATTGGATGGACTTAAGGAGAAGAATTGAGAAGCTGGAAAAGGAACTGAAAAAGCACTCTGGAGATGATAACAAGCTTGTAGTTCTTGTTAGAGAAACAACTTTCTCTAAAAGTGAGGAAAGAGCTTTAGAACAGAAGGAAAAGGAGCTCCTTGAAAGGTTAAAAGAATATCCCAACGCCAAAATAGTTATTGCCGTGGTTACTCCTAAAGGCTGGGAAATTGAGATTCCTGAGCTGGGAGTAAAAGAATCCTCAAAAGAGGATACCACTCACTAAAAGGTTACTTGGGAGGAAATAATGCAGTTTAGTGAACAGGAATTAAAAATCATTATAGAGGCTCAAGATTTAGCGAGCTCTACCTTCAAAAAGCTTTCCAATGAAATCTCCTCTTTAACAAAAAAGACATTCGATGTACTTAATCCTTTTAATTCCCTACAAAAAACACTTGCTTTTGTTGGTGGAACTGCTGGCTTTGGAATGCTCGCTAAGTCTTTTATTGACACTGCCTCTGCTTTTGAGCAGTTCCGAGTTCAGTTGGAAACAACTACCGGTTCTATTCAAAAAGCCCAAATGGCTATGAGATGGATTTCGGATTTTACCGCTAAGACACCTTACGAGCTTGAAGAGGTTACACAAGCCTTCATTAAGCTCCAAGCCTACGGGATAGATCCAACAAGTGGAGCTCTGAGGGTTCTTGGTGATACAGCCTCGGCAATGGGTAAATCTCTTGACCAGGCAGTAGAAGCCTTAGCTGACGCCATAAACGGTGAATTTGAGAGACTGAAAGAATTTGGTGTAAGAGCTAAGACTACTGCTGATCAAATAACCTTTTACTACATGAAGGCTGGAAAAGAAGTATCTATAACTGTTCGGAAGTCTGCTGAAGAAATTCAAAAGGCCCTTATGGAGATATGGAGCGATAAGTTTGCAGGCGGTATGGAAAGATTGTCTCATACATTCCAAGGCATGGTTTCCAATCTTGCCGATTATTGGACTCAATTCAAAAACGAAGTAATGCAGTCCGGAGTTTTCCAGTATTTAGAAAATGTTTTGGAATTAACCCTGCAAAAGATAGAGCAATTAAAAAAGACAGGTGATTTTGATAAATGGGCGAAAAAAACAGGTGAAGCCATTACCACAGCTTTTGAAGGAGCTACTCTTACTCTTGCAAGAATTCCAATTCTAATGGAACAGGCAAAGCTGAGCTTTTTGGAAACCTCCAAGTTTATTGCAGACCATAGAAAAACTCTCTCTGGCTTACTTGGAATAGGGGGATCCGTAGCTTTACTTTCAAGAAAACCTGGAATGGCTGTTTCACTCTTTGGAGCCGCTAAAGCTTTAAATGCTTTTGAGGGGAAATCTAAAGAGTTTGAACAAGCTATACAGGAAACCACTAATACTATAAAAAAGTTAGAAAATGGTTATAACGAGCTTAAAAGTATTCTTGAAGAAGCTTATAAAAAGACTGACGTCTTTCAACAAACAATGTCAGGAGCTACGAATACAACTAATCAGTTTGCCAATGCTCAGAATAATCTTAGCTCTGCTTTACAGAAAACGCTTTCTGCACTGGATAAACAGAAAAAGGCAGCTGAAAGCTTTCAGAAAGAACTGCAAGGAATAATGGAAAAGGTTAACTGGCAATTAATGACACCAGAGCAACAATACAATTATGTTAAAGACAAACTTCAGGATTTATGGAACGAAGCTTGGAGCAACGAAGATGTCAAGGCTGCCGAGGAATATGTAGAGACCTTCCAGAATTACCTTGATTTGCTCTCTCAATTTGAAGGTAAGGAAAGTGTTTTAGAGCAATTTAGAGATGACTTAGAAGAGCTCTCAAGAGTTTTTAACTCAGACTACTTTGAAGAAAAGAAGAAGAAACTTCTTAGTGGTTCTAAGTCTGATAAGCTGATTTCAGATCAAAACTTCCGAGATGCAAAGGAAAAGTTTCAGTTCATCGAAACAGAGATAAACTATATCAAAGCTTTAATGCCCATAGAACTTAAGGTAGTAAATAAGACTACTGAAACTATCAACCAGATAAAGACCGAGATTAACAACCTAAAGTTTGCAATAGACGAACTTAAAAACCAAGGAATTACTCTAAGTATTGATGGAGATGTTTCCGAGCTTTCAGATATAGCCGATAAGCTCAACAAGCTTACTGGAAAAACTATTGAGATTAAGGCTAAAGATGAAGCTACACCAATTATAGAAAAGATAAAACGAAAGCTTGACGAGGTTAAGGAGATAACAATAGACGTCAAAATACGTAAGCATATAGAAAACTTATCGGTTGAATTAGAGAAAGTCATTAGAAGAGGTCAAATAGACCTTTCCGGTGGGAATGTAGGCTAAAGGAGGAAAAGTTGAATCTTAAGAGAAAGCTGGAAAGTCTCGAAAAGGAGATTAAAAATCTCACCAGTCCAGTTAACGAAGAAGAAAAGATTGTAATCATTCAGCTTTTAGCTCCTCTTCACAAATCAGATCAGGTAATCTTTGAAGACGAGGAGAACAATAATATGGAACTCCAATTTGAGCCCGAAGAGGAGCTTTCTGAAAGAGAAATGGAAGGGCGTATAGCTTCTAATGAGAAGAAGGCTTTAGAATGGCTGAGAGCTAACGTTGATTTAAGGAAATGCGAAAGAACTTATGTATGGGTTACGCCTTGGGAATGGTTAGTGCAGGCTCCTGAGTTGGAGATCAATCATAAGGTTAGAACTGTTCTTAATGATTGAGAGATTCCCCCTAAGGGTACAAACTCAACCTAAGGGAATTTAGATGATCAGACTAAAGGCTTTGGCAGGAAAGGTTGGGAGGGGAAGGGGTTAAGAAACCGGGTTGGGACTGTCGATGATAAGACAACTGGGAGTCTTATAAGCTATGATACATTTATCTTATAAAACTTGGAGGCGGGAAAATGTGTACATTTCCTACAAAAGATGAGTTTATAAAAGGAATAGAAGCTTATAGACAATATGAGAAAAGAAATGCAATGTATAAAGTCTCTTCTTGTTTGATGAAGCAATTCTGGGGAGATGCAGAAAATATGGCAAATTCTCTAGGAGTATTATTGCTCACCTGGAACTCACCTTTTTATAGATATGGTCAGCTTGACTTTGATTCTTTAGAAGAATTTATAAGGAATAACTTAGATAAATTAAACGAATTTAGGGAAAAAGATATTACTTTTTGCTCCCCTCATAATGAGAGAATAGTGAAAGAAATCTTTGATAGCCTTTTAGAGGCCACAAAAATCAGCTCAAATGGAAAAGAAAAAAGATCTCCGGTATCAGTTGTTAAAGCTCTACATTTGTTGGCTCCTAACTTCTTTCCTCTGTGGGATGATAAGATAAGCAAAGCCTACAAATGCACTTGGTATAAAGCAGAGAAAGCTGGAGAAAAATATCTTAAATTTATGAAAGTTATGAAACGGTTTGCTCTATACGTGAAATCCCTCCAATTGCCTTACACAGAACCAGTGTTAAAACTAATAGATGAGTATAACTACTCAAAATATACGCAGGAATGGATTTAGTCGTATCGGTATTAGAGAAGCTTTTCAGGATCAAAATCTTCTTCTTGATTGACTACACCAACTACTACAACCACCCTGAAGGCGTTGGGAGGGGTAAAAGACTCCAAAATAAAATAAGGGCTAAGACCGACTGGGAGTCTTAGCCCTCTGAAAATATGTTAATGCAAGAATATCAGATAGTTAAGTTTGATACTTCGATCTAATTTCTTCCCAAAGTTTTAGTGCCTCTTCAAGTTTGTCTATAAGGTGTGGTTTTAAAATTCCTAATTTTTTTCTTGCTATTGACTCGCTACTTTCTGTCTTGAGTAAATATAGATAAGTGGCCAGAAGTTCTAGAAGATCCGCGGGCTGACTGTTTAGTAAATGTATAATTTCCTTTACTTTCCTAAGATCCTCTGGAATTTCAATAACTGATTCATCTTTGACAGTGTAAACATATGACATGTTTCTCTTATCTTCTTCTAGTACATCTAACAAAACTAACTCATCTAGTTCCAATTGAAGATCCGAAGAGTACGGACCAAAATAGTGCAGTTTAAATCTTTCGGTAAATGGAATATCTAATGACTTTAGTACAAAAACTAACTTTTGTAGTTTTTTTCTTCCTACTATTTCTGAACAAAGTTTTACTAAAGAAGCTATCCTGTTTAGATCCTTATCGTAAAGAACAAGATTCATTATCAACCTCCTTTTGCATCCAAATAATTTACGCTATCTCTTCTCTATATTCATAAACTCTTGTTCTTCTGAGAGTTTTGTTTCTTAAACCTTTTACCAGGTGGGAAACTTCTGCCAAGTCCTGAATTTGATTCCTGTACTTCACCCATATATGCTCTGCCCTTTCAGCGGATTTTTCCCCCAGCAGGTAAGGATCCTTATAAGCTACTAGTTTGTAATTATCTACATAGAAAAAGTATGTTCCTCTGTTTCCTTCAAGATTTTTTATAAGCTCATGATATTCCTGAAGTTCATCATGGTTCTCAAAAGATATTTCTTTTCTAAGTTTTGGAGGTATACGATAGACAAGAGCTTGGGACAGTTTTGAAAGTATTTCATCTTTGCATTGAATCCATCTATTAAAGTATGATACCATATACGCATCATCTAAAAAGTAGAAATATTCAAGATTTTTCTCTGGATTTTCTACAAACCTTATTAAATAATCGTCAACAAAGAGATCTTCCCACTCGTCCTTTAGTTCTTTCAATCTTTCAAAAAGTTTGACAAGAACACTTTCGAATGCCCTTGTAGTTTTATGGAAATAAACACGCTCGTACATATGATATCTGGAGATTATGAAAGACTCTACGGAATGTAATCCTTTTTTCGCATTTATTACTATCCCTAATCTGTTGTTTTCTTGAGGTATTTCATTAACTTCCATGTGCATAATTAACCAATCAGGCTCAAATGAAGCATAAGATACACCACACATATAGGCATCCCTCAGTAAATAATCCATTCTATCTGCATCAAGCTGGCTTGAAATAATCTCCTTGACCCAATAATGTTCACTGGATATTTTCCCTTCTATTATATCTGTTATGAGTTTAACGATGAACTTTCCATCTTCCCCAAAATACTCCTCTATATGACTTCTTATTTCTGTGTTTTCTATGATTCTGATAGTCATAGTCTCATGCGAAAAACCTTCTTTCATTAGTCTTTCAAAAGCATGAGAAAATGGCCCATGTCCAATATCATGAAGTAATCCGACAATCTTCAAAATAAGTTTGAGTTCGTCTTTCCCCAAATTAACTTCTTTTTCTTCCTCATCAACTACTACTTTAAATTTTACTTTCTCAGGTACATATCCAAGATTATCAAAAAATTTCCCTATTAAATGAGATACACCTATAGAATGAGAAAATCTATTATGAGTTGCTGTGGGATAAGTATACTCGGAGAATCCTAATTGCTTTATCCTTCTCAATCTTTGGAAAGTAGGGGTATTAATAATGTCCAGTAAAACTTTTTCTTCTTGCTTATCAAAAGAAATCAAATCATGTATTGGATCTCTAAAAACTTTAAAATCCTCCCTCATTCGTAAACCCACTACTCTCCCCCTATTAGCTTAGCTTAAAGTTATCTTTGTAACCGGCTTACTAATAAACTCCTCTACCTTATCTTTATTTCGATTATAACACTTCACCTGAATTAATATAAGAACAAATAAAAGGAATACTTTACGATAACATGATCAAGGCTAAATCGCACAAAAGACGGGTGCTTTATCATAAAAATTGCTTTAATTTTCTTCGTTGTTCTACGCATCAACAAAGAACTCTGATGTTTAAGTGCAAGTTCTTAAGTTGAAGATTAATAATCTATATCTTCCAAATTACTGAGCTTCTCTATAATCTGTTCTAAAACTTCATCCTTGTTAAAATATCCCGTTCCTCCTCCTTGTGAGGGAATCCTTATGGCAACTTTGTTTCCATTTACACAAGCCCAAGCATTTTCCTCAGTTTTTGTTAAAGGTATATGCTCTGTCCTGCCTGTGTTAATAGCATCCACAATTTTTTGAGCATCGTTAACATGAAGAAAAATATCATACCTTATGCCAATTTCATCTAAAGGTCTAATATGGATTTTCATCTCTCCCCTCCATCTAATTTATCTCCAAAGTCATTTTCCTTCTTCAATCGCTTTTTTAAAAGCCTGTCTTAGGGTTTTCTCATATTTTGGCTCTAAAGGATACCGAGTAAACAGGTAGGCACAACCATCCTCTAACATTAGCTTATTAATGAACTTCCCATCTGGAGTGTAGACATAAGCCAGGATCCGCCCGTATCTGTCTCTATGATTGTGATAGACATTGTTCTGGTCATAGACAAGACAGACTTGCTTGTAACCAGCAAGGAGCTCTTTAAGGTGTCTTTTAGCTTGCTTCCCTAAATAGACGATAGTTTCTACATCCTGATGATTCCTTCTTGCCTGGTAATAAGCCCTTCTGTTTTTCCTGCTTTCTGGGGTATCAATACCTAAAAGCCTTACAGATGTTTTTTTACCGTGATAAAGGATTTTTATAGTGTCTCCATCAATGACGTAAAGAAGCTTGTAACACTCTTTAGCATATCCTGGAATAATCAGCAGAAAACTAAGAATAAGTGTCAAAAGCAATCTCACCGCTCTCTTCTCCTATTCCGTAATACTGAAAAAGAAATCAATATCTTCCTTGCTCAAACTTGAATGTGAAAGGTACTCCCGCATATGAGGGCAGGCTTTACAGACTTTATCAGGAACTCCAAAGTGAGGACATTCCTTGCAAATCTCCATAAGTTCAAAGGTTCTCTGGACTGCCTTTCTAAACTATTCATCTTCAAAATTTATAATCTTAACCATTAGAGATCTCCTTAATTTTCAGTTGCAAAATAAGATACAACCTAAGAAGTTTTTTATCAGCCATCTCTATAAGGTTAAGCTCTTTAAAGCCCCTCGGAACGTAAGTATTGGTATATCTATCCACTTTTCTATAAGCCCCTCCCCTTCCTAAAGCTCCTGCATAGTCTTTCTTACTTCTTCTTCACCAATGGTAATCCCAGCATTAGAATCATTCAGAACTTCCAGAAACTCCAGTATCTTCTCTTCGTTTTTTTAGGACGTGTCTTATGTAAATTTAGCTTCTGCAATAGGATTCATGCTAATGGTCTTTATGTTTGTAAATATTAAGTAAACTTATGTAATACTCTTTAAGAGCATGACTAACTGAACTGTCTGGTTCTCTCATCACAAATTCTGTTAAGTTATTAATAAACATCAATCTAAACGGGAAAAATAAATGTAGAAAGTGACGGGTAAATCCAAGACAGTCTAAGATAGTCATTTCAACACCTAAGTCTTTATAAATTTCATGCGCCTTTGATAGTATGGAATCTTCTATACTCTTTGTGGTAACAAACAGATATTGTCTTAATTTTGCTCTTTTATCGTTATTCAATTTTAATATTTTCTTTAAAGCTTTATTAATATCAGTTTCTGTTATTACTTTGTCCTTTATCTCGTAAACTCTGACTACATATCCATCATCAACAACAAGTTCTATATCTCCTAAAGCACCAGTTTTACTATCAGCAGCTGTGTGATTTTCTAAAGGTTTGAGTCTTTCTTGCAAGCATTCCTCAAGCGTTTTATGCAAAGCAGCTATAACGAGAACAGGAATACGACTTGTTTTGTGCTTAGGAATAGATAAAAGTTGGCTGATAATAGATACAATATCCTCTGCAGAAAAATCTAAATCTTCCTTACTAAGCTGGTTCAATTTTCCTTTTATCTCAGCTTCTCTTTCTTTTTTCAAGTTAATAAGTCTACGTAGAGTTTCAATTAGAACATCTTCAGCTTTTAGGTCACCATTTTGAATTCTATGAATAATGTTAGAAAAAGCATTATAAATTGTTACATTCTTCTGGATAACATCTCCCAGATTCTCAGGTATAGGAAGAGCTGGAGTTCTAAAAGTCGGAGTCAAAAATCCTGTAGTTTGCATAAGGGGTAATTTGAAGATGTCTATTAAAGCTTGTATGCAGTGTTCATCTACTGTTCTTCCAGAAAAAGCCTCAGGAACTTCCTTAGCATTTGTCGAGGGATAAAGAATGTTTACCTGAGGATTGATTATTTTAGCCATAAGTAAAGCTAAAAGAACTCGGAGAGGAGCTCCTACTGAACTTCTTATCAAAACCTCCAGTTGTTCGCCAATATCTTCAGGCAATGCAACAGGAGCTTGTATTTCTTCAGCTTTCTTATAAAGTTGTTCTAAGACTTCTAAACATTTCTTCTTATCTATCCTGAATGCCATAATCTAACCTACCATCTAAAACTTCTCTTGGATCATAATTCATCCACAATACTTCCTGTCTTAACCCCTTACTGCTATGACATTTTTTAACAGGAGCTTCAACACAATACCAATCTTTGTATAGTTCATCCATCAAGTCACAATGATAACCAGAAATAGCCACCTTACCTTTTACAGAATGTAATAAATCAGCAAGCTTTACATGCTCCTCTTCTGTCATCTCATAAGCATAAGCATTCTTATCCTTTCTTGATGAATGAGGATATGGAGGATCACAATAAAAGAGGGTATCCTCATCGTCATATCGCTTGATAACCTCAAAAGCATCATCATTTTCTATCTGAACTCTCAAAAGCCTTTCAGCTATCAGTTCTAAATCCTCTATTCCTCCCAGCCACCGGGATACTGCACCAGCCATTCCTCTTCTACTACTTTTAGCTTTCACACAGTATGCCCATCTTCCTGGAGTAGCAGTTTGTGCTAATCCTGTTCTAACCTGCCTTGCCCTTATGTAGAATCTCCTTGCTCTTTCTACATCAGATAGATTCTCAGTAGGTTCTTCTATAGCCTTCCTAAACTCTTCCCTGGAAAATGGAGTTAGGGAAATAGCTTTTATAAGTTCCTCTGTCTTATCTCGTAGAACTCTAAAGAAGTTAACGACTTCTCCATCTATATCGTTATAAGTTTCAATAGGAACAGGCAATCTGTTTATAAGTATTGCAGCCGAACCCCCAAATGGTTCACAGTACTGTGGTGTATAAGGTAATAAAGGCAGAATCCAATTTAAATGGCTAAACTTACCTCCATACCATCCAAAGGCAATAAGCCTTCTCTTAGCTTTCGGACTCTTAATTATGTGGTTCTCGAGAGTAGCGAACTTAAACAACGTCAAAGCACTTCCAGGCATCTAAAGCTCCTATCTTAAAACTATATATGCTTCTACAAATAATTGATGCTCTAGTTATTGCAGATGTGAATGTTCATATGTAAACTTACCAAGATGTAAAGATGCGGTCAAGCTGTAGAAGGGAAGGTTTATGACTCGAGGCTATTACATAGGAGCTGTTTTAGACATTTTATCGGAAATTTCAAGTAAAGCTAAATTCAGAGCTAAGCTCGGACTTTATGATATTGCTAGACATTTAGAAGATTTCATGTTGCATTTCTTAAATAGGGTTTATTCTCCTAAAGGATATACTTTCAGGAACCTCAACAAAGAAAAGGTAAACTACCCTGGTATCGATTTAATAGATGAAAAAAACAATATAGGTGTTCAAATAACCATAAGAACCGATAAGAAAAAGATAAAGAAGACTATTGAAAATGTAGAAAATACCAATATTACTCTAAATGAACTTTGGATTATAAGCATAGCTGGATGGCAAACATCTAAAAATATAAAACTTGAAATTCCCTTTCATTGCAAAGTTCTTGATTTAAATGATATAGCTAAGGATATTTTGGACTTAGATTTTGACATACTGAAAGACTTATATGAGTTTATAGAAAAGGAATCAAGACAAGTTAAATTAGAACTGGAAGTTCCTGATGAAATGGGAATGCTTTCTGAAGACTATAGGAAATACTTAGAGAAAATTCCCCATGAAAGAATGGGAAGTTTCGAGAACTTTCTAAGATACTTAAGACAGGATGATGACTGTAAAAGAAAGAGAGATAGAAAAGCCATAGAACAAGTATTTAAAGCGTTTGCCCATAAGCTTAAGGAATTGCCCAGAGTATCACGTAACTTCTTAGGAGTAGCGCTTTCTTCGAATCCTGAACTTTGGGATGGTGTTGTAAATATAGACTTAATGATATTACAGAGAAAGCTTGGAATTTCTGATAAGACTTTATTAGAAGAACTACAGATATTGGAGAAATATAAATTTGCTTGGATTGATGAAAGTACTTATTTAGGCAAACCTTACTATATCTTAAAGGTTCATTTTCCCCTAGAGAGGGAACTTCTCCCCAAACGCCGAAACGAGTGTATAGAAGTACTAATAGATTATTTTACAACTCTCTTTGTAGGTTTTACTCAAGAATACGGAATAGATATAGTTAATGCTATAACCCATTTAGACTTTGAAAATTTCTGAAGCTGGATTTGGAACTGTTCAACGAAATAGATCATAGCAATAGAAGGGAGTTTTGAAGAGTACTAATAGTGTATATCTGTGTACTTATTGTTCAATTCTGTATAAATTCTGTTCTATGTTTCATCGTATAGAACGCTATCGCTGAGTTCATTAGAACCCGACGACGACACGGCAAAACTCAGCACAAAATTCGCTCGTTTCCTGCGGCTTGCTCCCGCAAGAGGAAAGGCCAGAAGGACCCTCAAGTTCACGATGGCGTATCCTCTTCCAGAACGTCAAAAAGAAAGTTCAGGTCTTCCTTGCTCAGGCTCTTAAAGAAGTCCCTAAAGACGGGGCAGGCTCGGCAGGAGCGGTTAATAGGGCCGTTAGGACACTCTGCACAGGTTAAGAGAACGTCTAAAGCCTTCTCTTTAGTTCTCTTAGTGAGCTCCTTCTAGAAGTCTATGAACTTGCTCATTCCGTCTCCCTACAAAGAAGAATCCTAATATCCCTTGGGCTTAGAGTTTCAGCCTGTTCAATTGCTAATTCTACTCTCTTACAAATCTCGTCCTCCAGCTTTCCCTTATAAGTCAAACGGCCTGAGTGGATTGCTACATAAATGTCCTTTTCCTTAACCCACTGAATGTTATTTAAGTCCAGAACTGTTTTCTTTGAAAAGAATCGTGATTCCCCGGGCTCCAGAACAACCGTATCTACAAGCTGTTTTAGATTGTCTTTATACTTTTCCCACTGAGACGTAGGCAGTAATGAAGGGAGCTCTTTCTCTGAACCGTCCTTAGGGTCTGTGATACGGCAAACTAAAGCTATCCAAAACTTGTTTTTAGAGTTTCCGTCTTTGAACCTGAAATCTTCCCAATGGTAGACACCCCAGCGGTATATCGGAAGATATTTGAACAAGCTACATACCCCTCAAGACCCTCTCAAAAGCTTCTTTTTCCTCTTCCCAGAACTTAACGTAATCGGCCATATCTCCAGCCATATCCTCATAAGAGATAGGATCATACATGAAAGCTAAACGGTATTCTGGGAGCTCATGAGATAGTTCAGAAATCTCCCCAGCGGTCGTTTCCTTGAATCTGGTAAAGACTTCTCTAAGAATCCTTAGCTCTGATTTACTGAAAATATCAGGATCAAACTTTTTCTTCTTTCTAAACTGCATCATCGGACAGGAATGTCCAACGTCCTTTTCCTCTATTTCAACCCACTGGAGGAGCTCCTTAACCTCCTCCCTAAAGTCATCTTGCTCTTTATCGTTGTATGAGCTGATAATGCCATAGGTTATGGAAGGTACTGGTCCCATTTTTTCCTTGATATAGTTGTCGTAAAAAATAGGCCTACCGTATCTTCTGAGATGTTCTCTATCAGCAAAGAAGAGGAGCTTCATTAACTTGGTTTTGCCTAAGTTTTTAACTCCTAAGTCAAGGGCTAATATGATGGCATTAGCTACTTTCTCTATATCATACCTCTGCATGACTGTTCCCACTATTAGATTGAAAGCATATTGTTGATTGAGTAGTTGTTTATATGTAAACTTATCAGTAAGTAAAGATGCAGTCAAGAACAGAATTTGAGAATAGTAAGAAAACTTAACGGATAGAATAGATGAGTTTTAGTATAAAACATCCAAGTGGAACTTTCTTTCAGTTTTTTATTGTAGGTATAATGGCTACTCTATTCCTTTTCTTTTATTTTGCTTTGCTTTTGTTAATTGTAAATCCTTTCGGTAAAGAACAGATATTAGAAAAATTCCAAACCTTCCTTTTTTATGTTAATCAGGTCATCTATTTCATTAAATATCACAGCATCATGATAACTGCTTTTTTTGTTCTTTTACTTTTCCCTTTGTTAGCCATCTTCTATATCTTAGGTGCTTTTGCGTATGCCTTGAGTGATTCTTTTACAGGAACTATATTGTCTCGAGAAACAAATTCTAATTTTTCTTTGGAAGAAATATCTAAAGCGTTAAAGAAAAAGCAACTTTTTCTCGAAATAGAAAAAGGGATAAGAATAATTGACTTTATCTATGCTAAGGATCAAAATGTTTGGGTAGATCAAAGTAATAAGTATCTTGGATTAAGCTTATTTTTTGGGGCACTTTATGCAGCTTCCTTTTCAACCTTTTGGTTTTCAATACTCACCTTTCTATTGATTCAGGGGTTTAATATTAAAAACAAGAGCTTCTTTTCTATTTTTGCCTGTAACAGTAATATTACTAAGGTTATGCTCTCTTTAGCAATTTATTTAGCTCTTCCTTTTATTCTTCTAGAGATATTTGGGGGCATTAAGTTCCTTTACCGAAGGTTACAGAATCATAGATTCTGGAAGAAAAGGGAAGTTAGAGAGTACATACTTAAGATTAGAGGCTATAAGCTTATCAAAACAATAACATGGTTTACAAAACAATTCAAGATCTATGTGAAGTTTTGTTTACTAATTATGTCCCTTATAGGTGCTATCGGTATATTACAATGGGTTTTAGGCTTTTTAAATGTAGAAAAAGACGGAGCTCTCTCTATTCAACAGTATATCTTCGATCTGCTGGTTATTTTGAACTACATAACTGCTTTATCTTTTTTAGTAGCAGTTCATTTTAGACATAAAGCTAAGATTTACTTTATACTTGCTGCTAAATCGAATGAATATTTTGAAAATAATAAAAAAGAAAGAAATCTGAAAAAGGAATACATATTGACGCATAAACAGTATACCTGATATATTTAGTTATACAGATGTTAAAGCAAATGCTAATACAAAGATTAAAATCTTGCGATACAGGAGGATAAGATGAAGAGAGGAGGAGGAGCTGCTTTTTAACTCTGAGGGAGGGGGATGAAACCTAATATTTTAGTCATTGGTAGCACTATTTTAGCACTATTCTCTTTCTTCGGTAAATATATGCTGGAATATTTTGGAATAAAAGCAGGTTATGTTTTAGATCCTGCTTTTACTCTTTTCTCCATTGTTGCCATCTCTGTTTATTTTGACAACAAGACAAGAGAAGCGTTATTTAGCAAACTTGATGAGTATTTTCACAAGATAACGGTACCAAACTTTGAAGAAGTTCGTGCACCTGTTAAAGAATTTCTAACTCATCTGAATTCTTCTGCTTTACCTTATGAAAGGAGCAGAGAACTTGTTCTTCGTTTCGAGCTGGCAGATAATGATACCCATGACTTACTTAAGATTACTACAATTTATCAAACCTCATATGATAGAGAACACTTAAAACTACTTTCCCGGAGTAGGAAAGAAATTATAAAAAACTTTATGTTATCCTTTCCAGAAGAAGCGATTAAACACATTTTAGAAACTTATCAAAATGATGAAGATATACTGAGGAAACTCAAAAGACAAGTTGTTATAACCCTAAACGAAAGTAATACTATCTCCATATTTAATGAGAGCTTGGAAAGAAAGAAAAACTTTCTCTTATATTTCTTTACTGTTTCTATACCGATAGAGAAATTACTTGAATCATTCCGCGTTCCAATCCTAAAAATGAAAACGTCGCACACTTATAAAAATCGAGATGGCTATTACACATTATTTAGGACATTTTGTAAATCTTTTAGATTACAGTTACTATTTGACAATAACATCCTTGAAAGATTTACTGTTTCTGATATCCAGCAACATATCCAGATTCATCCAATTTCTTTCAAGAATGTAAGAAATTCTGAAAACTATAGAGAGATACCAATTGACAACCATCATATAGAAGTATGTTGGGAAGATGTAATCCCCGGTTCTGCCTTACTTGTTGAGTGGGACTTTACCCTTTCCTCACCTCCAACTCCGTAACCCACCTGCCAGTCATTAAAATCTCAAAATACGCCAATTATTACCTCATATTTATCCCCATTAACAACCATCAAAAACCTGCACAGAAGCCGAATCCTTGAACGAGAAAGGAAAACTTGTATGACTGTGCAAAATTTCCCCGGAGATTCCTACGGCACTATTCCATATGGATCGTTTTAAGTCCTTTCATCTGTTCCAGATGGCGTATACTGAAGGCAGGTAGAATCGTGTATCCATAACTATCCATTACCTACAGTACCTTACTATATCAACCCATACATTACTTTAACTTATGGTAACAATCACTATAAATAGTGTAAAGTATGTATCGTTATCAGCAGTTACCATAAAGTATGGATTGTTATTGATGGCTATGGATTGTTACCGATAACTATTAGAGAGTAGAAATGTGCCGTATCCGTAAACCAATTTTAAGAACAATGAAGATTCCTTTTCACCAAATTCCCGCTGGCTTAACCTCAAGGCTTTTCTTAACTCTTTTAGCCTTTTTCCTATACCTTCCATCTTACAAACTACACTACAAATTTTAGTTTTCCTCGTTTTCTTCTTTCTCCTTTTCCCTTTTAACTAACTCTTTTTGCATTTCCAGCATTATTAAAGCAGAATGTTTCAAAAGTTCTTTGGCTATATTCCCTCCTGAGATAAGGTCTTCTTCCTCTATAGCATCGGTTTTTGTTATTGCCAACTGAGTCAAGACTTCCGTATAAATGTCAAGAGTTTTCAACGCTAATCTACGATATATAAAACTCTTCAAAACTTTAACCAATTTCTTATCTTGCTTACTTATAATTCCTTCTTGCTGTAAAGACTCTATAAGTTTGTCAGTTAATACTTTTAGTGCAACATCAGTTTCCGCTAAATCAAGCAATTTGCTTATAGTGGCTGTCCTTTCTTTTACGGCTTGAATACCGAAATTAAACATTGTTCCTTCACCCTTCAGAAGCCAATTGTAGTTAACATCAAATTTGGCTTCTATAAGCCTTAGAAACTTCTCAGAAGGATTCCATTTACCTGATTCATACTTGGATAAAGTCATAGGATGAACGCCTAAAGCTTCTGCAAACTCCTTTTGAGTCATCCCTAACCTGCGTCTTACCTGTTTCAGCCTTTCACCTATTGCAGATTTTTGGTTATCACTCATAGCCTCTCCTGTTAAGTAAGCGTTTTACTTATAAGTTACTCAATTAATCTTGACACCTATAAGCAAACTACTTATATTCATAAGTGCAAGGTAAGTGAATTACTTATCAGGAGGATAACTGATGAGAACGCTGGAAGTCAAGGCAAACGGCAAAACAGCTAAAGGAAACAAGGCAATAACAGCTCTCTATCTTCTTCTAACACAAGGGGTCAGTTTAGGTTGTCTTTATACGGATGTGGAGCTCCCACCTGAGGAAAGAATCACCTGGAGACCGATTAGAAAGAACGGTGAAGTAATCGGAAGTGTTAGCTGGAGCTATACAGACACCGAGGCAGGGGAGATTGTAAGGGCTTTGGAGCTTGGAGCTTCTATCCAGAAAAAAGCTAAGGAGAGAAGAGATGTCAGGATTAGGGTTGGAGCTTAAGGGTGAGGGACGGGGATTTTCCCCTGCCCCATTCCAAACGCTCAAAGAGAACGCTGATAGTCAAGACAATTCTAAATATAAATCCTTTTCTTTAGAATCACAACCTATTTACTTAGCCTTAAACTCGTTAAAAGGAGGCGAATTCTCTAAGCACGAAAGTATAGTTAAGACCTCCTCAAGAGACCTATTAACCTCATTTAACAAATGTTTTCTAACTTTGTTTTTTAGATATGCTCTTAAAGCTTCAATATTTAGCTTCTCTTTTTGCTTCTTGGAAGTGAAAATTTCTAAGCATAGGTCAGCTATTATTTCAGCGCTATTCTCTAAATTGGCTTTTACCTCTTTCCAACGTTTGTTGAATTTAAAATTGAAATTGTCTGAATCCCTCTGCCTTTTAAAAGGATTCCCCTTACCTTTCTTTAACCATTCAGAATTAACGCCAAACTTATCCTCTATAAGTTTCAATATTGAAGGTGAAGGGTTACTTTTCCCTAATTCATATCTGGAAACACTTAAAGGATGTATGCCTAAAGCCTCAGCAAATTCTTTCTGTGAAAGTCCCAAGTATTCCCGCAATTCCTTGATACGTTTACCTATTTCTGTCTTATTGTCCATAGCACACCTCAACAATTGTATAGTAAATCTTGACACTTTCTAAACAATTGTTTATATTGATGAGTAGAGAACCAAACAACTGTATAAACACCAAAAGGATACAAAACAATCCTGAGGAGGTCAAAGATGGTAGGGGCTAAAGAGAGGGTAAGAGAACTAAAGAAAGAACTTGAAATGCTGGAAGAGATACGAGAAGCCGCTAAAAGGAGAGCTTCCCGTAGTAACAGGTATGAAGAACCACCTCTTCAAATTCAATATAAAGTAAATGCCAGAGCTGAGCAAGTCTTACAGGCTAACCTTGTTAGGTTATGGGATGAAGAAAAGAAAAGTGGGGCAGAATTTCTTATTGCGGGTAAGGATAATCAGAGGATTGTAGAAGAGGCTAAAAAGCTTGGTTTAGGAGAAGTTGTAGAGAACTATCCTGTTTTCAAAGGGAACTATAAAGAAGCTGTTGAACTTCTAAGAAAGAAGGTAAAAAACTTTACGGCATTCTCTTTAGCATTCCTTTTCAGCATTCCTGACGTTCCTCACGATGGAGATTTATGCCTTTTTTCTGATTATGTGAAGGGTTTGGAGCATCTTGCAGGACAGGTGAGAGAAGCTTTTGAGCTTGTAGATGAAATCTATCAGACTTTAGCACTTTAAAACCACTTTAAAGGAGGCATGCCATGACACAAGCTAAGGAAATGAGCTTAAACCAGTTTGCGAAAAGTCTCGGATTTACGCTGTCTGGAGCCAAAAATTGGCTTTTAGAGCCTGAGTTTGCCAGACACGTGAGGGTGGTCCGTAAGGGAAAGAGAACTTACTACTTTGTTACTAATCCTGAAGAAGCTAAGAAAGCTCTAAAACAGGCTGGCTATGTTCTACCGAAGGAGGGGAGCGATGCATAAGCCTACTTATGAAGAGTTTAAGAAAGAGTATCTGAAAGCTGAAAGCAGATTGTTAGACCTGCTTTTAGAACAGATTCAAGCTTGTGAGCCGTGCAAGGTTGTGGATTATGCCTATTGTCTTAAAAGGTGCAGAGTTTTAAGAGACACTCTGTCAAAAGCTAAAGAACATTCAGACTTCTTCTGGATCGCTAAAAGAGTGCTTTATCAGATTCTCCAGTTTGTTAAAGCTGAAACTTACTGCAAGGCTAACGGTATTGAGGTTGATTATAGTAAAGAGTTTTCCGTTCCACGCCTGGAAGAACTACCACCTGAGGATAAGCCTGTAATAAATGAGCTCCACAACCTGTTCAAGAAGGAGTGCCAAACCTGTAACCTGCAGATAGGACAGAGCTGTTTTGAATGTTCTAAAGTAAGGGAACTACAAAAGAAACTGAAAACCCATTTGGGAAGAAAAATATTCACATTCTTTTTAACGCTCCATGCTGGCTTTAAGAGAGAAGAAAAAAGCAGAGAAAGAGAAATACGCTTTTTCTACGAGCGTATATACAAGCCTCCCGTAAAAGTGAACTGGACTCCTAAAGACCCGTGGGGATTCTTTTTCTGGAAAGTTTTAAAAAGCCAGAGAAGTCCTGAAGAATGAGAGCTACCTTCAACAACTATTCCATCTGGAATGGATTTTTTTGGCTATCATCTCGTACAGGAGGTTTTTGCTGGGATCTTTATTTTTTCACAAAAAGGAGTTCAAAATTCGAATAGACTAAAAGTAAACAGTTATCAGGAGGTAGTCATGAAGACCTTAGCAGGATTCTGTAAGGAGTTGGGAATTGCCAAAACGTCAGTGTTTACGTGGGTCTGGAAATTCCCTGAAATGCAGCAGTTTATAAGTGTTAAAAGAGTTGGCTTACGGTATCGCTATTTGGTGAAAGATGAAAAAGGACTTAAGAGATTCCTCAAGCAAAAGGGTTATCCCATACCAGAGGAGGCTAAACATGCTTAGTACTCTCGAGGAAGAAGGTCTATCTAAATCTGCTAAAGCACTGCTCAGGCTTTTAAAGTGGGCAGAGCAGAAGAAAAAAGAGAGCCTCCAAAAGGAGGCCCAACAAGAGAACAAAATTAAGGAGCTTAATCATGCATGCTACAGAAAGAATAGCAAAAATGACTGCTCAACGGGCAGAGGAACATTTCTGGAACCTCTTGAACCATCACACAACTCATCGGCAGGCGTTTCTCAGGAACGGTCTTGATGGACTTTACGCCCTGGGGGACGAAACGGCTCATCAATTGATAGAGCTGGCAGAAGCTGCAGAATTGGAAGTTTAAAAGCCCGGGATTCCTCCCGGGTTTCTATCCCTAAAAAATCCTACATAGGAGGCTCAATTTGAGCGGAAATCCTGCTATTAAAATTATATCCTCCTTGATAGATAAAGTCCAGCGAGTAAACCTTCAGAGTGTAAAAACAGGCAGAATTACCACCAAAGAAGTTAAATCCCTAAAACTTCCTTCCAAAGAGCTTGCATACCGCCATGTTACTGGTTCAATTCGTATAGGACTCTATCCTGAAGTAGAGAATGGAAAGATAACCTTCGGAGCTGTTGACCTTGACCTGAAAGAAGAGCCTGAAGAGAAAAGACAGTTTTACACTCTGGAAATCTATAAAAAGCTTGTTAAGCTTGGATTCAGACCATTCATAGAGAAATCCAAGTCTAAAGGCTACCACGTTTGGATTTTCTTTAGTGAACCCGTCAAGAAAGAAACCTTACGCTGGATTCTTGAATATGTAGTTAACACTTCCAGCTATCCAAATAAAAGGCTTTTAGAAGTATTCCCAAAAGGAACTGCTTTATTCCTACCAATGTTTAACTCCTTCAATCCTGATGAATCACTAAAAAAGGAATTTCTACGGGAAAAGAAAAACGCCGTCCTGAAGCCTGAAAACTTCAATCAGTATTTCTCAAACTGGACATCTCTATTTGAGGAGTACGCCGTGGAAAACACTAAAACAATAGAGCTTTTAGAAAAACTAAAAAATCTTCCTCCCTGCTTTTTGAGAGCTTATGAAAACTGGAAAGAAGGTAGCAGAAACGGATACGCTTGCGGTTTGGCTGGAGTTTGTAAGAAGATTCTTAATATCTCAGAAGAGGAAGCTGAAGAGATAATCCTTGCCATAGCAGAAGCTAAAGGAGATGAAGAGCTTAAGCTCAGGAAAACTGCCGTTTACAGAACTTATGAACAGGATAAGCCAGCGGGATGCTCCATTCTAAAGGGAAAGAACGCCGAGATAACGGTAGCTGTTCCTGTATGTGATGGGGATTGTGAGGTTATCAAGAGGCTGAAAGAGAGAGATAAACCACGGCAGATAATAACCCTGTCAAAATTTTACCCAGAGCCTTTTGCAAAAGAAATCTTAAACAGGTTTAGTTTCTGGTATGAGGGAGAAAAACAGGAGTTCTGGTTTTATGATAAAGATGAAGGAATCTGGAAAAATAAAGCTAAGGACTTCATCAGGGATTTCCTCTATAAAGAGAAGCTTTTAGACCCTACTATCAAGAAAAATCATCAAGTCAACGAGATAGTTGAATATGTCAAGTATTCCTCTTTCCATAAAGGAAAACCTTTACCAGAACCTTCTCCTTTCCTGATTCCGTTTAAAAACGGTGTATATGACCTTGAAAATGACATTTTTAGAGACTTCCGAAAAGAAGATTACTTCACTTTCAAACTTCCCTGGAGCTACAAGGAAGAAGCTGAATGTCCATTAATTGATTCTATTCTCTGTTCCTTAGTGCCTAAAGAAAGAGTTATAGACCTTTACGAGCTAATAGCCTACTGCTTATGGAGAGGTTACCCCTATCATAAGTTTTTCATAATTTACGGGAAAGGTTCTAACGGTAAAAGCTTATATGGAAAGATTCTAACAACGTTTCTCGGAAAGCATAACATTTCAGAAGTTTCTTTAGAGGAGCTCCAAAAAGGAGGCTTCTACACTATCAGCCTCTATAAGAAACTTGCCAACATTACGGGAGAAGTCTCCTATGACGACCTTAAGAATACACGACTGATTAAGCAGCTAACAGGAGAAGACTATATCTTTGCAGACCGCAAGAACAAAGAGCCTATCTCTTTCCAGAATTACGCCAAGTTGATTTTTCTAACTAATCAAGTTCCCATTTCCCATGATACAACTTACGCTTTTTTCAGGAGAGTTTTCCTAATTGAGTTTCCCTACCAATTTACAGGAAGCAAAGCAGATAAAACCTTAGAATGGAAGCTAAAAAACAGTCCAGAAGAGTTTGAGGGATTAGCTTATAAGAGTATCCAGGTACTAAAAGAACTCCTGAACAGAGGTTTCACATTTACCAACGATCCTAATCCTGAGGAAATAAGAAAGACCTACGAAAGGTTATCTAATCCAATTACTCAGTTCATAGATGAGTTCTGCATAAAAGACCCTGAGGGTTACATCTGGAAGTATGAGTTTGCTGAAAAGCTTAATGAATGGCTGGAGAAAAAAGGATTTACGAAGCTTAGTAATGAAGTTATAGGTAAAAGAATGAAGAACTTAGGCTATGAAGCCAAACAGATAAGAGTTTCCGCTGGAGGAGAAAATAAAAGATACTGGGCATGGATAGGAATTAAGTGGAAAGACGATAAACATGATTCGAAACTTGTGACACCTGTGACAACTTGTGACAATCTTGTGACAGGCGAAACTCGTTGTGTTACTTATACTAATAATACTTCTTCTTTATCTTTGTCACAAGTATCACAAGTAGGTAAAGGTCAAAGCTTTAAGGAATATAAGGAGCAACCTCAAACTACCTGTGACACCTGTGACACCTGTGACATTCCTCCAGAAGTAGAAGCTGACTTCATAGGAAACTGGAATTCTGATGAGGAGATTAGCGAATGGGAAGAGCTGGAGAAGGAGCTCGAAGGAGAAAAAGAAGAGAACTCTGCTGATGCACCAAAAGGTTACATTTTCAGCGATTCAGAAGCAGTTAAAGCTATAGAGGAGCTCCAAAAAACTCCTGTTCTATATCTTGACATAGAAACCTATTCTGAAGAACTCCCAAAAGACAGAAAAGACGAGCCTGCTTTAGATCCATTCAGGAATCAGGTCAGGTTAATCTCCTTGGGAGATGGAGAGCATTTCTACACTTTCGACGTTCAGAAGCTGAATTCTGAAACCATTAATGCCGTTTTAGAGCTTATTTCAGAAAAGCTCATAGTAGGACACAACCTCAAATTTGACCTCAAAACCTTAGCTGCTAAATACGGCACCTGGATACTTCCCAAGAAAACTTTTGATACTTACATAGCAGAGAGGCTTATCTGGAACGCTAAGCATCCTCAAAGACCTCCAAAAGGAGCTTTATCTCTATCTGCTTTAGCAGAAAAATACACAGGCAGGAAGCTTGATAAGACTGAGCAGACATCCGACTTTGGGAAAGACCTTACAGAATCCCAGATCACCTATGCTTTAGAAGATATCAGAGTCCTTCCAGAGATAGCCAAAAAGCAGGTAGAGATCCTAAACGACCTCATTATTGGAAAGTCAAAGAATCCACCTAAACCTAACGAATTTGGACTGAGAGCTCCTGTTGTAAAACTTGAAATGGCATTCCTCCCTGTTTTAGTGGAAATAGAACTTGCGGGAATACCTGTAAATGCTGACTACTTAAAAGAGGAACTTCAAAAGAACAGGAAAACCTTTGAGAAGTTTTACACAGAGATCAAAACAAAATACCTGTTTGATCCTCAGAGTCCTAAGCAGCTTCTTTCATTCCTCAAAAACAGGTTGGGATTAGAGATTGAAAGCACCTCAAACAAGGAGCTCGTAAAGCACAAGGATAATGAAGTAGTAGAAAAGATTATCCAGCTTAGAAAAGCAAAGAAGAAGGCTGACCTCATAGAGAAGTATTTAAGCTTACGCAACGGCAGACTTTACCCTGAATTTAACCAGCTTGAAGCTCACTCCGGACGTATGTCCTGCCGTAATCCTAATGTTCAGCAGGTTCCAAGAGACATAAAAGGGAATTTCTATAAAGCTCCTCAAGGCAGGGCAATTATAAAAGCTGACTACCCAGCAATCGAATTAAGGCTTGCCTCTGTAGTAGCTCCAGACAAAACAATGATTGAAGCATTCAAGGCAGGCAAAGACCTACACAAGTTTACTGCAAGTCTCATTTCTGGCAAGCCTTTAGAAGAAGTAACAAAAGAGGAAAGGCAGAGAGCTAAAGCCCTTAACTTCGGATTTATCTACGGCATGAGTGCAGAAACCTTTAGAGAATACGCTTTCACCAACTACGGCGTAGAGCTCTCGAAAGAAGAAGCTGAGGAATTCAGAAGGAAATTCTTTGAAGCCTACTCTGGAATAGCTGAATGGCATAGAAAAACCGCTGACAGACTCAATCTATCAGACACAGGACAGATAACAGTCTTGACACGCCTAAAAAGACCTGTAGCAGTTAATAAGCTGACCAATGCTCTTAACTCCCCCGTTCAGGGTTCTGGGGCTGACATGCTGAAAATGGCTTCTGTTTTCTTCAGCAGGGCAGTTAAAGAAGAAGGCATTGACGCTCAAATAATCAACCTTGTACATGACGAGATTGTCGTTGAATGCAGCGAAAAGGATAAAGAAAAAGCCAAGGAGCTCCTAAAGGAGGCTATGGAAAAAGCATGTTCTAAGCTCATTCCAGACTTCACTACAGAAGTTGAAACGGAAGAGGTGAGCTGTGAAGTGTCAGGATAAAGATACCAGAAAAGCTATCCACCTCCTGAAATCAATTAGTGGACCATACAGAAAACAAGGACTACCTCCAGAGGAAATTAACCGCCGTGTTAGAAGAAAACTTCTTGATATTCTCTACTATCAAACAATCCACAGCAACAACCCCAACATTAAGGGAGTAGAACCTAAACCCTATCACATAGCTTTAGAGATTCTTGAGTAGCTCAGGGGGCAGGTATGAAGGGCTTGAAAGTTGCAGTCTATGGAAGAGTAAGCACGGACGAACAGAGGGAAAAGCAGACAATAGAAACTCAGATAGAAAAAGCTAAGGACTTCTGCAAATTACACGACCTCCAAATTTACGACTTCTATCTTGACGAGGGAATTTCAGGAGTAACTCCTTTTGAAGAAAGACCAGCTGGCAAAAGACTCTTAGAAGATGCATCTAAAGGCTTGTTTTCCACAGTAGTGGTTTACAAGCTGGATAGAATAGGAAGAGACATAGTAGTGATCCGAAACTTTCTTGACACCTTAGCCAAATACGAAATCGCATTTAAAAGCGTAACAGAACCTTTTGACACATCTACAACCTTAGGAAAAAGCTTTATGGAGCTCTTAGGAGTATTTGCAGGTTTTGAAAGGGGATTGATTATTGAACGCTCTAAAGCTGGAATGGAAAGAATAGCCAAGGAAGGGAAATATACAGGGGGAGTCATCCCTTTTGGCTACAAGGTAAATGAACAAGGCTACTATGAACCAGACGAAGAACCCATACCAGGCTTAGACATATCGCCTGCCGAAGTTGTTAGAAAAATCTACTATTGGCTTGCTTATGAAGATAAGACCCTCTACTGGATAGCAGAAAAACTTGAAAAGATGGGAATTCCCACAAGCTACGAGCTAAGAGAGCTAAGAAAAGGTAAAAGCCTAAAACCTTCCTGTTTTTGGAGAGCTAATCACATAGGCAGGCTCGTTAAAAACGAATTCTATAAAGGGATTCACTATTGGGGAAAACGAAACTCTAAGAAAGAAAAGAAGAGCAAAGGAGAAATTCTTAGAAAAGTCCCTCCCTTAGTTGACCCTGAAACTTGGCAGTTAGCGATAGAGAACATCAGGAAAAACAGAAACGTCAACAGAAAAGACCACCGCCCTTATCTCTTTAGCGGTTTAATTAAATGTCAAGATTGTGGACACATTCTTATCGGAACTTTTTACAAAACAAAATCAGGAGAAAAGAAATACTACAGGTGCAAAGTAAAGAACAACTACCGTCATTATGGTAAAAGCTGTTCTAACAAAACCATCATTCAAGAAACTTTCTTAGATAAAAAAGTCTGGGAGGACATTCGGAATTGGCTGGAAAATCCACAAGAAGCCGTTAACGAGCTAATAGAAAAAGAAAAGGAGCTCCTAAAAGAAAGTAGTGAGCAGGCTAAGAGACTTCAGCAACTTCAAAAAGAACTTGAATCGTTAGAGAAGAAAAAAGAAAGAGCAACTTATACTTTCATTAATGGATTCCTTACAGAAAAAGCCTATCGGGACATTATAGCTGACCTTGAAATTCAAGAGAGTAAACTAAGAGAAGAGATAGGAACTCTCAAGGAACTCCTATCTCAAAACCATTCAGAACAAGATTTAGTAGAAATCGTAATGAAGAGCCTGCAGCATCTTAAAAACATAGTTCAGGATAGAGAAGTTATCCCTTACGAGCTCAGAAAAAGCATCTACAAGCTCCTAATCAAAGAAATAAAGGTATTCCCAAACGGCACGGTAGAAATCATTTACAACTTCCGATTACCTGACTTAAAAAACTCAAGGGCTGCCATCTGGACGGGCTGAAGAAGAGGTGGTGGTGTAACAGGTGGAAACGCCACTGTCTCAATGGCAGCAATCTGCGAAATATCCAATTTATCAGCTATTAGCCTTGAGATGAAATCAACCAACGGAGACACATACTTACTGCTTCCAATAATTTCTCCACCTAGAACTTTACCAGACTTTGAAAAGTAGAGTTTGATTTTTAAAGGTTTACACCCTTCAATGGCTCCCGGGTAGGCGTCTGTTGTATCAATTTCTGAAACTACAAACTCTATTCCTTTTCTCTTTAAGACCTTTTCTGTATAGCCAGAGAAACCGAAATACTTTCTGCCAGCCTCTGTCACACCTGCCGGAACAATTCCAGAATCTTTAACTTCAGGACCAACAACATTTAAACCTGCTATCCTTCCATCCCTTGCCGAAATGAAAGCAAGCATTCCAGGAACAGGCTCTCCGTCTATTGCAGATCTGTGAAGCATACAGTTTCCTGCTGCAAGGATGTTGTCCTCGGAGGTTCTCAGGAACTCATCAACAATAATCTCTCCTCTTTCTGAAGTTGAAAGTCCAGCATCAACTGCAAGCTTTGAGTTGGGCTTAAAACCTATGAAGACGAAGACAAGATCAGCTTCCATCTTCTCGCCACCTTTAAAAACAACTTCTCTTACTCTTCCATTCCCCTCAAAACCAACTACTCTCGTATTCTTTACAATTCTTACATTCTGGATTTTAAGTTCCTTTTCAATCTCTCTCTCAAAATCTTCGGAGAAAATTCCAGAGGCTATACGATCAGAGGCTTCAATGATAGTTATTTCCTTGTCTGGATATCCTTTGCTTATTTGATCCGCAAATCCGAGGCTTATGAAACCTGCACCGATAAGAACAATTCTTTCAGCATTCCTTACTTCATCAACAAGTTTCTGAATGTACTCTGTCTCTGTTGAGATGTAGTAGATTCCATCAAGATGACTATTTTCAACCATCAACGTATTTGGAATCCAGCCGGTTGCCAGAATCAACCTCTCGTAACGGTAGGAACTTCCATCTTCAAGAAAGACCTGTGATTCCGAAGGATTGATCGATGTAACTTTAGAAATAAGGAGCTCAACTCCTAAATCTTTAACCTTTGAAAGAGGATAAACATTCTTCTCAGCAGGAATCCTCCCACCTACAATATAAGGGATAGAACAGGGAATCTGAAAGTTTTCCTTGTCATTTATGAGAAGAATCCTTTTTTCGGGATAGAGAGTTCTGATAGTTTTAGCAGCATTAAATCCAGCAGGTCCTCCTCCCACAATAATAACATCAAACTTCTTCATGGCTTACCTCAAATTTGGTTTACATCCCCCACCCTCCCATTTTAAGGAAAAGAAATTAGAAGTGTAGATTGAGCTTAATTTTATGAATCATACTCCTTTAAAAATTCAAGACACTTTTCAACTTCCCATTTACTTCCGATAATTACCGGAACTCTCTGATGAAGATCTTCTGGAACAATATCGAGAATCCTCTCTCTTCCAGTAGTACCAATTCCCCCTGCCTGTTCTATGAGAAATGACATTGGACTTGCCTCGTAGAGTAGTCTCAACTTTCCATTTGTATTCTTCTTATCTGCCGGATAGATGAAGATTCCCCCTTTCAGGAGAGTTCTGTGAACATCTGCAACCATTGAACCAACATACCTGAGGGTGTATTTCTCTCCTTTCAGAGAATCTACAAACTTTCTCAGACCTTCACTTGTCCACTTATCCCTGTTGGCTTCATTGATTGAGTAAATCTTTCCTTTCTCTGGCAGTTTAATCTCAGGATGGGAAAGGATAAAGTTTCCAGATTCTGGATCGAATGTGAATCCAACAACTCCTTTTCCAAGGGACATTATAAGCATTGTACTTGGACCGTAGATAACGTATCCTGCCGCAAGCTGTTCTCTTCCCGGCTTTATGAGAGAGTCTTTATGAATGGAAAAAATCGTTCCAATGCTAACGTTAACGTCAATGTTTGAAGAACCATCAAGTGGATCAAATGCAACAGTGTACCCAGATTCAGAAACTATCAAACAATCCTCAATCTCCTCAGAGGCTATCTGACAAGCTTTCCCGCAGTTTTTCAGGTTTTCAAGGAGTATCTCATTTGCGAGCTCATCAAGCTTTTGAACCTCTTCTCCCTGAATGTTTGTCTTACCAGTACTTCCAAGAATGCTCAAAAGTCCAGCTTTCCTAACTTTTCCAGCAATTTCCTTCGTAGCTGAAACGATTTCGTTGAGAAGAAGAATTAAATCGTCATCAAGATGCGGAATCTCCTCTTTTGCTGTTAAAAGGTATGCTGTAAATGGAACAGCCATTGTACCCTCCTGACTTGTAGTTTCTTTTTCTATTTTATCAGCAAGAGATAGAAAGGAAAACAAAGCGAATGTAGGTGTTTGAAAAATCATTACAACAAGCACAGCACATAGATTAAACAGAATAAACTTTGCAAGAACAAACAACATAGCAATATGAAAACTCTCAGTTCTCTCATAACTACCAAGAGCCTGCTTCACCTCACCAAACAGAACCTCAATCCCGTCTCTCTGTTTGTAAAGATCATCAGAATCAACAAATTGCTGAGCAACCTTCCTAAACTCACTCCTGACAATTCCCTGATTCCTAATCTTCACATAAGGTTTAAAACCAGCAGAAAGAACCTGGCAGATAAAATCTTCACTGTCATAACCCTTATCAGCTAAAAGAGTTTTACCTTCTACTATTCTTCTGAAAGCTTCTTCAAAGCTTATCCATTGAATAATCTGTCCCCCAAGCTTGATCTCATTTGAATACCCTTTACCAGCTACTGCACCGACAACAACTCTTTTACCATTTTTGAAATGAACGGAGAGAGCTACCACTTTCACGTGATTCCTTATCTTCTCTATCTCTGTTCCTCTCAGTATTTTGAGAGGGTAAAGCTCCTCATACTTAAAGCCTGTTCCGTCAATGATGAAGTAAGAGATGTTTTTCTCTTTTCCCTTTATACACCTCCAGAACAGGTAGTCAATCAGGTCTTCAAGGAGTAGGAAAGGAAGCTGTTTTAGACATAGTAGTACGTTGAATGGTCTGGAATACTTTCTTCTCCAAAGATAGCTTTTTCAAAGTCTTCAATTTCTCTGAATGAAAGTTTCCAGGCTTTCTGGAGGAATAGCATTGTTAGGATGATTTCACCTGGACATTCCTCTGGTCTTCCTATACTTTTGGGTTTTGAACATAAATTTATTAGAGCCTGTCCTCTCTCCTTGAGGTATGCTTTGATTATTTTGAGTATCTTCTTGGGGTTTAGTTTTTTTGCTCTCATAGGGAGAGAGGATAGGCTTTTTTATTTGTCTTGGCAATTTTCAAACACCCTCGCTTTAGTAAAGGTCTGGCGTATCATGGATTACCTTTGTAGCAAAACTTGCTCCTGTGCTTCCTAAAATAGTTCCCAAACTTATAGAAACTGGAAACCTCGTTTTGAGGAAGAGATCAAAGAAAAACTGATATGAATTTCTCCTGCAACGATAAACAGAATGCTTGCCGATGAGAAGAAGAAAATAAACCTAAAATGTAAAAGCAGGAAAAGCCCGGCACACCTATCAAGCACCAGATACCGATAAGAACATTGGCCGATTGGAAAAAACAGAGCTGGATTCATAGAGATAGACTTGTGGGGCACGACGGAGGAAAACTCAAAGGAGACTTCTGTTATACCTTCATGATGACCGATGTTAAGACTCAATGGATAGAACCCATAGCAATCCAAAATCGCGTTCAAGTCTGGACTCTTAAAGCACTTCAAGAAGCCGTAAAGAGATTTCCATTTCCCATACTCGGAATAGACTACGATAATGACACGGCATTCATAAACGTTCATCTCCCTAAGTGGTGTGAGGAAAGGGAAATAACTTTTACTCGCTCAAGACCTTACAAAAAGAACGATAACTGTCACGTAGAACAGAAGAATTGGTTTATAGTCAGAAGGTACGCTGGTTATTTCATTCAGGTATGAGTCTGACTCTCTTTTGGTTTTGAACGATTTGTACAGGAGGCTTAGGCTTTACATAACTTTTTTCAGCCTTCTATGAAGCTCATAGAGAAGGGAAGAGTAGGTTCTAAAGTGCGTAAGAATACGACACTCCTAAAACTCCTTTTGAAAGGGTTCTTGAGAGTCCAGAAGTTTCGGATGATGTGAAGAGAGAGCTTACCAGGGTTTACGAGTCTCTGAACCCTGCTCAGTTAAGGAAAGAGATTGCTGTTTTGCAGAGGAAATTGTTTAATCTGGCTGTGAGGGTGGAATGATGATTTTGTATAGGTTTTTAACATGAGGTATCGTATATGGTTTCGTACAGATTCTTACGTGAGGCAACAGGGAGGTTTTTCCAGGAACTTGAAGGATATCTTCTCTTTAAGATAGAGAGGGTTCAGACCGATAATGGAAGCGAATTTTTAGGAGAACTGGATGAATACCTTAGAAAAAGAGGGATAGAACACTACTTTAGTTATCCGAAGTCCCCGAAGACTAATGCACACGTAGAAAGGTTTATTCAGACGACAGAGAATGAACTGTGGATGATAGAAGGGACAGAGCCAACACTTGAAGAGATGAATAAGAAACTCTTTGAGTATTTAAAGGTTTACAACTTTCTAAGACCCCATCAGTCTTTGAATTATAAGACTCCTGCTGAGAAGTTTGAGGACTATATTAGAAGTTATCAAGGTGTCCACCATGTATTGAACTCGAACACCGTTGACAATGATGAGCGGTTGTCCTATATTATGACCCGTCAGGTTAGCGCGGGAGTGGCGGAATCGGCAGACGCGCTGTCTTGAGGGGGCAGTGCCCTTTACGGGCGTGCGGGTTCAAATCCCGCCTCCCGCACCACACTCAATCATGAGTTTCCATCCGAGTTTCAGGAGTTTAAGTTACTCGCAATTCATTTCTTAATCTCACTTTCCCTCTAAATTCTGAACCCATATTTTTCCATTCAACTGCTCAATTACTCACTCAGTTCCAGCCACTGAGATTCTTCGGACTTCGTTCCCAGAATGACTATAAATAGCATCCTTAGAAAGGACTACAGATAAATTTATGCTGACTCTTTGCCTTTTACGAAAGTTTTTAACTTTTCAGCTTGTTCTCTTGTACCGATTATGATTAGCGAATCACCCTCAAGAATCATAGTTGTGGATGTAGGATTTAAAATGAACGAGCCGTCTTTTCTCTTTACACCAATTACAATAACGCCAGTTTTTTTAGGTATTTCAAGGTCTTTTAAGAGTTTCCCGTGGAAAGGAGATCCTTTTAGTACCTTTACTTCCTCGAGTCTCAGGTCTATCTCTCCATGGTGGGTGACAATGTCGAGGAACGTTACCACACTTGGCCTTATTGCAAGTGAGGCCATTCTTAAGCCACCTATAACGTTTGGAAGGATAACCTCTGTAGCTCCTGCCCTTTTAAGCTTAAGAACGTTTTCTTCTCTGTTCGCTCTCGTAACAATTCTCAGATTGGGATTTAAGTTCTTTGCAGAAAGCGTTATGAAAAGGTTGTCTGCATCGTCTGCTGTTGCAACAATCAAGTTAGCTGCTGATTTTATACCAGCCTTAATAAGAGTTTCATCTTGAGTTGCATCTCCGAGAATGTAAATAAGGTTAGGGTACTTTTCCTTAGCTTCTTCTATCCTTGACTCGTCTTTCTCAATAACGACAAAGGGAATTTTTTCTCTCCACAGCTCTTTGATAGCAGCTTGTCCCGTTCTCCCAAGCCCGCAAACAATCGTATGGTCCTTAAGCTTTGAAACCATCTTTTCAATCCTCTTTATTATAAATATTTTCCGCAGTTCCCCTTCAAAAATCATTGCTGCAACTGTAGAAGCACCGTAAGCAAAAACGGCAAAAGCAACAATAATTACAAACATTGTAAAAATTTTTCCTGCAGTAGAGAGTGGATGGACTTCTCCATAACCTACCGTTGAGATAGTTATTATTGTGTGCCATAGGGCATCCAGAAAGGACCAGCCTTCTATGTACACTATTCCGACAGTTGAAAAGGTGATGAGGAGAAGTAAAAAGGAAAGAATATTTGTAAATTTTCTGATAGTTTCTGCTTCTGCTGTTTTTTTCTTATGTTTAGAAAATAGCATAGTTTTTTCCGTTTACTGACGAGTTTTCATTATCAGAATATATTATAGGAGCAGATGATGAAGTTCAAGTTTTTCTTTGTCGGAAAAATTCCAAGCAAGGCAAACTATAAGAAGATCTCTCACAGGCGGATAAAAGGTGAAATGAAGCCATTTATCATCAACAATCCGCAAGTCATTTCGTCTCAGAAAGAAGCCATATATCAGCTTCACCTTCAGAAACTATCCTACGGGATTGAGAAATTTCCGATAGAGAAACCTGTGAAGGTTTCTATTTCTTTTCTCCTTTCCGGACGGGTAAAACAGAGGGACATAGATAATGCTGAAAAATTTGTTGGAGATATCCTTGAAAAAGCAGAAGTTTTGAAGAGGGATTCTCTGATTTACGTAAAGGAGAGGGTGGAGAAGAGGCTCGGTATAAAGGGATTTGATGAAATAGTTATTATTGAGATTGAGGAACTTTCGGATTCTGACAGGAAGATTCATGAGAAAGAGGTTGAAGAGCTTCCAAAAGAGTTCTTTGAATTCTTAAAGAAATTAAAACTGGAGTTGCCCAATGAGAGTGGAGTTAGATGTAAGAGTTCCGATTGATAGCACCCTTGAAGAGGAGCTGAAGAAGTTAGGAATTGAGGTGGAGTTTGAGATAGTTAGAAAATCCTTGGATGCGAGGAAGAAGCCATACTATCTCTACAGAATTGTTATTGACCTTCCAGAAGAGGTTGCAGAGAAACTGATAAAAGAGGGAAAGGTAAGGGAGTATAAAGGAGTTGAAGAGCTTTCGATTCCTGTTATTTCAACTAAGAAGAGCGTTTTAATTGTTGGAACGGGACCGGCAGGACTTTTTGCTGCACTGATACTTGCTGAGGCTGGTTTTGATGTTACAGTGGTTGAGAGAGGTAAACCTGTGGAAGAGAGGGTTAAGGACGTTTCCCGTTTCTGGAAGGAGAGAAAACTTGATGAAAACTCGAATGTTCAGTTTGGAGAGGGTGGAGCAGGAACATTTTCGGATGGAAAGCTAACAACAAGAGTTAAGGATAAAAAGAAACACTTTGTTTACAGAGTTTTCGTTGAGTGTGGAGCACCACCTGAAATCCTTTATGAAAATAAACCTCATATAGGAACAGATAAACTCCAGGAGGTTATTCCGAATCTTAGAAAAAAACTTCAGGATTTGGGTGTTGTCCTTAGGTTTTCGACAAGGCTTGAAAGACTAAAAATCAGGGATGGAAAGGTTGAAGAGGTTCATCTGAAGGACTTGAAGACAGGAATTGAAACTGTTGAGAAGTTCGACTACATCTTCCTTGCCATAGGAAACAGTGCAAGGGACACTTTTGAGATGTTAAGAAGAGAAGGAATTGCTTTAGAATCCAAGCCTTTTGCGGTTGGTCTCCGGGTTGTTCACAGGCAGAGGACAATAGATAGAATGCAGTATGGGAAATTCTTCAAACATCCCAACCTTCCACCAGCAGATTACTCGTTGACCTACAGAGGTAGGGAAAGGAATGTTTTCTCTTTTTGCATGTGTCCGGGTGGTTACGTCATCTGTGCATCATCTGAAGAGAACAGTGTTGTCTGTAACGGAATGAGTGACTATAAGAGGGACAGCGGTTACGCAAACAGTGCAATTGTTGTTCAGGTTTTCCCTGAAGATTTTGAGAACGATCCGTTTAAAGCAATTGATTTTCAGAGAGCTCTTGAAAGAGCAGCCTTTGTGATGGGGGGCAGCAACTACACAATGCCAGCCCAGAAAGTGTGGGATTTCATAGAGGGTCAGAGCTCAAGCAAGCTCATTGAAGGTGGATACATTCCTGAGATAAAGAGTGCACGGCTGGATAGACTCCTTCCAGAACCGATAGCCGAACACATAAAAGAGGCTTTCCTCTACTGGAGTAAAAAGATTCCTTTCTTCGTTCCAGGAAATGCAACCTTTGTTGGGGTTGAGACAAGAACCTCTTCTCCACTGAGAATTGTGAGAAGAGAGGACTATTCCTCTATTTCTGCCGATAACCTCTTTCCGATTGGAGAGGGAGCAGGTTATGCAGGTGGTATAACAAGCTCTGCGATTGATGGAATAAACGGAGCTCTCTCGTTGATTGAGAGGTTAAAGGAATGAGCTGGTTTCCCAACTTCCTGTGGCTCTGGACACTTTTAATCGTTCCTGTTGGTCTCTACCAGCCTGAGCTTTTCTATCCTCTGAAACCCTATATCAAACCACTCCTCGGGACTGTGATACTTGCAATGGGAATGACTTTACGACTTGAAGATTTTAGAGTTGTTTTCAGAAAGCCAAAACTGATAATTGTCGGACTCTTTTCTCAGTACACTGTAATGCCGATTCTGGGGCTT
The DNA here is from genome assembly GCF_054656775.1 of Desulfurobacterium crinifex. Classification (NCBI taxonomy): domain Bacteria; kingdom Pseudomonadati; phylum Aquificota; class Aquificia; order Desulfurobacteriales; family Desulfurobacteriaceae; genus Desulfurobacterium; species Desulfurobacterium crinifex. The sequence goes on from NZ_BAAHXO010000004.1 coordinate 1,786,774, forward strand.
GTCGTTGGCCTGCTCTTCTTTAAAAGTCTCCCGAAGGACTTCATAGCTGGTCAGGTTCTCACAGGTTCCTGTCCGACCGGTGTTGTTTCAAACGTCTATAATTTTCTTGCCGGTGCAAACGTTGCACTCTCAATTTCCCTTTCTGCAGTCAACACACTTGTCTCTCCTGTTTTAACTCCGATTTTTACGGGAGCTCTCGTTTCAAAGATTGTCCACGTTGATGTTTTAAAGCTCTTTATTGACATGATTCAGGTCACTCTGATTCCAGTTCTGATTGGAATAGGAATTAACTACTATTTCAGCGATAAGGTTGAAAGGATAAAGCCAATTCTTCCTGTCTATTCAACGGTTGCAGTTGTTCTAATTGTTGGATTTGTTGTTGCAGCCGGACACAAGAAGATCCTTTCACTGCCGGTGAGCTCTGTCTTTATGCTTGTCTTGGCTTCCACATTTCATCTACTCTTTGGTTACTGGTTTGGATATGTAATCTCGAGGTTTTCTAGAATTGAGAAGAGAGAAAGGATAACGATTTCCATTGAAACGGCAATGCAGAACTCTGGACTTGCAACTGTTTTAGCCCTTTCTCAGTGGGGAGCAGTTGCAGCACTTCCGGCAGTTACCTACAGCGTTGTTCAGAATTTAATTGGTCCCTTTGTCTGTTTTCTCTTTAAAAAGATGATTGAGTGGCACTATGGAAAGTTAAATAAAGAAAAGAACCTGTAGTCCACCAATGATGAATCCTAGAACTCCACCCAAGAGGGTGATGTAGCGAAGTTCCTCTTCTATCAGCTTTAGGACTATTGCTTCAAGATCTTCAATGGGAAGTGAGTTGATTCTGTCTTTAACGAGAGTTTCAACGTCAACAGATTCCATTATCACGGGGAGCTCAATCTCAATTACCTGGAGAAGCTTTTCCGTTGCAACTTTTGATATGTAGTCTTTTTTCTTTTGAACAAGTTCCTTTAACAGATTAATGATCTGGGGAACAATCTCTTCCTTCAGTCCAGAAATTTCTGAAATTCTCTTTTTTCTGTAAGGGTTGATAATCTCCAAAATTGAATCTTTGACTATTCTTTTGACATTTTCGCCTCTTTCTTCTGAAAAGTTGATTTCTCTGTTGAGGATCTCCCTTGTCTTTTCCCAGACAATCTTTGAGATCTTAATCTTGAACTGTGGATCGGAGGTGGAATTCTCAATGAACCTTATAACCACGTCAGAGATTTTCTCTGAAAAGCTGTCAACAGTCTTTTCTGTTAAAAGTGGGAAGTATGTCTTAAACCTTAGGAGGTTGTTCTTCACTCCGTAGTAGATGATATCTTTGAACTCTGGCTTTCTTGTTAGCTCTAAAATCTGCTCCGTTATTTCGTCTATCTTCTCATCAATGAATTTTTCCAGTTCTTTCTTTAAGTTATGTGGCAGAAGTTCTTCAACTTTCTTTCCATTCAAAAACTCAAAGAGTTTATCAATGAGCTCAGAGAGCTTCTCTTCAACGAGGTTAAAATTTACAAGGACTTCAAGCCTTTCATCTCCAATGTTTTCCAGAAACTCTTCAATGTACCTATCTCCACTTTTTACAAACTCATCAAGTAATCTTTCAACGAGCTGTTTCAGGTTTTCTCTTATCTTTTCTTCGTTGAGTCTTTTCCTCAAGACTTCTTCTGTCAGCAGGTTTTCCTTAACGACTTTTGCAATGGCTTCTGCAAGCTTTTCTCTCTTTGATGGGATAAGTCCGGGGGTAAAAGGAACCTTCCAGCCAAAGATGTAGTAAGTCTTCACGGGTCTAAAGAGCATCTTAATAGCAACGTAGTTTGTGAAATATCCAATAGCTGCACCGACAATTGGAGGGACAAAGAGCTCAATCAAGGACTATCTCCTCTAAAACTCTGTAGATGGGGCCTTCTGTGGTTAGTTTACTCTCGATGAGACATACCTTTGGTTCAATCTTTTCATCAAAGAGGTACTCTTTCATCTGAAAAAGATAGCTTTTAAATTTTGTTGCATGTCGTAGTTTCTTTATCCTTAAAAGTGTCAAATGGGGTTTAAAGTTCTCTTCAAGTGGAAATCCAAAGGGCATTAGAGCCTGGTCAATTTTCCTTTTTATCTCTTCGATTCCTTCAGATTCCATGCCGACCCAGAGGACTCTGGGAAACTTCAGGTTCGGGAAGACTCCAAGTCCTCTGTAGCTGATTACAGGGGCCTTTACTCCTTTAAGTCTGTTCCTTAGCATCTGTCCAATCTGGGAGATTTTCTCTTCTTCAACGTCTCCAAGAAACCTGTAGGTAAAGTGGATATTTTCCTTTTCAACCCACTTTCCTGAAATCTTTAAGGACTCTATCTTCTCCCTCACAATTTCTATTCCAGAAACAGAGGTAAGAGTTCCAACAAAAAGTCTTTTCTTTGCCATCCGACCTCCTACGAATTTAATTATAATCAACTGTAGAGAGTTAAACTTCCTCCAGCTTCTTTGAGAAAAGAAAAAGTCTGAATATTTCGTCCTGGTAAGGAGGTTAGGGGGTAAGAAAAAAACATCTTTTAATGGATAAGAGCAAATTTTTGAATAAACTACCAGTTTGGGGGATTGAGCGATGAAGAAGAGAACAAAAATAGTGGCAACTCTGGGACCAGCCTCTTCAGATAAAAAGATTTTAAAAAGGATGGTTGAAAGTGGTTTAAACGTTGTAAGACTCAACATGTCCCACGGCACCCACGATGAGCATAAAGCAAGGATAGAACTTGTTAGGGAAATCGAAAAGGAGACCGGCAGACCGATTCCAATTTTGATGGATCTCTGCGGTCCAAAGATAAGAATTGGAAAGATTCCAAAAGAACCACTTTTCCTTCACAGAGGGGATAGAATCGTTCTGACAACAGGAAAACCTGCTAAGAACAAGATCACCGTTAACTATCCCGATCTTCACAGAGAGGTCAGAAAGGGAGAGACGATTCTCCTTGCAGATGGAGCTTTTAGGCTGAAGGTGAAAGAAGTCAGAGGAGAGGATATCATCTGCGAGGTGCTGGTTGGAGGTCCTTTAACTTCTCACAAGGGAGTGAATCTTCCCCATTCGAAACTCTCAGTTCCAGCCCTAACTGAAAAGGACAAAGAAGACGTAAAGTTTGGGATTGAAAACGGTGTTGATATCATTGCCCTCTCTTTTGTTAGAAAAGCCGAAGACGTTGTTGAGCTGAAGGAGTTAATCAGAAGTCTTGGGAAAAACATTCCCATTATTGCAAAGATAGAGAAGCCTGAGGCAGTTAAGAACATTGATTCAATTCTGAAAGTTGCAGATGGAATAATGGTTGCAAGGGGAGACTTGGGAGTGGAGCTTCCTATTGAAAAAGTTCCAGTCATTCAGAAACAGCTCATAAGAAAGGCGAACGAAGCAGGAAAACCTGTTATAACTGCAACTCAGATGCTCAAATCGATGGTTGACCTTCCATCCCCAACAAGAGCTGAAGTTACAGACATAGCAAATGCCGTTTTGGATGGAACTGATGCTTTAATGCTTTCAGAAGAGACAGCAGTTGGAAAGTATCCAGTCAGAGTTATAAGAACTATGGCAAAAGTCGCATCTGAAGCTGAGAAAATCTATCTATACAAACGTTACATGGATATGCCTGCTAAAACCTTACAGGATTCCCTTGCAAAGTCTGCCTGTAATCTCTCAAGAGAGGTAAAAGTAAAAGCGATTGTTCCATTCACAAGAAGTGGTGCTTCTGCTCTGGCAGTTGCAAAGTATAAACCACCAGTCCCAATTTACGCCGTAACCCACGATATTGAAACGTGCAGGAGGCTTAATCTTGTC
>NZ_BAAHXO010000005.1:0-11830 GCF_054656775.1 Desulfurobacterium crinifex
AGCAACTCTATGTTTCTCCAACAACATAGAGGACTGCATTGAAAGGGCAGACCTTGCTCTTAAAGAAGCCAAAAAAGAAGGGAAAAATAAAGTTGTGTTTATCACCCCCCCCCCCGATGCTTCAAAACATTAATACACAATGTTTTTTATGCTTTCAGCATACACATGCAAACATTTCTCTGATTCACTATCTCCAGCGTTTTCTAATAAGCTTTTCCAATCCTCCTTTAGTGGAAAACTTCTTCTTTTCTCGAAGCCGTTTAATAAGAACCGCAACTATTTCTTCTATCGATTTGACAGTTTTTCCCTCAAGATCAGCTTCATAAATCGTAATTTGGTTTTTAGTACTTATATCATTCAAAACCCCCTGAAATTTGAAAAAATTCTTTTTTAAAACTACTCCCAGAAACGTTCCACCAGTAAACCGACAAAACTCACCTACTCTTTTTCTCTGAAGCTCATCACCTATGTTTCCAAGTATTTCATCTCCTTTTTCCCATCCCTTAGTAAGATTGATGAGAAGAAGTCCCTTTATGTCAAAAACTACATAGACTATATCATTCCTATCCTGAAGGGAAGCTATTTTTTCTTTCCACTTGCTAAAGGTAGGAAGTCCCGTTATGACGTCTGTAAAGAAAGCTTCTTTTCGAAACTTCTCTAAATCTTCTGTAAGAAGAGAACCACGAAAAATATCCAGTACTCCTACCTTCTGTAATATCTTTATTCCAGCTTCTGCAACTTCAGGATAAAACGCCTTTCCAGAATCTTTTTCTATGATTGAGAGAGTTTCTTCAAGAGATAAAGCCTTTCTATATGGTCTATCAGTTGTAAGGGCATCGAATACATCTGCAACGCTGACTATGTTCACACTAAAAGGGATATCTTTTATTCCTAATGGATATCCTTTTCCATCAAGTCTTTCATGATGCTTTAAGACAATATCAAGAATAACCGGAAAGTCATAGTCCTTTAGAAGTTCATACCCGAGAAGAGGATGTCTTTCTATAAGCTTTCTCTCTAAAGAAGTGAGTGAATAAGGCTTTAGGAGAATGGCATCAGGAATTCCTATTTTCCCTATGTCGTGTAGAAAGGCAGCTGCGTATATCCTTGATAACTTTTCCCTCTCAAAACCGAGTTCTTTTCCTATAAGGTAAGAGTAAATAGCAACTCTCCGTGAGTGTCCTTCTGTGTAAGAATCCCGAAGAGAAAGAGCTTTCAACAAGATATTAAAATTTTTAAGCCATTCATGTTCTTTTTCAAACTCATTTATTTCTTCAAAAACAATCTTTAGCGTAGCTTCTCTGCCTTCTATCATTATCTCGAAATTCCCTATCCTACTCTCAATCCCATTCGCTCTTAGTCTATCAATCCATCTTTAATTAAAGATTGAAAAATAAACAAAAAGAAATTTTTAACCGCTTAATTAATTCCACAAGAAAAGAAATATCAAGATTCTGTTTAGAATATTTCCGTTTTACGGATTCCTTAATGAGAAATAGCTGAAGAGAAATAGCTGAAAGAGTTAGACCTGCCAGCAGTCCCTATGCTGGCAGGCAATTTCCCTCTGCCGAAGGAGGATAGCAGATGATAGTACTTACCACCGTATGATATTATAATAAACTCTAATTTAGAAATCGCCTAATTCCATAAAATTCGTTTGAAAGTTGAGAGGAGTGTCAGCATACGTTAACCCCATTCCCCTAATCCTCCTCTTCCAATCACCGCCCCTTCGTGGGCGGAATTCTTCTTCTAAAAGAACCAATCAAATATGACTCTTAACCTATGGCAAAACCAGAACTACTCTCATAGATTCCACACTAAGGGAGTCTAAAATGATTCTTGAAGATTTTTATAAACCTCCCGATTCTTTTAAGCTGATTCTAAAAATCAGCATAGTCTATTTTCCTATTCCCTTTTTTCTTGCTTTTGAAGACGATTACTTTTCTGCAATATAATTTCTCTTACAAAGCTATAGAAAAGCTTATTTGACCATAAAACCAAAACTTAAATCTGGCTTCCCTCAAAACTCCCATCCCCTAAGGTATTTCTCCTCCTTCAATTAGGAGGGGGAGATCTTCTTAACTTCATCAATCAGTCCAAATTTGAAATAAAAAAATCTACATATATCTTAATAAGCAAGTGAAACATTAAGCGAGGTATCGGAAACCATGAACGTGCAAGATAGCTTTCTAAACAGATTGAGAAAAGAGAGAATGAAAGTCAGTATTTTTCTCACAAAAGGAACTAAACTCGAAGGAAAAATCATTTTTTTTGACTCATTCACCATCCTCTTAGAAAGTAGTAAAGGACAAAGTCTAATTTACAAAAGTGAAATATCCTCAATCATTCCAGAAAAACCTATAAAGAATTTGTTTTCTCAGGTAAAGTGAGGACTAATCAAAATGAAAGCAAGAGAAGAGATAATCAATGCTCTTAAAAGAATGAGAACATTCACTATCAATCAGCTTGTAAGAGAAACCTGGAATCTTGATAAAGCCAATATCAACTGGGAAAGTACGATAAGAAGCTATGTATGGAAACTGGAAAAAAGAGGTTATGTCCGCAAAATAGACAAGATAAAAGAAAACGGTAGATTAGTAACTCTCTATCAAAGTCTTGTAATGTATGCTCCTGATAATGAGCTTAAATGGTAGTCTTCTCCTATTCAAAACTTCCTTTCTGACGCCTCTATCAGCCTCTCTGAGGCATTTTTTCACAAAAAACAGAGTTATATACTTGGAAAGCGAAAATGAGCGAATATATTAACGTTATAAATTTCAGTATATTGAAAAGTTATCTCATAGAATTAATTTTAAGTTAAATATCCCGTTCCAGTTCAGGCATCCCCAGGAAATCCATCCCATTCCTCCCTCTCCGAGGGAGGAAGCTTTTTTTAAGCTACCCCCCGCAGAAATTGACTACAAAAAAACTGTTTTAGACTACATAACCAAACTACATAATTGACTACATGGAGACTACATAAGCCAAAAAGCTTTCATAAGTTAGGTAATCCTAACTCCCGCAGCTGCTTTTTAATTTTAAGCCGTAAGGCTTTGTTTTTAGGAGAGATGCTTTTTCTTTAGGATTTGCTTTAAGGTTTCTTTCTCCTGTAAGTGGCTTTTTTTCCTTTTTCGTTCTCAAAAAAAAATTTAGATCAGCGGATGCTGGTAAATATTTTGGTGTGCATATTTGGTGTACATATTTGGTGGAAAACGGCAAGAGATTGGTAATCAACTAATTAGACCACAGTTCCGTTAGTGGATAACCACAGTTCCGTTAGTGGATAACCACAGTTCCGTTAGTGGATAACCACAGTTTTAGTGTGTATAATATTTTTGGAAAAGACATTGTTAACATTTGGGGTTATTATTATGGTTACTACACACATATCAAAAATAGATGCAGAGATTGAAAAGGTAAAAGAGGGAGCCCCCAAAGTTGATCACAATATAACTATTGCTGGATTAATGATTACGGATGCTGATACAGCTATCGAAAAATTAGAAAGAGAGAAAGAGGGAATTCTTAAAGGTCTTTATGTCTTCAGAAAGAGAATTCCAACTGGAGAAGTTTGTATAGCTAATGGTGTTGAATTTCCGAATGCAGAAGCTGTTGACTTGCTGTTGTATTTACTTGTTCACTTGGAAAAGAATGGCTGGAAGAGAAAGATAGAATTTGGGAGCATTCGAGAAGTAATAAGGGAAGTATTTAATGCGACTTCTGGAGGAAAATTTTGGGCGGATAAGTTAAGAAGACTTTTGGTTATCTGGAGAAATCATACTTATTATTTTCCAAGGAGTTTTGTTTGGAATGGAGAAGTTATAGAAGCATACTTTGGAGTTATAGATGATTGGAAAATTAGGACGCAAGGAAGAGGAAAACCTGCGAAAGTTGAGATTACTTTTAATGAGGATTTTCTCAAGATATGCAAAGATACTACGTGGTATAGACGTCCGTTGTGGATAGAAGTTCGTAAATTGAGAAAAGAGATAGCTAAAAGACTTTATATGCTTGCTTTGGAGTTTAAACCAAGAGAATCTTCTACGAATTGGCAAATTTTTTTGGATAGTGATTTAAAGTATTGGTATCGTAATGCTCTTAACTCCTTGGCTAATCCAAAATATTTACGTCCTTCAACTATTATCAAGCGTTTGGAAAGTGCTATAGAAGAGATTAATCATCAAACCAATCTTAGAATGGAGCTTTACCAAACCAGAGAAGGAAATTACGCTATTTCTGTGGAAGAAGTAGCTCCACCAGGATCGGAGAAGATAGAAATCCCATTCGACAAACTATCCGATGAGGATAAAGCCATTCTCATAGCCTATCTTGAAGTTGTGGCTGAGGAAAAGAAAATCAAAAACATTTGGGGATTTCTGCGTTCTATGACTTCAAGACAGGTAAAGGACTGGCTGAAGAAAGCCAAAGAATATTTTGAAAGTGAAGTTAAAAGCGATAAAGAAACACCGCTTACTGAAAAGCCCAGACTTCTGGAGATATTGAGAGACTGGGGAAGGAAGAAATTAGAGGGAAAGGAAATCCTCTATAAGACTTATTTTGGAGAGGATAAGGTTCTTAAAGCCTTTGAAAACAATAAGAAAGTTGTCTTTAAGTGTGTTGACAGAATAGTAGCAGACCTTCTTAAAAAGTATACAGAAGAGTTAAAAGAGGTCTTCTGCAAGGAAGTAATTTTTGAGGAGATTTGAGAAAGTAAGGTTTAGTTGTATTCCTCTTGTTTTGTAGCCTAATACCTGTAAGCTTTCTGTACTGTAATGTAGTCTTCCAATTTTCCTACGGATTACTTGAATTCTGTTTTTTCTTCTTTCTATGAATTCTTACCTTTACCCTATTTTTCACTCTTGTAATCAAGAGTTCAATATGTGCTGGTAGTTTTCCGTCTTCCTTTAGTGGAACGGAAAAGTGTTCGTGAATTATCTTTCTTAACTCTTCTCTTGCTGGGAAAAAGCCCTCTCTTTCATAGCCTTTTTCGAGTGTAAACTCTAAGAATTCCTCGATAGTTCCCTTTTTCTTTCTCTTCTTCTGTCTCCTTTTCTTTCTGCATATTGACTTGCAAGCAGATTCCACGATTTCGAGAGAATAAACGGAGAGAACCGCTTTCAGGTCTTCTAACTTCTGTCTCTCTTTCAGGAACCGAAGAACCTCTTCAAGTTCCATTTTAACTTTCCCTTTCTTTCTTCCGTTTTTCTTTCCGCTTGATTCTGGTATAAACCCTTCTTCTAACCTTTTCTATTGTAAGCTCTATGTTTGCAGGTAGTTTTCCATCAGAACGGAATTTAATCTGGAAGTACTTGTTCAGGAGCTGTCTAACCAGCTTTTTCTCTGGAAGTTTCCCATATTCGGAATAATATCTGGTCATGTAAGAATCAACCCATTGCTCGACTTTTCCCTGTTTACCCTTGAGTTTTCTAATCCGTTTCAGTTTCTTCCAGACAGCTTCTATTTCCCTTGACGGAAAGAGCCTCATAATGGCTTCAAGGTCTGACCTCTTTCTTCCTCTTTTTCGAAGCTCCTTCAAGATACTTTCAAGCCAGCTGTCCATTGACGGTTACCTATAACAAAAATGTAACTACTGCATGTGAAATTGTATCACTTATGTGTGAGAGATTTAGTTATCGTACATAACTACAGATACAATACAGAAGAAATACAAGTATTAAGTACAGTCGACGTTTTAAAAGAGATTAAGAAAGAAGATAACTATAACAAGCGTTAAAGTTTGAAAGAAGAAGAAATATATTATGTGGGCACATTCAGAAAAATGCAGTTTCCGGTAGTGGTAGGGTAGTGTTCCTACTGGAAGTTCTCTCTTTTTAGATTCCAGGTTTTTCTGATTTTATTCGTCTCATCGATATATTCGCCCGATTTCGTTTTTCAGGTATTCATACCTATTTTTTGAGTCGAATCGTTCCAGAGAGGCTGATAGAGTGGTCAGAGAGGGAGTTTTTATCTTCTCTCCCCGTGTATTGTTTTTCATATTTCGGGTATGACTTCGATGTTTTCCAGATGAATTGTGAAGTTTTCCTCTCCCTCTTCCGGTATTTCTATGAGAGGGACAGCTCTACTTTCTGGAGTAGGATAGTAATAGACACCTCTTTTCTTTGGATTGCTGACTGCTACGGTTAGGAGTTCTGCATATCCCTTTTTGAGCCTAACAAAGGAAAAAATACCATCGGTAACTTGCTGTCTTACTTCTTCAATGGTTTCTTCTGATATATCTCCACTTTCAAGTATGAGGCTAATAATTGGATGAAAGTTTCTTAGAACAAACAGTTGAAAATCAGAATCCTTACTAAAAAGTGAGTCTTTATTTGGTACTACGAGAATCTCCAGCTTGGAGAAAATTGGCAAACTTCCGGAAGTGTACTTGACGTTTACGAGCCTTTTATCGTCGCAAAGGTTTAGTAAATCTCCTTCGTATTCTTTAGCGAGGGTTTTGAGAAGTTCGATGTTGTCCATGATTACTCCTTTGTTAATCGGCTATTAGTCTAATTCTAATTGAAGTTTGATTGTATTAAGAAGAGAAAAAAGGAGGGGCAAGGAGAATACAAAATAGAGCAGAAGATATAGCTCCTCGGCATTGCAGGTATGGTTGCTGTGTGCATGCTTTAAAATAAGCAAAAAATTTTAAAGACTAATAGGAAAGTTGGACTGATGGAGAAAATTGACATTTATCCTGGTGAAGAGTTAGAAGCTATTACTTTTTTTGAAGAGATTCCGGTAAAAGAGAAAGTTTCTCTTCTTACTGTAGATGAGAAAAAGCTTGTGTGGATGGGGTCTTATAGATTCTTGTCTGTCATAAGTCATACTCGGGAATTTCTTACCAAGCTTGGTGATAAGGTATTTCGTTTTAAAGTTTTGAGTACTGGAGATAGAGGATTTATTTTTGTTACCAAGCAACCAGATTTAATAGATGGTGAGATATTTAAAAGACAGAACTTGAGAGTTACAGTATCCAGAGAAAGACCTATCAAGCTCGTTTTAAAAGGAAATGAGTGTATGAAGGATTTGTCATTTAATTCCTTCTGTGGAAAGGGAGAAGAATTATATCCATTGATTTTGAATGTTTATGACATATCTACTGGGGGAGTGGGAATACTCTTTAAGGAAGACTCTAAAATTTTAGAGCCCGAGATAAAGACTGAAATGAACCTTCTTTTTTTCAAAAAAGTTGGTGTAAAAACAGAAATAAAAGAGAAAGAAGTTTCTTTTTTGGGTGAAGTCACTAAGAAGGAAGAAATTTTTGAAGGAATTGTCAAGGTAGGAATAAGATTCCTAAGTTTGAAGAACAGTTCAGAAGCTTACAAATTCATTTTCAGGTACATTATTGACAGACAGAGAGAAATAAGAAAGTTATTGGAACTTTTGGTAAGTGAATACAGGAAAAACTCTAACGCTCTTGACTTTGAGGATATTTATGAATTATGAGGGGTTACAATGAGAAAAATAGTAATGGTATTCATGGTTTTGGTATCGATATTAACTCTGGGGTTAACTTCTTCTTGCTGTCCTGCATGTCATCCTTGTGGACCACATAGTCATCCGTCTTGTCCATGTAGGTAACGATTAAAAAAACTGCCAGCAACAGCTGGCAGTTGAAGAACAGAGAAAGAGAGGTTCCTGTAAGGAATTTGAGAGAGAAACCCCCACAGGTTGCCAGTCCAATCATCATTTTACAGCTTTTTCTGAAATTTTCCTTAGTTTTAATCTCCTTTTGAAAAGGAACTGCCAGCCGGAGCTGGCAGTTGTTCTGTAGGTGGAGGAGGGCAGAAATCACCCATCAGGTGGTAGGGGGTGCCTACTTATTCTTAATTCTAATTTTTAGATAGAAGTTTTTCTCTTTTCGTCAAGGAGTAGAAAGGAAAGTCTTTTTCTTTGATTGAAATTAGTGGTTACTTGGGGAAACGCTGTAACCGTAACAGATGAAGTTTTATCATATAGACAGTGAAGTGCGATGTTTAGAGTATTTAATGTGACTTGGAAAAATTGGTTTTAAGAAAAATTCAGGTGATTACAGAGTAATTCGGTATGTAGTTATGTAGTTTGTACTATTATGTAGTCAATAGTACAAATTCCCACATACGTAACGATTACAATATCATACGTAATTGGAATATATTGCCTGTAAGTTAAGGATAGGTAAACCTTTATATCAAGATTAGAATTTTTGGTAGGGAGGTATGATTTTATGAATGGGGTGATATCCTCTTTTTCTGATCCACTACGTCCTGAATGGATAGAAGAAGTTGCCAAGGGACTGAGGAAAAGAGGTCTTAAAAGGAGTGACTTAGAAAGAATAATGACCTGCTATCCATCAAGGGAAATTCAGGCAGTTTACAAGAAGATAATGAGGAGGAGAAAGAGAAAGAATAAGGAGATAAAAGTTTCCTCTAAACTGGAGGAATATCTCGAAAGCCTTTACTCTAACCGTTTAAAGAAGAAGGGAGAAACGATAAAAAAGGAAGAAGTCAGGTTTATTCTCAATACGGCTTTCAAAATTCCTTTAAATGAAAGAGGGAAGTTACCGAGACATATAGAGAAGCTGATAGATAAAGTTAGGATGAGGGTCTATAACAGGTATTTGAGGGAGAAGAGGAGAAAAGAGTTAATAGAGGAGATTTTCGGAAGAAGCATTGAAAATTCTTGACTTATAAGTAATGCAGGAAAGTTCAGCTATTCGTAAATGATAGAAAAAGGATAGGTCTATCTCCATGAACAGAAAACAGGGTTATTAATAGGCTTGTTAACAGGTAGCTGGTTTATAACTCTTTTTAAAAAGCCGTTTAAAAGCGGTTTTAAACTGCATTTTAAAAGTCAGTTTAAAGAGGGTTTTAAAAACCTGTTTAAAAGACACTTTAAAAGTCGGTTTAAAAGCAGTTTTAAAAATAGCTTTAAAAGTCAGTTTAAAGGGCATTTTAAAAGCCTTTTTAAAGGGAAGTTTAAAAAGTCTCCTATATGGCATAAATAGAGATAACTTTGATGGGAAAATTCATCCCGTATGGGAAAGATTTTTAAGTTTAACTGGAGGGATTCATTGAGCAAACAAAAAATGGACATCCTTCTTCGGGACTTGGTTCAGCAGATTCCGGAGAAGTTCGTTTATGTTCTTACAGGACATAAAGCAACCAGATTCCTTGACAATACCTTTCCATCGGTCAAAGAAAGACGGGCTGACTTTGTTCTGGAGCTTGATGACGGTTCAATCTTCCACTTAGAGTTTCAGAGTCAATCAGATAAGAGAATGCACCTACGAATGCTTGAGTATTACATTTTCCTCAAACAACGCTATCCTGACAGACCTATCAGACAGATGGTTTTGTTTGCTGGAGATGGAAATCCAAGAATGGAAAATGAGCTGAGGGATTGCGGAATAGTCTATACCTATGAAATCAAGAGTATGAAAGAAATAAAGTGCAGAGAGCTGATGGAAAGTGAGAAAATGGAAGATAAGATACTTGCAGTTCTCTGTAACGTTGAAGATTTTGAAAGTTACATTTTGAAACTGTCAGAAGAGCTAATGGAATACCCTGAAAAGGCAAGACAGGATTATTTAGAAAAGCTCTCCATAGCTCTCAAATATCGTCCTAAATTAAAATTAGAGCTTAAACGCATATTGGAGGAGAAAAAGTTGCCACTGACAATCACGGAAGAAATGATAAAGCAAGATCCGTTTTTCCAGGAAGGCATGAAGAGAGGAGAAAAAGAAGGACTGGAAAAGGGTTCTAAAAGAGAACGTCGAAGAATTGTTATGTCCCTTTATAGGAAAGGAAAATCTACAGAAGAGATAGCAGAGCTTTTAGACCTTCCTGTTGAAGAGGTTGAATCTTTGCTGAACAAAAAGCAGTAATTGAGTTTGACTATCAGAGGATAGGATGCCGCTTACAATTACCGAGGAAATGATAAAGCAAGACCCGTTCTTTCAAGAAGGAGTTAAAAGAGTAAGGAAGGAAGCCATTCAAAAACTCCACCTAAAAGGCAACTTCCCCCCAGAAGAAATAGCTGAATTACTGGAAGTGTCTCTGGAGTTTGTGAATAAAGCAATAGCTGAATTGCAGAAGGAAAAAGAGGAGAAGTAGAAGCAATTTTGTGAAAAAGGTATTTTGCAGAATTTTATAAGAGATAACCTTCGGAGAAAATTATACTTTTTCAACGGGATTATCTATGCCTTAAACGGTCGTTTTTTGAGTATGTAGCTTGGAACATTCTCTGGAAGCTGGGGAATATTTTCCTTCCGTTCTTTCCTTATTGTCGAAACTGTCCCTATCAAAGGGAAGTTTTATCGTGTCTGATAAAACCAGTGCCATAAAAGCAAGAGACAGAGTAAGAACTACCATTAAGAGATAAAGAAGAAAATCTGGAATAACCATACACATCTATTTCAACTCCTGCAAATTTGGAGTTTGAAATTTAATATTTGGAAGTCAAATTATAAGTGAGTGTGTCTAAATTGTGAGACAAAGGAGGATGAAAAATGCTTAGAGATGAAGATTTAAAAAATCTTACAAGAAAGAAGTTTCCATACTTCAAAGTCCTTGAGAAGAAGCATCAGGAACTTGATGACATTATAGATAAAATGGAACGAAAACATATTCTAACCCCTCAAGAGGAAATTAAGCTTGAAAAACTAAAAATAAAACGATTAAGACTCCGTGATGAAATGATGCTCCTTATGAAGAAAGCCCAAGAAACGGAATAAACAAAACTTCAAGCTATATAGAATAGAAAGTATCAAGTAATAAGTGTCTATTTTTCTCTACTAAAGTAGCATGGAAAATTGGCATTGGATCAATTGAGGTTAAAGGTCTGGCAACTACAGTAGCATAGAAAGGCATAGTTAAATTGTTGAAGTGAACAGGAACTCGAGTTACATAAACTATAGTAGAATATTTGGACACTCCTACTTCTACTTACCAATCACCAGCTCCCTTGAATTCCTTCCTCCTTTTTGGAGGAAGGTTCTTATTTACTAAAAAACTGTTAAAATGAAAAAAGACTTCAAGTTGGGGGAAAGGAAGACAGCCATGAAACAATTTTCAAACCACAGTCTAAATTTAAGTAACCCCGTTAAAGAATTTATGATTAGAAATCCGTACATAGTTAACTTATCCGATAGTGTAAAAAAAGTCGCAACTTTAATGGTCTTAGATAAAATCGGGAGTGCAATTATCGTAAACGGAGATAAAAAGCCCATTGATATACTCACCAAAACTGATATCCTAAAACTGATTTTCTTTAATCATGAAAGCATCACCATAAGAAAAGCTTTAAAACTTCTCAAGAAGAAAAAGAAAAAATTGCTTACAATAAATGAAGATGCCCCAATTACAAGTTGCATAGAAATTTTCATACGTGATGGAATCAAACATTTACCTGTAGTCAATAAAGAAAACAAAATTGTCGGAATAATTTCAGCAACAGATATAATCCAAAAAGCTTCATATCTCATTTTTATCGACAATCTAACAGGTCTTGGTAATAGACACTACCTTGAATCTCTCAAAGTAAAACTCAATAAATTCCATGGAAAAATATCAACAGGAATTCTTATGCTCGATATAGACAATTTTAAAAAAGTGAATGATACCTATGGACACTCTTTTGGAGATGAAGTATTACGAAAAATAGCCCAAACTATAATTAATAATATCCGTTTTGTGGACGAAGCCATTCGGTATGGAGGAGAAGAGTTTCTAATAATTCTCTTCAAGGCTCATAAAGAAGTAGCCCTAAAAATAGGAGAAAAGGTACGTCAAGCAGTCGAAAACATTAGATTCAAAAAATATCCAGAGTTCAGAGTAACCATCAGTGTAGG